>JAEUNO010000026.1 GCA_016791045.1 Methyloversatilis sp. | reverse complement strand
GGCCGTCAGCTGCTGATCAACGACAGCACGACCTTCAACAACACCGGCCGATTCAACTTCGCATCCGATGGCGTGGTCACCGAAAACTCGGGCAATGGTGGCAACTTCAACAACAGCGGCACCCTCGCCAAGACCGGCGGCGTCGGCAGCAGCGGCTTCGCGAGCCAGGTGCGCTTCAACAACCTGAATGGCGGCACCGTCGATTCCGGAACGGGCACGATCAACCTGCAGACGCAGGGCGCCCATGCCGGCGTGTTCAACATCCTGGGCAATGGCGTGCAGTTCAATGCCGGTACGCACAGCTTCGCCAACGGCGCGACGATCAACGGCAGCACGAACTTCAGCGGCGCCTCGATCAGCACCGTCGGCGCCACCTTCAACGGTCAGGTCAACCTCACCGGCGGCACGATCGCATCCACCGGCACATTGACCCTCAACGGCGGCCTGAACTGGAGCCGCCAGGCGACGATCAGCGGCGGCACGCTGAATCTGGCCGCCGGCAGCACAAGCACCTTCAACGCGAACACCAATGGCGGTCATCTGACGCTGAGCGGTGTGACGCTGAACAACGCCGGCACCGTCAATTACCTGAGCGACGGGCGCGCGCTGCTGATCAACGACAGCACGACCTTCAACAACACCGGCCGATTCAACTTCGCGTCCGATGGCGTGATCAGCGAAACCTCCGGCAACGGCGGCAACTTCAACAACAGCGGCACGCTCGCCAAGACCGGCGGCGCCGGTACCAGCGGCTTCGCCAGCCTCGCACGCCTCGTCGATCAGGGCGGCAGCTACCGCGGCGAAACAGGCACGCTGCAGCTCGCGTCGCTCGGCACCTTAAGCGGCGTCATGCATATCGACGCCGGCGCCACCATCACCACGGCCCCGGTGCTGACCAACACCGGCGTCATCGAAGGCAGCGGCACACTGGATGTCGCAGGCGGCACACTCACCAACAGCGGCATCGTGCGCCCGGGTGGCGACGACCGGATCGGCCGTCTGACGGTGCTCGGCAACGTCACGCAGACCGCCGCGGGACGTATCGAAGCGGAATTTGCAGGTACCGCGACCAACCAGTTCGATGTACTCGACGTACGTGGCAACACCCTGCTCGACGGCGTGATCGAGGTGCAGTCGCTCGGCGCAGCGGTACCGGTCGAAGGCATGCAGCTGCCCGTGGTGACCGCAAGTGGCGCGCTCGACGCGGGCGCACTCCAGCTGGTGGCACCGACCGGCTTCACGACACGCACGCTCGGCAGCTCGTTGAGCCTCGGCTACACCGCCTGCACCACCGGCATCTGCTGGGACGGCGGTGCCGGCAGCCAGTTGTGGACCGACGCGGCAAACTGGACCGGCGACGTGCTGCCCGGTGTGAATGACCTCGTGTTCATCACGCTCGCGGGCGGGTCGAACGTTGTCCTGAACGCGATACCGACCGTCACGGTGGCCGGGCTCACCATCGGCAACGCGAACTCGCTGACGCTGACCGGCGGCGTGCTCAATGCACCGACCACCGTGCAGCCGGGCGGCACGCTCAACCTCACTGGCGGCAACCTCAACTTCGGCAGCGCGCTGCTCAACAACGGCGTCCTGAACTACGCCGGCGGCACGATGAGCGGCAACGTATTCACCAACAACGGCACGCTGAACGTGCTGTCCGGCAGTGCCGGCAACCTGACGACCACCCGCCTGAACAACAACGGCAGCGTCATCGTCGATAGCGGTGCGACATTCGAGTTCGGCAACGGCGGCGGCATGATCTTCGCCAACAATGGCGCGGTCGATGTCGAGAGCGGCACGCTGTCGGTGCTGGCGCACGACACCGACGCTTCCGGACCGGGTGCCGACAGTGGTGTCTATTCGGTCGATTCGGGGGCCACGCTGCGCTTCCGCGACGCCTTCCGCGACTTCGGGCCCGGCTCGTCGATCACCGGTCCGGGTGACGTCGAGTTCACCGCCTTCTCGGGCGGGGTGTTCAATATCAACGGCGGCTACAACGTCAGCGGCGAGACGCGCGTCAGTGGCAACACACTGGTCAATTTCAACAGCAACGCCACCTTCGGCGACCTGCGTGTCGCTGGCAACATCGGCGGCAACGGCACGCTGACGGTGACCGACGACCTGACCTGGACATCCGGTTCGATCGGCGGCACTGGACGCGTCATCGTGGTGCGTGGCGACACGGTGCTCGATGGCAGCAGCCTGGCACTGAACGGCGCCGTGCTGAACGTAGGCGGTTCCGGCCTGCTCGATACCGGCACGCAGCTGGCACTGAACGGCGGTTCGCAACTGATCGTCAGCGATGGTGCTTCGCTCGGACTGGGCAGCAACACCAGCGTCGGCGGCACCGGCAGCCTGGTCAACCGAGGCGCGCTGGAAGGCACACTGGGCGGCGGCACGTCGAACGTTGCAGTGCGCCTTGTCAATGACGGCAACGTGCAGGCCAGCGCGGGCAATCTCGGCCTGACCGGCGGCATCGGCGGCGGCGGTCTGTTCGTCATCGGCGACAACGCGACGATGGAACTGGGCGGCGACCTGCCCCCCGACATCTTCAACCGCATCGGCGGCAACGGCACGCTGAGCTTCTCGCCCACGTCGGCGCCGGTCATCAACCAGACGTTTGCCGCAACCGGGGGCACGCCGCTGCTGTTCAGTCTGCGCAGCGGTGCGGTGCTGTCCAGCGGTCCGGGCAATGGGGTGCTGGATGGCCAGCAATCGGCGTGGCAATACACGGCCAACGCGGGTTTCAACGGCAACGATTCGGCGCGCTTCACGCTCAGTCTGGGCAGTGGAACGGCGCAGATCAACGTGATATTCGCGGTGGCATCAGCACCGGCCGTCACGCAACCCGAAGTGCAGGTGATCACCACCACGCTGCTGCCGGAGATATTCCAGCCGCCGCGCATCGCGCTGCCGTCCACTCCGGCCTTCACGCCCCCGCAGACTGTGAACATCGCAAGCATCGACGCGCTGAGCGAAATCGTCACCGCGTCGGGTCCGTCATTCGAACAGCCGCTGCGCGAATTCAGCGCGAGCCGCCTGCAGTGCAGATAAGGAGTCCCGTCATGTCTCACGCACGTCATTTCAGCGCCATCGCCGCGGCATTCATCATGGCGCCGCTGGCCCAGGCCGAAGACCCGCAGGCCACGCCGGTGCCCACCGCAGGTCGCGTCAGCTATGTGTCGGGCACGATGTATGTGCAGACGCCCGACAACAAGACGCGCATCCTCGGGCGCGATTCGTCGATCTACAACGGCGACGTGATCACGACCGAAAAGAGCACGGTGGCGCGCATCGAGTTCGGTGACGGCTCGTCGCTGGCACTGCGCCCGCGCAGCAAGGTGAAGATCGATGGTTTCGCCTTCGACGAAGCCAGGCCGGAAAAGGACAGCCTGCTGTACAGCCTGCTCAAGGGCGGCCTGCGCGCCGTGACCGGATTGATCGGCAAGCGCAACCGCGAGGGCTACCGCGCCAGCACGGTCACCGCCACCATCGGCATCCGCGGCACGCGTTTCGGCATGCTGCTGTGCGATGAGGCAGAGAAGGAAGATCCGGCCTGCATCAAGGCGCTGGAAGAAGCCAAGGACCGCAAGCCGGGCGAACCAGCGCTGGTGTTCGACGTCGAGGAAGGCAGCATCGAAGTGAAGAACGATGCCGGATCGAAAACCTTCGAAGTCGGTCAGGCCGGTGTCGTGTCGAGCAAGGACAGCGCGCCGGCAACGCTGTCGGAGAACCCCGGGCTGGACAAGGCCCTGCCGTCGTCCACCGCGGCGCGACCCGGGCCGGGCGGGCTCGGTGGCAGCACCGGTCTGGGCAGCGACGCCGACGCCTCGTGCACCGTGCAGTGAGCCAGCAGGGGTCAGCCCAGCGTGGTGTCGAGCACCATCATGACCATGAAGCCCGCCATCAGGCCCAGCGTGGCGGCCTGTTGATGGCCATTGCGATGGGTTTCCGGTATCACCTCGTGTGACACGACGAAAATCATCGCGCCGGCCGCCAGTCCGAGACCACCCGGATAGAACAGCTCGAAGCTGCTCGACAGACCCAGGCCGATCAGCGCACCGAGCGGTTCCATGAATCCACTCAATGCGGCAATGCCCACCGCCTTCCACGGCGACATGCCCACGCCGCGCAGCGCGACCGCGACAGCCAGGCCTTCCGGAACGTCCTGAATCGCAATGGCGGTCGACAGCGGCAGCCCGACCGCCATGTCGGCCTGCGCAAACGACACGCCCATCGCCATGCCTTCCGGCAGGTTGTGCAGTGCGATCGCATTGACGAACAGCCATACGCGTCCCATGCGGGTTTCCGGCCCGCATGTGCCGCAATGTGCATGTTCATGCGGCGTCAGCGCGTCGAGCACCCTCATCAGCCAGACGCCGATCGCCATTCCGGTCACGACCACTGCCGCACCCAGGGCGCGCGAACCGGTCAGCGACTCGCCCGCATCCAGCCCGGGCAGGATGAGGGAAAACGACGAAGCCGCCAGCATCATGCCGGCGCCAAAGCCGAGCAGGATGTCCTCTCCCCGCTGACCGAGCGAACGAAGGCCCAGCGCAGGTGCCGCACCGATCGCCGTCGCGCCGAATCCGGCGAGGCCGGCCAGCACGCCCCACTGCCAGGCGAGCGGATTGCGCGGACTGCTCAGCGCGTAGGCAAGTGCCGCGGCCAGCACCGCGACGCCGATCATCAGCATGAACTGCAGCGTCGGGTCGATGCGCAGGCGCGACGGCGGGGCATCGCCCCGGGCTTCGGGGATGGGGGCGGGGGGTGAATCCATCGACATGCACTCAGGTCCGGGTCGGCAGGGTTTGCTGCTGCGCCATGGCCGTTGCATCGGCCGTCGGCGGGTTGAGGGCCTCGACGACAATGCTGCCGACGATGTCGCCCTCGACATTCACCGTCGTGCGCACCGCATCGAGCAGGCGGTCGATCGGCAGCAGGATGGCGATCGCTTCCACCGGCAGACCGACCGACTGCAGCACCATGGCCATGGTCACCATGCCGGCGCTCGGAATGCCGGGCGCACCGACGGCAGCCAGCATCGACATGAAACAGACGACGACCTGCTGGCCCAGACTCAGTTCGATGCCGACCAGATTGGCGATGAACAGCGCCGCCGCCGCTTCGTAGAGCGCCGTACCATCCATGTTCATCGTGGTGCCAACCGGCACCACGAACCCCGCGGTGGCCGGTCGCACCCCGAAATTCCTCTCGACCACACGCAGCGTGATCGGCATGGTCGCCGCGCTGGAACTGGTCGCAAACGCGGTGATCAGCGATTCGCGACCGCCGCGCCACAACGCCAGCGGACTGACTCGGGCAATCAGCCACAGCAGGCCGGGCAGCACGACAACGCCGTGGAACAAGGTGGTGCCGAGCACGACCAGCACGAAGGTGAGCATGGTGCCGAGCAGGGCCAGATCCTGTGTGGCGATCAGGCGTGTGAGCAGCGCAGCGACGCCCCAGGGCGCCAGCACCATCACCCAGCCCACGACCTTCAGCGACAGGTCGAGCATCTCTTCCATCAGGCGGTTGATCGTGGCGTAGCGCTCGCCGCCCTGCACCAGTGCCACACCGAGAATCAGCGCGAACACCACCAGCGGCACGATCGCGCCCTGGGCGAGCGAGGCGAACGGGTTCTGGAACAGGCCGGTGACGAATTGCGTCAGGAACTCCGGGAAGGGCAGTCGCTTGGCTTCGAAGGCCGCCATGGCATCGGCAAACATTTCGATCTGCATGTCGGCGCCGGGCCGGAACACATTCGCCGCAAGCAGACCCAGCACGACGGCAATCACAAGCGTGAACAGGTAGAACAGCAAGGTGGTGACCCACACGCGCTGCATGTTCTGCTGCTTGCGCAGACCGGCGATGCCGACCACGATGGACGAGAACACCAGCGGCACCAGCACCATCTTGAGCAATGCAATGAACAGCCCGCCGACGAGCGACGCGACGTACAGCCCGTGTACGCGCAGCGCCGCATCCGCCGGCAGTGCGCCCAACAGCACGCCGAGCGCCACGCCGGCCGCCGCACCCACCAGAATCTGGACGTTGATCGACATCCGCATGCCTGCTCTCCCGAACTGAAATCCGCTTCGACCATACCATTCTGTACGGTACAGAATGCCACCCCGGTGCAACCAAGCGCAGCGCCTCAAGTCCGAGACACACCGAATCCAGCGGAGTTGCCATGAAGAATCTGATCATCCTTGCCGCCTGCCTGACGTGCAGCACCGGGGCTTTGGCCCAGGGCATCGCCACGGCCATCCAGACCACGATGCGCATACTGGCCACTCAGCCCGACGGATCCGTGTCGGTCGGCAGCGGCGTCGTGCTGCCGGGCGAACGCGTGGCGACCGCCTGCCATGTTGTCGAGGGCGCAACCGAAATCAAGGTGAGCTACAAGTACGTCGCCTCACCGGCCAGCCTCGCCCGGCAGGACCGCGCACGCGATCTGTGCGTGCTCGCCGCACCCGGCCTCGCGGCCCCGGCAGCGAAACTCGCGCGCAGCAAGGACCTGAAGACCGGTGACCGCCTGCTGGCCTTCAGCGGCGCCTACGGCAACGACGTCCGGCTGATGATCGGTGAGGTCGGCGCACTGCACCCGATGGACGGCGGCGCGGTGATCGAAACCAGCGTGCCTTTCGTGGTCGGCGACAGCGGCGGCGGGCTGTTCAACAACGAAGGCGAACTGGTCGGCCTGCTCGCCTTCATCGCCAGCACGCCCGGGGAAAAACGCTATGCGATTCCGGTCGAATGGCTGGAGGCAGACATCGAAGCGGCCCGGAACATGCCATTCTGGAAGGGCGACGCGGCAGAACTGCCGGCTTTCCTGCGGCCGTGAGCGCCTGACGCGGACACGCTGCTGCGGCCCGCCCCGAGCGCTGATACCCTTCAACCTGAAAACCTCTCCCGCCAGACCGCCTGCCCGTGACGCACCCAAGCTATCGACCCGTCGGCCTCGCGCCGAACCACGCCATCCGCCTGCGTGGCGTGCGGCAGAACAACCTGAAGAACATCGACGTCGATTTCCCGCTCGGCCTGCTGACCGTGGTGACCGGCGTGTCCGGTTCCGGCAAGTCCTCGCTGGTATTCGACACGCTGTATGCCGAAGGCCAGCGGCGCTATGTCGAAACCTTTTCCCCGTACGCGCGGCAATTCCTCGACCGCATGGATGCGCCGCAGGTCGATTCGATCTCCGGCGTGCCGCCGGCCATCGCGATCGACCAGAGCAATCAGGTGCGCACCTCGCGTTCGACGGTCGGCACGATGACCGAACTGAACGATCACCTGAAGCTGCTGTTCGCGCGCACCGCCACGCTGCACTGCCGCGGCTGCGGCCAGCCGGTGCATGAACAGTCGGCCGACGACATCGCGCGGCAGATCAATGCCCGCGCAGCCGACGCGGGCGACCCGCGCCTGGTCGTCACGGCGCCGGTCACCGTGCCGGACAATTTCAGCGATGCCGAAATCCAGGGCTGGCTGGAACGTCAGGGCTACACGCGCATCCATGCGCGCGACGGCAGCACGCTGCAGGTGGTGCAGGACCGCTTTCGCGCGGCCGGCGCCGAAGGTGCGCGTGTGGCCGAGGCGGTCGAAGCCGCGCTGCGACTCGGTCAGGGCGTCATGCACGTGCAGGTGCTCGATGCCGAGGGCGCCACTGCCGCGCGCTGGGCGTTTTCCAACCGGCTGCACTGCGCCGAGTGCGACATCGCCTACAGCCCGGCGCTGCCGGCGCACTTTTCGTTCAATTCACCGCTGGGCGCCTGCGAAACCTGCCGCGGTTTCGGACGCGTCATCGGCATCGACTTCGGACTGGTCGTTCCGGACGAGCGCAAGACGCTCGCCGGTGGCGCGATCAAGCCCTGGCAGACCGAGTCGTACAACGAATGCCAGACCGATCTGGAAAAGATGGCCGCAAAACACGGCGTGCCGATGGACGTGCCGTTCGCCGAACTGAGCGCCGAGCATCGCCGCTGGGTGCTCGAAGGCGATGTGAAGTGGAAGACCTGGCAGAAATCGTGGCCGGGCACCTGGTACGGCGTGCGCCACTTCTTCGAGTGGCTGGAAACCAAGGCCTACAAGATGCACATCCGGGTGCTGCTGTCGCGCTACCGCGCCTACACTCCGTGCACCGCCTGCGGCGGCAGCCGTCTCAAGCCCGACGCCGCGCTGTGGAAGATCGACTTTCCATGTTCCGGCGCATCAGCGCCGGAACATGCCGAACGTCCCCCTCTCCCCCCGGGAGAGGGCCGGGGTGAGGGCGAGCGAGGGCATCAGCCCTGGCTCGAAACCCGGGCATGCACCATCCACGAAGTGATGCAACTCCCCGCGTCGACGCTGCGCGCGATGATGGACGCACTCACGTTGCCCCCGCCTCTCGACACGGCCACCGAAGAGTTGCTGGCGGAAATCCGCACCCGGCTCGGCTATCTGTGCACCGTCGGCCTCGGCTACCTGAATCTCGACCGCCAGTCGCGCACGCTGTCCGGCGGCGAGGTGCAGCGCATCAACCTCACGACGGCGCTCGGCACCTCGCTGGTGAATACGCTGTTCGTGCTCGACGAGCCGTCGATCGGTCTGCACCCGCGCGACATGGAACGCGTGATCGGCGTGATGCGGCGCCTCAAGGATGCCGGCAACACGCTGGTCGTGGTCGAGCATGATCCGCAGATCATGCGCCACGCCGACCGCCTGCTGGACATCGGCCCGGGCGCCGGTTCGCGCGGCGGCCAGGTCGTGTTCGACGGCCCGCCGGCCGGCATCGCGACGGCCGACACGCTGACCGCCGACTACCTTGCCGGGCGTCGCACGGTCGATGCCGCGCTCGGCACCCGGCGGGCGGTGAAGACCACCGGCCCGACGCTCAGGCTGGTCGGCGCCCGGGCGCACAACCTGAAGCGGATCGACATCGCGATCCCGCTCGGCCATCTGGTCGCCGTGACCGGCGTATCCGGTTCGGGCAAGTCGACGCTGATCCAGGATGTGCTGTATCCGGCGCTGCTGAAGCACTTCGGCCGGCCGACAGAAAGCGCGGGCGAGCACGACGCGCTGGAAGGGGTCGGACAGATCGCCGACGTGGTGATGGTGGACCAGTCCGCCATCGGCAAGAGCGCGCGGTCGAATCCCGTCACGCACGTCGGTGCGTTCGACCCGATGCGCGAACTGTTCGCGCTTCAGGCCGAGGCCAAGCAACGCGGCTACACCGCCGGCACCTTTTCGTTCAACGCCGGCAAGGGTCGCTGTGCGACCTGCGGCGGCACCGGCTTCGAACACGTCGAAATGCAGTTTCTGTCCGACGTGTATCTGCGCTGCGCGGACTGCAACGGCACGCGCTACCGCGCCGAAGTGCGCGAAATCACGCTCGACGGCCGCAGCATTTCCGACCTGCTGGCGATGACGGTACGCGATGCGCTGGACTGGCTGCGCGACCTCGCCGACCTTGAACCCAAACTCCGTCGCTACGCGGACAGCGCGGTGGCCGGCCTGCAGGCGCTGGTCGATGTCGGCCTCGACTACGTGACGCTGGGCCAGCCTGTGCCGACGCTGTCCGGCGGCGAGGCGCAGCGGCTGAAGCTGGCCGGCTTCCTCGCCGAGGCCGCCACGACAAAGAAGAACAAGGCCGCCGGCAGCAAGCTGTTCCTGCTCGACGAACCGACCACCGGCCTGCACTTCGATGACATCGCGCGACTGCTCGGCGCCTTCTCGAAACTGCTGGACGCCGGTCATACGGTGCTGGTGATCGAACACAATCTGGACGTGATCGCCGCCGCCGACTGGCTGATCGATCTCGGCCCGGAAGCCGGCGAGGACGGCGGTCAGCTGGTATTCGAAGGCGCGCCGTCGCAGATCGTCGCCTGCACCGCCTCGCACACCGGGCGGGCGCTCGCCGAATACCGCATCACCGACACCTTTGCCCCTCACCCCGGCCCTCTCCCCGTGATCGGGGAGAGGGAGAACAGCGGGGAGCCGGGCGAGGGTTTGCTCCCTCTCCCGCATCAGCGGGAGAGGGTCGGGGTGAGGGAAGAGCCTGCAAGCTACGATCACGCTTCCGGCTTGCGCGCCCGCGCCGCCCACAGCATCGTGGTGCACCGCGCGCGCGAGCACAACCTGAAGAACATCGAGGTCGACATTCCGCGCGACCGCTTTACCGTGGTGACCGGCGTGTCCGGCTCGGGCAAGTCCACGCTGGCGTTCGACATCGTTTTCGGCGAAGGCCAGCGCCGCTATCTCGAATCGCTGAATGCCTACGCGCGCCAGTTCGTGCAGCCGGAAAGCAAGCCGGATGTCGACGGCGTGTTCGGCATTCCGCCGGCCGTGGCGATCGCGCAGCGCACCAGCCGCGGTGGCCGCAAGAGCACGGTGGCGACGCAGACCGAGATCTACCACTTCCTGCGCCTCATGTACGTGAAGCTGGGCGTGCAGCACTGCCCCGACTGCGACTGCGCGATCGCGCCGCAGACCGAGGACGCGATGGTGGCGCGCATCCTGCGCGAGCGGCGCGGCCAGCACATCGGCCTGCTGGCACCGCTGGTGATCAGTCGCAAGGGCTACTACACCGAACTGGCGCGCTGGGCGAAGTCGCACGGCCATACGCATCTGCGGGTGGACGGCGAGTTCCTGACGACCGCGCCCTGGCCGCGGCTGGACCGCTTCAAGGAACACACGATCGAACTGCCGATCCGCGATTTCGTGGTCAGCGAGCGCGACGAAAAGACCTTGCGCGATGCCGTGCGCCAGTCGCTCGAACACGGCAAGGGCGTGCTGCACCTGCTCGCGCCGCTGGACCGGCTCGGCCAGCCGGACGCGCCGGCGCCGACGGTCGAGGTGTATTCGACCCAGCGCGCCTGCCCGAGCTGCGGCACCGGTTTCGCGGAACTCGACCCGCGGCTGTTCTCGTTCAATTCGAAGCACGGCTGGTGTCCGAAATGCATGGGCACCGGTCTGAAGCTGACCGGTTTCGACGCCGAACAGACCGGTGAAGAGGCGACCTGGAACGAGTGGCAGCAGGAGGAACCTGAAGCCTGCCCGGCCTGCGACGGCGAACGGCTGAATCCGGTGGCGCGCCATGTGAAGCTGTTCGGCCAGTCGATCGCGCAGCTTACGGCGCAGCCCGTGAGCACGCTGTCGGCGGCGATCGGCACGTGGACGCTGGCTGGACGAGATGCCGACATTGCGCGTGACGTGGTCAGCGAATTGAACAGCCGGCTGCATTTCCTGCGTGAAGTCGGCCTCGGCTATCTGTCGCTGGATCGCGCTGCACCGACGCTGTCCGGCGGCGAGGCGCAGCGCATCCGGCTGGCTGCGCAGTTGGGCTCGAACCTGCGCGGCGTGTGTTACGTGCTGGATGAGCCGACCATCGGACTGCATCCGCGCGACAACCAGGTGCTGCTCGACACGCTCGTGAAGCTGCGCGACAAGGGCAACACCCTGCTGGTGGTCGAACACGACGAAGACACCATCCTGCGTGCCGATCACGTGATCGATCTCGGTCCCGGCGCAGGTCGGCTGGGCGGCGAAGTGATCGCGCAGGGCCACGCGTCGGTGCTGGCGCGGCAGCCGAAGTCGATCACCGGCCAGTATCTCGCGCGCCCGCTGCCGCACAGTTTCGTGCCGCGGCGTCCGGTCGGGGACGACACGCCTTCGCTCATCGTGCGCGCGGCGAGACTGCACAACCTGAAGGGCATGGACGTGCACGTACCGCTCGGCCGGCTGGTCGTGATGACCGGCGTATCGGGTTCCGGCAAGTCGTCGCTGGCGCGCGACGTGCTGCGCGACAACGTCGCGGCGAAGCTGGCCGGCCACGACGGCGACTGCATCGGCTGCGCGGACATCGAAGGCTGGGGGGCGCTCGGCCGTGTGCTCGAGGTCGACCAGACGCCCATCGGCAAGACGCCGCGCTCCTGCCCGGCCACCTACATCGGCTTCTGGGACGGCATCCGCAAGATCTACGCCGAAACGCAGGATGCGCGCGAACGCGGCTTCACTGCCGCGCGCTTTTCGTTCAACACCGGGCCCGGCCGGTGCACGCTGTGCGAAGGCCAGGGGCTGAGGCAGATCGAAATGTCCTTCCTGCCCGACGTGCGGGTGCCCTGCGAAGCCTGCGGCGGCGCGCGCTTCAACAGCGAAACGCGCGCGGTCATCTGGCGCGGCAAGTCGATATCCGATGTGCTGG
Organism: Methyloversatilis sp.; assembly: GCA_016791045.1. GTDB lineage: Bacteria > Pseudomonadota > Gammaproteobacteria > Burkholderiales > Rhodocyclaceae > Methyloversatilis. The sequence goes on along the minus strand of JAEUNO010000026.1, from coordinate 66,330 downwards.
CGATGAGTGTCGACGAAGCGGTGGACTTCTTTGCCGCGCACCGGACGCTGTCGGCCACGCTCAGGCTGATGCAGGAAGTGGGGCTCGGCTATCTGACGCTGGGGCAGCACAGTCCGACGCTGTCCGGCGGCGAGGCGCAGCGCATGAAACTGGTGACCGAGCTGGCCAAGTCACCGGCCAGTGCTGAAAACTCGACTGACCCGGCGAACGCGCGACGCGGCCGCGGCAATCCGCACACGCTCTATGTGCTGGACGAACCGACGACCGGCCTGCACATGGCCGACATCGCAAAGCTGATCGGGGTACTGCACCGGCTGGTCGATGCCGGTCACAGCGTGGTGGTGATCGAACACGATCTGGACCTGATGGCCGAAGCCGACTGGATCATCGACCTCGGTCCGGAAGGCGGCGGCGGCGGCGGTCAGGTGGTGACCGCCGGCTCACCGGAAGCGCTGGTCGCGCAGGCGGCGCATCTGCAGCACTCGCACACCGCCCGCGCACTGGCGCAGTTCAGCCTCAGACGGCAGCGCTGAAACGCGTGCGACGGCGCGCGGCGAACAGCGCACCGAAGCCCAGCGCGGCCAGCGCCAGACTGCCCGGTTCGGGAACACCCTGGGCGGGCTGCGGCAGTCGCGGCGGAAGCATGTCGAACACCACCAGATCCTGGTGGGTGCCGCTCGTCCACACGTTGAAACCGTACAGCGACTCATCGGGCAATGCATCGAGCCAGCTCTGTGCAAGCACCATTGCGTCGTTGGCATTGGACGCACGGAAGCTGCCGCCGCCGACATTGAGCGTACCGCTGGTTTCGTTGGTGATTTCCCAGATCGCAAGCTGGAAGGCGGCTGCGTGCGTGACGCTGCTCAGCGCATCGGCGTAGGCCAGCGTCGCCAGCTGGCCGAGCTGGTCAAAGCGCACGGTCTGCGTACCGAAGAAGGCTTCACCGGTGACCTGCGAAAAATTGGTCACCGTGGCGCCGATCTGCGTGCGCTGGAAGATGTCGATGCACCAGGAGGCGAAGGTGTTGCTGCCACTTTCGATCGTCGCGAACGCGCCGGCATACACCCGGGAATCGATGGCCGGCACGGTATTGGAAATCCTGACCACGGCCGTCGGCCCGGGCGACGCCCAGCCGGTGACCAGAATGGGTTCGGCCTGCGCGGGCAATGCCGCCATCAGCGCAAGGGCCAGCGAGATGCGAAGGGTGTTGCCAAACGTGTGTTTCATGGAAAGCCTCTGATCCGTAATCTGCATGGACCGAGACTACGCACTTCGCGCATGAAGCAATGAGCGACAAATTCAACAGTTGCCACCGATACACACTTTGGCGCAAAGGTGTCCACATGTTGCGGATTGCAGCGTCAGTGCGCGCCGCAGCGTCTCCTCTTCTTGTCCTACAGCCTGCGGCAAGCACCCGGAAGACACTGATCACCACGGTGATAAAACCGCATTTCGCGCTTCGGTTACAAATTGAAGCAGGTGAACAACAAACGCTGGACGGCTTTTGCGCCTGCACGACCGTTAACGAAGCACGATCACTACAGGACCCTGACACCATGAAGACTCTATTGCTGGCCGGCGCACTCGCTGTTTCGGCCTCATCCGCCCTGGCGACCGATGTCGGCGTTTCCGTCACGATCGGACAGCCGGGCTTCTATGGCCATATCGACATCGGCGACTTTCCGAGACCGCGCCTGATCTATGCGGAACCCCGGGTCATCGTGCGCGGGCCGGTTGCTGCACCGCCTGTGTACATGCATGTGCCGCCGGGTCATGCAAAGAACTGGCGCAAGCACTGCGGTCGCTACGATGCCTGCGGCCGGCCGGTCTATTTCGTGCAGGAGAGCTGGTACAACTCGGTTTACGTGCCGCGCTATCAGGAAAGGGAACGCGGCCGCGGCGGCCCGTCGCGCCACGACGACCGGCGTGGGGATGATCGTCACGACCATGATGACGACCGCCGTGGCGGCAAGCCCGACAAGGGCTCGCACGGCAAGGGCCAGGGTAACGGTCGCGGCCGGGACTGATTGGTGCGTCGCAACGGTGTTTGATGTATTGCATCAGCCACGTTGATACAGGGAATTTGTCCCGATATTTCCGGGATAAATTCCCTTTTTCATGACCGTTCCGGGAATTCCTCCCGACCTTGGGTAAACTTCGATTGTCGCAGCGCAACATGCTGACCGGCTTATCCCATCCTCCAGGAGAATTTCATGAAACTGACTGCACTCGCCGTCGCCCTGCTGGCTTTTGCCGGCATCACCCAGGCGGCCGACATGCCGAAAACCGCTGCCGGCTTTGAAAAGTGCATGAAGGCGGTGCTGAAGGCCAAGGACGGCAATATCGTCAAGGTCGAATTGAAGAAGGAAGAAGGCGAAGGCCACGTCTACGAGTTCGATATCGAAACGGCCGATGGCAAGGCGTGGGACGTCGAATGCAGTGGCAAGACCGGCAAGGTCGTTGAAATCGAAGAGGAAGTGACCAAGGACCACACGAAGTTTTCGGCTGCCAAGGTGACCGAAGCGCAAGCACGCGAAATCGCGCTGAAGAAGGCGCCGGGCGAGATCGTCGAAGTCGAGTACGAAATCGAACCGGACGGCAAGGCGTCCTACGAGTTCGACATCAAGACCGCCGACGGCAAGGAAGTGAAGCTGGAAGTCGATACCGAGAGCGGCGCCATCGTGTCGCAGGCAGTCGAAGCCTGGCAGGTCGGCAAGGAGTAAGTCGACGGCGACGGTCCGGCGCCCGCCGGCCGTCGCAGCCACAGAGGCTCGTCGCGGGTCAGACCGGCCGGCGCGGCCAGCGGCACCACAGGTCGGCGACATGCGCCACGCCCGACAGCGCGACGAACAGCGCAACCCACATCCACGATGCGTCGGTCAATGCCGAGCGCAGCGCCAGCATCAGGCACAGCCCGGCTGCGAGATTGGGCAGCAGCCTGCCGCCCGACAGGCCCTTCCCGGTGTGGCGATACCAGGCGGCGAATGCCAGCCACTCGACCAGCACAAGCACCACGATCAGATCGATCAGTCGTCCATCGGACATCCATTCCGCCATTTTTCCTCCTCAGGTGTGCCGGCCGCGCACGTTATCATTTCCGGATGCATGGAGCTTTTGTCACCACCGGTCTCGCAACGCGCCTGCGTACTGAAACCACTCAGCTGCATCGGCACGCGGAACGCAGCGGCCTGATGGCTCGGCTGCTGCAGGGCCGCATCGAGACGCGCGCCTACTGCAGTCTGCTGCGCAGCCTTCACCTGCTGTACGACGCACTCGAAAGCGGGCTGGCGCGGCACGCCCGACGGCCGGATATCGCGCCGCTGTGTCTGCCGGAACTGCCGCGTACGGCGGCGCTGCACGAAGACCTGTGCGCGCTGCACGGCGGAGGCTGGTCAGATGACATCCCGCCCGCTGCGGCCGCGATCGAATACGCCGACCACCTGAAGGCACTGGCGATCGATCAGCCGGCATTGCTTGCCGCGCACTCCTACGTTCGTCATCTGGGTGATCTGCACGGCGGTCAGGTGCTCGGGCGTGTGGTGTCCGCTGCACTTCAGCTGCAGGATGGCCTGGGTACGCGCTTCTACGCGTTCGACGGCGAGGTGGGCGGTCTGATCCGCCGCTACCGCGACGGACTCGACGCGCTGCCGCAGGACGCGACGCGGGTCGATGCGCTGGTGGCCGAGGCGCAAGCCGGTTTCCGGCGGCACATCACTATGTTCGATGAACTGGCTGCAGCGCTGCCTGACTGATTCGCACCGTCTGCCGACGACTATCCGTGCTCGCGCGTGAAGGCGCGCAACTTGCCATACAGCGCAGCGGCACGCGTCGCGGAAGCTTCCAGTTCCTCGATGAGCGTGGCCACGGGAATCGAAGCGGCGGTGTCGGTCAGCTCCATGGCAGCCACACTGGCGTTGGCAAGTATGGCACCCACCACTTCGTCCGGTTCGCGTCGCAGCGGCATCGCCGGATCGAGACCGATGCCGGCACGTCCTGCTTCGCTGAGCGACTGTTCGAGATGCCGCCGCGCAGCTTCCGTGCGCTTGGTATCGGTCAGGTCGGTGAAGATGATGATGTAGCCGAGTACCGATCCACCGGCACCTGGAATCGTGTCTGCCCTGACGCCCAGCGCCACGGTCTGCCCGGCGCCCGCCCGCAGCTTCCACTCGCCACGCCAGGAATCGCGCTCGCGGATCAGATTGCCGATCACTTCACGCACCTGCGCCGGTACGACGAACAGGTCGCACATGTCGTCAAGCGCACGTACGCGGGGCGGCGAGGTATTGAACAGCGCCGCGAACGCGACGCTCTGGAACAGCACGCGCCCCTGCGCATTGGCCACCAGCACCGGCTCGTCCGAGGTTTCGACGGCACCGCGGAAACGATCGAGCTGATGCTGCGCGATCAACAGGCTCACGGCCTGCGTCTGCAGGATGACGTCGCGCAGAGTGGTACCGATGGCGCGCGCAAGCGCCAGATCGGCGCGGCTCCAGGAAGCGCCCGTGCCGCGAACGATTTCCGACCAGGCCGCAAACGAGCGGCGTGGCGAAAGTGTGAGCGGGTCGTTGTCGACCACAGGTTTGGCAGGATCGCCCGCCCAGATGATGGTGGCGGATTGTTCGCGCCGGAACCACATCAGGAAGTCCTGCCCCGAAGAGGACAATTCGATCGCCAGCACGCCGCACACGACCGGTGTCAGCGAGGCCAGCGGCGGATGCGCGCGTGCAACCGACGCACAGCTGAACAGCGACTGCCGCATTTCGCTCGCGACCCAGCGCGACAGCGCGCGCAGTTCGGAGGTCGACGGCACCTCGCCCACGGTCAGCAACTCACCTTCGTGGAACAGTGCGGCGCCGCTCGCATCGAGCGGTTGCAGCAAGGTGCGCGGGTTGCGTACCAGGGCGAGTCGCCAGTCGCCCTCGGTCGAGGTGGCTTCGATCAGGCGCAGTTCAAGGCTGCGCACCAGCACGTCGACCTGTGTGCGCACGTAGTTCTCGATCGCGGCGATCCGCGTCGATACCACTTCCGCCAGCAGATCGACCGCCGCACGCTGTGCATAGCGGATGTGCCTGGGCGAGTAGTGATGGCAGGCAATCAACCCCCACAGCTTGCCCTCGCGCACGAGCGACACCACGAGCGTGGCGGTCACGCCCATGTTCTGCAGATACTGGATGTGCAACGGCGACATGCTGCGCAGATGGCAGTTCGACATGTCGAGCTCTTCGCCGGTGTGCGGCATGCAGCGCGGAAGTACAGCGGCCGGCTGGTAGCCGGCATCGACCAGCACACGTACCCGGTTGCGCACATAAAGCTCGCGCGCGCGCTGCGGGATGTCGGTCGCCGGATAGCGATGGCCGAGCAGGGAATCGAGCTTTGCCTCGCGTGCTTCGGCAACGATTTCGCCGTGACCCTCGTCGTCGAAGCGATACACCATGACGCGGTCGTAGCCGGTCAGGTCCCTGACCGACTGGACGACGGCATCCGACAGCGCGGCGATGCTGAGTGCTTCGCTGAAGCGCCGCACCGACGACGCGAGCAAGGCCTGCGCGTCTTCGTCGATCGATTCGGTATCGGACTCGGCGGATTCCAGTTCGACGATGACCGTGTCGGACTGACCGAGATGCGCCATGCCTTCGAACACGCCTCCGGCATGGGCACCGGTTCCACCGATGTCGCAGTGAAAGGCGGTCAGTTCGTCCGCAACGAGCGTATCCGCCAGTTTGGCAATGCGACAGGCGAGCGACCCGCCCAGCACATCGAGCGTACGGCCGAGCAGCTGGTCATGGGCGACACCCAGCCAGTGCACGACATTGTCGCTCGCCTGGACGATGACGCCATCCGTACGGCGGACGACCAGCAGCACACCATGCGGCTGGATCGATCCGGCCAGATGGATGAGCTCGCGTTCGCAATTGGTGAGGTCAGCCTGGCCAAAGGCCGGGCTGAATGTCGGATCGTTCAACACTGATCTCCCGCCACCGCGGGCTGTGCGGTGTTCAGTGCACGCTGCCCGGGTGCGGCGCACCCGGACCGCGCGGCTGCACCGCGCGAATGATGAAACCGATACTGTTCGAATCTCCGTTATGGATCAATACGGCCGACAGTTCAATATCCGTGGACATGCCCTTCTCGTCCCACAGGCGCGCACCCATGCGTTTTACGCCTGAGCGACACACACTGGCGAGAAGATTCGTGAATCCACCGCCGTCGCGTTCCAGCCAATCGCCGAGGGAACGGCCCTGGACACCCTTCTCGGCCGAAATCTTCACCAGTTCGGCAAACGCAGCGTTCATGCTCAGCAACATGCCCTGTTCGTTGGTGAACACGATGGCGTCAGGGGTCAGACGCATCAGTTCGGGCAGCAACGGGTCGTCGGGCGCGGTCAGCGGCGAACTGCCATCAGGTGTGGCACGCAGAAGCAGCAGGCTCTGTCCTTCACCGCGCAGCGGCGATACCCATACGTGGATGGCACCCCCGAGTCCCGACAGGGTGACGTGGGCCTCGCCCGGACGCCCCGACACACGCACCGTTCCGAGCAGTTCTTCCAGCGTCCCGAGCGAAGCCGGCGCGACGCCATCGGTGGCCTGGCGACCCGGCATGTCCTGCACCGAACATCCGAACATGCGCGCCGCAGCGCGGTTGGCGTCGATCACGTGCAAGGTGTCGGCGTCGATGATCAGGACCGCGTCGGTGGCGATCTGGAACAGCAGTCGATAGCGTGTTTCCGCCTGGCGCATGCGCCAGTAGTCGCGCTCCATCGACTGCTGCGCGTCGACCAGACGCTGCTGCATGACCGATACCGCGCGCAGGTCGCGCCCGGCGACCAGCAGCGGACCGGACTGGCCGAGCCGCACAGCCGTGTACGCAACCGGAATGTCTGCACCGGCAGCGGAAGGATGATTGATGTGACGTGTGCGCGATACGCCTGCCACATTGGCTTCGCGCAGCAGTTCTTCGACCTTGCGACGGGTATCGCGCGTCACCGTATCGACCAGTTGGCGGCCGAGCCACTCGCTGGCGGTCGCGCTGACGGGTTCCGCACCCCCCAGCGCCACGCTGCGGATGAAGCCCTTGTCGTCGAGCACGAGAGCAATGTCACTGGTGACCGACACCAGCATGTCGGCCAGTTCGGGGGCAACCTCCGAGAATGCGCTCAGATCGCCCGGATCGTTCGGTAGCTTGTTCATGGTACGGAACCGGATGAACGCAGTCGCAAAGCACAGCGTGCGAACCTGCTTGAATTGCAAAACCCGGCGCCTACCGGGGGGCACGGCATGTCACATTGACGGGTCGCAGAAGCCTGCACGGAAACACCCGCAAACCGCATCAGTTGCCTTCGCCGGTGGCGCGCTTCATTGCGCAGCCGAGCTGACGACCTGATGTCATGTCCGACAAGTCGGTGCCCCTTACTTCTTCACACCACATCCTCGCATGCTACGGTAACTCATTAAAAAATACATGTCCAAGTACATGAATGATCGAAAACATCGATGTCGATCCGGTCAATGTGCCGCGAATGGCGCATTGAGATCGACCACTGCAAGGTTGAGTGCTGCTGCGAAGGCCACCCACGCGAGGTAGGGCAACAAAAGGCGGGCCGCTTTACGCGACGCCCCGCGCAGATGCAGCGCCAGACAGGCCACCGACAGCCAGAGCAGGCCGACTTCATACAGTGCCCAGTCCGGCCGCCTGAAGTGGAAGAACAGCGCACTCCACAACACGTTGAGCCCGCCATTGAGCGCAAACAGGGAAAGCATCCGGCGCCGCGCACGGTCATCGGGCGCATGCACCCAGCCGAGCACGCCGGCCATCGCGGCAAGTCCGAAGATCAGCGTCCAGGCCGGACCGAACAGCCACGCGGGCGGCTGCCAGGCGGGCTTCTGCAGGGCTTCGTACCACGGGCTCAGATCGGTCGCCGCAGCGCCCAGACCGGCCACCAGCAATGCCGCCACAGCGGCCGCTACCACCGGCGGCCAGCGCGGGGCGGCAATCGTGTTCACGGTGATACGATGCCGCAGAGGTGAGCCAGATCCTTGAAGAAGATGCGCGCATGCGCCATCGGCTTCGCCTTGACCAGCTTCTTGTGCATGTAGGCCTGCCATGTCAGGTGCTGCACGTCCGGATCGCGACAGATGCTCACGAAACGTTCGCGCCGCTTGTCGCTGGCGTACCAGAAGCGCTGCATGATGCCGAGAATCATGAACACCCGGCCGTGCGCCTTCATGAAGCGCTTGCGAGCCGTTGCCAGCGCACGCGCGTCACCTGTTTCGAGAAAGCTGTCGACCGCCTCGGCCGCCAGCCGGCCACCGGTCATCGCGTAATACAGTCCTTCGCCGGACGCTGGCGCGACCACACCCGCCGCATCGCCGGCGAGCACGACATCACGCCCGTTGTCCCACTTGCGCAGCGGTTTCATCGGAATCGGAGCGCCTTCACGGCGGATGGTTTCGGCACCGGTCAGACCGGCCGCCTCGCGCAACGCGGTGGTGCCCTGGCGGATCGAAAAGCCCTTGGTCGCCGTACCGGAGCCGATGCTGGTCGTGTCACCGTGCGGGAAGACCCAGCCGTAAAAGTCGGGCGACAGCTGGCCCTGGTAATAGACGTCGCAGCGACTGCCGTCGAAGTCCTGCTTCGGTGAGCGGACGATTTCGTGATACGCAAACACGCACGGCACCTCGTCGGCACCGGGCACGCACTGGCGTCCGACAGCCGACAATGCGCCGTCGGCGCCGATGATGGCGCGGGCGCGCACCCCCACCGTTCCGCCTTCCGCCTCGGTGCTGCGGAAATGAACGATGGCCCGGCCGTCGTCATCGCGCTCGACCCGGTCGAAGGTCCCCGTGCGTCGATGCGCGCCGGCCAGACTGGCCCGGCAGCGAAGGTATTCGTCGAACTGCTCGCGATCGACCATGCCGACGAATCCGCCCTCGATCGGCATGTCGGCCTTGCGGCCGGACGGTGAAATCATCCGCGCCGATCGCGCCTTGGCGACCAGTTGCTCGTCGGGAATCGCGAATTCCTCGATCAGACGCGGCGGAATCGCCCCGCCACAGGGTTTGATGCGCCCGGCGCGATCGAGCAGCAGCACGGTATGACCCAGACGGGCCAGATCAGTCGCTGCGGTCGAACCTGCAGGCCCGCCTCCCACCACCACCACGTCAAAACTTTCCATGCTTGCCATGACTAAGCCTTCCCTTCGATACCGGACATGAATGGCGGATCTGCCACCAGAGGATCACGCGCCGCACGCGGCACCGGCGCACCGGCGATACGCAGCGCCATGACGGCAGACACGACGAACAGCACGCCTTCGCAGGCAAACACCAGTGCGTAGGCAAAACCCGGGGATTCGATGAAGGCGCGCGTGATGTCGATCGCCACCGTGCCGGCGAAGCCGCCGAGACCGAATGCGATCGCCTGCGCGGCCCCCCACAGACCCATGCGTACGCCCTCGCGACCGGCACCGCCGGCGCCGGCCAGGCTCATCATCGAAGCGATGGCGGCGACGGCGAAGGCGCCATTGGCCACACCGAGCGCAAACACTGTTTCGCGCAGCGGCCAGTCGCCGCTCATGAAGCCGCCGGCCGCCAGACCGAACAGCGCAAGCGCCGACGCGATGCAGCCGCCCACGGTCCATACCTTCAGCGAGCCGATCTGGCGACCGCCGAACACGCTGCCCATCAGGGCGACCAGCAGCATGCCGGCGAACACGCCGCCGTGCTGCAACCCCGCCAGCTGGGTGGATTCACCCGGCGTGTAGCCGAACACCGTGCCGGCGAACGGCTCGAGTATCAGATCCTGCGCGCTGTAGGCGAGCATCGATACGAATACGAATATCGTAAAAAGACGCGCTTGCGACTCACCCCAGACCTGGGCGAGCGCAGCGCGAAATGGGGTTCGGGACGGTGCAGCGGTCTGGTTGGATGACACAACATCGGCGGCGGCGCGAGGCGCAGTCGGGCTTCCTTCGACACCACGCACCGCAAGCAGCGCAACGACGAAGGCGATCAGCGAAGTGGCTGCGACGACCTGAACCAGTCGCAGCGTGCTGAAGGGATCGAGCAGTTTTCCGGTGATGCCGGCCGTCAGTGCGAAACCGAGGATCATCATCATCCACACCACGGTTGCCGCAGCGGCACGACGGGTCGGATCGACCCGCTTGGCAAGCAGCACCAGCAGCGACGTGCCGGCCGAGCCGACACCGGCACCGATCAGCAGAAAGGCGAACACAGCCAGCGCGACGCCAGCTATCTGTTCGGTCTCCATCCACGCCGTTGCGATGGCAGCCAGCGTGCCGCCCGCAGCGAGCACTGCCATGCCGCCGACGATCCACGGTGTGCGCCGCCCGCCAACGTCGGATCCATGCCCCATGCGCGGACGCAGCATCTGCACCATGTAGTGCAGCGCGACCAGCACACCCGGCAGCATCGCCGGCAGGGCCAGTTCGACCACCATGACGCGGTTCAGTGTCGATGTGGTCAGCACCACGATGGCGCCGAGTGCGGTCTGCACCAGACCGAGACGAAAGATGCCGAGCCAGCCGAGTTGGGTCATGTCAGACCTCCGCCACCGCACGCAGCGCAAACGCGCTGACCAGCATGCCGGCAACGTACAGCGTGATGCCGGTTCCGTTGTACCAGGGGGCGAGTTCGCGCGGGCTGTCGAGCAGACGCACCATCAGCATGACCTGTATCGCCAGCAGCAGACCGACCACCATCGCGTGGCCCATGGCGCCCCAGTGGGACAGGAAGGCAACGACGAACAGCTGCGGGACTACCATGACCAGGCAAGCAACCCGGCCGGCATTCACCACACCGAGCTTGACCGGCAGCGAACCGATGCCCATGCGGGTATCGCCTTCGACCGATTTGAAATCGTTCAGCGTCATGATGCCGTGCGCACCCGCGCTGTACAGACCGGCCAGCAGCAGACTGCGCATGTCCGGCATGGCGCCGCCCGCCATCACGGCGGCACCGGTGACCCAGGCCAGCCCCTCGTAGCAGATGGCGCAGGCGGTGTTGCCCCACCAGCCGTTCTGCTTCAGGCGGAACGGCGGCGCGCTGTAGGCCCAGGCCAGCAACAGGCCGACCACGGCGGCACCGAAGCCCCAGACACCCAGTGTCGCGGCGACCATCAACGACAGCACGGTCCAGCCGATGGCGATGTACAGCCCCCAGTAGCCAGGCATGCGACCGGACGGTATCGGACGGTTGGGTTCGTTGATGGCGTCGACGTGGCGGTCGAACCAGTCGTTGACCGCCTGACTGGTGGCGCAGACCAGCGGCCCGGCCAGCAGGATGCCGATCACGACCACCTGCCAGCGCTCGGAAGCGGGCATTCCGGATGCAACGACACCGCAACCGAAAGCCCACATCGGTGGAAACCAGGTGATGGGCTTGAGGAATTCGGCGACTACGGAAAGGGATGGACGACTCATGCAGTAACAGTAGGCTCGACGCCCCAATGCGTCAAGTCAAACTTACACTACAGTGTCAGCTTAGATTTACTTATGGCTTTTCGACATCGAAATGCGCCCCATGTGCCGCGCGCATCACCCTTCACGCTGACTTGCAGAACCAGGATGGGTCATCGCGGCAAGGCCGGGAGCGATCTGGCGTGTCGGACACGCGCCCCGAGGGTTACTCGAGGGCGACGTGAGGCACGACTGAAACGGGAACAGGCGAACCGGCGCTAGTCTTCGGTTTCGATGTCCTCATGCTCGGCGTTGAGGTCGCCGATGCTGTAACGGCGCAGTTTCACGTACAGGCTTTGCCGGCTCAGGCCGAGCATTTCAGCTGCCGATGCACGGTTGTCATGCGTCAATTCGAGCGCCGCCTCGATGCACAGCTTCTCGATCAGGTCGGTGGATTCGCGCACCAGCTCCTTCAGCGATACGCGGCCGACCAGCCCGGTCAGCTGTTCGACCGACCTGGGCAGTTCGCGACCCAGTCGGGGATCGGCCTCGATCCGCCGGCTGATGCCGCGCACCGTGAAGCCGAGACAAGGCGTTTCGCCGTGCGGGACCGACACCGCAGAAATTTCGACTTCCACATCCGAGCCGTGCTCACCGCGTACCAGGGTGGAAAAAAGCCTGACCGAACCGTGCTGACGCAGATTGACCATCAATACCTTGAAATCCACGCCGGGGCGGCCCAGCCAGCGCTCGAGCGGCTCGCCACGCGCCTGCTCGACCGAAGCCAGTTGCGAAAGGTCGAGAAAGGCATGGTTGGCCGTCAGGATGCGTCCCGACTCATCCGTCAGTACAAAGCCGTCCGGCACATGCTCCACCACGTCGAGCAGGGCCTGATGCAGACCCGAGCTCGTCTGCTCGACGGCACGCGGCGAGAGGCGCACGAGGAAAAGTGCGGCGTTGTCCTGTCTGACCAGAGAGGCGGCGACCTGCAGCTCGCGTCCGTCGTCGGCCAGCCGCACGCGTACATCGTCGGCGCGACCGGCTGCCCTGACGCTGGCCAGAAGATCCTGTGCCGACTGCATGCCGGCTTCGTCGAACCCTTCCGGAAAGGTGCGCCCGACCAGCGCCTTGGGTGACGGCCCGAGCAGGCGCAGCGCCGCCGGATTGGCTTCCATGATGCGCTGGCTGCCGGCCTCGACGATGAGCACCGCTTCCGATGTCATCTGGAACAGCAGGCGATAGCGGGTTTCCAGCTGGCGCAGCTTGGCGTAGTCACGTTCGATCGACTGCTGCGCATCGACCAGCCGCTGCTGCAGTGACGACAGCGAGCGCAGGTCGCGGCCGAACGCGATGACCCTGCCTTCGTGCCCGACCTTGATGGCCGAGTAGAGCACCGGCATGTCGATGCCGCCGGACACCGGATGATTCACGTGCCGCCACTTCTGGGCGGCCTCGGCCGAAGCATCGATCAACAAGGCCTCGACCTTGGCGCGACTTTCGACCGTCACGATGTCGGTCCAGCGTCGGCCGACCCAGCCCTCGTAGCCATCGGGCACCAGTTCGTCGTTGCCGAAGGCTACATCGCGAATGATGCCCTGCTTGTCCACCACCAGCGCCAGATCGGACGCCGCGGCGATGAGTTTTGCTGTGGAGTTGGCATCGACGCCTCCGAAAGAAAGAAGGGGCGATTCGAACGGCTTCACTTTGGCAGCCCCCCACTTCCCGTCGATTCTGGAAAACTCACTGCGCTCCTGCTCCGATCCCAATCGTTCACCTCGTCAAACCAGTTCAGCCCTGCGTACATCGCAGCGGCACCATGGCGTCAGCGCGCCGCACAGCGTCTTTTGCGTCAATCGCGGTCGCGTCCGCACCCACCAGTACCACCCAGTCCGGATGTTCGACAAAGATCGGGCCACCCACCATGACGATCAGGTCACCATTGCGTGACGCCTGACGCACGGCCTCGATAAGCCGCTTCAGAGGTTCGAGGCGTGCTTCGCTGCCGACTGAAAAACCCAGTACGTCGAACCACTCGTTCTGCGCCGCCAGCACCAGATCGAGGCTGCGGCCGGATGCTTCGGCACAGACCTCCCAGCCACTGTTGCGGAAAAACTCGCCCACCATCAACAGACCCAGTGTGTGCTGGTCACCCGGTGCCGCCGACAGCAGCACCCTGCGGCCATTCGGCGCGAACGGGGCATCCGAGCGAAAGCTCGGCCCCAACTCATGCACCACCTGCTGGATTCGCCACAGACCGAGCGTGACCTGCGTGAAATCGCACAGGTCCGCTTCCCACAATTCCCCGAGTCGCCGTGCGGCCGGCGCAAGCAACTCAAGGAAAATCGTTTCGGGCGTCGCGCCTCGCGCGCGCACCGCCTCCACCCACGTGCGCGCGACGCGCGCGTCCTGCGCGAGAACCAGATTCGCGAACTCGACCACTTCCGGCGAGGACGGCGCCCGCGTTTCGCAGGCGACCTGTGGTGCAGACGGATCAGCGCCGCCGTGCGCGAGCATGAGGCGCGGAATTATTTCGGCTTCGATGGTACGGGCAAGATCACCCATCCAGTCGTCTGCCGGAAACACCAGCTCTCCGCCGTTGTGATTGCCTGACTGCGGATGGCTTCTCTGAAGCGCATCCGTATCGGACCAGTATTCTCCTGTCGTGCGCGCCTTGCCGGCGTCTTCCTGCGCTCTTCCGGCCATCTCTCGTCCTTTGGTGTTTGTGTGTGCCGGCTCCGACTCAGGCTTCCCGCGGCACTGCTGGGAAGCAAGGAACGGCCGTGCTTTTTATGACTACATACAGCGCTTACCCCAGCGCGCAGCCCATAAAGGCACCAATCACAAGAGCAACCAGCTTATAGAGATAGTTCGCAGCAAGGGCAACTGTCAAGTTTACTTGTCAGTATCGAGCGCAATCAACGCTTTGCGGCGACCATCCATCTCGCGTTATGACAACTTAGCCGCAGGGCTCTCCGCATGTCAACCATGATGTACGTCAATTTATATTGACACTCTGCCTCCAGACGTCTAGATTTTCAGTCAAAGAAGAAAGATCAAGGAGACGTCACCGATGCACCCGCAGCAGGCCAGACCGCAGCCTCCGCTTTACACGGCAGAAGAACGCCGCCGCCGCGATGCATCGCCCTGGACCATGCTCCAGGGCGTGCTGGCGCCGGTGCAGTTCATCGCCTTCCTGATCAGCCTGGTGCTGGTACTGCGCTTCCTGATGACCGGCGAGGGGTTGCAGGCCGCCACCGTGTCCGTGGTGATCAAGACGGTGTTGCTCTACACGATCATGGTCACCGGATCGATCTGGGAAAAGGAAGTGTTCGGCGTCTGGCTGTTCGCCCGTCCCTTCTTCTGGGAAGACGTATTCAGCTTCGCCGTTCTTGCCCTGCACAGCGGTTACCTGATCGCGCTGGCGACCGACAGCCTCGGCCCGGACGGCCTGATGTGGCTCGCCCTCGCCGCCTATTTCACTTACGTCATCAACGCCGGCCAGTTCATCCTGAAACTGCGCGCTGCCCGTTTGCAGCAATCGGCCGCTACGGCCTTCGGCGATGACCAGCTGGTGCCCTGCAAATGAGCAATCTCCACGACATTCCGGTCGTACTCAGTCAGCGTTCCGGCAGCGACCTGCCGGTGCTGCGCGAACGCGGTCAGCGCGAGGTGTTCTGCGGGCTGACCGGCATCGTGTGGCTGCACCGCAAGCTGCAGGACGCCTTTTTCCTCGTCGTCGGTTCGCGCACCTGTGCGCATCTGGTGCAATCGGCCGCCGGCGTGATGATTTTCGCCGAGCCGCGCTTCGGCACGGCCATCCTGACCGACCGCGACCTTGCCGGGATCGCCGACGCCAACGACGAACTCGACCGGGTGTGCATTTCGCTGCTGGAACGCCGGCCGGAAATCAAGGCGCTCTTCCTGGTCGGCTCCTGCCCGTCGGAAGTCATCAAGCTTGACCTCGCCCGCGCGGCGGAACGCCTGAATGAACGGCTGCTGCCGCGGGTGCGCGTGCTCAGCTACTCGGGGTCCGGCATCGAAACCACCTTCACGCAAGGCGAAGACAACGCGCTCAAGGCCTTCGTACCGATCATGCCGCAGACCGATGCCCGCCAGCTGCTGGTCGTCGGTTGCCTGCCGGACGTGGTGGAAGACCAGTTCCGCCGGCAGTTCGAACAACTGGGCATCGGTCCGGTGAATTTCTTCCCGGGTCGACGTGCCGAAGATGTGCCGTCGATCGGCCCGAACACGCAGCTGCTGCTGGCCCAGCCGTTCAATGGCGAAACCGTGCGCGCGCTCACTGCGCGCGGCGCCACCGTGCTGGCTGCACCCTACCCGTTCGGCGTCGAAGGTACGACGGCATGGCTGCGCGCAGCCGCCCGCGCCTGGCAGACGCCCGACACACAGTTCGATGCCGTCACTGCACCGCTGATCAAACGCGCCCGTGCAGCACTCGAACGCTACCGCCCCCAGCTGGCCGGCAAGCGCCTGTTCATGCTGCCGGATTCACAACTCGAAATTCCGCTCGCGCGCTTCCTGAATCGCGAAATGGGCATGGCACTGGTCGAGGTCGGCACGCCTTATCTCGACCGCCAGATGGTCAGCGAGGAACTGGCGCTGCTGCCGCCGGACGTCGTGCTCAGCGAAGGCCAGCACCTTGAGCGCCAGCTGGACCGCGTGCGCGCCGCGCGCCCCGACCTGACGGTGTGCGGCCTGGGCCTTGCCAATCCGCTGGAAGCCGAAGGGCTGGCCACGAAATGGTCGATCGAACTGGTTTTCTCGCCGATTCACGGCTACGACCAGGCCGCCGATCTGGCCGAACTGTTTGTACGCCCGCTCGCTCGCCGCGAACGGCTGGCGGTCTGAGGAGCTTCCGATGCAACTGACCTTGTGGACCTACGAAGGACCGCCTCACGTGGGCGCCATGCGGATCGCCACCTCGATGCGCGACGTGCATTACGTGCTGCACGCCCCGCAAGGTGACACCTACGCCGACCTGCTGTTCACGATGATCGAGCGTCAGGACCGCCGCCCGCCGGTGACTTACACCACTTTCCAGGCGCGTGACCTGGGCGGCAGCACTGCCGATCTGGTCAAGACCGCCGTGGCCGAAGCGTATGAACGCTTCAAGCCGAAGGCGCTGCTGGTCGGCGAGTCCTGCACCGCCGAACTGATCCAGGATCAGTCCGGCTCGCTGGCCTGCGGCATGAACCTGCCGATCCCGGTCATCCCGCTCGAACTGCCGTCCTATTCGAAGAAGGAGAACTGGGGCGCCGCCGAAACCTTCTATCACGTGGTCCGCGCGCTGCTCGCCGACCAGGTGCCGCCTCCGGGTACACCGCGTCCGGCACGCGCCGAAGGGCGCCGGCCGCACGCCAATCTGCTGGGCCCGACCGTGCTCGGCTTCCGCTGCCGCGACGACGTGCAGGAAATCCGCCGGCTGCTCGACCTGCTGGGCATCGACGTCAATGTGATCGCGCCGCTCGGTGCGTCGCCGGACGATATCCGTCGCCTGCCCGAAGCGGACTTCAACATCGACCTCTACCCCGAAGTGTCACGCACCACGGCTTCGTGGCTGCAGCGCAACTTCGGCATGCCGGCCACCCGCGTCATTCCGATGGGGGTCGGCGCAACGCGCGACTTCATCG
Organism: Methyloversatilis sp.; assembly: GCA_016791045.1. Taxonomy (GTDB): domain Bacteria; phylum Pseudomonadota; class Gammaproteobacteria; order Burkholderiales; family Rhodocyclaceae; genus Methyloversatilis. Next base: position 49,269 of record JAEUNO010000026.1, on the reverse strand, counting down.
CCGAAGTCGCGCAACTGGCGGGCATCGATGCATCGGCCGTGCTGGCTGCCGAACAGCCGGGCGTTGCGGGCTTTTCGTCCTCGCTGTCGCGCATGCCCTGGTATGCCCGCTCGGTCGATTCGACCTACCTCACCGGCAAGCGCGTGTTCATCTTCGGTGATGCGACCCACGCCATCGCCGCCGCACGCATCGCCAAGGAAGAAATGGGCTTCACCGTCGTCGGGCTGGGCACCTACAGCCGCGAATTCGCGCGCGACGTGCGCGATGCCGCGAAACTCTACGATGTCGAAGCGCTGATCAGCGATGACTACCTGGAAGTGGAGCAGGCCATCGGGGCCGCGGCACCGGAACTGGTGCTCGGCACCCAGATGGAGCGCCACATCGCAAAGCGCCTCGGCGTGGCATGCGCGGTGATTTCGATCCCGATCCATGTGCAGGACGTGCCGGCGCGCTACAGCCCGGTGTACGGTTTCGAAGGCGCCAACGTCATTTTCGATACCTGGGTCCATCCGTTGGTGATGGGTCTTGAAGAGCATCTGCTGCAGATGTTCCGCGACGATTTCGAATTCCACGATGACGCAGCGGCCTCCCATCTGCCGGCCGTCGCGCGCGATGCGCGGCCCGCAGCAGCGCCCGATGCCGTCGCCGCCGCGGAACCGGTTGTAACCGCTGTCGCGACACCCGAACCCGTCAGCGCCGCCGCGGGCGAGCCGACCTGGAGCGAAGACGGCGAACGCGAACTGAAGAAGATTCCGTTCTTCGTGCGCGGCAAGGCCAAACGCAATACCGAAGCCTTTGCACGCGAACACGGGCTGGCAACGATCACGGTGGAGACGCTCTACGATGCCAAAGCTCACTATGGACGCTGAATCCGTGTCCGCCGAATCCGTGCTCGCCGCACGTCACGACAGGGTGATCGAAGCATGACCTCCATCGGACTTCCATCGATGCTGAGAAAGCGTGCCGTCGATACGAGCACGGCTTCGGCGGTCACCCAGCAGCCCATCAGCATCGTGATCGTCACGATGGACACCCATCTTGCGAGCGCGGTCGAACGCGCCCGGCCGCGTCTGTCACGCGAATTCCCGGGTCTGACCGTGAGCCTGCACGCCGCGTCGGAGTACGCCGGCAACGAATCGGCGATCGCCCGCGTCAGGGCAGACATCGCCAGCGCAGACATCATCGTCTGCGGCATGCTGTTCCTGGAAGACCACTTCCTGCCCATCCTCGACGACCTGCGTGCGCGTCGCGACCACTGCGATGCCATGATCTGCATGGCATCGGCCAGCGAAGTCGTGAAGCTGACCCGCCTCGGCCAGTTCGACATGGACAAGCCGGCCAGCGGCCCGATGGCACTGCTCAAGCGCCTGCGTGGCAACAAGAGCAAGACCGCCACCGGCGGTGCGGCCCAGATGAAGACGCTGCGCCGCATCCCGCAGATGCTGCGCTTCATTCCCGGCACCGCCCAGGATGTGCGCGCCTACTTCGTGACGCTGCAGTACTGGCTCGGCGGCTCGGACGAGAATGTGCTGAACCTGTTGCGCCACGTCGTCGACCGCGGCGCCGATGGCCCGCGCAAGGAACTGCGCGGCAAGATCAAGGTGCAGCCGCCGATCGAATACCCGGAAGTCGGTGTGTATCACCCGCGCATGCCGGGTCGCTTTGCCTACGAAGCGTCCGCGCTGCCCGATCCGATCGGTCGCGAACTGCGCGGCACGGTCGGCGTGCTCGTGCTGCGCTCCTACCTGCTGTCGGGCAATGCCGGTCACTACGACGGCGTGATCGCCGCGCTCGAGGCGCGCGGCCTGCGCGTCGTACCGGCCTTCGCCGCCGGACTCGATTCGCGCCCGGCCATCGATCAGTTTTTCCTGAAGGACGGTCACAGCATCGTCGATGCGGTCGTGTCGCTGACCGGCTTTTCGCTGGTCGGCGGTCCCGCCTACAACGATGCCAAGGCGGCCGAGGAAATACTCGCGCAGCTCGATGTGCCGTACGTCGCGGCGCACCCGGTCGAATTCCAGACACTCGACCAGTGGGGCGAGTCGGATCGCGGCCTGCTGCCGGTCGAAAGCACCATAATGGTTGCCATCCCGGAACTTGACGGCGCGACCAGCCCGATGGTGTTCGGCGGCCGCCCGGGTGCGCCCGGCGTGACCTGCACCGGATGCCATCACGCCTGCACCTTCACCGCGGCGGACAACAAGCAGGACATGCACAGCTGCCCCGAGCGCGCGCAGACACTGGCCGCGCGGGTCGACAAGCTGGTGGCGCTCAAGCGCAGCGAGCGCGCCCACCGCAAGGTCGCCATCGTCATTTTCAACTTCCCGCCGAATGCGGGCAGTGTCGGCACCGCCGCCTATCTGTCGGTGTTCGAATCGATGTTCCACACCCTGACGGCGATGAAGCAGCAGGGCTACCAGGTCGACCTGCCGGAGAGCATCGATGCGCTGCGTGATGGCGTGCTGTTCGGCAACGCATCGAAGTACGGTGCAGACGCCAACGTGCATGCGCTCATCAGCGCAGAAGACCACGTGCGGCGCGAACCGTGGCTGAAGGAAATCGAGGCGCAGTGGGGCCCCGCGCCCGGCAAGCAGCTGAGCAACGGCAGTTCCATCCTGGTGCTCGGCAAGCAGTTCGGCAACATCCTGATCGCGGTACAGCCGGCTTTCGGTTACGAAGGTGACCCGATGCGGCTGCTGTTCGAAAAGGGTCTGTCGCCGACGCACGCCTTCTCTGCCTTCTATCGCTACCTGCGCGAAGACTACAAGGCGCACGCGGTGCTGCACTTCGGCACCCACGGCGCACTCGAATTCATGCCCGGCAAGCAGAGCGGCATGGGCGGCAACTGCTGGCCGGACCGCCTGATCGGCGACATGCCGAACGTCTACCTGTACGCCTCCAACAACCCGTCGGAAGGCGCCATCGCCAAGCGCCGCTGCGGCGCCACGCTGATCAGCTACCTCACACCGCCGATCGCGCAGGCAGGGCTCTACAAGGGCCTGAACGAACTGAAGATGTCGATCGAGCGCTGGCGCACGATGGAACCGGCATCGCCGGAGCGCGCCGACCTCGCGGTCGTGCTGCAGGCGCAGGCCGCCGCACTTGACCTCACCGCCGCCGAGCCGCTGTGGGACATTTCGCCCGCCGGCGGTACCGACGCCCGCGTGATGAAGCTGGCCGAGCAGATGCTCGAACTCGAATACACGCTCATCCCGCACGGCCTTCACGTGGCCGGGCGCGCACCGTCTGAAGCGGAACGCGTCGACATGCTGCTGTCGATGGCCGATGCCTCGCACGGACAGCAGCTGGAACGCACTGCGATCGAGGCACTGGTGGCCGGACTGAGCATCGAGCGGGTACTCAAGCTGGCCGGGCTGCCGCGCGACGACAGCACGGTCGAACTGTTCAACGAACTGGTCGACATCAACGGCAAGCTGGCCGAAGACACCGAAGTGGCCGCCATGCTGCAGGCGCTCGACGGTCGCTACATCCGCCCCGCACCGGGCGGCGACATCCTGCGCACGCCGGCGGTGCTGCCGACCGGCCGCAACATTCACGGCTTCGACCCGTTCCGCATTCCGAGTGCGTTTGCGGTGAAGGACGGTGCTGCACAGGCGCAGCGCCTGCTCGACCGCTACACCGAAGATGGTTTCCCCCTGCCCGAATCGATCGCCATGGTGATGTGGGGCAGCGACAACCTGAAGAATGAAGGTGCGCCGATCGCCCAGGCGCTCGCCCTGATGGGTGCGCTGCCGCGTTTCGACAGCTACGGCCGCATCGCCGGTGCCACGCTGATCCCGCTGGAAGAGCTGGGCCGTCCGCGCGTCGATGTGGTGATCACGCTGTCCGGCATCTTCCGCGATCTGATGCCGCTGCAGATCAAGCTGCTGGCCGAAGCGGCATGGCTCGCCGCCGCCGCCGACGAACCGCTGGAAATGAACTGGATCCGCCGGCACGCGCTGGCCTATCAGCAGGAACACGGCTGCACGCTGGAGATCGCCGCGCTGCGCGTCTATGGCAATGCGGAAGGCGCCTACGGCTCGAACGTGAACAACCTGGTGGAAAGCAGCCGCTGGTCGGACGAGGACGAGATCGCCGAAACCTACACGCGCCGCAAGGGCTTCGCCTACGGCCGCACCGGCCGCGCGTCGCAGCAGACCGCATTGCTGCAGAGCGCGCTCGCCAATGTGCAGCTGACCTACCAGAACCTCGACTCGGTCGAACTGGGCGTCACCACGGTCGACAACTACTTCGATACGCTGGGCGGCATCACGCAGGCGGTCAAGGTGGCGCGCAACGGCCATACGCCGCCGGTCTACATCGGCGACCAGACCAAGGGCGACGGCGCCGTGCGCTCGCTGCAGGAGCAGGTGGCGCTGGAAACACGCACCCGCATGCTCAACCCGAAGTGGTACGAGGGCATGCTTGCGCATGGCTACGAAGGCGTGCGCCAGATCGAAACCCACATCACCAACACGATGGGCTGGTCGGCCACGACGGGTCAGGTCGCCCCGTGGGTCTATCAGCAGCTCACCCAGACCTTCGTTCTCGACGACGGCATGCGCAACCGGCTCGCCAGCCTGAACCCGACCGCTGCCGCCAAGCTCGCAAACCGTCTGATCGAAGCGCACGACCGCAACTACTGGCAACCGGATGCAGCCATGCTGGCCAAGCTGCGGGCTGCCGGCGAAGAACTGGAAGACCGTCTGGAGGGCGTATTCCAGCCCGTCAGCGCATGAAATCCCTTACACCCCCGTCCGCCCGTGCGGACACACCCGAGGTCTCAGAGTGAACACAGTCACCACCACCCACGTCCCGCTGTCGGCGCTGAAAACGCGCAACTCGGGCTCGTCGCGCAATGACGGAGAGGGCAGCGTGCAGGTCCACCTCGACCCTTCGCTGAAGCTCGGTACCGCAAAGGTCTTTGCGGTGTATGGCAAGGGCGGCATCGGCAAGAGCACGACGTCTTCCAATCTGTCGGTCGCCTTTTCCAAGCTCGGCAAGCGCGTGCTGCAGATCGGCTGCGACCCGAAGCACGACTCGACCTTCACCCTGACCAAATGCCTGGTGCCGACGGTGATCGACATTCTCGAAACGGTCGACTTCCATTCGGAAGAGCTGCGCACCGAGGACTTCGTTTTCCCCGGCTACAACGGCGTGATGTGCGTCGAGGCAGGCGGCCCGCCGGCGGGCACCGGCTGCGGCGGTTACGTGGTCGGCCAGACGGTCAAGCTGCTGAAGGAACATCACCTGCTCGAAGACACCGATGTGGTCATCTTCGACGTGCTGGGCGACGTGGTGTGCGGCGGTTTCGCCGCCCCGCTGCAGCATGCCGATCGCGCACTCATCGTCACCGCGAACGACTTCGACTCCATCTTCGCGATGAACCGCATCGTGGCCGCCATCCAGGCGAAATCGAAGAACTACAAGGTGCGTCTCGGCGGCGTCATTGCGAACCGCAGTGCGGCCACCGACCAGATCGACCGCTTCAACGAACGGGTCGGCCTGAAAACCATGGCGCAGTTCCGCGACCTGGACGTGATCCGCCGCAGTCGCCTGAAGAAATCGACGCTGTTCGAAATGGACGACAGTCCGGAAGTGCTCGAAGTGCAGCAGGAATATCTGCGGCTGGCCGCCTCGCTGTGGGCGGGCACCGATCCGCTGATCGCCGAGCCGATGAAGGACCGCGACATTTTCGACCTGCTCGGTTTTGACTGAGTTCTCGAACGGGACCGATGACACCATGAACAGCTCTTACATAGATCGCCGCGGCCAGATCCAGACCTACTTCGACCGCACCGCGGTCGACGCCTGGAAGCGTCTGACCTCCGACGCACCGGTGGGCCGCGTGCGCGCCACGGTGCGCGCCGGGCGCGACCGCATGCGCGCCACACTGCTCGACTGGCTGCCGCAGGACCTGCGTGGCCGCAAGGTGCTGGACGCCGGCTGCGGCACCGGTGCGCTGGCGGTCGAGGCGGCACGGCGCGGCGCACACGTGGTGGCCATCGACCTGTCGCCGACGCTGGTGCAGCTGGCGCGCGAACGCATGCCGGAAGACCTGAACGGCGGCGAGATCGACTTTCGTTCGGGCGACATGCTGGATCCCGCGCTGGGCTGGTTCGACCACGTGGTCGCCATGGATTCGCTGATCCACTACCAGGCCCGCGACGCCGTACGCGTGCTGTCGGGGCTTGCCGCGCGTACCGAACATTCGATCCAGTTCACCTTCCCGCCGAGCACGCATGCACTTGAAGCGATGCGCTTCATCGGCAAGTTCTTCCCGCGCGGAGATCGCGCGCCGTCGATCGAACCGGTACGCGAAACCCTGCTGCACCGGCTGATCGATGAAGAGCCGGCACTCGACTGCATGGCCATCGGCCGTTCCCAGCATGTGTCGAGCGGCTTCTACAAATCGAAGGCTCTGGAGCTGTGCCGCAGATGAAAACGCTGTCCGCCCGCTCGCTCAACGACCGCGCTGCAAAGCTGTGGACGGGTGTGGGCACGCGCTTCCTGCCGTTCGCCGATGTCGCGACGGCTGAGTTGCCGCTCGGGCGTCTGCTGCGTCTGTCGCTGTTCCAGGTGTCGGTCGGCATGGCGACGGTGCTGCTGATCGGCACACTGAACCGCGTGATGATCGTCGAGATGGGCATGGCCGCCTGGCTGGTCGCGCTGATGGTGGCGCTGCCGCTGCTGTTCGCGCCCTTTCGCGCCTTGATCGGCTACCGCTCCGACACACACCGTTCGGTGCTCGGCTGGAAGCGCGTGCCCTACATCTGGATGGGATCGCTGATCCAGTTCGGCGGTCTGGCCATCATGCCGTTCTCGCTCATCCTGCTGTCCGGCGACACCCAGGGTCCGGCGTGGATCGGTCAAGCCGGCGCGGCACTGGCTTTCCTGATGGTCGGTGCCGGCATGCAGACTGCCCAGACCGCCGGCCTTGCGCTGGCCACCGACCTCGCTGCGCCGGCGAACCGGCCGCGGGTGGTCGCCATGATGTACCTGATGCTGCTGGTCGGCATGGTGGTCAGCGGCATCGTGTTCGGCCTGCTGCTGGCCGACTTCACGCAACTGAAACTGATCCAGGTGGTGCAGGGCTCGGCCATGCTGACGATGGTGCTGAACGTCATCGCGCTGTGGAAGCAGGAGCCGCGCGGCATGCGCACGCAGGCGCAGCAGGCGCCGCGGCAGCCATTCCGCGAAGTCTGGCGCAGCTTTTCGCAGCACGCCCGTGCCACGCGTTACCTGTGTGCAGTCGGTCTGGGCAGCGCGGCCTTCAGCATGCAGGACATCATTCTCGAACCTTACGGCGGCGAAATCCTCGGCATGGGCGTCGGCGCCACCACGTCGCTGACCGCCATGATGGCGCTCGGCGCGATCGCAGCCTTTGCACTGGCCGCACGCGTGCTGGCGCGCGGCTTCGATCCCTACCGGCTGGCGGCGCTGGGCGCACTGACCGGCATCATCGCCTTTTCGGCTGTCGTGTTTGCCGAACCGCTGCATTCGGTTCCGCTGTTCCGCGTCGGCGTGGCGCTGATCGGCTTCGGCGGCGGACTGTTCTCGGTCGGTACGCTCACGGCCGCGATGGGACTGGAAAGCGGTGGCCTGAATGGCCTCGCACTCGGCGCCTGGGGTGCGGTACATGCCACCAGCACGGGTCTGGCGATTGCATTGGGCGGCGCGCTGCGCGACGTCGTGTCGGGACTGGCCACGTCGGGCGCACTCGGTTCTGCGCTGAGCAGTCCGGCGACCGGCTACAGCTTCGTTTACCACTGCGAGATTTACATGTTGTTCGCAAGCCTGATCGCGATCGGCCCTCTGGTCCGCTCTGCGCATCATTCATCCACACCAAGCAGCACGAAGTTCGGACTGGCCGAGTTTCCCGGCTAATCGTCATTCCAAGAGGGAGATCAAAATGGGTACTGGTGCCATCACTGCATACATCGACGTCGCGCAGATCACGCTCTACGTGTTCTGGGCCTTTTTCGCGGGCCTGATCTATTACCTGCACCAGGAGAGCAAGCGGGAAGGCTACCCGCTGGAGTCCGATCGTTCGGGCAATATCAAGGTCCAGGGCTTCCCGGCCATTCCGGATCCGAAGACCTACAAGCTGCAGGATGGCCGTACCGTCACGGCCCCGAACTTCGCCGTGTCACCGCAGACGCTGAAGGCGGTGCCGAGTGCCAAGTTCCCGGGTGCGCCGCTGAATCCGACCGGTAATCCGATGCTCGATGGCGTCGGACCGGGTGCGTATGCAGACCGGGCCGACATTCCGGACGTGACCTACGACGGTCGCCTGCGCATCGTGCCGCTGCGTGCCGACACCGCCTACGGCGTCGCGCATCAGGACACCGATCCGCGCGGCCTCCCGGTGGTCGGTGCCGACGGCAAGGTGGGTGGCGTAGTGCGCGACCTGTGGGTCGACCGTTCGGAAGCGATGTTCCGCTACCTCGAACTGGACGTGCCGGTCGGAGGCGGTACGCGTCGCGTGATGCTGCCGATGAACTTCAGCCGCATCGGCGCCCGCCAGGTCAAGGTGGCGTCCATCCTGGGCCACCAGTTCTCCAGCGTGCCCAGTCTTGCATCGCCGGATCAGATCACCTTCCTCGAGGAAGAAAAGGTCATGGCGTACTACGGCGGCGGCACGCTTTACGCCGAAGCCAGCCGCAAGGAGCCCTGGCTGTGAGCACGCTCAAGGCCGTGCCCAACACCGGGCACGAACACGAGTTCGAACCGCAGCTCGGGCTGCCGGAACGGCTGCCGCAGCATGAACGCGTGCTGTGGCAGGGCGCGCCGGACTGGAAGCGCATGGCACGCGAGCGCTTCCATCTGCCGGCGCTCACCGGCTACTTCACCGCCATCCTGATCCTGCGCGCCGGTTTCATCCTGTCCGGTGGCGGCAGCATGGGCGATGCGACGATGGCGGTGGTCATGCTGCTGCCGCTGGTGGTGTTCGCCCTCGGCTCGCTGGCCCTGCTGGCGTGGCTGTCGGCGCGCACCACGGTCTATACGATCACCGACAAGCGGGTCGTGATGCGCGTGGGCATCGTGCTGAGCCTCACGTTCAACCTGCCGCTGCGGCGCATCGCATCGGCCGGGCTCAAGCTGCACAAGGACGGTCACGGCAACATTCCGCTGACGCTGGGCGGCAGCGAACGCATCGCGGTGCTGCATCTGTGGCCGCATGCCCGCCCGTGGCGCGTGACGAAGCCGGAACCCATGCTGTGCTGCGTGCCGGATGCCGCCCATGTGGCACAGGTCCTGCAGACCGCCTGGACAGCTGCCGCGGGCGAAGACGCTGCAACGGCCGCATCGCCCGTACGTGGCGCGAACGGCGAAGCTGCGCAGCCCGCGCGCAGCCTGAACGGCAGCACCCCGCAACTCGCGATCGACTGAGGTCAGGATCATGGAAGCCCAAGTTGTCTCGCATCACCCGCTGTCACGCGGCCCGCTCATCGCCATCGGCGCCATGCTGCTGGTCGTGCTGCTCGCAGTCACCACGGTGCGGCTGTCAGGCATGAACATCAGCGTGCCCGATGCCGCCGCCGTGGCAACACGCGATCTGCGTTTCGAGGACAGGGCCGACGGCAGCATCGCCGTCATCGATGCCCGAAGCGGCGCCGAACTCGAATCCATCGTCGGCGAACAGGGCTTCATCCGCGGCACGCTGCGCGGGCTCGCACGCGAGCGCAAGCGTCAGGGCATCGGTGCGGACGTGGCGTTCCAGCTGGTCGGGCGGGCCGATGGCCGACTGACCCTGATCGACCCCGCCACCAACCGCCGCGTCGACCTCGATTCCTTCGGCCCGACCAATGCCGGCGCCTTCGTCAAGCTGCTCGACGTCGCCCGGTCGCCAGACATGCACGCATCAGGAGCACTGCAATGACCACCGCCACCCCATCCGCCGCGCCGGTCGCCGTTTCCGAGGAATCCACCGCCAAGGCGCGCGTGAGCACCATGCTCAGCCCGCGCTTCTACACCACCGATTTCGAGGCGATGAACCGCATCGATGTCAGCGGCGTGCGTGCGGAATGGGATGTGATGATGGCCGAGTATGAAGGCGACAACAATCACGACCACTTCCAGCGCACCGAAGACTTCGGCGATCAGATCAAGCAGCTGCCGCCGGAACTGCATCAGGAATTCATGGACTTCCTGATCAGCTCGATCACGTCGGAGTTTTCCGGCTGCGTGCTGTACAACGAAATCAAGAAGAACGTCGACAATCCGGACATCAAGGAATTGATGTCGTACATGGCGCGCGACGAAGCACGGCATGCCAACTTCCTGAACATGTCGCTGAAGGATTACGGTCTGGGCGTCGATCTGGGCGGCCTGAAGCGCACGAAGAAGTACACCTACTTCAAACCGAAATACATCTTCTACGCGACCTACCTGTCGGAGAAGATCGGCTATGCCCGCTACATCACGATCTACCGCCAGCTGGAGCGTCACCCGGAGCTGCGCTTCCACCCGATCTTCCGGTGGTTCGAGCGCTGGTGCAACGACGAATTCCGCCATGGCGAATCGTTTGCGCTGATCATGCGCGCCAATCCGCACCTGCTGCGCGGCGGCAATCTGCTGTGGGTCAGGTTCTTCCTGCTCGCCGTGTATGCCACGATGTACGTGCGCGATCACATGCGTCCGCAACTGCATCAGGCGATGGGTCTGGATGCCGACAACTACGATTACGAAGTTTTCCGCATCACGTCGGAAATCTCCAAGCAGGTCTATCCGCTGACGCTGGATACCGACAGCGCCGTGTTCCGCGCCGGCTTCGAGCGCCTGTTCGCGCTGGCGCAGGCGAACGAGCGCGCCAAGGCACAGGGCGGCGTCATCGGACTGGTCAAGCGCGGCGCCTGCGCGGTGGCGGCCTTCGGCACCTTTGCCCGGCTCTACCTGCACCCGGTGAAGCGCAACGACATTCCCCAGTCCGTGCGCATGCAACCGGCCTGGTGATGCCGATGAGCGACTGGATGACGCCGGCGCTGTTCGCACTCGGCCTGTGGTGGTTTGCCACCGGCGCCATCCTCTATCTGGACGGTCTGCCGCGACGCACCTTCCGCCACAGCCTGCTGGCGGCCAGTGTGCTGATGGTGGCGGCACTATTCGCGCTGAACCACAGCGCGGCCGACACATCGGTCGCGATGACCTACTGCAGCTTCACCAGTGCGCTCATCGTATGGGGCTGGCTGGAAATGACCTTCCTGATGGGGTTCATCACGGGCCCGCGCAAGCAGGGATGCCCGGAAGGCTGCGGCGGGGCCGCTCATTTCTGGCACGCCACGGAAGCCATCATCCATCACGAGCTGTCGATACTGGTTGCCGCCATCGCCATCGCGGCGATCACCTGGGGCGACCCGAACCAGACCGGCACCTGGACCTTCATGCTGCTGTGGGGCATGCGGCTCAGCGCCAAGCTGAACCTGCATTTCGGTGTGCGGAATTTCAGCGAGGAGTTCCTGCCGCCACACCTGACCTATCTGAAGAGCTTCTTCCGGCGCCGGCGCATGAACCTGCTGTTTCCGTTCTCGGTGACGGCGGGAACCATCGTGACCGTGTTGCTGGTCCAGCAGATCGGCGCGGCCGGCAACAGCGAGGCGACCACCGTCTGCTTCACGCTGCTGGCCACGATGTCCGGACTGGCGGTGATCGAGCACTGGTTCATGGTGCTGCCGCTGCCGTTCAATGCGCTGTGGAAGTGGGGCCTGAAATCACGCGAACTGAAATCCGCTCCGGCCGTCATGCGGGTTCATGATTGTTCGAAGGCGGTGCACACGCACCGCATCGTCACCGTCGAAGCCGCCGCCAAACCCTGATCCGCCAACGGGCAGCCGGTCGGGCACGGCTCGACCGGCTGCCCGGTTCCTTACTCGACCTTTGCCTTGCCCAGCAAGGTGGTGACGTGCTCCTGCACGGCCTGCTGCTGCAGGTGCTGGACCATGCGCTCCTTCACCTGTTCGAGCGGCGGCGGGCCCTTCTTGCGCACGTCGTCGAGCAGGATGACGTGATACCCGTACTGCGTCTTCACCGGCTCGGTCGTGTACTTGCCCTTTTCCAGCTTCGTCATCGCGTCACTGAATTCCTTGACGTAGGTCGCCGGATCGGCCCAGCCGAGATCGCCGCCCCGTTCCTGACTGCCGGTGTCCTTCGAATACACGACCAGCGCGCCGAATTCGATGCCGTTCTTCAGGTTGTCGATGATGGACTTCGCGGCGCCCTCCTCATCAACCAGGATGTGCCGCGCCTTGTACTCCATGCCGGTGCCCATCTTGGCCGCGGCGCGGTCATATTCGGCCGTGATCTGTGCGTCGGTGACCGGGTGATCCTTCGACCAGCTGTCGAGGTAGGCGTTGATCACCATTTCGTCGCGCGCGTACTCGATGCGCTGCAGCAGCGCTGGGTCCTTGTCCACCTTGCCTTCGCGCGCCGCCTGCAGCAGCACCTCGCGACGCACCAGGTGGTCGCGCACGCGCGAGCGAAGGTCCGGGCTGTCGAGCGCGCCCTGAGCCACCTGTTCCTTGATGAATACATTGCCGAGTTCCGACGGGATCTGCACGCCGTTGACCCTGGCAACCTTGTCGGTGAACGCAGGGGTCGTCGCGGCCGCTTCCTGCGCCGATGCGGGGAGTGCCGTACCGATCGCGATCGCGGCGGCCAGACAGCTCAAAGTATGGTTCATCGATGGATCCTTCTGTTTTCGGATATGGACTCTGGCCGCAGCGCTGCGGGCACTGACGGGGCCTTGCATTAGTGGGATCACGGAGCGGAAAGGTTGCACCCCGACCATGCTCCCCGACGGCGGATTCTCTCAGGTTCGCGGTCTGCCGCGAACCCCTGCACCGATCAAGCCGTTACGCGGCAGACGCTGCTGCAGCGCAACACCCACGCGGACAAACTCGCCACATCGCCGCGTGAACGGCTTCGGGCCCCGAGGGGCCCGAAGGGTCGTGCGAGGGTCCGGATCCGCCCCCGCAAACGCCGTCTGGCACGGCGGGGGTGATGCAGGAGCGGCCGGACGATCTTTGCCTTCCGCCGGCACGGAGCCGGCGGCCGAACTTACGGCTTCGCTGCTTCTGCCGGCATCTCGGCTGCCGGCTCGGCCGGCGCCTCGGAGGCAGGCGCTTCCGGTGCAGCAGCCGCCGGAATCGCAGCCATCGCGCCAGCTGCGCTGAGCGCCATGTAGTCCTTCAGCATCGAAGCACCGTACAGCGGCTTGTAGGCCCCCTGATGGCAGGTCGCGCAATTCACCTTGGCCACGTCACCCAGGGCGCCGAGACGATGGACCGGGAAGGTCTGCGTCAGCGGATCCATATAGGTGTTGTTCAGCTCACGCGACATCCGGATGCCGTGCCAGGCCGTCACGCGCTGCGGCGTGCTGGTTTCCCACGACGAGAAGGCGCGCGTGTTGTGGCAGTAGGTGCAATTCACGCCGAGACCATCCGACATGTGCATCATCAACGCGTAGGTGTCTTCGGTCGCCTGGATCGATCCCACCCTGACGTTCGGCAACGCGGTCGTCGCATTCACGGCGATCGTGTTGGCCTTGCTCAGGTACGGGGTGAAAGGATCGTAGGGCAGCGATGCATAGGCCACCGACTCGGCAGGCGTGTTCTGCCCGCCCTTGCTGCCGACCATGCGTGTCGCGTGCTTCTGCGGCTCCGGTGCGAACCAGACATTCGCCGGCACCGGCATCCCGCGGTGGCAGGTGTAGCAGGTGACGCCGGTATCTGCGACGTGGGTCTTGTAGTCGCTGTTGATGGTCTGCGTCATCTGGATCATGCGCCGCGCCACGACCTTGGTGTAGAGCGAGTCATCGGCCAGGTTCTGCAGGTTGTGGCAGTAGCCGCAGCCCTGCTGCGGCGCCACCCACTGCGTCATGGCCACCATGATGCGGGTGAATTCCGCCACGCTGACGTCGCCCAGTACCTTGACGTTCTGATACACCTGTGCGGCAAGACCTTTTCCGACGACGTCGACCTGCGGCCGGTCGCGCCCTTCTACCGCATCCGCTTCGACGACGGCGAGCACCTCGACTATTCCGGCGACCCGGACACGATGCGGCGCGAAATCGCCCGCTTCGCACCCGAGGATGTCGACGGCTACGAACGTTTCATGAAGCAGGCCGAAGCCATCTTCGACGTCGGCTTCACCCAGCTGGTCGACATTTCGTTCGCCGACTGGACGACGATGCTGAAGATCGCGCCCGAACTGGTCCGGCTGAAGAGCTACCGCACGGTGTACGGGCTGGTCGCCAGCTACGTGAAGAACGAACGCATCCGCACGGTGCTGAGCTTTCACCCGCTGCTGATCGGCGGCAACCCGTTCACGACCACCTCCATCCTGTGCCTCATTTCGCATCTGGAGCGCCGCTGGGGCGTGCATTTCGCGATGGGCGGCACGGGCGAGATCGTCAAGGGCATGGTCGGGCTGATCGAAGGCCAGGGCGGCACCGTGCGCATGAATGCCGAAGTCGCGTCGATCGACGTGACCGACCGTCGCGCACGCAGCGTGACACTCGCATCGGGCGACGTCATCGCAGCCGACGTCGTGGTGTCGAATGCCGATGCGGCCTGGACCTATCGCAAACTGGTGGCGCCGGAACACCGTCGGCGCTGGACCAACCGGCGGCTGGAGAAGTCGAAGTATTCGATGAGCCTGTTCGTGTGGTACTTCGGCACGCGCCGCCAGTACCCGGACGTGCAGCACCACACCATCCTGCTCGGCCCGCGCTACGAAGGGCTGTTGACCGACATCTTCCGCAACAAGGTGGTGGCCGACGACTTCAGCCTCTATCTGCACCGGCCGACGAAAACCGACACCTCGCTGGCGCCGGACGGCTGCGACGCCTTCTACGTGCTGTCACCGGTGCCGCATCTGGGCAGCGGCACCGACTGGCGCGAAAAGGCCGAGCCCTATCGCAAGGCGATCGAGAAATACCTGAGCGATTCGATCCTGCCCGGGCTGGCGGATGAAATCGTCACCTCGATGATGCTCACGCCACAGGATTTCCAGGACAAGCTGAATTCGGTCAATGGCGCGGCCTTCAGCCTGGAACCGGTGCTGACGCAGAGCGCCTGGTTCCGGCCGCACAACCAGAGCGAAGAGGTGGACAACCTGTATCTGGTCGGCGCCGGCACCCACCCGGGTGCCGGTGTGCCCGGTGTGATCGCATCGGCCAAGGTGCTCGACCGCGTGGTGCCGGACCCGCGCCGCCGCTGAGGCAGGAACGATACATACGGCGGCTGTGGGCAGGGTCCTCGTGGGAGCTGTCCTTGTGGGAGCGGCGCGCTCAGCGCTTCAGGAAGGTGCGCACCGGTTCGAGCGCGCGCGCCGGCGCTTCTTCATGCGGCAGGTGGCCGACGTCCGGCAAGGTCACCACGGTGGCATCGGCGATGGCCGCCTTGTAGTCAGCCGCATTGGCCACTGGAATCATCGCATCCTGCTCGCCCCAGACGAGCAGCGTCGGCGCTGTGATCCGCTGGAGCAACGGTACCGGATCGACCAGTTTCACCTGCGCCATGCGCTGCATCATCGCGTCGCGGCCGCCGGGCGCCAGCATCAGGTCATGGTAGCGATCGGTCATCGCGTCGGTCAGCACCGTCTTGTCGGCATACGCCGGCTCCAGACTCATCTTCAGCATGAAGCGCGGCAGGCAGTGGCGCATCAGCGACATCAGCGCCGGCACCTCCGGCGCCTTGTCATATTCGAAACCGGGGCTGGCGAAACCGTCGGGCGACAGCAGCACCAGCTTGTCGACGCGCGCCGGCTGCGTCGCGGCGAAGGTCCAGGCAATACGCCCGCCCATCGAATTGCCGATCAGCGTCGCGCGCGCCACGCCGAGGCGGTCCATCAGCGCCGCCACGATCTGCATGCTGCGTGCGTCGGTGTAGTCACCGGTGGTATCCGGCGGACTCAGGCCGCTGCCCGGCAGGTCGAAACGGATCACCCGGTAGTCACCCGCCAGCGACTGCGCCCACGGCTCCCAGGTGTGCAGGCTGGCGCCGAAGCCGTGCAGCATGATCAGCGCCGGCGCGTCCTTCGGGCCGCTGTCGCGCACATGCAGCCGGGTGCCGGCCACTTCCAGCATGTCGCCGGGTGCCGCCAGATAGCGCGCTTCGAGTTCGGCCAGCTGGCGGTCGGGCGTCCACAACCAGAACACCAGAACAGCCAGCAGCACCAGCGCGGCCCATAGAAATTTCACGTTTGACTCCCGCAGACAAGGCATGACGACCGGGCCGGACTGTAGCGCAGTTCGCGTGGGCGACGGCACACGCGTAAGGCGCCGCTGCGTGCAACGGCCCGCGATGTACTTTGGCCCGGCTGAGGGATCAGCTGCCCGCCTCGTCGCCGGCCGCGCCATGAAGTTTGCTCAGCGCGGTTGTCGCGGCCAGGTAGCGCGCCTCGACGTCGAGCCGATCGCCCGCTTCCGGCACGGCCTCGCGCGCGCCCCGGACGATCATGTCGGCGTGGCGGCGCAGGCCGGCCGCGTCCGGCGCGCTGCGCACGTGGCCGGCGATCTGGGCGATGGCATCGAGCATGCGGATCGCCACGGCCGGATTCGACCGCGCGTTCTGCCTGATCTGGTTGAAGGCCGTGTCGGCGATGCCTGCAAAGGTGTACCCGTTGGCCACCAGCCGCAGCTGCCCGAGATCGTCGAACCGGAAGGGCGATGGCATGTCACGCCCGGCCAGCCGGCACAGCGCCGATCCCAGTCTGTCGACGCAGGCGATCGCCGTGAACGGGTCGTTGATGCCCGGGGACAGCGCGCGCACCGCAATCTCGACCAGCTGCAGGAAGGAAAACTCGATGTCTTCGGTGGCGGTGCGCTGATTGCCGAGCACGAAGGCGGCGTTCAGCTGGCTCACCCGTTCTTCGGTCACGCGATCGCCCGGCCAGACCATCACCATCGTCTGGCCACGGACGAGGTAGTGCCCGGGCCGGCATTCCAGCTGCAGCAGCAGATCCTGCTCACGGGCCAGTGCCATCAGGGCGTCGGCATCGATCAACTGGAGATAACCGTCTTCGAGCGCCCCCACGGGACGCGCCTCGCGCGCGAACGCGGCCGGCAGTTCGGCTTCATCCGCCGGGTTCGGCGTGTCCGATCGGGACTTTCCGAGGTGTCCGGGAAACATCCTGCCGATCCCGTCGTGCAGCTCGTCGCTGACCCGGGCCACGACCACATCCGCCTGGATCGACACCGATACATGATGGATGAAGTAGATCAGCACCCCGATGCTGAGCACGGCCAGCAGCACGCCGATGCTGACGGACAGCTGAGGCACGAAGGCCACTTCGTCGGCGCGCCGGATGGTGCGCAGCACGAGCAGGCAGTAGACGAAGGTGGCCACGAAAGTGCCCAGCACCAACTGGTTGGCGGTGTCGCGCATGAAATTGCGCAACAGGCGGGGGCCCAGCTGTGACGACGCCAGCGACATCGCGACCAGCGTCATCGAGAACACCGTTCCGGCGATGGCGATCATCGACCCGGCCACGGTGCTCAGCATCAGGCTTGCGCCCTCTGCACCACCGGAATAGCGCCAGCCCAGGCGCTCCAGCCACTCGTCGGTGACGGCCCGGTCAAGCGCGACGGCGCCGAAGGCCAGCGCCACGGCCAGGCATGCCATCGCCGCGGGTACGAACCAGAAACTGGATCGAAGGCGTTCCCAGTACTTCAGCAGCAGTGCCTTCACGATGCGTCACCTCGACTGGCGAGCCGGGATCGAAGCGCCCACGCCGGAGCCGGATGGACCGGCGTCGGTGTGCGGATTCAACCCGAAGCGCGCTTTTCGTTACCGCACAAGGCCCCGGATGGGCGTTCGAGTATAGCCCGCGTTGAGGAGGGTACCGGCCCGCGCGCACTCTCACCCGGGCGCTGCTGTCCGGAGCGTTACGCGAGGGCGCGCCGCGCAAGAAGCGAAGCGGGGGCCGCAGCGCCCGTCAGGCAAGCCCGATTCCGACGCTCAGGCCTGGTGGTGCCGGCGCTTGCGCGCACTTACACCCAGCACCGCAAGACCGGCGAGCATCAACGCGTAGCTGCCGGGTTCCGGCACTGCGGTCGCCAGGGCGGTGACCTGCAAACCCTGCAGGCTGAGATCGTCGGCCACGAAGATTTCCGCACTGTCCGGGCCTTCGGTATTGAGGGTGAAGGTGAGCAGACCTTTCCTGCCTTCGAGGCCGCTGATGTCGATGTTGAGCATCTGGATCTCGTCGGTCAGGTAGTCGCGACCGAAAAAGGTCATCAGGGATTCACCTTCGAACGCGACATCCAGCGTGGCCTCCATATTGTTCTTGATGAAGGCGATCGGAACGTCGATGGTGGCGGTGTCCGGCAGCGTGACGTTGTAGGCCAGTATGCCCGGCGAAGCCGTATGCACCGTGAAACCCGTGAAGGAGCCGTCGTTCCGGATGTTGTCGGGAGTCCGCGGCCCCCTTACGTTGATGTACAGCTTGTTTTCACTCGGCGCGGCGTGCAGGGAATTGCCCTCGACGTATTCGCGAAGGGTTCTAGCGGCGTTCAGGGCAGTGGTGTCAGATACGTTCTGGAGCCAGCCGAGGGATGTGTCGAAGAAGGTATCCACAGCGTACACGACGCTGTAGTTCGTGCGCAGGACCACTGATCCTTCGACGTTACCGCGGATCGCCAACGGGTCGGCGACGGTAACCGTGTCGATGCGGGCCTGCGGCGCCTCGGTCACCACGATTTCCTCCGGTATCTTCGTGACGGAGCCGAGATAGATCCGGTACGGCTGCGAGGGGCGCCCATCGTAGTACCTGAGGGTGTCGCCTTGCTGCTCGGCGATCAGGTTGCCAGCGGAAAACACCTGCGGCTCTCCGTAGAGGCCACCGTAGTCGGGCGACACCTTCATCTGCAGGTAAAGGTTGTGCGCGTAGTTGACGGTCGGATCGGGGGCGGCAATATTGCCGCCGGTCTTCCGGAAAACGCCATCAATCATGACGATCGACCTCAGGAAGCGCCCGAAACTCGTGTCTTCCGTAAGCTGGATGGACATCAACTCCCTGCCCTGATTGAAGGTGTAGGGAACCACCGTGACAGCGGTGAAGTTGACCGAAATATCGATCGCACCGGATGCACCACTGAAGGTCAGCAAGGCGCTTGCCAGCGCCAGCGTGGAGCGCACTCTATTTGTTTTCATTTTCGGTTCTGATGGGGGTTGGATGCTGCAAGGTGCCGCAAGCGGCGGACGGTAGCAGCGATCTGGGGCGGCGCCTTGTTCTGCCGCATGCCATCGCAGTCGACGGGTCGCGCGAGGCATCCGCAAGTTTCGAGCCACGGGACGAAGACCATAGCGAACAGCAGCTTGCAAAGCCCCTGTCACGCGCACTGTCAAATTGGCCGACGTTGTGAAGCACAGACGGGACGGGCGCGCGACCCGGCAGCGGCGGACGCTGCGACATCGCCACCTGCCTGCGCGCCACGGCGAAGCCCCCGCCTCAGGACACCACGACACCCGACAGGATGCCTCGCGGTGCGTTTCGATCATTGAACTCCCGGTGGCACAAGCCGGCCTCAGCGGGGTGACCACAACGAGGGCCCGCTCCGATGCATGCCGTTTCGTCCTTCGCGCCCATCCGGCGCGTCCCCGCGTGGAGCCGGTTTCTGCTCCCGGCACTTTTGCTGATCGGCCTTTCCATGCCCCTGCACGCCACCGAAGAACCCGAATACCAGGTGGTCCGCACGCTGCCTGACTTCGAAGTGCGACAGTACGCCGCCTACACGGTGGCCGAGGTCGTGGTACCCGGGCCCGCGGACGAGGCGGGCAGCCAGGCTTTCCCGATCCTGGCGGGATACATCTTCGGCAAGAACAAGGGCGAGAAGAAGTTCGCGATGACGGCACCGGTCACCCAGGCCGCCGCGCCTGTGAAGCTGCCGATGACCGCCCCGGTCACCCAGACCGCGTCGCAAGCCGGTTTCCTCGTGCAGTTCGTGCTGCCCAAGGGCGTGACAGCGGCCGACGCACCGGAGCCCCTCGATGCGCGCGTCCGGCTGCGCGACGTGCCGGCCTTCCAGGTGGCCGTGATCCGCTACTCGGGCTTCTGGTCAGAATCGAACTACACCGAACATCTGGGCAAGCTGCAGTCGGCACTGCGCGCCGCCGACATCGCATGGAGCGGCGACCCGGTGTTTTCGCGCTACAACGCGCCGTTCACACCCTGGTTCATGCGGCGCAATGAAATCTGGCTGTACCTGTCGTCGCCGCAATGAGTTTCGCGGACGAACAAGCCCGACACCGGAAAACAAAAGGCCAGCCCCGAAAGGCTGGCCTGAATGTCTGAAACCTGGTGGTGATGGGGGGACTTGAACCCTCGACCTACGGATTATGAATCCGTCGCTCTAACCAGCTGAGCTACATCACCAAAGCCGCGCAGTGTAAGGGTTTCAGCCGGATCGAGTCAACCGAGCTATCCAAAACTTCACCCTCTCTTTTGAAATCCGAGGTTTTCGAGAGGGCGTCTGGCTGCGGAGTCTGACAAGCGTCTCGAAAGGTTTTGGACATCACGTCGCAATCAAAGCTTGGTAAAAGATCAGTTGCGCGCGGGTCTACGGCATGCAGCGATGTAGCAAACTAAAACTTTACGTGGCCCGTACGGCGATTCAATCGAGCCACGGCTTTTCTTTGAGTACCTGCTTACACAAATCCGAACCTGACTGTGCGAACGGTTCAAGCACATCCTCCATCCCGAGCGAATATCCAATCGCAAGCGCTCGATAAATCACATGAATCTGTGCAAAGGACTCGCGGGAGAGCACGTACTCACGCCCAGCGTCTCTTGTTCTTCGTTCACCAAGCAACGACACCCACGGTTCGCTTTTGGGGTCCTTTAACGTGATATCCAAAGCGGCATCCGAGTTGGCAGGAGAGAATATCTTTACATGGAGAAGCTCCGCTTTGGACTCTTCCCCGCAGGCTCTTAGTATCGACATCGTTCGCAGACGTGCTCCCTGCTTCTCCAACAGGTGACCAAACTGCGTCATCGCCAACATGTTCGCAGCAGTCTCTCCTGAATCAGTAGCAGCACTGCAAGTCAGGGACACAAGCAACAGGGGTAAGGTACAGAGGATTTTTCTCATGACTTTACGGCGCGCATGAACCGGTAGGCCCAATAGATCGCGACTGGAAGGACGCCGAGAACAAGTGTGTCTTCAATCAGCGTGCCACGACCTTCCTTGATCTCGTCAACGATTAAATGCGCCAAGGCGACCCACAAAACGCTGATGACAAGGGCGATTCGAGTTCCACGATCCATAGCAACAACCCACCCAGTGAGGTGTTAGTAACTACTGCAGTTAGTTCGTGCGCCAACCGTCGTGCAACGGGTTTGGAGGCCCTGCCCTCGTTGCGTTGCAGCATTAATAGAGTTCACCTCAGCTACAACCTGTGCATGCATCTGGGCGAGCAACTCTTGAACCTGATACCGCGCCTCCTTTTCGGAGATCTGTCCCGACGCTATGCGTTCTTCCAATACATCAAGGGCAGCAATTACCCGATGAGCATTACTGATGTAACCGTTGTGGAATGAGTATCGAGAGTCGGCCCTAAGTGCCGTCGCGGTGCATTCCGCGACACCTTTGAAGCTGGCATGTTGCTCATTGCAACTCGAATACATCTTGTCCATGGATGCGCAGCCCCCAACGAACGCTAGAATCAATGCTGCAAACGAAGTGCGCTGTCGATCCATTTTCTCTGTCTTGAACGGTGTGTTGCAGAACACTCAAGTCTCGAAGCCTCACCTACCGATCAAATCTGGGTGCGGGCCACAAATAATCTTAAAGCATTTCCTAGGACGGTCATGACAAAGCTGTTACGACTCCTCTGTAGCCCGTTTGAGTTTTGGATAAACCCGATAGTATTGGACTGACAGAAAGCAAAAGAGCCTTGAAACCCGCATCTGGCTTGAGTTTCAAGGCTCCATGCTTTCTGAAGAACTGCTTATGAATCCGTCGCTCTAACCAGCTGAGCTACATCACCCTTTGAAAGGCCGTGGATTGTCGTGGAGCGACCGGGTCTTGTCAAGAATGGCGGGCCGGCCGGACAATCGCGGGTCTTTCATCCGTGCGGTCACTTTCGCGATGCAGCAGGATTTCAAGTTCGATGTGGTCATCGTTGGCGCCGGCCTGCCCGGGCTGGCGCTGTGTGCGGCGCTGCGCCGGGCGCAGCTGTCGGTGGCGCTGGTCGAGGGACGGATGCCGGAGTGGCCGGTCGGGAGCTGGGACGCGCGGGTGTATGCGGTCAGCCCGTCGAGCGCGGCCTTTCTCGAGTCGGTCGGCGCCTGGGCGCATCTCGATCATGCGCGGATGCAGCCGCTCGCCCGCATCGAAGTGTTCGGCGACCGCGGTGCGCGGCTCGACTTTTCGGCGTTCGATGTCGGCGTGGGTGAGCTGGCGTGGATTGCCGAATCGAGCCTGATCGCGCGCGAGCTGTGGGAGGGCGTGAAGCGGCAGGCCAATGCCACCCTGCTGTGCCCGGCGCGGCCGGCGAAGCTGGCGCACGAACGCGGCCGCTCGCGGCTGACGCTGGAAGATGGCCGCACGCTCGATGCCGCGCTGGTGGTCGGCGCCGATGGGGTCAATTCGTGGGTGCGCACGCAGGTCGGGCTGGACGCGCATTTCACCGACTACGACGAACTGGGCGTGATCGCCAACTTCCGCTGCGAAAAGCCGCATCTGGGCTGCGCCTGGCAATGGTTCAGACCTGATGGCGTACTGGCTTTCCTGCCGCTGCCGGATCAGCACATGTCCATGGTGTGGTCGGCGCCCGAAGCCAGGGGTCGCGAACTGCTGCAACATGACGCGGCCACACTGGCGATCGAGGTGGCGGCCGCCGGCGAGCATGTGCTCGGCGCACTCGAGCTGGTGACGCCGGCAGCCGGTTTTCCGCTGCGCCTGATGCAGGTACCCAAGGTGATCGCACCGGGCGTGGCGCTGGTCGGCGACGCGGCGCATGCCATCCACCCGCTGTCGGGTCACGGCGTGAATCTGGGGTTTGCCGACGTGCGCGTGCTGGCCGGCGTGCTGGCCGACAGCGATCGCAGCGTGCTGGGCGATGTGCGCGTGCTGCGCCGCTACGAGCGCAAGCGGGCCGAAGAGGTGCAGGCGCTGCAACTGACGACGCATGCACTGCATGAGCTGTTCCGCCCGGCATGGCCGGCACTGGCCTGGCTCAGGAATACCGGGCTGAACCTGACACAGGGCATGCCTGTCCTACGCAATGCGCTGGTACGCTACGCGCTCGGTTAATTGGCGCACGAAACAACACACGCAATGAAGCTGGCCCGTCAGGGCCGCGAATACAGCGCCCCAACAGGAGTTTTCATGTCCATCAAGCACACCGCCGCACTGATGTGCGCGCTTGCCGCCGCATCGGTCGCCTTCGCGGGCCCGGTTGAAGATTCGATCAAGACCGCCGTCGAAACCGCCATCGGCAACGGTTCAAAGGTCGAAGGCGTCACCAAGACACCCTATCTCGGCCTGTATGAAGTCCGCATCGGCGGCGAGATCCTGTATACCGACGAGAAGGCGAATTACCTCATCCTGGGCGAAATCCTCGACGCGAAATCGCGCCAGAACATCACGCAGCAACGCGTGAATCAGCTGTCGGGCATCAACTTCGCCGAGCTGCCGCTCGAGCTGGCGATCAAGCAGGTCCGCGGCAGCGGCAAGCGGGTCATCGCCACCTTCGAGGACCCGAACTGCGGCTACTGCAAGAAGCTGGCGAAGGAACTGATGACGATGGACAACGTGACCGTCTACACCTTCCTGACGCCGGTGCTCGGCCCGGATTCGGTGAAGAAATCGGAAGCGATCTGGTGCTCGCCCGACCGCGTGAAGGCGTGGAGCGACTGGATGACCACGAACGTTGCGCCGGCATCGGCGGTCGCATCGTGCGACATGGCCGGCTTCCAGAAGGCCGCTGCACTCGGCGAGAAGTACCGCGTGCGCGGTACGCCGACCATCTTCCTCAGCACGGGCGAGCGCATTCCGGGTTACGTGCCGGTCGCGCAACTCGAAAAGCGCATGGCCGGCATCAAGTAAGGCCGATCCGGGACCGGCTTGGCGCCGGTTCCGACCGTCTGCAGTGACGCGCGCTCACCACCCGCCTCACACCCTTTCGAATATCCCTGCGGCGCCCATGCCGGTGCCGATGCACATGGTCACCATGCCGGTACGCGCCTCCCCGCGCTGCATGGCGGCGATGACGGTGGCGGTGCGGATGGCGCCGGTGGCACCCAGCGGGTGACCGAGCGCGATGGCGCCGCCGACCGGATTCACCTTCGCAGGGTCCAGCCCGAGCGTGCGCATCACCGCCAGCGCCTGCGCGGCGAAGGCTTCGTTCAGTTCGATCCAGTCGATGTCGTCCTGCGCGAGGCCGGCCAGCTTCAGTGCCTTCGGGATCGCCTCGACCGGGCCGATGCCCATGATTTCCGGCGGCACGCCGGCCACCGCGAAGCTGCGGAAGCGCGCGATCGGTACCGCACCGGTGCGCTGCAAGGCAGCTTCCGACATCAGCAGCACGGCCGCCGCGCCATCCGACATCTGGGAACTGTTGCCGGCGGTGACCGAACCGCGGGCCGAAAACGCGGGACGCAGCTTCGCCAGCGCTTGCGCGCTGGAATCGGCGCGCGGACCTTCGTCGGTGTCGAACAGCCGTTCGGTCAGGCGCACCGTATTGCTCGAGAGATCGGGCAGGTGGCTGCGCACCGTGTAGGGCAGCACCTCGTCGCGGAAGCGGCCGGCGGCGATCGCCGCCAGCGCCTTGTGGTGCGACGCCAGCGCGAAGGCGTCCTGATCCTCGCGCGACACGCCATATTGCTGCACCACTTTTTCCGCGGTCAGACCCATGCCGTAGGCGATGGCGACGTGTTCGTCCGACTCGAAGGCGCGCGGATTCACAGTGACCTTGTTGCCCATCATGGTCGGCATGACGGTCATCGATTCGGTGCCGGCGCCGATGGCGATGTCGCACTGACCGGTCATGATCTTCATCGCCGCATCGGCCACGGCGTTGAGGCCGCTGGCGCAGAAGCGGTTCACCGTGATGCCCGGCACCGACACCGGAAAGCCGGCCAGCAGCACGCCGATGCGCGCCACATTCATGCCCTGCTCCGCTTCCGGCATCGCGCAGCCGACCACCACGTCGCCGATGTCGTTCAGGTCGAAAGCCGGTACGGCGTCGACCGTGCCGCGCAGCACGTGCGCCAGCATGTCGTCCGGCCGCACGTTTCGGAAGGCACCGTTCTTGCGCGCCACGGCCGTGCGCTTCGCGGCGACGATGTAGGCGTCCTGGATCTGTCGTGTCATGACTGTCTCCTCAATTGCGCAGCGGTTTGCCGGTGTCCATCATGTGCGCGATGCGCGCCTGCGTTTCGGGCGTTCGCAGCAGCGCGACGAATTCCGCGCGCTCGACTTCGAGCAGCCACTGCTCGCTCACCCGCGAGCCGGTCTCGATTTCGCCGCCGCACAGCGCGACGGCCGCGGCGCGCGCCACGCGATAGTCGTGCGCCGAAATCAGGCCGCCCTCGCGCATGTTCACCAGCATCATTTCCAGCGTGGCGATGCCGCTGCGTCCGGCCACCAGGATGTTCGACGCCTGCAGCGCCGGCCGCCAGGCGCTGTCCGCCATGGCGATCGCGTTGCGGCGTGCCACGTGCAGCAGTTCGCCGGCGTGCATCACCACCACGTCGTCCGGTTT
This sequence comes from Methyloversatilis sp., assembly GCA_016791045.1. Taxonomy (GTDB): domain Bacteria; phylum Pseudomonadota; class Gammaproteobacteria; order Burkholderiales; family Rhodocyclaceae; genus Methyloversatilis. The sequence continues at coordinate 23,560 of JAEUNO010000026.1, read as the reverse complement.
CAGCAGGCCCAGTTCCTGCGCGTGGCGCGCGCTTTTCGACACATTCGCCATGGCAATGGTCTGGAACACCGACTGCAGGAAGTTCATCGGGTCCTTCGTCGCCGACGCTTCGGCGGCGCGCGCTGCGCGCAGCGCGAATTCCTTGCAGCCGCCGCCGGCCGGAATCAGTCCGACGCCCGCCTCGACCAGCCCGATATAGCTTTCCAGCGCCACCACGGCGCGCGGCGAATGCATGACGAACTCGCAACCGCCGCCCAGCGCCATGTTCTGCACCGCGGTGATGACCGGCACCTGGGCGTGCTTGATCGCCTGCGAGGCCTGCTGGAAGTCGTTGATGACGCGGTCCAGCGCCTTGAAATCGCCCGCTTCGAGCACCGGCCGGATCTGCTTCAGATTGGCGCCGACAGAAAACGGCCCCTGCGGCTGCCAGATCACCAGCGCGTCGAAGTCGCGCTCGGCGCGCGCGATCGCTTCGCGCACGCCTTCGAGCACCTTCGGGCCGATGGCCGACATGCGGCTCTTGAACGACAGCACCGGCGCGCGCGCGCCGTCGGCGTCATCCAGCGTCCACAGCCGCACCTCGTCGCCCTTCCAGATCGTGTGCGTGGCACGCGGCATCTCGCCGAGCACGAGTTCGGGAAACAGCTGGCGTGCATGGGCCGGCAACGATGCACGCGGCAGCAGCCTGGCGGCCGACGCCGACCACGATCCGGCGGCCTCGTGCGCCGCGGGGCGCTCGAACACCCAGGCCGGCAATGGGGCGTCACTCATGGTGCGGCCGGCGGCGATGTCATCGCGCAGCCAGCCGGCGACGTGCTGCCAGCCGGCGGCCTGCCAGGTTTCGAATGGCCCGGTCTGCCAGCCGAAGCCCCAGCGCATCGCGAAATCGACGTCGCGCGCGCTGTGGGCGATGTCGCCCAGATGCACGGCGACATAATGGAACACATCACGGAAGACCGACCACAGGAACTGCGCCTGCGGATGTGCCGACGCACGCAGCGCTGCCAGCTTCATCTGCGGATCGCGCTCGGCGAGCATGGCCTGGACCTCGTCGGCGATGGCGCCGGCCGAATCGCGGTAGTCCTGCGTCGCCAGATCCAGCACCTTGATCTGCCGCCCGTCCTTGCGATACACGCCGGCCTTCGTCTTCTGGCCCAGCGCGCCCCGGCCAACCAGCGCGGCCAGCCAGGCCGGCGCGGTGTAGTAGCGGTGCCACGGGTCAGCCGGCAGATTGTCCGTCATGGTTTTCACGACGTGCAGCAAGGTGTCCAGCCCGACCACGTCGGCGGTGCGGTAGGTGGCGGACTTCGGCCGGCCGATCGCCGGGCCGGTCAGTGCGTCGACCTCGTCGAAACCCAGGCCGAGGCGTTCGGTGTGGTGCATCGCCGCCAGCATCGAAAACACGCCGACCCGGTTGGCGACGAAGTTCGGCGTATCGAGCGCACGCACCACGCTCTTGCCCAGCGTCGTCGTCAGGAAGGTTTCCAGCGCATCGAGCAGCGCCGCGTCGGTCGAGCGCGACGGAATCAGCTCGACCAGCGACATGTAGCGCGGCGGGTTGAAGAAGTGCACGCCGCAGAAGCGGCTGCGCAGGCTGTCCGGGCAACCGTCGGCCAGTGCGTTGATCGACAGGCCCGACGTGTTGCTGGCGAAGATGGCGTCGGCGCGCAGATGCGGCGCCACTTTCTCGTACAGGCCGTGCTTCCAGTCCATGCGTTCGGCGATCGCTTCGATCACCAGATCGCACTCGCCCAGCCGCGCGAGATCGCGGTCGTAGTGGGCGATGTCGATCAGCGCCAGCCGGTCGGCGGTTGCCAGCGGCGCGGGTTCGAGCTTTTTCAGGCCGTCGAGGGCGCGCCGGACGATGCCGTCCGGGTCGCCCTCCTTCGCGGCGAGGTCGAACAGCACGACCGATACATTCGCGTTGGCGCAGTGCGCGGCAATCTGCGCACCCATGACGCCGGCACCGAGCACGGCGACACGACGGATTCGGAACTGAAGGGGGATGGGACGGGACATGGCGGTCTCCCGGAAGCGGAACGCCAGCCGCGGTGTGCGGCCGGGGTCAACGAAAGGTCAACGAAAAGCCAGAAGCAGCGCGGCGGCCGGCGCCTTGCGGACGCCGGCCGGTGCGGCATCAGAAGGTCTGGTTGTACTGCACCGACAGCAGGTCGGCGCTGGTGTCGAACTTGCCGCGAATGATCTGGCCGGTCGGCGTGGTGCCGACGATGGTGCGCCGGTCGATGCCTTCGCGGTCGAAGAAGATGTGCGCGTAGCCGACGTCGATCGTCGATTTCGGCGTCAGCGCGTAGCGCGCCCCGATCGCCACCCAGTAGCGGTCGCTGTCCGGCAGCGTCAAGGTGCGCGTCGTTTCGTCATGCACCGGCGACTTGTCGAACGCCACGCCGAACCGCAGCTTCAGCGCCTCGGTGTACTTGTAGGCGGCGCCGTAACCGATGCGCCAGCTGTCGCGGAAGTCGTACTCCGGATTGGTCAGCCGCGCTCCGGTGTTTTCATCGCGCACGTCGAGCGACTTGAAGGACGACCAGCCGGTCCAGGTGTAGTCACCCATCACCTCCCAGCGGTCGGTCATCTGGTGATGCACCGCCACCGAGAAGGTATCCGGCAGCTCGATCCTTGCGAAAGCGGGCGTCACGCCTGTAAGCGGACCCGCTTCAGTTCGTGTCGATTCACCCTTGAGCCGGAAGTCGATCTTCGAGCGATACGACAGGCCGACGCGCATGGCCGGTGTCACCTGATACATCAGGCCGACGTTGAAACCCATCGCCGTGTCGTCCGCTTCGAGCCGGTTGCGTGCATTGGGCAGCAGCGGCGACACCGGCAGCTGCTGCTGGATGTCGCCTTCGAGCTTGACGAAGCTGATGCCGGCGCCGATCGACAGCTGGTCGTTGACGCGCCAGGCCACCGACGGATTGATGTTCAGCGCCTTCAGGTCGACGTAGTTGCCCTGGAAGCGGCCGAGGAAGGTGGTGTTGTAGTCGGTCTTGTTGCCGAAGGTGGCCGACACGCCGACACCGATGCGGAAGCGGTCATTGATCGCATAGCTGTAGTAGCCGGCCGGAATCAGCGACAGGCCGCCGCCCTCGCCGCCTTCATCACCGAGCGGGAAAACGGTCGGGCCCGGCAGGATCAGCGCGTTCGAACCGCGGTCGTCGAACTTCAGCGAGCGGTGCAGCAGCGTGCCGGCGACCGAAATGCTGTGGCCCATCGGCAGATAGGTCATGCCGGCCGGGTTGAAGTAGATCGTGCTGGCGTCGTCCGCGACGGCGGCCGCACCGGCAAAGGCGGTCGCCGTACCGGCGCCGTTCTGGTTCTGCACCGCAAAGCCGGCCGCCATGGCCTGGCCGGACACCGTCAATCCGATCAGCACGGCCAGACGTGCGAACGGAAGATCGGGACCGGCAAATTTCTTGTGTGATGACATTTCAGCTCCTCGTCTGGTGATGCGTTGCCGGCGCCCGATTCACCGCTGAAGTCGGGGCCGGTGCGACCGTACAGCGCTGTAACGGTCAATCTTTCGGAATATTCAGCTTCTGCCCCTCTTCGCCCACTGCAACATAGGTCAACGTCGCCTCCGCCACCTTCTTTATCTGTATGTTTTCGTAACCCGTTTCCGCATAGACCGTGACATCGACGGTGATCGAGGTGTTGCCGACCCGTGCCACCGATGCATAGAAGGACACGAGGTACTGGGTCGTGATCGGCTGCAGGAACACGAAGGAATTGACCGCCACCGTCACCACGCGCGAGCGGGTGCGGCGCATCGCCGCGATCGAACCGGCCACGTCCACCTGCGACATGACCCAGCCGCCGAATATGTCGCCCGCCGCATTGAGGTCGCGCGGCATCGGCAGCAGGCGCAGCGCGGGTTGGTCGTCGGGCAGGGACTGTACGGAATCATTCATGGTTCTGTGCTCGAAAAAGTTCAATGAGAGGTCAGTGAGGGGTCAGGCGTTCATGGTGCAGCGGGCCGCCGGTCCAGGGGGCAAAGCCGGCGCCGAAGATCAGGCCGGCGTCGGCCAGATCGGCATCGGCGACCACCTGCTGTTCGACGCAGCGCCGCGTGACGGCGACCAGCGGTGCGAGCAGCCGGTCGGTCAGTCCGTCGGGCACGGACGATACCGCACCGCGCTGCGGCCTGCCGTCGGTCCACTCGTAAAATCCGTGGCCGGTCTTGCGCCCGAGCCGGCCGGCATCGACATGGCGCTGCAGGCAGGCCGGCGCCTGCGCGCTGCCGGTCAGCCGCGCACCGGCGGCCAGCGCGATGTCGAGCCCGACCGTATCGATCAGTTCCATCGGCCCCATGGCCATGCCGAAATCCTGTGCCGCGCGGTCCACCACTTCGGGTGCCATGCCTTCGTCGACGCACTTCATCGCTTCCAGCATGTAGGGCCCGAGCACCGCGTTGACGAGGAAACCCGGACTGCTGGCCACCGGCAGCGGCAATTTGTCGAGCGCGCCGACGAAGGCCGCGGCGCGCTGCACGGCCAGCGGATCGCTGGCGGCGCCGCTCACCACTTCGATCAGCGGCATCTGCGCCACCGGATTGAAGAAATGGATGCCGACCAGGCGTGACGGCATGCGCAGGCAGGCAGCGATGTCCTCGATGCGCAGGCTGGAGGTGTTGGTGGCGATCAGCGCGTCGGGCTGCGCGCGCCGCTCGATGTCACGAAACAGCGCCTGCTTGGCGTCGAGGTCTTCGTAGATGGCTTCGATGATGACGTCGGCACCCGCGACACCGGCGCCGGTCACGTCCGGCACGAGCCGGTCGAGCGCGGCGCGCAGACCGCGCCGGTCGCGCCGGAACTTGCGGCCCCAGGCCTTCGCGGCGCGCTGCAGCGCCGGGGCGATGCGTTCGGCACTGCTGTCCTGGAGGGTCACCCGAAAGCCGCGCAGCGCGCACCAGGCGGCGATGTCGCCCCCCATGACACCGGCGCCGACCACATGCACGTGCCGGACCACCGGGAGTTCGACGTCCTGCGGTTTGCCGAAGCCGCGCAGGCGCTCGCGCAGGTGATAGACGCGCTGCAGGTTGGCCGTGGTCGGATGAGCCACCAGTGCGCTCATCGACGACGGATGGCCTTCCGGCACGGCCAGCGCATTGCCGCCGAAATCGCGCCAGATGTTGATGATGGCGTACGGCGCCGGGTAGTGGTGGCGACTGGCGCGCTTCGCCACGCCAGCCATCGCCTTCTTCGCCACCACACTGCGCAGCGGCCCGGACAGCAGGCGCTGCAGCAGCGGCAGCGGCTTGCGCGGCGCACCCGACAGCACGGCGGCAGCCGCATGCTCGCGCATCAGCCGCGCCGGGGCGATGTCGTCGACCAGGCCGAGCGATTTCGCACGGCGCACGTCGAGCGCGCGGCCGGTCAGCATCATGTCGAGTGCGGCCGGCGCGCCGACGCGGGCGGGCAGGCGCAGCATGCCGCCCCAGCCGGGCACGATGCCGAGCATCACTTCGGGCAGCGAAAAGCGGGTGCCGGGTTCGTCCACCGCGACGATGCGGTCGCAGGCCAGCGCCAGTTCGGTGCCGCCGCCCACGCAGAAGCCGCGCACCAGTGCGCAGGTCGGGTAAGTCACGGCCGCCAGCCGGTTGAACAGGTTCCAGCCGCGTTCGATCAACGCACGCGCGCCGGCCAGATCGCTCACCCGTCCGAATTCGGCGATGTCGGCGCCGGCGACGAAGCCGCTTGCCTTGCCGGACAGGATCACCAGCCCACGCGGCGGCACGGTGTCGAATGTGTCGAGCACGCCGGCCAGTTCGCGCATGACTTCGCCGGACAGCGTATTCACGCTTTCGCCGGCCCGGTCGACAGTGAGCCAGGCGATGCCTTCGGCGTCGCGCTCGAGGCGCCAGTGCTCGAGCTCTAGAGTGATTTCGCCGCTCACGTCGTTTCCACCAGCATGGCGCCACCCTGACCGCCGCCGATGCAGATGGCCGCGATGCCGCGACCGCCGCCCTGCCGGCGCAGCACGTGCAGCAGATGCAGCACGATGCGCGCGCCGCTGGCGCCGACCGGGTGACCGATCGCGATGGCACCGCCGTCGACGTTCAGCCGGCGTTCGTCGAGCGCACCCAGCGCGCCGGACAGGCCCAGTTCGGTGCGGCAGTAGTCGTCGCTTTTCCATGCCTCGATGCAGCCGATGACCTGGGCGGCGAACGCTTCGTTGATTTCCCAGGCATCGAGATCGTTCAGCCCGAGACCGTGCCGCTGCAGGAGGGGGGTGGCGGCATGCACCGGCCCGAGTCCCATCTGTGCCGGGTCCAGTCCGGCCCACTCGGTGTCGACAATGCGGCCGAGCGGCGTCAGTCCGTGTTCCTCCACCGCCTTGCGCGACGCGAGCAGCAGCCAGGCCGCTCCGTCGGTCACCTGCGAACTGTTGCCGGCCGTAATGTGGCCGTGCACGCGATCGAACACCGGGCGCAGCTTTGCCAGCCGCGGTACCGACGAATCGCGCCGCATGCCGTCGTCCTCCATATATATATGTCCACCGGCGTCGGCGATCGGCACGATTTCACCGAAATGGCCGGCGTCGAGCGCGGCGGCTGTGCGCTGATGCGAGCGCATGGCGTGGAAGTCCATCTGCGTGCGGCTGATGCCGAAGCGCGCGGCGAGGTTCTCGGCGGTCTGCCCCATATTGATGCCGATGACCGGATCGGTCAGACCTTTCAGCAGCCCGATGACCGGCACCAGCATGCCGGGGCGGAATTTCGTCAGCAGCTGCGCCCGCGCGCCGAAGCTTCTGGCCGCGTACCACTGCGACAGCCAGCGCACCATGGCGTCGGAAAACAGCAGATGGGCGCGCGACAGCGCATCGACGCCGCCGGCCAGCACCAGGTCGGCGCGTCCGAGGCGGATGTTGGCAATGCCCGAATCGAGTGCCTGCATGCCGCTGGCGCAGTTGCGCATCACGGTCCAGCCCGGCACGCGGTCACCACAGCCCAGGCGCAGCGCGGCGATGCGGCCGATGTTCGCTTCGTCGGCCGATGGCGCGGCGCAGCCGAGGATGACTTCGTCGAGCTGATCCGGCCGGAAGCGCTGACGCGACAGCAGCGCGTTGCCGGCGGCCACCGCGAGGTCGGCCGCGGCGAACGGGCCGGGCGCGTTGCGCGACTTCAGGAAGGGCGTGCGCGCGCCATCGACCACGAAAACGTCGGGCAAGGTCATCAGGCGGCGATCGCGGTGACGTTGTGCGATTCGGCCGGCGGCGCGCTTGCCGCATCGACACCGAAATCCTGCGGAAAGTCGTCCACCCGGACGACCCGGTCACGCAGGGTGTCGCGGCGACGGATCAGCGCGAACTCGGCGTCGTCGATCAGACCAGCGTCGAACGCCGCCTGCATCAGGCCGGCACCACGCGCTTTCAGCACGCCCTTCTTCTGCGCCGCACGCACGCGCGCCTCGATGGCTTCGGCGGCAATGGTCGCGTTCAGCGCATGTTCGATGACCCCGACCGGGTCGTGCTCGTCGTCCGGGATGTACATGCCGGCGGTCAGCCGGTCGCGCGTCGCCGACGGTTCGATCAGCAGTTTCGCCACCTCGCCGCCGAGCCGGTCGGACGGCACGACATAAGGCCGGCCGAGCGGGAAGATGAGCCGGCGCAGCAGGATGGCGATGGCGCGGTTCGGGAAGTTCGAAATCACACCTTCGAACGCGGTCTGGGCATGGAACATCGCATCCCACATGGCCCAGTGCATCAGCGGCGCATCGGCGGCCTGCCGGCCTTCGGCCTCGTAGCGCTTCAATGTGGCCGAGCACAGATACATCTGCGAAAGGATGTCGCCCAGCCGCGCCGACAGCTTTTCCTTGCGCTTCAGATCGCCCCCCATGGTGAGCATCGCGGCATCCGAAATGAAGGCGAACGCGGTCGAGAAGCGCGTGAGCTGCTGATAATAGCGGCGCGTTTCCGGCGCCACGCCGCTCGGCACGCCGACCCAGTGCGAACCGGTCAGACCGGTCACCAGCGCGCGAATCGCGTTGCTCGCGGTATAGCCGATGTGGGAGAAGAGCGCATCGTCGAATTCCGCAAGTGCCGCCGGCGTATCGTCGGCCAGCGCGGCGCGCATTTCGCGCAGCACGTACGGATGGCAGCGGATGGCGCCCTGGCCGAAGATGATCAGGCTGCGTGTCAGGATGTTCGCGCCCTCGACCGTGATGCCGATCGGGATCTGCTGGTAGGCGCGGCCGAGGAAGTTCGACGGGCCCAGGCAGATGCCCTTGCCGCCGAGGATGTCCATGCCGTCATTGACGACGACCCTCGCGCGCTCGGTGATGTGGTACTTCACGATGGCCGACACGACCGACGGCTTTTCGCCCAGATCGATGGCGCCGGCGGTCATGCGGCGGGCGGCGTCCATCATGTACAGATGGCCGCCGATGCGGGCCAGCGGCTCCTGGATGCCTTCGAAGCGGCCGATCGCCGTCTTGAACTGGCTGCGCACGCGCGAATAGCCGCCGACCGTGCGGGCCGTGAGCTTGGCCATGCCGGTGTTCGACGCCGGCAGCGAAATCGAGCGACCGGCGGCGAGACACTCCATCAGCATGCGCCAGCCCTGACCGGCCATCGCCGGCCCGCCGATGATCCAGTCCAGCGGCATGAACACGTCCTTGCCCCAGTTCGGTCCGTTCTGGAACACCGCGTTCAGCGGGAAGTGGCGGCGGCCGATTTCCACGCCCGGGTGATCGGTCGGAATCAGTGCGCAGGTGATGCCGAGATCTTCCGTGTCGCCCAGCAGGTGGTCCGGGTCGTACAGCCGGAAGGCCAGGCCGAGCAGCGTCGCCACCGGGCCCAGCGTGATGTAGCGCTTGTCCCAGGTGACGCGCATGCCCAGCACTTCGCGGCCCTGGTATTCGCCCCTGCAGAGGATGCCGAAGTCCGGAATCGACGCCGCGTCCGAGCCGGCCTGCGGGCTGGTGAGTGCAAAACACGGAATCTCCAGCCCCCTGGCCAGGCGCGGCAGGTAGTGGTCCTTCTGCGCGTCGGTGCCGTAATGCAGCAGCAGTTCGGCCGGGCCGAGCGAGTTGGGCACCATCACGGTGACCGCCGAGGCGGAACAGCGGGTCGACAGCTTGGTCACGATCTGCGAATGCGCCCAGGCCGAGAACTGCTTGCCGCCGTACTGCTTCGGAATGATGAGGCCAAGGAAGCCGGCGTCCTTGATGTACTGCCAAGCCTCCGGCGGCAGGTCCTTCAGTTCGTGCGAAATGGTCCAGTCGTCGGACAGGCGGCACAGCTGTTCGACCTCGTTGTCGAGGAAGGCCTGTTCTTCCGCGCTCAGCGTCGGCTCCGGATAGGCGTGCAGCACGGTCCAGTCCGGGTGGCCGCGGAACAGTTCGCCTTCCCACCACACGGTGCCGGCTTCCAGCGCGATGCGCTCGGTGTCGGACATCGGCGGCAGGATGTTGCGATACACGTTCAACAGCGGTTTCGAAATGACGGCACGGCGCAGCGCGGTCACGTTCAGCAGCAGCGCCGGCACGCCGGCCAGCAGCGCGACCGCGACATTCACCTCGGTAGGCCAGTCGAAATGCAGGCTGGCCGCCACCAGCCATGCCGCCGCCGCCGCGGTGCACACGAGCAGCGGCGCGCGCAGGTAGCCCAGCAGAACGATGCCCAGCGGCACCAGCAGCAACAGTATCCAGGTCATCATGCTTCTCTCCTCCGGTGCTTCGCTTCGGTGCTCGGGCCGTCGTTCGACCGCTGCACCCTGTTCGGCTACGTCGTGTGGTCCGTGCCCTGTCCGGCTGGCAGTGGCGCCCGCAGGCCACCGAGCAGGAAGCTCATCAGGCGCGGTCGCATGCGCTGCATGGCATCCGGTTCATCGATGCGCACGCCGGTCAGCACCTGCAGCGAATCGATGCCCGACACCGCGTACGACATGGCGCCCAGCATGAAATGCAGGCGCCAAAGGATTTCCTCGACCGGCACCGTCGGCAGCGCACGGCAGAATGCGTCGCGGTAACGGCCGATCACCGGCGCGTACTCGGTGGCGAGATACTCGCGCACCGTCGGTGACGGTTCGGTGAAGGTGCGGCCGAGCAACTGCATGAATTCGCGCCCGGCAGCACTGCCCGAAGCCAGATCAAGCGAACTGCTGAAGAACGCATCGACGATGCGGTGGGGCTTCACCGGCTGATCGCCGGCCTCGGTCTCGGCCGCATCGAGTGCCAGCATGCGCTGTGCGTTCAACGGCTGCAGGTGGCGCTTCAGCACCTCGCGCACCAGCACGTCCTTCGAACCGAAGTGGTAGTTCACCGCCGCGAGATTGACGCCCGCGTCGCCGGTGATCATGCGCATCGACGTCGCCTCGAAACCGTGCGCCACGAACAGCGCCTGCGCCGCATCGAGAATGCGGTTGCGGGTTTCATGCGCGGTCAGCGAGGTGCGACGGACATCCATGCCTGCACAGCCTTCATTCAAACGTTCGTTTAAATTCTAGCCGGGAAAGCGCCGCTGTCAAGCATGTTGATCGCCGATGCGTGCTTGCATCAGCCTCCGCGCAGCAGCCAGACCGCCCACGCCGCGCCGACCGACAGCAGCACACCCGGTGCAACCTGCGCCGCAAACGCCCGGTCGCCGGCTGTCGCGGCGACAACGATCTTGCTGATCGCGTTGGTCGTGAAGGCGATCAGGATGGGCAGCACCGCCTGTGCGGCCTCGATCTTGCCCGAGGCGTTGAGCGCGGCGACCGCCGCGGCAGACGAATGGGCGTCGGCAAAACCGGCCAGGCCCACGGCCAGATTCAGGCCGGCACTGCCGAAGGCTTCGCGCAGCAGCGACGTCAGCAGCAGCATGCCGCCCATCGTGACGGCGAACAGCACGGCAATGCGCGGGTTGAAGGCGCGGCCGGGCGGCACGGTCTCGCCCGCCATCGCGCGCGCGCTGCGCCACGCGACCAGCACGCTGTAAGCCAACGCCGCGATACCGGCCGCCAGCAGCGGCAGCGCCATTTCGCGCAGCACGGCGGCACTGGTCACGACGAGCAGCAGCACCAGTTGCAGCACGGTCGCCAGCGACGACAGCACGGCACCCGATACGGCGCCGGCGCGCAACGCGGGCGTGCGCACGGCCTGCGCGCCCATCGCCGCAATGGTCGCGGTACTCGACACGAAGCCCGACGCGAAGCCGGCGAACGACAGGCCGAGCGCCGGTCCGGCGGCGCGCAGGGCGATGTGGCCGCAGGCGTTGATGGCCATCATCAGCACGGCCAGCGTCCACAAGGTGCGCGGATTGATCGCATCGAACGGATCGACCGTGCGATCGGGCGTCAGCGGCAGGATGACCAGTGCCGCGGCGGCCAGCAGCAGGGCGTCGTGCAGTTCCTGTTCCGACATGACCCGCACGACGAAGCGGTGCAGGTGGCTGCGCGCGGCCAGCATGATGGCCACCAGCACGCCGATGCCGGTCGCCAGCGGCGCATCGACCTGCGCCAGCGCGCCCAGCATGAAGGTCAGCAGCAGCGCGATTTCCGTCGTCAGGCCGGGATCGACGTCGGCTGACTTGCGGTACGACACCACCGCCAGCAACCCGACCGCCGCCGCCAGCACCGCCAGCGTCAGGCCGCCGCCGAGCAGCATGGCCAGCGCGCCGAGCAATGCGGCCAGCGTGAAGGTGCGCAGACCGGCCGCAGCACGCGCCGGGCCTTCGCCCTTGCGCCGCTCGCGCTCCATGCCGATCAGCAGGCCGATGCCGAGCGCGGCGGCAAGGCCGATCAGTCTGGGATCAACGGATTCGGACATGCCTCAACGATACGCGGGTGGGCGGCACCGATGCCCATCCGGTGCGATCGGGATGAATGATCGGGTGCATTGATTGCATGGCGGATGCTCCATCGCGGTGCGTAAAGCCACCCCTAAACCCCGATCCGGAAAGGACATTTCAGCGACGGTGAAAATCTGTCAACGGCCACGGCGGGCGCGTGTGTTCATTGATTGCATGTTGATCGCAGACGGTGATGCCGGCATGGCACGCCGCGTGCAAAGGACAGGGAGCGCCGTCAGAGCGCACTGACCCGGTCGACCACCCCACAGGAGAGTTCTCATGCCGAAAGTTACCAAGCCCGCCAATCAGAAAGGTGAATTCCTCGTCGATTACGAAGAGAAGGTGTTCGAGGACGTGAAAGCCGAACCGGGCGAGAAGGCGCTGGTCACCTTCCACACCGTCGCCTTCGAAGGCTCGATCGGCTTCGTCAATCTGCTGCAGGCCACCCGCCTGAAGCGCAAGGGCTTCGACACGTCGATCCTCCTGTACGGCCCGGGCGTCACGCTGGGCGTCAAGCGCGGCTTCCCGACGCTGGGCGATGAAGCCTTCCCCGGCCACCAGAACTTCAACAACCAGATCACCAAGTTCATCGCCGAAGGCGGCAAGGTCTATGCGTGCCGCTTCGCGCTGCAGGCGCTGTACGGCCATGGCGAAGGGTCGCTGATCGAAGGCATCACGCCGATCAACCCGCTCGACGTGCTCGACATCATCCTGCTGCACCGCAAGGACAACGCCTTCATCCTCGACACCTGGACATTGTGATGTCTTCCGCCCGCATCGTCCGCGCCGCCGCGATCCAGATCGCGCCCGACCTCGAATCGGCCGACGGCACGCTGGCGCGCGTGCTGGCGGCGATCGACGAGGCGGCGGACCGCGGCGCGCGGCTGACGGTGTTCCCGGAAACCTTCCTGCCCTACTACCCGTACTTCTCCTTCGTGCAGCCACCGGTGCTGATGGGCGCGGCGCACCTGAAGCTGTACGAACGGGCGGTGACGGTGCCCGGGCCGGTGACGCAGGCGGTTGCCGAACGGGCACGCTCACGTAACGTCGTGGTGGTGCTCGGCGTGAACGAGTGCGACCACGGCAGCCTCTACAACACGCAGCTGGTGTTCGATGCCGACGGCACGCTCGCGCTGAAGCGCCGCAAGATCACGCCGACCTATCACGAGCGCATGGTGTGGGGTCAGGGTGACGCGAGCGGCCTGAAGGTGGTCGACACCGCCATCGGTCGAGTCGGCGCGCTGGCCTGCTGGGAGCACTACAACCCGCTGGCGCGCTACGCGCTGATGACGCAGCACGAGGAAATCCACTGCGCGCAGTTTCCCGGTTCGATGGTCGGCCAGATCTTCGCCGACCAGATGGAAGTGACGATCCGCCATCACGCGCTCGAAGCGGGCTGCTTCGTCATCAATTCCACCGGCTGGCTGAGCGACGCGCAGATCCAGTCCATCACGCCCGACGCCGGCCTGCAGAAGGCACTGCGCGGCGGGTGCTGCACCGCCATCGTGTCGCCCGAAGGCGTGCATCTGGCGCCGCCGCTGACCGAAGGCGAAGGCATGGTGATCGCCGATCTCGACATGGCGCTGGTCACCAAGCGCAAACGCATGATGGATTCGGTCGGCCACTACGCGCGGCCCGAACTGCTCAGCCTCGCCATCAACGACCGCCCGGCCCGTCCGGTGGTGTCGATGGCGTCCCCTTCAGAACCTGTCCGGAGCACCTCCGATGAGCACCCCACCGATTTTCGAAGCGAACCGCGAATCGAGCCGCACATCGAGCCGCACATCGAACGGCACATCGAACCGCACATCGACCGACCGTCAGCCGGCGACGGCGCTGATGACGGAACTGCAGTCGTTCGGCTTGCGGCTGGCTGATCCGGGCGCCGGCGCACCGAGCCGGCGCGGCGGCGCCGGACCGTCCGATCACAAGGCAGTGACGGTGGACGGCACGACCATCATGGTGCCGGTGCATACGGGCTCGGCGTTCAACTCGCCCTTCATCGCCGAAGCGCCGGACGCCGATGGTCGCGTGCAGCTGAAGCGCGGCAGCATTCCGATCGCACAGATCCGCTTTCCTGAACAGCCGCGCTTCTACGCGCTGCAGACACTGGATGGCGTGCCCTACTCGCATATCGCGACGCTGCACGGCGCCGACGTGCTGGCGACCACGGTACTGCAGACCTGCATCCGGTATGAAAGCCGGCGCAAGTCGTGCAAGTTCTGCTCGATCGGCCAGTCGCTGGCGGCCGGACGCACCATCGCGCACAAGACACCGGACCAGCTGGCCGAAGTCGCCCGCGCCGCAGTGCTGCTCGACGGCGTCAGGCACATGGTCATGACCACCGGCACGCCGGCCACGCCGGACCGCGGCGCACAGGTGCTGTGCGACTCCGCCTTCGCCGTGCGCGCCGCGGTCGATCTGCCGATCCAGGCACAGTGCGAGCCGCCGGACGATGACCGCTGGTTCGCGCGCATGAAGGCAGCCGGCATCGACAGTCTGGGCATGCACCTCGAAGTGGTCACGCCGGCGCTGCGCGAACAGATCATGCCGGGCAAGGCCGCCGTGTCGATCGAGCGCTACATGGAGGCGTTCGAAGCTGCGGTCGCCGTATTCGGCCGCGGCCAGGTGAGCACCTACATCCTGGCCGGGCTGGGCGACACCACGGACGCCATCCTCGACATCAGCGCGAAACTCATCGGCCTGGGCGTGTATCCCTTCGTCGTGCCCTTTGTGCCGATCAGCGGCACGCCGCTGGAAGATCACCCGGCGCCCAGCCCGGCCTTCATGCGGTCCATCCTCGAACCGCTGGGCGCCATGCTGTCCGATGCCGGCCTGCGCTCGACCGACATCAAGGCCGGCTGCGGCAAGTGCGGCGCCTGCTCGTCGCTGTCGTCGTACGAGAAACAGGACGCCCCCCATGCTGCACGCTGACCCGCTCGGGTACTGCGAACTGCCGGCGCATTTCGCGCCCTGCGAGTTCCGCATCAAGTGGGCGGACAGCGCGTGGGAGCGCAGCGAAGCGCATCGCCTGCGGCGCGCGGTGTTCTGCGAAGAACAGGGCGTTTTCGATGGCGACGACATCGACGCCATCGATGCGCACGCCCAGCTCATCGTCGCGGTCACCCAGATCGGCGGCATGCCGGATCAGGTGGTCGGCACGGTGCGCATCCACGAAGACCGGCGTTCCGGCGAACCCGGCCTGTGGTGGGGCTCGCGCCTCGCGGTGGCGCCGGCATTCCGCAGCCACGGCAAGCTGGGCGCCACGCTGATCCGGCTCGCGGTGACCAGCGCGCATGCGCGCGGCTGCCACACCTTCCTCGCCCACGTGCAGGCGCAGAACCTGCCGCTGTTCCGCCGCCTGCACTGGAAGCCGCTGCAGCCGGAAACCCTGCACGGCCGGGCGCACTGGCTGATGCAGGCCGAACTCGATCACTACCCGCCGTGCTTCGACGTGTTCAGCGGCTTCGTCACGCGCTCGACGGCGGCGCGCAGCGGAGTCGCCGCGTGAATCTGCACGCCCTCGTCGACGCGCTGCGTGGCAGCCCCGGCTTCGCGCACAAGCGCGACATCGGCGACGTGATGGACGCGCTCGACCGTGCACTGCCCGGCGGCATGCAGGACATGGCGCAGGCCGTGGCCATCGGCGACGACTGCGCCGCCATCGCCGATCCGTCGGGCGAGGGCTGGCTGCTGCTCGCCATCGAAGGGCTGGTCGAACAGTTCGTGTCACGCATGCCTTGGTTTGCCGGCTACTGCGGCGTCATGGTGAATGTGAGCGACATCTGCGCCATGGGCGGGCGGCCGATCGCGGTGGTCGACGCGCTGTGGAGCGACGGCGCCGACGCCTCGTCGCCGGTGCTCGAAGGCATGGCTGCCGCGTCGGCGCGCTACGGCGTACCGATAGTCGGCGGCCACAGCAATCACCGCGCCGCGCACGGCCAGCTGGCGGTCGCCATACTCGGCCGCGCGAAGAAGCTCATCACCAGTTTCGATGCGCAGCCGGGCGACGAACTGATCGTGGCGGTCGACCTGCGCGGCGCCTACGAAGAACCTTATCCGTACTGGAATGCCTCGACCCGCGCACCGGCCGAACGCCTGCGCGGCGACATCGAAATGCTGCCGCAGCTGGCCGAAGCCGGCCTGTGCGACGCCGGCAAGGACGTCAGCATGGCCGGCCTGATCGGCACCGCGCTGATGCTGCTCGAGTGTTCGAAGGTCGGTGCGACGATTGATCTTGACGCGGTGCCGCGCCCCGACGGCGTGCCGCTGCTGCGCTGGCTGCTGTCCTTCCCGAGCTTCGGCTATCTGCTGTCGGTGCGTCCGGCCCACGCCGACCGCGTCATCGCGCGCTTCGGCGAACGCGACATTGCCGCGGCACGCATCGGCCGCGTGACCACTTCGCCCGAGGTGTGGCTGACCCTGCAGGACGAACGCGCGCTGCTGTGGAATGTCGCCGAACAGGCCTTCATCCTCGCCGCGACGGCGGCACGGGCGGAGGCGGCGCATGGCTGACGCACTGCATACGGGGTTGAAAATCGGCCTGCTGACCCATTCGGTCAATCCGCGTGGCGGCGTGGTGCACACGCTGGAACTGGCGCAGGCGCTGCAGCGTGACGGCCATGACGTGACGATGTTCGCACCGGCCGCACCCGGGCAGCGCCTGTTCCGCGCGCCGGCGTGCAGTTTCGAACCGGTGCCGGTGGCCGGCGCCCCGGGCAGCGTGGTCGACATGGTCAGCGAACGCATCGGCGCCTACGTCGCCCACCTTGCGCCGCGTCTGGCGACCCGGCCGTTCGACATCCTGCATGCGCAGGACAGCATCAGCGCCAACGCGCTCGCCGCACTGGAAGATCAGGGGCTGATCGACGGCTTCGTGCGTACCGTGCATCACCTCGACGAGTTCGACGACAGCCGGCTCGCGGCCTGGCAGGCGCGCGGCGTGCAGTGCGCACGCACCGTGCTGTGCGTCAGCGATCTGTGGCGCGACCGGCTGGCCGACGATTTCGGCATCGACGCGCAGCGCGTGAACAACGGGGTCGACGCCGAACGCTACTCGGCGCAGCCGGGCGATAGCGACCTCATCCTCGCGCATCGGCTGGGCATCACCGAAGCCGCCGGGCGCGGCCCGGTGTTCCTCGCCGTCGGCGGCGTCGAAGAGCGCAAGAACACGCGGCGCGTGCTCGAAGCCTTCGCGCTGCTCAAGGCCGATCTGCCGGGCGCGCAACTGGTGATCGCCGGCGGCGCCAGCCTGCTCGACCACGACGGCTATGCGCGCGCCTTCCAGGCTGACCTGCGCGACAGCGGGCTGACCGTGGGCTATGCGCGCGACGTGGTCATCGCCGGCACGCTGGCCGATGCCGACATGCCGGCGCTGTTCCGCCTCGCCGACGTGCTCGTCATGGCGTCGACCTGCGAAGGCTTCGGCCTGGTGGTGCTCGAAGCGCTGGCCAGCGGCACGCCGGTCGTCGTGTCGTCGATTGCGCCCTTCACCGAATATCTGGGCGACACCGACGTCAGCTGGGCCGACCCGCAGGACGCCCTGTCGATCGCCCGCGCCATGCGCCGCGCCTGCGACCCGCGCCGCGCCGAGGTATTGCGCTACGAACTGCCCGCGGTGTGCCGGCGCTTCAGCTGGCCGGCCAGCGCCCGGCGTCACGCCGACCTGTACCGGGCGTCGCTGCGTCCGCCTGCATCCACATAAGGATATCTGCGCCATGCCCGCCATGCACTTCCGGGTCCGCTGGCCCGACCAGACCGAAACCCGCTGTTATTCGCCCTCGCTGGTGATCAAGGACTACTTCGCGCCGGGCACCGGCTACCCGCTGGAGGAATTCATGGCGTCGGTGCGCGAGGCGCTGCACATCGCATCCGAGCGGGTGCGCGCGAAATACGGATTCGCCTGTTCGGCCGCGCTGGACCAGCTGGCCGACATCGAACAGCACGCTGCGCGCTGGGCCACGCAGCCCGATGCGCAGATCGAAGTACTCGCCTTCGACGAGTGAACCACGGAGTCACTGCCATGCCCCCACCCTCCCCTTCCCATCTGCCGGTCATCATCGTCGGCGGCGGCCAGGCCGGCCTGTCGATGAGCCACTGTCTGCAGCAGGTCGGCATCGACCATCTGGTGCTGGAAAAGCACAGCGCGATGCATGTCTGGCGCACCCAGCGCTGGGACAACTTCTGCCTCGTCACACCGAACTGGCAGTGCGCACTGCCCGGTCATGTGTACGACGGTCCGGACCCGCACGGCTTCATGAAGAAGGACGAAATCAACGCGTATCTCGCCGCCTTCCGGCGCAAGGTAGCACCGCCGATCCGCGAGGGCGTGGCGGTGCGCCGCGTGACACCGCGTGCGCAGGGCGGGTTCGACGTGATCACATCGGACGGCGAATGGACCGCCGATCAGGTGGTCGTGGCCAGCGGCGGCTATCACCAGCCCATCGTGCCGCGGCTGGCCGAGCGCCTGCCGGCCGGCATCGTGCAACTGCATTCCGAGCAGTACCGCAGCGCGGCCGCGCTGCCCGAGGGCGAGGTGCTGGTGGTCGGATCCGGGCAGTCCGGCGCGCAGATTGCGGAAGATCTGCATCTGGCGGGGCGCAAGGTGCATCTGGCGGTGGGCGATGCGCCGCGCTGCGCGCGCTTCTACCGCGGGCGCGACGTGGTCGACTGGCTGGCCGACATGAATTACTACGACATGCCGGTGACCGAGCACCCGCTGCGCGAAGGCGTGCGCGACAACACCAACCACTACGTGACCGGCCGCGACGGCGGGCGCGACATCGATCTGCGCCGCTTCGCGCTCGAAGGCATGGAACTGTACGGCCTGCTGCAGGATCTCGACGGTACGACGCTCACGTTCCAGCCTGGCCTGGGCGCCGCGCTCGACCACGCCGACCGCATCTACAACGGCATCAATGCCGCGATCGACAAATACATCGCCGGCGCCGGCATCGACGCACCGCCGCCGTCGGTCTACGAGCCGGTGTGGACGCCCGCGACCGAGCGTACGACGCTCGACCTGTCGTCGAGCCGCATCACGAGTGTCATCTGGTGCATCGGCTTCAGCCCGGACTTCCGCTGGGTGGACGCGCCGGTATTCAACGGACGCGGCGACCCGGTGCACACACGCGGCGTGACACAGCAACCGGGCCTGTACTTCCTCGGTCTGCCCTGGCTCTACACCTGGGGCTCGGGCCGCTTTTCCGGCGTGGCGCGCGACGCCGCCTGGCTGACCGAAAAGGTGACCGCCTTCGCGCCCCGGCATCGTCAACCGGAGGAGGCCGTCACATGCTGATGCAGGACGCGAACCAATTGCAGCCGCGCGCCACGCTGGCGCTGCTGCAGCACTATCAGGCCGGCATGCCGCAACTGGCGCTGTATGGCCTGTCGGAAAACTGGCTGCTGAAGGAATGTGCCCACCTGCACTGGATGGCCATCGCACGCGCGCAGGGGCGCGACGAACCGGCCTTCGCCGACATCGACGGCCACCGCAGCTATGCCGCGCTGACCGCGGTACGGCTGCGCGAGGCACAGTTCGACGCGGTGACCGAACACGCGCCATTCGCGCTGCTGGCACGCCTGGTGCCGCACGGCCGCGCGCAGCATTACAGCGCGCAGACGGTACGCATGGGCAACACGCGCGTGGCGCGCATCGAATTGCTGTCGGCGCTGGTGCGCCGCGCGCCGGGCGGCGGCAACCGCAGCGTCGCCAGGGCGCAGATGCTGCCGGACGGCGACGGCCTCATGTCGGGCAACGCCACGCTGATGGCTGCAGCCGCCGAGCTGAAGTCGCTCGGCCGGGCGCACCGCACTGCGGCGTACGCGGGTGAAGTCCTGCGCAGCTTCGACTTCACCCCCTGCCCGAACAGCGATTTCAACGGAGCCGGCTTCCTGTACTTCGCCACCTTCCAGGCGCTGGTCGACCGTGCCGAATTCGCCTGGTACGGGCTGCGCCCGGCGGTCACCGTCGAGCGGACGCTGTACTTCCACGGCAACATCGACCCGGGCGAAGCGGTGCGAGTCGAGCTGCTGGATGCCGGAGCGGAGCCTGACGGCTTCCATCATCGCTGCCGCGTCGTGCGCCGCGCCGACGGTCTCTCCATCGCCGACGTGATCACGCGCAAGCGCTTCACCCGACGAGCCGGCTGATGGACAAGACTGCGCAGATCTGGCTCAAGCGCATCCGGTCGAGCAACAAGCCGGCCTATCTGCTGATCGCCGACCTGATTGCGGAAGACGTGCGCAGCGGCCGGCTCGCCGCACGCGACCGTCTGCCCACGCTGCGCGAACTGGCTGACTACCTCGAACTGAATTACACGACGGTGGCGCGCGGTTATGCCGAAGCGCGCAAGCGCGGCCTGATCGATTCGCGCGCCGGCATGGGTACCTTCGTGCGCGGGGCTACGCCCGGCCTGACGCTGCGCGGCGGCAGCGGCGCCGAAATGACGATGAATCTGCCACCCGAGCCGCAGGACCCGGCGCTGATCGCCCGCCTGCGCGACAGTGCGGCGCAGGTGATGGTGCACTCCGACTGGTACGACCTGCTGCGCTATCAGGATTTCGGTGGTACGCGCGACGACCGCGCGGCCGGCGTGCAGTGGCTGCGTCGCCGGCTGCCGCTGTGCGCGGTCGAACGGGTGCTCGTCTGCCCGGGTATCCACGCCGCGCTGACCGCGCTGGTGTCGCTGCTGGCGCGGCCGGGCGAGCTGATCTGCGTCGAGTCGCTGACCTATCCGGGCATCAAGGCCATCGCCGCGCAGCTCGGCGTGCAGCTGCACGCGCTGCCGCTGGACGACGACGGCCCCAGCGCGGACGCCTTCGAACACGCGTGCCGGACGCTGAAACCGCGTGCGCTGTACTGCAACCCGACCTTGCTCAACCCGACCACCGCGACGATCACGCGTGCCCGGCGCGAGGCGCTGGCCGATGTCGCGCTGCGCTACGCCGTGCCCATCATCGAGGACGACGCCTACGCCATGCTGCCGCGCGACACCCCGCCGCCGCTGGCCACGCTGGCACCGGCACTCACCTATTACATCACCGGTCTGTCGAAGTGCTTCGGCGCCGGCCTGCGCTCGGCTTTCGTGCACGCACCCGGCCCGCGCCAGGCGGAACGTCTGGCCGGCGCGCTGCGCGCCACCACGGTCATGTGCTCGCCGGTCACCAACGCGCTGGCCACGCGCTGGATCACCGACGGCACGGCCGACGCAATGCTGGACGCGATACGCGGCGAATCCGTGTTCCGCCAGTCGCTGGCCACACGCCATCTCGGTCGCCACGCGATGCGGGCGCACCCGGAAGGCTTTCACCTGTGGCTGCCGCTGTCGTCCGACTGGTCGATGGTGGAATTCGCGTCCTACCTGCGCACACAGGGCGTCGGCGTGGTCGCCAGCGCCGCCTTCAGCACCGACGGCACACCACCCGACGCAGTGCGCGTGTGTCTGGGCGGCCCGATGTCGCGCGACGACTGCGACATCGCCCTGCGCCTGATCGCCGATACGCTGGAACATCCGCTGCAGCCGCATTCGACGGTGATGTAGGGCGCCGGATGTCGGCTATTGGCGTTGACGTGCTCCTGCCTTTTTGGACCAGTTGAAACTTGAGAGGATGGCTTCCAACAGCAGAGAGGAAGTCATGCGCGAGAGCCGTTTTTCGGAAGCGCAGATGGTCAAGATCCTTCGCGAAGCCGACAAGGCGCCGGTGGCGGAGGTGTCGAACAAGCATGGTGTCAGCGAGCAGACGATCTACATCTGGAGAGAGCGCTTCGGCGCAATTAACGCCTATGAGGTCACTCGCCTGCGCCAGCTCGAAGCAGAGGATTTGCATCGAATGGTCACAGGTTCTTGCAAAACTAAATTGTGTCGAAAACTTTTACACACCCCCTGGAGCTTAGTGGCCCGTCGTACTACGTCAGCCCCACAAACCTTTGAATAGTTTGCCTTAATCTGAATTCACACAGAGTGGCACAAAACTAGCTTGGCAAGTTAAGACTCAACTTAATCGACGGAGGCATAATGAAGACGTACGCCAAATTTCTTCCGGCAGTGCTGATTGGTCTTCTCTCGGGGACTGCTAGTGCAGCGCTTCAATTCGATCAGAACGTGACGCCAGGTGTTATCTTCGGTAGCGGTAATGCCAACGGTAGTTTCACCGTAGGTACTTATAACGACGGAATCGGCGGAGCGATTGAACTGGGACTCCGGGCCAAATTGCGGCACGACGCGACCGGCCAACCACAGAATATCTTTAACAGTAACAACGATGGTACATATTCGTTTGATGCTGGCGTTGCTCCTACACAAGCTGCCCCGACAGCAGTGTGGAATTTCGAATGGTCAATCAACAGTGATGTTCTCAGCGACGGTAACGGTCCTCGAGCTCTTGATGCTTTCACATACTGGTTGAGTCTGGACATTGATCCGTCGGCAACGGTGAATTACGGAATCGCATTTGATCCTATTCTTGGAAGCAATAATCCTGCCGGCTTCTGGGATCACTCCTTCGGCACTAACTTAACCACCGCAGCAACGGACTCGAAAGCAAATGATGTAGCGAGTTATGGCGATCTGGTTGCTATGTCTAATGTTGTTCAAAACTCTTGGAAAGCGCACTGGTTCTTCGGCCCGACTTTTGATCCGACAGTTGATGGTATCTACAATATCAGGCTCTCGGCGATCGGAGAGAATGGACGAGATGAGCTTGCTTTTACCGAAATTCAAGTCATTGTAGGAGCACCTTCGACCGGCACTCCGGTTCCCGAGCCCGGCACGCTGGCGCTTACAAGCCTCGGATTGATGGGCGCATGGTTCGCTCGCCGCCGCCGCAGCTGACCTTACTCGACCTGAAAAGCAAAGCCGCTGGGCGAAAGCTCGGTGGCTTTTTTTGGTTCATCGCGTCTTTCCGGGGAAGGCGGCCTTAACCTATAAGCGTCCGACCGCCCCGTCTTGCGATTCTGCCCTCAGCGTGGCGCGTCGATCTCGTCGGCGGATTTGCCCTCGTCCGATGCCTTGCCGACGGCGGCACCCTGAATCGCTCCGAGTTTGAACTGACCCCCGGAAGTTGGACGGTTGCCATGCCGCCAACTAGGCGCTGTTTCTGAGCCGGTATCCCACCGGGCTAAGCCCTTTCAGTCTGAGCTTTATGCGCTCGTGGTTTTAATAGCGGACGAAATCCTAACAGGCTGTTGAAATTCGCCGACAAACGATGACGCACCCGCCACCGATGAGCCGACCGAATGCGATCTGGCACTGAAACTGCCGGTTTATCGCCCTTGCGCTGCTACGCGAACCTGCATCGCGCATGGATTGGTCGCTCATTTCCGCACTTCCTGCTGCACCGCGAACATTATTCGCGCCATTCGCGTGAGATTGCATGCGGTCATCGTCAATTTGAACTGCTGATCAACTCGCTGGATGCCTCGGAACACGGTTTGCCGAATCCGCCCGACATTCTTGCCCCAACCGAAGTGTTCTTCGATGCGCTTGCGGATCACCTGGCTGATCCGGTAGCCGTCGTGCCGCGCCGTCCGTCCATCGATGGCGCTGCCGCCGCGGCGCCCATCGTTCTGCGCCACATGCGGAGTGACATTACGCTGCCGGCAGGCAGCAACGAAGTCGGCCGTGTCGTAGGCCTTGTGTAAGCGTCCGACCGACACCGTGTTGACGGTCAGAGTTTGATCTTTGCGAGTCGTCGATCGACTTCGGCGATGTCGAAGGCAGCGGGGTCGAAGGTTGAGCCGAACCAGTCGAGCATGGCTTGATGTTCGGGATGTCGC
>JAEUNO010000020.1 GCA_016791045.1 Methyloversatilis sp. | reverse complement strand
CGACCAGTTCAACCTCGGGCTCGATCCGGACAAGGCGCGCGAATTCCACGACGAGACGCTGCCCCAGCACGGCGCCAAGCTCGCCCACTTCTGTTCGATGTGCGGGCCGCACTTCTGCAGCATGAAGATCACCCAGGACGTGCGCGACTACGCCGCCGCACAGGGCCTCACCAATGAGGCCGCGCTCACCCAGGGCATGGCGACCAAGTCGATCGAGTTCGTCAAGCAGGGCGCCGAGGTGTATCGGAAGGTGTAGGTCCGACGTGCATCGGCCGCAGGAGCGACCCGCGGTCGCGATCGGCGCGTCGATCATGCGCCGTCACGTGCCCAGAGGGCGGCATCGCGAGCACGGCTCGCTCCTACAAAAAGACGCGCTTCACCTGTAGGAGCGACCCCCGGTCGCGATTCCGCAGGTCAATCACGCGACATCACCTGTTCGAAGCACGGCATCGCGAGCACGGCTCGCTCCTGCGGGAACGGGGCTTCGGCTGTAGGAGCGACCCGCGGTCGCGATCGGCGCGTCGATCATGCGCCGTCACGTGCTCAGAGGGCGGGATCGCGAGCGGGGCTCGCTCCTACAAGAAGACGCGCTTCACCTGTAGGAGCGACCCGTGGTCGCGATCGGTGCGTCGATCGTGGGCAAGGCCCGCTCCTGCGAAACCTGCGTCGCGTCACGCATGGCGATGAATCTCGAACGACCCGCAGCACCCTGGTTTGCACTGCCCATGTGTCGGATTTTTTTACACCAGACGCTCACCGGAACATTTCGACGCTCCCGCGCAGGGCGATCACCACCGGGGCTGGTCGAAGCCGTGCATGATTTGTCATACGCTTACGGTATCGGGTGTGCATGCATCAACGCGATAACTCATTCTCGCCAATGGACATTCCTGCGCCGCTGCGTTGATCAGTACAACGACTTTCCAAAACATCGAGGCCGCTCGATCCCCGGCTGCCCAACCCTTCCTGTACGAAGGAATACCGCTTGCTACCGGCGTCTCCGGGCGAAAACGTTCATCGCCGTTCAGACTCGGAGATCACCAGAAATGAAAAAACGGGGTCGTCAGTTCCTCGCGCTTGCACTGTCCTGTAGCAGCTTTGCCGCTGTCGCGGCCGACCAGCTGGTGTGGTCGGAAACCTTTCAGCGGTTCACGCCGACGTTCGCCACCGTCGGTTCGATCAACACGGCAACCGTACCTGGCGGCACGTCCAGCGCACTGGTGACCGACCCGACCCGCGTCAAGGGGCCGAATGGCGTCGAGTTCGTCGGTGGACGCATCTGGTGGCCGGACCAGCAGCTGAACCGCGTCGTGTCCTCGCTGCCGGACGGTTCGGATCTGATGGTGTACAACGTTTCCGGCGCCTACGACATCGATGTGCAGGGCGGCCTGCTGTATGTCACGCGGCAGAACTCGGGCGACATCCTGACGCTCGACCCGTCGCTGCAATTTCCGCCCGCCGACGTGTTCAAGAGCGGCCTGACATCGCCGTTCGCAATCGACGTGACCGCGGACAGCGTGTTCTGGAGCCAGGTCGGCACGTCGAACCGCCTGATGCGCTCGAACCTCGACGGCTCGAACGTGCAGACGCTGCTGACCGGACTGACCTCGTATGACTTCGAAGTCACCGCCGGCCACATCTACCTGACGACGACCGATGGCTTCGTGAAGCGCAGCAACCTCGACGGCAGCGACCTCACCACGCTGGCCAGCGGGCTGGGCTTCCTGAATGGCATCGACGTCACCGACGACACGATTTACGTGTCGGCGCTGCAGGCCCCGTTCACGACACCGCAAGGCAACACCACATTGGGTGCCGGTCGCATCCTCAGCATGACGCTCGATGGCAGTGGTGTAGTGGAAGTGATCCGGGCGCAGCAGGATTTCGATCCCAACCTGCCGTTCAGCCCGTCGCAGATGCGCGGTGTCGCGGTGCTCGCAGTGCCCGAGCCGTCGTCGTACGCAATGCTGCTGGCGGGACTGGTGCTGACCGGTGTCGCGGCGCGGCGGGTGCAGCGGAACTGAATCAGTCTGCCGAAATGAAAAGGGGCCGCGAATGCGGCCCCTTTTCATTCAGTCGCCGGCCACCGCATCGAGGTGGCGCGTCAGCGCCGAGCGCACGCCCTGCAAGGCGGAAACCAGTTCGGACAGTTCGCGCGCCGAGCAGCCGGTGGCCGGACCGAGCACGGCCGGAATCTCCCGGGCGCGCCGGCACGTGTCGTGGCCGGCGTCGGTCAGGCTCAGTTCGACCAGTCGTTCGTCGGCCGTCGACCGGCGACGGGTGATCAACCCTGCGGTTTCCATGCGCTTGAGCAGCGGCGTCAAGGTACCTGAGTCGAGGAACAGCTGTTCGCCCAGCGCCGACACGGTCAGCGGCCGGCGGGCGTCGCCGAGTGCCAGCAACACGACGTACTGCGGATAGGTCAGGCCGAGCTCGTTGAGCAGCGGCTTGAAGGCCTTGGTCATCGTCAGCGATGACGAGTACAGCGTGAAGCACAGCTGGGCCGTGACCGGCGTGAGATCCATCGCTTCGGGAAGGGCGTCGGTTTTCTGTGGCATCGCCCAATCGTAGCAGCAATCAAATTGAGTCCAGCAACTTGTGGTGCACTGCATGATCGGCGCGACGTTCCGCTGCATGCCGTCCGCGGACCCAGGCACCGCAACGACGTTTCGCCGCCTTGCCGCGGCCGGTTACCATAGCGCGCGGCGGCCCCGGGCAGGTGGCCCGGCGGGCCGCATTCACATACGGGACAGGCAATGCAGATCACTTTCATCGGCGGCGGCAACATGGCCAGCGCGCTGATTGGCGGCTGGATCAGGCGCGGTGGCGACGCGGCGGGCATCAGCGTGGTCGAACCGCAGGCCGAGGCACGCGCCCGGCTGGTACGCGACCTCGGCGTACGGGCAGTTGAAGCGCCGGATGCGGCTGCACTGCGCTGCGACCTGATCGTGCTGGCGGTCAAGCCGCAGCAGATGCGTGAGGTGTGCGCCGGGCTCGCGCCGGGGCTCGACCACCAGACCGTGCTGAGCATCGCGGCGGGCCTGCGCGCGGCAGACCTGTCGCGCTGGCTCGGCGGCTACACGCGCATCGTGCGCGCCATGCCGAACACGCCGGCACTGATCGGTCAGGGCGTGACCGGCCTGTACGCCGACGCCGCGGTCAGCGACAGCGAGCGCGCCCAGGCAGAACAGGTACTGGCCGCCGTCGGCACCACGGTGTGGGTGGCGGAGGAACGACTGATCGACGCCGTGACCGCCCTGTCGGGCAGCGGTCCGGCCTATGTGTTTCACTTCATCGAAGCCATGGTGCGCGGCGGCGAGGCGCTCGGCCTGAGCGCCGATCAGGCGCACCGGCTCGCGGTCGCCACCTTCACCGGCGCCGCCGCGCTGGCGGCGCAAAGCCCGGAATCGCCCGGCACCCTGCGCGAACGCGTCACGTCCAAGGGCGGCACGACCGAAGCGGCGCTGAAGTCGATGGCCGCCGACGGTGTGGCAGACTCGATCGTGCGCGCACTCGCCGCGGCGGCGGCACGCGGCGCCGAGCTGGGTGACCAGCTGGGTGCGCAGTAGGCGCCGACCGCGGCCCGATCCTCTTTCCTTGCTGAATCACCTCACCACGAATCCATGCTGACCGACCTGATCCTGCTCGTCCTGAACGCCGTCGCCGGCTTCGTCACCACATTGCTGCTCGCCCGTTTCTACATGCAGTGGGCGCGTGTCAGCTTCCGCAACCAGCTGGGCCAGTTCGTCATCCAGACGACAGACTGGGCCGTGCTGCCTGCGCGCAAGGTGATTCCCGCAGTGTTCGGCCTCGACATGGCGACCTTCGTCGTGGCCTGGCTGCTGCAGGTCGCGCTGCTGCTGCTGGCGGCCACGCTTCAAGGCGGCCTCGGTGCAGACAATCTGATTCCGCTGATCTTCCTGCGCGGACTGTTCGAAGTGGCGCGCCTGTCGGTGTGGTTCCTGATCATCGCGCTGCTCATTTCGGCGGTGCTGAGCTGGGTGTCGCCCGGCAACCCGCTGGGCAGCATCCTGGGCGCACTGACGCGACCCTTCCTGCAGCCGATCCAGCGCGTCATGCCACCGATCGCCAACGTCGACCTGTCACCGCTGGTGCTCATTCTGCTGCTGCAGATCGTGCTCTACCTGATCGATGCGGCGTCGCGGCAGATCTTCGCACTGGTCATGTGACGCAGGCGAACCCCGGCGGCATTGCAGTGGCGCATGGCCGCCTCTACCGGGCGGCCTTGTCGTTCGCGGGCGTCTCGTACACGACCTGACCCGACACCAGCGTCGCGCACACCTTGCCCAGCAGCTCCCGACCGATGAACGGCGTATTGCGGCCCTGACTGCGCAGCGTCGCGCGGCTGATCATGACGGGTGCGTCGGGGTCGAAGATGCATACGTCGGCGGCGCTGCCGATGCGCAGGTGTCCGGCGTCCAGCCCCAGCACGCGCGCGGCGTCCGACGTGATGCGGGCGAGCGCCAGCCGCAGCGGCAGCTGCATTTCGCGCGCCCATGACAGCGTGAGCGGCAGCAGCAGTTCGAGCCCGGTGGTGCCCGGTTCGGCTTCGGCGAACGGCACCTGCTTGGCGTCGTCATCGACCGGCGTGTGATCGGAACACAGCGCGTCGATGCGGCCGTCGGCCAGCGCGGCGCGCAGTGCCTCGCGGTCGAACTGCGCGCGCAGCGGCGGAATGGTGCGGCACTGCGGGTCGAAATAGCCGATGTCGACATCGCACAGGTGCAGCGAGTGGATGGCGACGTCACAGCTCACCTTCAGCCCGTCGAGGCGTGCCTGATCGATCAGCATCAGCCCGGCCCGGCTGGAAATGCGCGCCAGATGCAGGCGACAGCCGGTGGCGCGGGCCAGTTGCAGCATCTGGCCGATGGCCAGCGTTTCGGCAAGTATCGGTATGCCGGTCAGACCGAGCCGCGCGGCCACTTCGCCTTCGTGCGCCACGCCATCGGACGACAGGTGCAGATCGGTCGGCTGCAGCCATACGGTGTAGCCGAACGTGGCGGCGTACTGCATGGCGCGGAACAGCACCTGGGTGTCGGCCACCGGCACGTTCGCCTGGCTGAACGCGATGCAGCCGGCGTCGAACAGCTCGCCCATTTCGGTGAGCCGCTGACCTTTCAGGCCCATGGTCAGCGCGCCGTGCGGATACACATGCGCGAGGTTGAGCATGCGTGCGCGGTGCTTCAGCATTTCCACCAGCCCCGGCTCGTCCAGCACCGGGTCGGTGTCCGGCGGGCAGGCCAGGCTGGTGATGCCGCCGGCCACCGCGGCGGCCATTTCGGATTCCAGCGTGGCGCGGTACTCCAGCCCCGGCTCGCGCAGCCGCGCGCACAGGTCGATCAGGCCGGGCGCGACGATGCGTCCGGTGGCGTCGACGACGCGGTTGGCGTGAAAGCCGTCCGGTGCCTCGCCCAGCGCCACCACCTTGCCGGCGGCGATATAGACGTCGGTCGGCGCGTCGATGTCCTGCGCCGGGTCGATCAGGTGGCCGCCCTTTATATGGATCTTCATGCTGGATCGTGCCTTGCAACCATACTGCTCGAGGCTTGGATCGCATCGGCATCCACGCCCAAACGGAGAGCCAAATCGGTGAAACCCTTCGGAACCTTGGCTGTTTGCATCGGGTCCGCACGATAGTTGTCACAATCGAAGATCGCGATTTCAACAGCTCCCTCCGCGGCAAAGTACGCGTTCCCGCCTGAAACAACGACCAAGACTTTCGGTGTTCCTTCATTCGCGCTCATGCAAACTCCCGCTAATAATTCAATCGGTAACAACCTTGTCCTTCGAATGCGATCCACCCCGCATCACGTAGTCGCTGTAGCTGCTGTCGGAGCTTTGCCCTGATATTGTGATTATGCGGATAGAGCAACTTCATCTCACCTTCGAACCGATACAAGTCATCAAGACAAAAATCGCGTCGTTTCAGCTTTGAAATCAGTCCCATGACAACAGCTAACCATCCCTGACCGCGGGGTGACAGGGAGTCCATGAACGACGTTTCGCGCCAACGATTTGCAATTTCAGACTGATCAACCGCCTTAAAATCTCTCACACACTCAATTTTTGCTGCGTCGGGCAAGATCGAAAGATTCAAATTGCAACCTCGCCACCCAGCGCGTCGGCATTGGGGTCCGAGGGGCCTTCTCGGGACGACTATCTCTTCAACGAAGAATCTCTTCGGAATAACGAGCAAGCTCCTTACATCCAAATCATCGCTATAGCTCAAAAGAAGGAGATTTGGAGCATTGCCTGCGCGAATACATTCGACCAGGGTTCCATATGCTCCATTCACCACAGTTTTTCCGAAATTTCCGAGCTTACTTTTTAGCTCAAAGCCTTGCGAGCAATCAGTGCAGATGAAATCGAGTGCAATCGTATTGTTGGGTGTATGCGAAAGCGACGAGCTGCAGCAGGGGCAGTTAAAGTGATTCTTGACCCAATTTTCACTAAAAACTCGGGCGCGTTGCGAAGCACTACGGAGTGGTCTTTGCACCTCAGTCGCATTCATACTGAATTACGTCGTGCTCCCAGCCAGCATCGCCATGACGGCCATCCGCACGGCGATGCCGAAGGTGACCTGCGGCAGGATGACGGCCTGCTTGCCGTCGGCCACCGCCGAGTCGATTTCGACGCCGCGGTTCATCGGCCCCGGGTGCAGCACGATGGCGTCCGGCTTGGCCAGCGCCAGCTTTTCCTGCGTCAGGCCGAAGAACTTGAAGTATTCCTGCGGGCTGGGCAGCAGCGAGCCCTGCATGCGTTCGTTCTGCAGCCGCAGCATCATCACGACATCGACGCCGCGCAGGCCTTCGGCCATGTCATGGAAGACGCGGCAACCGAGCCGGTCGATGTCGGCGGGCAGCAGCGTTTTCGGTGCGATGGCGCGCAGGTCGGGTACGCCCAGCGTAGTCAGTGCGTGGATCTGGCTGCGCGCCACGCGCGAATGCAGGATGTCGCCGACGACGGCCACCGACAGCTGCGTGAAGTCGCGCTTGTAGTGGCGGATGGTGTACATGTCGAGCAGGCCCTGCGTCGGATGCGCGTGCCGCCCGTCACCGGCGTTGATCACGTGGATGTGGTCGCGGCCGGTGGCTTCGAGGTGCTGGGCGATCAGGTAGGGCGCGCCGCTGGAGGCGTGGCGTACGACGAACATGTCGGCCTGCATCGCGGCGAGGTTGTCCACCGTGTCGAGCAGGGTTTCGCCCTTGTTGGTCGAACTGGTCGCGATGTTCAGGTTGATCACATCGGCCGACAGGCGCTTGGCGGCGATTTCGAAGGTGGTGCGGGTGCGCGTGCTGTTTTCGAAGAACAGGTTGAACACGCTTTTGCCGCGCAGCAGCGGCAGCTTCTTCACCTCGCGCTCGGCCACCACCGTGAACGGCTCGGCCGTATCGAGAATGCGCGTGATGACGTCGCG
Organism: Methyloversatilis sp.; assembly: GCA_016791045.1. Lineage (GTDB taxonomy): Bacteria > Pseudomonadota > Gammaproteobacteria > Burkholderiales > Rhodocyclaceae > Methyloversatilis. The sequence goes on along the minus strand of JAEUNO010000020.1, from coordinate 203,911 downwards.
CGGCAGGCCTTCCGTGGTCAGCAGGTGCTGCAGTTCGCCGTGCCGGTTCAGTTGCGGGTTGCGCGCCATGGTCAGCTCCCGGTCAGTCGCAGCGAGAGGGTGTCGCCGTCCTGCGCCAGTTTCACGCGCTGTCCGGGCGGCAGGTCGAGCGTCGCGGCGCAGTAGGTCGGCGCCACCGGCAGTTCGCGCCCGCCGCGATCGACCAGCACGGCCAGTTCGACCCGTAGCGGACGACCGTAATCGAACAGTTCGTTGAGCGCGGCGCGCACCGTGCGGCCGGTGTGCAGCACGTCGTCGACCAGTATCAGGTGCCGGCCTTCGACTTCGAAGGGCAGCGCCGACGAGCGGGTGTCGCGCGCCAGACCGCGCTTGGCGTAGTCGTCGCGGTAGAAGCTCACGTCGAGCGAGCCAGCCGGCTGCGCCAGACCCAGCAGGGCGTGCAGTCGTTGCGCCAGCCACACGCCGCCGGTGTGCAGGCCGACCAGCGCCGTGTCGGCGCCGACCCGCGGGCGAATCTGGTCGGCCAGCACGACCAGCAGGTGTTCTGCGTCAGGCAGTGACATCGAAATAGTCCTTGAGGATGAGCTGGGCGGCGTGTGCGTCCAGTTTCTGCTTGCGGCTGCGCCAGTCGCGCACGCCGCCTTCGTCGCGCAGCTGGCTGTCCGCTTCGGCCGAGGTGTAGCGCTCGTCCTGCAGCACGACCGGCAGGCGGTAGCGCCCTTCGAGCTGGCGCGCAAAGCGTTCGGCGCGCGCCGTCATGTCGTGCGGCACGCCTTCGGGCGACAGCGGCAGACCGACCACCAGCGTGACCGGCTTCCATTCGTCGAGCAGTCGACCGACAGCCGACCAGCGGGCGTCGTTGGTTTCGGCATCGAAGGTGAGCAGCGGACTGGCGCTGCGCAGCTCGCATTCGCCCACGGCAACGCCGATGCGTTTTTCGCCGAAGTCGAACGCCAGCACGGTACCGCGCGCAGGAAGACCACCCGGTTCAGGCATGCCCGGCCACGTCGGACAGCGACGCGAAATCGACGCCGAGCAGCTGCATCGCGGCGACCAGACGTTCTTCCGGCGGCAGGTCGAAGATGATGCCGCTGTCGGCGCGCACCGTGAGCCAGGCGTTCTGCGCCATTTCCCATTCGATCTGACCCGCCTGCCAGCCCGCATAGCCGAGCGTGACCAGCACGTCGTCCGGCTCGATTTCGCTGCCCAGTGCCTGCAGCACGTCGCGCGACGAGGTCAGACCCAGCCCGTTGCCGACATCGATGGTGGATTGCCATTCGCCGACCGGGCGATGCAGCACGAAGCCGCGGTCGGTCTGCACCGGGCCGCCGAAATAGACCGGCTGGCCCTCGAAGCGCGGCGATTCGAGCGTGAGTTCGATGCGCTCGAACAGGTCTTCGAGCGACATGTCGATCGGCCTGTTGACGATGACGCCGAGCGCACCCTGATCGTTGTGCTCGCACACCAGCGTGAGCGTGCGGGCGAAATTCTTGTCGGCCATGGCGGGCATGGCGATCAGGAAGTGGCCGGTGAGATTGACCGTGGAAGTCGGTGCGTGCGCGTGCATGGCGGGATTTTATCCGTGTTGTGCGTTTGTCGCAGAACCTGTGCGACCCTCGCGACTCGAAAAGGCGATCGAATCGTGGAGGTGGGTGTGGCAAAGAGTTCGTCCCGGCTGGTGTGGTTCCGTCGCGACCTGCGGGTGGATGACCACGCCGCGCTGTATCACGCGCTGCGCGAAGGCGGCCCGGTGTGGTGCGCATTCGTGTTCGACACCGAAATACTGGACGAACTGCTGCGCGAAGGCTGGCGCGCCGACCGGCGGGTCGAATTCATCCACGCCGCCATCGTGGAGCTGGATGCGGCCCTGCGCGACCTCGGTGGCGGCCTCATCGTGCGCCACGGTCGCGCGCGCGATCTGGTGCCCGCGCTGGCGCGCGAGCTGGGTGTCGACACGGTGGTCTGCAACCGTGACTACGAGCCGGCGGCACAGCAGCGCGACGGTGAAGTCGGCGCCGAACTGGCGCGGCACGGCATCGGCTTCGAACAGCACAAGGATCAGGTCATCTTCGAACGCGACGAAGTGCTGACGCTGGCGCACAAGCCGTTCTCGGTATTCACGCCCTACAAGAACGCCTGGCTGAAGAAACTCACGCCCTATCAGCTTCAGGCCTACCCGGTGCGCCGTTACGCGGGCGCCCTCGCGGCGGCGCCGGTCGCGGCCATGCCGTCGCTGTCCGACATGGGGTTCGAGCCGACCAATCTGGCGACGCTGAAGCTCCCCACCGGGGCGTCCGGTGCCGAAACGCTGTTCGACGAGTTTCTCGACCGCATCGACCGCTACAAGCAGACGCGCGACTTTCCGGCGACCAAGGGACCGAGCTATCTGTCGGTGCATCTGCGCTTCGGCACGATATCCGTGCGCCGACTGGCGCGCGAGGCGCATGCGCGCGGTGGCGCGGGTGCCGAAGGCTGGCTGAACGAACTGATCTGGCGCGATTTCTATTTCCAGATCCTGTGGCACAACCCGCACGTGCTCAATGGCAGCTTCCGGCCCGAATTCGACGCCGTGCGCTGGGTGGACAACGAGGCGCGCTTCGCCGCGTGGTGCGAAGGCCGCACCGGTTATCCGCTGGTCGATGCGGCGCAGCGCCAGCTGGCGCAGACCGGCTACATGCACAACCGGCTGCGCATGGTCAGCGCGTCCTTCCTGACCAAGGATCTGGGCATTTCCTGGCGGCGCGGCGAGCACTGGTTCGCGCGCACGCTGAACGACTTCGATCTGGCGGCCAACAACGGCGGCTGGCAGTGGGCGGCATCGACCGGCTGCGACGCCCAGCCCTGGTTCCGCATCTTCAACCCGGTCACGCAGTCGGAGAAATTCGATGCCGACGGCCAGTTCATCCGCCGCTACTGCCCGGAACTCGCGAAGTTCGACCGGAAACGCATCCACGCGCCCTGGCTGGCAACGGCGCTGGAACAGCAGATGGCGGGCTGCGTGATCGGCCGCGACTACCCGGCGCCGGTGGTGGACCACGCGGCGGCGCGCGAGGCGACGCTGGAACGGTTCAAGGCGGTGAAGGGGAGCGTGGGGTAGAGGCGGTGTTGTCGGGCATCGCTGCGCTCACCCCACCCTGCGGATGTGGCAGGCGGGCGGTGCGACAGCCCGGAGCGACGCCTCAGTCCTGCCGGAACACGTCGCGATAGCTCGCATAGATCGCGCCGAAGGTGACCGGCAGCAGCACCAGCCAGCCCAGCATGGCCGGGATCGATGCCAGCACGACCAGCACGATGTAGATCAACGCGAACACCAGAAATGCCGGCGCGTTGCGCAGGCAGGCGTAGAAGCTGACGCGCATTGCTTCGATGGCGGTCATGCGGTGGAACATCACCAGCGCGGGCGCGAACCACACGGCCATCAGCACGGGCGCCATCAGCATCACGGCAATCACCAGCAGCAGCGAGGTTGCGGCCGACACGACCAGCAGCGCGGCGAATGCAGCCAGACCGGCCAGACCGGCGACGATGGCCGACATCAACAGCACGAACAGCGTCACCGCGAGCATCGCGCCCAGATACCAGCCACCCAGCGCGAGCAGCGGATTGACCCGCTCTCCGAAGCCGGCCCACAGATGCGCCAGCTCGAGCGGTTCGCCGCGCGACAGCGCGCGGCAACCGTGCATGATGCCGCCGAGCGTCACCATCGCCAGCAAGGTCGCCGCGATGGTGCCGAACAGCGGCACCACATTGAGCGCCACCAGCACGACCGTCCAGATGACGGTGATGACGATCCACAGGCCGGGCGCGGCAAGGAAACACTGCCAGCCCTGACGCAGCCATTCCAGGCCGCGGCCGGCCGGCAGGCCATGCGACTCGGGCGCCGTGACGTCCGGTACGACGACCGGCTGGGGCGCCGGCTCGAAGGGGTTGTGGCCTGAGCTGTTCATAAGCTGCATGATTCCACATCCGCGCGCGATGTCGTGCGCCGGCTGTCGCGTGCCGTCCACAACCGACGCGCGGCGCCGGCAGGACCTCACACGACGCACGCGCTTGTAACGGGCGCGCGGCGCATGTTCCACTAGACTTCAGAAGTGTTCGGCGACGCTGCAGCAGTGCTGTCGCGGCGCGCCCCTCCGGGAGACCTTCATGAAACTGACCACCTTGTGCGCCGTGTCGGCGCTGCTCACGTCGTCCGCCGCGCTGGCCGGCGGCATGGGCCACGTGCCCGTCACGCCGATCGGCGGCGACCCGTACGGACCGGGCGCCGGTATCGGCGGTGCCGGACCGGGCGGCATGATCGGCCAGCATCCGCGCGACCTGATCCGGCCGAATGCGCGCAGCCGCACGACCAATATCTATCCGACACTGCGTGGCACGCAGATCCGCGACCATTCGCGACCGGGTGTGCGCATCGAGGAAGATGCCCACGGCACCAGCGTGTATCCCACCGCGCCGTACGGCAATGTGCGCGACTACCGTCAGCCCGGCTGGCGGATCGAACAGGACCGCTGATCCGCAGCCGCCCCGCCCGGCGGCGATTCCTTAAACCTCACGACACGCCGGCCACCCGGCCGGCGCCCTCTTCCGATGACCGAACTTCCGAAACATGAACTGACCATGACGGTGCTGATGACACCCGACATGGCGAACTTCTCCGGCAATGTGCACGGTGGATCGCTGCTCAAGCTGCTCGATCAGGTGGCCTACGCCTGTGCGGCGCGTTTTGCACAGAGCTATGTGGTGACGCTGTCGGTCGATCAGGTCATCTTCCGCAGCCCGATCCACGTCGGCGAACTGGTCACTTTCCTCGCGTCGGTCAATTTCACCGGTACCACGTCGATGGAGGTCGGCGTCAAGGTGATGACGGAGAACATCCGGGAACACACGACGCGTCACACCAACACCTGCTACCTGACCATGGTGGCGATGGATGAGGCGCGCCGCCCGTGCCGCGTGCCCCCGCTGACGCCGGCCACGCCGGACCAGCAGCGACGCCAGACCGCCGCCAAGGTGCGCCGGCAGATGCGGCTGGAATTCGACCAGCGCTTCCATGAACTGATGCAGGCCGAACAGGCGAAAGCCGGCGAGGAGAACGAATGATCGACTACGAGCACGACATATCCGCCATCGACGCAGCACTGCTGCGCCACGGCATGGCGTCCATCCACCTGCTGCGCGCCGGTGACGAAGCGGCGCTGGTCGACTGCGGCACCGGCCATTCGCTGCCCAATGTGCTGGCCGCGCTGGCGCACAAGGGCATCGCCGCCGAACAGCTGCGCTATGTCATCCTGACCCACGTGCATCTGGACCACGCCAGCGGCGCCGGTGCCGCGATGCGCGCCTTTCCGAACGCGCAGCTGGTGGTGCATCCGCGCGGCGCACGCCACATGATCGACCCGTCGAAACTGATTGCCGGCGCCACCGAGGTCTACGGCACGCAGGCGATGGACGACATGTATGGCGACATCCTGCCGGTCGACGCCACGCGCGTGATCGAAACGCACGATGGTTTCGTGCTCGACTTCAACGGCCGTCCGCTCGAGTTCGTCGACACGCCGGGTCACGCCAAGCACCACCACTGCATCTGGGACGCGCGCGCCCGGGGCTGGTTCAGCGGCGACACCTTCGGCCTGGCCTATCCGGAATGCACGGTCGATGGCCGCGCCTTCATCTTCCCGACCACGTCGCCGGTGCAGTTCGATCCGGTCGCGATGCGCGCGTCGGTCGAGCGTCTGCTGTCGCGGCAGCCGGAGGCGATGTTCCTGACCCACTACGGCAAGGTGACCGGCGTACCGGCGCTGGGCCGCGCGCTGCTGTCGCGCATCGACGCCCACGTGGCGATCGCCAGGGCGGCCGCCAGTGCCGGTGACGGCCGCAAGCAGGCGCTGCTGGCCGCGCTGACCGCCTATCTGACGGACGAACTGCGCGCCCACGGCAGCCCGCTCACGCGTGACGAGGCGATGGCCGTATGGGGGCTGGACATCGAACTGAACGCGCAGGGCCTCGAGGTGTGGCTCGACACCGCAAAGACCTGATGGCGCGCACCGGATCCCCGCTTCGCGCGGTGATCGGTCGTCGCGCTCGAAATCACGCTGCCAGCGCTCGCAGCAGCGCAAACAGGAAAATCCGTTCCGAATAACGGAATCCATGCTTTCTGCCCATGTGCCGTCCCGCTCGGCCAGAAACCGGTAGACCGCCCACATGTCATCCTGCGTCGCAGCCGCCGCGGCGCGCGCCTTGAAATCCGCCAGCAGCGAAGCCTCTTCGCGGGCCAGCACCGTGTCGAATGCCTGTCGCGCGATCTTCTTCCCGGCATTCGACCGGGTGATGCGGTCCACGCAGCATGCTCCTCTCCCGATCGGGAAGACCCCGACGTCGCACCGGTGACGACTGGGCTATCCTCGCGCTGCGCGGCATGTCTGCGCACGCCGATCGCCCGCCCTCGATGGCCGGCGCAAAAAATACAAACAGGAGACTCCCATGCTGCAACGTGTCACGTCGCTGTCCGTCCGGCTGGTCGAAAGATGGCTGCCCGATCCCTTCGTGCTGGTGCTGCTGCTGACGCTGCTCGTGTTCGCGGCCGGCATCGGTGTCGAGGGCCAGTCGCCGGTGGCGATGCTCGAACACTGGGGCAAGGGGTTCTGGAACCTGCTGCAGTTTTCGATGCAGATGGTGCTGATACTGGTGACCGGCTGGGTGCTGGCGACGACGCTGTTCTTCCGCCGCATTCTCGAAGCCATCGCAAAGCTGGCGCACACGCCGGGGCAGGCCATCCTGCTGGTGAGTGTGGTGTCGCTGGTGGCGAGCTGGCTCAACTGGGGTTTCGGCCTGGTCATCGGCGCGATGTTCGCGCGCCAGCTGGCGCGTGGCGTGACGGGCGTCGACTACCGTCTGCTGATCGCCAGCGCCTACAGCGGCTTCGTCATCTGGCATGGCGGACTGTCGGGCTCGGTGCCGCTCACGCTTGCCACCGCCGACCACTTCCTCGCCGCCCGCACCGGCGTCATCGTCACCGGCGACACGATCTTCTCGACCTTCAACCTGGTCATCGTGCTGGCGCTGTTCGTCTGCGTGCCGATACTGAACCGGCTGATGATGCCGCGACCTGAAGACACGGTGACGGTCGATCCGGCGCTGCTGGTCGACGTCGAATTCGTGCCCGACACCACCACCGACACGCCGGCTGCGCGGCTTGACAACAGCATTCTGCTCGCGCAGTCGGTCGGCATCATGGGTCTGGTGTTCTCCGGCTACTACTTCCTGGTCAGCGCCGGCACCCTGAACCTGAACATCGTCAATTTCATGTTCCTGTTCCTCGGCATCATGCTGCACGGCCGCCCCAGCCGGTTTCTGGCGGCGATCGGCGACGCCGCGCGCGGTTCGGGCGGCATCATCGTGCAGTTTCCGTTCTATGCCGGCCTGATGGGCATGATCGTCGGTTCGGGCCTCGCGGTGACGATCTCGAATGTGTTCGTTGCCGTATCGACCGACACGACGCTGCCGCTGTTTGCCTTCCTCAGCGCCGGTCTGGTGAACATCTTCATCCCGTCGGGCGGCGGTCAGTGGGCGGTGCAGGGGCCGATCATGGTCGAGGCCGCCGCCAACATGGGCGCCGATCTGCCGCGCGTGGCGATGGCGGTGGCCTGGGGCGACGCCTGGACCAACCTGATCCAGCCCTTCTGGGCGCTGCCCGCGCTGGCCATCGCCGGCCTGCGGGCAAAGGACATCATGGGCTACTGCCTGATCACGCTGTTCATGTCGGGCGTGGTGATCGGCCTCGGACTGACTTTCGTGCCGTGACAAGTCCGGGGTATGCCGACATCAGCGATAGCGGGCGGCGCTGATGAACTGGCCGAAGGTTTCGCACCACACGATGACCGTCGTAAAGCGCGTGACGTCGATCGAGGGAGGCACCTCGACGACGAAGTTGTCGAAGGTACGCACGTCGCCGACGCGCACCATGACTGATTTCAGGCGCGCGAAATCGGCTTCCGTCTCGACGAATTCCGGCGACAGGTAAAGCTTGTAGTCCGGCCCGGGCGCCAGCCGGCCGGTCAGCGCGATGCGCGTGCGCCCGATGGCCACCGTACCTTCGCCCCAGTGCAGCAGATCGCTGTCCTTCAGGTCGCGCCGGAACTGGCCGCTGAACATTGCGCCCCCGGCGGCCGACGCGGCTTCGGCCGCGGTCGGTGGCAGGGGTGCCGTCAGGATGGGCAGCGCGTAGATGCCCAGCGCGAAGCCGATGCCGAGCACGGCGGCGTGGGACGCAATGAGCAGGATCGGGCGTTTCATGATTCCGCAAGCGTAGCGCGGGATGCGTCATCGGTGTGATGCGCGTCATTCCACGAGTCGGCCGGCATCGCGCTAGCCGAGCGCCCGCTCGATGAAGTGTCGCGGCACGCGCGCCTTGGGCGTGCGGTCGGGGAACCAGCTGCGCACGTCCTCGTCCAGCCCGATGCCGTGCATGTAGTTGTACAGCGCCTTGTTGAGCGCGACACCGAGCGCGTCGTGGTCGGTGCCGACCGGGTCGACGAAGCCGACGTCGTTCTTCGCGAAGGTGACCGGCGGCAATGGCAGCAGCGTGACGCCGTACTCCTCCGGATTGAGGCCGACCGGCGAATGCACGGTGCACACGAAGCGGTGGAAGAAACCGGACTGGATGCATCCGGCGGCGAACAGCTGGCGCACGTATTCGAGCGCATCCACCGTGTCCTGCACGGTCTGGGTCGGAAAGCCGTACATCAGATAGGCATGCACCAGGATGCCGGCGTCGGCGAAGCCCTTGGTGACGCGCGCCACCTGATCGACCGACACGCCCTTCTTCATCAGCTTGAGCAACCGGTCGCTGGCCACCTCCAGCCCGCCGGAAATCGCGATGCAGCCGCTGTCGGCCAGCTCCAGGCAGAGTTCGGGCGTGAAGGACTTTTCGAAGCGGATGTTGCCCCACCACGAAATGCTGACGTCGCGCCGTTTCAGTTCGGCGGCGAAGGCGCGCAACGATTTCGGCGGTGCGGCTTCATCGACCAGATGGAAGCCGGTCTGGCCGGTTTCGGCGACGATGGCCTGCACGCGGTCGACCAGCGTGGTCGCACTGGCGGCGTCGTAGCGCGAAATGTAATCGAGGCTCACGTCGCAGAAGCTGCACTTCTTCCAGTAGCAGCCGTGCGCCACGGTGAGTTTGTTCCAGCGTCCGTCCGACCACAACCGGTGCATCGGATTGAGCATGTCCAGCAGCGACAGATAGCGGTCGAGCGGCAGGCCGTCCCAGGTCGGCGTGCCGACGTCGTCGAAGGCGATGTCGGGTTCGACGAAATTGACGCACTGCACCGCGCCGGAATCGTTGCGCACGAAGGTGCGCACCAGCCGCTGCGCGGAACGCCTGCCGGCCAGATGGTCGAGCAGCGCGAGCAGCGGACGCTCGCCGGCATCCAGCGTCACGTAGTCGAAGAAGTCGAACACGCGCGGCTCGGCCAGCTCGCGCAGTTCGGTATTCACGTAGCCGCCGCCCAGCACGGTGACGATGGACGCGTCATGCGCCTTGATCGCCTGCGCAATGCGGAAGGCGGCATACACAGCACCCGGGAAAGGCACCGACAGCAGCACGATGCGCGGCGCGTGGCGCTCGATCGCGGCGAGTGCGAGCCGCTGCAGCGCACCGTCGATCAAGGTCGGCGGCGCGGCCAGCGCCCGCGCAAGCGGATCGAAGGTGGGCTGGCTCTGCGCCAGCGATTCGGCATAGCGCACGAATTCGAATCGGTGGTCGACCGCCAGCCGGATCGCGTCGGCGACGTCGTTCAGGTAGAGCGTGGCGAAATGGCGGGCGCGGTCCTGCACGCCCAGCGCGCCGAACGCCCAGCCCAGCGGGTCGCCGCCGTCCTCGTCGATATAGATGTCCAGCGATTCGAAACGCGGCCCCTCGGGCAGGAAGCCGCGCGAGGCGATGCGGTGCGCCAGCGTGGGATCGCGCCCCTGCAGGAAACCCAGCGTGGCGGCCATCGTCGCGGCGTAGCGATCGAACTGCACGGCAAAACTCGTCAGGCTGGGCGTTCGCTCATGTTCCGGCAGGTCGGCGACGGCATCGCGCACGGCGCGCAGACCGTCGGCCGACAGCAGATCGAGCACCAGCGCAAGCGCCAGGTCCTCCTGTACCGCGTCGATGCCCTGCGCGCGCAGAAAGCCCGTCAGATAGGCGGTCGACGGATAGGGCGTGTTGAGCTGCGTCATCGGCGGGATGACGGACAGCACGCGCGGGCGGACGAAGTCGGGGGAATGCGTGGCGGTCATGGTCCATGGGCGCCGCGACAGACGGCGCCGGCGCAGGGTAACCGAAGCCCGGCGGCGCGGGAATGGGCGGCGCGCGGGTTGGGCATCGCTGCGCTGACCGCACCCTGCGGTCGCCCTGTCGCGGCTGCCTGCCGGGCATCGCCGGGCGCGCTCAACGTACCGGTGCAGTGACGGGGACCGACTGCGCGATGTCGCGGGCCAGCGCGTCGACGAGGCGGCCGTGGGCGGCGGCGAGCGCTTCGTAGCTGGCCGTATCGATGGTTTCGCTGCCGGTGAAGCGGCGGCTCGCGATGTCGCGGCCGTCGCGGCGCAGGGTCCATACGGCGTCCAGCGTCACGCGCTCGAAACCGTCGGCATCGAAGCGCAGCACGTCGATCGGCAGCGTGTAGTCGGGTCGGGCGATGCTCGACTGCGGCACGGCGACGACGCGTGCGAGACCGCGCTCGCTGGCCAGCGCGGCGGCCAGCCGGCGGCCCATTTCCGCCTTCAGCGAGCCGGCCCAGCGGTGGCCGTCGGCCGGCTCGCTGCGTGTGCCGTCGATCCGGCGCACGATCTGCAGCCGGTCCACCGCTTCGGGCAGGCCGATGGGGCCGACGACGATGCTGGGCGCGTCGGCTTGCACCGACGTCGGCGCGGCCACGACGCCCAGCGTGTAATGGCGCACCGGCGGCGAACTGCCGCAGCCGGCCAGCGCCAGCGCGGCGGCGATCCAGCACAGGGAGCGAAGATGGATCACGGTGTCTCCTCGGGCTTGCCGCGCAGCAGCGCTTCGGGGTGGCGTTCCAGCGTGTCGGTCAGGTGACGCAGCGACTGGGCTGCGCGCGACAGTTCCTGCAGGCTGTCGCGCAGGTCCTGCTGCAGCGGCGCGTCGCTCGACAGCAGATGGCGCGTATCGGCGATCGCCGCGCGCGCCTCGGCCATCGTGCGCTGCGTTTCGGTCACTGCGGCGCTCACTTCGTTCGACGCAAGGCCGTCGAGCCGCTGCAGAAGCTGATCGGTGCGCTCGACCGCGCGCGCCAGCCCGGCGATCGCGGCACGGGTTTCCTGCGCGATGTCGTCCAGCGGCAGGCGGTCGAACTTGCCGGCGATGCGCGACAGCGTGGCCTGCAGTTCGTCCAGGCTGCCGCGCTGGGTCGGCAGCTGCGGCGGTCGGGCGGCCCAGTCGACCTTCTGCCTGTCGGCCGGCGGAAAGAAATCCATCGCCACATAAAGCTGACCGGTCACCAGATTGCCGTTGCGCAACTGTGCGCGCAGGCCGCGCGCCACCAGCCGGTCGACGAAGGTGCGGAAGGCGTCTTCGTCGAAATCGTCGTCCGGCTTGCCGCCCGCGCGTGGACGCATGCGGCCGGGGAAGACCGCGATATCGACCAGCAGACCGACGTCGGCGGTGTCGAGATCGACGTCGGGTTCGAGCGCAATCACTTCGCCGATCTGGGTGCCGCGGAAATCGACCGGCGCGCCGACCGACAGACCACGCACGCTTTCGGTGAAGCGCAGCCGCACGATCTGGGCGTCCGATCCGGGCTGCTTCAGGGCTTCGGCACGCGAGCCGAACAGCTTGAAATCGAGCCCGGCGGGCGCCGGTTCGGCATCGCCGCCGTCCGGCGTTTCGAACGACAGCCCGCCGGCCAGGATGGAGGTGGCCGATTCGGTGTTGATCTGCAGCCCCTCTGCGCCGAGCTTCACGTCGATGCCGCTGGCGTTCCAGAATCGGCTGTCGGTGGTCACGTAGCGGTCGTACGGCGCCTTGATGAACACCTGGATATCGAGGTGCTGACCGGTGTCGTCGAGCTTGAAGCCGGTGACCTGGCCGGCCGGGATGCGGCGGAAGTAGACCGGCGTGCCGACATCGACCGAACCCAGGGTTTCGGCATGCAGCGCAAAGGCGCGACCGGGCACGTCCAGCGTGATGACCGGCGCCTCGTCCAGCGCGACGAAGCTGCGACCGGGTTCGGTCGACTTGCCGGCGTCCATGCCGACATAGGCGCCGGACAGCAAGGTGCCCAGACCGGTCACCGCGCTGCCCGATACGCGCGCGCTGACCACCCAGAAGCGCGTATCCGCCACCAGCAGCCGGTTCGCTTCACGCACCAGCTGCGCCGTGGCGATGACGTGCGCGCCGTCGTCGGCCAGCGCCACCGCGCTGATCTGGCCGACATCGACGTCCTTGTACTTGATGCGCGTCTTGCCGGGCTCCAGCCCGGCGCCGCTCGTGAACTGGATCGTGATGGTCGGCCCCTGTTCGTACCAGGCGCGCGCCGCGAGGAACACGCCGATCAGCAGCGCGACCAGCGGAATGATCCAGACCAGCGGGATGCGGAAGCGGCGCGGTGCATCGACCGCAGCGGTCGGCAGTTCGGGTTCAGTCATGGTGTGCAGGGTGGGGGTCGGCAGACCTGCCGGCCAGCGGGTCCCAGATCAGTCGCGGATCGAAGCTCATGGCGGCGAACATCGTGAGCACCACGACGGCGCCGAAGGCGATGGCACCCGGACCGGCTTCTATCGTCGCCAGTCCGCGGAAGCTCACCAGCGCGACCAGCATCGTGATCACGTAGATGTCGAGCATCGACCAGCGGCCGACGAATTCGACCAGCCGGTACAGCCGGGTACGCTGCAGCAGGTTCTGCGTCGAGCGGCGCTGCACCGACAGCGTGAGATACACCAGCGCGATGATCTTCAGCAGCGGCACCATCACGCTGGCGAAGAACACCACCGCCGCCAGCGGCCATGAGCCCGACTGCCACAGGAAGACGACGCCGCTCATGATCGTGTCCTGCTGGCTGCCGAGCAGCGAAGTGGTGGTCATGACCGGCAGCAGGTTGGCCGGCAGGAACATGACGATCGATGCGATCAGCAGCGCCCAGGTGGTCGACACGCTGGCCGGCTTGCGCAGGTGCATCGGCGCGCGGCAGCGCGGACAGCGCAGGCTGTGCGCCGCGCCTTCGGGTGGGCGCGCCAGCTGACCGCACACATGGCAGCTCAGCAGCCCGGCCTCGCGGGCGGTCAGTGCGCGCCGGCTCACCGGCTCGTCACCAGGAGGTCTTCCGCTTCGTCGGGCAGCGGGGTCTGCCACAGCAGACGCGTGTCGAAGGCCCGGCCGGCGAAGGTGAGCGCAAGGATGAGCGCCGCCGTGGCCCAGAACGCGGTACCGAGGATGACGGTGGCCAGATGCGACAGCTTGACCAGCGACACCAGCATGCCGAGCAGGAACACCTCGACCATGCCCCAGGGCTTGAGCGACCGCACGAGCCGGAAGAAGGGCGCCATGCGCGGTGTCACGCGCCCCAGCCGCAGCGGCACCAGCACGAGCAGGATCATCACCAGTTCGAGCAGCGGAAACAGGATGGCGGTGCCGAACACGAGCGCAGCGACCGGCATCATGCCGTCGCGCCACAGCACCTGCACCGCCTCGAACAGCGTCACCGCGACCACACGCCCCTGCATGTCGAGGCCCACCAGCGGCCAGGCATTCGCGATCACGTACAGCACCAGCGCGGTCAGCGTGAGCGCCAGCGTGCGGTCGAGGCTGTCCGGCGGGTTGCGCGCAAGAAAGGCGTCGCAGCGCACGCAGCGCGCAGTCTGCCCGGGCAGCAGTGCCGGCTCGGTCTGCAGCAGGTCGCACTCGTGGCAGGCGACCAGATCGGCAGGCAGTTTCAGGTGCGCGGCGGGTGCGGGCATGGCCGGTGGCGTCAGGAAGAACCGCGATTCTGCGGTGCCGCGCAGACCGGTGCAATGACCGTGGCGTGTCGATCAGGCGGCGGCCGCCGCATCGCGCGCCCGCAGCTTGGCGGTGATGTAGTCGGCGTGCGGGATGTAGAGCAGATCGGCCACCTTGCGCATCACGTGCGATTCACGGGCGTGCAGGTGGCCGTCGGCGTAGGCGACCTGCCACATCAGCTCGACGATGTGCGCCTTGCGCTCGGCATCGAAGGCCTGGTTGATCAGCGCCGTGAAGCGCTGGTAGTCGTAGGCCTCGCGCGCCGTGGTGGTCGCCAGCTCGATCAGGCGCTCGATTTCGTCGTCGGTCAGGGCGAACTTGCCGCGCAGTGCGGTCATGGCCGCGGCGCGTTCGGCGTCGCCGATGTCCGGGTCGGCGCGCATCACTTCGACCAGCAGCACGGCGGTGGCCAGCTGCAGCTGGTGTTCGGTGGCGGCGGCGTCAAGCGGCGCCGGCGTGGCAAAGCTGTCGAACAGGTCTTTCAGGGTACGGAGCATCGTGTCCTTCGTCGGCGGAGCGCGGGCGCACCGTGCGCCCGCGTCACAGCGGACCGGTGAACGCCGGTCGGCGTTCCCGCTGCGGCTGTGCCCGGATGTTACGGCAGCGGCGTCACGACGGCACCCGGCGCGAGCGTGCCGCCGTCGAGCACCTGCAGATAGACGCCCAGTTCGCGGTGGCCGTAGCGCTCCATCATGGTCGCCGGCAGCGTCATGTCGCGCTCCGCGGTCACCGGATTCACGTTGGTCGCGCTGCAGCGCGGCGTGCGCATGACGACCCGCGCGCGCACCTCACCCACCTGCACCTCGCGGTCGAGCCAGGTCGACTCCTCCCACGGCTCACCGCCATCCATATAGATGTTGGCGCGAAAGCGCATCGGATCGATGTCCGCACCGAGCGCTGCACCGACTTCGCGCACCGTGGCCAGATTGATCAGCGACACCGCATTCATCATGCCGTGCGACAGCACGCTGACGTCGGTGAAGCGGAAGCCCTCGCCGCTGACAAAGGCCGGCGGGCCTTCCAGCCGCGCGTTGATGTGCTGCGCGATGAAGCGTGCCAGTCCGCTGCAGGCGGCCGGGTCATCGACATCGATACGCAGATGGCGTCCGTCGGGTGCGCTGACGTGCAGGCAGTTGCCGGCGTCGTCGTAGCGGGTGGCCAGCGAAGCGAGTGCGGCGTGATCCATCAGCGCGATGAAATCGGTTTTCGGACGCGGCGCATAACTGCCGGCGTCGAAGGTCCAGCTGCCGTTGGTGAGCGCCCACTGGCGGTCGAGCGGCACGCCTTCGCCGGTGCGCAGCGCGATTTCACCGAGCGGTTCGGCCGACAGACCCTTGACCGGATACCGGTACAACTGACGAACGGTTCTCATGGCAACTCCAGCTTGAAAGGTTGGCTGGATGCTCGGCCCTGCCTGCCGCGGCGGCAATAAGTCGTTTGCCGGAGGCGGGACCGGAACGGCGCGCGACCGGGGGCTCAGAAGCGCCCGGCCTGATAGCGCTGGCCGAGCACGCTCTGCAGCGTCTGCACGACGCCGAACGCGTTCTTCAGCTGGCCGCGTTCGAAGTTCGACAGTTCGTCCGGCCTCAGGAAATTGTCGGCGCCGGCGCCGCCCGCCAGCTGGCGCGCCTGGTGCTGGATGCGCAGCGTGGCGATGTATTCGAGTGCATCGCGCAGGTCGTGCGCGCTCTGTTCGCTGATTTCGCCGCTGGCCGCAGCGACGGCCAGCCGGTCGTGCGTGTTCACCGCGGCGTGGCCGCCGGCCAGCGCATAGACGCGCGCCAGATCGACGATGGGCACGATGCCGCTGTGTTTCAGATCCAGCGTGCCCCGGTGTTCGCCCGAGCGCAGCGTCGACATGCGGTTGAACAGGCCGAGCGGCGGCTGGTGCTTCAGCGCATTGCCCACCATGTAGGCGAGGAAGATGCGGTTGCCGCGCGTGCGCGCCAGCACGTCCTCGCGCAGCGTGTCGAGCAGCGCCGTCTGTCCGTGGATGGCGCGCAGGTCGAAGAACACGCAGGTGAGCATCAGCGCCTTGGGCTCCGGCTCGGCCGTCCATTTGCGGAAGTACTGCGCCCAGCGCGCCTTCGGCTGCCGCCACGGGTCGGTCATCGCCATCATTTCGCCCGGGCAGTGGATGTAGCCGCAGGCGTCGAGACCGTCGCACACGAAGGTGGCCAGCGCGCGGAAGTAATCGCCGTGCGCGACCGGATCGTAGGCGTCGTCGATGACCAGACAATTGTCCTGGTCCGACTTCGCCGTCTGTTCGTTGCGCGCCTGCGACCCGGCGGCCACCCACGCGTAACCGACCGGCGGCGGACCGAATTGCGCTTCGCCCAGCTGCAGCAGACGGCAGGTCAGCGCATCGGTGATGGCGGTGATGATGTGACCGGTGCTGTAGGCGGTGGCGCCGGCGCCGGCCAGACTTTGCTGCAGGGCACGCACCTGCAGGGCGGCCTCGGCCAGCCCCTCGACGCTGGTCTGCTTGTAGATGTCGCCCGCCAGATGCACCGCCGACAGATTCTGCTGCGCGCTGACGTCGGTCGCCGTGATCATGCCGACCACGCTGTCGCCGTCCATCACCGGCACGTGGTGGATGTTGTGGCGTGCCATCAGCAGCAGGGCGTCGAAGGCCGGCTTGCGCACATCCATCGTCAGCGGATCGAGCGTGGCGATGTCGAGCACCGGCCGCGCGCTGTCCAGCCCCTGCGCGACGACACGGTTGCGCAGGTCGCGATCGGTCACCACGCCGATCAGCCGGCCCGCTTCGACCACCAGCACCGACGACACGCGCTGCGCGCTCATCTGCGTCGCCGCATCGCGAATGGTGGTCGCGGGCGACACGGTGATCGGTGCGCGCCGGATCAGGCTGCGCACCGGTGTGGTGATCAGGTTCAGGTGCGGGTCGCTGCTGTGCGCGGCATCGGGCAGGGCGGGGAGATCGGATGTCATCGGGCGGGTCATCGGTTCGTGAGGGGGCAGCAACACGCATCATCGCGCCGAACGGCGGCGTGCGCGACCGCATTGCCTCATTTCAATTTACTGCAATATAATTTATTCGGTGATATATTGTTTGGATGGACAGCACATTCGATACGACCATCGATCTCGACACGCTGCGCGCGGCCGCCGGCCGTGCCTGCGCACTGCTGCGCGTGCTGGCGCATGATGACCGGCTGATCCTGCTGTGCCAGCTGGCGCAGGGCGAACACTCGGTGGGCGAACTCGAAACACGGCTCGGCATTGCGCAGCCGACGCTGTCGCAGCAGCTCGGCGTATTGCGGCGCGAAGGGCTGGTCAGCACGCGGCGCGATGGCAAGCACATCCATTACCGCATCGCCAGCGACGACGCACTGGCGCTGATGCACACCCTGCACGCGCGCTTCTGCGCAGCGCCATACGGAGCACACGCATGAACATCGCCTGGGACACCTTCACGCCCTGGACCTCGCTGGCCGGCGGCGCGCTGATCGGCCTCGCGGCTGCGCTGCTGATCCTGGGCAGCGGCCGCATCGCCGGCATCAGCGGCATCGTGGGCGGGCTGTTCAGACCGACTGCGGGTGACACGGGCTGGCGGATCGCGTTCGTCGTCGGCCTGCTCGCGGCGCCGCTGGTGTGGGGGCTGTTCGCCGCCCTGCCCGCCGTGCAGTCCGACGCCGGCACCGCGACGCTGGTCATCGCCGGCCTGCTGGTCGGCGTCGGCACCCGTTTCGGCTCGGGCTGCACCAGCGGTCACGGCGTGTGCGGGCTGTCGCGCCTGTCGCCGCGTTCGCTGGTGGCGACGCTGGCCTTCATGGGCGCCGGTTTCGTCACCGTCCATGTCGTCCGTCATCTCGCGGGAGCCTGACATGAAAACCTTCGTCGCCCCGTTCGTCGCCCTGCTTTCCGGACTCGTGCTGGGCATCGGCCTGCTGCTGTCGGGCATGGCCAATCCGGCCAAGGTGATCGCCTTTCTCGACCTCGCCGGTCCGTGGGACCCGTCGCTGGCGCTGGTCATGGGCGGCGCCATTGCGGTGGCCTTCCCCGCCTTCACGTGGGCGAAGTCACGGCCCGTGGCCTGGTCGGGGGAACGCCTGCAACTGCCGACCGCGCGACAGATCGACGCGCCGCTGGTGCTCGGCAGTCTGACCTTCGGTGTCGGCTGGGGGCTGGCCGGATACTGCCCGGGTCCGGCACTGGTGTCGCTCGGCATGGCGTCGCAGCCGGCCATCGTGTTCGTTGTCGCAATGGGCGTCGGCATGGCGGCCCACGCCCTGCTCACACGGCCAAAGGCGTAAGCAGGTAGTCGATCAGCGCACGCACGCTGGCGATGCGCTGGCCGAAAGGCAGCGCGCCGCGGCCGCGGAAGAACAGGCCGGTCTTCAGGTCACCGCGCAGGGCGGCGGCCAGCTGGTGGTCGATGCAGAACTGTCCCCAGCCGACCAGACCGTCGCGCAGACCGCACTGCGCCAGGCAGTCGAAATGCTTGGCGCAGCGCGATCGCTCATGCACCACGGCCTGCGTGCGTTCCAGCACCGCTAGGTACTTCTGCAGCCAGGGCGTGCGCACGGCGCGCGCCGGCAGGCCGGCCACGCTGGTGAATTCGACCAGATCATCGTCGCCGGCGTCGGCCAGAACATGCTTGAACGCGTCGGAAGCGTCGCATTCTTCGGTCACGGCGAAGGCGGTGCCGAACTGCACCGCCGCCGCACCCAGCGACTGCATGCGCCGGATGTCTTCATGGGTGCGCAGGCCGCCGGCCACGATCAGCGGCACGCGCCCTTCCAGACCTGCGCTGCGCAGCCAGGCCAGGGTTTCCGGCAGTACGCGCTCGAAATCGAAGCGCTCGTTCGACACATCGGCCACCTTGGCAGCACCGAGGTGGCCGCCGGCCCAGCCCGGGTGTTCGAGCACGATGGCATCCGGCACGCGCTGCTTGCGTTCCCACTTGCGCACCACCAGCTGCACGCCGCGCGCATCCGACAGGATGGGGATCAGCGCCGCCGACGGGTGTTCGCGCGCGAGGTCGGGCAGATCGAGCGGCAGGCCGGCGCCGACCACCACGGCGTCGATGCCGCCTTCGAGCGCGCAGCGCACCTGCGCCGCATAGTCGCTCACTGCGCGCATCACGTTCACTGCCAGCAGGCCGTTACCGCCGGCGATCTGTCGCGCCGCACGGATTTCCCGCGTCAGCGCTTCGAGGTTGTTGGCGTTGATCTCGACCTTTGCGTGTTCGCCCGACAGGCCGCGCGTGCGTTCCATCAGATCGGGGTGCAGCCGGCGCAGGTCGACCGACGAAATCGTGCCGACGGCGCCGAGCGCTGCGACGCTCCCGGCGAGCCGGTGCGCCGATACGCCCACGCCCATGCCGCCCTGCACGATGGGCAGCAGGGTGCGACCGGCGAGCTTCAGCGGCGCAAGACCGCTGTTGCGCAGTCGGTCTGCAGGGGATACGAGAGGAAGCGGCGCAGCCGGAGCGGCTACGGGGGGCGTGAGGGTTGCAGTCGGCGTTTCTGTCATGGCAAGGCAGGGGACGGGTGGCGGCAGATGGGCTGCGCCACCTTAACCGCCCGCCCGCCACCCGGGCTTGACCTTGCTCAAGCCCGGGCGCCGAGGTGTGACAGCCGCGTTTCAGCCGCGACGACGGCGCGCGGCAAGACCGATCAGGCCCAGACCGGCCAGCAGCATGGCGTAGGTTTCGGGTTCCGGCACCGGCGTGATCGAGAACAGCGAGGTCGTGCCCGTCCCTTCGTTGGCCGTGGCCAGGAAGTAACGGCCGCCGAACTCGTACGCAGTCAGGCCTTCCACCGCGTTCGATTCCGCATCGACGATGAAATCGACGAAAGTGGCTGCGGTCGGGTTGGTCACGTCGTAGATCGCAATCACGCTGTCGAACGTGCGTTCGAAGCCGATGAAGGCCAGCGTGCGGTCGCCCAGCTCGAGCACCGTGACACCTTCGGGCTCGACGCCCTTGTTGTCGCTGCGGCCGTCGTCGATCAGCGCGCGCAGGGCCGGGTCGGCGAACAGCAGCGCTTCGAGCTGGTTGCCGCTGTCGAACACCTGGTTGCCGTTCTCGTCGAGGATGGAGAACGAGCGGCCGCCGAACACGTGGATCTGATCGTAATCGCCGTCGCCATCCAGATCGCCACCGGATGTCGTGACCGTCAGCCGGCCGAGATTGCTGTCCGCCTTCAGCGCGGCGGCATCCGGGAACGCCGTCGGATCGAGCACATAGCTGCTTGAGCCCACGCGCACTTCCTCGTTGAATTCGCCATCGACGAAATCTGTCAGATTGCGCGAATCACCCTCGTTGGCGGTGATGTAATAGGTCTTGCCACCTGATGCGTACGAGGCGATCGCGTCCGGCATGTACATGCCGAACACCGGCGCATTGCGGTAGTTGCCGGCGATCGACGTTCTGGGAGAGGTGATGTCGCGGTCCGTGGTGTCGAGTTCGTTGCCCGGCAGGCTGTGATCCTTCAGGCCGAGCGAAGTGACCGACACGATCTGCTGCGACATGAGGTCGATCTTGGCGACCGCATTGGCTTCCTGCAGCGTCACCATGGCGAACTGACCGTCCTTCGACAGCGCGATGTACTCCGGCTCCCAGTCGATCGAGGGCTTCGCGCCCGGCGACACGATGCGGCCGAGGCCGGTCGTGCCGTCATAGCCGGAGAAACCCAGCGTGGTGACCGAATCCTTCGTGGTGTCGATGATGCTGATCGAGCCGCGTGCCTCGATCGTGGCGAAACCCGGGCGGGCCAGCGGCTCGCCTTCGTTGGCGGTCATGATGCGGCCGTCGGCGGTGAAGGTGACCATGTCGGGCAGTGCGCCCACCAGATAGCTCTGCTGGAAGCTGCGGCTGGTGGTGTCGAAGGTCAGCACCGAGCCGGCGTCGGTCTTGATCGGCGCGGCGATGGCGAAGGCGGCCACGCCGTTGCGGATGGCCACACTGTTCAGTTCGCCGAACGCGGTGGTGTCGATGTGCTGAACGAAGCTGCCGGTGGCGGCATTCAGGATGTCCACACCCTTGAGCCCGGCCACCCACAGCTCGTTGTTCAGGCTGTCGAAAGCGAGGATTTCCGACGTCTGGCCCGCGACGCTGGTACCGGCGCCGTGCTCGAAGGTCCACAGTTTTTCCCAGCCGGCCGCCTGCACGACCGGCACGAACAGCGCCGCGACCGCCGCGGCTGCAATCTTCCTGACCATTATTGATTCTCCTGTTGTCAGCGGGCCGGCGGTCCGGCCGCAGTAGCCCGTCAGGACAACAGGGGGAGATTGCAAACGTGTTACAGCACTGTCACGTCACTGAAATTTACAATCGTTCGTGCACGAATCAACTGTGGCACGTACACCGATGCCGGACTCCTTGCGTGTGCTGTTCCAGCCAGCAAATATGGGATGGCGCATGATCGACGCGCGGATCGCGAGCGCGGGTCGCTCCTACAGCCGAGGCACCGATCTCTGCAGGAGCGAGCCGCGCTCGCGATTCGGTCCGTCGAACACGTCGCGGCGCCCGATCATGGCTCAACTCACGCGCTCGTACTCCGACATCGGCGGGCAGGTGCACACGAGGTTGCGGTCACCGGCGACGTTGTCCACGCGCGCGACCGGCGGCCAGTACTTGTCGCGGTCGATCGACGGGTGCGGGAAGAAGGCTTCGCGGCGGCCGTAGGGGCGGTTCCACTGATCGGCGATCAGCAGCTCGTGGGTGTGCGGCGCGTGCCTGAGCAGATTGTCTTCGCGGTCGGCGCGGCCGGCTTCGATATCGGCGATTTCGGCTCGGATGTGGATCATCGCGTCGCAGAAGCGGTCGATCTCGGCGCGGTTCTCGCTCTCGGTCGGCTCGATCATCATCGTGCCCGGCACCGGGAACGACACGGTCGGCGCGTGGAAGCCGTAATCCATCAGCCGCTTGGCGACATCCTCCACCGTGATGCCGCAGGCGTCCTTGATGGCGCGCAGGTCGATGATGCATTCGTGCGCCACGCGACCCTGCTTGCCGCTGTACAGGATGGGGTAGTGCGGCGCCAGCCGGTGCGCGATGTAGTTGGCGTTCAGGATGGCGACCTGGGTGGCGCGGCGCAGGCCGGCCGCCCCCATCAGCGCGATGTAGGCCCACACGATGGGCAGAATGCTGGCCGAGCCCCACGGTGCGGCCGACACCGTGCCGATGGTGCCGTCCGCCCCGGCCACCGGATTGACGCCCTGCACCACCGGATGATCCGGCAGGAAGGGCGCGAGGTGCGGCGCCACGCCGATCGGCCCCATGCCGGGGCCGCCGCCGCCGTGCGGAATGCAGAAGGTCTTGTGCAGGTTCAGGTGGCACACGTCGAAGCCGATGTCGCCCGGACGCACCAGTCCGACCATGGCGTTCATGTTGGCGCCATCCATGTAGACCTGACCGCCGTGCGTGTGGATGAGCGCGCAGATGTCGCGCACGCCTTCCTCGAACACCCCGTGCGTGGACGGGTAGGTCATCATCAGCGCGGCCAGCCGGTCAGCATGCTGTTCAGCCTTTGCCTTCAGGTCGGCGGCGTCGATATTGCCCAGCGCATCGCAGGCGACCACGACCACCTCCATGCCGGCCAGCACCGCGCTGGCCGGATTGGTGCCGTGCGCCGACGCCGGGATCAGGCACACGTTGCGATGCAGGTCGCCGCGCGTGCGGTGGTATTTTCGGATCACCAGCAGGCCGGCATATTCGCCCTGCGAACCGGCGTTCGGCTGGAACGACATCGCGGCGAAGCCGGTGATTTCACACAGCCGCTCTTCCAGTTCCTCGAACAGCTGCTGATAGCCCTGCGCCTGTTCCAGCGGCACGAAGGGATGCAGTGCGGCGAACAGCCGGTAGGTGACCGGCGTCATTTCGGTGGTCGAATTGAGCTTCATCGTGCACGAGCCGAGCGGAATCATCGCCCGGTCGAGCGCGATGTCGCGCGTGGCCAGCCGGCGCAGGTATCGCATCATTTCCGTTTCGGAGTGATAGCGGTTGAACACCGGGTGGCTCAGGATGGCGCTGTCGCGCTGCAATGCCGCCGGAATGCAGTCGACGACGCGCGCATCGAGCTGCGCCAGGTCGAGCAGCGCATCGGCGCGCGTCGCGAACACCGCCAGCAGGTTCTTCAGCTCGCTGCGGCGCGACGTTTCGTCGAAGGTGGCTGACAGGTGGTCGGCATCGATCACGTGCAGATTGAAGCCGGCGGCGCGGGCGCGCGCCGATATGCGGCGTGCGACCCCCGGCACGCGCACCTGCACCGTGTCGAAGAAGCAGTCATGCACGACGTCGAATCCGAGTTCGCGCAGACCGAGCGCGAAGATGGTCGCCATGCGGTGCACCCGGTCGGCGATCGTGCGCAGGCCTTTCGGGCCGTGATACACCGCATAGAACGCGGCGATCACCGCCAGCAGCACCTGTGCGGTGCAGATGTTGCTGTTCGCCTTTTCGCGCCGGATGTGCTGTTCGCGCGTCTGCAGCGCCATGCGCAGCGCAGGCCGGCCGAGGGCGTCAGTCGACACGCCGATGATGCGCCCCGGCATCTGCCGCTTGTGTTCGTCGCGGCAGGCGAAGAAGGCGGCATGCGGGCCGCCGTATCCCATCGGCACGCCGAAGCGCTGCGCGCTGCCGAGCACGATGTCCGCGCCCATCCCGGCGGCGCCCATCGCGCCCGGCTCCTTCAGCAGCACCAGTGCCAGCGGATCGGCCGCGATGGCCGACAGCGCGCCGGCCGCGCGGGCGGCGGCGATCACGGGTTCCGGATCGCGCAGCCGGCCGCTCGAACCGGGGTAGCTCGCCAGCACGCCGAAGTAGTCGCCCTCGACGCCGGCCCACGGATCGCACACCACCACCTCGATGCCCAGCGGCTCGGCGCGTGTGCGCACCACGGCGAGCGTCTGCGGGTGGGTGTCGGCATCGACGATGAAACGCGCCGACTTCACCTTCGAAATGCGGTGCGCCATCGTCATCGCCTCGGCCGCCGCGGTCGCCTCGTCGAGCAGCGAGGCATTGGCCACCGGCAGGCCGGTCAGGTCGATCACCATCTGCTGGAAGTTCAGCAGCGCCTCCAGCCGGCCCTGCGAAATCTCGGCCTGGTAGGGCGTGTAGGCGGTGTACCAGCCCGGGTTTTCGAGCACGTTGCGCTTGATGACATTGGGCGTGATGGTGTCGTGGTAGCCCATGCCGATCAGGCTGGTGTGCAGTTCGTTGCGCGCGAACATGCGACGCAGCGCGTCATCGACGACGCGCTCGGAGCGCGGCGGCGGCAGGTTCAGCGGCGTGTCCGACAGGATGTCGTACGGAATGGTCTGGGCGATCAGTTCGTCCAGACTGGCGACATCGAGTGCCGCCAGCATGACGGCGAGGTCGCGTTCGTCCGGGCCGATGTGGCGGCGGATGAAATCTCCGCGGTCTTCCAGCGCTTCGAGGGTGGGGCGTTTGGTCATGTTCAACAGTCCTTTCCGGGCCGCTTTTGGCAGTCCCTGTCTGAAGGTACCGGTCGCCGCCCCCCGTGAAGGGCGTTGACCGGAGTCGAGTGGGCAATATGGGGCAGTGTGGCGGTTCAGCGTTGGTAGCGGTTGGGTACGAAGGGCATGGAGGTGAGGGAAACGGACACCGACTGTCCGCGCGAATCGATGTGCAGCGCTTCGCCGGACAGTTTCACCGCCCGGTCGAGATAGCCCATGGCAACCGGCCGACCCAGCGTCGGACTGTGGTTGCCGCTGGTGATGACGCCGACTTCGCGGCCGTCGGCGCCGAGCAGCTTCGTGCCGGCGCGCTG
Source organism: Methyloversatilis sp. (assembly GCA_016791045.1). Classification (GTDB taxonomy): domain Bacteria; phylum Pseudomonadota; class Gammaproteobacteria; order Burkholderiales; family Rhodocyclaceae; genus Methyloversatilis. The sequence goes on along the minus strand of JAEUNO010000020.1, from coordinate 179,152 downwards.
CGGCGCGCGGCCATCCGGCAACAGTCCGACGCGCACGCGTGCCGGCGGTTCCTGGAATTCACCGAGCACGACGGCCGCACCGGGAAAGCCACCCGCGCGCGCGCCACCTGCGCGGCGCGCTGCGCCCACCGCCCAACCGATGGAGGCCGATACCGGCGTCGTCGTGTCGTCGATGTCATTGCCGTACAGGCACATGCCCGCTTCCAGGCGCAACGTGTCGCGCGCGCCCAGTCCGGTCCAGCGCACGCTTTCGTGGTCGAGCAGGCGCTGCGCAAACGCGGCGGCCGAGCCGGCGGGCAACGAAATTTCGAAGCCGTCCTCGCCGGTGTAGCCGCTGCGGCTGATGCGCAGCGCCACACCGCCGGACGACGCGGTGCGCACATCCAGAAAGCGCATGCCGGCCACGTCGACCAGCGGCTGCAGCACGCTTTCGGCCAGCGGACCCTGCAGCGCGAGCAGCGCAAGGTCTTCGCGCAGCGCGTAACTGCAATCTGCACCCGGCGGATGCGCCGCGAGCCAGGCCAGCACGTCGGCGCAGCGCGAGGCGTTGCACACCACGTGAAAGCCGTCGCCCAGCCGCTGGATCATCAGGTCGTCGATGAGGCCGCCGGCCGTGTTGGGCAGCAGCGAATAGGTCTGCCGGCCGGGCGCCAACCCGGCCAGATCGGCGGTGGTCAGCGATTCCAGCCAGGCGCAGGCGCCACTGCCGGTGACGTCTATCTGCCCCATGTGCGACACATCGAACAGCCCGGCCTGGCTGCGCGTATGCAGGTGTTCCTGAAGGATGCCCGGCGCGTACTGGATCGGCATCGACCAGCCGGCGAACGGCACCATCTTCGCGCCGGCGGCAAGGTGAAGGTCGTAAAAAGGCGTGCGCTGCAGTGCGGCCTGATCCGGGATTGCCATCGTCAGAATCTCCTGGGTGGCGGACCGGAGGGTGACCGGTCCGCGGGTCTGCCGGCCGGGTAGGTCAGCGAGGGCGCGATGATGCCACGCCCGGTCGGCACGCAGGGCATGCCATCTCGTATTGACGCGACCCGGTTATTAACTGAACATTCAGTCATTAAAAGCGCGTCACCCCATGTCAGAGCACTCGCCCCTGCTTCCCGTTCCGCACGCCACCGATGTGCACGCTGCCGACGCGCACCCGCTGGTCCGGCGCGGCCGCCCGGCACTGGTCGACCCGGCCACGCTGGTGGCGTGTGCGCTCGACCTGTTCGTCGAAAAGGGTTACGCGGCGACCCGCCTCGAAGACGTGGCGCTCGCCGCCGGCGTATCGAAAGGCACGCTCTATCTGTATTTCGATTCCAAGGCCGCACTGTTCGCCGCCGTCGTGCGCCAGGGACTGGTGCCGGCCCTCGCCGGCGGCGAAGCGCTGCTGGACAGCCATCGCGGCAGCGGTGCCGATCTGATGCGCGAGCTGCTGTGGGGCTGGTGGCGACTGATCGGCGCCACGCGGCTGGGCGGGCTGCCCAAGCTGATGGTGGCCGAAGCACGCAACTTCCCGGACATCGCCGAGCTCTACCACCGCGAAGTGATGGCACGCGGCTGCGCGCTGATCCGGCGCGCCATCGATTACGGCCATGCGCGCGGCGAGTTCCGCGTGGCCGGCGACCCCTGCACGGTGCAGGCCGTCATGGCACCGCTGCTGCTGCGCGTGCTGATGAAACATTCCTTCGGCTGTGTCGATCACGCTGTGCCCGCCGATGACCCGTCGGCGGCCGCGCAGGCGGAATCGACCGACATCGCCGCTTCCATCGAATTCGTCATCCGGGCGCTCGAACATGACTGACTTGCACCGGCAGGCCGCGCGCGCCGCCGCGTTCTGCCTCGGCTTTGCCGCCTGCGCCAGCCATGCGCAGACCGCGGCTGCGCCCTCGCCCACGATCGCCTTCAAGCCCTTTTCCGAGGTCGCGACCTACCCCGGACGCGACGCGCCGGCGCAGGCGGTGGCGTTGAACCGCACCCAGCTCGCGGCCGAAGTGAGTGCCCGCGTGGCATCGACGCATGCCGACCCGGGCGAGCGGGTGAGCAAGGGGCAGGTGCTGGTGCGGCTGGACACGCGTGACTACCAGCTCGCGCTGGAGCGCGCGCGGGCGCAACTCAAGGCGGCCGAGGCGCGTCTGGCGCAGGCCGACGCGCAATTGCGCCGCACGCGCGCGCTGCAGGCACAGAACTTCGTGTCGCCCGAGGCGCTGACCCAGCGTGAAACCGAAGTCGAAGTGGTGCGCGCCGACGTGTCGGTGGCGGCCAATGCGGTCGATCTCGCACAGCGCAATCTGGACAAGTGCGTGCTGCGCGCGCCCTACGACGCCATCGTGCGCACGCGGGAGGCGTCGGCCGGTTCGCTGGCCGGTGCCGGCATGGTGCTGATGACGCTCGAGGATGCGACGCGGGTCGAGGTGAGCGCCCGCGTGGCGCCGCGCGACCTGGCGTCGCTGCGCGCCGCGAAGTCGGTCGAGTTCGTGTCGCCGGCCGGACGCAGCGCGGTGCGCATCGCCCGCGTGTCGCCGGCCATCGACGACGCCAGCCGCACGCATGAGGTGCGCGCCGCCTTCACCGGCACGCGTGCGCCGGCGGGGGCCGAAGGCCGTCTCGCCTGGACCGATCCGGCGCCGCACGTACCGGCCGAACTGGTGACCCGGCGCGACGCCAGCAACGGCGGCAGCCTGCTCGGCGTATTCGTGCTGCGCGACGGCGTCGCCCGCTTCGTCGAACTGCCGGGGGCACAGGAAGGCCGTCCCGCGGCAAGCACCCTGCCCGCCGATGCGCGCATCGCAACCGACGGCCGCAACAGCCTGCGCGACGGACAGAAAATGCCATGAGCGCCTACGCGCGTTTCATCAGCAATCATCCGCTGGCCAACATCACCTTCGTCGTGGTGCTGCTGCTCGGCCTGATCAGCTACCTCGGGCTGCCGCGCGAGCAGGACCCGGAAATCAATTTCAACTGGGTGCAGATCACCGCCGCCCTGCCCGGCGCGTCGCCGGAAGACGTCGAGAAGCGGGTGCTGCAGCCGCTCGAGGATGCGATCAAGAACGTGTCCGACATCCGCTTCATTTCGTCGGCGGCGCGCGACGGACTGGCCGGCATCCTGGTGCGTTTCGACGACATCGAGCCGGCGGTGTTCGACAAGCGCATCAATGACCTGCGGCGCGAGATCCAGAACAAGGCGCGGGCCGAACTGCCGGTCGAGGCGAAGGAACCGCAGATCATCGAGGTGACCAGTTCGAACGGGTTTCCGACCGCACAGGTGCTGCTGACCGGTCAGGCGGATGACGAGGTGCTGCGCGCCATCGGGCGCGAACTGCGCACCGATCTGGAACGCATGCGCGGCGTCGACCGCGTGTTCGCGCTCGGCCTGCACGACCCGGAACTGCGCATCGAATACTCGGCGCAGGCGGCGCAGGCGCGCGGCCTGCTGCCGACCGACATCGCCGATGGCGTGGCCGGCTGGTTCCGCGATGTGTTTGCCGGCCGGCAGCGCGCCGGCGAGCAGGAATGGCTGGTGCGCGTGGTCGGTCAGGACGCCGATCCGGCGTGGCTGGCCGATGTCGGCGTCGCCGCGTCGGTCCGCGGTGGCGCGATGGTGAAGCTCGACGAGGTGGCGGGCGTGGTGCGGGCGCGTGCCCGGCCGACCCAGATGGTGTCATCCGGCGGACAGGCCAGCGTGCTGTTTTCGGTCAGCAAGAAGGCCGGCGTGAACACGCTGGCGATGGTGGAGCGCATCAACGACTACGTCGAGCGCAAGAACGGGGTGCTGGCGCAGCAGGGTCTGAAGCTCGAACTGATGGACGACCAGACGGTGCCGACGCGCGAAGCCATTTCCATCATGGAATGGAACGCGCTGTACGGCCTGCTCATCGTCATCGGTCTTTGCTGGATCTTTCTCGGCACGCGCATCGCACTGCTGGTCGGGCTCGGCGTGCCGTTCTCGCTCGCCGGCACTTTCGCCGTGCTGTCGGCCACCGGCGACACGCTGAACATTTCGGTGCTGCTGGGCGTGGTGATCGCGCTCGGCATGCTGGTGGACGATGCCGTGGTGGTGGTCGAGGCGATCTACTACCGGCTGCAGCGTGGCGCCTCGCCGATCGAGGCGGTCGCCGACGGCGTGCGCGAGGTGTGGACGCCGGTCGTCGCCTCGGTCGCCACGACGATGGCCGCCTTCCTGCCGCTGATGCTGCTGCCCGGCATCGTCGGCGACTTCATGTTCGTCATTCCATTCGTCGTGTCGCTGGCGCTTGCGATCAGCCTGATCGAGGCGTTCTGGATGCTGCCGGCGCACGTGCTGTCGCTCGGACCGGTGGCACGGACGCCCGGCCGCGAACAGCGCGCGCGCATCGCCTTCACGCGCGTGCTGCGCCACCGCTACGCGCAGGCGCTCGCCTGGGCGGTGCGCCACTGGATCGTACTGTGTCTGATCGTGGCGTCGCTGATCGCCGGCGCCCTCGGCGCGGCGGCGACCGGCCTGATCCGGGTGCAGTTCTTCGCCTTCGACCCGATGCGCATCTTCTACGTCAATGTCGACATGCCCGCCGGCAGCCCGATCGGCGCCACCCTGGCGCGGGTCGAACAGCTCGAAGCGGAAGTGCGCCGGCAGATGCAGGACGGCGAGGCGAGGCGCATCGCGTCGATCGCCGGCGCCAAGTTCACCGACGCCGAAGCCCTGTTCGGCGATTCCTACGGTCAGGTGGTGGTCGCGCTGCTGCCACGTGCCGAAGACGGACGCGAAGTCGGTGACATGGTCGAAGGCATGCGCGCCGCCGTCACCGCCCTGCCCGGCCCCGGCACGATCAGCTTCACCCAGCTGTCGGGCGGGCCGCCGGTGCAGAAGCCGGTCAAGATCCGCGTGCGCGGCGACGACCTGACCGAGCTGCGCGCCGCCACCGCCGAGGTTCGGCGCATCCTCGAATCGATGGACGGCACGCGCGACATCACCGACGACGACACGCCGGGCCGCCCGCAGCTGGCACTGCGGCTGGACCGCGACGCGCTGCGCGACGCAGGGCTCAGCGCATCGCAGGTGGCGCGCGCGGTACGCCTGCAGGTCGAGGGCGAAATCGTCGCCATCACCCGCGATCAGGGCGCCAAGCTGGAGGTGCGCGTCGCGGCCGCCGGCGTGACCGACGACGACGTGATGCGCGTGCTCGATGCCCCGATCGCACTGCCCGGCGGCGGTGCCACCACGCTGCGTGCGCTGGTCGGCAGTGAATCGACGCGCGGCCCGGGCGTCATCAAGCATTACAACCTGCGCCGCACCATCACGCTGGAAGCCAACCTCGACACGGAGAAGCTCAATTCCATCGGGGTCGCCGAGTCGGTGCGCGCCGCCTGGGAAGCCCAGCGCACCCGCTTTCCGCGCACCGATCTCGACTTTTCCGGCGAGCTGGAAGACGTGCAGGAAAGCCTGGACGCGATGAAGGTGCTGTTCCTGCTCGGCGTCGGACTGATCTACCTCATCCTCGCCGCGCAGTTCCGCAGCTACTGGCAGCCGATGATGATTCTGGCCACCGTGCCGCTGGCGTTCACCGGGGTGGCGGTCGGCCTGCTGGTCAGCGGGTCGCCGCTGTCGCTCTACACGCTGTACGGCGTGATCGCGCTGACCGGCATAGTCGTCAATTCAGCCATCGTGCTGATCGACGCTGCCAACGAGCGTCTGAAGGCCGGCATGGGCGTGATGCACGCGGCGATCTACGCGGCGCGCCGGCGCGTCGTGCCCATCATCATCACGACCAGCACGACGGTCGGCGGCCTGTTTTCGCTGGCCGCCGGCATCGGCGGCTATTCGATGCTGTGGGGACCGGTGGCCGGCGCCATCGTGTGGGGACTGGGCGTGGCAACGGTGCTCACGCTGTTCGTGATGCCGGCGCTGTACATCGCGTGCATGCGGCGCAGCGTGCTGCTGCGCCGGGTCGCTGACGCAGCGCAGCAGGCTACAATCACGGCTTGACCGAGGGGATGGAAACAATGGATATCGAGCAGGCTCGCTTCAATATGGTGGAACAGCAGATCCGGCCGTGGGACGTGCTGGATCAGGACATTCTTGACCTGCTGTTCGTCGTCCGACGTGAAAACTTCGTGCCGGCCGCGTTGCGCGACCTGGCCTTCGTCGATACGCCGATTCCGCTCGGCCATGGCGCGGAAATGCTGGAGCCGAAGATCGAAGCCCGCGTGCTGCAGGAACTGCATGTGCGCAGCACCGACACGGCGCTCGAGATCGGCACCGGCTCCGGCTACATGGCCGCACTGCTCGGCGCACGCGCCAGTCAGGTGACGACCGTCGAAATCGAACCGGCGCTCGCCGAGCGCGCGCGCGAAAACCTGATCGCCTCCGGTGCGCTGAACGTGCGCGTCGAAGTCGGCGATGCGGCGCAGGGCTGGCCGGTGCATGCGCCGTACGACGTCATCCTGGTGTCCGGCGGCCTGCCGGTACTGCCGCAGGAACTGGTCGCGCAACTGCGCCCGGGCGGCCGGCTGATCGCCTTCATCGGCGAAGCGCCGCTGATGAACGCGACGCTGGTGACGCTGAACGCCGACGGCAGCCAGACGCAGGAAATCCTCTTCGAAACGCTGTTGCCGACGCTGCGCAATGCGCGCGGCGCCCAGCGTTTCGTGTTCTGAGACGCCGTCGATGAAGCAGATGACGGTGGCCGAACTGGCTGCGTGGCTGGCCGAACCGCAGGGCGAAAAGCCGCAGTTGCTCGATGTGCGCGAGGCACACGAGTGGGCGATCTGCCGGGTCGAAGGCAGCCAGCACATTCCGATGGGCACCATCCCGTCACGCCTCGATGCACTCGATCCGGCGCAACCGCTGGTGTGCATCTGCCACCACGGCGGACGCTCGATGCAGGTGGCGATCTTTCTCGAGCGCAATGGTTTCGGCGAGGTTTACAACCTGGCCGGCGGGGTCGACGCCTGGGCACTGCAGGTCGATCCGTCGATGGCGCGGTACTGATGCAATGACCCTGCTGCGGCGTCGGTCGATGCATGCCCTGCTGTCGGCTGCGCTGTCGACGTGCTTCGCATGCACGCCTGCGGTGCATGCGGCCGACGATCTGATGGCGGTGGCGCGCGCCGCGCTGGCCAACGATGCGCAGTACCAGTCGGCCCGTGCGCAAAGCCTGGCGACCTCGGAAAAGCTGCCGCAGGCGCGCGCCGGCCTGCTGCCCAGCCTGACCGCCAGCGGCACCACGCAATGGAATGACGTGACGGTGAAGCAGCCGGTCAATGCCGCCTCGCAGCACAACTCGCACAACTTCAACTTCCAGCTGACGCAGCCGCTGTTCCGCTGGGCCAACTGGGTGCAGTTCGAACAGGGCAAGCTGCAGGTCGCCGCCGCCGAGGCGCAGCTGGCGCAGGCGCGGCAGGACGTGCTGCTGCGCGCCGCCCAGGCCTACTTCGACCTGCTGTACGCGCACGACGTGCTGGCGTCGATCGAGGCCCAGAAGGACGCTGCCTCGCAGCAGCTCGCGCTGGCGCGCAAGAGCTTCGAAGTGGGCACGGTCACCATCACCGATGTGCATGAAGCGCAGTCGCGCTTCGATCTGGCGAACGCTCAGGGCATCGCGGCGGCGAGCGACATCGAGGTGAAGCGCCACGCGCTGTCGCTGATCACCGGCGGCACCTCGGCCGAGCTGCGCCGGATGCGCAGCGATGTCACGTTCGCGATGCCGGAACCGGCGCGCATGGACGACTGGGTGGAGCGCGCGCAGACCGATGGTCTCGCGGTGCTGACCCAGCTTGCGAACCAGGAGATCGCAGCGCGCGAAATCGAGCGCCAGCGCGCCGGCCACTATCCGAGCGTCGATCTGGTCGCGACCTACGGCCAGAACAAGACGGTGGTCACCTTCGCCGGCAACCCGATCTCGAACCAAACCGAAACCGGTACTGTCGGCGTGCAGGTGTCGGTGCCGATCTTCCAGGGCTTCGGTCAGGAATCGCGCGTGCGCGAATCGGCCTATCTGCTTGACCGGGCGCGCGCCGAGGTCGATCTGGCGCGGCGCAACGCCGCACTGCAGGCACGTCAGGCCTATCTCGGCGTTGCCAATGGCATCGCGCAGACGGCGGCCCTGCGCGCTGCGCAGGTGTCGTCGCAGTCCGCGCTGGATTCGAACAAGCTGGGGTACGAAGTCGGCGTGCGCATCAATATCGATGTGCTCAACGCGCAGCAGCAGCTGTACGTCACGCGGCGCGATCTGGCGAAGGCGCAGTACGACACCATGATCGCGCAGCTCAGGCTGAAGGCGGCCGCCGGTCAGCTCGGCGAAGAGGAAATGGCCGTGGTGAACGCGTTGCTCGAGTAACGCGGCCGCGCGCGATTGCTCGTCAGCCTGCGGTGCCGCGGCTGAACCACCACCACGAAAAGCCGACCGCCAGCAGCGCCACGACAGCGATGGCGATATTGCGCTGCATCGGGTAGCGCTCCAGCTTCACCAGTCCGGTGTGGAAGCTGATGTACAGGAAGCCGCCGATGAACAGCGCCAGCACGCCCAGCAGCGTCCACCGGTTGCCCAGGCGGCCGGCGGCACGCAGCAGCGTTCCGCACACCAGAATCAGCACGAAGAAGGACAACAGCGACAGCGGCGTGATGCCGGTACATGAGCGTCCGCCGCAGGCCGGACAGATGGCCGGCGCCCTGGCGCGGGCCATCAGCTTGACCAGACGCGCAATCGTGTCCTGTCCGCAGTGCGGACAGCGTGAAAGTTTCGCCACCGCTATTTGCCCGCGACGAACGCCGCGCGCTGCACCGGGTCGGGAATGTCGCGCGCCAGCTCTTCCAGCAGCGCCTGTTCGGTGCTGGTGCGCTTGAGCGCGCGGCCGACCAGGATGCGCGCCACCGGGCCGATCAGCCTGGCCAGCCGGCGCTCGATGTCGGCGATCACCGTGTCGTCGAGCAGCCGCGGCGCAGACGACACGTAACGGCTCGACGTGCCGGTCGGCGGCAGGCTGCTGCGCGAGGTCGACATCGCGCCCGAAGCCGCGGCACCGGACATCGACTGCGATGCGCGCGACGTGGTCGCGCCGGTCTGCACGACGTGGCGCTTCGCCTCGATCAGGAAGCCGGCGCGCTGCGCGTCGTTCGGAATGTGCGCCGCAAGCTGTTCGATCAGCTGCGGCGCCGACGTGGAGTGGGGCGCGATGCGCGTGACCAGCACGCGCGCCATCGGCCCGATGTGGCGCGCCAGCAGCGCTTCGAGCAGCGGCGTCAGCGCGTCGGGCGCCAGCACCGGCTGCGCGAGGTCGGTGCGCCGCGTGATGCCGCTGCGGCTGTCGAGTTCGAACACCTCCTGGCTGCGCGACGCGATCTCGACCCGCTGGCCGGTGATGTGCAGGCCGTCCGGCGCGCCGCTGCCCAGCGCCGATACGGTTTCGTAGTAAGCGCGCGACACCAGCACCTGACCGGCATGCGCCAGTCCGGCCAGCGCGCGCGCCGCATCCAGACCGTCGCCATGCAGGTCGAGCGCACCGCTGCCGGAGCGCGACACGCGCACCGGACCCAGATTGATGCCCTGCTTCAGACCCTGGCCGGTCGGGCCGCCGTCATCGGCGAAGTCGAGCTTGCGCAGATGCTGGGCGACGACGCAGGCGTCTTCCGGCTGGCCGAGCAGACACAGCGCAGTGCCGTCCGGCGTGTCGAGGATGAGCCGGCTGTCGGCGTCGACCGAGCGCGCGGCGCGCGCCAGCGCGTCGTCGAGCTCCGACTTGCAGGCCAGCCGCTGCGCGGTGTCCAGCCGCTGGCTGTCGCCGATCTGCGCATACAGCACGCTGCACACAATGGTGCGCCGCTCTTCCGACGCACCGATCGCGCGCACCGGCGCGGCGGCCGGCCCCGAGGCCGCGCCGGCCGCCAGCGGGCCGCGCGCCGTGGCCGGCGCCGCGGTGAATACGCGGCGGAAGTCGGCGATGCTGCGTGGTCGCTTCGAATCGTGCGGCTCCAGCCCCCAGTCGATGGCGCGCAGCAGCGAGGCGCCGAACACCGACGCGTCGGCCAGCCGCGACGCGGGAATCAGCGGGTCGTTCTGGATGCGCGCGGCCGATTCGACCGGCCGCTGGCCGGTGACCAGCCAGTACATGACGGCCGACAGCGAATAGATGTCGGTCCACGGCCCCTGATTGCCATGCGAGTGGTACTGCTCGAAGGGCGCAAAGCCGGGCGTGACGATGGCGGTCAGCGTGTGTTCGGTGTCGTGATAGCGGCGGGCGGCGCCGAAATCGAGCAGCACCGGCGCACCGTCGTCGCGGATGCAGATATTGGGCGGCTTGATGTCGCGATGCAGGAAGCCGCCGTCGTGGATCACCTGCAGGCCTTCGAGCAGCGGCCGCACGATGGCCAGCAATGTGGCGCGGTCGATGCGCGCGCTGCGCTCGCGCACCCACTGGTTCAGCGGCCGGCCCCGCTCGTAGTCCATCACCATGTAGGCGCTGCCGTTCGCCTCGAAGAAGCGGCTGACGCGCACGATGTGCGGGTGACGGAAATTGGCCAGCGCACGCGACTCGTCGAGGAAGCGGCGCAGGCCCTGTTCGAACATTTCGACCGCCGGACCGCTGCGCGGCAGCACGCGCTGGCCGTCGCCGCGGATCGCGATGTCGGTCGGCAGGAACTCCTTGATGGCGACCTTGCAGTCGAGCAGCGTGTCGTGCGCCAGATAGGTCAGGCCGAAGCCGCCGCCACCGAGCAGCGATTCGATGCGGTATTCGTTCAGCGCCCAGCCGGCCGGCAGTGCGCCCGGGCTGGCGTTGGCGGTCGGCAGGAAGCCGCTGCCCGCCAGCACTTCGGCGTTCACGCTGTCTTCGGTGAACGGCTCGTCGTCCCCGGCGTTCGACGGCGGCAGACCGGTCGTCACGGTCAGCTGTCTATCATGCGCATCGCCGTTTCAAGGCTGCGCCGCATGCGGTTGAAGGACGCACCGAGCACCGACACTTCGTCCTTGCCGGAATCGCGGAACTCGGGCACCGAAAAGTCGCCGGTGCTGATCTGGTCGGCCGCGGCCGACAGCCGCGCCACCGGGCGGATGATCAGCCATTCGAGCATCAGGTTGAGCACCACCATGACGAACACGAACACGCCGAGCAGCGACAGCATGAAGGTGTTGAAGGCGCGGTCGGCATTGGTCACCGGCAGCGTCATCGGCACCGACACCACCTGTGCACCGATGATTTCATTCAGCTTCCAGCCGAAGCCGTTCGCCTCGCCATACACCTTGACCATCGTCGGCGGCGCCGTGGCGGCCGTGTTGTGGCAGGCCAGACAGGCCGGATTGGTGATGCGGATCGGCCGCGCGATGTACATGTGGCGACCGGTCGGCGTTTCGCGCACCCCGGTCAGCTCCTTCGTGTCCTCGGCGTTGCGGAAGCTGGTGACGATGTCCGTTTCCCAGTCCGACGCGCGGTCGCGCGGATTGGTCGGGTTCAGCGTCGCTTCCTTGTAGGCATACTCGGGGTGGTTCTTGCGCAGCTCGTTGATCGTTTCGGTCGCCGCATAGGCCGGCACGGTCTGCGGCAGGAAGCGTTCGGACAGCAGCGGATCAAGGTGCGGCTTGATCTGGCTGACCGTGTAGGCGCGAATGGCGAGCGCCGTTTCCATCATCAGCCGCGCATTGCGCTCGACCTCGGCGCGTGCGTTGTCGTGCAGCAGCTGGTGCGACAACGCGGCGCAGGCCGCCAGACCGATCGCGAACACGCCGATCAGCACCAGGTTGAACTTGAGTCTGAGTCCCATCTTCGCAAGGCCTTTCGGTCAGGTGTGGGTGATTCGCAGCGCGTTCCCGGTACGCGCATCACCCACCCGCGTGCGACCTGCGGACATGGCGACGCCGGATTGTAAAAGATTGACACCCGGGGAGTAAGGCCATCGCCCGTCGGTGGGCCACGGCAGCAAACGGAAGGCGGAAAGCGCGGATCGGCTGCCGCTCAGCGACCGGCCTGACCGGCGTCCTGATAATTCATCCACCACCATGCGATGGCCGCGATGCTGGCCGCCCACAGCAGCAGCACGATCACGCCGGCGATCCAGTTGGCCGGCAGCTTGCCCTCGCGCGCCCGCGCCCGCGCCGCTTCCATCACGTCCGGCGGAATCATGCCGACCACGATCCAGACGCCGATCGGCAGCAGGATGACCTCGTCGAGCAGGCCGAGCACCGGGATGAAGTCGGGAATCAGATCGATCGGACTGGCCGCGTAGGCGAGCAGGAACAGCAGCAGCACCTTAGCCATGCGCGGCGTCCGCGTGTCCTTCGCAGCAACGGCGAGCGCCATCAGTTCCTGCTTGATGGCAACGATGCGGTCCTTGAGTCCCATGGCAACCAAGTTCTGTCAGTGTTTCGAGCGCGAACCCGATCAAACCACAAAACACGCCCCGCCGTCAGCCATTGCACGGGGGAATCGGTCACCGTCTGTCACGCATGGGGCAGCCGAGCCTGGACAGGCAGCGGCATGACGGACCGACCAAGCAGCGCTTCGCGAGGTGGCCGGATGCCCGACTGTCGAACGCGCGACCGGCAAAGGCAGCGTCCGCAGGCAGCGGTTTCCGGCCGCACCTCAGCTCTTTTTCCTGCCCGCCTTCCCCTTGCCCGCCTTCTCGTCGTTCGCCGCCTTCTTCTTCGTCGCCACCTTGTCGCGGCCGGCCTTGCCGTCGCCCACATCCGGGCCATCGAGGCGCGGGGGCTTGCCGAGGCCGTGTTCCACCTGCACGCCGATGGGCAGGTCGATCACATCGACGTTCTTGCTGCGGACCAGGAACACCAGCAGGTAGCTGGTTCTGGCCGACGGTACGAAGGTGAGCGACTGCAGCAGATCGCCTTCGACATCGGGCAGCGCTTCGGCCACGGCGACCCGCTCGCGCTTGTGCGTGTGAAGTTCGATGCGCAGGTCAGGCGGCAAGCCGCGGAAGGTCATCCGGGTCCAGTCCGGAGCAGGCACGCCACGCACGCCGAAACTGCCCGGAAGGTCGATGCCGGGCGCGCCGTACAGACTGGGCAGCGGCAGGACGCCGCCGCGCCAGCCACGGCTGCCGCAGGTGAGCAGCAGGCGCAGGCCGCCGAATGGCGGCAGCGGGAATTTGCCGCCGAAGGGTTGCAACGGAAAATCGATGGGGATGGCGCACGGCAACCGGAGAGGCGGCACGAGCAGGCGGCCGGGCGGTACGTCGGGCGGGCAGCAGCCGAGCTTCTGGGCACCCACCAGCGTGCCGTTGGCGCCGCTGCCTTCCTGCCACACCACGACCGTCGTGTCATTGGCCGACCGGACGGCCACCGCAGCGGATTGACGACCCATTCCACCGCCCACCGCAACGATCGCGCCGCTCGTCGCGGGCACGCCCTTTTCGTTGCAGCACCAGGACATCACGCGCGGCGTGGTGCCGTTGTGGTCTTCGAACGTGACCATCGCGCCGCCGCTGTCGCGTGCGGTCACGGTGACCAGGCGCGCATGGTTGAACAGCGGCTGCGACGCCAGTGCGGCGACCGGAACCGTGGCGAAGGCACGCGCGGCGGTGTAGCGCCAGTGCGAAATATTGGTCGCATCGACCCGGTCGACGCTGACCGCGCCGCCGGCATCCACGGCCGCAAGCAGGAAGCCGCCCGCGCCATCGGCGGCGATCGAATAGGCCATCGGATGCGACAGCGCCACCGCGACCCGGGTCCATGCCGGCACGCCGGTGTCGGCTTCGAAGCGCATGACCTGCACGGGTGCCGTCACCGGGTCGGGGCTGAACGCGACATACATCGCACCCGCCGGATCGGCGACCAGGCGGCGCGGCGCGGCGTCGTGCCGCCAATCAACACCGACGCCGATCGCAAACGGCCCGGTGGTGACGTTGCCGGACAGGTCCAGCCAGGCCCCCGTGATCGGGCTCGGGCCGTACGGACTGGGATCCATCCAGACGACGCCGATGCGGTTGCCGGCGAGGGTCAGCGCAGGCTGTGCGCGACCGCCCGGCGCCCGCGGCCCGGACACCGCGACACCGCCCGCGCTCCACTGCAGCGCACCGCTTGCATCGATGCGCTGTGCCAGCACCTGGAGGCCGCCTCCGCCGGTCGGGCTGGCGGAATTCACCGCCAGGATGACACCGCCCGCGCCATCGCTGATCGCATCCAGCCCGGTAAACCCGCCGGCCGATGGCACGACGCGAACCGGTTGCGCCCAGACCGGCGCACACAGGGCATCGTATCGCTGCGCCAGCAGCGCTGCGCCAAAGGCCGGCGGCGCGAAAGCCACGATGCAGGAGCCGGCCGGCGCGGGTACCACCGCCGCACTGAAGTACGACACGACAAGCGCCGGCTGGATCTGCACCGACGCCTGCACCTGTCCGCTGCCGCTGACGTGATGCAGCCAGAGGTCGGCCACTGAGGTCTGCGGGAATCGGGAACTGATGACATAGCAGCCGTCGCCGCCGTCGCTGCAGGCAGACAGCACCCGCATGGACGACATGGCCTGCACGACGTCTACGCCGTTGCTCCAGCGGTTGCGGGCGCATGTCCGCAGATCAGGAAACTTGTCGGGAATGAAGACCGGACCGGAAACCATGAATACCCCCTGCACGAATGGTGGGCAAAGGGGCCGGCCACGAAGCGGATCGTCTCCGCACCCCGCTTACGACAAGGTGATTGCCGTGGCAGCTTAGCCCGCCGGCATCGGTTTTTCAAACCGGTGCCGGTGCGGGGAGGCGGGTGGAGTGAGGCGCCCTACAGCAGCACGATGTCGAACTGCTCCTGCGAATAGCTCGATTCGGCGTGCAGCGAGATCGGCTTGCCGATGAAGTCGGACAGCATGGCCAGCGCCTGCGACTCCTCTTCGAGGAAAAGATCGACCACCTTGGGGTGGGCGAGGATGCGGAATTCCTTCGCGCTGAACTGGCGCGCTTCGCGCAGCAGCTCGCGCAGGATGTCGAAACTCATGGTCTGCGCGGTCTTGACCTCACCGCGGCCGCCACAGGTCGGACAGGCTTCGCACAGAACATGCGCGATCGATTCGCGGGTGCGCTTGCGCGTCATTTCGACCAGGCCGAGCGAGGTGAAGCCGCTGACCGAAATCTTGGTGTGGTCGCGCGACAGCGCCTTGTTCAGCTCGGCCAGCACCTGTGTGCGGTGCTCGTCGTTTTCCATGTCGATGAAATCGATCAGGATGATGCCGCCCAGATTGCGCAGCCGCAGGTGGCGCGCGATCTGATGAGCCGCTTCGAGATTGGTCTTGAAGATGGTTTCATCGAAGTTGCGCGAACCGACGAAGCCGCCGGTATTCACGTCGATGGTAGTCATCGCTTCGGTCTGGTCGAAGATCAGGTAGCCGCCCGACTTCAGGTCGACGCGGCGCGCCAGCGCCTTTTCGATTTCCTCTTCGACGCTGTGCAGCTCGAACAGCGGCCGCTCGCCGGTGTAATGCTCAAGCAGCTTGGTCAGCTGCGGCATGTATTCCTCGGCGAAGGCGCGCAGCTTGACGTAGTTTTCGCGCGAGTCGACCTGGATGCTCTGCGTGTCGGCGCACACCAGATCGCGCAGCACGCGCTGGCCCAGCGTGAGGTCTTCGAACACCAGCGACGGCGGCTTGGCCGTCTTGGCGCGGTTGCGGATTTCCTGCCAGATCTTGCGCAGGTAGGCGATGTCGGCCGACAGCTCTTCGTCGCACGCGCATTCGGCCATGGTGCGCACGATGTAGCCACCCGGATCTTCCTGCGGCAGCAGGGCCTGGATGCGCGTGCGCAGCGCCTCGCGTTCTTCGGTTGCCTCGATGCGCTGCGAAATGCCGATGTGGCGGTCCTGCGGCAGATGCACCAGCAGCCGCCCGGCGATGCTGATCTGGGTCGACATGCGCGCCCCCTTGGTGCCGATCGGGTCTTTCAGCGCCTGCACCAGCACGCTCTGGCCTTCGGTCAGCAGGCGCTCGATCGGTTTGGGCGCGTCACCATTCTGGCGCGCTTCCCAGATGTCGGCCACGTGCAGGAAGGCGGTGCGTTCGAGCCCGACATCGATGAAGGCCGACTGCATGCCGGGCAGCACGCGCACCACGCGGCCCAGATAGATGTTGCCGACGATGCCGCGCGCGCTGCTGCGTTCGATGTGCAGTTCCTGCACGGCACCCTGCTGCAGCAGCGCCACCCGCGTTTCCTGCGGCGTGAAGTTGATGAGGAATTGATCGTTCATGACTGCACGGACCGGGAAGGGTGGGATGGTGGAATCTCGCTCGAAAATTCAGTCAGAAACTCAGTCAGAAACTCAGTCAGAAATGGAGCCCGAAGCGGCGCAGCAGCTGCCAGGTTTCGTTCAGCGGCAGCCCGACGATGCCGGTGTAGGAGCCGTCGATGTGTTCGACGAACGCACCGGCGCGGCCCTGAATGCCATAGGCACCGGCCTTGTCCATCGGTTCGCCGGACGCGACATAACGTTCGATGTCGCGCGCGTCGAGCGCAGAAAAGCGCACGCTGGATATCGACAGCACGTGTTCGAGCCGGCGCCCGTCGCTGACCGCGACCGCGGTCAGCACGCGGTGACTGCGGCCGGACAGCAGCCCGAGCATGCGTGTGGCGTCGGCTGCGTCGGCTGGCTTGCCCAGTATTTCGCCGTCGATCTCGACCGTGGTGTCGGCCGACAGCACCAGGCCGGAAGACAGACGCCGCCAGGACAGTCTCTGTTCGCCGCCCAGGGCCTTGGCGCGCGCCACACGCACGACGTAGCTTTCGGCGTCTTCGCCGTCGCGCACATCTTCCAGCACGTCGATGTCCTCGCGCGGCAGGCCGCGGAAGGGCAGTACGAGGAAGGGTGCGCCGATCTGGGTCAGCAATTCACGCCGGCGCGGGCTGCGCGATGCCAGGTAGAGCGCTGGCGGTACGGTGGTCGAAAGACTCATTCAGTTGCTCAGGTTGACGTCGCGCCGCCCGCCGGGCCGCCTCGAGGGCGAGCGCCGCCCGATGGTGGCAGCGACATCGTGGGCGAGGGGCGCTTCATTCTCTGTGATAGGGATGGTTGGATTCGAGGCTGGCTGCACGATACAACGCTTCGGCGAGCAGCAGGCGGGCCAGTGCGTGCGGCAGGGTGAGGCTGGACAGGCGGATCAGCTCGTGGGCACGCGCCTTGAGCGCGGGGGCGAGGCCGTCCGGGCCGCCGATCAGCAGTGCGACGTCGTCGCCCCCGTCACGCCAGCGGCGCAGCCGGTCGGCCAGCGCCACGGTGGTCAGGTCGTCGCCGCGCTCGTCGAGGGCGACGATGCGGGCGCGCGGCGGGATCGCCTGTTCGATGCGCACGCGCTCGGCGTCGAGCAGTGCGTCGACCGGCTTGCCCTGGGTTCTCGGCTCGGCCTTGATTTCGGTGAACACGAGTGGCGACTCGCGCGGCATGCGGCGGGCAAATTCTTCGACGCCCGCATCGACCCAGCCGGGCATGCGGTGCCCGACACAGATCACCCGCAGCTTCAACGCGCGTCCGGTCCGCGGCCGCGTACGCCGGGGCTGCGCGCGGCTGCGGCCGAGCGGTCGGACGGCTTGGCCGAGCCCGACCACAGCTCTTCGAGGTTGTAATAGGCGCGCACCGCCGGCTGCATGACGTGCACCACCAGATCGCCCAGATCGACCAGCACCCACTCGCCGGTTTCTTCGCCTTCGACGCTGATCACCTGCGCGCCGGCGTCCCGGGCCTTTTCCTGCACATGGCGCGCGAGCGCGCGCGTCTGCCGGTTCGAGTCACCGCTGGCGATGACCAGCCGGTCGAACAGGGCATTGAAGTTGGACGTATCGATCACTTCGATGTCCTTGCCCTTGATGTCTTCCAGCGCATCGACCACCAGCGCCTGCAGTGCATTGATTTCCATGAATTCTCTCAGTAAAGCCGGTGATGGCGGATGTAATCGAGCACGCCTGTCGGGGCAAGATAGCGGCAGCTGGCGCCGCGCGCCAGTCGTGCCCGCAGATCGGTGGCCGAAATGGCCAGTGCTGTCATGTCGAAGGGTACGATGGCGCCGGCCGGCGCCGTGCGCAGCACCGCCGGATCGTGCTCAAGGCGGGCGGACAGTTCGGTCGCCAGCGCGCCGTCGAGCGCGGCCGGATCGACCGCCTGACCGGCACGCGTCGCCAGACCGATGTGCGCCAGTTCGAACAGCGATTTCCAGCGCCGCCACGTGTGCAGCCGGCTGAACGCGTCGGCGCCGAGGATGAGCACCAGCGGTTGCTGTACGCCGAGCTCGCCGCGCAGCGCCTGCAGCGTGTCGACCGTGTAACCCGGTGCCCCCGCTTCCGCTTCGCGTGCATCGACTTCGAACGCGGGGTTGGACGCGGTGGCCAGCCGCACCATGGCGAGCCGGTGGCTTGCATCGGTCCGCAACGCGTCGCGGTGCCACGGCTGACCGGCCGGAATCCAGCGCACGCGCTCGAGCTGCAGCGTTTCGAGCGCTTCTTCGGCCAGCCGCAGATGGCCCAGATGCACCGGGTCGAACGACCCGCCGAAGATACCCAGAGGCATGCCGGAGCCCGCACCGGCCGGCCGCTGCTCACTCATCGGCGGCGTCTTCGGACGATCCGGAATCCGGATCGGGCTCAGGCACGGCTTCGGGCAGTTGCGCGAACACCTGCTGGAAGCTCACGTACAGGCTGGCTGCCAGCGTCGGCACCAGCACGAACAGCAGCGTCATGCGCACGCCGATGCGCAACAGGCTGGCGATGCCTTCGTCGTTGCCGATCAACTGGATCACCAGCACCGGCAGGCCGACGCCGAGCACCGCCGCGCCTGCGAAATACACGATGAAGGCACCGGCGTTGCGCAGCACCGCAACCGCGCCGAAGAACAGCGCCTTGCCGAGCTTGATGCCCTGGGTCGCGATCAGGTAGGGCGGAAACCACATGATCAGGATCAGCGGCAGCACCAGCGGCAGCAGCTGCATCAGCGTGCGCGTGAAGGCCTCTTCGTCGGCTTCCGCCAGCGGCACGTCGGGCGCCGCGAACAGCAGGGTGTGGATCAGCACCACGACCAGAGAGCCGGCCAGATGCACGAAGCCGAGCTGGACCAGCGGTCGCAGGTTCTCGGCCAGGCCGGTCTTGAGCACCTCGGTCGAAACATCGAGCTGCTTGTCGAGCAGGCGGGCGCCGTTGAACACGATGACCGACATGACCGGCAGACAGACGGCGACCAGCACCGGACCGATCAGCGGCACGATGTTCAGGAACACCATCACCAGCAGATACCCCATGGTGAGCGCGGTCATCAGCGGCGGATTGCGGCGGAACAGCGCGAAGCCTCCACTGATCCACGACCACCCGGCCAGCGCCGGCAGCGCGCGCGCCTGCAGATTCACCGCCATGGCAGGGCGTCGCCGGCACGGATGCGGGCGCGCAGGATGTCGCGGAAGCGCTTCGGGTCGTGCTTGTGCACCATCTCTCCATCACGCGGCAGGTGAAAGTCATACAGTCGCGACAGCCAGAAGCGCAGCGCGGCGGCGCGCAGCATCAACGGCCAGGCGTGGTGTTCGGCGTCGGTCAGCGGTCGCTCGTCGCGATAGGCGGCGAGCATCGCGTCGGCGCGATCGGCCACCAGCTCGCCGGCGTCGTCGGAGCACCAGTCATTCATCGTCACCGCGAGATCGAACAGCAGGAAGTCATCACCGGCGAAGTAGAAATCGATGATGCCGCCGATGCGCTCGCCATCCATCAGGCAGTTGTCACGAAACAGGTCGGCATGCACCACGCCGGCCGGCAGCCCGGCGCAGGCGCCCCCCTCGCGCGCCGCGACCTGAAATGCCATCTCGGATTCGAGCAGCGCGCGGTCATCGGCGTCGAGGTAGCCCAGCAGCTGCGGCGCGGCGGCGCGCCACCAGTCGTAGCCGCGCGGATTGGCGAAGCGCCGCCCGTAGCTCTGGCCGGCCACATGCATTGTCGCCAGCATGCCGCCGATGGCCGCGCAGTGCGGCGCCTGCGGCGCCATCTGCGATGTGCCGGCCAGTCGCGTGGCGAGCATCGCCGGCTTGCCGTTGAGCATTCCGAGGTATTCGTTGTCGCGATCGGCGATCGGCGCCGGGCAGGGAATGCCATGGCGCGACAGATGCGCCATCAGGTGCACGTAGAACGGCAGTTCGGCGCGCGTGAGCTTTTCGAACAGCGTCAGCACGTAGCGACCATGCGAGGTGTCGACGAAGTAATTGGTGTTTTCGATGCCGGCCGGAATTCCCTCCAGCGACAGCAGATGGCCGATGGAGTAATTCTTCAGCCAGTCGCGCATCTCGTCTGCGGTGACGGTGGTGAAGACAGACACGTATCAGTTTCGGAAGTTGGGCACGCGCCGGCGGCGCGTGCAGGTCAGTCGAACGAGAAGATGACCCATTTCGGGACGCGCAGACCCTGATCGAGATCGTCGAAGCGTGTCATCACGCCGCCGCCGTTCTCGTCCATCAGATAGTAGGGCACGCCGTGCGACGGCGTCACCTTGATCATGTAGAGCTTGCCGTTCATGCGGTATTCCTCGACCCGCTCGTCGGCCTTCTGGATGATGGTCACCTGCGGCTCGGTCGTCACGTCGCCGCCGTCGAGCGGCAGCGGCGGCGGCGGCGGTTCCGGAATGGGCTGCAGATCGGCCGGCCGGTCGGCCTGGGCGAACACCGGCGGGACAGCGAACGCCAGCGAGGCGGCGATCAGGGCGGCAGAAAGAAGCGGTCGCATCGAAAATCCTTTGTGATCCGGCAGTTTAACAGAGCCCCCCGCGCTTCCCGGTGACGCAACGGGCGCACTGTGGTTTTCCTTGCACCTTGCACCTTGAAACTTGAATCTTGATTCTTGCGTCTTGAATCTAGAGATTCAGCATGGCCTCATGCTCCTCAGGCAACGGCAGGAAGCTGCGGTTCTCGTAATGACGGAAGATCGCTTCGACGACCTCTGCCGGATCGTCGATCAGCTGCACCAGATCGATGTCGGACGCGGAAATCATGCCTTCGGCCACCAGCGTGCTGCGGAACCAGTCGATCAGCCCCTGCCAGAACGGCGTATGCACCAGGATGATGGGAATGCTGCGGCTCTTGCGGGTCTGGATCAGCGTCAGCGCCTCCATCAGCTCGTCCAGCGTGCCGAAACCGCCGGGCATCACGACGTAGGCGGCGGCGAAGCGCACGAACATGTACTTGCGGGCGAAGAAATGCTCGAAGGAATGCGAAATGTCCTGATAGACATTGGCGCTCTGCTCCATCGGCAACTGGATGTTCAGCCCGACACTGGGCGATTTGCCGTGGAAGGCGCCCTTGTTGGCCGCCTCCATGATGCCGGGCCCGCCGCCGGAAATGACCGAAAACCCGGCGTCGGACAGCTGGCGCGCGATGCGCTCGGTCAGGTCGTAATAGGGATGCTCGCGCGGCGTACGCGCACTGCCGAAAATGCTGACCGCCGGGCGGATGGCCTGCAGCCTTTCGGTCGCCTCGACGAATTCGGCCATGATGCCGAAGATGCGCCAGGCCTCGCGCGCACTGCTGGCGCGTGCCGCGTCACCGGGGTCGATCATGCCGGGAAGTTTGTCTTTCGCGCTCATGGGGAGGGGGTCCGGGGTTGATAATGGCGCGCTGAGCAATCACGGAATCCGCCATGCCCACGCTGCTGCTTGTCGATGGTTCGTCCTACCTGTACCGCGCCTTCCACGCCATGCCCGACCTGCGCAACGCCCAGGGCGAGCCGACCGGCGCACTGCGCGGGGTCATCAACATGCTAAGGCGGCTGGCAAGCGACTACAAGGCGGACTACCGCGCCTGTGTGTTCGACGCCAAGGGCCCGACCTTCCGCGACGACTGGTATCCGGACTACAAGAGCCACCGTCCGCCGATGCCGGAAGACCTCGCGGCACAGATTGCACCCATCCACGACGCGGTGCGCGCACTCGGCTGGCCGCTGCTGATGATCGACGGCGTGGAAGCCGACGACGTGATAGGCACCCTGTCGGCGCAGGCCACCGCGCGCGGCATCGACTGCGTCATTTCCACCGGCGACAAGGATCTGGCGCAGCTGGTGAACCGTCACGTGACGCTGGTGAACACGATGAGCGAGGAGAAACTGGACGAAGCCGGCGTGCTGGCCAAGTTCGGCGTCACGCCGGCCGGCATCGTCGACTACCTCGCACTGATCGGCGACAGCGTGGACAACGTGCCCGGCGTCGACAAGTGCGGCCCGAAGACCGCCGTCAAGTGGTTGCAGCAGTATGGCTCGCTCGACGACATCGTCGCGCATGCCGACGAAATCAGCGGCAAGGTGGGCGAGAACCTGCGCGCCCACCTCGGCTTCCTGCCGCTGGCGCGCCAGCTGCTGACGGTGAAGTGCGATGTCGAACTGCCGCAGCCGCTCGAGTCACTGACCTCGGACGGCGAAAACGCCGACGCGCTGCGCCCGATCTACGAACGCTATGGCTTCCGCGGCCTGCTGGAAGAACTGTCGAAGGGCCCGAAGAAGACGATCAACGCGCCGGCGCCGGCCGCCGACGCCACGCCGTCCACCGAACCGGAAGGCAGCCACCGCGCACAGTACGAAACCCTGCTCGACTGGCCGGCGCTCGAGCGCTGGCTGGCGCTGCTGGACGGCGCCGCCGTGGTGTCGCTGGACACCGAAACCACCAGCCTGGAGCCGATGGAGGCGCAGCTGGTCGGCATGAGCTTCGCGCTGGAAGCCGGCGTGGCCGCCTATCTGCCGCTGGCGCACTGCTATCCGGACGCGCCGGCGCAATTGCCGCGCGACGAGGTACTGGCGAAGCTCAAGCCCTGGCTGGAATCGGCGGCGCACGGCAAGCTCGGGCAGAACCTCAAGTACGACCGCCATGTGTTCGCCAACCACGGCATCCGGCTGGCCGGCGTGGTCGATGACACGCTGCTGGAAAGCTATGTGCTGGACGCCGACCGCAGCCACAGCCTGGACGCGCTGGTCACCCGCCACCTCGGCCTGAAGGTGATCAGCTACGACGAGGTGACCGGCAAGGGCGCCTCGCGCATCGGCTTCGACCAGGTCGCGATCGACCGCGCCACCGATTACGCGGCCGAAGACGCCGACGTGACGCTGCGCGTGCACGCGGTGCTTGCGCCGCGCATCCAGTCCGACAAAAAGCTTGCCTATATATATAGGGACATCGAACTTCCGGTGTCGCAGATCCTGTTCGACATGGAGCGCACCGGCGTGCTGCTCGACGTCGGCTCGCTGGCCGCGCAGAGCAACGAGCTGGGCCAGAAGATGATTGATCTGGAAGCGCGCGCCCACGCGGCGGCGAAGCAGCCGTTCAACATCAATTCGCCGAAGCAGCTGGCGGAAATCCTGTTCGAGCGCGAAAAGCTGCCGGTGATCAAGAAGACGCCGAGCGGCACGCCCTCGACCGACGAAGAAGTGCTGTCTCAACTGGCGCTGGATTACCCGCTGCCGGCGCTCATCCTCGAATACCGCAGCCTCGCCAAACTCAAGGGCACCTACACCGACAAGCTGCCGCGCATGGTGCGCGCCGACACCGGCCGCGTGCACACCAGCTTCAGCCAGGCGGTGGCGGTGACCGGGCGGCTGTCGTCGGTCGATCCCAATCTGCAGAACATTCCGGTGCGCACCGCGGAGGGCCGGCGTATCCGCTCCGCCTTCATCGCGCCGCCGGGTCACCGGCTCGTGAGTGCCGACTATTCGCAGATCGAGCTGCGCATCATGGCCCACCTGTCGCAGGATGCCCGTCTGCTGCAGGCCTTCGCCGATGGCGAGGACGTGCACCGCGCCACCGCATCCGAGGTGTTCGGCGTGCCGCCGGGCGAGGTCAGCAGCGAACAGCGCCGCTACGCCAAGGTGATCAACTTCGGCCTGATCTACGGCATGAGCGCGCACGGGCTGGCGAAGAACCTGGGCATCGAGCGCGCCGCCGCAGCGGGCTGGATCGACCGCTATTTCGCGCGTTACCCCGGCGTCGCGCGCTACATGGACGAAACCCGCGCGCTGGCGAGGGAACAGGGCTGGGTCGAAACCGTGTTGGGGCGCCGACTGCAACTGCCGGAGATCCGCGCCGCCCAGGTCGCCCGCCGACAGGGCGCCGAACGCGCCGCGATCAACGCGCCGATGCAGGGCACGGCCGCCGACCTGATCAAGCTGGCGATGATCGCGGTCTCCGGCTGGCTCAGCCGCGAACAGCTCGGCACGCGGCTGGTGCTGCAGGTGCATGACGAACTGGTGCTCGAAGTGCCGGACGCCGAAATCGACCTCGTGCGCGAGCGCGTGCCGGCGCTGATGGAAGGCGTGGCCCAGCTGTCGGTGCCATTGAAGGTCGAAGCCGGTGTCGGCCTGAACTGGGACGAGGCGCACTGAAGCCACGGTGGCATTCATGCATGTACAGCGAAGGCCCGCATGACCCGCAGCAACGCGACCGGCAAGTGGATCATGCGCTGTCACGTATTCGGAGACCGGAATCGCGAGCAGGGCTCGCTCCTACAAAAACCGTGGCTCCGCTGTAGGCGCGCCCCCCTGGTCGCGATCAACACGTCGATCATGCGCCGTCATGTATTCCGAGACCGGAATCGCGAGCAGGGCTCGCTCCTGCAAGAACCGTGGCTCCGCTGTAGGAGCGCCCCCCGGTCGAGATCAACGCGTCGATCATGCGCCGTCACGTATTCCGAGACCGGAATCGCGAGCAGGGCTCGCTCCTGCAAAAACCGTGGCTCCGCTGTAGGAGCGACCCCCTGGTCGCGATCAACACGTCGATCATGCGCCGTCGCGTATTCCGAGGCCGGAATCGCGAGCAGGGCTCGCTCCTGCAAAATCCGTGGCTCCGCTGTAGGAGCGCCCCCCTGGTCGCGATCAACACGTCGATCATGCGCCGTCATGTATTCCGAGACCGGAATCGCGAGCAGGGCTCGCTCCTGCAAAAACCGTGGCTCCGCTGTAGGAGCGCCCCCCTTGGTCGCGATCAACACGTCGATCATGCGCTGTCACGTACTCCGAGACCGGAATCGCGAGCAGGGCTCGCTCCTGCGGAAAACCGTGCCGCCCTTGTAGGAGCGAGCCCTGCTCGCGATCCCCACGTCAATCACGCGACATCACGTGCTCGAAGGGCAGCGTCGCGAGCGTGGCGAAGTTTTGCGTGCGCTGGCTGTGCTTCGTCAGGCGCGCAGCTGCTGCGCGAAGAAATCCAGCGTGCGCTGCCAGGCCAGTTTCGCCGCACGTTCGTCATAACGCGGTGTGGTGTCGTTGTGGAAGCCGTGCAGCGTGCCCGGATAGACATAGGTCTGATAGGTCTTGCCGGCGTTGACCAGCGCCGCGTCGTAGCGGGTGGCGCCGGCATTCACCTTTTCGTCCTGGTCGGCATAGTGGATCAGCAGCGGCGACCGGATCGCCGGCACGTCTTCCAGCGGGGGCTGGGTGCCGTAGAACGGCACCGCGGCATTCAGGTCGGGGAGCTTCGTCGCGAGGAAGTTGGCGATGGCGCCGCCATAGCAGAAACCAACCACCCCCAGCTTGCCGTTGCCGAGGTCGTGCGCACGGAAAGCGAGCGCCAGTGACAGGAAGTCTTCGCGCGTTTTCTTCTGGTCCAGCTGCTGGAACAGTTCGCGCGCCATGTCTTCATTGCCCGGATAGCCGCCAAGCGGATACAGCGCATCGGGCGCCAGCGCGAGATAGCCCTCGAGCGCAAGCCGGCGCGTAACGTCCTCGATGTGCGGATTGAGGCCGCGGTTCTCGTGCACCACGAGGACAGCCGGCAGCGGGCCGGTCGCCTGTGCCGGTCGTGCCAGGTAACCGCGCACCTTGCCGTAGCCGCCGCGCGTGGCGTATTCGATATGGTCGGTCTTCAGCGCCGGATCGTCCGGCTTCACCTGCTGCGCCTGCGCGAAGTTCGGGCTCAACGCCTCCAGCAGCATCGACGCCGTCACGCCACCGACCGCGAAGCGGGCTGCTGCATCGAGAAAACCGCGCCGGTCGATGGCGCCATGCACGTAGCGGTCGAACAGCGCCATCACCTCGGGTGCGAAATCCCTGGCTGTCTTGCGTTTCATGGTGAATCTCCTGCGTAGGCCTAACGTGTGCGGGGCACGATGCACCGGGCCGCCTGCGGGTGCAAGCGGGTATCAGGCTGATCGACACCGATGTAACGCGGGAATTCCCCGATGTTGCAGCGGCGAGACAGCCTTTGATGCATTTAGTATTTTTACATCGTCATATAGATATACTCCGCCGCTCCATTCCAAAGGAGTATCCGACGATGACAAGACCTTCGCTGCTGTGCAGCGCCCTGCTTTCGCTCGCCGCGTCGTCCGCGCTGGCCGGCGACTTCTATGTCGGCGCTTCGATCGGCCGCTCCAGCGTCGACATGGGTCGCAGCGAGACCGACGCAGCCCTGGTGTCGGCCGGTGCCACCGGCCTGCGTTCCAGCGTGGACGAACACGACACGCACTACGGCTTGTCGCTCGGCTATCAGCTCAATCCCTATCTGGCGTTCGAACTCGGCTACGCCGATTTCGGTGGCGCGCGCTACCGGGCCGACTTCACCGGTGGCACGGCGCGTGCGCAGATCGATGCCCATGGATGGACCGCATCGGTGCTCGGCATCCTGCCGGTCGGCGAGAAGTTTTCGGTATTCGGCCGGCTCGGCGGCATCCACGCCAAGGTCGAAGTCGATGTCGACGTGACCGGCCCCGGCGGTGCAGCCGCCGGCACGGCGCAGGACCGCGACTGGAGCGGCCTGTACGGCGCGGGCGTGGGCTATGCGCTGACACCGTCCATCGGGCTGCGGGGTGAATTCACCCGCTACGAAAGCCTGGGCGGCAGCAACACCGGCAGCGGCGACATCGACACCTGGTCGCTCGGCGCGATCTTCCGCTTCTGATCCGCCCGTCGTCCGTCCTCCATTCGTCCAGCAGACCCGGCCTGCACGGCCGGGTGTTCCGCTGCGGTATCCTGCTCCGGCGCCCGGGCACCGGATGCGCGCGACGGCCGACGCCGTACGCCGGAACACAGACCGACAGGAGGAGACATGGCTTCAATCTACGCCGACGAGCACCGGGCGCTGCAGCAGGAATTCGGCACCACGAAACTGGCCGACATGCTG
Source organism: Methyloversatilis sp. (assembly GCA_016791045.1). Taxonomy (GTDB): domain Bacteria; phylum Pseudomonadota; class Gammaproteobacteria; order Burkholderiales; family Rhodocyclaceae; genus Methyloversatilis. Next base: position 152,156 of record JAEUNO010000020.1, on the reverse strand, counting down.
GACCAGAACTGGATCCACGAGACGATCACCGACGAGGAGAAGGCCTTCATCGAGGGGCGCGACATGTTCTTCCTGTCGACCGTCGATCCCGAAGGCAATCCGACCGTGTCGTACAAGGGCGGGCCGACCGGCGTCGTGAAGGTGATCGACGCGCAGACGCTGGTGTTCCCCGGCTATGACGGCAACGGCATGTTCTACTCGATGGGCAACATCGTCGGCCAGGCGCGCGTCGGTCTGCTGTTCATCGACTTCGAAACGCCGCACCGCGTGCGTGTCCAGGGCACGGCCGAATTCCTGCGCGACCACCCGCTGATGGCCGGATACACCGAAGCGAAGTATCTGGTGCGGGTCACCGTCACGAAGGTGTGGGTGAATTGCCCGCGCTACATCCACCGCTACAAGAAGGTGGACCAGTCGAAGTACGTGCCGAAGGCCGCCTGCGAAACGCCGCTCGCGCTGTGGAAGCGGCTCGACATGGTGCAGGACGTGCTGCCCGGGCACGAGGTCGCGCGCGCCGAAAAGGAAGGCGTCATCACGCTGGACGAGTACCAGGTCAAGGTGGCGCGCGGCGACGGCTGAAAGACCTCTCGGTGCGCCCCGGGGGCGTCACGGTGCAGGCATGAACCGTGACGCCCCCGGTGCGGCCGTGGTCCCACCCCCGGCTCCGGGCCTGAGCCACGACGGCACCTGGCCATAACGCCGCATGAAGGCCTCGCGCTGCTCGTCTTCTGTAAATACGAAGTCCATCATCAGCACCGACTGCTCGTCTTCCGACAGCAGCGCCGTGATGCCCCGCGCGTCCCAGCTCCGGTAGAGCCTGAAGCCGTCGTCCGACAACCCGCCCGCGTCCCACCGCCCATATTTCGCGACCACGTCCTGCACCCTCAGCGGCGTGGTGGGCACCCATCTCACCCATTTCACGCGCAGCGCCTGGTCGTCACTTTCCGCCGCAAGCAGCTTCAGCGCATCGAGATCATCGGCGAACCCATCCGCGATCTCACGCCGGTAGTCCGGGCGTCCGTCGATGAACAGCACAAGGAGCTGGCCCTGAAGCGTGCCGCCGGTGAACGAAAACAGCACCTGCGACTCGTCGGCCCAGTCCGGCGCCATGCGCACGCGCTGCGAATCCGGGAAACGCGCCCGTACCTCGCCCAGCGAATCGAGCGGCCGGATGCCCAGATGGGTGTCGGCCAAGGCGCTGGTGCAGATGACGCAGGCAACGACGAAGCAAAGAAGTGACTTCACGGACTTGAACGATGAAGCGGCAGACTGCGGATGATCGAGCGCCGGGTCCCGGCGATGTCAGAAACGCTGCGTGAACCGGACATAGACATCGTCGTCGACACGCTTGCGCGCGGCGTCGGTTCGCTGCTCGAGATCGCGTCGCTGGCGCACCCGTGTCTCGATCGACTGCGTGGCGGACAGCTTCCACTGGTAGCGCAGTTCCAGCAGTTCCTGATTGTTGCCGAAGTCGGGTGACAGCAGCCAGCCTCCGCCCGCCTGACCATAGACGAACCCGACGCCGTGGCCGGGCGCGAAATCCGCGAGATTGATCGAGGTCTGGAACGCCAGCCCGCTCGCATCGCCGGAACCCGACAGACGCAGCGCGGCGTCGGTCGGTCTGTTGGGTGCGTAGCCGGCTTCGCCCGCCCACACGAAGCGCATCGCGCCGGCGAGCGACCACTGCAGCGCCATGCGCCCGGCGATACCCAGATAGTCGTCGATGCGACCGGCCGCGCTGCCATCCGTGCGCAGCGCGCTGGGTATGTACGTGAGGTCCCATCCGAGCTGCAGGAAGCGGCCCTTCGGGTCTTTCCTTTCCATGCCGAAATAGTAGGTCGCGTGGCTGGCCGACTCGGTGAACGCCAGCGGACTGCGGCGCACGGTGGTCGGGCCGTCGTCCTCGCTGCGCTGCACGATGACATGGTAGTTCCAGCCGGCGGTATCGCCATACCGGGCGTGAATGCCGTCCGTCCAGGTGATGTCGGTGTTGGGCGAGTCGTTGCGGCTCAGCGATTTCTTCGCGATGCCCTCCAGTTCGAAGCTGGTCTGCATGCGGCCCACCTTCACGTCCCAGTTGCCCGCCTTGTAGCGCAGATTGAGTTCGTCGATGATCGAGTCGCCGAAACCCAGGCCGTCGCTCTGCGGAATCGAAGTGAAGAATTCGTAGTGGTTGTCGTTGCTGTCGTCGCTCGAGTAACGCCCCGCGAAGCGGGCCTTGGCACTCAGAGTCGGGGTGACCTGCCAGAGGACGCCCGGGCGAATGCGGATGCGCCAGTCGCTTTCGTCGCTGCGACTGCCGTTGCGATCTTCGCGTTCGCGACCGAAGTAGCCCATGCGTGCGTCGCCGCTGAAGGCGAATTCGCCCGGCGCCGGGTCGGCAGCGCCAACACTGACCGGCGTGGCGAGCGCCACGGCAAGGACCGATGCGTACAGCGTTGATCTCATGAAGGTCTTCGTCCTGCCTCTGTCGAGGCTGCAGGGTCTGCAAAAAACCAACCCGAATCAGCGCGGTGCCGCGAATCGGAGGGCGCGTACGGGACACCCCGCGACAGCAACGGCAGCCATCCGCACTGCAGAAAGGCAAAAAGGGCCGGATCGCGATGATCCGGCCCTTCCTGAAATCTGGCGCGCCCGGCGCGATTCGAACGCACGACCCCTGCCTTCGGAGGGCAGTACTCTATCCAGCTGAGCTACGGGCGCTAGGGTGTATCAAGGGCGGAGAGCCCCGGGGACTGACCGGAAAACACGATCAGACCGATGCGAAGGATAGCGGCTTTGCCCGGACGCGTCCATGGCGCGCTGTTGCAGGTGAGGCGAAAGCCGTTCGCTGCCGCTATAATGGCGCGTTTTGTTTTCACCTGTCACAAGGTTTTCAAAGGAACGCACACCATGTCGGACGCGCACGAGGAACACGAGTCTTTCATCAAGACGCCGAAGCAGCTGGCGGCGGTCGTTGTACTGTCGTTTGTGGTGTTTGTGGGCATTGCAGTGCTGGTCGCCCAATTCGTGCTGTCGGGCTACAAGGGTCTTGACACGGCCAACCCCGAAATCATCGCCGCGGGCATCCAGCCGGTGGCGCGGGTCGAACTCGGTGAAGCGGATTCAGCCGCTGCAGGTCCGAAGACCGGTGTGCAGGTGTACAAGGCCGCCTGTGCGGCCTGTCATGACGCAGGCGCCGCAGGCGCGCCGAAGCTGGGCGACAGCGCAGGCTGGGCCAGCCGCATTGCGACCGGTCTGGAAGCGCTGGTGCATTCGGCGGTGAATGGCAAGGGCGCCATGCCGGCCAAGGGCGGCAACGCCGCATTGACCGAAGCCGAAATCACCCGCGCGGTGGTCTACATGGCAAACGAAGCCGGTGGCAAGTTTGCCGAGCCCAAGCTGGAAGAGGCCGCGCCCGCTGCTGCCGCACCGGCTGCGCCGGCGGCGATGGAAGTGCCGGCGATCGCGGCCCCCGCCTACGACGACGCACCGGTTGCTGCTGCGCCCGCCGCGGCACCCGCGCCTGCAGCGGCCGCTACCGGCATCGACGGCCAGGCGGTGTACAACAAGGCCTGTGCCGCCTGCCATGCAATGGGCGTGGCCGGTGCGCCGAAGTTCGGCGACAAGGGTCAGTGGGCGCCGCGCATCGCAACCGGCCTCGATTCGATGGTGGCGAACGCGATCAAGGGCAAGGGCGCGATGCCGGCCAAGGGTGGCAACCCGGCGCTGAAGGATGCCGAGATCAAGGCCGCCGTTGAAGTGATGGTGGCGGCTGCCAAGTAAGCCGTCCCGAAGCGCCCCCGCTTCCGGAAAAGCCCGCCGCGACCCGGCGGGCTTTTTTACGTCCGCAGGGTGCCGGCGCCCCGCTCACTCGCACCGACCTATGCTTTGGGCGTCGGCGTGCCGCCCAGCAACGCCTTCAGCGATTCCAGCCGCGCCACGTTGGCGGCGCGCTGTTCGGCTTTGGGCGCGGCGTCGGTGTTCGGGCGCTGCACGTCCTCGCCCATTTCGGCGATGAAGCGCGACGGCTCGCAGTCGCGCGATTCGCGCCCGCTGCGCCGCCGCTCGCAATAGCTCAGCGTCAGCGTGCGCCGTGCCCGCGTGATGCCGACATACATCAGCCGGCGCTCTTCCTCGATGCGCCCCTCTTCGATCGATTCGCGGTGCGGCAGGATGCCCTCCTCCAGCCCGACCAGGAACACGTGCGGGTATTCCAGCCCCTTCGACGCGTGCAGCGTGGACAGCTGCACCGCATCGCGCGCCTCGTCGTCGTCACGCTTGTCCAGCATCGTGATCAGCGCGACGGTCTGCGTCAGTTCGAGCAGCGTCTTGCCGTCTTCCTCGCCCTTGCGCCCCATCCAGTCGACGAAGTCACGCACGTTGTTCCAGCGCGTTTCCGCCTCCTTCGGTTCGAACTGTTCGAACAGCCAGGTTTCGTAGCCGATGCCGCGCAGCAGGTCTTCGAGCAGCAGGCGCGGTGCTTCGGTGCGGGCGCGCCATTCGAGCCGGTTGATGAAGTCGCCGAATTCGCGCAGCGGGGTGAGTGCGCGCGCCGGCAGAGCATGTTCGGCGCCGGTTTCGAACAGCGCGGCAAACAGGCTGACGTGACGCTCGCCGGCATAGGTGCCGAGCGCTTCGAGACTGGTGCCACCGATGCCGCGGCGCGGCGTGGTCACCGCGCGGATGAAGGCCGGGTCGTCGTCGCTGTTGGCGACCAGCCGCAGATAGGCCATCACGTCCTTGATTTCGGCGCGATCGAAGAAGGACTGGCCGCCGCTGACCAGATACGGAATCTTCTGTTCGCGCAGCGCGGTTTCGATCACGCGCGCCTGATGGTTGCCGCGATACAGCACCGCGTAGTCGCCGAACTTGCCGCGGTGTTCGAACTTGTGCGCGGCGATGCGCATGGCGATGCATTCGGCTTCGTGCTCGGCGTCGCGCGCCACCATCAGCGTGATCGGGTCGCCGCGGCCCATGTCGGACCACAGCTTCTTCTCGAACAGCTTCTGGTTGCTGGAAATGAGCGTGTTCGCCGCGGCGAGGATGCGCTGCATCGAACGGTAGTTCTGTTCCAGCTTGATCACCTTGAGTTTCGGGTAATCGGTCTGCAGCGTGCGCAGGTTTTCCACATCGGCGCCACGCCAGGCGTAGATGGCCTGATCGTCGTCACCGACGGCAGTGAACGCGCCGCGGCTGCCGGCCAGCAGCTTGACGATCTGGTACTGGCAGCGGTTGGTGTCCTGGTATTCGTCGATCAGCAGGTAGCGCAGCCGCGACTGCCAGCGCGCCAGCAGGTCGGGGTCAGTTTCGAGCAGGCGCGCGGGCAGACCGATCAGGTCGTCGAAATCGACCGCCTGATACGCACGCAGCGTGCGTTCGTACTCTTCATAGACGCGCAGCGTGATCGCTTCGGCTTCGTTGGTGACGAGCGGCGCAACGGCCGCGGGGGTCAGCAGCGCGTTCTTCCAGCCGGACATGCGCGACACCAGCGCACGCAGCCGCGCCTTGTCGGATTCCTTCGAAATGTCCTGCACGACCGACAGGGCGTCGGACGCATCGAGAATGGAAAACGTCGGCTTCAGTCCCGCCGCCTTCGCTTCGATGCGCAGCAGCTTGACGCCCAGCGCATGAAAGGTCGAGATGTTGAGCTGCCGGCCGGCGCGACCGTCGAGCAGATGCGACGCGCGCTCCTGCATTTCCTTCGCCGCCTTGTTGGTGAAGGTGATGGCCGCGATATGACGCGGCTCGATGCCGCACTCGTTCACCAGATAGCCGATCTTGCGCGTGATGACGCGCGTCTTGCCGGAGCCGGCGCCAGCCAGCACCAGCAACGGACCGTCGAGGTATTTCACCGCCTCGCGTTGCGGTGCGTTCATGTCGGACAGCATGGGGAGATCGCGTCGGGTGACGCTGGATACGGGGCACGCCGATGTTAACCCGGTTATCCCGCCCCCCGGGTGCAGGACTGCATCCAGATACCGCTATCGCACGTAACATTTTTGCACTATCCAGTAAGGATCGGATTCACTGTGGCCTGTCGGCCCCTGAGTCCGTTCAGACCGTCTTCTGTCGTTTCACCCCTTCCGGAGGTCAGACCCATGAACAGGATTCGCGTTGTTGCCGTGCTGCTTGCCGCCACCACCACCCTTGCATCGCCCGCCTTTGCCGAGGAGGTCGAATACTTCGCCACGCTCAGCGGCCCGGCCGAGGCGCCCCCCAACGCGTCGCCAGGCACCGGCAGCGTTACGCTGACACTGGACCGCGATCTGCGGACGATGACCATCGACGCCAGCTTCAGCGGGTTGCTCGGCACGCTGACCGTGGCCCACATCCATTGCTGTACCTTGCTTGCCAACGAAGGCACCGCAGGCGTTGCGACCCCGACGCCCACGTTTCCGGGGTTTCCGGCTGGCGTGACGTCCGGCAGCTATATGGAAACCTTCGACATGAAGCTGGCAACGAGCTACAACCCCGCTTTCATCACCGCGAACGGCGGCACAGCAGACAGCGCCTACAGCGCGCTGCTGGCCGGCCTCAACGACGGCAAGGCCTACCTGAACCTGCACAGTTCGGAATTCCCGGGCGGCGAAATCCGTGGCTTCCTCGCGCCGGTGCCGGAACCCGAAACCTGGGCCATGCTGCTCGGCGGACTGGGCCTGATCGGCTGGACGGCACGGCGCGCTCATCGCGCTGCAAGCTGATAAGACGGACGGGGTGAACGAGAGTCGCCCCGTTGCGGCGGGAGGTCCAACGCTTGCGGCGCAGGGCGCGCTTGGGTAGGGTTCGCGCCTTCCACGCCGCCCCCGTCCGCCGCACATGCTCCCTCCGATCGAACAACGCCTCGCCGCCGAACTGGGCGCGCGCCCGCAACAGGTCAATGCCGCCGTCGCCCTGCTGGACGAGGGCGCCTCGGTGCCCTTCATTTCGCGCTACCGCAAGGAAGTGACCGGCGGGCTGGACGACACCCAGCTGCGCCTGCTCGAAGAGCGCCTTATATATATGCGCGAACTGGAAGAGCGGCGCGCTGCCGTGATCGCCAGCATCGACGAACAGGGCAAGCTCACGCCGGTGCTGCGCGGCGAAGTCGAGAACGCCGACACCAAGCAGCGGCTGGAAGACCTCTACCTGCCGTACAAGCAGAAGCGCCGCACCAAGGCGCAGATCGCGCGCGAGGCGGGCATCGAACCGCTGGCCGACGCGCTGCTGGCCGATCCGACGCTGACGCCGGAGGCCGAGGCAGTGGCCTACCTGAACGTCGACGCAGGATTCGCGGATGCGAAGGCGTTGCTCGACGGCGCGCGCCAGATCCTGATGGAACGCTTCGCCGAAAGCGCCGAACTGGTCGGCGCGCTGCGCAGCCACGTGGCCGAGCACGGCGTGGTGGTCGCGACGGTGGCCGACGGCAAGGACACCGACGCCGAAGCGGCCAAGTTCCGCGACTACTTCGCCTACCGCGAAAAACTGGCCGACATTCCGTCGCACCGCGCGCTTGCGCTGTTCCGCGGCCGCAACGAAGACGTGCTGCGGGTGAAGCTGGCGCTCGATACCGATCCGGAAGACGGCACGCGCAGCGCCGAGCCCAACCCGTGCGAGCGGCGCGTGATGGTGCATGCCGGCATCCGCGACAATGGCCGCGCGGCCGACCGCTGGCTGGTCGAAACGGCCCGCTGGACCTGGAACGTGAAACTGTCGGTGCATGTCGAGCTCGACCTGATGAACGAACTGCGCAGCCGCGCCGAACTGGAGGCGATCCGCGTGTTCGCCAAGAACCTGAAGGACCTGCTGCTGGCCGCACCGGCCGGCCCGCGCGTCACCATGGGGCTGGACCCCGGCATCCGCACCGGCGTGAAGGTGGCGGTGGTGGACACCACCGGCAAGCTGGTCGACACCGCAACCATCTATCCGCATGAGCCGCGCCGCGACTGGGACGGCTCACTGCACGTGCTGTCCGGCCTCGCCGCGAAGCACGGCGTGCAGCTGATCGCCATCGGCAATGGCACAGCCAGCCGGGAAACCGACAAGCTGGCGGCCGACCTGATGAAGCTCAAGCCCGAACTCGCGATGACGAAGATCGTCGTGTCGGAAGCGGGCGCGTCGGTGTATTCGGCGTCCGAACTCGCGGCGAAGGAGTTTCCGGGGCTGGACGTGAGCCTGCGCGGCGCGGTGTCGATCGCCCGTCGGCTGCAGGATCCGCTGGCCGAACTGGTGAAGATCGACCCGAAGGCGATCGGCGTCGGCCAGTATCAGCACGACGTCAGCCAGACCCGGCTCGCCCGCTCGCTCGACGCCGTGGTCGAAGACTGCGTGAATGCGGTCGGCGTCGACGTGAATACCGCGTCGGTCCCGCTGCTGGCACGCATATCGGGGCTGAACGCCACCTTGGCGCAGAACATCGTGGCGCATCGCGACGCCCATGGTGCGTTCCCGTCGCGCAAGGCGCTGCTGTCGGTGCCGCGCCTCGGCGACAAGACCTTCGAACAATGCGCCGGCTTCCTGCGCATCATGAACGGCGACAATCCGCTCGACGCCTCGGCGGTGCACCCGGAAGCCTATCCGGTGGTCGAGCGCATCCTGGCCGACGTGAAGAAGAAGGCGCGCGAGCTGATCGGCGACGCGGCGACCGTCAAGGCGCTGTCGGCGCAGAAGTACGCCGATGAGCGCTTCGGCCTGCCGACGGTGCAGGACATCCTGCGCGAGCTCGAAAAGCCAGGCCGCGACCCGCGCCCGGAATTCCGGGCGGCGACCTTCCGCGACGGCATCGAACAGCTGAAGGACCTCGAACCCGGCATGCTGCTCGAAGGCGTGGTGACCAACGTGACCAACTTCGGTGCCTTCGTCGATATCGGCGTGCATCAGGACGGTCTCGTGCATGTGTCGGCCATCGCCAACCGCTACGTGAAGGACCCGGCCGAGGTGGTGAAGGCCGGCGACATCGTCAAGGTGAAGGTGGTCGAGGTCGACCTCGCCCGCAAGCGCATCGCGCTGACCATGCGCCTGGGCGACGAGGTGGCGCGCAAGCCGGCCGCGAAGGACGCCCGTCCGCCGGCCCGGCAGGGCGACGCCCGACGCAGCGAACGCGGGCAGGATGCCCCGGCGGCCAACAACGCGCTGGCGGCCGCGTTCGCGAAGGCCAGCAAGCGCTGACCCGGGCCGCCTCGGGCGTCCTGGCCGACGCGAAACTCGTGAGGCTCCGGCGATTCCGGGACCTCATGCATTGAAGCAGCAAAGCCCCCGGCGCACGTCGCGGCGCCACCCTTTCAATTGTTGAGGAATGTTAAGTGCTGCGTGGGTTTTCGGCCCATCAACGCATTTGGCGGGGCGCCTTATCGCCACACCCATTTAATTCGCGCGCGAATTTTTCGGGAGGTTTTCCCGACATTTTTCAGTCGGGAGTTTCTCCCTGCCTCCACGCGCAGCCAGTCGGTAAAAGCGAGGGAAATAAACAGCTATCGATCGTGTAGGGAGCCGTCCTACACGTTTCCCGATGAAACCCTCGCGTCCCCCGACATTTCGCCTGACCCCGGCCGCGCTCGCCCTGCTGAGTGCGAGTGCCGCCGTCTGTGCGCAGGAAGCACCGGTCAAGGAACTGCCCACGGTGGAGATCCGCGCACCGCGCATGATCACGCCACTGCCGGGAGTGGTGTTCGACGAACAGCAAACGACTTCGAACGTCCAGAGCCTCACCGGCGACGAACTGCAGCAGTCCGGTGCGGTGTCGCTGACGGAAGCGATGAACCTGCAGTTCCAGTCGATCAATGTCAATGACTACGCCGGAAATCCGTTCCAGCAGGACCTGAATTTCCGCGGCTTTGCGGCTTCGCCGCTGATCGGCACGCCGCAGGGCCTTTCCGTCTATCTCGACGGGGTGCGCATCAACGAAGCGTTCGGCGACGTCGTGAATTGGGACCTGATCCCCAACATCGCGATCCTGCGCATGGACCTCCTGCCCGGGTCCAATCCGATGTTCGGTCACAACACGCTGGGCGGCGCGATTTCGGTCAACACGAAATCGGGCTTCACCAGCCCGAAAGTGGAGTTTTCCGCTCTCGGCGGTGCGTTTGGCCGGCGCCAGTACCAGCTTGCCGCAGGTGGCAACTCGGGCCCGGTGGCCGGATTCTTCGCACTCAACAAGTTCGATGAAGATGGCTGGCGAACCAACTCGCCGACCAGCGTGCGTCAGTATTTCGGTCGTATCGACATCCGCGGCACGTCGACCGAAGCCACGCTCAGCCTGCTGAAGGCCGAAAACACCCTGGTCGGCAACGGCCTGATCCCGGAAGAACAGTGGCGTGAAAGTCCGAATTCGGTGTTCACCTCACCGGACGAGAACATCAACGACCTGAATCATCTGACCGGTCGCGTCCGTTTCGACATCAGCGAGTCATCGAGCGTCGCACTGCAAATGTATCGCCGTGACCTGAAGCAGAAGGGCACGGGTGGCGACGTGTGGGACGACTTCGACCAGGGCGCCAGCGCGAACCGGCTGGGTGTCAGCTGCCCGGACGGTTTCGGTTCGCCGAATGGCGCGCTGGACCAGAACATCGGACCGACCTATCCGGGGTGTGCCGGGGTGGCGCCGAACGGGCTGTTCAATTTCAGCCGCTCGGATCAGCGCTCGGAAGGTGTCGCCCTGCAATTCACGCAGATCAGCGAAACGCACCAGATCGTCGTCGGCAGTTCCTTCGACTGGAGCGACGTCGACTTCCGGCAGAGCCAGCGGCTCGGCTTCATCGATTCCGAACGCACCGTGTTCCTCGATCCGTCACGCGAGGCGGATCTGGGTCTGCTTGCGCTGAGCCAGGACATCACACGGAACAATCTGACCGGGTCGAGCCGGACGGCTGCGCTGTTCTTCAGCGACACCTGGACGGCTGCGCCCAACCTGTTCATCACCTACGGCGCTCGGCTCAGCTATTCGAGGGTCAAGAACGAACTGCAGTCGGACAAGCCGATTCCGCTCTATCAGTTCACGTCCAACTTCTTCAACAACAGGGCGGAAGCCTGCGGCACGCTGTCATCGGTCAGCACACGATTCCTGTGCTCGACCGGCGACTACGGCTACCGCAGCCTGAATCCATCGCTCGGTGTTTCATGGCTGCCGGCGCAGGACCTCAATGTGTATGGCAACGTCAGCCGCGGTTCGCGCGTGCCGTCGGTCATCGAACTGGGCTGCGCACGCGACAAGACGCTCGAAGATCCGAACGGGCTGAACGACGGCAAGAATCTCGGCTGCACCATTCCCACCTCGCTGACCTCCGACCCTTTCCTGCCTCAAGTCAGGTCTCTGACGACCGAGCTCGGCCTCCGGGGTACCAGCCTGAACGGCCAGCTGTCGTGGAGCGCCACCGCTTATCGGACCGAACTGACCGACGACATCCTGTTCGTGTCGCTCGGCCAGCGCAACCGCGGCGTGTTTGACACCTTCGGCAAGACCGAGCGCGACGGTTTCGAACTCAATCTGAAAGGCAAGTTCGGTCGCCATTCGCTGCGTGCCGGCTACAGCCGCCTGAATGCCACGTTCGAATCCAGCGCCACCATCGTCAATCAGTCGAACAGCTCCGCAGATCGCACCCAGGGGCGCGTGAACGACTTCGAAATCAATCCCGGTGATGTCATTCCCGGGCTTCCGAAGCATTCGTTCCGCCTTGGCTGGAGCATGGATGTCAGCAGCAATTTCACATTCGGATTTTCAATGGTTGCGCAATCCTTCGTGTTTGCGCGGGGCAATGAAAACAACGAATCGGAACCCGGTGGCACGGATCTGACCGGAAATGCACAGATCCCCGGCCTTGGAAAACGCTACGTCGGCAAGGGCAGGACATCCGGCTTTGCCGTATTCAATTTCAATGCGAATTACCGCGTCGACAAGAATATCTCCGTGTTCTGCAAGGTCGACAACATTTTCGACCGCCGATACACCACCGCCGGCGACCTCGCCGTAAATCCATTCACGTCCGGATCCTTCGGCGCGCGGGATTCCTCAGGGTTCAATTACAACTCCTTCGACTGGACACATTCGCTTTTCGTCGGCCCCGGTGCGCCCCGCGCCGTGTGGTTTGGCCTCAACTACGCATTCGGGTCATGAGCACCGGATCGTTTTCCATCGATCGGACAAGGATCGATTACAACAAGAGGCACAGCCGAATCCGTCATGTGTCCGCCGAATCATTGCCTCACCCTGAATCAATTCAAAAAGGAGATCGCATCATGAAATTTGTGCATGTCGCCGCGGCGACAGTATTGATGGGCGCCAGCCTGGGCGCGGTAGCGGGTGATTTTGTCGAGCTCAACAAATCGTTTCCGTTACGGCTGACCGGCGCCAACAATCAGAATACCGACCGGTATTTCCTGGAAATACCTGAGCCAACGCAGGCTGTACCCACACCGATCGTGATCACTTCGTCATTCGTTGATGTCTCTGACCGTGACATCCCGCTGATTGCGAGCAGCATCACGTACAACGCCCGCTCCACAGCGGGCGCTCGACCGATCATCGGAAGCGGCACGCTGACGCTGCTCGATTACCGCCTGAACGAAGATGTCACCTTGGCCGGGCAGGCAATCGGCGACATCTATGACTTCGTCTACCGCGATTCGCGGGACGACAAGCTGGTATTCGGTACACGTGTCCTGCTGGGCCTGCCGGGTCAGCAGCAAAATGCCGAATTGAATAACGTATTCCGTTACGGCTTCGAGGAGAACGGTACCGTATTCGATACCGCGACAGCGTGGCTGTATCTGTCCAATTATGACCTGCGGCTTTACAGCGCCGCGCGCAGCGACAAGGGGCTGCTGCAGACAGACGTCTATGACCCCGACGCAGTCAGCTTCCAGTCGGACATCAACCTGTCGGAGGGCAATCCGTACAGCGGCCTGTACCTCGTGAAAACCAACGCGACGTACTACACCTATGCCGACAACGCGATCGGCTACTTCCAGGCAGGCGAAGAAAGCCAGCCGGTCGTCAAGGCATTCACCGGCGGATTCGTCCCGACGAATACCGCGCCGATTCCGGAGCCGTCCACCTACGCAATGCTGCTCGCCGGCCTCGGCATGATCGGCGTGATCGCACGTCGTCGCATGCGCGCCTGATACCCGCTGTTTTTCGCACCACTCAACAAAGAGGTCAACATCATGAAAATCAAAACCATCGCACTGTCGCTGATGCTGGGCCTGGGCGCCCACGCTGCACACGCTTTCGTCGCGCTGCCGGAAAGCGGCGACCTGCGGATCGTCGGCGTCAGCAACGCTGCGGCTGACCCGCTGTTCCTCGGCTTCGACTGGACACCGGAAAGCGCCGGCTACACCCGCGCCGCGCGCCGCATCAGCTCGGTGATCTACGACGGCACCGACATCGGCACTTTCTACGACTTCGTCTATCGCAGCACCACCGACAGCACGCTGCTGTTCGCCTCGCGTTTCGAACTGGATGTCGGCGAGATCGAAATCGGTGACCTCGACTACGAGACGGAAATCAACGACATCCTGCGCAGTGGCTACGCCAACTATGACGTGTCAGTTGGATGGTATGCCGCGACCGACGAAGATTTGCGCCTTCAATCGACCGCCCATACCTCGAATGGCGTGCGCACCCGTCCGACCAACCCGGTGGATGTGTTCGACGACAACGTCGTCGACTTCCGCACCGACATTTCGGTCGAGGAAGGCAATCCGTCGACCGCCTGGTATGTGCTGAAGACCAATGCAACGGAATTCACCTATCTGGCCGACGCGGTTTCCATCCGTCAGGCGCCGAGCCTGGATGGTGTGTCGCCGCCGCTGCGCACGGCGACCTTCGAAGGCTTCGCACCGGTCACCGCCGTGCCGGAACCCGAAACCTACGCCATGCTGCTGGCCGGTCTGGGCCTGATCGGTTTCGCTGCCCGCCGTCGCACGAAGGCGTAATCGAAGCTGCAACGAAAGGCGGCGCGCACGCGCCGCTGGCTGGAATTGAAACGGCCCCCTGCACTGTCCGGCAGGGGGCCGTTTTTTTCTTGCCTTTTGTGCAAGCCGGTGTGCCCGGCCGACGTCAGAACGGCCGGTCGAGCTGCAGCGATTCCTTCGGCCCGCGGTAGATCAAGGGCTTGACCTGGGCCGCATTGCCGGCGATCTGGGCGCGGTCGACAACTTCGGTGATGCGGTTGTGGAAGGGCGATTTGTCGCACACCGGGTCAGCAGCCGCCGGGTCGTTGGCGATCATGTAGGCCTGACAGCGGCAGCCGCCGTAGTCGTTTTCCTTTTCCGGGCAGCTGGAACAGGGTTCCTTCATCCAGCCGGTGCCGCGGTAGCGGTTGAAGCCTTCGGATTCGTACCAGATTTCGCGGACGGACGAGGTGCGCACGTCCGGAAATTCAAGCCCGGGCAGCATGCGCGCGGTGTGGCAGGGCAGCGCCTTGCCGTCCGGCGTGATGGTCAGGAAGATGTTGCCCCAGCCATTCATGCACTTCTTCGGCCGCTTTTCATAATAGTCGGGCACGACGAAAAACAGCTTCATCTTGTTGCCGTGCTTTTCACGCCACTCGTTGGTGATGCGCTCGGCGCGTTCGAGCTGTTCGCGCGACGGCAGCAGCTGGTCGCGGTTCACCTGCGCCCAGCCGTAATACTGGGTATTGGCCAGCTCGACGTACTCGGCATCGATGTCGGACGCCAGTTGCAGGATGGCTTCGATGTGGTCGATGTTGTGGCGGTGGATGGTGCAGTTCATCACCATCGGATAGCCGTGCGCCTTGATCATGTCGGCCGCGCGGCGCTTCAGGTCGAAGGTGCGGGTGGACGACAGGAAGTCGTTCATTTCGCGCGTCGAGTCTTGGAACGACAGCTGGATGTGGTCCAGCCCGGCTTCCTTCAGCGCGCCGATGCGCTTTTCGTTCAGCCCGACGCCCGATGTCAGCAGGTTGGTGTAGTAGCCCAGGCGGTGCGCCTCGGCGACGATGACTTCGAGGTCGTCGCGCAGCATGGGTTCGCCACCGGAGAAGCCGCACTGCACCGACCCGAGCTCACGCGCTTCGCGCAGCACCTTGAACCACTGTTCGGTCGTCAGTTCGTCTTCGGTCTTGGCGAAATCGACCGGGTTGTAGCAATACACGCAGTGCAGCGGGCAGCGGTAGGTCAGTTCGGCCAGCAGCCACAGCGGCGGGCCGATCTTCGCGGTGTCCTGCACCGCCACGGCTTCGGAGAGGTCGGTCATGTCACATCCACCCATTTCTGCTGCTCGGCCAGTTCGACGAAGGCGATCACGTCGGCTTCCAGCCCCTGCGCATTGAAGGTCGTTTCGAGGTCGGCCACGATGGCGGCGACATTGGCTGCGCCATCGCAGCGCTTCAGGATTTCGCCGGCGCTCTGGTTCAGCTTCACCATGCCTTCCGGATACAGCAGCACATAGGCGTCCTGCGCCGGTTCCCACTGGATGCGGAAATTGCGGCCCACCTTCGGCACGGTTGCGGTCGTGATTGCCATCGTTTCGCTCACCGGATCAGGCGTTGACGCCATAGGCGTTGGCCATGGCGTCGTTCATCGTCCACAGCACATCGAGCTTGAACTGCAGGATGGTCAGCGCACGTTCCTGCTCGGCGCGCGTCGTGAAGTGGTTCAGCGTGACCGCGAGGCCCTGTTCGACGTCGCGTCGCGCCTGCGACACGCGATTGCGGAAATACATCAGGCCGGACGACTCGATCCACGGATAGTGCTCGGGCCAGTTGGCGAGCCGCTCCTTGTGGATCTTGGGCGCGAACAGTTCGGTCAGCGACGAGCACACCGCTTCCTGCCAGGGGCGCTGGCGCGCGAAGTTGATGTAGGCATCGACAGCGAAGCGCACGCCGGGCACCACGTGGCGCAGATCGACGATTTCCTCGCGCGTCAGGCCTGTCGCTTCGCCCAGCTTGATCCAGGCTTCGATGCCACCCTCGTCGCGCACCGTGGTGCCGTCCGGCGCGGTGATTTCGTAGCCGTCGTGATCGAGGATGCGCTGTATCCACTGGCGGCGGATTTCGCGGTCCGGCGTGTTCGACAGGATGGCCGCATCCTTCACCGGAATCGCGATCTGGTAGTAGAAGCGATTGGCCACCCAGCCGCGGATCTGTTCCGGCGTCGCCTTGCCGGTGTTGAGCATGACGTTGAACGGGTGGTGGATGTGATACGCACCGCCCTTGTCGCGCAGTTGCGCTTCGAATTCCGCGTGGTTCCAGGGTTGTTGCGTGCTCATACGGTGATGTCCATTCCGTCGTAAGCCACCTCGATACCGCGCGATTCCAGTTCGCGCCGCTGCGCGCTGTCCTCGTTCAGGATCGGGTTGGTGTTGTTGATGTGAATCAGTATCTTGCGCGTGGTCTTCGGCAGCTTGTCGAGCCACGCCATCATGCCGTTCTCGCCGGTCTGCGGCAGGTGACCCATGTCGCGTGCGTACTTCTTCGACGCGCCGAGCGCGATCATTTCGTCGTCGGTCCAGAACGTGCCGTCGACCAGCACCACGTCGGCCGCCTGCATCGCCGCCCACACGTGCGGCTCGATGTCGACCAGACCCGGCGCGTAATAGATCTTGCGGCCGGTTGTCGTGTCTTCGATGGTCACGCCGACGTTGTCGCCCGGCACCGGCTTGTCGCGCCGCGGCGAGTAGGGCGGCGCGTTGCTGCGCAGATGATGGGCATGGAAGCGCAGGTTCGGTACGTGCTTCATCTCGAACACGCTTTCGTCGATCGGCAGCGCATTCCAGTTCACGCCGCAGTAGTGCCCGAGCAGGCGGAACAACGGATTGCCCTGGGTGAGGTCTTCCTGCACCGGCGGCGTGCACCAGATTTCGTGCGGCTGGCGGTGTTCGCGCAGCATGTACAACCCGGTGGTGTGGTCGATCTGGCCATCGATCAGCACGATCGCCTTGACTGCGGTGTCGCGCAGCGCGCGCGCCGGCTGCAGTTCGGGAAACTGCTGGAACTGGGTCAGGATGTCGGGCGACGCGTTGAACAGCACCCAGTTCTCGTTGTCGCCGGTCACCGTGACCGACGACTGGGTGCGCGCGCTGGCGCGTATCGTGCCCTTGCGCAGCCCGTCGCAGTTGTGACAGTTGCAGTTCCACTGCGGGAAGCCGCCACCCGCCCCGGACCCCAGTACGTGCAGTCGCATGCCCCTCCTCCGGTATCCGTGTGCGGATACTCTGATTCAAATGCAACGCGCCCGTTCAGGGCGCGTCACGGTATTCGTCTCGCCGGTCGCCTCGCGCGGACCGGTGCTGCAGGGGACCCGGGAGCTACCACTCGCCGGGTCCTCGCCACCTTAGCGGTTGGCGATGTACATCGTGATTTCGAAGCCGAAACGCAGATCGGTAGCCTTGGGGGTTTGCCAGTTCATGTTTGTCTCCTGATGGTCGTTTGAAAAGACTGCGTTGTGTTGCAACGCCCTTGCAGTATCGACCGCACCTCGGCATCACGCCTCGCCAGCGGAATTAAGCTCGGCTCAGGAAATTCATGAAGGTCACCGCACGACATCGACCTTCACCCACAGCCGGCGCTGCGACTGCGCATCGCGCGTGCCGTAGCGGGTGATGCCGCGCTGGTCGATCTGTTCGCTGTAGCCGCTGCCGCCCAGCTCCATCCATTCGCCGAGCCGGCCACGCACCGTGCTGACCAGCCGCGCGGTGCGGATTTCGCCGTACTGCGTCTCCGACAGTGATTCCTTCTGCGGCGAAATGTCCAGCGTCACCTGGTCGCCATTGACGCGCGGCAGGGCGTAGAAGCCGCTGCCGATGTCGCGGTACTCGGTACCCTGTGAAATGGCGCCACCCCGCGGACCGGCGATGATCTGCGTGAACGGCACCGGAATCGAGCTGCCGACCTGGATGAAGGCCGAGCCGCCCTCGACCACCTGTACCCGCTGCGACAGCCGGTCGGCCGAATTGCCGCGGGTCGACCAGACGCGGGTCGCGACCCGGCTGTCGCCGCTGCGACCTTCGATGACTGCGCCCCCTTCACCGACACCTTCGCCGCCGTCAGCCGCACCGACCGACACGCCGCCGCCGCGCACGTTGCCCGACACGGCGGCGCCCTCGCGCCGGATCGAGTCGTCGTTGTCGTGTCGCACGGAAATCATCAGGCTGCGCAGCGGTGTGTCGATCGCCTCGATCGCCTGCCTGACGGCCAGCCGCGTGGCGGCGTCGGCGCGGATGAAGATGCGGTTGTTGGCGCCCGACAGGGCGGCGTCTTCGCCGACCAGCGGCTGCAGCGCCGGCAGCACCTGATCGGTCGTGCGATGCTTCAGCGGAATGATGTCGAGCTTCACCTGCGCCCACGACACGAGCGGCGCCGACAGCGCCAGGCACAGCAAGAGGGGGATGAAGCGCGACACCTGCGGTGGCCTGCGGTTGCCGTTACCCGCCGAGCGCGCCGAACACCTTCTTCGCCAGGCTGCCGGCGGCGCCGACCGGGTTCTTGCGGATCGCCTTCTCTTCTTCGGCCACCATCTTGAACAGGCCGTCGAGCGCCTTCTCGGTCACGTAATTGTCGAGATCGGCGTCTTCCTTGCTGATCACGCCATACTTCGCGCCCTTGGACGCGAATTTCTCGTAGCTCTTGGCCAGACCCACCTTGTCCATCGCCTGCTGCACGATGGGCAGGAAGCGTTCCTTCAGCTGGGCCGATGTCTTGCCCTTGAAATACTCGGTGCCGGACGTTTCGCCGCCGGTCAGGATCTTTTTGGCGTCGTCGACACTCATGTCCCTGACCGCGCCGACCAGCAGTTGCTTGGCTTCGGGCACGGCAGCCTCGGCGGCACGGTTCATCGCGGTGATCAGTTCGTCGGCCTGCTTCTTCATGCCGAAGGTGCGCATCAGCTTTTCGGCCTGCTGCAGTCCATCGGGCAGCGGAATCTTCACCGCCTTGTTCTTCAGGAAGCCGTCCTGCTTGCCCAGCATGTCGACCGCCTTGGCCGCGCCCTGGGTCAGCGCCTCCTTGAGGCCGCCGCCGGCGTCCTTGTCGGTGAGGTCGGACAGCGACAAGGCCCACACCTGTGTACACATGACAAGACAGGCCACAAAACCGACAATCGCACGCATGATCGACATCCTTCTGATTGAACGAACAAACTGAGTAACCGGAACACCTCAACGATTATGTCCCGCAAATGGATGTCACCGATAGTGCTGGCGGTGCTGCTCGGTCTGGTCTGGCTGCTGCGCGGCCAGGGCTTTCCGGATCAGGCGCCGGCCGTGCCGGTCGCGCTGCTCGACGGCGGCCGCGTCGATTTTTCGCAGCCGCAGGGCCAGGTCAGGCTGGTCAGCTTCTGGTCGACCTCGTGCGCGCCGTGCATCCGCGGCATGCCGGCGCTGGCTGACACGCACCACCGCTATCAGGCGCGCGGCCTCGACGTGGTCGCCGTGGCCATGAGCTATGACGCGCCCAGCCACGTGCAGGCCTTCACCCGTCGCGAGGCGCTGCCGTTTCGCGTAGGCTTCGACCCGGTCGGCGACGTGGCGCGCGGTTTTGGCGGCGTCAATGCCACGCCGACCACGTACCTGATCGACCGGCAGGGCCAGGTGGTCAGGAAAATCATCGGCACTCCCGATCACGCGGCGCTCGATGCGCTGATCGAAAACCTGCTCGACGCTCCATCCTGAACCTCCGCCCCTGACCTCTTCCTCCCGATGAAATCCCGCTATCTGATCGCGCTGCTGCTGGCCGCTGCAGTGCTCGTTGCATGGCTGTTCTGGCCACGCGGCATCGCGGTGGATACCGCCGCCGTCACGCGCGCGCCGCTGACCCAGAGCGTCGTGGCCACCGGCCGCATCGCCACGCCGGCGCGCATCGAGCTGGGCACCCAAGTCACCGCCATCATCGACGCCGTCGCGGTGCGCGAGGGCGCACAGGTGAAGGCGGGCGACGCACTGGTCATGCTGCGCGCCGCCGATGCCGAGGCGGCGGTCGAGCAGGCGCGCACCCAGATCCAGGAGTCGCAGGCGCGCCTGCGCCAGACCGACGCCGTCACCTTGCCGGTGGCCGAGCAGGCCGTGCGTCAGGCCGAAGCCAATCTGAAGGTGGCCGACGCCGAGTACCAGCGCGCGCAGACGCTCGTGGCACAGCAGTTCTTCTCGCCGTCGAAGCTCGACGAGGCGGCGCGCCAGCTCGACAACGCACGCGCCCAGCTGCGCACCGCGCAGGCACAGCGCGACGCCAGCCTGCCGCGCGGCGCCGAGCGGCAGGGCGCGCAGGCGCGGCTGGCCCAGTCGCAGGCCGCACTGGCGTCGGCCCAGGCGCGGCGCGACCTGCTCACGTTGCGCGCGCCGGTCGACGCGCTGGTCGTCGCGCGCGACGCCGAGCCGGGCGACGTGGCCCAGGCCGGGCGCGCGCTGCTGACGCTGGCGCAATCCGGCGAAACCCGCATCTATGCCACGCTGGACGAAAAGAACCTGCGCCATCTGCAGCTCGACGCACGCGCGCAGGCGGTGGCCGACGCCTTCCCCGGCCAGGCCTTCGAAGCGGTGGTCTATTACATCGCGCCGGCCATCGATGCCCAGCGCGGCACGGTCGAAGTGCGCCTGCGCGTGCCCGAACCACCGGCCTTCCTGAAACCGGACATGACGGTGTCGGTCGAGGTGGTGATCGGTCGCAACGAGTCGGCGCTGTCGCTGCCGCTCGAAGCGGTGCGCGACGTCGAAACGCCGGAACCCTGGGTGCTGCTGGCGCGCGCGGACGAGGCGGTGAAAGTGTCGGTGAAGACCGGCCTGCGCGGCGTCGGCCGCATCGAGATCACCGAAGGCCTGGCCGAAGGCGACGTCGCCATCCTGCCCGCCGGCGGCGCCCTCGACGGCGACCGCATACGGGTGAAGCAGAGGAAAGTTTCAAGATGAAAGATGCAAGTCAAACCGGCGCGGTTTTCACTTGCATCTTTGATCTTGCATCTTGCATCTGAAAATGGCGAGACCCAGACTTCCGTTCGAATTCCTGGTTGCGCTGCGCTTCCTGCGCGAGGGGCGCATGCAGACGGCACTGATCCTGCTCGGTGTGACCGGCGGTGTGGCGGTCATCGTCTTTCTGTCGCAGCTGATCGCCCAGCTGCAATCCACCATCATCGACCGCGTGCTGGGCAGTCAGGCGCATGTCGTCGTGCGGCCGCTGGAAGAGGTGAATCTGCGCGCCCGCAGCGATCCCGCGAGCACCGCGGTGATCGAGCCGCGTGCGCAGCGGCTGCGTTCGATCGACCAGTGGGAAGCCATCGTGAAACTGGCCGAAGACCAGACCGGTGTGGTCGCCGTGTCGCCGGTGGTCAGCGGCCCGGCGTTCGCGCTGCGCGGGCGTGCCAGCAAGTCGGTGGCGCTGCTCGGCATCGAACCCGACCGCTACCGGCGCATCGTCAAGATGGACACCTACATGGTGCGCGGCAAGTTCCAGGTCGAGGGCACGAATGCCATCATCGGCACCGAACTGGCGAAGGACCTCGGCGTGACGGTCGGCGACAAGGTGTTCCTGCGCGCCGCCGGCGGGCGCGACGAACTGCTGCAGGTGACCGGCCTGTTCGACATCGGCAACAAGGACCTGAACCGGCGCTGGGTATTCACGACAATGAAGCTCGCGCAGTCGCTGCTCGACCTGCCGGGGGGCGTCTCGAACATCGACATCACGGTGACCGACATCTTCGACGCCAGCGACGTGGCGGCGCGGCTGCAGGCGGGCAGCGGCATGACGGTAGACAGCTGGATGACGACCAATTCGCAGCTGCTGGCGGCGCTGCGCAACCAGTCGGTGTCGAACAACCTGATCCGCAGCTTCGTCATCATCATCGTCGCGCTCGGCATATCAAGCGTGCTGGTGGTAAGCGTGGTGCAGAAGCAGAAGGAGATCGGCATCCTGCGCGCCATGGGCACCAGTTCGAACCGCATCATGGGCGTGTTTCTGCTGCAGGGTGCGCTGGTCGGGTTCGTCGGTGCGCTGTCGGGCGTCGGACTGGCCTGGGCACTGCTGCAGATTTTCTCGACCATCTACCGCACCGGCGACGGCGCGCCCATCTTCGAGCCTCAGCTCGACACCGGCATCGCGCTGTCGGCGGCCGGCATTGCGCTGGCGGTCGGTGTGCTGGCGGCGCTGATTCCGGCGCGCCGCGCCGCCAAGATGGACCCTGTGCAGGCGATACGGGCATGACGCCGGCCAGGAGTGAGGCGGCCGGCAAACCCGCCATCATTTCGATGCGCGGCCTGCGCAAGTCCTACGGCATCGGCACGCCGGTGGAAACGGAAGTGCTGCACGGCATCGACGCGGATCTTGCGGAAGGCGAGTTCTGTGCGCTGATCGGCCCCAGTGGATCGGGCAAAAGCACCCTGCTGAACCTGATCGGCCTGCTGGAGCCGCCCACTGCCGGCGAACTTTCGGTCGCCGGACAGTCGACGAAAGGGCTGAACGAACAGGCGTTGACGGTGCTGCGCGGCCGTCATATCGGCTTCGTATTCCAGTTCCATCATCTGCTGCCGGCCTTCACGGCGCTGGAAAACGTCATGATGCCGGCCATCATTGCGCACGGCGTGGCGACCGCTCAGGACGAGGCAGTGGCGCACGACCTGCTGGCGCGAGTGGGGCTGTCGAGCCACGAATACAAGAAGGCCGGCCAGCTGTCGGGCGGTCAGCAGCAGCGGGTGGCGATCGCCCGCGCACTGTCGCTGTCACCGCGCCTGATCCTGGCCGACGAACCGACCGGCAATCTCGACACGCACACCGCGGATGATATCTTCGCGCTGTTGCGCGAATTCAACCGCGAACGGGGCAGCGCCTGCCTCATCGTGACGCACGACCCGCGACTGGCCGCCCGCTGCGACCGTCGCATCGAACTGGTCGATGGCCGCCTCGCGGCTTCGACGTCTGTTGCCGAACCAGCCTGACCCCGCGCGGCGGGGTTGTTTCGATCCGACTGTTTCCGCATGGATTTCGCATGACCTCTGCCAACAACGCATACACGTCGGCCCTGCAGGCCCTGCTTGAAGACGCTGCGCGCCGCCCGGACGACAGCAGCGGCGACCGGCTGACCAGCCTGGTCGCACTGATCCGCCCGCACGGCCGCGAAGGCCTGGCTGCGGCCGAATCGCGTTTTCACGGTCTGCTGCGCCTGCTCGCCAGCCGCCCGGAGCTCGCCAGCGCGTTGTCGCACTATCTGAAGACAGTGCTGGTATCGCGCATGCACCGCACGCTGTATTCCGAATCCGGGGTGCTGGCCAACCAGGGGTTTTTCAGCGGCCTGGTCAGCCGCGTGCTCGGCCGCATGCTGCCGCCGGCGATCAATGACGACTTCCTGCGCGACCTGTTCAGCGAAGTGTTCGACGCCCCCGACGACGGCGAATGGATGATGGCCATTCCGCGCGAAGACTGGGACACGCTGTTCGAGCGGCTGGAGCTGGACGGCGAGTCCTTTGCCGCGGCCCGCCGGCAGTGCCGGCACGAACTGTTCGAAGCCATGCGCATGGCGTCGCACCGGCTGGCGGCCCTGGGCATGGAGCCGGCGCTGCTGCGCTACATGCCGGCGCTGGCACGGCACGAATCGCCCTTCCTCGCGCAGAGCGATGAGGTGCGCGAACTGATCCGGCAGCATGCCGGCAGCGAAACGCCGCAACCTTACGACGGCCATTTCGAGGTGCTGCTCGATCAGTGCAGCAGCTACATCGACACGATCAGGCGGCGTTCGCGCGAAGCCGGCGTGGGCGTGAATCTGGTATTCCTGCTGGCGCGCATCGAACAGATCGCCGACCGACTGCGCCTGCTGCGCACACTGGCGCTGCCCGATGCGGCCGACGACCCGGCCACCCTGCGCGCGCGGGCGATCGATTTCTTCCTGCGTCTGGTGCAGCAGGAAAACCGTCGCCACAGCCTGCGCGACCTGTTCGCCGGCACCACGCAACTGCTGGCACGCCGGGTGACCGAGCAGGCCAGCCGTTCCGGCGAACACTACGTCACGGGTACGCGCAGCGAGTTCGTCGCCATGTTCCGCGCCGCAGCCGGCGCCGGCGTGATCATCGGCGTCATGGCACTGATCAAGATCCTGATTTCGAAACTCGGGCTGCCGCCGGTGTGGGAAGCGGTCGCCTACAGCCTCGACTACGGTCTGGGCTTCGTGCTGGTGCACATCCTGCACCTGACCATCGCCACCAAGCAGCCCGCGATGACGGCTGCCACGCTGGCCGCCGCGCTCGACGGCAAGCAGAGCCGCGACGCGCGCCTGGGCGTGCTGGTCGAGCTGGCGGCACAGGTCAGCCGAACGCAGTGGATATCGATCGCCGGCAACGTCAGCATCGGCTTCATCATGGCGCTGTCCATCGCCATGACGGCCGGCCAGTTCCTTGACTGGCATCCGGTCGACCCGGTCAAGGGCGCCCATCTGCTGCACGACCTGCACCCCTGGCAAAGTCTCGCGCTGGTGCATGCCGCCATCGCCGGCATTTTCCTGTTCCTCAGCGGCCTGATTTCCGGCTATTACGACAACCAGTCGCTGTACCACCGCGTACCGGAGCGGCTGCTGCGCGTGAAATGGCTGCGTGCGCTGCTCGGCGAAGCCCGGCTGGCGCGCTTTGCCCGCTATATAGAACTCAATCTGGGCGCGCTGGCCGGCAATTTCCTGTTCGGCTGCATGCTCGGCAGCACGCCGGTCATCGGTTCGCTGCTCGGACTGCCGCTGGACATCCGCCACGTCGCGTTCGCGTCGGCCAATCTCGCCTACGGCCTCGAAGCGCTGAGCTTCGGCGTCGACTGGCACGCCATCGCCATCGGCGCGCTCGGTGTCGTGCTCATCGGCCTGACCAACCTGACCGTGAGTTTCAGCCTGGCGATGCGGGTGGCCCTGCGCTCGCGCGGCATCCAGCCCGAACACACGCGCGGCCTGTCGGTCATGCTGGCCCGGCGCTTCCTGACCCGCCCGCGCGACTTCTTCTGGCCGCCCAAAGACCCGCCTGCCGAGACGCCACCGGCCCCCCTCTAGATCGCTGACATCGTCACGTGTTTGCCGACCGAAATCGCGAGCATGGCTCGCTCCTACACGGGAACCTTGCCTCCGCTGCAGGAGCGACCCCCGGTCGCGATCACCGCGTCGATCATGCGCCGTCACGTGTTCGGAGACCGGAATCGCGAGCGCGGCTCGCTCCTGCAACAACCGTCGCTCCGCTGTAGGAGCGCCCCCCGGTCGCGATCCCCGCGTCGATCATGCGCCGTCACGTGTTCGGAGACCGGAGTCGCGAGCACGGCTCGCTCCTGCAAGAACCTTGCCTCCGCTGTAGGAGCGACCCCCGGTCGCGATTCCTGCGTCGGTCAAGCGCCGTCATGCGTCTGGCGACGGTCGCGCCGTGGCTACACCTCCAGCGGGTCGACGTCGATGTGCCAGCGCAGGCCGCGTGCGAGGCGCAGGCGGTACAGGTTGTCGAGCCACGGAATGAGCAGCGCGCGCAGCGGCGGACGGCTGCGCGATTCGACCACCAGCTGGGCACGCTCGCGCCCGGCCCGGCGCACCATGCGCATCGGCACCACGTCGTACACCCGCACGCCATCGACGTCGAGCGCCAGCGCGGCGCGGCGGGCGGCGGCGAGAAATTCGGTGGCCAGTGCCAGCTCGGGTGCGTCGGCGCTGAGCATGATCTGGAAGCCGTGCGGCGGCAGACCGAGCTGGGCGCGTTCGGCCAGCTGGCTGCGTGCGAAGCCGTCGAAATCGTGCGCGCGCAGCGCGGCGAACAGCGGGTGATCGGGCTGCGCCGTCTGGATCAGGACTTCGCCGGCGGTACCGGCCCGGCCGGCGCGGCCGCCGACCTGCATCAGCTGCGCGAACAGCCGCTCCTGCGCACGGAAGTCGGCGGCATGCAGCGACGCATCGGCGCCGATGACGCCGACCAGCGTGATGCCCGGGAAGTCATGGCCCTTGGCGAGCAGTTGGGTGCCGACCACCAGATCGACCGCGCCCGAGCGGATGAGGTCGAGCTGCTGCTGCCAGTGCTCGCGTCCGCGCACGTTGTCGCGGTCGATGCGCAGCAGGCGGGCCGACGGAAAGCGGCTGGCCAGCGTTTCTTCCAGCCGCTGGGTGCCGCGGCCATAACCCTGGATGTCCTGGTTGCCGCAGGTCGGGCAGGCGCGCGGCACCGGGCCTTCGGCGCCGCAGTGGTGACAGCGCAGCCGGCGATCCACCGCGTGCAGCACCAGATGGGCGGAACACTGGGTGCAGCTCGCCGCCCAGCCGCACGCCGGACAGCTCAGCACCGGCGCGTAACCGCGTCGGTTGATGAACAGCAGACTCTGTTCGCCACGTTCGAGCCGCTGTTCGATGGCCTTGACCATCGGCGCGCTGAGGCCTTCTTCGGCGCGCTGCACGCGCGTATCGATCAGTTTCACCGCAGGCAGGCAGGCCGCGCCGGCGCGCGTGGTGAGACGCAGCCAGCGGTAGCGGCCGTCGATCGCGTGGCGCAATGATTCCAGCGACGGCGTCGCGCTGCCCAGCACGATCGGCACATTCTCCGCGCGCGCGCGCCAGATCGCGACGTCGCGCGCCGAATAGCGCACGCCTTCGGTCTGCCGGAACGACGCATCGTGCTCTTCGTCGAGCACGATGCAGCCCAGACGCGGCAGCGGCACGAACACCGCCAGCCGCGTGCCGAGCACGATGTCCGCCTCACCCGACTGCGCGGCCGCCCAGGCCATGGCGCGCGCGCCGTCGCTCATTTCGCTGTGCATCACGTGCAGGCAGGCGCGCGGAAAGCGCGCCGCGACGCGCGCCTGCAGCTGTGGTGTCAGCGCGATTTCGGGCACCAGCAGCAGGCTTTGCCGTCCGGCGGCGATCTGCGTCTCGATCAACCGCAGGTAGACCTCGGTCTTGCCGCTGCCGGTCACCCCGTGCAGCAGGCTGACCGCGTAGCCGGGTTGCTCAAGCAGTGCGGCCAGCGCATGGGCCTGATCGGTGCCGAGCGCGTGCGCCGCTTCGGCCGGCGCCTCGGCCAGCGCGATCTCGATCAGGCCGCGTTCGAGCAAGGTTTGCATCACCGCACCGGCGCGCGCCGACAGCGCACGCAGTTCGCCTTCGTTCAGGGATCCGGCGGCGATCAGCGCGGTGATGAGCTTGCGACCGACGTCGCGCGCCGGCAGGGCGTCGAGCGCGGCGCGGCCGGCGTCGGTGGCGCGCAACCGGCGCACCGCGCGCTGCGCGCGCGTGGCGCTGATCGCCGGCGGTGCCGCCATCGCGGCGACTTCTCCGATCGGCTGCTGGTAATAGTGAGCGACGAAATCGACCAGTGCGCGCCAGCTGGCCGGCAACGGCACGCTCCGGGTGTCGACGGCCAGCAGCGGCTTGATGCGCGCCGGGTCGAGGTCGCCGTCGACGCGCCAGCCCCAGGCAATGCCCCAGAGTTCGCTGCGACCGAAAGGTACCCGGACGCGACAGCCGGGCTCGACCTGAGGAAAGGCCGAAGCGTCATAGTCGAACAGCGTCGGGAGAGGCCGTGCCAGCGCCACCTGCAACAACGCAGCGGGCGGCTGCAGCGCCGCGCTATCCAAGGCCTGTCGGGCGCTATCAATGGATTCAGTCACTTGCGGCATGTCGTTCAAGAAGACTGATCGATCCGGGCCGCAAGCCACTCAGGCGACACGGGTTTGAGGCGCGGAAAGGCTGTGGATAACTTTGTGGGAAACTTCGTTGCGATCAGTGACTTGACCGGACGCTTTTTCCACCAAATTTTTGAACAGGCGTCAAGAAAAAAAATTGTCCATTCAAACCAACAACTTGGACATCAAGGGGAAAATGGCTTGTCCGTCCGTGGCGTGCCGGCGCCCTGAGCGGCGGACTGTGCATAAGTCAACCCCTGCGGCACTTTTGCACGCCTTGCGCAAAGCGCCGCAGGGCGCGGTTTACACGCCTGCAGCGGCTCGAATCGACCGGCTGTGGCGGTGTACGGCTTCCACCAGCGCGGAAACGTGCTCCGGGGGCGTATGTTGCGAAATGCCGTGACCCAGATTGAACACATGCCCCGGGTGCGGACCATAACTGTCGAGAATGCGTTCGGCTTCGCGGGCGATCGATGCCGGCTGCGCGAACAGCGCAGTCGGATCGAAGTTGCCCTGCAGGGCGACCTTGTGACCGACGCGCTGGCGGGCCAGACCGATGTCGGTCGTCCAGTCCAGCCCGAGCGCATCGGCGCCGGCATCGGCCTGCGCCTCCAGCCATTGACCGCCACCCTTGGTGAACATGATGACCGGCACGCGCTCGCCGTCGTGCTCGCGCTTGAGCCCGGCGATGATGCGCTGCATGTAGGCCAGCGAGAATTCGAGATAGCCGTGCGCCGACAGGGCACCGCCCCATGAGTCGAAAATCATGACCGCCTGCGCGCCGGCTTCGATCTGCGCATTCAGATAGTCGGTGACCGCCTGCGCGGTGACGCCCAGCAGGTGGTGCAGCAGATCGGGGCGGTCGAGCATCAGCGTCTTCAGGTGACGGTAGTCATCCGATGCGCCGCCTTCGACCATGTAGCTGGCCAGCGTCCACGGGCTGCCCGAAAAGCCGATCAGGGGTACCGAGTTGTCGAGCGCGCGGCGGATTTCGCTGACCGCATCGACCACATAGCGCAGCCCGTCGTGCGGATCGGGCGCGCGCAGCGCATGGATGGCGGCTTCCGAGCGCACCGGACGTTCGAACTTCGGACCTTCGCCGTCGGCGAAGTAAAGCCCGAGCCCCATCGCGTCGGGCACGGTCAGGATGTCGGAAAACAGGATGGCGGCGTCGAGCGGGAAACGCTCCAGCGGCTGCAGCGTGACTTCGCAGGCCATGGCCGGCGACTTGCACAGCTGCAGGAAACTGCCGGCGCGCCGGCGCGTCGCGCAGTATTCCGGCAGATACCGGCCCGCCTGGCGCATCAGCCAGATCGGCGTGTGATCGGTCGGTTGGCGCAACAGTGCGCGCAGGAAGGAGTCGTTGCGGGGAGCGGCCATGGTGAGTCCCGGAGGGTTGGTTCGAGCGGTTTTCGCAGGCAGCAAGGATAGCCGATGCGGCCGCCGCTCGGCGAGGCGGCGCTACTTGCGCCAGAAGCCCGGCGTGAACAGGACCAGCACGGCAAAGATTTCCAGGCGACCGAGCAGCATCGCGAAAGCACAGACCCAGGTCTGGAAATCGTTCAGGCCCTGAAAGTTGCCGGCCGGACCGACATCGCCCAGACCCGGACCGATGTTGTTGATGCAGGCAATGATGGCGCTGAAGGCGGTGATGAAGTCCAGCCCCGACAGCAGCAGCACGAAAATCATCAGGGCTGCGCTCATGAAATACAGGAAGATGAAACCGAGCACCGACTGCGCAACGCGTTCCGACACCGCGTTGCGACCGATCATCAGCGGGCGTACGGCCGCCGGATGGATGAGCTTGAGAATCTCGCGCTGGCTCTGGCCGAACAGCACCAGCGTGCGCACCATCTTGATGCCGCCGCCGGTCGACCCGGCACAGGGGATGATGCCGCCGAGGAACAGCATCAGCAGCGGCGCGAAGATCGGCCACTGCGCATAGTCGGTGCTGGCATAGCCGCTGCCGGTGCCGATCGACACCAGGTTGAACATGACCATGCGCGCCGACCGGCCGGCATCGTCATACACGCCCTGGAAGGTCAGATAGGACGTCAGTCCGATGAAGGCAAGCGCCATGATCAGCAGGTAAGCCTTGGCTTCGGTGTCCCGCAGGTAAGGCCCCCACGACAGGCGGCGCACCGCGAGAAAATGGGTCGCGAAGTTGATGCCGGCCAGCAGCATGAAGAAGCTGAGCACCGCTTCGATGGCCACCGAATCGAAGGCGCCGACGCTGGCATCGCGGGTCGAAAATCCCCCCAGGCCCATCGCGGAGAACGCGTGGCAGGTCGCGTCGAACCAGCTCATGCCGGCCAGCCGCAACGAGACAAGGCAGACAATCGTCATGCCGACATACACGAGATAGAGCGCCTTGGCGGTATCGGCGATGCGCGCGGTGAGCTTGCTGTCCTTCATCGGACCGGGCGTTTCCGCCTTGTACAGCTGCATGCCGCCGACGCCGAGCAGCGGCAGGATGGCGACCGCGAACACGATGATGCCCATGCCGCCGATCCAGTTCATCAGGTGGCGCCAGATGTTGATCGACTGCGGCGCGAGGTCGAGCCCGATCATCACCGTGGCGCCGGTGGTCGTGAGGCCCGAAATCATTTCGAAATAGGCGTCGGTGAAGCTCATGCTGTCGTAGGCCAGCATCAGCGGAACGGACGCGATGGCGGCCATCAGCACCCACGACAGGGTGACCAGCAGGAAGCCGTCGCGCGGCTTCAGTTCGCGGTAATGCCGGCGCGTCGCCAGATACAGCAGGGCGCCACCGGCGGCGCTGATCGCCATGCCGTCGATGAAATGCCACAGCATGCCGTCGTGGAAGATCAGCGAACAGGTGATCGGCACGAGATAGGTCACGCTGAACACCACCAGCAGGCGGCCCAGCACATTGACGACATGCAGCATCACAGGAACCCGAATCCGACCTGGAACAGCCGCTCGACCCGGGCGACCAGACGCTTGCTGCAACAGAACACGATCACGTGGTCTTCCGGCTCGATCACCGTGTCGTGGTGCGGAATGATCACCATGTCGTGCGTTTCGCGCACGGTCTGCTCCGACAGCGCGATCGTGACCGGCATTTCCGAGCGGCGCACGATGGCGGCGATCAGGGCGCCTTCCGGCAGACCGATTTCCTCGATCCGCCGGCCGATCACCTTCGACGTCTTGCGGTCGCCATGCACCACCAGTTCGAGCGCCTCGGCCGCACCGCGGCGCAGGCTGTGCACGGCGACCACGTCACCGCGGCGCACGTGGGCCAGCAGCGAACCGATCGACACCTGGGCCGGCGAAATGGCGATGTCGATGGCGCCCGCCTGCACCAGGTCGACGTAGGCCTTGCGGTTGATCAGCGCCACCACGCGGCCGGCGCCCATGCGCTTGGCCATCAGGCTGGACATGATGTTGTTCTCGTCGTCGTTGGTCAGCGCGAGATACAGGTCCATGTCGTCGATGTTTTCGGCTTCCAGCAACATTTCATCGGTCGTGTCACCGGCCAGCACCAGCGTCTTGTGCAGATGACTCGACAGGAACTCGGCGCGCAGGCGCGAGTGCTCGATGAGCTTCAGTTCGTAGCGCGATTCGAGCGAGCTGGCGAGGCGGTAACCGATGTTGCCGCCGCCGGCGATCATGATGCGGCGCATCGGCTTGTCGAGCCGGCGCAGCTCGGCGGTCACTGCGCGGATGTGTTCGCTGGCCGCGAGGCAGAACACCTCGTCGCCCGGTTCGATCACCGTATTGCCGTCCGGAATGATGGCGTTGTTGCGCCGGTAGATCGCCGCGATGCGCGCGTCGATGCCCTTCAGGTGTTCCCGCATCGCCTTGACCTGAAGGCCGACCAGCGGTCCGCCGCCGACGGCGCGCACCGCCACCATCGTCACCCGGCCCTTGCCGAATTCGATCACCTGAAGCGCTTCAGGGAAGGCAATCAGGCGTTCCAGATAGTCGGTGACTTCCTGTTCCGGACAGATCGAAAAGTCGACCGCGAAATTGTCGTCATCCAGCAGTTGCGGGTAGTCGGCGTAATCGAGCGAACGCAGCCGGGCGATGCGGGTCGGCAGATTGAACAGGGTCTGCGCGATGCGGCAGGCGCACAGATTGGTCTGGTCGGACGCGGTGACCGCGATCAGCAGGTCGGCATCCTCGGCGCCGGCCTGGCGCATGACCTGCGGGCTGGCGCCATTGCCGACCACCACGCGCAGGTCCAGCCTGTCCTGCATGGCCTTCAGACGTTCGACATCGGTGTCGACGACGGTGATGTCGTTCGCTTCCGACACCAGATTTTCGGCCACCGACGAGCCGACCTGACCCGCGCCAAGGATGATGATCTTCACGCGCCCACCTTGCGAAAAAGTTGCGCGAGTGTAGCGGCAACGCAGCTGTTGCGGTGCAGCAGCGCGGTGTTCAGCTGGCTTTCACTGCGGTCTCACCCGGGCGTCAGACGCCACCCAGCATGCCTTCACGCTCGATGAACGCGATGATCGTGTCGAGATTGTGGCCGGTTTTCATGTTCGAGAACACGAAGGGGCGTTCGCCGCGCATCTTCTTCGCGTCGCGCTCCATCACGTCGAGCGACGCGCCGACCATGGGCGCGAGGTCGATCTTGTTGATGATCAGCAGGTCGGACTTGCAGATGCCCGGCCCACCCTTGCGCGGAATCTTGTCGCCGGCCGCCACGTCGATCACGTACAGCGTGAGGTCGGACAGTTCAGGGCTGAAGGTGGCCGCGAGGTTATCGCCGCCGGATTCGATCAGGATCACCTCCAGCCCGGAAAAGCGCGCATTCAGGCGCGCCACCGCCTCGAGATTGATCGACGCGTCCTCGCGGATCGCGGTGTGCGGGCAGCCGCCGGTTTCGACGCCGATGATGCGTTCCGGCGGCAGCGCCTGGTTGCGCACCAGGAACTGCGCGTCTTCCTCGGTGTAGATGTCGTTGGTCACTGCCGCGATGTTGTAGCGGCTGCGCAGCGCGAGGCACAGCGCCAGCGTCAGCGCCGTCTTGCCCGAACCGACCGGGCCGCCGATGCCCACGCGCAGCGGCGGGCGGGGAGTGGGTGAAGTCATGAGGTCGTCCTTTCAGGCTGAAATCGTTCTGCGCACGTGATTGACGGACGGATCAAGTGCCGCCTTCATGATCTGAACAAACGCGAATACTGCGTTTCGTGCCGGCAACTGGCGATGGCCAGACCAGGCGCGAAGTTGCTCCAGTCCGCGCGCGGCAGGTCGATGGCAGCGTCGACGCGCGACGGAATGGCTTCGCCCAGCATCATCAGCAGGCGCTGGCCCGCTGTCTGGCCGAGCGGCACCGCCTTGATCGCGGCCATCACCTGATTCTCCGCCCAGGCCCAGGTCCAGGCGGTCAGCGCCGGCCCGACCGGTACATCGAGCGCCACCGCAGCACCGGACCAGGCGGTCGGAAACGCCGGCTCAGGGATGTCCGCCAGCACATCGGCGACGCCGCGGCAGGCGTCGAGCGCCTTCAGCAACTGCGTGCACGAGTAGCCCATCTGCACCGTTTCGGCGCGCAGTTCGGCCGCCTCGCGGCTGGCCAGATAGTCGTCGTTGAGCGCGGCGAGCGCGCGGTGATCGTCCGCTGACCAGGCGCGCATCAGCGTCGCCAGCAGAGGCAGTTCGAAGCGCGCGACACCGGCGTCGAGCACGGCCCGTATCCAGTCGCCGGCGTCCGCCTCGGTACGGAGGGCGCCGCCATCCACCTGCCACTCCAGCCCCTGCGAATAGCTGAACGCGCCGACCGGCAGCGTCGGGCTGGCCAGATGCAGCAGGCGGACAAGCGCAAGCGGTGTCACGCAGCGCCACCGAACAGATGCAGTTTGGCGCCGGTTTCCTCGGCATGGGCGTGCGTGTGGTGCGCCGGCTGGCCGCCATAGGCGCCGGCCTCCGGTTCGAAGGGCGCGCGGGCTTCGGTCACCTCCAGCCCC
The DNA here is from genome assembly GCA_016791045.1 of Methyloversatilis sp. Taxonomy (GTDB): domain Bacteria; phylum Pseudomonadota; class Gammaproteobacteria; order Burkholderiales; family Rhodocyclaceae; genus Methyloversatilis. Next base: position 118,702 of record JAEUNO010000020.1, on the reverse strand, counting down.
AGACCCGCCAGCATCTGCGCCAGCACATGGTCGGCGGCCAGCCGCAGCAGGCCGGGCTGCACCTCGACCGCGACATGGCGGTTGCCGAGGTGATAGGCCGCCCGCGCAAGCAGCAGCGCATCGGCGCTGCGTGCCTCGGTCACCGTTTCGGCGGCCGCAACGACCCGCACGAAGCGGCCATCATTGCCGGCCAGCCGGTCGCCACCGCGCAGGATCGTGCCGCGCGGCAGGAACAGGCCGACCTCTTCGCCCGAATCGAGGTGGGTGCGCAGCCGGCATTTGGCGCGCAGCTCGAACGACAGCGTCAGTGTTTCGGCCGGCACGGCGTCGGCCGGCGCGAAGGATTCGATCAGCAGCATTTGTGTGTCTGCCGCGGATGTCGCGGCAAGAAAACCATCCGGGTCAGAACAGGAAATAGCGCTGCGCCATCGGCAGCTCCTCGGCCGGCTCGCACACCAGCAGTTCGCCGTCGGCGCGCACGGCGTAGGTTTCCGGATCGACGTCGATCTGCGGCTGCCAGCTGTTGAGCACCATGTCGGACTTGCGGATCGTACGCGTGTTGCGCACCGGTTCGAGCCGTTTCGCCAGTCCCAGTGCGGCGACCGCAGGATTGTGCAGCGCCGCCTGCGACACGAAGGTGAGCGAGGTGCGCAGGCCGCCGCCGAAGCTGCCGAACATCGGCCGGTAGTGCACCGGCTGCGGCGTGGGGATCGACGCGTTCGGGTCACCCATCGCGGCCGCGGCAATCATGCCGCCCTTCAGGATCAGGCTGGGCTTGACGCCGAAGAAGGCCGGCTTCCACAGCACCAGATCGGCCAGCTTGCCGGTTTCGATCGAGCCGACGATGTGGCCGATGCCGTGCGTGATGGCCGGGTTGATCGTGTACTTCGCGATGTAGCGACGCACGCGGAAGTTGTCGGCCGCCGGCGACGCGCCGGACGTATCACTCAAGGTGCCGCGCTGCAGCTTCATCTTGTGCGCAGTCTGCCATGTGCGGATGATCACTTCGCCGACCCGGCCCATGGCCTGCGAGTCGGACGACATCATCGAGAAGGCGCCGAGGTCATGCAGGATGTCTTCGGCGGCGATCGTTTCGCGCCGGATGCGGCTTTCGGCGAAGGCCACGTCTTCGGCGATGGCGGCGTCGAGGTGGTGGCACACCATCAGCATGTCGAGGTGCTCGTCGATGGTGTTGACCGTATAGGGCATCGTCGGGTTGGTCGATGACGGCAGCACGTTGGGCATCGACGCCGCGCGCAGGATGTCCGGCGCATGACCACCGCCCGCGCCTTCGGTGTGGAAGGTATGGATGGTGCGGTCCTTGAACGCGGCGATGGTGGTTTCGACGAAACCGGATTCGTTCAGCGTGTCGGTATGGATGGCGACCTGCACATCCATGTCCTCGGCCACCGACAGGCAGTTGTCGATAGCGGCCGGCGTGGTGCCCCAGTCCTCGTGCAGCTTGAGCCCGATCACGCCTGCTTCGACCTGTTCGCGCAGCGGGCCGGGCAACGAGGCGTTGCCCTTGCCCAGAAAGCCGAGGTTCATCGGAAACGCTTCGGCCGCGGCCAGCATCGAGTGGATGTGCCACGGACCGGGCGTGCACGTCGTGGCATAGGTACCGGTGGCCGGTCCGGTGCCGCCGCCCAGCATCGTCGTGACGCCGGACATCAGCGCCTCCTCGATCTGCTGCGGACAGATGAAGTGGATGTGGCTGTCGATGCCGCCGGCGGTGACGATCATGCCTTCGCCGGCGATGATTTCGGTGCCCGGACCGATGACGATGCCGACACCGGGCTGGATGTCCGGATTGCCGGCCTTGCCGATCGCCGCGATGAAGCCGTTCTTCAGCCCGATGTCGGCCTTCACGATGCCCCAGTGGTCGACGATCAGCGCGTTGGTGATGACGGTATCCATCACGTCGGCGCTCAGGCGCTGGCTCTGACCCATGCCGTCGCGGATCACCTTGCCGCCGCCGAACTTCACCTCTTCGCCGTAGATCGTGTAGTCGCGTTCGACCTCGATCCACAGTCCGGTGTCGGCCAGCCGGACGCGGTCGCCGGTGGTCGGGCCGAACATTTCCGCATAGGCCTGCCGGCTGATCCGTGTGCTCATCGGAACGCGATCACCGGCTCACTGCTTGCCGAACATGCGGCGCGCGGCGCGGGCACGCCGGCGCATCATCAGCGCACCGACACCGCCCAGGATGGCCGCAGCGGCGATCATCGCGACATGGTCGGGCTGGCTGACCAGATGCATCAGCGTGGCAAGCAGGCTGCCATGATGTTCGCCATCGTGTGCCGAGGCCGCACTGCTCCACAGCGCCACAAGCGCCACTGTCGTTCGGGTCATGTCCTGTCTCCAAGGGGGTCGAGCGGGCCCTGAACGCGGCCCTGAAATCCGAAAACCCGGCGGTCGCCGGCCAGTGCGACCAGCTGCACGGTGCGCAGCTGGCCGGGTTCGAAACGCACCGCGGTACCGGCTGCGATGTCCAGCCGGAAACCACGCGCCGCGGCCCGGTCGAAATCGAGCCCGTCGTTGGTTTCGGCAAAGTGGTAGTGCGAACCGACCTGTACCGGTCGGTCGCCGGTGTTGCGCACGTCGAGCGTGATCGTCGCGCGGCCGGCGTTGAGTTCGATGTCGCCGTCGGCGACCTGCATCTGTCCGGGAATCATGCGTTGTTCCTGACTGGCTTCATATGGGCTGTGCGCGGTTGTGTGGCGGGAGGATGTCGGGCATCGCTGCGCTCACCCCGAGCGCGCACCAAAACGGTAATCGCGCACGGGCTTGGTGCCTGCTTCGTCGTCCGCGCTGTCGCGCTTCTTCGACAGCAGGTCGCGCACCAGCAGCAGGTTCACCAGCAGTTCTTCGTCGTCGGTCAATTCCTCGATCTCGGACAGGGTTCGGGTGCGGTAGTCGAGATCGACTAGCAGCGCGTCGAGATTGACCGACACGCCGAGCGTACGCCGCACGCTGAGCTTGAAGCGCGCAAGACGACGGGCCAGCTCGACTTCCTCATCGCTCACCGAAGCGCCTCACTGTATGGGTTGGTGGACGGTCACCAGCTTGGTGCCGTCCGGGAATGTGGCTTCCACCTGTATGTCCGGAATCATTTCCGGCACGCCTTCCATGACGTCGTCACGGCTGAGCAGGGTGGTGCCGAAGCTCATCAGTTCGGCGACGCTGCGTCCGTCGCGCGCGCCTTCCATGATGGCGGCAGTGATCAGCGCCACCGCTTCCGGGTAGTTCAGCTTCAGTCCGCGCGCACGCCGGCGTTCGGCGAGCAGGGCCGCGGTGAAGATGAGCAGCTTGTCTTTTTCGCGTGGCGTCAGTTCCATCGTTGTTCTTCTCTTCCGCTTTCAGGGGTGTCGAACAGCTTGTCCATCGACCTTCAGGTCGCCCAGATCCGGGGCGGCTGCGCCGCTCGCCCGGTCATTGCCGGTCGCACCAGCGACCACAGATGCACGAACCATGCCCGGGCCGACTGGCTGCACGCCCCGCGGTAGCGCGCCACCAGCAGACCGGGCAAGCGGGTGACGCCGCCTTCGCCCGGGGCACAGGGCAGCGCACGGCAGGCGGCCAGCAAGGCGTCGTCGGCGTCGAAACCTGCGCACAGCAGCGTACCGAACACCGGCGCACCGGCCAGTCCGGCGGCCGACTGCAGCAGCGGCGAATCGCCATCGAGCCGCGCCTGTTCCAGCCACAGCGTCTTCCCGGCACGGACGATGCGCGTGTCGAGCTTCAGTTCGCCGCGGGAGAAGCGCTCGCCGCTGGCCGTGCGGCCGAGGCAATACAGATCCAGACCGATGAAATGCGCGCCGGCCTCAAGCTCGATGCGGCTGGCGATGTGCGCCCGCGCGCCGTCGAACACGATGGCTTCCTGCGGCAGCCATTCGACGCAGGCGCCGGCACCGATGTGCATCGACAGGCCGGACTGCGCCGCCGGCCCGGCGCTGCGATACCACTTGGTCGCGCCGGGCGTGGTGATCAGCGCATGCGCGCCTTCGGCGGCTTCGATGTCCGCCTGCAGCGCGTCACCGCCGGCGATGCCGCCCGGCGGATGCAGCAGCAGGGTGTGACACACCGCATCGCCTTCCGGGTAGAGCGCCTTCTGCACGCGCAGCGGTCCGACGTGCTCGCGCCGTGCGAGCACGCTGCGGCCGCCGGACAGGCGGTAGTCGAGCGCGATGCGGGCCTGCCAGCCGGCCGTGGCGTGCGGCGGTGCGAAAGGGGCCATCGGAGCGGTCATCGGCGTTGCATTCATCGGCCGATGGTAAACGACTGTTCGTACCGGCGGCGGCAACGGAACCGTTGGCCGATTGGCGACACCAAGCAGCGGGTGATCCGAACCTGACTTTCCGGGGGCTCCATGAAGCAATGGTCGGCAGCAATCTTTCTGAGCGCGCTGTGTGCATGGGCCCCGGCCGCTGACACGGCGGTGTCGAATGACGCCCTGTACGAGCGCGTACCGGGCGCGGCCCGCACGGTGTTCCAGCTGTACGCGAAAAGCCCGCGCGGCACCTCGAGCGGATCGGCGGTCATGGTCGGCCCGGGTCTGCTGGCAACCAGCTGCCATGTGCTGGGCGAGGCGACGCATGGCGTCGTGGTGCAGACCGGCGAGGCGCTCACCGTCGATCTGGTCGCGGCCGATTACCGGCGCGACCTGTGCATTCTGAAATCCGACCAGATCGGCACGCGCGCCGCGCCGCTGATTCCGTCCAGCCAGGTCAGCAAGCGCGACGTGGTGTTCAGCCTCGGCTTCACAGCCGGGCGCTTCGCCTACGATGTGGGCGAGGTGAAGCACCTGTATGCGATGGAGGGCAGCCGGGTGCTGCGCGGCAGCGCCGCCTTCGCCGCCGGCGCGTCCGGCGGCGGGCTGTTCGACCACGAGGGGCGACTGATCGGCATCCTGACCTTCTACAAGCTCAGTCCGGACAAGAGCATGTTCTTCGCCATCCCGGCCGACTGGGTGCCCGAAGTGCTGGCGGCCGGCATCAAGCCACGCCTGCCCGACCAGATGCCGTTCTGGGCCGAAGCGGGCGCGGCGCGCGCCCCCTTCCTGCAGGCGGTGCAGTTCGAGCACGAAGGACGCTGGGACGAACTGGCCCGACACTGCCGCGGCTGGTTGACGACGCAGCCGGATTCCGTCGAGGCGCGCGACATGCTCGAACTTGCGCGGGCGCAGGGCGGCGGCTGAATGTCCGGTACCATCGTCGTCACGTCCAGCCGCGCCGCCGACCGATGACCCCGAAACACCTGCTTGCCCTCGCCGCACTCGCCTGCATGTCCGCCGCCCAGGCCGCACCCCCCGCCATCGGCGACACCGTGACACTGCCATTCGAGGGCATCGATGGCGTGCTCACGATGAGGCTGCCGCTGTTTCCACAGCCGGAAACCGGCAGCGAAACGGTGCAGCAGCGTCACAGCCTCACCCGGTCGATCCAGCAGATGCAGTCATCGGTCTGCGCGTACAACCGCGAACAGCTCAGGGCACTGCGTGGCCGCCAGGGCGACAAGGAAGCGTTCACGGTGCTCGATCACCGCGAAACCCGGTGGCCGCGCGAGCGGGGTGGTGCGCTCAAGCGCTGGATGCAGGTGCGCAGCGTCGACCGCCCGGCCTGCACCGGCTGGCTGGACATGGGATCGGTGTAGCCGCGACACCGCGCCCGTGCAGCGGTCAGGCCGCCAGACCGAATTTCTTCTGGATATTCCGGACGTCGGCGACGGAGCGTGTGAGCGCCTCGACGCAATGCGGATCTATCTTCCCGGCGTCGGCCATGCGCTGCAGTTCCGCCAGCGCATCTTCATTGCTCCACGGCCTCTTGTACGGACGTTCCGACGTCAGCGCGTCGAAGATGTCCGCGATGGTGACGATGCGCCCTTCCAGAGGCACTTCGTCACCCGACAGGCCGCGCGGATAGCCGCTGCCATCGAGGAACTCATGGTGGCAATGCACGACGTTGCGCAGCACCGACACGTATCCGGTGCCGGCGAGTCCGGCGTCGCGCATCACTTCTTCGACCAGCCGGACGCCAAGTTCCACATGGCATTGCATGGCCAGACGCTCTTCGTCGCTGAGCTTTCCGGGTTTCAGCAGGATGCTGTCCGGGATGCCGATCTTGCCGATGTCGTGCAGCGGAGAGAACAGATACACGTGCTCGATGAACTCGTCAGTGCAACCGAAGCGCGACGCCACGCCGCGTGCGATGAGCCGGCTGTAGCTGGACATGCGGTCGAGGTGGCGGCCTGTTTCAATGTCGCGCAGGTGCGCCAGACCGCGGGCGACCCTGACCATGCCTTCCACCGCGTGCGACAGGTTGATCACGTTGAGCACCGACATGCGGCACAACTGCACATAGATCTGAAGTTCTTCGGGTACGCGACCGACGAAGGCGTCCGGCGTGCGTGAATCGAAGAACAGGAAGCCGAGCAGCCGGCTGGACTGGAACAGCGGCACCGTGTAGCTGCTGCGGTAGCCACGCGAAAGCAGCCAGTACGTATGCTCGGCGCACGGCTGCGGCAGTTGTGCCAGATCGTTGATCACCCGCGAGGACTGATCGCGCGCCAGCTCGAGCAGGGACGGTACGGTGGTCAGCGGACGTTCGTAAAGCGACAGCGGATCACCGAGATCCGAACTGCTCACATAACTTTTCAACAGGTCCTGGTTGCTGTCGTACAGCGCGATGGCGATGCGGTTCACCTTGGGGTGGTGATGGCGCACATGTTCATGCAGCCAGTGCATCTGGTCGGTCAGCGAGGTGCCGATTTCCGTGTCGAGCGCTTCAAACAATACGGGGGGCGTCATGGGTCGTGCGTCGTGCGTCGTGCGATACGAGAAAAACGTGGGTAACACCCCTGTAACGCCGCTGCAGGCCAATACTTGAGCACAAATTCACGCGGCCGCAGGCCGCAGATCAGCCCGCCAGATCGGCCGGATGATCGATGTCGCGCAGAACGTCGACCGTGCCTGCTTCGATCAGCCGCACGTCGGCAGTGCGCAGCAGGTCGCGCGCGCCGCTGTCGCCGCGCAGGGCGACAAGTTGCGACGCCCAGTGCGCGCCGAATGCGACCGGGTGGCCACGCCGGCCGTCGAAAGCGGCGGCGGCGATGCGCTTCGGGGTGTCGATGGCACTGGCCACGGCACGGATGGCGCCACCCGGTACCCACGGCATGTCAGCCAGCGCGACCAGCCAGCCTTCGGCGCCGCGCGTCGCGCGTACCGCATGCGCCAGCGCGCTGCCCATGCCGGCTTCGGCTTCAATGCTTTCGACAATGTGACAGCCGGCGTCGCGCAGCTGCGCCGCCAGTTCTGTCTGACCCGGCCGGATCACCGCCATGCTGCCGGGCAGCGCCGCGCACAGGGTGCGCGCCGACTGCGCTGCAACCGATTCACCATCGGGCAGGCAGGCCAGCAACTTGCTGCGCTGGCCGCTCGGGTCGAAGCGCCGGCCGTAGCCGGCGGCGAGCAGGATGCCCTGCATCAGGGGATGTTCCGCGTCCGATGGGCACGCCCAGACCGCAGCGCGTCAGCCAGCCCGGCACGCAGCGGAGGGGAGAGCGTCGCGACGGGCGGCCGGATGCCGGGCCTGCGCGCACCCATCGGAGCGGAACTCAGTAACGACCCGCCGCGCACGACGACAGCGTGTCCGCGGCGATGTCGAGTGCGGACTTGGCGTCGCGCACGTTCAATAGCGTGTCGGCGGCAGCGCCGTTCTTCATCGCCACCAGTTCGGCCGCGATCGACACTGCGATTTCAGCCGGTGTACGGCTGCCGATGTACAGACCGGCCGGGCCGCGCAGACGATCGAGCTGCGCGTCGCTGACGTCGAATTCCTTCAGCCGCTCGCGCCGCGCATCGTTGTTGCGACGCGAGCCCAGGGCGGCGACATAGAAGGCGGGCGTCTTCAGTGCCTCCATCAGCGCCAGGTCATCCAGCTTAGGATCATGCGTCAGCGCGATGACCGCCATGCGGGCATCCGGCTGCATCGCGATCACCAGATCGTCCGGCATGTCGCGCGACAGCGTGCTGCCGGGTACGGCCCACTCGTCGCTGTATTCCTCGCGCGGATCGCACACGGTGACCGCGAAATCGAGCGACTGCGCGATGCGCGCCAGACTGGCCGACAGCTGGCCGGCGCCGATCAGCAGCAGCCGGTAGCGCGGGCCGAACACGCTGATCAGCGTGTGGCCGTCGAAATGCAGCGCCTGGTCGGCGTGACCGGCGTGCAGCGTGGCGCGACCGCTGGCCAGATCGAGCCGGCGCGTCAGCAGTTCGCCGCGGCCCAGTCGGGTCAGCAGATCGTCGAGCGCCGCGGCGTCGGTCAGCGGTTCCAGCACCAGCTGCAGCGTGCCGCCGCAGGGCAGGCCGAAGCGTCGCGCCTCGTCGGCGCTGACGCCATAGCTCACGACGTGCGCCGCGGTCGGCAGACCGTCGCGCCGCAGCCTGAACATGAGGTCGTCCTCGATGCAGCCACCGGACACCGAACCCACGGCGCGGCCGTCGTCGCGCAGTGCCAGCAGTGCGCCGGGCGGGCGCGGCGACGAACCCCAGGTGCGCACCACGGTGGCCAGCATGACGCGGTGACCGGCACGCAGCCAGTCGCGGGCGCGGGTCAGAACTTCGAGATCGAGACTGTCCATGGTCTATCGCTGCCTTTCCTTTCGGAGGTGACGCCCAACACAACCCACTATGCCGTCTGCAACTGCTCGCCGATCGGCAGCGTGCGGATGCGTTTGCCGGTGGCAGCATGCAGTGCATTCACCAGCGCCGGCGCCAGCGGCGGCACACCCGGCTCGCCGACGCCGGTGGGCTTGGCGGCCGATTTCACGATGTGCACCTCGACCTTCGGCATTTCATTGATGCGCAGCACCGGGTAGTCGTTGAAGTTCGACTGTTCGACCACGCCGTCCTTCAGCGTGATCGAACCGGTCAGCGCCGCAGCCAGCGCGTAGCCGATGCCCCCTTCCATCTGCGCCGCGATCACGTCCGGATTGACCGCGATGCCGCAATCGACCGCGCACACGACGCGATCGACCTTGAACGTGCCGTCCTTCTGCACCGTCACCTCGACCACCTGGGCGACGAAGCTGGCGAACGATTCATGAACCGCCACGCCGCGGCCGCGCTTCGCGCCGTCCTTCGACGGTGCCAGCGGCTTGTCCCAGCCGGCCTTCTCGGCCGCCAGCCTGAGCACGCCGGCATGGCGCGGATGCTTGTCGAGCAGCGCCATGCGGTAGGCCACCGGATCCTTGCCGGCGGCGCCGGCCAGTTCGTCGATGAACACTTCGGTCGCGAAACCGGTGTGGGTCGAACCGACCGAACGCCACCACTGCACCGGCACCTTCACTTCGCCATTGGTGGTGTGCAGGTCGACATTCAGATTGGGAATGGCGTAGGGCAGCGTGGACGCGCCCTCGACCGACAGCATGTCGATGCCTTCCTTGACCAGCATGCCTTCGAACGGCGAACCGGCGGCGATCGACTGGCCGACGATGCGCTGCTGCCAGGCGACCGGCATGCCCTTCGCGTCGAGCGCGGCGCGCACCCTGTGCAGGTAGATCGGCCGGTAGTAGCCGCCGCGCGTGTCGTCTTCGCGCGTCCACACCAGCTTGACCGGCGCCCGGCCCTTGATGGCCTGCACGATCTGCGCGGTTTCGAGCAGGTAGTCGGACTGCGGATTGGCGCGCCGGCCGAAACTGCCACCGGCATACACCATGTTGAGCTTCACCTGCTCGAGCTTCAGCCCGAACATCTTCGCCAGCGCGAACTGGTCGCCGGTGTGCAGCTGTTCGCCGTTCCACACCTCGCAGCCGGAGGCGTCGAGCTTCATGACGCAGTTCAGCGGCTCCATCGACGCATGGGCCAGGAAGGGGAAGGCGAATTCCGCCTCGATCACCTTGCCGGCCTTGCCCAGTGCCGCTTCGGCATCGCCGTCCTTGCGCGCGGCCAGACCCGGCGTCTGCGCCAGTTCGCGGTAGCGGGCGACGATGGCGTCGCTGCTGCCGCGGTAGGCGGCGGATTCGTCCCACTCGATCTTCAGCGCGTCGCGGCCCTTCTTCGCGGTCCAGAAATCCTTCGCCAGCACGGCCACGCCATTCGGAATCGTGACCACGTCGGTCACGCCCGCAATGGCACGCGCCGCCTTGTCGTCGACCGACGCAACCTTGCCGCCGAAGCGCGGCGGGTGGGCGACCACGGCGGTCAGCATGCCGGGCAGCTTCACGTCCTGCGTGAAGGTGGCGCGACCGGTGGTCTTGGACACGCTGTCGACGCGCGGCGCCGAGCGCCCGATCAGCGTGAAGTCCTTCGGGTCCTTCAGCTTGACCTCGGCCGGCACGGCCTGCCTGCCTGCCGCTTCCGCCAGCTCGCCGAAACCGGCCTTCCTGCCGCTGGCCGCGTGCGACACGACGCCTGCCTTCACGCTGATCTGGCTGGGCGGCACCTTCCACTGTTCGGCGGCAGCGGCCACCAGCATGGCGCGCGCGGTGGCGCCGGCGCGACGCATCTGTTCGAACGAATTGGCGATGGCGGTGCTGCCGCCGGTGCCCTGCGCCGGACCCCAGAACAGGTTGTTGTAGCGCTTGGCATCGGCCGGCGCGCCTTCGACCTTCACCTTCGACCAGTCGGCGTCCAGCTCTTCGGCCACCAGTGTGGCCAGCCCGGTGTAGACGCCCTGACCCATTTCAAGGTGCTTGGACACGATGGTCACCATGCCGTCGGTGCCGATGCGGATGAAGGCACTGGGCGAGAACTCGCCGTCGACCATCGTGCTGCCGGCCAGACCGGGACCTGCTGCGGGGGTGTCAGCCATGACCGGCGTGACGATGGCCAGCGCCAGACCGGCGCCGCCCTTCAGAAAACCGCGACGGGTCGTCTGGAACGCATTTTCGATCCTGAAATTCATGGTGCGCTCCTCAAGCCAGTGTCCTGGCGGCTTCGTGGATGGCCGCACGGATGCGTACATAGGTGGCACAGCGACACACGTTGCCGCTCATCGCGGCGTCGATGTCGGCATCGCTGGGCTTGGGGTTGCTCGCCAGCAGCGCGGTGGCCGACATGATCTGACCCGACTGGCAGTAGCCGCACTGCACCACGTCCAGCTTCTGCCACGCGGCCTGCACGGCGGCGCCGACCTTGGCTTCGCCGACCGCTTCGATGGTGGTGATCTTCTTGCCGGCAACGGCCGACAGCGGCGTGACACAGGAGCGCGTGGGCTGACCATCGACATGCACCGTACAGGCGCCGCACATCGCGATGCCGCAGCCGAACTTGGTGCCGGTCATGTCCAGGCCGTCGCGCAGCGCCCACAGCAGCGGTGTGTCGTCGGGCAGGTCGACGGCGACGTCGCGGCCATTCAGGTTGATCTTTGCCATGTTTGAGCCCTCATCGGATGGGCGGCTCGTGCCGCCGTGGGTGGATGAAAATCGCGGGCGTACCCGCGCAGTAAAAGCTGGATGTCAGGTACTTTTCAGCTGACCGGAAATCGGCAGCGTGCGGACGCGCTGGCCGGTCGCCGCGAACACCGCGTTGACCACGGCCGGAATCGCGACCGAGGTGCCGGGCTCGCCGACGCCGCCCGGCGCCTCGGCGCTGGGCACGATGTGGACGTCGATCTGCGGCGCCTCGTTCATGCGCATGACGCGCACATCGTGGAAATTGCTCTGCTGCACCCGACCGTCGGCCAGCGTGATTTCATTCCACAGTGCGGCGCTGAGACCAAAGATGATGCCGCCTTCCATCTGTGCAGTCACGGTGAGCGGATTGACCGCGAAGCCGCAGTCGATGACGCAGGTGACACGGCGTACGCGCACCTCGTTGTCCGCATTGACATCGACTTCGGCAACCTGTGCGATGTAGCTGCCGAACACGTGCATCAGTGCCACGCCGCGACCGGCACGGTGACCCGCGACCGGCTTCAGCGGCGTACCCCAGCCGGATTTTTCAGCCACCAGATCGAGCACCTTGCGCGCACGCTCGTCCTTGACCAGCGCGCGGCGATAGGCGACCGGGTCCTGCCCCGCCGACGCGGCCAGCTCGTCGATGAAGCCTTCGACCACGAAACCGTTGCGCGTCGGGCCGACGCCGCGCCAGAAGGCGGTCGGCACCGCGGGCGGTTCGACCTGCTGGAACTCGACCTGCATCGCGGGAATGACATAGGGCAATTCGATCGCCCCATCGACGGCGTCCGGATCAACACCGTCCTTGAACGCCGGCGGAAAGAAGCGCGCCATGATGGACGAGCCGGCGACGCGGTGCGTCCAGGCGACCGGCAGGCCGCGCGCATCGACAGCCGCACTGATGCGGTCGAGATAAGGCGGGCGGTACATGTCGTGCTGCACGTCTTCCTCGCGTGACCACACGACCTTGACCGGGCCGCGTACCTGCTTCGCGATCGCCACCGCCTGCGCGATGAAGTCCACCTCGAGCCGGCGCCCGAAACCGCCGCCCAGCAGATGGTTGTGCACGCGCACCTGTTCCAGCTTGATGCCGGCTGTCTGCGCAGCGACGGCCTGCGCGATGCCCGGCACCTGGGTGCCGACCCAGATGTCGACGCCATCCGGCTTCACCTCGACCGTGCAGTTGATCGGCTCCATCGTCGCGTGCGCCAGCATGGGCTGACGATAGACGGCGTCGATGCGCCGGGCGCCGGTGCGCATCGCCGCGGCGGCGTCACCGCTCCGGTGGGCAACGGCGCCCGGCCCTTCGGAGGACTTTTCGAGATGGGCAAAGATCTGCGCGGTGTCGAGCCTGGCGTGCGCGCCGTCGTTCCAGCGCGGCGCACAGGCAGCGAGGCCCTGCTTGGCGGCCCACATGTGGTCGGCCACCACCGCCACCGCGCTGTCCAGCTTCACGATCTGGCGCACGCCCTTCACCTTGAGCGCGGCCGCCTCGTCGACACCGGCCAGCGTGCCGCCGAATACCGGCGAGGCAGCGACCGTGGCGATCTTCATGCCGGGCCGCACGACATCGATGCCGAAGCGGGCGCTGCCATTGACCTTGCCGGCCGCGTCGATGCGGCGCACCGGCTTGCCGATCAGGCGGAAATCCTTCGGGTCCTTCAGCGTCACCGTGGTCGGGACCGGCAGCGTGGCCGCGACATCGACCAGTTCGCCGTAGCCGGCGCGACGACCACCCGCTGCATCGATCACCACGCCATCGCGGGTGGTGAGCGTCGTGACATCGGTGTTCCACTTCTTCGCCGCCGCCTGCACCAGCAGCACGCGCGCGGTCGCACCCGCCTCGCGCATCGGCTTCCACGCGCCGCGGATGGAGGTCGAGCCGCCGGTGATCTGGGCACCGATGAGCGGCTCGGCGTATCTTGGATCGGGTGGCGCATGCTCGAGCTTCACCGCATCGAGCGACACATCAAGTTCTTCGGCGATCAACTGCGGGATGGCCGTGTAGGTGCCCTGGCCCATCTCGACCTTGTGCATGACCAGCGTGACCACGCCATCGCGACCGATGCGGATGAAGGCGTTCGGTTCGAAGCGCCCGGCATCGGCCGCCAGCGCGTGGCCGCCCGGCAGGTTCAGTTCGATCAGCAGGCCGCCGCCAGCGGCGGCGCTGAGCTTCAGGAAGCCGCGCCGGCTCAGGCCGGCATTCGGGGCAGTCATGTTCATGTGTTCCTCCGGGTACCGGAAGGCGGGTGGGCGTGAGCTGCGTCGCCTCTTTGCGTTCGACAGCCCGGACTGGATGGGGGCGCACGCGGTGCGTACGACACAGTACGAAACATAGACGCTTTATTTGTTTAGATCGACGGGGTAATCTTTCAAGCCATATGAAGCAGAACTTCAAAATAGAACCTGCCCTGCTGCCGGCACTGAGCGCCTTCGAGTGCGTGGCACGGCATGCGAGCTTCACCCGGGCGGCGGCCGAACTGGGTGTGTCGGCATCGGCGCTGTCGCAGAGCGTGCGCACGCTGGAACAGCGACTGGGCGTGCGCCTGCTCACCCGCACGACGCGCAGCGTGTCGCTGACCGAAGAGGGTGAACGCTTCTACGACGGCGTGCGGGTCGGGCTGGATGAACTCGGGTCGGCGCTGGAAAGCCTTGCGCAATCGCAGGGCCGGGCCACCGGCACGCTGAGGATCAACATGCCGCGCCCCGCCTACAAGGTGCTGATCGCCCCGCATCTGGCGGGCTTTGCCGTCCGTCACCCGGACGTGCGGCTCGAACTGGCGCTCGACGACGGCCTGGCGGACATCGTGGCCGAGCGCTTCGACGCCGGCATGCGCATGAGCGAAACCATAGAGGCCGATATGGTGGCGGTACGCATCGGCGGGCCGAACCGCATGATCACGGTCGCCGCACCCGCTTACCTCGCGCAGCGGCCGCCGCCGGTGTCGGTCGACGATCTGGGCCGCCACGAGTGCGTGCGCTACCGCTACGCATCGAGCGGCCGCACCATGCGCTGGATTTTCCAGCGCGACGGCCGGCCGCTGGAGGTCGAGGTCGACGGCCGCTACATCGTCAATGACGCCGACGCCGAAATCGATCTGGCGCGACGCGGCCTGGGTCTGGTGCAGACGCTGGATTCGCTGGTGGCCGACGACCTCGCGGACGGCAGTCTGCGCGCGGTGCTGACCGACTGCGCGATGCCGATGTCGGCCATCCACCTGTACTTTCCGAGCCGGGCACAGATGCCCGAGCGTCTGCGCGTGTTCATCGACTACTTCCAGGAAGCCAACGGCGCACGCGTCCAGCGCTGAAGGATGCGCCGCGTTGCCGCGCCGAGATCATGCGCAGGCGCGATCGCTCGCGTCGACCGGACGCCGGCGCGGTCAGTGGCGCAGGCCGGACAGCAGCAGTTCGGTGATGCGCCGCGGGTCGCTGACCGCGAGGCAGTGGCCGGCATCGAAGGCGCTGCGCAGCCCCGGCGCAGCCGCCGGGCCGACGTGCATGCAGTGCGTCACCGCACCCGCGCGGCGCGCTTCGCGCACCGCCTGCTTCAGGTCTTCGAGCAGGTAGCGCGGATCGTGAACGTCGATGTCATGCGGTTCGCCGTCGGTCAGCAGCACGATGAGCGGACGTTCGCCGGTCGTGTGCGCCGCAGCGTGGCGAAGCGCGGCGCCGATGCGGGTCGACCCGTGGCTGCGCAGGCCGGCAGCCCGGGCGCAGACGCGCAGGTCCAGCGCGCCGTCGTGCTCGTCCTTCAGATGCTGCACGCGCACCCGGTGCCGCGTGTCCGACGCGAAGGCCCACACGCGGGTGCGATGTCCATCGCGCTCCAGCGCCTGTGCCGCCCGCAGTGCGGCCTCGCGCAGATGGTCCAGCAAGGGCCGCCCATCGGCGCCGCGCCGTGCCGTGGAGGTCGAGGCGTCCACCAGCAGCAGCACGTCGCGTCCGCCGTCCGCGCCGCGGGCGGCGCGGTAGAGCCGTGCCGGCGGCCGGGTGTGCGTGCGCAGCGCAATGCCGGCGTCGATCAGGGCGTCGGTGTGCAAGGACTCGCCCTCGCGTTCGCGCCCGGCGCCCGGGCGCCCCACAGGGCGCCGGCGTTCCGGTGCGCGCTGCACACGCAGCTGCGCGCGCAATGCGGTCGCATCGGCTTCCAGCGGACGGCTCTCGATCACGGTGCACCAGTCGGGACGCAGTCGGGC
Organism: Methyloversatilis sp.; assembly: GCA_016791045.1. Classification (GTDB taxonomy): domain Bacteria; phylum Pseudomonadota; class Gammaproteobacteria; order Burkholderiales; family Rhodocyclaceae; genus Methyloversatilis. Next base: position 103,106 of record JAEUNO010000020.1, on the reverse strand, counting down.
GATCAGGCGGTCCCATTCCGGATATTTCAGCGTGCGCAGCGGGGCTTCCGACCACAGCGCGGCCGCCGCGCCCTCACCCTGATCGGCGCCGCCGGTTGCGCGCGGCGGCGGGCGTTCCATCGTCTGCGCGTCGTCATCGCCACGGCCGTGACTGTCGGCGTCCTCGCGTTCCAGCGGTGTGGCCGATGGCGGCAAGGTGTCTTCGGTGACCCACAGGTGGTGGTTGTCGTCGCGGTATTCGGGTTCGACCCGCCAGCCGGCGGGATTCAGGCGCAGACGCATCTGGCCGATGTCGTTCCCGAGCCGCGAAGCGGCTTCGCGCAGCGCGTCCGGTGTCGCCAGCACAATCGTCCCGTCCGGCGCAAAGAACATCCGGCGAACCTTGGCGATCCACGCGTGGCCGTCTTCGTGAGCCGGGTCGAACAGCGCGTGCGCCAGCCGCGCGAGCAGCGCGTCGACCCCCATGCCCCAGCCGGCATCGGCCGTGTGGAAGGGCGCCCACAGCGTGCGCAGGCCGGGCAGTGCCTGCATGGCGAGCCATTCGACGCGCGCATCCTCGAGCGTTTCGAACAGCGCGCGCTGTACCGGCTTCAGTTTCGCGCGCGGCTGCGGCGTGCCGCCATGAACGAGATGGGCGGCCGCATGGGCGGCGCGGGCGCGGTCGAGCAGGGCGCCGGCCTGCGGCAGATGCAGCACCGGCCGCGTGCCGGCCCGCGACAGGATGGCGCGCGGGCGGTCGTCCGCGCTGTCCAGCGCGGCGAGCCGCGGCTGCACCGACCACAGCCCGTCCAGGTAGATGGCGAGCGCCCGCCCGCCGGGAAACGCGGATTCAGGCGACGCAGGCATCGACCATGGCCACCAGCGCCGCGACCACTTCCGGATCGTCGGACAGCGGCACCGCGATCGCCTGCCGGCAGGCCGCACGGGGCGCCAGCCCTTCGGCGATGAGCAGTCCGGCGTGGATGAGCATGCGCGTCGACGCACCCTCGTCCAGTTCGTCGCCGGCCAGCCGGCGCGTGCGTTCGGCGAGCGTCACCAGTTGCAGGGCACGCGCCTCGTCGAGCCCGGATTCGTGCATCAATATGGCCGCTTCACGCGCTGCCTCGGGATACCCGAATTCGAGCGCGGTGAAGCGCTGCCGGGTCGACGCCTTCAGGGTCTTGTGCACGCCGTGATAACCCGGGTTGTACGACACGACCAACCGGAAATCAGGATGCGCATGCAGCAGTTCGCCGGTGGCGGCCAGCGGCAGCTGGCGGCGCGCGTCGGTCAGCGGATGGATCAGCACCGTGGTGTCGGCACGCGCTTCGACCAGTTCGTCGAGATAGCAGATCGCGCCGAAACGCACCGCGCGCGTCAGCGGACCATCCTGCCAGCGCGTGCCGTCGGCGTCGAGCAGGAAGCGGCCGATCAGGTCGCCGGCCGACAGATCCTCGTGGCAGGCGACCGTGATGAGCGGCAGGCCCAGCCGCCACGCCATGTGCTCGACGAAGCGCGTCTTGCCGCAGCCGGTCGGGCCCTTGAGCATCAGCGGCAGGCCGCGCGCGTGCGCCGCGCCGAAGGCGGCGATCTCGTCGCCGACCGGCGCGTACCACGGTTCGTCGCCGATACGCCAGCCGGCCAGCGGATCGGCCGGCGGCGCCTCGGCCTTCACTTGTGACCGATCGTGGCCGGGTTGGGCAGGCCTTCGATCGGACATTCCTCGGTGCCGACGGTGTCGCGCGTGAAGGCTTCGACCGCCTTGCGCGTGCCGTCCGGGTCGTTGATCCACTTCGAGTAGAAGTCGTACGGACACGCCGCCACGCCCTTGTCGCCTTCGCGCGAGTTGATCAGGCCGGTGTAGCCGCGGTGCAGCAGCTTGAACAGGTGGTTCTCCGACTGGCCGTTCTTGCGGAAGTCTCGGATCAGGCTCTTGGACAGCGCCGCGTACTGGATGCCCATCTCTTCCTCGCCGCATTCGCCCAGCGTGCGACCGTCGAAGCCCACGATGGCCGAGTGGCCGAAGTAGGTATAGACGCCGTCGAAGCCGGCGGCATTCGCCACCGCGACGTACACGTTGTTCGCGAATGCCATCGCCTTCGAAATGGTGATCTGCTGTTCCTTGGCCGGATACATGTAACCCTGGCAGCGCACGATCAGCTCGGCGCCCTTCATCGCGCAGTCGCGCCAGATTTCAGGGTAGTTGCCATCGTCGCAGATGATCAGGCTGACCTTCATGCCCTTGGGGCCTTCGGACACGTAGGTGCAGTCGCCCGGATACCAGCCCTCGATCGGCACCCACGGCATGATCTTGCGGTACTTCTGGACGATTTCACCCTGATCGTTCATCAGGATGAGGGTGTTGTACGGCGCCTTGTTCGGGTGGTCCTCATGCCGCTCGCCGGTCAGCGAAAACACGCCCCACACCTTGGCCTTCCTGCAGGCCGCCGCGAAGATGTCGGTCTCGTCGCCCGGTATGGCGGCCGCGTTGTCATACATTTCCTTCGAGTCGTACATGATCCCGTGCGTGCTGTACTCCGGGAAGATGACGAGATCGAGGCCGGGCAGGCCGGCCTTCATGCCGACGACCATGTCGCCGATCTTGCGGGCGTTGTCGAGCACTTCCGCCTTGGTGTGCAGGCGCGGCATCTTGTAGTTGACGACCGCGACGCCGACCGTGTCCTTGCTGCTCGAAATGTCTCCGTGGTGCATGAAATCCTCGCTGGCAGAATGGAATCAGCCTTCCATTGTGCGAACCGCGTGTCGCGCGCCAATACGTCGATTGACGTATCGGGCGACGTGTCATCGTGCCTCGCGGTCGGTCGATCGTATGCCGCAAGCCTTGCGTGTGGACGCCCGCGCCCGCAAACTCACCGCGGGGTGGTCAGCCCAGATCGACAACTCGATACAAGAAACAGGTGCATCCGCGCGCCGCTGAATGACCCGTTTCCGGAAAGGAGGCGTAGCCGTTTGCGACCGATGCGGGGTGCCGATCAACCGGGAGTCAGTACGCATGGAGTTCTTAATCTTACTGGTGAGCATCGCCTTCTTTCTGGCCGGGGTCGCCGTGCTCGGATTTTTCGGACATCGCAAGGCGCTGGCGGGCGCGGACGCGGCTTCGGTGCCGGCAGACTTCGCCGCCTTCCTGCCGCAGTGGTTCAAGCAGCATCTGGTCGCCATCATCGTGGGGGTGATCGTGACCTTTCTGACCGGCGGCGTCGGCAGCTTCTTCGTGCTGGCGATCTGCGCCTGGCTCTGGCTGAAGCCCAAGGGCGCCGAGAAGGTGACCTACTCGAAGGAAGAAGATCTGAAGAAGAAGGCCGACGATGCGGCCGCGCAGTGGCTGCAGAGCCTCGGGCCGACCCATGCGGCGCGCGTGCCGGTCATCGATGCGCTGTTCACCGAGCGATCGCAGACGCTTGAGGTGTGCCACTACTGCACCTGGCAGTACGTGGGCGATAACGACCGCTGGAAGGACGCCTACTACTGGACAACCGTCAGCCGCAGCCTGGCGGCGATGGACAACAAGGAACGCGAATTCCTGCGCATCGCCGAACTGCTCAACAGTTCGGCCGACGGCAAGGACCCTCTCTACCGTGGCTGGCGATTTGCGCTCGTGTGGTCGCAGGGCAAGGGGACCAGCGGCGCCTCGCAGTGGAGTCTCGGCACCACGAACAACGAAGCCAGAACGCCGCGTCAGGCGCTGGATTATGCGGTCGAGCGACTCCATTTCTCGGTCGACAACGTCATCACGAAAATTCTCAGTCACCTCGCCGAACTGAAGGGCAAACCCGACCTGCCGGCCGGCATCCGCGAGCTCGCGCAGGACGCGAGCGAGCAGCTGATCGGCGGTGGCAGCACCTGGCTGCGGCCGGCCGACATCGGCAAGACCGTGTTCGCCGCGTCGGGCGATTTCCCGCTCCACATCGGCTCCTTCGCCGACGGTACGCCGCTGACCTATTCGGGCGAAGGATCGATGGTCACCATCGCGCCGCCGGGGTCGGGCAAGACGCAGTGCAACGTATTCCCGAACCTGCTGGCCTGGCCCGGGCCGGCGGTGGTGCTCGACGTGTCGGGCGACATCTACGAGAACACCAGCAAGTGGCGCGCCGATAACGTCGGCCCGGTGTTCCGTTTCAATCCGCTCGAACCGGATCAGAGCCACCACTACAACCCGCTCGCCTTCGTGCGCAGCGCACCGGAATACATCTGGGAAGACGCCCGGCTGCTGGCCGACATGATGATCGTGCCGAGCGGCGCCGCCGATCCGTTCTGGGAGAACGAGGCGCGCACCGTGCTGTGCGCGGCCATCGCCAACGTGTGCTACCAGAACCCGCCGGACAAGCGGCCGATGCATGCGGTACTCGACGTGATGTTCGGGGGCGAGGCCTGGGACACCATGATTCTCGAGCTGAAGACCGCGGTGGACGTGCGCGTCATGATGCAAACCGCCACCGCGCTCGGCGAAATGCCGGAGAAGACCCGCTCCAGCGTGCTGCAGACCGCGCGGTCCAGCCTCAATGCCTGGACCGGCGAACGGGTGGCACGCATCACCGATCGCTCGGACTGGAGCCCGGAAGATCTGCGCAACGGCAGCAACCCGACCATCTACATCGTCGTGCCGCCCAACGCGGTCGAGTCCTATCTGTCGCTGCTGCGCGTATTCATCGGCCAGCACATCCGCATGCTCACAGGCGGCAAGGTACCGGCGCGTGGCTCGGCACCGATCCTCATCATGCTCGACGAGTTGCCGCGCCTGAAGGAAATGCCGCCGGTCGACGAAGCGCTCAACATCGGCCGCAAGTACGGGCTGCGGCTGTGGATGTTCGCGCAGAGCGTGGGGCAGTTGCGCAACGCCTACAAGAACGCCGACGGCATGCTGGGCAGTTGTGCGGTACGCATCTTCATGAACCCGACCGGCGCCGACGGTCTGGCCGAGCGGCTGTCGGACGAGATCGGCTTCGTCGATGCGCTCGATGGTTCGCGCAAGAAACTGGTGGAGGCGTCGGAACTGGCCGGACCCAACTACCGCGAACAGCAGATCGTGCTCGGTCTGGCGACGCGCCCGGCCAAGGTCAGCAAGGACTATGCGTGGCGCAATGAAGACCTGAAGGCGCGCATGGGCAGCGTATGAGAGTTCGCGGGAGCACGCCATGAGTGAAGGCATCGACTACCAGGCAGAACTGGCTCGGCTGAACGCCCGGCGCACCGAACTGCGCAACGAGTACATGGAAGCCATCCGGCAGCAGGACATGGCCAAGGGCCAGCCATCGGTGCCGGAGCAGGCGCCGACTGCACGCGCGATCCCGCAGATCGACGCGGATCTGGCCCTGGTCGACCGGCAGATCGACGACGCGGCGCGCGCACAGGAGCAGGCGATGACGCCGGACCTGAAGCCCACGTCGGCACCGGTGACAGAACTGCTTCTTGAAGGCGCAGACAAGGTCGCGCAGTTTGGCGATGTCGTCCTTGAAGGCGCGCTGAACGGCCCTGTCGGACAGCAGATCGCGCAGGCAGTCGAGCATGTCGAGATGCACATGAAGAACCGCGGCATGCTGGTCGATGCGCTGGCCGATTCGCACATCAACTCGAAGGACACCGAACGGGAGAACGCCCTGCTCGACGAAGTACGGCGTGTCGATCTCGATCCGCAGCTTGGCAAGACGCTCGAGGCCATAGACCAGACGTTCGCGCAGAAGAAACAGGAGCTCGACGGCAAGCTCGCCACGCTGCAGGAGAAGTTCGACGAGCGCCATGCCGACAAGGGCGTCGACGAGAAGGCGGCCCTGCAGGCCAAACTCGACAAACAGTTCGACGAGTTGCGCGCGCAGCTGGAAAAGGCGCAGGAGCAGGAGCGACAGCGCGCGCTTGAGGCTCAGGCACGGGAGCAGGCGGCGCGCGCGAATGCGGTGCGCGATGCCCGTGACGATCCCTTCGGTCGCTGAACGATGACGGTCGGGCCGGCACCCGGCGTTACGCTGCGCCGGCGGGCGCGTTCCTGAGCAAACGCCGCATCATTGCCTGCAGCGCCTGCGTGCTGCGATAGCCGACGCGGCGCGCGACATCCTTGGGCGCGCTGCCTTCGGCCTGCTTCATCAGGGTGTGCAGCAGCCGCAGGCGACGCCGCCATTCGCCGAAGCTGAGACCGGTTTCCGCCCGGAAGCGGCGCGTCAGCGTGCGCCGGCTCACACCGACCTGCAGCCCCCAGGTGTCGATGTCGAAGTCGATCGCCGGATCATTCACCAGCGCTTCGCACAGCTTGCGCAGGCGGACGTCGTCGGGCAGCGGCAGCGCGAACGGCGTGGCGGGTGCGCGGGCGATTTCCGACATGATCAGCGCGGCCAGATGCGGCCCCCGCCCCGCCGGGTCATACAGCACCGGCTCGTCGGCCAGCGCCTGCAGCGCCGCATCGAGCAGCGGCGACACCAGGATGACGCGGCACTGTTCGGCCACGGTGCGCACGCTGTCGTCGGGCACGAGATAGGCGGTACGCATCTCCACGTCGCCGTGCATGGCGATGTCGTGCGTCACACCGCCGGCAATCATGAGGGCGTGCCCCGGCGGAATCACCCAGGTGCCGCGCGACGTTCGCGCGATCATCAGGCCGCTGATGGCGAACAGCAGTTGCGCCCGTACATGGCTGTGCTGCCCGGTGCGCGACATCGACGGATAGCGGCGGGCCATCACGGCCACGGCGTGCGGCACATGCTGGAAGTCTGCAGGGTTGGTGGACCGCATCGGCATGGTCTGTCCAGGGTTGGCCCGATCGCGATGATATTCGACCCGGAAGCGCGAACGGGTCAACGTAGGCTGGAAATCCGCCCTCATCGAACGGAGCTTCCGCGCCATGAATCCCGCCACGCTGTCCCGCCGCACCGTCATCTTCGTCAATATCGCGCACGCGCTCGACCACTTCGTGCTGCTGATCTACCCCACTGCGGTGCTCGCGATCGCGGCCGAACTCGGGCTCGACTACGCCACGCTCATTGCACTGGCCACCGGCGCATTCGTCGCCTTCGGCCTGTTCGCGCTGCCATCGGGCTGGGTGGCCGAACGGCTCGGCCGCCGCAACATGCTGGGCATCTTCTATCTCGGCTGCGCCGCGGCATGCGCCGGGCTGTCGACGGCGGCATCACCCACCGCCTTCGCAGGCTGGCTGCTGCTGCTCGGCATCTTTTCGGCCATCTACCATCCGATCGGATCGGCCATGCTGGTCACACACGCCAGCCGTCTCGGACGCGATCTCGGCTGGAACGGGGTGTGGGGCAACCTGGGGGCGGCGGCCGCTTCGGGCGTGACGGCGCTGATTGCGGTCACGCTGGGCTGGCGCCTCGCCTTCCTGCTGCCCGCCCTGGTGTGCGCCGTGGCCGGCGCGGCCTTCCTGTGGATGGTGCGCAGTGACGGCGTGCCGGGCAGCCGCAGCAGGAACGATGCACCCGCCCTGCCGGTGCGCAGGCCCGGCCTGCTGATGATCCTGTTCGGGCTGGCCATCCTGGCCGGCGGAATCACCTTCAACGTGACCACGATCGCGCTGCCCAAGATCATCGACGAGCGGCTCGGCCTGACGCTGCCGCTGCTGCTGACCGGATCGCTCGCGACCGTGGTATTCGTGTTCGGTGCGCTGACACAGCTCGCGGTGGGTCGCCTCATCGACCGCATCAGCCTGCCCGCGATCTTTGTCGGCATCGTGGCGCTGGCCCCGCTCGGGCTGGGCATCGCCGGCGCGGGCGCCGGTTTCACGCTGCTGCTCGGACTGACGCTGGCCATGGTGTCGATCTACGGCCAGGTGGTCATCACCGATGCCATGGTGGCGCGCTATGTGCCGCCCGCCTTGCGCACTCGCGCCTTCGCCATCCGTTACTTCCTCGGCTTCACGGTCAGCGGCTTTGCGTTGCCGCTGATCGCGCTGCTGCACGGTCAGGGCGGCTTTTCGGTGGTGCTGGGCGCCACGGCGCTGGTCGGCGGTGTGATCCTCGCCTGCGCCGTCCCGATGTTGATGTTCGCGCGCCACCCGGGCGCGCCCGAACAGCCCCGGCAGCAGGCGGCCTGAAGCGCCTCAGGCGTAGGCGACCGCCGGCGCGCGCGGGCGTACCGTCTGCGCCCGCAGCAGGGCGTCGGTGATGTTGCCGGCGATGTTCTCCTCGCCCAGCCGGTCGGCGAAGCCGGAGCGGCGGATCAGCGAACCCGGCTGTTCGTTCAGGTCGCACAGGATGAGCGTGGCGCCGCGCCGGGCCAGGTTGCGCTGCAGCGTCTGCAGGATGTCCAGCCCGGTCGTGTCGATGCTGATCACCTTTTCCAGGTCGAGAATGACCGCGTCCGGGTGACCGTCCTGCATCAGCAGCAGGTTTTCCAGCTTGTTGGCGGCGCCGAAGAACAGCGAGCCGGTCAGCCGGTAGGCCAGGATGCGCGGCGTGCCATCGGGCCGGGCGAGCGCCTCGACGCCGTAGAAGTCCTCCAGCGGCAGGCGCTCGATGCGCGTCAGGTCGGACATGCGGTAGATGAAGAACAGGCTGGCCAGCGCCATGCCCAGTTCGACCGCCAGCGTCAGGTCGAACACCACGGTGACGAAGAAGGTGGCGAGCAGGATGGTGCGGTAGGCGGTCGAGTAGCGCGCCAGTTCCTTCGGCGCGAAGGCATGCCATTCGCCCATGTTGACCGCCACCACGACGACGATGGCCGACAGCGTGGCCAGTGGAATGTGGCTGGCCAGCGGCGCCAGCGCCAGTACGATGGTCAGCAGCACGCCGGCGTGGAGGATGCCGGCCACCGGCGTGCGGCCACCGGTGCGCACATTGGTCGCGGTGCGCGCAATGGCGCCGGTGGCGGCGAAGCCGCCGAACAGCGGCGCGGCGACATTGGCGATGCCCTGCGCCATCAGTTCCTGGTTCGGGTCGTGCCGGTCATCGATCTGGCTGTCGGCGATGCGCGCCGACAGCAGCGATTCGATGGCGCCGAGCAGCGCGATGGTCAGTGCGGGTGCGATCAGCTTGCCGAGCAGGCCGAACGACAGCGCCGGCAGGCCGATGTCCGGCAGCTCGCGTGGAATGCCGCCGAAGCGGCTGCCTATGGTGTCGACCGGCAACTGGATGAAGGCGTTCACCGCGGTCGCGATGACCAGCACCGCCAGCGGGCCGGGCAGGCGACGCATCCACGCCACCCCTTTCGCGAGCCGGTTCCAGCCGAGCAGCACGGCCAGCGACGCGCACGACAGCGCGAGCGTGGCATTGTCGAGCGTCGGCAGCGCCCGGTACAGCGCCTCCATCTTGCCGAAGAACTCGCCCGGCAGGCTGTCGACCCGCAGGCCGAGGAAGTCCTTGATCTGCGATACGAAGATGACCACCGCGATGCCGTTGGTGAAGCCGATGACGACCGACAGCGGGATGAAGCGGATCATGCTGCCGAGCCGGAACGCGCCCATCGCGAGCAGCATGACGCCGGACATCATGGTGGCGATCAGCAGGTTCTGCACGCCGTAGTCGACGACGATGGCGTAGATGATGGGGATGAACGCGCCGGTCGGGCCGCCGATCTGCACCCGCGAGCCGCCCAGCGCGGAAATCAGGAAGCCGGCAACGATGGCGGTCCAGATGCCGGCGGTCGGCGACATGCCGCTGGCGATCGCGAACGCCATGGCCAGCGGCAGCGCGAGCACGCCGACCGTGATGCCGGCCGACAGGTCGCCGGAAAACTGCCCGCGGTCATAGCCGCGCAGCGTGTCAAACAGCTTGGGTCGGAACTGGATGTTCATGAAATCTCCGCATCGAAAATGAGTGCCATGCGATGTGCGGAGAGGGGCGCCAGCGGGCGGCGCGCTGCCGGACGACCCAGCGACGGGTCGGTGTCAGTGGCACGGGATGGCGCCGGAAATGCTCATGGCGACATTGTCGGCTGCGCTGCGGGTACCTGTCCAGCGCCTGCACGCTTCAGCGCGGGCGCCGGCGCAGGCGCGCGACGAGCAGCGCAAGGCCGGCGACGAAGCCGGCCCATGCCGATGGTTCCGGCACCGCCGCGGCGTAGGCGGTTTCGGCTGCCCAGTAGGTCGGCAGCGTGTCCCAGGGGTTGTCGCCGCGATCGTCCGTGACATAGACGTGGCCGACGTTGTGCGCACGCGCCGTGTCGATGATGGTGCGCATCGCGTCGGCATCCGCCACGTCGTAGACCAGATGCGCGAAACGCGTGGCGTCCTGCGCCGCGGTCCACGGGTCCGGCGCGTAGCCGGCGTATTCGGCGGCCGGGCTTTCGAAGGTGACCAGCACATCGGCCGTCGCGAGCCAGGCCTCAGGCGTCTGCGTGCCCGGATTGGCGACGATGTGGTTCCTCTCGAAGCCACCCTTGATGTAGGCGTGCAGCGACTGGTAGTAGCCGAGGTGCTGCGCGAGATTCGACACTTCGTCGAGAAAGATGCCGTCCACGCCGTACTGTGCGTAGTAGCGGTCGATCTCGGCCTTCACCAGCGCTTCGCTGCGCGCGCCATAGCCGGTGTACACATATCCGATCAGGCGACCTCCGGCCGCCTGAAAGGCGTTCGCCACCGCTGCGTAGTCGCTGTCGAAGGCCGCGCCGGGGCCGCTGTCCGGATTCAGGATGGCGGTGATGGCCACGTCCGGCGCGGCGTCGGCCAGCGTCTGCCAGTAGGTGACGCCGTCATCCACCGGATAGAAGTAGGCCGGTACCAGCAGTTCGAGTGCGCTGACGGTGTGGCTGCTGAACATGATGACGGCGCTGGCGATGAGTTTGTTCATGACGACTCCGGATCGGGCGATGCGCGGATCATCCGGTCATTGTGCATCCGTGTCGATCACAGCGGCTGCGGGCCCTGTGCGAGGAAGGCCTCGAACGCCTCGGCGGTCAGCGGTCGGGCGAACAGATAGCCCTGCGCGTAATCGCAGCCGGCCAGGATCAGCAAGTCGCGCTGCTGGGCGGTTTCCACGCCTTCGGCGATCACCTTGATGCCCAGCTTGTGCGCCATGACGATCATCGCCTCGCACAGCGCCAGTTCGCTCGAATGCGGCGCCAGGCCCTGCACGAAGGAACGGTCGATCTTCAGGTAGTCGATGGCGAACTTGTTCAGGTAGGACAGCGACGAGTAGCCGGTACCGAAGTCGTCCAGCGACACCTGGACGTGCGCTTCGCGCATGCGGCGCAGCTTATCGAGCACCTGCGCATCGGCGTCGAGCAGCGTGCCTTCGGTGATTTCCACCGTGACCAGTTCGCCGGTGGCATCGGCCTGATGCAACACGTCGACGATGTCCGGGTACTGCGACTTCTTGTTGCGGAACTGCACCGGTGACTGATTCACGCTGATCTGCACAGGCTCGTCGAACTGCTGCTGAAGATAGAGTGCGAAGGCCAGCGCGGTGCGCACCACCCAGTCGCCCAGCTCCATGATGAGGCCGGTCTCTTCGGCGATCGGAACGAATTCGACCGGCGACACGATGCCGCGCTCCGGATGGTTCCAGCGGATCAGGGCCTCGGCCTTGTGCGTCATCCCGGTCGCCAGATCGACGATGGGCTGATACACCATGTAGAACTGCTTTTTCGCGATCGCCTCGTGCATGTCGCCCACCAGGCGCATGCGCTTCTCGGCGCGCTGCTGCATCGACGGCGTGAAATAGCTGAGACGGTTGCGTCCCAGATGCTTGGCGTCGTACATCGCCTGATCGGCCTGCTTGAGCAGGTCCTCGATGCAGCGCGCGTCGTGCGGATAGAGCGTGATGCCGACCGAGGCCGTCACGTACACCAGTTCCGAATCGAGATGGAACGGTCGCTGCAGGGCGTCGAGGATGTTCTGCGCAATGCGCTCGGCCGTGTCCATGTCATCAAGCCCCGACACGACAACCGTGAATTCGTCACCGCCCAGACGGGCCACGAGATCGGTCTCGCGCAGGCAGGAAGACAGACGCTGCGCCGCCAGCTGCAGCAGCAGGTCGCCGCGGTGGTGACCGAGCGTGTCGTTGATTTCCTTGAAGTGGTCGAGATCGATGAACATGACCGCCAGCGGCTGACCGGTGCGGCGCGACTGGCGTATTTCGTGATCGAGCCGGTCGAGCAGCATGAGCCGGTTGGGCAACTGCGTCAGCGCATCGTAATTGGCCTGGCGCCAGATGATGTCCTCGGTCTTCTTCTCGCTGATGTTGCGCACGATGCCGAGCACCGCCGGCGCGCCCTGGAACATGAAACGCGATGCGATCAGCTCGATCCAGATGGCTTCCACACCGCCCTTGCGCAGGAACCTTGCCTCGTATTGACGCACCGGTTCGATGGCACCACTGATGCGCTGAATGAAGCGCTCGGTCCACAGTTCGAGAAAATCGGGATGCACGATCTGGTCGAAGCGCAGGCCGGTGAACTCATCCGGCGCGTAGCCCAGCATATGCGGCAGCGCCGGGTTGCTGAACACGAAGCGGAAGTCCTGCGACACGAACACGCCATCGGCCATCGCGTTGAGCAGCGCACGGTGGCCGAACTCGGCCGCTTCCAGTTCCATCAGCACACGCCGGCGATCGGTCACATCGGTGTGCGTGCCGACCATGCGCAGCGGCTCACCGGCGTCATCGCGACTGACGATCTTGCCGCGATCGAGTATCCAGAGGTATTCGCCGTCCTTGCAGCGCACGCGGTGCTCGTTGATGTAGGTCGTGGTCTCGCCGCGCAGGTGTGCCTGCACGTCCGCCATCACCGACGGCATGTCATCCGGATGCACGCGCGATGTCCATTCCGTCAGATCAGACCCGATCTCGTGCTCTTCGAAGCCGAGCATGCTTTTCCAGCGCCGGCTGAAGAAGACGGTGCCATCGTGCACGTTCCAGTCCCACAGCCCGTCGCCCGAACCTTCGATGGCAAATTTCCAGCGGATTTCACTGTCGAGCAGCTTCTGTTCGGCCAGCCGCTGCTGCGTCAGATCGCGCCAGGTGGTGATGAACACCTGGCGGTCCTGCATCGTCAGCGCGGTGAGCAACACTTCGACGACCAGCGTGTCGCGGTACGGACTGCAGATGGCCCACTGGAAACGGTGGCTGCCGTCACGCGCAGCGATGGCATTCATTTCCAGGGCCTTCTCGGCCGAATCGCGCCCGTCCGGCTGTCGCCGCGGTGAAATATCGGCCGGACCGAGGGCGCGGATTTCGTCCCGATCCGGATAGCCGAGCATGTCCATCGCCGCGGGATTCCAGTCGATGAACACGCCCGACGCCGGATCGAGCAACAGCATCGGATCGGCGATCTTGTCGAACAGCAGCCTGAAGCGCCGGTCATCTTCGGCGATCGAAGTGACCCGTCGGAGCGCGCGCACCAGCTCGAACTGATCCATCACCATCCGGGCCAGCGCCTGCAGCTGGCCGATCGCGCGGGCGGCGAGCTGGCGCGGCCGGCGATCGGCGATGCACAGCACACCGAGGACGCGGCCGTCGTCGGCCCTGAGCGGAACGCCGGCATAGAAGCGCAGACCGAGCGGGCCGGTGACCAGCGGGTGTTCCCGCTCGACCGGCGACTCGAGGGCGTCTTCGACGATGTAGGGACCGTCCTGCTGGATGGCCGACGAGCACAGTCCGTTGCAGCGCGGAATCTCGCGCACATCGAGACCGTGCGCCGACTTGAACCACAGTCGATCGGCATCGACCAGGGTGACGAGGGCCAGCGGCACCTGCATGAGTTCGGCCGTCAGCGCGGTGATGTTGTCGAAACGTTCATCACGCGGCGTATCGAGGATGTCGTAGCGCCTCAGTGTGTCGAGGCGCTTCGATTCCTCATCAATGGACATTTCCCTGTCGTGCATGCCGAATGTGTGCTCGCAGCCCTGTTGTCGGGTCGTTCCGGCGCGCGCCGGCAAAGCTCTCCGTGATGCCCTGGCTAACCTCTGGAACCCGATATGCCAGCGCCGTCCCGGCGCGATGTGTCTCGTGCAGTCATTAACGGGAGAATGTCACGTCGCCTTGAACCTGCACACCTCATCCGACCGGTTGCCCTGAAGCCCGATGTGCCGCGATCAAGCGGAGATCGACACGTGGGGCGCGCGCCAAGCGGGACCGCGGCGACCTCGCGTGCGCGGCCGGCAGGGGGCCGGGCGTTGCATTGTGAAACTACCCGAGCAGCCGATCGACACCGAGCAGGGTCAGCAGACCGAGCGCGGCGAAGATCGCGGCGGCAATGCCATGCACCAGCTTCATCGGAATCTTCGCGCCGAAACGGTCGCCGACGAACACCGCCGGCACATCGGCGATCAGCATGCCCAGCGTGGTCCCCATGACGACCAGCAGCGGACTGGCGTAATGCGCGGCCATCGCGATGGTGGCGATCTGGGTCTTGTCGCCCATCTCGGCCAGGAAGAAGGTGACCAGCGTGGCCCCGAACACGCCGAGGCGCGCCGCGACCTTCGTTTCCTCGTCCTCGATCCGATCCGGGATCAGCGTCCAGATCGCCATGCCGATGAAGGACAGACCGAGCACCCAGCGCAACACTTCAGGGCTCAGCACCGAAGTGATCCAGCCACCGAGCGCGCCGGCCAGGCCGTGATTGACCAGCGTCGCACACAGGATGCCGGCGATGATGGGCAGGGGCTTCCTGAAGCGTGCGGCCAGAATGAAGGCCAGCAGCTGGGTCTTGTCGCCGATTTCGGCCAGTGCGACCACGCCGGTCGACACGATGAAGGCTTCCATGATGCTTTACGGGTTGTCGTTCCGGGACCGGGGCGCGAAGGTAGCACGAAAGGTCGGCCGTGACCGTGCCGCAGCCCGGTTGAACAATTGCGGCTCCGCCGCGTCTGACCGGCGTCGCTGCCATGTCCTTTTCCCGACCTTCGCTCGCCATGAGCACGCCAGACATCGAATCCTCCACCGGCCTGACCGTGCTGTACGACGGCGACTGCCCGCTGTGCCGGCGCGAAGTCGGCGTCTACCGGGGCCTGCGCCCGCTGCGGCCGCTGCACTGGGTCGACGTCAGCGACCGGCAGCGCGCCCTGCCGGTCGCCGGCGAGCGCGCCGACTACCTCGCACGCTTTCACGTGCGGCGTGACGACGGCGAGGTGCTCAGCGGTGCGCGCGCCTTCATCGCGCTGTGGGCGGCCCTGCCCGGCTGGCGCTGGCTGGCCCGTGCCGGCGCGCTGCCGGGCGTGGCCAGCGTGCTCGAAGTCGGCTACCGGGGCTTCCTGCGCATGCGCCCCTCGATGCAGCGCGTCGCGCGCGCACTCGACACGCCGGGCGTGCCGGACGACCTGATCGGCGAACTGCGCTCGGACCATGCGGGTGAAACCGGTGCGGTGTGGATCTACCGCGGCATCCTCGCCGTGTCGCGCGATCCGGTCGTGCGCGAATTCGCGCAGCGCCACCGGGTGACCGAGCAGCAGCACCTGGACCGGATTTCGGCGCTGCTGCCGCCGTTGCGGCGCAGCGTCCTGCTGCCCGGCTGGCGTGTCGCCGGCTTCCTGACCGGCGCGCTGCCGGCGCTGTTCGGTGCCCGCGCGGTGTTCGGCACCATCGGCGCAGTGGAAACCTTTGTCGACCGTCATTACCAGCAGCAGATCGACCGTCTGCCCGACGACGGCAGCCATCCGGCCTTGCGCGCGCTGCTGGTCGAATGTCAGGCGGATGAATGCGCGCATCGCGACGAAGCGCTCGGCCATGGCGACCTGCCCGACGGCTGGCTGATGCGCAGCTGGTGCGGTCTGGTGGGCAGCGGGTCGGCGTTCGCGGTGACGATTGCGCGGCGGCTCTGAGCGCCGTCGCTGTCCGCGTCAGAGGCGCAGCGCCCCGGCGTAGCCGGTCAGCTCCAGGTAGCCACGCCCGACCGGTCGCCCCGCGTCCGACGCGCTGACCGCACCTTCCCAGTAGATCGCGCCGCTGCTGGCGCGGCTGTCCAGCTCCTGGTCGTCCATCAGAGGCTGCAGCTCGAATCGGCGCGACCCGACACGAATGCTCATCGCGACCGGATAGCGACCGCCGGTGCGCGGACTGAGCCAGGTGCGCCGCACGCTGAATTCGATGTCGGCCGGCGCGAACTGCCGCTCGCCCCTACCATCGCGCAGGGTCGCCGACGCCCACATCGCGCGGCCCTCGCCATCGCGCATGCGGAACACCATCAGGGCGCCGCCATCGTCCAGATTGAGCCCCAACCAGTCCCAGCCGGTGGCGCCTTCAGGCATCAGCGCGCTCGACCATTCATGGTCCAGCCAGGCGCGGCCGCGCACGCGCTGCCGGCGCCGACCGATGTCCAGCGTGCCGGCCACCGCGAGCTGCGGCCAGCTCAGATAGTGACTGGCATGCGCCGGGTCGGCCGCCTTCTGGCTGAAACCGGCGTCGCCCTGCCACAGCACCGGCTGGGTCGGCGTGAAGTCGAGTGCATAGCCGAAGTCGGGCGCCGCGATGCGCGCGGCCAGACGCTCCGGCGCAGGGTCGCGGCGCAGGGTCCAGTCGTCGATGTGTACATCCAGATCGCTCACCGACGCCTCGGCCAGGCCGAAGCCGGCGCGCGCAATCTTCTGCGCATGCAGCAGGCGGCCGCGCGTGGCGTCCGACACCGCGGCATGCGCGAACAGGATCTGGCCCGGTGCGAAACGGCTTGCACTGGCGTCGTGCGCAGGCTGGCGCACGCGGAAGAAGGTGAGCTGGAAGCCGACCGGCGCCGCGCCATCGCGCTCCAGCCAACCGGTGATGTACCACCACTCGATGCGGTGGCGCGGGTGCGCACCATGGTCGCGCGGCAGCACGAGGGGCGTGCCGCGCACGACCGGGTCGAATTCCGGACCGTGCGCCAGCGCCGGCAGGGCGGCGAGCAGCGGCAGCCTGAGCAGCAGGCGTCGCAGCGGAAGGTCGGCGAGAGGGGGGGTCATGCGCCTTGGACGTCCGCGGCGGCAGGGGTTCCGCGGCCGGTCACGCCGCGCGGTGCGCGAGGCAGCGCTCCAGCGCGTCGACCACCTGTACCCCGGTGTGGTCAGGTCGCACGCCCGCATGGCGCCCGGCCAGCGCAAGTGCGGCCGCGGAGAATGCGGTGTCGTCGATCAACCTGCGCAGCAGCGCCGGGTAGTCGGTGCCGCGGCTGCCCGGCTCGACCATCAGCCCGATGCCGGCTTCGACCACGCGGCGACCCACCATGTACTGCTCCATGTGATTCGGCAGCACCAGTTGCACGCATCCGGCCAGCGCGGCCGCGCTGACGGTGCCGATGCTGGCGTGCGACAGCACGATGCGCGCCTGCGCCGTGGCCAGGCCCATGCGCACCGGCGCCGGCTCGAATCGGATGTTGGGCGCGCCCAGTTCGCGCGCCGTCGCGGCCGACAGCCCTTTCGCATGCACCACACTGCGCAGCCCGGGCTGGCGCAGGGCCGCCATCAGCGCCGTGAAATCGGCGTGTTCGGGCGACAGATAGGCGAATACGGGAATGCCCTCGCCGCCTCCTTCACCTTCAAGCTGTGGCCACTGCGGCTGCGCGCCGGCGTCGTCGACGAAACTGGGGCCGACCTGCACCACGCGGTCCGGATAGGCCGGGTAATGCGCCAGCTCCGGCAGCGAAGCCACGATGCACAGGGCATCGGCAAACAAGGCGGTGAGCCGGGGCAGCGCGGGCTGGCCCAACGCGGCGAGCGCGGCGTTGACCGTACGCAGCACGGTGGCGTCGCTGCCGGCGCAGGCCGCGGTATCGGCCGCGTCCCAGTAGTGCAGCGCCGGGAACACGTCGCCGAAGGCCGGCACTTCGAAACCGTTGCCGACGGCGGCCACCGGAAACCCGTATGCGCGCGCCGCCAGCATCGCGGTCGGCGCGTGGTCGCACACCAGCAGATCAGGGCGACACAGATCGAACAGCGTGCGCCAGCCGGACAGCAACCCCGCCAGCCCACCCGGATCGAGCCAGCCGGCCGACGCCAGCACCGCCGAAAAATTGACCAGACCGGACGGTCTGGCCATGCGCGGCAGCCAGATCGGCGACTGCACGACCGCAAACCCTTCGCTGACCACGCGGCCATGCGCACGCGACAGATCCTTCAGCGCAAAGGTCACTTCGTGACCGCGTCGGCGCAGCTCGCGCGCCGTCAGCAGCATGCGGTCGAGATGGCCCATGTTGGCGCCGAGCTCCCACGCCAGCAGCACGCGGCTCATGGCGACAAGCCTGTGCAAGAATCGCGCGTCCGTTCCGACCGCGCGCAGGGGTTTTCCATGGTGTCCGACTCATCCGGCAGTGACATGAAGCAGGCACAGAGCATACGGGCGCCGCACGCGCCCTGTCACGCGCCGGGCGGCCGGGCATGAGTGCGCGCCGGGTCGTGCTGTTCGTCACCCACGACCCCTTCTGGCGTCTGGGCGGCGGCGAGCGCACGCGCAATCTGGCGCTGGCCTGGATGCTCGGCCAGCTGTTCGACCTGCACCTGTTCTGCCTTGCGCCGGTCGGCGAGGCCGACCACAAGCGGCTCGCCGCGCTGCGCGTGTCCGCCACGCTGCATTCCTGCGCCGACGCGGAACCGGCGGCCGCACGTGCGCAGCTGACCGATCTGGTCGGTGCGATCGCTGCCCATGCCTGCCTGTTTGCGCGCCTGCGACTGGATTTTCTGGCCGATGCGCTGCCGCCCGGGGTGCTGCGCATCCTGGACACGCATGATCTGGTCAGCGACAACGTGGCGTCGCGCGCGCGCGTCGGGCTCGAGCCCTGGGGCGGCGTCGACCTGTCGTTCGACGAGGAGATGGCGCGGCTGGCCCGCTACGATCACGTGCTGCTGATCCAGCAGGATGATGCACGCCGCGTGGCGGCCGCCATCGGGCCGCGGGCGCTGTGCGTGCCGCACCCGGTGATGTTCGCCCGCCAGCCGGTGCGGGCACAGGGCCGCGTGCTGGGCTTTGTCGCCAGCGGCTGGCAAGGCAATGTCGATGCACTGGACTGGTTCGCCCATCAGGTCTGGCCAGCGCTGGGGGGCGTGCCGGCCGAACTGCATGTATGGGGGTCGGTGTGCCGGGTCTGGTCACCGCCCGCCGGGGTGACCGCCATCGCACACGGCTTCGTTGCGGACTACACCGCCCTCTGGGGCAGCGTGGACGTCGCCATCAATCCGGTGCGCTGGGGCTCCGGTCTCAAGATCAAGAACGTCGAGGCGCTCGGCCATGGCGTGCCTCTGGTCACGACGACCGAAGGGGCGCGCGGACTGGATGACGACGCCGGTCGCTGCTTCCGTGTGGCCGACGATGCAGACGGCTTTGCGCGCCACTGCCGCGAACTGCTGGCCGACGCCGCATTGCGCGAACAGACCGGCGCTCGGGCCCATGACTATGCAGCGCAGCACTTCTCACCGCACATCTGTTTCGCGCCATTGATTCGCGCACTCTCAATATAGATTCCGTCAGGTTTTTTAACACTCCGGTAACAAGTTAAAGGCAGACCATTGATTATTTTGTAATTTTTTTTCGGCCTTGTTTTTGCTTAGGGGACGTCACACACCAACCTACACCGGAGAAGCCCATGGAAGCCAGACTTCCCAACCCAAAAATCATCGCCTTGGCAATCGGTGCCGCCTTCAGCGCGCTGTCGCTTCAGGCACAGGCCAATCCGATCTCGGTCGACGCGCGCTACAGCCTCGGCGGCGGCTCGGAAACTAGCGAGTCGCAAAGCGGCACCAACGTCGACTACTACCTTTGGAAAGACACCCCTGGTGGCAACTCCGTGTTCTTCCATACCTATGGCTATGAAAGCGGCGGTCAGGCCAACTTCGGTGCGCGCTCGTCCGGTGAAGGCATCTTCACGGCCTGGAGCCGGGTCAGATACAGCACGGAGGTGGATGTCACCGGCACCCAGGCGGTCAACTTCGACTTCCGCGTCGACAACAGCGAACTCTCCTTCTACACCACGATGCTTGGCCAAACCGGCAGCGCCCGGCTTGAGCTCGTCATCAGCATCGACGGTACCGAGCTGACGCGCGAAGACATTCGCCTGGATCTGGCGGCGACCGGCACGATCACGTGTACCGACGCCGGCACCGGTCAGCTCGACAGCTACATCGAATGCCCGCCCTCGGCGCTGGCGAGCATCTCGCAGAACTCGCAGGACTTCTCCGCCGATCTGGGCATCCGCTCGAGCGACTTCACGCTGCAGTACGACATCATCGCCACCGTGTCCGGAAACATGCTGGGCGGTACCGAGTGCAGTTCCTACGGCGAATTCGTCGAAGACGGCTACGGCAACGGCGCCATCCAGTTCGGCAACGTCGTCGAACAGCAACCCCAGTTCGCGGCCGCGACGGTTGATGATGAAGAACCCGTCCTGATCCCCATTTTCGGCTGCAGCCCCGGCCAGGCGATCGCCCGCAGCGGTGACCCGACGAGCTTCTCGTTCGCCGAGCCGGGATCACAGCAGCTGGTGATCCCTGCGAACAACACCGGCCCGTTCGGCATCACGCAGCGCACGGTCGACAACACGGTGCCCGAACCGGCGACCCTCGCACTGACCGGACTGGCGCTGGCCGGACTGGCCGCGGCGCGACGACGCAAACCCGGCTGATTTCACGACAGCCTTCACACAACGGCACCTGCGGGTGCCGTTGTTGTTTGGGCAGCCGCTACCATCGCAGCCATGGCGCGCATACTTTTCTGCTGGGAACTGGGCGGTGACTACGGTCACCTGTCGCGGCTGCTGCCGATCGCGCTGGCGCTGCGCGAACGCGGACACGAACCGGTGTTCGCCGTGCGCGACCTGCTGGGTGCGGAAGCGCTGCTGCATCGGCATCATCTGCGCTGGCTGCAGGCGCCGCTGTGGATCGGCCAGGTCACCGGTCTGCCGCCGCCGATCAGCCACGCCGAGCTGCTGATGCGCTTCGGCTTCCTGAACACGCGCGCGCTGACCGGTGTCGCGCGGGCGTGGCGCGCGATGATCGACCTCGTGCAACCCGACCTGCTGGTGATGGATCACGCGCCGACGGCGCTGCTGGCCACCCGCGGGCTGGGCACCCCGCGCGTCAATCTGGGCGACGGCTTCTGCATTCCGCCAAACGGCCGGCCGATGCCGCCGTTCCGCTGGTGGCAGCAGGAAAACATGAAGCGTGTCGCCGATTCGGAGGCGCACGTGTGGAAAACCGCGAATGAGGTGCTGTTCGCGCTGGACGCGCCACCGCTGGCGAACCTGTCGGAACTGACCGCCTGCGATGCCTCGCTGATGCTGGGCTTCGCCGAACTTGATCACTACCCCGATCACCCGGGCGCGCACTGGCTCGGACCGCTGTTCAGTCTCGGCCAGGGCAGCGACGTCAGCTGGCCGGAGGGCACCGGCCCGCGCGTGTTTGCCTATCTCAAACCCGGTTATCCGGCGATCGATGCAGCGCTGGGCGCGCTGGCGAAATTGCCGGCGCGCGTGCTGGCCCATGTGCCGGGCGCCTCGGCGCAGACCGTCGCCACGTTTTCGCGCGGATCGATGTGCGTCAGCGTCGAGCCGCTGGACATGGAAGCCGCCCGGCGGGACTGCGATCTGGCGGTCTGCCATGGCGGCAACGGCACGGTGTCGGCCATGTTGCTGGCCGGCAAACCGCTGATCGTGCTGCCGTCACAGATGGAACAGGTCATGACCGCCAAACGTCTCGAAACCCTCGGTGTCGCCGCCGTGGTGATGCCGGATGCCGCGGCGGCCATTGCGGCGCTTTTCAGGAAGGCCCTCTCGAACGCAGCCCTCGGTCAGGCTGCACGCGCCTTCGCGCAGCGTCACACCGGGTACGAACCGCAACAGACGATACGGGCAGTCGCCGATCGCTGCGAAACCCTGCTGGAGCCGCATTGATGAGCACGCCGTCCCGCGCACCCTCTTTTTCCATCGTCATCTGCAATTACAACTACGCGCAGTTCGTCGGGCAGGCGATCGACAGCGCGCTGGCGCAGCGCTACCCGGCCGACAAGGTCGAGGTGGTCGTCGTCGATGACGGGTCGACCGACGATTCGCTCGCGGTGCTGGCGCGCTACCGGGACCATCCGCAGGTGAAGGTGCTGCAGCAGCCCAACCGCGGCCAGACCGCCGCCTTCGACGCCGGCGTGCGCGCCGCCACCGGAGAACTGGTGTGTCTGCTCGATTCCGATGACCTGTGCCTGCCGGACAAGCTGGCGGGCGTGGCCGCCTGGATCGCCTCGAAGGCGATCGACACCGAGCGCCTGTTCCTTTGCCACGACCTCATCCTGCGCGACGAACGCACCGGCGAATCGGCGCTTGACACCTGGTTCCAGATCGTCGGCATCGACAAGCTGGACGACATCTACGACCTCGACGGTCGACCGATGTTCTTCCCGTTTTCGGTGCCGACCGGGCTGGTGTTCGGGCGCACGCTGGTGACCGAGTGCCTGGCCGCGATTCCGGCCTGGGCGTTTCCGCGCGGTGCCGACGGTGCGCTGTGCCCGGCGGCGCTGATCCGGAGCGGCTGCGTTCACTACCTGCGCCAGAGCCTGGGCATCTACCGCATCCATTCGGCCAACGAGTTCGGCAGCCTGCGCAACGGCCGCTACACCCCGCGCATCGACCTGCGCGACCGCACGCCGCGCCAGCTGCACTTTCTCGACCAGTGGGTGGACATGGCCGATCTGGAACCGGCGCACCACGCCCGTGCCCGCAGCTACTTCCGGCGCTGGGAAAAGCTGCAGCGCATGCCGACCGGCGACCGCGGCGTCGCGGCGGCGCGCATCAGCATCGCGCTGATCGGTCGCGGCGACGCCGCCGGCGTGTCGGCGAGCGTCACCTCGGCACTCGACCAGCGGCATACGGCCTGCGAGGTGCTGCTGCCCGCCGCGCTGTCCTGTCCGGCAACGCCCGATGGCGCCGACATCCGCCGCTACGACGACGGCCCGGAGGGGGCGGACGCCCTGACGCGCCTCATCGCGGCAGCGCGCGCGGCCTCGGGTGAATCCATCGTGTTCCTGCCGGTGGGTGACCGCCTGGACCGCGATTTCGTCGAACGCCATCTGTTCTATCGCCAGTACGGCGCGCTGGTCGGCGTGACCTGCAGCGACGTGCGGCTGATCACGCCGGGCGGCGAACTGGTGCATCAGAACGCCTTTGCGCAGAGCGGTGCCTGGGCACAGGCGGTGCAGCAGATTCCGCCGTTCGCGACCGGGCTGAGTCAATGGGTCGCGCCACCGCTGGCGGCCTGCATGTTCCGGCGCGACCTGCTGGTCGAACTGGCCGATGCGCCGGATGGCCAGGCATGGCCGGCGGACATGGCCGAAGCCGGCGGCTGGTGGCCGGTGCAACTGGCGCTGCACACCTCCGGTCTGCTGCGCTTCCGGGAAACGCTGTGCAGCGTGCGGCTGGCCAGCGGCACGCAGGCGAGCTACGGCTGGCTGTCGGCGCCGCACACACCGGATGGACGGGTGATCGAACCGGCCGTCGCCAGCGTCACGGACTGGCTGCGCCGCTGGCATGCCGGACATCGGGACACGCTCGCGGCGCGATTGCCGGCCGCCTGGCAGCAGCGGTTTCCGGCCTGGCTGGACGCCCAGCGTGGCTGATCAGCGCTCGACGAAAGCCCGTTCGATCACGTAGTCGCCCGGTTCGCCGACGCCCGGCGACACGACGAAGCCACGCGCGTCGAGCAGGTCGGCGGTGTCCTTGTTCATGCTCGGGCTGCCGCAGATCATCGCGCGGTCGGTGTCCGGGTTCAGCGGCGGCAGACCGAGGTCGTCGGTCATCTTGTTGCTGACGATGAGGTCGGTCAGCCGGCCGCGGTTGCGGTAGGGCTCGCGCGTGACACTGGGGTAGTACAGCAGCTTGTCGCGCACGTACTCGCCGAGGAATTCGTCGTTCGGCAGTTCGCGCTCGATGTAGTCCTGGTAGGCCAGTTCGTTCACATGGCGCACGCCGTGGAACAGGATCACCTTGTCGAAGCGCTCGTAGGCCTCCGGATCGCGGATCAGGCTCAGGAAGGGCGCCAGCCCGGTACCGGTGCCGAACAGGTAAAGATGTCTGCCGGGCTTGAGATCGTCGAGCACCAGCGTGCCGGTCGGCTTGCGCCCGACCAGGATTTCATCGCCTTCCTTCAGGTGCTGCAGGCGCGACGTCAGCGGACCGTCCGGCACCTTGATGCTGAAGAACTCCAGATGCTCCTCGTAATTGGCGCTGGCGATGCTGTAGGCGCGCAGCAGCGGCTTGCCGCCGGTTTCCAGCCCGATCATGACGAAGTGACCATTGCGGAAGCGCAGGCTCGGGTCCCGCGTGGTCTTGAAGCTGAACAGCGTGTCATTCCAGTGATGCACGCTGAGGACTTTTTCGGGTGCGACGGTGGCCATGGCAGGAATCGGATTCGTTGAACAGTCTGCTTTATAGCGGGCCCATCACCCATAACTCAAGAGGCGAACAACCAATAATTCGATAACCAGCGGTTATCCGCCTCGGTGATGGAACGGCGGGCGCCCCATCACATCATCCGCGCAGCGCCGTCGCGATCTCGGCGAAGGTCGCGGCGACCTCGACCGAATTCAACGGTGCGCCGAGCTGGCGTTCGACCTGCGCCGCCGAGAAGATGCCGCGGATGCGCGGCGGTGCGCCGCGCGTTGCCGCCTCGACCGCCAGCAGATAGGCATGACCGTAGTGCTGCAGCGCCGCCACGACGCTGCCCACGGTGGCGCGCCGCAGCGCCTCGAAATCCACCGCGTCGATGTCGCCCAGCGCCTGCATCACGTGCTTCACCGTCAGCTCGCCGCGCGTCAGCCCCTGCGCCTGTATCAAGCGGATCGGCTTGCTGCCCTGCAGGTCGGACAGCGTGACGATGCCATCCACGCAGGGCATGTCGCTGATGACGAACAGCATGCGGACACCACTTTCGCGCATGCGCTGTTCGGCCGCGTCAAGCGAGGCCTGCGGGCCGATGCAGGCGGCACGCACGTTCACCAGATCGGTCATGACGTCGGTCGCGGGACTGTCCAGCGACACGCGGGCCGCTTCCGGCGGCGTGGCCTGGGCGATGCAGGTGCCTTCGGCGAAACGGTAGGTCGACAACGCGGGGTGTGACATGGCGAATCTCCTTTTCTTGTCAGGCGGTCGGTTCGGTATTCGACGGACGCGAAATGCATTGCGCGCCGCACGGGTCGCGCTGAACACATCGAATACGCACTCCTGACTGTAGACCGCAGACCGGGTTCCGGCTCGGCCTGCCGCCGCGCGGGAGCCGGCGCAGATTCATGAATTTCCCGACAGCCAGCTGAAGAACGGCCCGAAACACACGGCCGCGGACAGGTTTGCACCGGCCCAGCGACGCGCCGCAGCCGACATCGCCCGGCGCGCATCCACGTCATCGAGCAGCCGCAGGCAGGCGTCGGCAAACGCGGCGGGATCGTCGGCCAGCAGGAGAACGTCGCCGGCAAGCTGTTCAACGCCGCGCGCGCCCTCGCGCGTGGTGACCAGCGGCAGGCCGGATGCCAGTGCCTCGACCGTCTTGATCTTCAGGCCGGAGCCCCAGCGCACCGGATTGATCGCCACATCGACACCGGCCCACAGCGCATCGGGCGCCTGCACGACACCGCATGCGCGCACCCCTGCCGGCAGCGGCTGCGGCAGCAGCGCCGACAGCGGGCCGGCCAGCTGCAGCTCGACCCGGTGTGCGGCCAGTTGCGGCCACACCTCGCCGAAAAACCACTGCAGACCGTGCCGATTGGCCGGTGAATGACTGGCCGCACAGCCGAGCACGCGCGAGCCCGGGCGCACCGGCTGCGCCGGCAGCTCGACCGGATGCGGCACGCACAGCGCCCGCTCGCCGAGCACGGCGGCGACCCGCGCATGGTCGTCCGGCTGGATCAGCAGCACCCGGTCGTAGCGGCGCAGGAAGGCGATCTCGCGTTCGAAATCGAGCGGCTCGTCGACCGGCACGCCCAGTTGCCGGCGCGAGGCGGCGTTGTCGCTGACCAGATCATGGGTGTCGATCACCAGCCGGGTGCCGGCGGGCACCGCCTGGCGCAGGAAATCCAGTTGCAGGCGCGACAGCAGCACGACGTCGGGCCGGGTCTGCCCGCACAGCTGTCGAACGGCCGCCAGCAGCGCTTCACGCGCGGGCTTTTCTCGGCCGCCATGCGCCAGTCGGTAGCGGTGCGGGCTGGCCGCCACCGCGGCTGAGGCATCGGAATCGGCCGCTTCGAGGAAGAAAACCGTCAGTTCGCACACGCCGGCCAGCGCCTCGATCAATGTGCGCGTGCGGGTGGCCTCGCCGTTGCCGGCGCGCCAGTAGCGGCTGCGGGTCACGAACAGCACGCGCGGTCGGTTCATCAACATGCGGGCCGGCAGGCCGGGGGACGGATAGAATCCCGCTTTTACCCGATTTCAAGCAGGAGCCGCCATGCCCGCCTACCGCTCACGTACCTCCACCCACGGCCGCAACATGGCCGGCGCCCGCGCGCTGTGGCGCGCCACCGGCATGAAGGACGGCGATTTCGGCAAGCCCATCATCGCCATTTCGAACAGCTTCACGCAGTTCGTGCCGGGCCATGTGCATCTGAAGGATCTCGGCCAGATGGTCGCCCGCGAGATCGAAAAGGCCGGTGGCGTGGCGAAGGAATTCAACACCATCGCGGTCGACGACGGCATCGCGATGGGCCACGGCGGCATGCTGTATTCGCTGCCCAGCCGCGAACTGATCGCCGACAGCGTCGAATACATGGCGAACGCGCACTGCGCCGACGCACTGGTGTGCATTTCGAACTGCGACAAGATCACCCCGGGCATGCTGATGGCGGCGCTGCGCCTGAACATCCCGACCGTGTTCGTGTCCGGCGGGCCGATGGAGGCGGGCAAGGTCGTGCTGCCCAACCCGGGCGGCATGAAGATCATCGCGGTCGATCTGGTCGACGCCATGGTCAAGGGGGCCGACACCAACTGTTCCGACGAGGAGTCCGACGCCTACGAGCGCAGCGCCTGTCCGACCTGCGGATCGTGCTCCGGCATGTTCACCGCCAATTCGATGAACTGCCTGACCGAAGCGCTCGGCCTGTCGCTGCCGGGCAACGGCTCGACGCTGGCCACGCACGCCGACCGCAAGGCGCTGTTCCTGCGCGCCGGCCAGCTGGCGGTCGAACTGTGCCGCAAGTATTACGAGCACGACGACGAATCGGTGCTGCCGCGCTCGATCGCCAGCTTCAAGGCATTCGAGAACGCGATGACGCTCGACGTGTCGATGGGCGGCTCCACCAATACCGTGCTGCATCTGCTGGCCGCAGCGCACGAAGCGGGCGTCGATTTCACGATGGCCGACATCGACCGCATCTCGCGCGGCGTGCCCTGCCTGTCCAAGGTCGCGCCGGCCAAGTCCGACGTGCATATGGAAGACGTGCATCGCGCCGGCGGCATCATGGCCATCCTCGGCGAGCTGGACCGCGCCGGGCTGATCCACCGCGACCTGCCGACGGTGCACAGCGCCACCTTGGGCGAGGCACTCGACAAGTACGACATCGTGCGCACCGAAGACGAAGCGGTGCGCACCTTCTACCGCGCCGCACCCGGCGGCATCCCGACCCAGGTCGCGTTCTCGCAGGACCGGCGCTACCCGACGCTCGACCTCGACCGCGAAAACGGCGTCATCCGGAACAAGGCGCATGCCTTCAGTCAGGACGGCGGTCTGGCCGTGCTGTACGGCAACATTGCCGAGCGCGGCTGCATCGTGAAGACGGCCGGCGTCGACGACTCGATCCTGAAGTTCTCGGGCACCGCCCGGGTGTACGAAAGCCAGGACGATGCGGTGACCGGCATCCTGGGCGACGAGGTGAAGCCGGGCGAAGTGGTCGTGATCCGCTACGAAGGCCCGAAGGGTGGCCCCGGCATGCAGGAAATGCTCTACCCGACGACCTATCTGAAGTCGAAGGATCTGGGCAAGGCGTGCGCGCTGCTGACCGACGGCCGCTTCTCGGGCGGCACGTCCGGCCTGTCGATCGGGCATGCCTCGCCGGAAGCGGCGCAGGGCGGCCTGATTGCGCTGGTGAAGGACGGCGACGTGATCGAGATCGACATTCCGAACCGCACCATCCATCTGGTCATCGCGGACGACGAGCTGGCGCATCGCCGGGCGGCCGAAGAAGCGCGCGGCGCCGACGCCTGGACGCCGAAGCAGCGTGACCGCGTGGTGTCGCAGGCGCTGCAGGCGTACGCGCTGATGACCACCAGCGCCGATACCGGCGCGGTGCGCGATCTGAAGCAGCTGCGCCGTCCGTAAGGCCGGCTTGCCGTCGCACCGTTCTTGACCGCGCCGCATTCTGCCGGCCGCATCGCCGCGCTGACCGCGCTGGCGATGTGCGCCTTCGCCGCCAATTCGGTGCTGAACCGGCTGGCGCTGGCCGATACGGCGATCGATGCCGCCAGCTTCACGCTGATCCGTCTCTCCGCGGGTGCACTGGTGCTGTGGGCGCTGGTGCGCCGCCAGTCGGCCAGCCGGCTGGCCGGCGACTGGCCGGGTGCGTGTGCGCTGTTCGTCTATGCCGCCGCGTTCTCCTTCGCCTATCGCGCGTTGTCGACCGGCACCGGTGCGCTGCTGCTGTTCGGCACGGTGCAGGTGAGCATGATTGCCGCCGGACTGTTCAAGGGCGAGCGCTTCCAGCCGCTGCAGATCGCCGGCTTCGTCGTCGCGCTGGGCGGGCTGGGCGTGCTGCTGGCCCCCGGTGTCAGTGCGCCGCCGGTCGATGCGGCGCTGCTGATGTCACTGGCCGGAATGGCCTGGGCCGTGTACTCGCTGCGCGGGCGCCACGCACGCGGCACGCCGCTCGCCATGACGGCCGGCAATTTCGTGCGCGCCGTGCCGCTGGCGATCGGCCTGTCGATGGTGTCGGCGGCCGACGCCCGGATCGATATGGCGGGCGTGCTGTACGCCGTGCTGTCCGGCGCGCTGGCGTCGGGCGTCGGCTACGCCATCTGGTACAGCGCACTGCGCGGGCTGACGGCGACGCAGGCCGCCACGGTGCAGCTGAGCGTGCCGGTGATCGCCGCGCTGGGTGGCGCGCTGCTGCTGGCCGAGCCGCTGACCGCGCGGCTGGCGCTGGCGTCGGCCGCCACGCTGGGCGGCATCGCGCTGGTCGTGACCACCCGCCGCTGAACGCTGCCGCTTGCCCGCCTCCACCCCATCCAGCCGCCTGTTACATCCCCTTGCGAGGCTTTTTGATGCCATGCAGCAAGCCGGGCCGGCCGCTCGGGTAAAATCGCGGCCCATGACTCCATCCGCGCAGCACGATGACGGCCCGCACGCCGACGGTTTTTCGTGGCCGGTGCGCGTCTACTACGAAGACACCGACAGTTACGGGGTCGTGTACTACGCCAATTACTTCCGTTTTCTCGAACGTGCGCGCACCGAATGGCTGCGCGCGCTCGGCTTCGATCAGGTCGACATGACCACGCAGGGCCACGGCTTCGTCGTGCGCTCGGTCAGCGGCGAATACCTGAAGCCGGCGCACTTCAATGACGCGCTCGAGGTGCGCAGCACGATTGCCGGCGTCAGCCGGGTCGCCATCGACTTCGCGCAGCGGCTGTACCGCGGCGACACGCTGCTGTTCGACGGTCTGGTGCGGGTGATCTGCATCGATCCGGCGCGCGGCCGTCCGGTGTCGATCCCGCCTGCACTGCGCGCGCGGCTCGTTCCTTCATCCCCGCTTCCTCTTCTGCCCCCGCTCACGAACTGACCATGAACCTATCAGAAGACCTCTCGATCATTTCGCTCATCATGAACGCCAGCCTGCTGGTCAAGCTGGTGATGGCGCTGCTGATCGGCATTTCGTTCATGAGCTGGTACTGGATTTTCCGCAAATCCTTCGCCATCCGCGGCGCACGCAGCCGCACCGACAAGTTCGAGCTGGAATTCTGGTCCGGCGGCGACCTGAACGCGCTGTTCCAGAGCGCGGCCAACGACCGCCACAACGCAGGCGGCATGGAACGCATCTTCGAAGCCGGCTACCGCGAATTCACCAAGCTCAGAGGGCGGCAGAACATCGACACCGCCACCGCGGTCGATGGCGCCCGGCGCGCCATGCGCGCGACCTACCAGCGCGAGGTCGACGAACTCGAATCGCATCTCGCCTTCCTCGCCTCGACCGGCTCGGTCAGCCCCTACATCGGCCTGTTCGGCACGGTGTGGGGCATCATGAACGCCTTCCGCGGCCTGTCGAACGTCGGCCAGGCGACGCTGGCACAGGTCGCCCCGGGCATCGCCGAAGCGCTGGTGGCAACCGCGATCGGCCTGTTCGCGGCGATTCCGGCGGTGGTCGCGTACAACCGCTTCGCGCACGACATCGACCGCATTTCCATCCGCTGGGAAAGCTTCATGGAAGAGTTTTCCAACATCCTGCAGCGTCAGGGCCCCGGTAAGGCGCAATGAGAAGACAGCGCCGCCTGATGAACCAGATCAACGTCGTGCCGTACATCGACGTGATGCTGGTGCTGCTCGTCATCTTCATGGTGGCGCCGCAGGCCACGCCCACCGGCAGCATCGAACTGCCCAGCGTCGGTCAGGCGTCGCAGACCCCGGCGCAGCCGATCGAAGTCATCGTGAAGGCCGACGGCAAGCTGGCGCTGCGCGACCGTGACCAGGGCGGCAAGGAAGAAACCGTCACGCGCGATGCGCTGGTGACACGCATCCGCGACCTGCAGGGTGCCAGACCCGAGCGCGCCGTGGTGGTGGCCGGCGACAAGGCGGCACGCTACGAAGAAATACTGAAGGTGATGGACACGCTGCAAGGCAATGGCATCACCCGCATCGGCCTGCTGGTGCAAACCGGCCAGACTGCGAAACCGGCCCGCTGATGCGCGAGCACGCACTCAAACGCCCGGAACCCGGCAAATGGCAGTCGGCCGTGCTGGCCGCCGGCATGCATCTGCTGCTCGGGCTGTTCCTGTTCTACAGCGTGCGCTGGCAGACCAGCAAGCCGGCGGCGGTGCAGGTCGAACTGATCAGCAGCATGCCGACGGTGGAAGCGCCGGTGCGTCCGCCGCCGCCGCCCGAGCCGGTGGTCGAGAAGCGGCCGGAACCGGTGGTCGAGCCGCCGCCTCCGCCGCCGCCGCCCAAACCGGACATCGCGTTCAAGGAACCTCCGAAGCCGAAACCGGTTCCCAAGGTTGAGCCGAAGCCCGAACCAAAAGCGGTCGAGAAGAAACCCGACGTGAAGCCGCCGCCGGACACACGGCGCGAGATCGAAGCGCAGGACAGGATGTTCAAGGAAGCCATGGCGCGCGAGAGCGCCGAACAGGCCAAGCGCGAAGCTTCGCGCGAAGCGGACCTGATCGCGCAGGCCGCCGCGGAAGGTGCACGCCGGAACGCCGCGAACGCGTGGGGCGACAAGATCAGCGCCAGGATACGCAGCAACATCGTGCTGCCGCCGGGCGCCACCGGCAACCCGGAAGCGCTGGTCGCCATCGCGCTACTGCCGGACGGTTCCGTGGTCGGCGAACCGCGCCTGAAAAGATCAACCGGAAATCCGGCGCTCGATGACGCGATACTGCGTGCCATCGTGAAGTCGTCACCGCTGCCGAAACCGGACGATCCGTCGGTCTTCGTGCGCAACCTGGATCTGGTGTTCCGGCCGCTGGGACAGTAGCCGCCGCCCACCGCTTCTCATCGAAAGGATCAGATGTTCAAGCTATTCAGACTGATGGCCACCACGCTGCTGCTCGCAGCAACCGCCGCCCATGCGCAGCTCACGGTCGAAATCACCGGCGCCGGTGCGAACCGCATTCCGGTCGCGATCGCCAACTTTGCCGGCGACGGACTGCTGCCGCAGGCGCTGACCGGCGTCGTGCGCGCCGATCTGGAGCGCAGCGGCCTGTTCAAGCTGGTCGATCCGGGCACCACGCCGGTGCCCGAGAACGCGGCCATCGACCTGAACCAGTGGAAGGACCGCGGTGCCGACGCGCTGGCGCTCGCCAGCATCCTGCCGGCGCCGGGCGGCCGCTACGAAGTGCGCATGCGTCTGTATGACATCGCACGGCAGAACAAGCCGGACGGCATGATTTTCCTGTTCGGCGCCTCGACCGTGCGCGAAACAGGCCATCGCATCGCCGACTTCATCCATGAAAAGCTGACCGGCGAGCGCGGCGTCTATTCGACCCGCATCGCCTACGTGGTGAAGACCGGCAAGAGCTACGAACTGAAGGTGGACGACGCCGACGGCCAGAACCCGCGCACCGCGCTGCGCTCGAGCGAGCCCATCATTTCGCCCGCCTGGTCGCCGGACGGCACGCGCCTGGCCTATGTGTCGTTCCAGGCCAAGAAGCCCATCATCTACGTGCACTCGCTGGCGACCGGCGCGCAGACCGTCGTAGCCAATTTCAAGGGCTCGAATTCGGCGCCCGCCTGGTCACCCGACGGCAAGCGGCTGGCCGTGGTGCTGACCAAGGACGGCAGTTCGCAGATCTACACCATCAACGCCGACGGCAGCGGGCTGACGCGCGTGGCCGGTTCGACCACCATCGACACCGAGCCGCAGTTCTCGCCCGACGGCCAGTACCTCTACTTCACGTCCGACCGCGGCGGCAGCCCGCAGATCTACCGCGTCGCGGCCACCGGCGGCACCGCCGAGCGGGTCACCTTCGAAGGCAGCTACAACGTGTCGCCCCGGCTGTCGCCGGACGGCAAGATGCTGGCCTACGTGTCGCGCAACGGCGGCCGCTTCCAGATCACGGTGATGGACCTGGCCAGCCGGCAGATCCAGATCCTGACCGATTCTTCACGCGACGAATCGCCGTCCTTCGCGCCCAACAGCCGCACCATCCTGTACGCATCGGAAGTGGGCGGGCGCGGCGTGCTGTCGGCGGTATCGTCCGACGGGCGCGTGAAACAGAAACTGTCCGGACAGGCCGGCGGCGATGTCCGCGAACCGGCCTGGGGACCGTTCAATCAACCCTGACGCCGCACAGATCAAACCTTTATTTCACGTCACACTCCCCGTTCCGACCACTAGAAAGGCCCAGCCATGCAAACGTCCGCCAGCAAGATCGCCATCGCCACCCTGACCCTCGCACTGCTCGCCGGCTGCTCGTCATCCGGTCCGGAGCAGCCCGCCGCCCCGACCGAAAGCAAGACGCCGGTCGCGCCGGCCGGCCCGAGCGGCACGCCGGTTGCCCCGCCCGCCGTCAGCGGCAAGACCATGACGCCGGAAGAGGCGCTGATGGCGTCGCTGAAGGACCCGAACAGCCCGCTGTCCAAGCGCATCATCTACTTCGACTACGACAGCTACGCCATCAAGGACAGCTACGCCAGCCTGATTTCGGCGCACGCCAAGGTGCTGGCCGCCAACCCGAAGCTGAAGATGCTGATCCAGGGCAATACCGACGAACGCGGTTCGCGCGAGTACAACCTGGCGCTCGGCCAGAAGCGTGCCGAAGCCGTCAAGCGCGCGCTGATGCTGCTGGGCGTGCAGGAAGCGCAGATCGAGTCGGTCAGCCTGGGCGAAGAGAAGCCGCGCATGGAAGGCAGCGACGAAGCCGCCTACGCCGAGAACCGCCGCTCGGAAATGCTCTATTCGGGTGAGTTCTGATGCGGGCCCGTCGCGGCATCGCGACGGCGCTGGCCATGTTGTCCATCGGCAGCGCCCCGGCATGGGCGCTGTTCGATGACGACGTGGCGCGTCAGCGCATCGAAGCGCTCAAGCTTGAATCCACCACACGGCTGGGCAAGCTCGATGCGCAAGTGGAACAGTCGCAGCGCGTGCAGCTCGACCTGACCAACCAGATCGAAGCCCTGCGCGCCGAAATCGCCAAGCTGCGCGGCCAAAACGAGGTGCTCACCTACGAACTGGAAGCCGCCACCAAGCGGCAGAAGGATTTCTACCTCGATCTGGACAACCGCCTGCGTGCGCTTGAAGCCGCTCCTGTCGCAGCGGCTGCGGCGGCACCGGCGGTCGATCCGGCGGCCGAGGCGCGCGACTATGAAGCCGCGCTCAATCTGCTCAAGGGCGGCAAGTTTGCCGATGCGCAAACCGCGTTCGAAGCCTTCATCACCGCCTGGCCGCAGAGCAGCTTCCAGCCTGCGGCGCACTACTGGGCCGCCAGCTCGAGCTTCCAGGCCAAGAATTACCCACGTGCCGCCGAGCTTTACCAGACGGTGCACGCGCAGTGGCCGTCCGACGTGCGCGCCCCCGAGGCCCTGCTCGGTCTGGCCAACACGCAGCAGGTCCAGGGCGACACCAAGGGCGCGAAGAAGACGCTGGACACCGTGGTGGCCGAATACGGCAGCACGCCGGCAGCCGACGTCGCGCGTCAGCGCCTGAAGCAACTGGCTCCGCCACCGAAGAAGAAGTAGGAAGGGGCGCACGCAATGGGCAGTACGGTTTCATCGCGGCCGGCCGTCGTGCTGCTGTCCGGCGGTCTCGACTCGGCCACCGTGCTGGCGATGGCGCGTGCGCAGGGGCACGACTGCCACTGCCTGTCGGTCGATTACGGCCAGCGCCACCGTGCCGAACTGGTGGCCGCCGCGCGCGTGGCGAAGGCACTCGGCGCCGCCAGCCACCGCACGCTGACGCTCGACCTGCGTGCCTTCGGCGGCTCGGCGCTGACCGACAGCGCGATCGACGTGCCGGTCGACGGCGTGGCGCCGGGCATCCCGGTCACCTATGTGCCCGCACGCAACACCATCATGCTGTCGCTGGCGCTGGCGTGGGCCGAAGTGCTCGGCGCGCAGGACATCCACTGCGGCGTCAATGCGGTTGACTACTCCGGCTACCCCGACTGCCGACCGGAATACATCAAGGCCTTCGAAGCGATGGCCAATCTGGCCACGAAGGCTGCGGTGGAGGGCGCCCGACTGACCGTGCACGCGCCGCTGATTGCATTGACCAAGGCGGGTATCATCCGCGCTGGCGCAGATCTGGGTGTCGATTACGGACTCACCGTGTCGTGCTACCAGGCCGACGACGCCGGCCGCGCCTGCGGCGTGTGCGATTCGTGCCGCCTGCGCCGTGAAGGCTTCGCTGCCGCCGGAATCGCGGACCCGACGCCGTACAGATAGAGCCCCCGTGCGAGGGGCCGACAACCGGACCCGAACACGATGGACCTCAACATCCACACCGAAACACTGGCCGCCGTGCTGGGGCTGTCGATCGCGCTCGGCGCGCTGACCGCGCGCACCAATTTCTGCACCATGGGCGCGGTGTCCGACTGGATCAACATCGGCGACCTCGGCCGCATGCGCTCGTGGATGCTCGCCATCGCCACCGCGATGGCCGGCCTGGTCGGCATGGAATCGGCCGGCATCATCGACCTCGCCACCACCTACCCACCGTACCGCAGCCCGCAGCTCGCCTGGCTGCGCTATCTGGTCGGCGGCCTGCTGTTCGGCGTCGGCATGACGCTGGCCAGCGGCTGCGGCAACAAGACACTGGTGCGCATCGGCGGCGGCAATCTCAAGTCGGTGTTCGTGCTGGCGGTCGGCGCGCTGTTCGCCTACCTGATGATCTTCACCGAGTTCTACGCGCTGGCCTTCGGCTGGATGGGCCGCTTCACGCTGTCGCTCGACGCGCGCGGCATCGACTCGCAGGCGCTCGGCTCGGTCATCGCCGGCACCGTCGGTGGCGACGCCGCCACGCTGAACCGCGCGCTGGCCTGGCTGATCGCCGGCGCGCTCGCCGTCTGGGCCTTCGCGAATGCCGAGTTCCGGCGCGATGCGGACAACATCGCCGGCGGCATCGGCTTCGGTCTGGCCGTGCTGGCCGGCTGGTGGCTCACCGCCGGCCCGCGCGCCGCGGCATGGAAGGAGTGGGCCGAATTCGCCGACGTGCTGCCCAGCCGCGTCGAAGCGCAGTCCTACACCTTCGTCGGCCCGATGGCCGACAGCGCGCGCTACCTGCTCGACCCGACCAACACCGCCCTGCTCAACTTCGGCGTCATGGCGCTGGTCGGCGTCATCGTCGGCGCCTTCCTGTACGCCGTCCTGGCCGGCAAATTCCGCATCGAGTGGTTCCGCAGCAGCGCCGACCTGGTGCGCCACGGCATCGGCGGCGCATTGATGGCCATCGGCGGCGTGCTGGCCTCCGGCTGCAGCGTGGGCCAGGGCATCACCGGCGTATCGACACTGGCGCTCGGCTCCGCCATCGCGCTGCTGGCCATCATCATCGGCTCCGCACTGACCATGAAGGCCTCCATGTGGTGGCTGATGCGCGAGTAGCCGGAACCGGCCCGCGCGTCGCCGATGCCGGAAAGCCTTGACGCATCAAAACCCGCTTCCTATAATCCGCCCTCTTCGCAAGGCGAGGGTCGGTAGCTCAGTCGGTAGAGCAGCGGACTTTTAATCCGTTGGTCGCGAGTTCGAGTCTCGCCCGACCCACCACACGGTGGGCCGAAAAACAGGTATTGCGAACCAGTTTCGGGTTGTTAGCTCAGTTGGTAGAGCAGCGGACTCTTAATCCGTAGGTCGAGTGTTCGAGCCACTCACAACCCACCAAACAAACAAGGGCTTGCAGCGATGCAAGCCCTTGTCGTTTCTGCCGGGCTTACTTCTCCCGGCGCCTCTGCGCCTCATTCCGCTTCGGACGACCTTCACGGTCCCGGCCGCGGTTGCCCGCCGCCGGATTTCGCTCGCAGCGCTTCGTACAGTTGCGCCGGCCCGAGCAGGATGTCCCGCAGTCCGTCGCGTACCCGAGCGGAACCGAGTGCCTGCTTACTCATTGTTTGGTGCGCTTCCAGCGCGTCCATGATGGCATTGAGCAGCGCGTCCTTCAGGTCGGGCGAGTTGGCGAACTGTTCCTTGCTGTTGCTTGCCGCCTGCTGCACCAAAGTCTCGTTCTCCAGCAATTTTCCCTTCAGCACGCCATTCACGTAGACCAGCTGGTCGTCGTCGGTCAGTTCGCCTTCGAACAGGCCATTCACCTTGTCGATGATTTCATCGAGATAGGCCTGCTGTTTCTCCTGCACTGCGCCGCTGCCCACCGCATCGATGGGCGCGAGCTTGTAGCTGCCGTCGGCGTTCAGCGTCATGGGTTGCTGGCCACGGTTCTTCAGGGTGTGATGGGTCAGCACCACCTTCGAAAGATCGACCTCGTTCCGCTCGCGACCGAACTCCAGCAGAGGCAGCAGGCGCTTGTAGAACACGAAGCGCTTTTCGATCGCGGTATTGCCATAGTCGAAGATCTGGCTCAGGAAAGCGTACAGCCGCACATAGGCCGCCATGTCACCCTTGAACAGCACCAGAGCGTCGAGTGCGTCCTTCGCAGCCTTCACGGCCTTGTCGTCGCCCAATCCCTCCGCACTGAGCTTCTCGGTCTGCAGCGCCTTGTAGCGCTTGAGCAGTCGGTCGGCCACCGGCGCGATGGCGGCATCCAGCGCCTTCTGCGTGCCTTGAGGGTCCAGTTCGACCTGCACCACGCGCTCGACCTCGAACTCGTCGTAGTGACCGGCCGCATCGAGCTTGGCACGCAGGTCGTACACCAGATGCGGGTCGGTGGCGCTTTCCAGCTCGGCCGTCTCGTAATAGCTCTTGAAGGCCTTCAGGATCTCTGCCGGATCATTCACGAAATCCAGGATGTAGGTCGTGTCCTTGCCCGGATGCGCGCGGTTCAGGCGCGACAGCGTCTGCACCGCCTGAATGCCGCCCAGCATCTTGTCGACATACATGCCGCACAGCAGCGGCTGGTCGAAGCCGGTCTGGAACTTGTTTGCCACCAGCAGCAGGTGGTAGTCAGGTCCCGCGAAGCTCTCGCGAATGTCGCGGCCCTTCAGGCCCGGATTAAGATGCGGACTGGTTTCGGTCACCGGCTCCGGAAAGCTGTCCGGGTCGTTCACCTCGCCCGAGAAGGCCACCAGCACGCCCAGCGGGTAGTTCCGGCCCTGGATGTAGCTGCGCATCGCCTTCTGCCAGCGTACCGCCTCGCGGCGTGAGCCGACTACCACCATCGCCTTGGCCCTGCCGGCCAGCAGGGGCTGTACGTTCTCGCGGTAGTGCTCCACCACCACCTGCACCTTCTGGGCGATGTTGTACGGGTGCAGGCGCACCCACTGCATGATGCCCTTCACCGCGGCGCTGCGTTCGACCTGGGTTTCGTCGTATTCCTGACCGTCATGCGCCAGCTTGAACGCGAGCTTGTAGCTGGTGTAGTTCTGCAGCACGTCGAGGATGAAGCCTTCCTCGATCGCCTGCCGCATGGAATAGATGTGGAAGGGCTGTGGCAGTCCGTCAGGCTCATCTTCCACTTTTCGACGGCCGAACAGCTCCAGCGTCTTCGCCTTCGGCGTGGCGGTGAACGCGATGTAGGTCAGTCCCTTCGACGCGCTCTTGGCCTCCATCTGCGCAGCCAGCAACGCTTCGGTATCCACCTCGCCGCCGTCCTGCAGCGCCGCCCATTCGTCGGCCGACAGCAGTTGCTTGAGCTTGGCCGCCGCCTCGCCGGTCTGCGAGCTGTGCGCCTCGTCCGCAATCACCGCGAAGCGCTTGCCCTCGGTTGCCGCCAGTTCCTGCACCGCCTGCAGCGCGAACGGGAAGGTCTGTATCGTGCAGACGATGATCTTCTTGCCGTCCTTCAGCGCCTGACCGAGCTGAGCGCTCTTACTGCCGTTCTCGTTGGTGATGGTGGCCACCACGCCGGTCGTGCGCTCGAAATCGAAGATGGCTTCCTGCAGCTGCGCATCCAGCACATTGCGGTCGCTCACTACCAGCACGCTGTCGAACAGTTTCCGGTGCTCGGCGTCGTGCAGGTCAGCCAGAAAGTGCGCGGTCCATGCGATCGAGTTGGTCTTTCCGGAGCCGGCCGAGTGCTGGATCAGGTAGCGCTGACCGGGGCCCTGTGCCAAGACGTCAGCCACCAGCTTTCGCGTCGCGTCGAGCTGGTGATAACGCTGGAAGACGACCGCCTTGAGCTGCTTCTTGTCGTCGCGCTTGCCCACCAGATAGCGGTGCAGGATGTCGAGCCAGCTCTCGCGTGCCCACACCTCTTCCCACAGGTAGGCGGTGGCAAAACCATCAGGGTTCGGCGCATTGCCGGCGCCGCCCTGGTTTCCCCGGTTGAAGGGCAGGAAGTGAGTGGCCGGGCCGGCCAGCCGGGTGCTCATCATCACCGCGCTCTGGCTCACCGCGAAATGCACCAGCGCGCCGCCCGGGAAGCCCAGCACCGGCTCGGTCACACCGCCCTTGGGCTGCGGCAGGCGGTCGAAGCGGTATTGGTCCACCGCGTCGTGCACACTCTGTGTGAAGTTGGACTTGAGCTCGGCAGTCGCCACCGGAATGCCATTCAGGCAGAGCAGCAGGTCCAGCGCATCCTTGGGCAGATTGGGCGAGTGATGCACCTGGCGCAGCACCCGCAGGTGATTGGCCTCGTAGCGCGCCTGGAGGGCCGGGTTCAGCCCCAGCGCCGGCCTGAACTGCGCCAGCTGCAGCGGCGCCGGAAGGCCCAGCATGTCCACGCCCCGGCGCAGCACCTCCAGCGTACCGCGCTCGTTCAGGCTCTTGCGCACCCGCTCGGCCAGCACCTTGCCGAGCTGGGCGCCGTGCGTCTTCTCAAGCTTGAGCAGGCTTTCGGCTTGCGACACCTTCAGCCAGGACAGCAGATCCGGCATGTAGAGGCCGCTTGCGGCATCGAAACCCTGCGCGGCGTCCTCGTCGTACAGCCAGCCATGGGCGCCGAGGTGGGCGCAGATTTCGCGCTCGAAGTGGTGTTCCTGGTGCAGATTCATCGGCTCAGGGCCCTCAGCCTTTCGGTCACAAGACCTGCGCGGTCCGGTTCGGCGATCAGCCCTGGCAGGGCATTGATGAAGTCGGAGTTCGCGAGCAGGTGCGCGAAGACCCCGGCCACCGCATGTTTCAGTTCGGCCGGTGCTGCGGCCATTTCTTCGAGCAGTTCCTCGCGTCCGTCGACGACGTTCAGCACGTCCTCAAGATCGTGGCTGCTCATGAAGTCGCCGCCGCCCCTGCTGACGAAGGCTTCCAGCTTGGTAGCCACGAAAGCGACCGCGCTGACCAGCCGTATCGTGATGCCATCGCCCAGATCAAGAGGGACAGCGCTGTCCACCGCATAGGGATACCAGCGGTTCGAAAAGCCCAGTACCTCGGGCTGCACCGGCATCAGGTCGAACACAAGGCCAGAGTCCTTGTGTACCCAGCGGCAGATCACATCGCTGTTCATGTCGCGTGCAAAACCCCGGGCGGCCACCTGTTCCTCGATGCGATGAAAGGTGGCCCGGCAGGCATTCACTACGGCATCCACGTCGCGCGTGGCGCGCACGGCGTCAGCCAGCGGGTCGGTCACCAGCAGGCCTGCCACCGCGCCGCCGACGAACACCACCTGTTCGCGCAGCTCATCGAGCGCTTCGGCAATGCGACGCAGGGCTGGCAGATTGGGATCATCGCTCCGCATCGGCTGCCCCCAGCTCGGACTGCGAGAGCTCAGCCTTCATCAGCGTGGCGGCCAATGTGCGCTCGCGCGCCCGACCGGTGCGCAGCGCGTCAAGCAAGGCCAGCAGGCGATGCAAGGCCGGGTCGGCGAGAGCGGCTTTGGGCGCGGTCCGGTAAAGCGGGGAGAGCGTCGGGCCTTTGGCGCTGCCGGCCGGGTCGGCCCATACCGGCGCCTCGCCCGGTGCGGCGGTGAGCTGGCTGGCCAGCGGCTCGGCGCCGAAGGCGGTTGGCACGCCGCGTTTGATCGGTCCGGGCGTGGCGGGCCAGACATAACGGACACCGTGCAGCACGAACTCCAGCAGACTGGGCCGTACCGGCGTCCACTCGCCGCGTGCCGGCGCCACCGCCAGGCCGGACGTCACGGAGCGCTTTACGCTCGCATGCACCTCCGAGGCGCTCATCCCGAGCGCCTCACCCAGCGCGGCATAGGTCCAGCGCCGTGGCGGATGTGCCGCCACCTTCAACAGCACCAGCAGGTCCTGAGGTTTGAGTTCCATCCCGCCACCGTATTCGCTATTCGCGAATAGCGAATATTACAGATGGAAGCTGATCTGGCAAGCGCTCATGAGGCTTTCCACCCGATTCCGCAGTGTCATTGTCACCGGCGACAGACAATTTCTTCCAGCAGAGTCTTGGCTATCGTGACGCGATCCCCCTTGTTGAACGAAATCGGGTTTGTCCGGGTAGCGCTGCAAGGAACCACGGGCGTGACAAGCCCTCTTCGCAGGAAGGGAGGCCACCTGGGGGCCCGCGTCAGGGCGAAGATGAGGGAGCACCAGTCGTTGTCTTGTTTACCTTGATCACAACACAAAGTAAGAAAAACCCGTTTTCTTTAACTTGAGAACAAGCCAAGGTAGCGATCAAACACATAAACCCGCCCCTTCTGGCGTCCTGTGTTCTCACGCAGGATGTCTGGGCTTCCTTCACGACGTGCATCTGGATGAACAGATCGATGTCCGGCACGATCAACGAGAACGCATTCAGCTCGCCCAGCGCGCGGTTGGCCTGCTCCAGCAGCACGGCAATGCTCGGGTCTTCCCAATGCCATTCGCGATTGATGGGGGTGGGCTCGAAGCTCTTGTACTGGTAGCGCGGCGCCCACTGGCCGGCGACGAAGGTTTCGAATTTCATGGGGCTAGCCTCGCTTCACGCTCCAGTTGCAGCGGGTCCCACACCTGGTCGGCCAGTTTCCGATACAAGAGCTGCCGTGCTTCCATCTGAGCCTTACGGAACTCGGGCAGCGGCTCGAAAGGAAGCCCCGCTTTGCGTATGTACTCCAGAAAGCCAGGGTGACGCTCATAGCACTGCTCGTGCAGTGATCGCGCCAGCAGGTTCTGCGTCACGTAATGCAGCCGCTTCTCGGCATAGGGCAGATCGCCATAACTGGCGTTGAAGGTCTTGGGAAGGAGCAGCAAGCCACCGAAGCGGTTGCGCCACTCGGCAAACTCGGCTGGCGAGGCAAACTCGTCAGTGTGGCGCTCGGGATGATTGGCCCAGATGTGCTCGATCTCGAAGCGTCCCCGGCCCTCTACCAGGTAGTCGCTGGTCTGGCTGTGTATGCCCGATGCCGCTTCGAGGTGCGCCGTCATGCGTGCCAGCAGCACCTTGATGTAGCGCATCGACCACTGGTTCAGAGCGAAGCCGGCAAATCCGTTGCGGCGTTTGTCGCTGGTGCCGTCGAAGTCGCACCCCTGCTCGTCCAGCCGCGCCATCAGCAGCGGCACCAGTTCGCCCAGCGTCTTGCCACGGATGTCGCGCAGGATCAGGAACACCGCGTAAGACATGGCCGCGAAAGTCATGCTGAGGTAGTTCGCCGCCCGTCGTGCGAGCAAG
Source organism: Methyloversatilis sp. (assembly GCA_016791045.1). Classification (GTDB taxonomy): domain Bacteria; phylum Pseudomonadota; class Gammaproteobacteria; order Burkholderiales; family Rhodocyclaceae; genus Methyloversatilis. The sequence goes on along the minus strand of JAEUNO010000020.1, from coordinate 61,027 downwards.
ATGTCGAGAAAGATGGCCACTGCCCGCAGCTTGCGCGTCACCATCTCGGGCGGGTCGGTCACCTCCAGCGGTGCCAGCAGCAGCGGGTACTGCAGCGTGAAGTTGAACGCGGCAACGTGGTAGATGGGCTCCAGTCCTTTCTCGGGCATCAGCGAGGCCTTGCGGATGCGCTCGTACTGGCGCGTGTAGAACACGAAATCCTGGCAGACGAAGCGGAAGTAGTCCTCGCTCTGACGCAAGCCCAGTGCTTCGGCGTGTTCGCCTGTCCAGCGGTGGAATTCGGTGCCGATGCGCTCGAAGTCCCTGTTCTCCGCACCACTCCTGCGCTCGCGCACGCTGTTGGCATAGCGTCCGCGCAGCCAGGCCTTCACCGCGTCGGTGTCTTCGTCCTTGCCGAGCTTGCGCAGCGCTTCGATGCGTTCGCGCCACAGGCGTGCCGCTTCGTTGCGCTGGCCCACGTCGCTGATATTGGCCAGCAGGTAGCCCTTGAGCATGTCCAGCGGCGTCAGCGAGAGGCCGCGGTCGTTCATCGTTTCGAAGATGGTGTAGGCGTCTTCGTCGGACGCGGCGCGAATCTCGATCAGGTAGACCTTCTCGGTCAGCCAGTCACAGAAATAAGGCAGCGCGGCGTCGTCCAGCTCGTCGCCCAGTTCCTGCAGCATGTCGTCGAGGTCCTGGAAGCGGGCGACGATGGTCTGCACCGACTCCGAAGCTTCGCTGGTGTCCGGCACCTCGCCACTGAACAGCGCGGTCATGATGGCGCGCCGGTCATCCACCGCAATATTGAAGGCCCGCTCACCAAAGCGTTCGGAGTAGATGAGGTCCTCCAGATGTACCCGGTCGGGCCGCTGGCCCTGACGGCGGTGCAGCAATAACAGCAGCAGGGTGAGCGTGGTCAGCCGCTGCTGGCCATCGACGATGAACAGCTGGTTGTCGCGCTCGCTGAGGATGATGGATCCGAGAAAGTAGTTGCCGTACTGCGCCACCGCGCCGCGCGCGTTGCCCGGCCGGTGCGACTGCAGGAACTGCGCACTCAGGTCGTCGATCAGTTCCTTGGCCTGCTTGCGCTGCCAGCGGTACTCGCGCTGGTAGAAGTCGATGCCGTAGCGTTTGCCCTTCAGCACCTCGCTGACGGTGCGGGCCTTGCCGTCTATGGTTTTCATGCGCTCATGTCTTCTGTTGATTCGTCCTCGCACTGCAAGGTACCGCGCACGTCGATCTGACCGGTGACGGCGGCGGCAATCAGGGCGGAGCGGCGTTCCTTGAGCAGCGCGATGGCGCGTCCCGACGCGACTTCCAGCGATTCAATCTTGGCAAGCTCATCGCGGACGAACTCGACAAGACCGTGCTGCTCGACTAGGGGTGGGAGAAGTAGTGGCAGTTCACCAACTTCTCCTATCCTTAGATGCCCGACTGTGCTCCCTTTCGACTTTTCACTGATTCGCTCGCGCGCGAGGCCACCATAGATTGAATAGAGCAGAAACTCGCTGAGTAAGACCTGCTCCGGCGGACGGATGTACATCATTCGCTGCCCGAGACAAAAATCTAGCCCTTCGGGCGCTAGACACGCCTCGCCCGTTGGAGCTTCGCGCGTAAAGAGAACATCGCGTGCACGCGGCTTCCCCTTGGCCGTCCACTCTATGAAATTTGCCTCATCGGTTCGATACCCCGGCTCAGGATTGAACTTTCCATCCTTGACGCAGGAAGTTCTGACAACGAAATAATCCCCGTTGTCATGAAGCTCCGGAGTCCTGTTCTTGCAGTCTACAATTTCGCAGCCACAGTCCTTCACACGCTTCATGTCCCAATGTGCCGGTACCTCCCCCAGCCACGGCACGCCTGAATCCTTCATTGGCGCATCGGGGTTGAGGCCGCGGGTGACGGCGTGGGAGATGGTGGCCTGGCGCTTTTCCGCCAGCAGCGCGATCAGCTTTTCCTGCTCGGCAATCAGCGCGTCGATCTTGGCGATTTCGCGGTCGAGGAACGCGGTGATGACCGCTTGCTCCAAAGCACTCGGCACCGGCATGAGTATTTCCGAGATCATCGTGCCGTTGAGGTTGGCAAGCCCAGTGGTGGAATTCGAGGCCAGATCAAACTGACGGCGCGCAAGCTCGTTGTTCATCACGTACCAGGCGAGTTTTGGCAAGAATTCGTCGTTGAGCCTGAAACGTTGCATGAAGTTTGAGTAGCAAGCTCCAAGCTTTGCCACTTGCTCGTCGACAAGAGTTGTCTTGCCGATATGAAGCGCGCTACCGCTGGATTTCGTGACTAGCAGGTCGCCAATCTCTAACGTCACACCGCGGCGCTCGGACTCCGATAGCTTCCGCGAGGCAGGTTCATCGAGCCTCCATTGACCGTCCACAGTCTGATCGGTTGAGCGGAGCACAATGGTGTCGCCATTGCCGTCTGGGTCATCGCCCCAAACGCCCCCGTCATTGCGTTCGATCAGCCATTTGAACCGCTTTACAGCCCAATGCGCAGGAACTGCGCCCAGCCATTCCACCCCACTGTCCCGATACTCCGGATACCTCGGCAAGCTCATGCCGTAACCTCCCACAAACCGGTTTCAGGTTCTTGCGCCGGAAGCTTCATTGCCACGGCGATCACCGACCACCTCTTGATCGGGCCATTGCTGGGCGCGTACGTCTGGTGAGGTGCGGTCATATCGTGCTGTCCGCGCACGGCGAACCGAGCCGTGGTCGCCTCATTTCCGATCGCGTAAACGAGAAACCCGCCTGGTGCGCATCGTGGAGAGGCGTGGCGGGTGTTGTTCGGTCGGACTATAGGCGCCCGCTGCGGCCTGGTCGAGACATGGGTGGGGCAAGTCTTAACAAACATGCAAGATGGCTTCGTCATTGCGGTAAGCATCAGGCCCAGTAAGGCAGGTACTCGGCAAACTTGTTGCCGCTTTCCGCGTCCTTGCGCTTGATGCGGCCGGCTTCAACGGCGTCACCGATCAGGTTGGTGATCAGGTTGCGCTGACGTTCGCTGACCTTGAAGCGAGTGCGCAAGCTGGTGTTGGTGAGCGTCTGGCTGGAAAAATACTGCAGCACGGCGTGCTGGTAGCAGGCCTCGATACGTTCGGACTGCGACATGTCGGCGAACTTTCTCGGGGCGAACAGGGTGACGCGAAAGGCGTTTTCGAGAGGTTCGAAGCGTACCGGTGGCATGCCGAACAGTTCGATGGCCGCAACGACCTTCTGGAAGCCGGTGCCACGCTCTTCGCAGATCCGGTACTGGCGGAACTTGGAAGCGAGGCGCTCGTTGCGCGATTCGGGTGTTGCACCGATCAGGCGGTCCGGGCGTTTGCCTGGCAGCAGGCCGCCCGGATTGGTGAAACTGATGCGATCGTCGTAGATGTCAATGATGGGGCCTGCACCGGACACCGAGAAATCCTGGTGGATGAGTGCGTTGGCGATGAGCTCGCGCAGCGCAATCTCAGGGTAGATGGTGACCTGCTCGCGCAAGGACTGCTGGATGACTTCGGAATGGGGCAGCACGCGCTTGAGGTAACCGATAAGCCCTTCGAAGCCCACGGCATAGCCTTTGTGACCGAGCAGTTCATCGACGGTATCGACCTTGTTCGTGCCCTGGTAGCGGATGACGCGGATACCCTTGCGCCCGAGGGGGTCGAACTGGTCCAGTTCGCGGGCTGCGGCGATGGCACCGAAGTGAGTGATGTAGTAGCCATGACCGTCGGCTTCCACCATGCCTTCGTCGGTCAGCCAGTTCATCAGCTCGCCGCTATCTTCCGGCAGAGGGCGCTGCAGCAGTTTGGCAATGGTTGCGAGATCCAGCCGGGCGATGACTTCGTTGGCAGGCAGCAGCGAACTGGCTCGCAGGGCCTCCCATCGCGGAGTCTGGCTGTGGAGCATCAGAGCGCCGATTTCCGACCGGGACGCCTTGCGAGTGGTGCCGCCAGAACGGATCCAGGCTTCTTCGATGCTCTTGCCGCGACGATGGACGGGTTTGTTCGCTTGTTCCTTGATGTAGACGAACAGCAGCGATACGTCGTCACATGCGACTACAGCGTGATCCAGCACCAGCGGCGGTTCAATGGCGTCCCGCCCCAGGTTGGTGAGCCGTGAAACGATGGTTTCGACCTCTGCTTGTCCTACTCCCACAAGGCTGGCGTCAGCATTGGAAATGCCGAAAACCAGCCAGCCGCCGTTGGGATGGTTGGCAAAGGCGACCAGATGTTCGACGAGCCTGTCCTTCTCGTCAGACAGGCCGGCCTTCCAGTCCAGTTCATTGGTTTCATGCGGTACTGGGCGGAGACTGTTCTCCAGACAGCTACGGGCATGCTCAAGCCACAGCTTGTCCTTGTTCATGTGATAACAAGCCTTTGTTTTTTAATCAAAAAACGGTCTTGTCGTTTTTCGGATGTGATAAGACTGCTTGATTTGTGCGCAAGGTGCTCAAAAACAGTCGGTGGCACTGATGCGGACCGCGCGCCATTAAAAACCCTGGCAATGACGGCAAGGCGATGCTGGCTGTGTGATAGCAAGTATCGGCTTTTGCAGAGAAAAGTCGCGTTGTCGTTTTCCAAATGTAATAAGCAGGCCCCGCTCACTCCGCCAGCCCTTCGAGCATTCTCATGATGCTCGCCGATACCGCCTTCAGCTCCTCATCGATGGCGTGCAGGCTGCGTGGCGGCTCGAACACGTAGAAGTGCCGGTTGAAAGGAATTTCGTAGCCCACCTTGCTCTTCTCTTCGTCTATCCAGGCGTCCGGCGCGTGCGGCAGTACCTCGCGCTGGAAGTAGGCCGCGATGTCTTCGCCCAGTGGCACGTTCTCGGTGTCGCGCAGCGCGCTGTCGGGCTGGGGCTTGCCCTTCTGTTTGCCTTTCTGCCCCAGCACCACGTTGCCGGCTTCATCGCGCAGCGGGCGCTCGACCGTGAGGGTGGTGTAGCCGAAATCCTGATTGCTGAAGATGCGGGCGATCGGCACCCGCTTCAGCCGCCCGCCCTCGGGCGGGGCGGGTGGGGTGTCGTTGCGTGTGACGAGTTGAGGCTCACCCAGTGCCTGGCCCTTGGCGTCGAGCGCCGTCACCATGTCGGCCTCGGCGTGTTCGCCGAACAGGCGGGTGACCAGGGCGATGTGCGACTCGCTCATTTCCTTGCGCTTGCTGCCCAGGCTCTTGCGCATCTTCTGCCAGAAACCACTGGCGTCGATGAGCTGGACCTGGCCCTTGCGATGGGCCGGCTTGCGGTTGCTCAGTACCCACACATAGGTGCTGATGCCGGTGTTGTAGAACATGTCGGTGGGCAGGCCGACGATGGCTTCGAGCAGGTCGTTCTCCAGCACGTAGCGGCGGATTTCGCTCTCGCCACTGCCGGCGCCGCCAGTGAACAGCGGTGAGCCGTTGAGCACGATGCCGAAGCGGCAGCCACCGTCGACCGCCGGGCGCATCTTGCTGATGAGGTGCAGCAGGAAGAGCATGGAGCCGTCGCTCACCCGCGGCAGGCCGGGACCGAAGCGGCCGTCGAAACCTTTCTGTTCGTGCTCCTGCCGTACCTGCTTTTCGACCTTCTTCCATTCCACGCCGAACGGCGGGTTGGACAGCATGTAGTCGAACTTGCGCTGCGGGTGGCCATCGTCGCTGAGGGTGTTGCCGGCGACGATGTGGGCGATGTCCTGACCCTTGATGAGTATGTCCGCCTTGCAGATGGCGCAGGACTCATCGTTCAGCTCCTGCCCGTGCATGTTCAGGCGTGCGCGCGGGTTGTGCTCCAGCAGATATTCGCCCGCCACCGACAGCATGCCGCCGGTGCCCGCGGTCGGGTCGTAGATGTCGCGCACCACCGCCTTGCCGGCGGTCAGCACCGCGTCGTCCTCGATGAAAAGCAGGTTCACCATGAGCCGGATCACCTCGCGCGGGGTGAAGTGCTCACCGGCGGTTTCGTTCGATATTTCGGCGAACTTGCGGATCAGCTCCTCGAACACCCCGCCCATGCTGGCGTTGTCCACCTTGTCCGGGTGCAGATCGATGTTGGCGAACTTCTCGGTCACCAGATAGAGCAGGTTGGCTTTGGCCAGCCGCTCGATCTGCGTAGAGAAGTCGAAGCGCTCGAAGATGTCGCGCGCCGCGGGTGAGAAACCCTGGATGCAGGCGTGCAGGTTGGGCCGGATGTTGTCCTGGTCGCCCAGCAGCTTGCCCAGATCCAGCGGGCTGGTGTTGTAGAAGCTCTGGCCCGCCATGCGCAGCAGGAAGGGCTCCGGGTTCAGGCCGGCCCGGGTTCGCGCTTCGTTTTCGAGCAGCACGGCCGGCTTGGTCGCTTCGAGTACGCAGTCCAGCCGGCGCAGCACGGTGAAAGGCAGGATGACGCGCCCGTACTCGGACTGCTTGTAGTCGCCGCGCAGCAGATCGGCGACCGACCAGATGAAGGATGAGAGGGCCTGTTGGTTCATGAGACGACTATTTGTTATGAATGAACTGCGTCATGTTCGTGTCAAGGATGAGGATGCCGACACCTCCTGAACCTGAGGGCGATTGTCAGCGCGCAACCATACGAACCATACGTTTTGCCCGTCACTCGGTAAAGCCGCAAGAGCCGGAAAGGTGCAGCGTTGGAACTCGGGACAACCACTGGCAGCCCGCTGCCGGACGAATTGCGTCATGTGGTCGCATTCACCTGCCTGTGCGGGGGGCAAGGCTACGAAAGACTCACCCCGAAAAGTGGTTCCGCAGCAGGTGGATCAGACGAAAATCCAGCATAGGGCGATGGCATGCAAGCACATGCCTCAATGATTTACCCCGGGTGTTCTGGACGCCATTTCGCCCCACGGTCGCGACGCCGGAAGCCTGCCCGCCTAACCCGTGCCGCAGGCGGGCGGGCACTCAGTGCTCCCCCGCCTGCGGCACCTTCAACCCCACCGCGACCACGTTGCCGGCGGCGTCCATGCGGCGCACGGTGAGCTGGATGGCGCCTACGCTGACGCGGTCGCCGACGACGGCGCCGCGGCCGAGGCGGTTGAGCATCAGGGTCTGCAAGTCGAGGTCGGCGTCGTCGCCAGGCAGTTCGAAGCCGTAGTTCAGCACGAGGTCGCCGGCGCGGCAGCTGGGGTCGACGACGAACTCTCCGAAGAAACCCGCGTGCGCACTCAGGCCGCCGGACACGGCGCCGAAGGCGCGGGCGATCGGTTCGGCGAGCGCTTCCGGCGCGGCGAACCACACCGCGTCGCCTTCGGCCAGCCGGGACGCCGGCTGCAGGCGCACCAGGCGCTGGTCGCGCGTGACGGCGACGCAGCGCACATCACCCGGTTCGCCGAAATCGGCTGCGATGTCATCCGGGTGGCGCCCTTCGGCCGCCGAGCCCGCGCCCACCAGGTATTCGAGCAGTTCCAGTGCGGCGTCGCCGCCGACCCACACTTCGCGCCGGTCCACCGGCTCGTCGCGCGGCGGCACCTCGACGCCGAACACCCGCGCGGCCGTCGGCACGGTGGCGCCCTGCACCAGCAGCGACAGCAGCACGACGGCGAAGGCGACGTCGAACAGCAGCAGCGAATCGGGCACGCCCATCATGACCGGCACGATGGCCAGCACGATGGGCACGGCACCGCGCAGCCCGACCCACGATATGTAGGCCACCTCGCGCACCGGGTAGCGGAAGGGCAGCAGGCCGGTGGCGACCGCGAACGGGCGCGCGACCAGGATCAGGAACACCGCCATCGCCAGCGCTTCCCACGCGTGGTCGAGCAGGTGCGATGGCGTCACCAGCAGGCCGAGCACGACGAACATGCCGGCCTGCGCCAGCCAGGCCAGGCCGTCCATCACGCGCAGCACGTGTTCGGTCGCGTGGCTGCGCCGGTTGCCCACGATGAGCCCCGCTATATATATGGCGAGAAAACCGCTGCCGTTGAGCAGGTTGGTGGCGGCGAAGATCAGCAGACCGCCGGACAGGATGAGCAAGGCATACAGGCCTTCGGCCAGCTTGAGCCGGCGCAGCAGGCGCGCCAGCACCCAGCCGCCGGCGAGACCGGCCAGCGCACCCAGCCCCATCTGGCTGACCAGCATCAACGCGAAGCGCAGCGGGCTCGACTGTTCCGGGTGCAGCAGCATTTCGACCAGCATGGTCACCATCAGGATGGCCATCGGGTCATTGGCGCCGGATTCGATCTCCAGCGTGGCCTTCACCCGCTGGTTCAGGCGCACCCCGCTGTTGCGCAGCAGCGCGAACACGGCTGCGGCGTCGGTCGAGCCGACGATGGCGGCCAGCAGCATGCCGAGCCGCCAGTCCACATCAAGCAGCCAAGTGGCGAACAACCCGAGCGGCACCGCGGTGGCGACCACGCCCCAGCTGGCCAGCACGGCCGCCGGGCGCAGCGCCACGCGGAAGGTTTCGGTGCGGGTGCGCAGACCGCCGTCGAGCAGGATGACCGCGAGCGCCAGCTGGCCGACCAGCGTGGCGGTCGTGAAATCGCTGAACTGGATGCCGCCGGGCCCGTCTTCGCCGGCCAGCATGCCGACCAACAGAAACAGCAGCAGCAGCGGCAGCCCGAGGCGGGTGGACACGGTGCTGCCGAGCACGCTGGCGAACAGCAGCAGGCCGGCCAGCAGAAGATATCCGTTGATAGCGACCATGCACCGAAACTACCACGGGATGACGGTTTTTACCGCGCCGGATCGCCATCCGGCATGCGCGGGAGTCATCGCCGCGAAGGATCGCTGCGGCCAGCGCCGCATAAGCTTGCCGTAAGGTAAGCACCCTAGTATCCGGCACGCAGCAGTAAAGGGCGCCCGGAACTGCGGTCATAAAAGCCCCGGCACAACAGCCGCGGAGCCGGGTAGTTCAAAAACATCGGAGGAGAAACACCCATGGAAAAAGGAAACAGTGGCTACTGGCAAGCCACATTGGGCCTGCTCACCAAGATCCTGATCGTCTGGTTCGTGGTGTCGTTCGGCGCCGGCATCCTGTTCGCGGACGCACTCAACGGCATCAAGCTGGGCGGCTACCCGCTCGGATTCTGGTTTGCACAGCAAGGCTCGATCTACGTCTTCATCGCGCTGATCTTCTATTACGCCAAGAAGATGGGCGACATTGACCGTCAGTTCGACGTACACGAGGATTGATGCCATGGATCTGCAAACAACCATCTACATCGGTGTCGGCCTGAGCTTCGCGCTCTACATCGGCATCGCCATCTGGGCTCGTGCAGGATCGACGAGCGAGTTCTACGCTGCCGGCGGCAGCGTGCACCCGGTCACCAACGGCATGGCGACTGCGGCTGACTGGATGTCGGCTGCGTCCTTCATTTCGATGGCCGGCCTGATTTCCAACATGGGTTACGGCGGCGGCCTGTTCCTGATGGGCTGGACCGGCGGTTACGTGCTGCTGGCCATGCTGCTGGCGCCGTACCTGCGCAAGTTCGGCAAATTCACGGTGCCGCAGTTCATCGGCGACCGCTTCTATTCGAAGTCGGCCTCGATGGTGGCGGTGATCTGCCTGCTGACCGCATCGATCACCTACATCATCGGCCAGATGACCGGTGTGGGCGTGGCGTTCTCGCGCTTCCTCGGCGTGTCGTCCGAGGTGGGCATCTATGTCGGCATGGGCATCGTGTTCCTGTACGCCGTGTTCGGCGGCATGAAGGGCATCACCTACACGCAGGTCGCGCAGTACATCGTGCTGATCCTGGCCTACACGGTGCCGGCCATCTTCATTTCGCTGCAGCTCACCGGCATGCCGATCCCGCAACTTGGCCTGGGTTCGAACATGGTGGGTACCGACGTGTCGCTGCTGAGCAAGCTCGACATGGTCGTGACCGATCTGGGCTTCGGCCAATACACCACGACCACGGCGGGCTCGACGCTCAACATGTTCGTGTACACGCTGTCGCTGATGATCGGTACCGCCGGTCTGCCGCACGTGATCATGCGCTTCTTCACCGTTCCGACGGTCAAGGACGCACGCAGCTCGGCCGGCTGGGCGCTGGTGTTCATCGCCATTCTCTATACGACCGCTCCGGCTGTCGCGGCGATGGCCAAGCTCAACCTGCACGGCACGGTCAATACGGCTGTCGTCAAGGGCGGTGACCTGTACGCCGAAGAGTCGAGCATCAAGGCCGATGATCGTCCGGACTGGATGAAGCGCTGGGAAAAGACCGGCCTGCTGAAGTTCGAGGACAAGAACGGCGACGGTCGCATCCAGTACTACAACGACAAGCCGAAGAGCGAAGAAGCGGCGGCGAAGGCCGAAGCGGCCGGCTGGAAGGGCAACGAGCTGACGGTTAACGCCGACATCATCGTGCTGGCCAACCCGGAAATCGCGCTGCTGCCCAACTGGGTGATCGCGCTGGTGGCTGCGGGTGGTCTTGCTGCGGCGCTGTCGACCGCTGCCGGCCTGCTGATGGCCATCTCGTCCGCCGTATCGCACGATCTGATCAAGAACATCTTCGTGCCTGACATCAGCGAAAAGGGCGAACTGCTCGCCGGCAAGATCGCCATGGCGGTGGCCATCGTGATCTCCGGCTGGCTCGGCCTGAACCCACCCGGGTTCGCGGCAGGTACGGTGGCCCTGGCTTTCGGTATCGCGGCATCGTCGCTGTTCCCGGCCATCATGATGGGCATCTTCTCGAAGAAGATGAACAAGGAAGGTGCCATCGCCGGCATGCTGGCAGGTCTGGCCGTCACGCTGTTCTACGTGTTTGCGCACAAGGGCATCTTCTTCGTGAAGGGTACCGAGTTCGTCGACATGATCGGCGGCGCGAACAGCTTCTTCGGCATCACGCCGGAAGCCTTCGGTGCCGTGGGCGCGCTGGTGAACTTCATCGTTGCCTTCGCGGTGGACAAGGTGACCAAGGAACCGCCGGAGCACATCCAGCACATGGTCGAAGCCGTGCGCATCCCGCGCGGTTCCAAGGCGGTGGACGGCGCGCACTGAGCACGCGGTTCATGCTGACCGGACCATCGGCCCGCTGCGCGGACTGATGGTTTAATGTGAGGCCTCGCCGGTCCTGCCGGCGGGGCCTTTTTTCTCCCGCATCCGCCGCGCAGCCCTGCCGGCGGAGCAGGTCAGGAGCCCGACATGGTTTTCGACATCAGCGTCGCAATGACGTGGATTCTGTTTCTCGCGCTGTTCCCGATGGCCTTCTTCTGGCTGCGCCGCGCCTGGCGCATCATGGTCAAACGCGATTTCTCTGAAGTGGCGATCAAGCGCGGCGAGCCGCCGGCCGACGCCGCGCGCTGGGCACCGTATGAAATGACGATCAATCTGGTCGCCGGCATCGTCGTGGTGTTCGTCATCCTCGGCGTGGTCAGCGGTTCACTCGAGTATGAAGTCTGGTCGGCCATTGCCGGCTCGACCATCTGGTGCAAGTTCTTCGCCAGCTTTGCGCTGAGCCGGCACGCCCACCTGCAGACCGGAAAGAAGACGGCCTGAGCCGGCAGCACCGGGTCTGATCCAGCGCAAGGCGCCGGCCTGCCCTGACGGCTAGAGTGCAGCCTACAAGAGGCCCGCCGGACCCCGCGCGGGCTGCAGAAGGAGGAGATCACGATGACGCATCGCATCCTGATTGCGGTCGACGACCCCAATATGCGGATGTCGCTGGAGTTCATGTTCCGGCGCGAAGGCTTCGACGTTTCGGTCGCACACAATGACGCGGCCACGCTGGCCGCCGTCGCGGAGCAGCCGCCCGAGCTCGTGCTGCTCGACCTGAATGCCGCCGGCCACAGCAGCTTCGACGTCTGCCAGGCGCTGCGCGCGCAGGACGTGCCGTCCGGTCCGCGCATCGTGCTGCTGAGCGCGAAGGGTCGCGACACCGACATCGCCAAGGGCCTCGCGCTCGGCGCCGATGCCTATCTGACCAAACCCTGTCCCACCCGGGCGCTGCTGCAGCAGGCAAACGCCCTGCTCGAAGTCACCGCGTGAATCCGCGCAACCGGCCGGATCGGCGCGTGCTGCTGGCGCTGGTTGCCCTGGGCGGCGTCATGCTGCTGTGGGCGGCGGTCACCGCCGCCCTGGTGTGGTCGACGCTGGCGCCGGCCGGCCGCAGCGCGCTCGCTGAGCTTTCCGACAGCATGGCGGCGCTGGGCGGCCTGACGCTGCTGTTCGTGCTGCTCGGCGTTGCACCCGGCCTCAACGCGCTGGTGCGCCATTACGTCAAACCGCCGGCGCGCCTGCTCGAAGAAGCCCGCACGCTGCTCGGCACCGACGCGACACGCGCGCCGACCGCGCACGGCACACCCGACAACCGCGCGCTGGGCGAGGTCATTCTTGCGCTGGCGCAGCAACGCGACGCCCTGCGCGCCGACGTGGCACAGCAGGTGCAGGCAGCGAGCCGCTCGATCGAGCAGGAGCGCAGCCGGCTCGCCGCGTTGATGTCGGAACTGACGCAAAGCGTCGTGGTGTGCAACCTCGACGGCCGCATCCTGCTGTACAACACGCGCGCCCGGCTGCAGTTCCGCGCGCTGTCCGATGCGCCCGGCGTTGCCTCGGGCGCCGAACTGATCGGCCTCGGGCGCTCGATCTACACCGTGTTCGACCGCAAGCGGGTGGCGCACGCGCTGGAGAACATCCAGCAGCGCCGGCAACGCGGCGTGGCCAGTCCGTCGGCGCAGTTCGTCACCACCACGCGCGCCGGCCAGCTGCTGCGCGCCCAGATGACGGCGGTCACCCGTGCGCCGGACGACGGCGACGGCGCCGCGATCACCGGTTTCGTGCTGATGCTGGACAACATCACGCGTGAGTTCGAAGAAGAGTCGGCGCGCGACGCGCTGCTGCTCGCGCTGACCGAAGGCAGCCGCGCGTCGCTCGCCAGCATGCAGGCGGCGATCGACATGCTCGACCTGCCCGACCTCGAACCGGCGATGCGCGAGCGCTTCCAGACGGTGATCCGCGACGAGATCGGCGCGATGGGCGCGCGCCTGCACACGCTGGCCGACAACGCCGCAAAAGGCATCAAGACGCGCTGGCCGCTGGAAGACATGCTGGGCGAAGACCTGCTGTCGGCGGCGCAGCGGCGCATCGATGCGCCGGGCCGGCTGCGCGCCGGAATCGAGGAGGGCGACGACGGCGGCGGCGCGCTGTGGCTCAAGGTGGACAGCTTTTCGCTGCTGCAGGCGCTGGCCTCGCTGGCCGAGCGGCTGGCCGACGAGTACGACATCCGCAGCGTGAGCCTGCGCCTGGGTCGCGCGGCGCAGGCCGGAAGGGCCCACCTCGACCTGATCTGGCAGGGCCAGACCATGAGCACCGAAACCATCATGGGCTGGCAGATGGACGACATGGTCAGCGGCGGCGAACGCTCGCCGCTGTCGGTGCGCGACGTGGTGGAACGGCACGGCGGTGAATTCTGGCTCGAGCGCGAGCGGGTGCGTCACCGCGCCTTCTTCCGCTTCCTGCTGCCGCTGGCGAGCGAGCGGGAACAGCTCGACGCGGCCGAATTGTTCCCGCTCGGCAGCCGGCCCGAGTATTACGACTTCGATCTGTTCCAGACCAGCGAATCCGGCTGCGCGCTGGCCGACCGGCGGCTCACCGAGCTCACCTACACGGTGTTCGACACCGAAACCACCGGGCTGAACCCGGGCGGTGGTGACGAAATCATCCAGATCGGCGCGGCGCGCATCGTCAATGGCAAGCTGCTGCGGCAGGAAAGCTTCGAACAGCTGGTTGACCCGCAGCGGCCGATTCCTGCAGCATCGATCCCGATCCATGGCATCACGCAGGACCAGGTGGACGGTCAGCCGACCATCGCCGCCGTGCTGCCGGCCTTCCATGCGTTCGCGCAGGACACCGTACTGGTCGCGCACAACGCCGCCTTCGACATGCGCTTCCTGCAACTGAAGGAAGCGGCCACCGGCCTGCGCTTCGAACAGCCGGTGCTGGACACGCTGCTGCTGTCGGCGCTGGTGCATCCGAACCAGGAATCGCACCGGCTCGAAGCCATCGCCGAGCGCTTCAACATCACCGTCATCGGCCGCCACACCGCGCTCGGTGACGCCATCGTCACGGCCGAGGTGTTCCTGCGCCTGATTCCGCTGCTCGCGGAAAAGGGCATCCACACGCTGGGCGAAGCGCGCGAAGCCGCGCAGCAGACCTATTACGCGCGGTTGAAGTACTGATCGGCTGTCGGCGTGGCTGTTGCAGAAGCGGGCGGATGCGTCGCACGCGGGTCGGGCGCATCGGCCACCACATAGCCGCGACTTAACGCGTCCACCAGCCCGCGTACCGCCGGCAGCAGGCCGCGGCGCGACGGAAACACCACGTGCGCGATGCCGCTGCGCGGTGCCCAGCGCGGCAGCACGTCGATCAGGCGGCCCGCTTCGATATCGTCGCGCACCATCATGGTCGGCAGCTGCGCGACGCCGACGCCATGCAATGCGGCGCTGCGCAGGGCCGACAGGTCGTCGGTGACCAGCCGCGGTGCATGCACCACCTGGGCGCTGGCACCGTCCGGCCCCTGCAGATTCCAGCGGTGTTCGCGCTGCGCCGGCCCCCAGGCGACGCTGGGCAGCGCCGACAGGTCGGCCGGCACGCACGGGCCGGCCAGCGGCTCGACCAGCCGCGGGTGCGCGACCAGCCGCTGGTGGCTGTCGCCCAGCACCTTCATCACGAGATCGGTGTCTTCCAGCGGCGGAAAGCGCACCCGGATGGCCAGGTCGAATCCTTCGCGGATCACGTCAACGCGGCGGTTCGTGCTTTCGACGTGGATCTGCACGCGCGGGCACTCGGCCATGTAGCGCGACAGGATGTCCGCCACCTGGTATTCGAGCAGCGCGGTCGGGCAGGCCAGCCGCACGATGCCCTGCGGCTCGGCGCGCGTGCGCTCGACTGCCTCCTGCGCCGCCTCGGCTTCGACCCGCATCGCCACGCAATGCCCGTAATAGGCCTGGCCGATCTCGGTCACCGCGAAGCGCCGCGTCGAGCGCTGGATCAGGCGCACGCCGAGGCGCTCTTCGAGCAGCGCGATGCGCCGGCTCAGTTTCGACTTGTGCAGGTCGAGTGCCCGCGCCGCCGGCGCAAAGCCACCGTGCTCGACCACCCGGGTGAAGAAGTACAGATCGTTCAGATCCTGCATTGCAGTGGCCATCGCATCCTCCATCGTTCCACCAATGGAACGCTGAAGTGCCATTTTGCCGTCTAGTGCATCGATTGTCCTGAATCTAGTATTCACCCCATCGCAGCACGGTTCCACCGGAACGCTGCAAACGAACGGGAGAAACACCATGAAGAAGATTTCAGGTCTGTACAGCGCACCGAAAGGTCACTGGGTCGGCGACGGCTTTCCGGTGCGTTCGCTGTTTTCGTACGACTCGATGGGGCGCCATGTCAGCCCCTTCCTGCTGCTCGACTATGCCGGCCCGGCCGAATTCGAACCGTCGGATACGCCGCGCGGCGTCGGCCGCCATCCGCACCGGGGCTTCGAAACGGTCACCATCGTCTACGACGGCGAGGTGGCGCATCAGGATTCGACCGGCGCCGGCGGCGTGATCGGCCCGGGCGACGTGCAGTGGATGACCGCCGGTGCCGGCATCATCCACGAGGAATTCCACTCGCCCGAATTCACCCGCCGCGGCGGTCCGCTGGAAATGGTGCAGCTGTGGGTGAACCTGCCGGCGCGCGACAAGCGCGCCACGCCGGGCTACCAGCATCTGGCGAAGACCGACATTCCGGTGGTCGAACTGCCCGGGGCCGCGGGACATCTGCGCGTCATCGCCGGCGAGTATCTTGGCCATCGCGGCCCGGCCCGCACCTTCACGCCCGTCGAGGTGTGGGACCTGAAGCTGAAGGCCGGTGCGAACGTCGAACTGACGGTGCCGGACGGCCACACGCTGGCGCTGGTGGTGCTGCACGGCCTGATCCGCGCCAACGGCAGCCAGCCGGTGCGCGAGGCGCAGATGGCGCTGTACCACCGCGAGGGCAGCACCTTTTCGATCGCCGCCGATGCCGACGCCAGCGTGCTGCTGCTGGCCGGCGAACCGATAGACGAACCGATCGCCGGCTACGGCCCCTTCGTGATGAACACGAAGGACGAAATCCGCGAAGCCATCGACGATTTCAACAGCGGCCGCTTCGAGTCCGCAGTGGCCTGAGTTCTACCCCTGCGCGCACCGGGCGCGCAGGGTTTACACCGCCCGACGCCTTGTAGGCTGACGGCCCTCAACCGCAAGGAGAACGACATGAACAAGCCGTACAAGAAGCTGGACAAGGACAACGCCGTGATGCTGCTGGTGGACCATCAGGCCGGTCTGCTGTCGCTGGTGCGCGACATCGATCCGGACAAGTTCCGCAACAACGTGCTGGCCACCGCTGACCTGGCGAAGTACTTCCAGCTGCCGACCATCCTGACCACCAGCTTCGAACAGGGCCCGAACGGCCCGCTGATGCCGGAACTGAAGAGCCTGTTCCCCGACGCGCCCTACATCGCCCGCCCGGGCCAGATCAACGCCTGGGACAACGAGGACTTCGTCAAGGCGATCAAGGCCACCGGCCGCAGGCAGCTCATCATCGCCGGCGTGGTCACCGAAGTGTGCGTCGCCTTTCCGGCGCTGTCGGCGATCGAGGAAGGGTTCGACGTATTCGTCGTCACCGACGCCTCCGGCACCTTCAACGACATCGCCCGCCATTCCGCCTGGGACCGCATGTCGCAGGCCGGCGCGCAACTGATCAACTGGTTCGGCGTGGCGTGCGAACTGCACCGCGACTGGCGCAACGACGTCGAAGGCCTGGCCACGCTGCTGTCCAACCACATCCCCGACTACCGCAACCTGATGACCAGCTACGCGGCGCCGAAGGGCTGAAGCGTCGGACCGTCTCGGACTGCGGCCGGCATCGCAAGGACGGAATCGCGAGCGGGGCTCGCTCCTACGAGAGCGTGCCTCCGCTGTAGGAGCGACCCACGGTCGCGATTGGCGCGTTGATCAAGCGCCGGTGCGTATTCGGAGGGTGGAATCGCGAGCAGGGCTCGCTCCTACAAAACCGCGCTCCCCTGTAGGAGCGACCCCCGGTCGCGATCGGCGCGTTGATCACGCGCCGGCGCGTGTTCGGAGGGTGGAATCGCGAGCGGGGCTCGCTCCTACAAAGCCGTGCCCCCCGTAGGAGCGCCCCCCGGTCTCGCTTCATGCTGTCGCAATCCGCCGGACTGAGCAATCATCCCCCCGCGCCATCCCCGGCGAACCCGAAACCACTGCAATGCGAAAAACCGCCCCTTCGAAAGCGGAAACCGACCTGTTGCCCGTATTTCCCGGCGTGCCGCCGGACTGCATCCACGTGCCGGCGACGCCGGCGGCCTTTGCCGCGGCGGCGGCCGACATCCGCGCGGCGCGGCAGGTGGGCTTCGACACCGAGTCCAAACCCACCTTCAAGCCGGGCGAGGTGAGCAGCGGCCCGCATGTGGTGCAGTTCGCGCTGACCGATCGTGCGTACGTGTTCCAGCTGCATCATCGCGACTGCTGGCCGGTGCTGGCCGAGCTGCTGCATGACGAAGAGGTGCTGAAGATCGGCTTCGGCCTGTCGTCGGACCGCTCGCAGGTGCTGGCAAAGCTGGGTGTGGTGCCGCGCGGACTGGTCGATCTGGACCGCGTGTTCCGCAAGCAGGGCTACAACAACTCGATCGGCGTGCGCGCGGCGGTCGGCGTGGTGCTGGGGCAGAATTTCCGCAAGTCGAAGTCGGTGACCACATCGAACTGGTCGCTGCCGGTGCTCACGCCGGCGCAGGTGCTGTACGCCGCAAACGACGCCTGGGCGGCGCTGAAGGTGTTCGAGGCGCTGCAGCTGCCGGCGGACGATCCGCTGTTCCGCGGCTGAAGCCCTGCGTTCAGGGAAGCGCGGCGACGTCCGTCTTGCGGCAGCGTGCATCACCGCCATCCAGCTCCTTCATGTTGAAGACGCCCTGCTCCAACTGGAAAGCAATCGTCTGCAGCATGGCGAAATCAGCGGGTTCGCCATCGATCGATCCCTTCGAAAAGGTCCATCCGCCGATGGCATCGAGCGCGGCCTTCACGTACGGCGGTTCCGCCACGATGCGAGGGTGCGGAACGTGGCGAACCTTGCGGATCCGGCCCTCGGCATCCACGATCAGGGCGACCATCAACACCGCCTCCTGAAGATCGACTCGTCTGGCGGACGGATACGCCGGAAACTCACCATCGATCCGGCGTGGGCAGATGATCCGGCTGTCCGGCCGGATCCGACGGGCCGACGCCTGAATCATCGCGGCAAAGTCGTCATCCGCCGACAGCTGTCGCCAGGCATCCAGCATCCAGTCGCCCGCCGCCACCGTACTCCGGACAAGTTCGCGATAGGCCAGCAGGCGCTCGAGCTGCGGATCGCGATCAGGCAGACTCCCGCACGCGGCGAGCAGCAGTGCGCAAGCGGCAAGACTCAGCCGACGCTTCATCGAAAGAACAGGCGCCGCCTACAGCACCGGCGCCAGCCAGCGCTTCATCACCGGCTCGGGCATGCCCTTGCGCGCCGCCAGATCGGCGACCTGGTCGGGGCCGACCTTGGTGATGGCGAAGTACTGTGCGTCAGGGTGCGCCAGGTAGAAACCGCTGACCGCAGCCGTCGGAAACATGGCGTAGCTTTCGGTCAGCGACACGCCGATGGCCGCTTCGACATCGAGGAGTTTGAACAGGTCACCCTTTTCGGTGTGGTCGGGACAGGCCGGGTAGCCCGGCGCCGGGCGGATGCCGCGGTACTTTTCGGCGATCAGCGCGGCATTGTCGAGCGTCTCGTCGGCGGCGTAGCCCCAGTCCTCGCGCCGCACGCGCGCGTGCAGATACTCGGCGAAGGCTTCGGCCAGCCGGTCGGCCAGCGACTTCAGCATGATGCTGCTGTAGTCGTCGTGGGTCTTCGCGAATTCGGCCAGCTTCGTTTCGATGCCGATGCCGGCGGTCACGACGAAAGCGCCCGCCCAGTCGGCCACGCGGCTGGCGCGCGGCGCGACGAAGTCGGCCAGGCAGAAGTGCGGCTTGCCGGCCGGGCGTTCGTGCTGCTGGCGCAGGTTGTGCCACACCATCGCCGTGTTCAGGCGCGTGTCGTCGGTATAGAACTCGATGTCGTCACCGTTGCTGTTGGCCGGCCACACGCCGAACACGGCGCGCGCGGTCAGCCACTTTTCGTCGATGATCCGCTGCAGCATGGCCTGCGCGTCGATCAGCAGCTTGCGCGCCTCGTCGCCGACCACCGCGTCGTCGAGGATGGCCGGGTAGGGCCCCGACAGCTCCCAGGTCTGGAAGAACGGGCTCCAGTCGATGTAGTCGACGAGCGCCGCGAGGTCCTGGTCGACGATGACCTGGCGGCCGGTCTTCGCCGGGCGCACGGGAATGACGTCGCTGCCCCAGCCGCAGCAGTAGGCGTTGCCGCGCGCTTCGTTCAGCGACACCAGCTTCTGTCCCTTCTTGGCCGCGTGCTGCTCGCGGATCTTCACGTAGTCGGCGGCCACCTCGGCGGCGAAGCCGGCGCGCTGATCGATCGACAGCAGGCTGGTGGCCACGCCGACCGCACGCGAGGCATCCGGCACGTACACGACCGGATGATCGTAGAACGGTGCGATCTTGATCGCGGTGTGCGCGCGCGATGTGGTCGCGCCGCCGATCAGCAGCGGAATGTCGAAGCCTTCGCGCTTCATTTCCGACGCGACGTGGCTCATTTCCTCGAGCGACGGCGTGATCAGGCCGGACAGGCCGATCACGTTCGCCTTGTGCTCGCGCGCAGCGGCGAGAATCTTCTCGCACGACACCATGACGCCGAGGTCGATCACGTCATAGCCGTTGCAACCGAGCACCACGCCGACGATGTTCTTGCCGATGTCGTGCACGTCGCCCTTCACGGTCGCCATGACGACGCGGCCCTTGGTTTCGCCGACCTTCTTCGACGCTTCGATGTAGGGCTGCAGGTGAGCCACCGCCTGCTTCATGACGCGCGCCGATTTCACCACCTGCGGCAGGAACATCTTGCCGGCGCCGAACAGGTCGCCGACGTGGTTCATGCCGGCCATCAGCGGGCCTTCGATCACGGCCAGCGGCGGCTTGCCTTCGGCTTCGAGACGCGCACGCACCTCTTCCGTGTCCTCGACGACGAATTCGGTGATGCCCTTGACCAGCGCGTGCTCCAGCCGCTTGTCGACCGGCCACTCGCGCCAGGCCAGATCCTTCTCGTTCTCGCGCGCCGAACCCTTCACCGTGATGGCGAACTCGACCAGCGCCTCGCCGGCCCCCGGGTTGCGGTTGAGCACCACGTCCTCGACCTTGTCGCGCAGCGGCTGCGGAATGTCTTCATACACGCCGAGCTGGCCGGCGTTGACGATGCCCATCGACAGGCCGTTGCGGATGGCGTGGTACAGGAACACCGTATGGATGGCTTCGCGCACCGGGTCGTTGCCGCGGAACGAAAAGCTCACGTTCGACACGCCGCCCGAGGTCTTGGCGTACGGCAGGTGCTGCTTGATCCAGCCGACCGCCTCGATGTAATCGACCGCGTAGTTGTCGTGCTCCGCGATACCGGTGGCGATGGCGAAGATGTTCGGGTCGAAGATGATGTCTTCCGGCGGGAAGCCCACCGTTTCGGTCAGCAGCGTGTAGGCGCGCCGGCAGATTTCGGTCTTGCGCGCATAGGTGTCGGCCTGGCCCTTTTCGTCGAAGGCCATGACGATGACCGCCGCGCCGTAACGGCGCGCCAGCTTGGCCTGACGCAGGAATTCGGCTTCGCCTTCCTTCATCGAGATCGAATTGATGACGCCCTTGCCCTGGATGCACTTCAGGCCGGCTTCGATGACCGTCCACTTCGACGAATCGAGCATGATGGGCACGCGCGAAATGTCGGGTTCGGAGGCAATCAGCTTCAGGAAGCGGTCCATCGCGGCGACCGAATCGAGCATCGCCTCGTCCATGTTGATGTCGATGACCTGCGCGCCGTTCTCGACCTGCTGGCGGGCGACCGCCAGCGCGTCGTCGAAGCGGCCTTCGAGAATCATGCGCGCGAAGGCCTTCGAGCCGGTGACGTTGGTGCGCTCGCCGACATTCACGAACAGCGCGTCGGCTCCGACGTTGAAGGCCTCCAGCCCGGACAGGCGCAGCTTGCGTTCGATCTCCGGCACGCGGCGCGGCGCGATGCCTTCCATGGCTTCGGCGAACGCGCGGATGTGGTCGGGCGTGGTGCCGCAGCAGCCGCCGACGATGTTCAGGAAACCGGATTTCGCCCATTCGGCGATGTGTTTCACCATGTCGGCCGGCGATTCGTCGTACTCGCCGAAGGCATTCGGCAGGCCGGCGTTCGGGTGGGCCGACACGTGCGTGTCGGCGATGCGCGACAGCTCTTCGACGTGCGGCCGCAATTCCTTCGGGCCGAGCGCGCAGTTGAAGCCGAACGAAATCGGGTTGGCGTGGCGCAGCGAATTCCAGAACGCCTCGCCGGTCTGGCCGGACAATGTGCGGCCGGACGCGTCGGTGATGGTGCCGGAAATCATGACCGGCCAGCGGCGGCCTTCTTCGTCGAAGAACTTCTCGACCGCGAAAATGGCGGCCTTGGCGTTCAGCGTGTCGAAGATGGTTTCGATCAGCAGCAGGTCGGCGCCGCCTTCGGTCAGGCCGCGTGCGGCCGCGACGTAGTCGTCCACCAGCTGGTCGAAACTGACGTTGCGGTAGCCCGGGTCATTCACGTCGGGCGACAGCGAACAGGTGCGCGACGTCGGGCCGAGCACGCCGGCAACGAAGCGCGGCTTGTCCGGATTCTTCGCGGTGTATTCGTCGCACACCTCGCGCGCCAGGCGGGCGCCGGTCACGTTCAGCTCGTGCACGATGGCTTCCAGGCCGTACTCGGCCTGCGAAATCACGGTCGCGTTGAAGGTATTGGTTTCGACGATGTCCGCGCCGGCTTCGAGGTAGGCGGCGTGGATGCCGCGGATCACGTCGGGCCGGGTCAGCAGCAGCAGGTCGTTGTTGCCCTTGAGGTCCTTCGGATGCGTGGCGAAGCGTTCGCCCCGGTAATCGTCCTCGACCAGTTTGTGCCGCTGCACCATGGTGCCCATCGCACCATCCAGAATCAGGATGCGGCGGGTCATCAGGCGCTTGAGCAGGTCGGTGCAGTCGGGGCGAATCATCTGGATCTCCGTGATGCGGGGCGGTCGGCACTGCAGAGGGTCACGGCAATGACGTCACGCCATCATGGCGGCACCAATGCAAAAACCCGTCGAACGCAGGAAGCGTACCGACGGGTCGGAACCTCTTTAGCTGCATTTGTAACGCGCCCGCAAGCTGTAGCTCAAATCGGCGCGAGTGCGCACATTAAAAGCGTGTGCGCATCAAGTCAAGCGGACCTATCTCACATCGAGCGAAAGTATCCAGCCAACCAGCTTCTTTGCATCGGCTTCGCTGATGGCGACCTCGTTCGGCGGCATCGCCAGTCCGCCGACCTTGCCCTTCCAGTGGCTGGAATACGGGCTGGAGCCGTGCATGACGATCTGCGTCAGCGTGTTCTGCGCATCCTTGACGCCGTAGTAGCGCGAAGCGACGTCGCGCCACGGCGGGCCGACCGGCACGCTGCCGTCGGCCTTGGCTGCGGGTTCCACGCTGTGACAGACGGTGCAGCCACTGTTGGCGGCCAGCTTGAGCATGGCGGTGTCTTTCGCCGGATCGGCCAGCGCAGGCGTACTGATCAGGCCGAGCGACACGAGGCCGGCAGCCAGTGCGGTGTGGACGATGTGCATGATGAAACTCCTGATGGTTGAAAGCTTCGGAACGATGCGTACACGCTACGACCGGCGCCTGACCACGGGATTGATGCACATCAAACGGATGTTGCGCCGCAACAGCGACGCGTGGCGAAACCGCACCTCAGGCCTTCGACAAGGCCTTCAAGGCCTGCCGGATGCCATCCGACACGCCCACGCCCTCAGGCAGCGTACGCAGCGCAGCCTGCGCTTCGCGCTCGCTGTAGCCCAGCGCCATCAGCGCATTCAGGATGTCGGCGCCGGCGTCGGGCGCCACCGCGCTGGCCAGCGAGGCGGTCGGCAACAGCTTGTCGCGCAGCTCCAGCAGCAGCCGTTCGGCGGTCTTCTTGCCGATGCCCGGAATCTTCGTCAGCCGCCCGGCTTCCTGCATGGCCACGACGCGCGCCAGTTCATCCACCGACATGCCGGACAGCACGGCCAGCGCCATGCGCGGCCCGATGCCGGTGATCTTCACCAGCTGGCGGAAGGCCGCCTGCTCGGCGGGGGAGGCAAAGCCGAACAGGAAGTGTCCATCCTCGCGCACCACGAAGTGGGTATGCAGCGTCACCCGCTCGCCGGCCGACGGCAGGTTGTAGAAGGTGCTCATCGGCACATCGACTTCGTACCCCACGCCCTGCACGTCGAGCAGGATGCGCGGCGGGTTCTTCTCAAGCAGCGTGCCGGTGAGGCGACCGATCATGGGGACTCCGGAATCAGGGGGAACGGGGCACAGCGCTCGCAAGCCCTTGCTCGAGCGAGCACGCCCCGTGGATGCGCGATTGTAGGCGAGTGACTGCTTCGCGATGCGGCCTGAGAGGAAAGGCTGTGGGGCCTTGCTGTGGAAGCAGCGTCAGGCCGGACGACGCGCGATGATGCGCCCGCCGCGGCGCCGGCTGCCGGGACCGGCCAGTACGCCGATGCCGCGGGCGGCGTGTGCGTGGCAGATGGCGCAGGCCAGCGCGTCGGCGGCGTCGGTGCCCGGCGTGGCGGCCAGCGCCAGCAGGCGCGTCACCATGAACTGCACCTGTTCCTTGTTCGCCTTGCCGTGGCCGACCACCGCCTGCTTCACCTGCAACGCGGTGTATTCGGCCACCGGCAGGCCGCCCGCGGTCAGCGCCGACAGCGCCGCGCCACGCGCCTGGCCGAGCAGCAGCGTCGATTGCGGATTGACGTTCACGAACACGATTTCGACCGCGGCATGCGTCGGCTGCCAGGTGTCGACCACCTCGCGGATGCCTTCGAACAGCGTGGCGATGCGCGACGGCAGCGGATCGCGTTCATTCGACGTGATGCGGCCGCTGGCCACGTACTGCAACTTCGCGCCGACCGCTTCCAGCACGCCGAAACCGGTGATGCGCAGGCCGGGATCGATGCCGAGTATGCGCATCACTGCACCGGCGTCAGGCCGGTGTTGATGCGTTCCAGCTGCTCGCGGATGCGCAGCGGGTCGTCGGAGCGCAGCAGCTTGAGCACGCGCGGTGCCACGTCGCCGCAGTCGCACCGCAGCACTTCGCGCTTCACCTCCAGCAGCTGCGAAGGGTGCATCGAGAACTGGCGCAGCCCCATGCCGAGCAGCAGGCGGGCGAACTGCGGCTCGCCGGCCATTTCGCCGCACACCGCCACCGGCATGCCGGCGCGCTTGGCCTGCGCGATCACCTGCTGGATCAGTCGCAGCACCGCCGGATGCAGCGGATCATAAAGATGCGCCACCGCCTCGTCGGCACGGTCGATGGCCAGCGTGTACTGGATCAGGTCATTGGTGCCGATGGACAGGAAGCTGAAGTGGTTCATCAGCGTGCCCAGCGCCAGCGCCGCGGCCGGAATCTCGACCATGGCGCCGACCGGCACGCGTTCGTCGAACTTGCGTCCGGCCTCGCGCAGCTGCTGGCGCGCCAGCGCGATCAGGGCGAGCGCCGATTCGATCTCGTGCTGGAACGCCACCATGGGCAGCATGATGCGCACGCTGCCGTAGTGCGAGGCGCGCAGGATGGCACGCAGCTGCGTAACGAACATGCGCGGTTCGGCCAGGCAGTAGCGGATGGCACGCAGGCCCAGCGCCGGATTGGCTTCGCTGCGCTGCGCGCCGCGCAGCGCCTTGTCGGCGCCGATATCGAGCGTGCGCAGCGTGACCGGCTTGCCCTTCATCGCCTGCACGACGCTGCGGTAGGCCTCGAACTGTTCGTCCTCGTCGGGCAGCGTATCGCGGTTCAGGAACATGAATTCGGTGCGGAACAGGCCGATGCCGTCGGCGTCCACCTCGCGCACCTGCTCGACGTCCTGCGGCAGTTCGATGTTGGCGTACAGCTGCACCACCTCACCGTCGAGCGTACTGGCGACGCCGCCGACCAGACGCTTCAGCTTCGAGCGCTCGATCTCGATCTCGCGCGCGCGCAGCCGGTACTCATCGAGGATGTTGTCGTCCGGATTGATGATCAGCACGCCGCGCAGACCATCGACGATGAGCATGTCGTCGTCCTGGATCAGCGTGCGCGCCTGGTGCATGCCGACCAGCGCCGGAATGGCCAGACTGCGCGCGACGATGGCGGTGTGCGAGGTGGCGCCGCCGAGATCGGTCACGAAGGCGGCGATGCGCTGTGCCTTGAACTGGATGGTGTCGGCCGGCGACAGATCATGCGCGACGACGATGCTGTCGGTGTCGCGCCGGCGAGTGCTCATGCGGTTGCGCTTGCCGGCCAGCACCTTGAGCAC
This sequence comes from Methyloversatilis sp., assembly GCA_016791045.1. GTDB lineage: Bacteria > Pseudomonadota > Gammaproteobacteria > Burkholderiales > Rhodocyclaceae > Methyloversatilis. The sequence continues at coordinate 35,671 of JAEUNO010000020.1, read as the reverse complement.
GCGCTCGACCACCTGCACCACATCGGCGCTGCGGCTGCGCAGGTAGGCGTCGTCGATCTGGTCGAACTGTTCCACCAACCGGTCCATCTGCCGCTTGATCGCCCACTCGGCGTTGCAGCGGCGCGTGCGCATGAATTCGCGCGCCTCGTCGAGCAGCATCGGGTCGTCGAGAATCATGCTGTGCAGGTCGACGAAGGCGAGCAGTTCACCCAGCGCTTCGGAACTGTCGGTGACCAGCCCGCTGCGCAGCTCGGCCAGCTCGGTGCGCACCGTGTCGAAGGCGCGTGACAGGCGGAGGATTTCGTCCTCGACCTTGCGCGGTGCCACGGCATAGTGCGCCACCTCGAGCGTGGCATGCGACACGAGGTAGGCATGGCCGATCGCGATGCCGCCCGACACCGCCAGACCGTGCAACGTGAAGGTCACGTTACTCGCCTTCGCCAAAACGGTCTTCGATCAGCGCGACCAGTCCGGCCATCGCCGCATCGGCATCGCTGCCTTCGGTATCGATGGTGATCGTGCTGCCCTTGCCGGCGGCCAGCATCATCACGCCCATGATGCTCTTGGCGTTGATGCGGCGGCCGTTGCGCTCCAGCCAGACTTCACACTGATGACGGCTGGCCAGCTGGGTCAGCTTGGCCGAGGCGCGCGCATGCAGGCCCAGCTTGTTGATGATGGTGATGTCACGTCTTGGCATCGCGCGTCGTCCTCATGGCCATCACTCCGTCACGTCCGCCGCTGACCGCCCGGTTCACCAGGCCGTGCAGCGTTTCGCGTTCGCGGTAGGTCAGCGTACGCAGCAGCATCGGCAGATTCACGCCGGCCACCGCCTCGATCCGCCCCGGCTCGCACAGCTTCTGCGCGAGATTGGATGGCGTGGCGCCGAACACATCGGTCAGCAGCAGCACGCCGTCGCCGGTATCGACGACCGACAGCCACTTGCGGGCCAGCGGCAGCAGGTCGAGCGGATCGTCCTGTCCCGACACGCCCAGCTGCGCCATCTGCACCGGCCGGGTGTTCAGCACATGGCAGGCACACTGGATCAGCGATTCGCCGTAACTGCTGTGGGTGATCAGAAACAACCCGATCATGGAAATCCTCCGTAGGCGAGCCCGCATTCTAGGGTCTGTTCACTGCAAATCGCGATCTGCGCGTCGATCACATGCCATCACTTATCCGGAGAGCCGGATCGCGAGCACGGCTCGCTCCTACAGAAACCGCGCCCCCCTGCAGGAGCGACCCCCGGTCGCGATCGGTGCGTCGATCACATGCCATCGCGCATCCGGAGAGCCGGATCGCGAGCACGGCTCGCTCGCACAAAAACCGCGCCACACCTGTAGGAGCGACCCCCGGTCGCGATCGGTGCGTCGATCACGTGCCATCGCGCATCCGGAGAGCTGGATCGCGAGCACGGCTCGCTCCTACAAGAACCGCGCCGCTCCCCTGTAGGAGCGACCCCCGGTCGCGATCTGCGCGTCGATCACATGCCATCACGTATCGGGAGAGCCGGATCGCGAGCATGGCTCGCTCCTACAAGAACCGCGCCGCCCCCCTGTAGGAGCGACCCCCGGTCGCGATCCGCGCGTCGATCATGCGACATCACGTGTTTGACGGGTGAAATCGCGAGCAGGGCTCGCTCCTACAAGAACGGTGCTTCGACTCTGCAGGAGCGACCGCCGGTCGCGCCTCAGAACGTGGCGCAGCGCTCGCACGGCACCTGGAACACCGCGCGGTCTTCGAGCCGCAGCGCGGTCAGCGCACCGCCCCACAGACAACCGGAATCGAGTGCGATGACGTGATCGGCGGTGCGATAGCCGAGCGCCGACCAGTGGCCGCACACCAGCGTGTGGCTGCGCCAGCGCGCGGCCGCGTTGTCGAACCAGGGCAGATAGCCGTCCGGCGGCTCTTCGGGTGCGCCCTTGCTGTGGAATTCCATGCGGCCGTCAGGCGTGCAGAAGCGCATGCGGGTGAACGCGTTGACGACGATGCGCAGGCGGTCCCAGCCGTGCAGGTCGTCGCGCCACTGAGCCGGTTCGCTGCCCCACATGCGCTGCATGAATTCGACCGACTGCGGCCCGCGCAGCGCCGCCTCGACCTCGTGCGCCAGGGCCTGTGCCTGCGCGATGTCCCACTGCGGCAACAGGCCGGCGTGCACCATCGCGTAGTCGCCCTCGACATGCATCATCGGGCGCTGGCGCAGCCAGTCGATCAACTCGTCGCCATCGGGTGCGTCGAGCACGTGGTGAAAGGTGTCGAGACGGTGCCGTTTGCCCTGGCCGGCCGCGATCATCAGCAGCGACAGGTCGTGGTTGCCGAGCACCGTGACGGCAGCGTCGCCCAGATCGCGCACGAAGCGCAGCGTTTCGAGCGATTTCGGGCCTCGATTGACCAGATCGCCGACAAACCACAGGCGATCGCGCCTGCGATCGAAGCCGCAATGTTCAAGCAGCGCTTCGAGTGGATCGAAACAGCCCTGCAGATCGCCGATCGCGTAGGTGCTCATGCCTGCTGACTGTCCGGACCGGTTGCCGCGGGCGCCCGCATCACCGGCTGCGGTGCGTCGTTCTGCGGTTTGTATTCGGTGACCCACTGCGCCAGCTCGCTGCGCAGCGCCACCGGATCGACCGGCAGCGCACCGGACAGCCAGCGCTCGAGGCGGGCCAGCCACAGCGTGTCATCGATGGCCCGGGCCCGCGCAATGCGTACCTTGGGGTGATGGGTCGGCCGTGTGGTTTCGTCGCTGGCCAGCAGTTCCTCGAACAGCTTTTCGCCCGGCCGCAAGCCGGTGAATTCGATCTTCACCTCGTTTTCCGAGGCGCCCGACAGGCGGATCATGTCGCGCGCCAGATCGGCGATGCGCACCGGCTCGCCCATGTCGAGCACGAAGATTTCGCTGCCCTCGCCCATCAGCGCCGCCTGCAGCACCAGCTGCGCCGCCTCGGGGATGGACATGAAATACCGGATGATGTCCGGATGGGTCACGGTGACCGGCCCGCCGCGCGCGATCTGTTCCTGGAACTTCGGAATCACGCTGCCGGCGCTGCCCAGCACGTTGCCGAAACGCACCGTGCTGAAGGCTGTCGTGCCGCCGCGCGCAGCCAGCGCCTGGCAAGCCATTTCGGCCAGCCGCTTGGTCGCCCCCATGACATTCACCGGGTTTACCGCCTTGTCGGTCGACACCAGCACGAAGCGCGGGACGCCGCAGGCCTGCGCCGCGCGCGCCGCCGCCAGTGTGCCGCCGACATTGTTGCGGACGGCCTCGGCCGCATTGGCGCCTTCCATCAGCGGCACGTGCTTGTAGGCGGCCGCATGGAACACGACGACCGGGCGGTACTGCTGCATCGCCGCCGTCAGTCGCGCCTCGTCCCGCACATCGCCGATCACCGGCTCGATGCGCTGCTGCGGAAACACCTCGGCGAATTCTTCCACCAGGGTGTAGAGGAAGAATTCGCCGCGTTCGAACGCCACGATGGCCGACGGCGAAAAACGTGCAATCTGCCGGCACAGTTCGGAGCCGATCGAGCCGCCGGCGCCTGTCACCATGACCACCTGACCTTCGATCAGCTGACGCAGGCGCGGCGCGTCGATCTTGACCGGATCGCGCCCGAGCAGGTCTTCCACCTCGACCTCGCGTACCGCGGCGACCGACACCTTGCCGCTGATCAGGTCATCGAAGGACGGCACGGTCATCGGCTTCACGCCAGCCCGCACGCACGCGTTGGCGGCATCGCGTCGTGCCTCGTGCGAGGCGTTCGGCATGGCGATGATGGCGTGCGACACCTTCATTTCGCGTGCCAGGCGTTCAAGCTCGCGCACCGGCCCGAGCACGCGCAGGCCGTACAGCGTGCGGTCGTGCTTCTTCGCGTTGTCGTCGAGCAGGCCGACCACGCGCCACTGGCCCGAGCGGCTGATGTCCGGCAACAGCCGCGCCGCCGTCTCGCCGGCCCCCAGCACGAGCACCGGTTTGCCCTTGGCCATCAGCGCGCCGAATTCGCGATGCTCGCGCCAGGCGCGGTATGCAAAGCGCACACCACCCATCAGGATGATCAGCAGGATGGGGTCGAGCACATAGACCGAACGCGGCACGACGACCGACATGCCGAGCAGCACGATCAGTGGCGCACACAGCGCCGCCGCGGCGACCGAACGCACCAGCTGCTGCAGGTCAGGCAGGCTGGCGAAGCGCCAGATGCCCTGGTAGAGCCCGATCAGCCGGAACACCAGCGCCTGCGCCCCGACGACCCACGGCAGCGTGACCCACAGCGAGCGTACGAAATCTTCCGGGATGGAAAAGTTGAAGCGCAGCAGGAAGGACAGATACCAGGCTGCGCCGGCAAGCACGATGTCGCACAGGAAGACAACCGTGGAACGGGAAAGCAATTTCATCACTGACCCTCCGTCAGCTTCGATTCGAACGACCGCCAGCGCCTGTCGATACGCCGCCCCATGGCGCCGAACAGCAGGCACCACGCGACGAGCAACCAGATCGTGCGGGCCGGCGACAGCATCTGCACGATCACGGTCGAGGCGGCGCAACCCACCATCGCCGCGACATACAGTCGGGCCGTGCCTGCATGTCCCAGACCCATGCGCACCAGCCGCTGATAGTAATGCGTCCGATGCGCCTGCCACACGCGCTCGCCGCGCAGCAGCCGACGCACCAGCGTTGCCGATGCATCCGCGACGAACACGAGGAAGAGCATCGCGGGCGCAAAAAGATCCCACAATCCGCGTTCCACGCCGATGAGGCCGATCGCGGCCGCCATGAAGCCGAGCGGAATCGAGCCGGCGTCACCCATGAACACCTTTGCCGGGTGGACATTGCGCAGCAGGAAGGCAAGCGCGGCGCCGGCGATCACGAGGCAGACCGACATCAGCTGCAGGTCGCCACCCAGTGCCGCAAGCAGCGCGTAGCCACCGAAGCCGATCAGCGCCATGCTGCCGGCCAGCCCGTCGGAGCCATCCATGAAGTTGTACAGATTGGTCATCCAGACCATCGCAAAGACCGTCGGCAGCAGCCACCACGTGATGCCCATCAACGATGCGGCGAAGGCAGCCGCCACGCCGATCTGCACCGCAAAGCGCGGTATGGCAGGCAGGGTGAGGAAGTCATCGATCAGCGACACGGCGGCCAGCACCGGCACCGGCCAGAGCCAGCCGGCCCAGGCCTGGCCGGCCAGGGGCAGGGCCAGCGCACCACCGATCAGGATGGCCAGGCCACCGAAACGCGGAACGGGCTGCGTGTGCAGCGAGCGCTCGTTCGGTCTATCCATCGGAAGCAGGTGGCGGGCGCGCATCAGCAACAGTTGCAGCACGATGGCAGTCATGCCGAAGGCGGTCAGGGCGGGCAGGACTGATTCGATGGACATTGAGGACTGCAGGGCTGTGCGGATGATCCGCCGGACATGTTATCAAGCATGGGCGCTCATTCTCGCGGATTACCGGCCGCGGCGGGCGCGAGCGGATCGGCTTCAGAGCAGTTCGCGATAGATGGCAATCGTTTGCTCGGACGACAGCGCCGCCGAGTACTCGCGTTCGGCGATCCGGCGTCCGGCCTGCCCCATGCGCCATCGCAGCGACCGATCGGCGATCAGCGTCGCCAGCTTGTCGGCCAGATCGCGGGCATCGCGCACCCGCACGAGCAGGCCGTTCTCACCGTCGCGCACGACCTCGCGGCAGCCCGGGACATCCGTGGTAACGATGGGACGCGCCGCGGCGCAGGCTTCCAGCAGCGCCTTGGGCAGGCCTTCACGGTAGGACGGCAGACAGACGATGTGGGCCGACGCCAGCATGGCAGGCATGTCGGTGCAATGCCCGCTCCAGCTCACCAGGCCCTCCCGCTCCCAGGCCCGCAACTGTTCGGCCTTCAGCGCGGCCGGGTTGTCGGCGTCGATGCCGCCGACCAGCACGAAGTCGGCCTCGATGCCGCGGGCGTGCAGCAGGCGGGCGGCCTCGACGAATTCATTGACGCCCTTGTCGACCAGCATGCGTGCCGGCAGCACGATCCTGACCCGACCGTCCGGCTCGGGCGCGCGGCTGTAGGCATCGAGATCGACGCCGACTCCCGGGACGAAACGGATGCTCCGTTCGGATGCCAGTCCCTCCCGGGTGAACATGCGCACATCATCCCGATTCTGCAGGATGAGCCGGCTGCCCGGCACGGCCAGCACGCCGCGCAGCACACCGCGCACGAAGGGCTTGAGCAGGCGAGCGGTCAGCGTCGACGAAGAAAACACGAAACCCAGACCGGGCAGCGCGTTCACCACATGCTTCATGCCGGTCAGCCGGGCGGCCAGCCCGCCGTAGATCACCGGCTTGAGCGCAACGTGATGCACGACGTCCGGCCTGAGCTGCCGGTACAGCCGCACGATATGCATCAGCAGCATGAGGTCGCTGAGCGGATTGAGACTGCCGCGCTCGAATGGCACGTGGTGAACTTCGAGGCCGAGGCTGCGCAGGTAGTCTGCGCGGTCACCGGTACGGGCGAGCACCAGCACGTGCATGCCCTGATCCATCGCGGCGAGCGCCAGCGGCAGCCGATGCGAAATGAGCGCCCAGTCCTCGGTCACCAGAAACAGCAGCTTCTTTCCGGCGAGCGACACCGGCGCCTTACCGCTTGCCATGCCAGTGCTCCAGCCAGGACTGGAACATCAGCGCGTTCCAGATCGAATACTCCCAGTTGCGCCGGCCGGACAGATGCTCCTCCCAGCGGGCGCGCACCAGATCGGCCGCCAGATAGCCGTCGGCGCGCAGGCGCTGCGGGTCGAGCAGCGCATCCGCCCAGGCACGCAGCGGGCCACGCAGCCATTCGCCGATCGGAATGCCGAACCCCATCTTCGGCCGGTCGGTCAGCGCGGTCGGTACGTGGCGCGCCAGCACTTCGCGCAGCACGCGCTTGCCCACGCCACCCGATGCGCGCGCGCTGTCCGGCAGGCGCCATGCGAATTCGAGGATGCGGTGGTCGAGCATCGGTACGCGCGATTCCAGACTGACCGCCATCGACGCGCGGTCGACCTTGACCAGGATGTCGTCCGGCAGATAGCTCACCGTGTCCGCATACATCATCGCGTCGACGAAGCGGTCGTTGCCACCGAAGCGGTCCCAGCCGGCATCGGCGGCCATCGCGTCCGGCGGCTCGACGCCGGGGCAGATGTCCCATTCCCAGAAGCGAACCAGTCGGTCGTACAGCGCGCGCGGCTCGACCAGCGCGAGCACTTCGGCCAGCTTGTGCAGCTTGTCGCCCGGATTGGCGTAGTTGTAGCGGGCCGGCAACAGGCCCATGAAGGGCTTGAGCAGCTTCGACCAGGTGACCGGCCGCAGCAGGCGGATCATCGTCGCGGCCTGCGCCCGCACCGGCGTCGGCAGACCGGACAGGCGACGCCACAGCGCCTGCGCGATGAAGTAGCGGTTGTAGCCGCCGAACAGCTCGTCACCGCCATCGCCCGACAGGCTCACCGTGACATGTCCGCGCGCCAGCTTCGACACCAGATAGGTCGGGATCTGCGACGAATCCCCGAACGGCTCGTCGTACAGCTGCGGCAGCAGCGGAATGACCGCGCGCGCCTCGTCGGCCGTCACGTACTGTTCAGTGTGCTGCGTGCCCAGATGACGCGCCACGGCCGCTGCATGCTGCGCCTCGTCGTACCCCTCTTCGTTGAAACCGATGCTGAAGGTGCGCACCGGCGCGCCACCCAGCTTCTGCATCAGCGCCACCACGGTCGACGAATCGATGCCGCCCGACAGAAAGGCGCCGAGCGGTACGTCGGCCATGCTCTGCAGGCGCATCGTGTCCCCGAGCAGCTGCTCCAGCGTATCGGCCGCGTCCTGCAGCGAGCCGGAAAACGGCTGCGCGCGCGCCGCCTCGATGGCGGACAGCGCATGCCAGTAGCGCCCCATCACCGGCTCGGCGTCGGCCGCGTCATAGCGCACCGTCGCGCCCGGCTCCAGCTTGCGGATGCCGCGGTAGATCGACCACGGTGCCGGCACGCAGGCGTAGCGCATGAACAGCGATACCGCCTGGCGGTCGATTTCGGGCGACCAGCCGGGCAGCGCGGCGAACGCCTTCAATTCGGATGCGAACACCAGATCGCCATTGCCTGCACGACCGTAGTAGAGCGGCTTCTCGCCAAGCCGGTCGCGTGCCAGCTGCAGCACTCGTGCCTGGCGGTCCCACAGCGCCAGCGCAAACATGCCGACGCAGCGCTGCAGCGTGGCTTCGAAACCCCACTCGGCAAACGCCTCGAGCAGCGTTTCGGTGTCGGAATGGCCACGCCACGGCGTGGCCCCGCCGCGCTGCGCGTCCAGCGCGTCGCGCAGCGCGGCGTGATTGTAGATTTCCCCGTTGAAGGCGATCACGTAACGGCCGCAGCGCGACTGCATCGGCTGATGGCCCGCCGGCGACAGGTCGACGATGGCCAGCCGCCGGTGCGCCAGACCCAGTCCGGTCCCGCTGTCGATCCACGTACCGCCGTCATCCGGACCGCGATGCAGCATGGTCGCCGCCATGGCCTGCAACACAGCATCAGCGGGGTCGGCGCGCGGCGACCACAGTCCTGCAATTGCACACATGGGTGTCTTTCAGTTCCGCGCGGCGCGAAGCTGCGCCGACAGTCTTGTCCATTCGTCGCGCAGGGTATCCGGGATCGCGCCGACGCGGCGACCGATCACGTCCCGATCGCGCCGAAAGGCCATGGCCAGCAGATCGCGCACGGCCGCTGCGGCATGCAGCAGCGTCGACACGCAGGCGTCCGCCGGCGAGCCGTGCGCCCACACCGCACGCAGGAAGTGGTAACGGCCGAGCAGCGTCTTGCGCACCGACAGCTGGGCGTAGCGGTAGGCCAGCAGCGGTTGCCCGATCGCCGCGAAGCGGCTGCTGCGGAAGGTGCGATAGAGCAGATGCTGGTCCTGCGCCTTGACGGCCTTCTCGTCATACGGATGCGCGCGGAACCAGTCCGCCCGCCCCATCCACGTCGGGTGCGGCATCGGAAAATGCAGCGCCGAACGATGGACGAGCCGGTCATGCCCGGTCGGGCTGAGCGCCACGCCGATCGGCGCTCCGGTGTCATCGATCATGAGCACCGACGCCGCCAGCAGATCGATGTCCGGATGTGCATCAAGGTAGTCGGCCTGCACGCGCAGCCGCTGCGGCAGCGCGATGTCGTCGGCGTCCATGCGCGCGATGTAGCGGCCGCGCGCAAGTCGCACGCCCTCGTTCAGCCGGGTGGCCAGCCCGGCGCTGTGCGCGTGCCGGATCAGGCGGATGCGCGGGTCGGCCAGCAGGCGCGGCAATTCGGCACCCGCGTCGCGCGAGCCGTCGTCGATGGCGATCAGTTCCCAGTCTTCTTCGGTCTGCCACTGCAGCGACGCCACGGCGTCATCCAGTCCGCTGCCGGCATCGCGGAAGGACAGCACGACGCTGATGCGCGGCGCGGCGTCCGGCACGGCGTCAGCTCGCACGGTAGAACAGCCGGCCGGGCAGACCGGCCGCGCGATAGGTCGCCGCGCCGCACAGCCGCCAGCTCAGTTCGAACAGCAGCCGGCGCGCCGCGCGCTCGCCGCGACGTTCGCCCCACAGCCACTGCAGCGGCCGCACCATCAGGCCGCGCAGTGCGCGCAGCGCGAGGCCGCTGCGATGCCCGGCCACCGCTTGCAGGAATCGGGTGCGATCGATCGGCCAGACTGTCGCATGCGACGTCGCGGCGCACTCTTCCAGCAATGGCTGGAAGCGGCTCTCGTACAGGTGTTCGGCCATGGTGCGGCGGTAGCCGGCCCATGCCATGGCGTCGCGGCGCGCCGGATCGGCCAGCAGCGCGCGCGCGCGCTCGACCAGATCGCTCTCGTCGGTGAAGGTTTCGATCTCGCTGCCGCAGGCGTAGTACGCGTCGAGCCGGTCGGCCACCTCCGTCATCAGGCACCCGCCGGCCGCCGGCACCTCGAATACGCGCGCCTTGATCTGCCGGCTGCGGTACGGGCGAAAACCGCGCCACTGCAGGCCCGAATCGCCGAAATTGAGACTGATGCGCGAACTGCGGTAGAGCTCCGGAATGCGTTCGGCCGCCACCGGCCCGCTCGGCCAGCCCTGGCCGAAGCACGCGACCGGCAAGCCGCGCTGGCGCAGACGCTCGACCCAGCGACCCCGGTTGCCGTAGGCCGAGCCGATGAAGCTCACGTCATGCTCACAGTCGGCCGACGCCAGCGGCTCGCGCGTGCGGGTGCCGCTGGCTGCCCACTGACTGAGGCGGAACATGGCCAGCCCGTCGGCGCGGGCCGCGTCGAAAGCGTCATGCGAGGTGGTCGCCCACAGGCTGACTTCGGGCGCGACGAATCGCGAAAACTGGCTGTACTTCCATGAGTCGTCGGTGCCCCAGTTCAGCACCGGCAGACCCGCGTCGCGCAGCGTCTGCAGCGTTTCCGACCAGATTTCGTAACCCATCAGCACGCAGAAAACGAGGTCCGGACGCAGCGCGTCGAGACGGTCGAGCAATGCGGTGTTGAGCGCGGCGAAATCGGCCTGCGCCGAGCGGTCCCACGATTCGAAGTGGTGCACGTCATGGCCGAGCGCACGCAGAGCCGGCAGGAAGTTGCTGTACTCGTAGCCCTCGCCGCGCGACGGGTCGCCGTAGTTGTGGCGACCGAACACACACAGGATGTTCATGCCTCAGGGCGTCCCGCGGGCCGAAGCAGGTGCGCTGCGGCGCACCGCGGTCACGTGATAGCCGATGGTGAAGCGCTGTTCGCGGTCGTAGCGGTCGAGCAACGCGGCCGCCAGCGGAATCAGGCCGGCCAGCACCGGCAGCAGCAGCAGCAGCCAGAACGGCAGCCAGAGCAGGCTGGGCAACAGCGGCAGACGACGGAACGGCATCGTGCCGGCGACAAAGCGCAGCGATTCCTGCGAAAAGAAGCGGAACGAGCCGGCGTTGGCGTCGACGTGAATCGACTCGAACCCGGCCGCTTCGAGCACGCGCCGGTGCCACCAGGGCGTGAAGCCACCGAAATAGTGATGCGGCTCCTGATGGATGCCGGAACCGAGCGGTGCCGTCAGCATCAGCCGGCCGCCCGGGCGCAGCAGGCGCGCAAACTCGTGGATCACCTTTTCCGGCTCGGCCAGGTGTTCGATCACCTCGGTGCACAGCACGGCGTCGAAACTGGCATCCGGTGCCGGGATCGCCGCGGCATCGCAGATGTAGTCGATCTGTCCGTAACCGCCGTGCCGCAGCTGGTCGTCCTTCAGGCCGGTGAAGTCCTGCGTGCGGTAGTCGCAGTGCGCGAACAGCGGGCGGTAGGGGCAGGAGCCGGCGCCCACGTCGAGCACCCGCGTGCCGGCAGGCAGCGAAGCCGCCTGCTGCGCCACCCAGCGATCGCGGAAGACGAGGTTGAAGGCGAACAGGGGGTTCGTCCGGAGCTGTTTTCTGAGAAAGGCGATCACGTTGAATCAGGTCCTGGAAGGCTGGAAGCTTCGCAACGATGCGGCATTGACCGGGCCCGATTTAATCGTGGGTAATGAGCGCATGAATGTCACCCATCACACTCAAAAATCATTAAATCGGCACCATAAATCGTCCATATCAATTTCTTGAAAAAAGCTTTTTTGCAAGCGATGCGCCATACCGTTTATCAAAAAATTGAATCACAGATTTTGTACTTTCTACCGTATCGCCACTCACCATATTTCGAAAAGATTTTCTCAATATCAACTGAATACTCTGGAAACAAAGCGCATAGCTTTAAAACGGCTTGACTTTTATACGTCGTGAACGGCCTGCGATCACGAAAATAAAAGCTAAAAAATCTCCGGAAATTAAAGAGACCCGGCCAGAAAAACTGATACCTTTTATGAAAAGAACTCTGGTCAAGGGCACGGCCTCTTGAGAGCCCAAGCACCACCGCCGACAACACTGCATCATCGTCGATAGACTGCACTCGCAATGCGGCGCGTATCAGATCCGCTCGGAACAACGAATACACGAGATTGCACTTGTGCGACATGTGATGTAGCGCCAGGAAGCGCAAGACCCTTACGCGACGGTCTCGATGGTCCAGAAAATCGAACATCTGCGGATCAACTCGCTTTCGAATGCCGAACTGCGTACTCTCAAGCCAAAAACTAGGGAATGCGAAATCCAACCCATCATTCTCTAATACAGCCAAAGCCGCAGCGAGATGCGATTGATCCCACAGGTCATCATGCGCAGCCCACATAAAAAATTCACCGCAAGCCCTCTCGAGCACAAACTCAAAATTTCCTGCCGCACCAATATTCTCGCTCTGGCGAAAATAGCAGATCCTGGCGTCCGCAGACTGGTATTTGGTACAAATCTCCCTCGTTTGGTCGCTCGAGCAGTTATCGGAAATAATCAATTCAAAATTGGTGAACGACTGCGCCCGCAACGATTCTATTGCCGACTCAATAAAAGCCGCGCCGTTAAAGACGGGCATACCTATACTTACTTTAACCGACGAGCTCATTACTCAACGCATCCACGCTGGAAAGGTGACCGATAAAAACCTGCTCGAGTGGCACCACAAAAAAGCCACAATGAAGTGCTCGAAGTACTACAAAATCAAAAGCTGTTGATGGCAAGGGAAGAAAGAAATACAAAATTGTATTGACCCTAGCCAATAAGAAGCGAAAATCATGAGAGCGGATTTCCAAACGCAACAGAATTGATCTTAGTCGCCCAAGGCCAACCGATCTCCGACATAAACTGATCCTTTCAACGAAAGATGGGTTTCATCCCTGTAAAGAAGAACCCCCGAATTGGAATAGGGAAACGAGATCAACAACTGATGCGTTCGAACAATCTCAACACCGTGGGGCCTAAGGTTTTCAAGAACACGGAAATAGGCTTCATTCTGGCTCTTGAGATTTAGACAGGGCCTTGAATTTTCTGCGCTGTTGGTTTGAGCGAGACAACGCCGATATGCTGAAAATGTAACATCCGGCAAGTCCTCAATGACATATACTTTTTTGCCGTTGTCAGCCGCAGTTTTTACGACTCGAACTAGCGCACGCGTTGCGGCGGAAACCCTATCATTATCGAAGTATATTTCACCTCTTGAATCAAAAAAACTTACCCGTGAATCAAAGAGCGTTTCGCTGTGAAACGAGAGAAAAACATTTCTGATTGAATCAATCTTAAGAAGCCTTTTTACTTCATCATTAGTTCTTTCCATGCACCTGAGCCGCGTCCCGTGCGCGTAATGATAACCCATATCTATGTCCAACAGCGGTGGGCAGCCACCAGCACCAAACATCAATAAGTTTCTGTTTTTTTGCTCGAACCTGCCTGAAATACCAGGATAAAAATGATTGGCATGCGAGTCCCCGAGAAGTAAATCAGTTGGTTCTTTATTGACATCTGTAATTACACAGTATTGATCCCCACCGAAATGCGCCCTACATTCGTCGGTGCTGTTTAACTCATTTGGCCATGCAGAATGCGAATTTAGCGCCGACAGAGCCGGGTACCGGTATGAAAATCCTTCCGTGAGGACGCCGACAAGGCCGATGCCGATAAAAAAGATCGTTCCCGCAAATCCAGTGAGCAGAAGCTTATTTCTATTTATAGAAGTCTCTCTTCTAAAGGGCGTTTCGATATACCTCCAACTTAGAAACGCCACTCCCAGAGTTCCGGCCATGAGTCCCAAGGAGATGTATGGATCAAACTCGGTAAAGCCGCGAATTCTTGCGAAGGCAAATAACGGTTGATGCCATAGATATGCGCTATAGCTTACCAATCCAATTCCAACGAAAATCCGATTTCCGACAAACCTACCGATTCGGGTTCTTTCGGTTGCAAAAACGATAATGAGGAGGGCGCCGATTGTTGGGATGACTGCATACAGCCCCGGAAATGGCGTTTCCCTGCTGTACGAAAAAACGGAAAAGATTATCAAAGCCAAACCGAGACAGCCGCCGATTTCACGTGTAAGCCTGGTGAACTCGGTTCGATTTGAATTTGCCAGATAGAACGCGGCAAATACTCCGATCAATAGTTCCCATCCACGTGTCGGCAAAAGAAAAAACGCTGCGGTCGGAAAATTTATGGACCCCCAATGGGCTGCCGCTAAGCTAATAATAAAAACAATGCAGAGAAAAGCCTTCAGATAATTCTTTCCAAAACGCCATACCACAATCAAAAAGAATGGAAACAGGATGTAGTATTGCTCTTCAACCGCCAGACTCCATGTATGTAAAAGGGGTTTAAAGTCCGCCGCACTGGCAAAATATCCGCTCTCCCGCCAAAAGAGGATATTCGATACAAAAAGCGAAACGGCCACAAGACTTTTTGAAAACTCTTTCAGCTCGTGCGGCAACAACATAAACCACGCTAAAGGAATGCACACGAACATAACTACGAACAACGCGGGAAGAATTCGCCTTGCACGGCGCTCGAAGAAATGGGCGATTGAGATGCTCCCACGCTCAAACTCGACAATCAGGATTGTTGTGATCAGGTAGCCACTGATCACAAAAAACACATCGACCCCCACAAAGCCCCCACTGAATTGCTCGAAGCCAGCGTGGAACAGAATGACAGGGACGACGGCAAGTGCCCTAAGCCCGTCAATCTCCTTTCTGTAGTTCATATTTCGGGATTTTTGGTGACAGGGGACTTACAATTGAAATTCATATCGACCGACCTAGATTTTGAAATGCGAGAACGAACCAATCAGACAGGTGAGCACTTTCATTTTGCGGCTATTAAAACTGGCCTGATGGCTATATTTTTGTCCTCGAAAAACTCAATCTTCCGACACTATAAAGGCTGAATAGCAGGGCGCTTACACCGGATGCAATCAAAAGAATTGCTTGTAACCCGCGTGGCATGGGTTCAACGATTAGAAAAGAGAAACCACCGATAACGATGATCGACGCCGCAAGCGGCGTCATTACATCCTTGACGTACCACTCGATTTTTTCGGCGGGCAATAGGCGCTGGTGCATGAAGTACATACCAAGCGATACGTAGCCGGTATTCAATGCAGCCCAGACCCATGCAGCGCCCAGAGCTCCATAGTTAGGCACCAACCATAAAATTGCGGGAACCAATAATAGAACAGCAATGAGGTTCATTATTACCGAAAAACGTACCCATCCATATGCAAGCTGAAGCACGTACGGAACATGCATCAACGAATTTAGAAACGTTCCCACGGATAACAATGCGAGGATCGGTGCAGCCGCGGCCGATATCTTTGAATCTCCAGTCCAGACTTTCAGCAGGACGTCAGGCATGATCAAAAAAACCATTGCGACAGGTGCGCAAATAGCCGTAACTGTCTTGGCGCTTTGATGATATAGCTCCGCAAGGCGGGCAGATTCCCCGTGGATAACCATTTCGGTGAATCGCGGGTAAACGGCTTGCGTAACCGGTCCAACGAGCAACGTGAGCGCCGACGCAACGGTTGCGGCCAGCGTGTAATAACCGAAGGCTTCGAGCGAAATCATGCGCGACAGCAGCACCTTGTCGATCTGCGTGAGCAGCAGCGCCATCAGCGTGGTGGCGACCATGCCGCCTGCGAAATGACGCACGTCCAGCAGCGCCTGCTTTGAAAATCGCGCAGCGGTGTCGATGGCGGGCAGCGTGCGATGGGTGGCCAGCGCAAGCCCTGCGACGGCGAACAGTGACGCACACGCCTGCCAGATGAAGAAGGCTTCGATGGTCGGCGACAACCAGATCAGCACCGCAACCGCGCCGGCGGCACGCAAGGTCGCGTTCAAGGCATTGAATGCGTTGAAGAAGACCTGACGCTGCAGGCCCATCAGCGCACCGCGGTAGATGCCCTCGACGAAGCGCAATGCGATCACGATGCCCATCAGCGCGATCGCATCTGCGACCGACGACACGGGCAGCGCACCGGGCTGCAGCCAGTCCGACGCCAGCCAGCCTGACGCACCCCAGATCACCAACACGATGCCGGCCGCCATCGCGATGCAGATCCATTCGAGCGTACGCAGCAGGTCGTTGATGCTCCGTGCCGAATGAGAGCCGGCGGTGAAGCGCGCCATTTCGCGATTCAGCGTCGGCGTCATGCCGAGGTCGAGCAGCACCATCCACGCCTGCAGCATCGTGAACACGCCAATCAGGCCGAACGCCTCGACGCCAAGATAACTCAGGTACAGGGGCACGAATGCGAACTGCATCAGTGCAGTCCAACCCTGACCGAGATAGTTGGCGATGACGTTCGTGCGCAGGGACACGTGCCGCTTCTCCGGTAACGGAATGTCAGCCAGGGCGGTGCAGGTAGCCATCAGGTGCGACGGAAATCAGCAGCTTGTGCTCGACCGTCTTGTCTATCTCGAGACTCAACGGCCGCCCGTCCAGCGCCATGCGGCCTTCTTCCGTGATCCGCCTCAGATACTCGCGTACCGCGGTTTTCGGATTGTCTCCGGGACCCCAGGGGCGAGCACCGGACAGTGCCTTCGGAATGTCTTCAACCACCGTATCGAACACCACGCAGTAACTTCCCGCCGATGTCAGCGGGGCATACGCCTCAAGCTCGGCCAGCACGTGATCATGCGTGTGGTTGCTGTCGAGACAGACCAGCACGCGCGGCATGCCGGCAGCACGAGAGCGCACCTGCTCGATGATCTCCGGCGCGATGCTCGATCCCTGGATCATGTCGATGCGCTTCGCCATCGGGTGCGCAAGTATGGCTTCGCGGTTGTGCGGGCGGATATCGATGTCGATACCGAGCACGCGAGCATCCGGATTGCCGCCGCAGGCCGCATTCAGTTCGAGCATCGATGCCGAAAGAATGAGCGAGCCGCCATGCGCAATGCCGGTTTCGACGATGAGGTCCGGCTGCACCGTCCAGATCAGTTCCTGCATGGCCACGATATCCTGCGGGTACTGGATGACAGGCCGACCGAGCCACGAGAAATTGTAGGAATACTGGGTACGCAGGGATTCGAGCAGAAAGCCATGCGCACTCTGCTTCAGGGCGCTGTCCTGACCGTTGCCGTCGATGCGGGCGGTGACTTCCTCAGAGAATTTTTTCATGGTCCACCGTGATGTAGGTAAAGCGGTTTCCGGACTGCTCGATGATTTCCTGCAGATAGTTCGAGTTCATCACGAACATGTGATCTCCCGGTTCGAGCAAGGTCGCAGCCTCTTCGGGTGATGCCACACGCAGACCGCTCACGGGAAGGAAGCGACCCTGCTTCGCAGGGTTGATGTCGATGGCAAGGTCGAAACGTACGCCCTGCCGCATCAGATGCGTGGCAAAGATGACGCCCTTCGAAGCGGCACCCCAGATCACGTTGCGTCGCGGGCTCTGCAGGACGCGAGCCCGGGCCTGGTCGACTCCGGCCATGAAGTCGGCAGGCAGGCAGACGAGATCATCGTTGCCCGCCTCGGGTGTGCGCAACGTCGCGAGGTCGACGAAAGCGTACAGATACTGACCGCCGAACACGTGACCGCTGTCCAGCACTCGACCGAACATGCGATGGAAATCGCGCAGGCGGAAATAATTTACGTGCTCGTAGAACAGGTCGAACCAGGCCCGATGCGTGCAGATCCAGTCAAGACAGGGCACTTCGATGTAGGCGATGCCCTGGTTTCTGTTGGCGCGGGCGATATCGGACAGGAAATCCATGGGCGCCTGCATGTGTTCGAGTACGTGACGCATCACGATTCCGTCGGCAGACAGGCCCAGGCCCGCTTCGAACGGCGCCTTGATGACATCAGGATTGCTGCCTTCGTAAGCCGGGTCGAGGCCGGTGATCGCATAACCGCGAGCGCGCAGATGCTCAAGGAAGTAGCCCTTGCCGCAGCCCACTTCGATCAGGGCCCGCCCGGCGAGATGACGGTCGATCAACCCTGCGACCTCGTCGAGGTGTCGTTGGAATACCGCCGAGCACGCCTGCTCGTTCTGATAGTCCGCGTCATAGGCCAGCAACTGCGGGTCGAATGCCGCATTGAACACCAGACCGGTCTGCGTGTCCTGTACCAGCAAGACATCGCCCGTCGCACTGCTGCATGCCTGCTCGAAGCTCGCAAAAGTGCGGTTCTGAAGCACAGGAAGTCGCTCCGCCCTGAACAGTTCGCGCATCACGCCAAGGCCTCCAGCAGTCGATCCAGCCGGGCGCGTACGCCCCAGAAGGCAAAGGGTTCGTGGTCGGGATAGGCGTAACGCCCGAGTTCGAGCCGCATCGACGCACCGCGCTCGTGCAGGTGGCGCTCGACCAGTCTCCGCACGGAGACCGGCACACCGCTGCAGCAATTGAAGACGCCCTGCGCATCCGGACTTTCCGCCAGCGTGACGAGCAAGGATGCGGCATCCGCAACCGGCAGGTAGTCGCGCAGCTGCTCGCCGCCGGACATCGGGAACACTTCATCGCCGCGATCGATCGCCGCATCGAGCTGGGCCAGCAGGCTGTTCGGGTTCTGACCGGGCCCATGGAGGTAGAAAAGCCGTGCCCACTGCAGCGAGAAGGCCTGCTCGCGGCACAGGCTCTGCAGATAGAGGCGCAGCGTGTTCTTCGCCACGCCGTAGGGGTTGTCCGGCAGCGTCGGAGTGTCTTCGGCGAGTGCGCCATCCTGCATGCCATACTCGAAACAGGTGCCGGTCACCAGCAGCCTTGGCAGCCCTGCATCGACCATCCGGCGCAGAAAACGGCAATCGTCAGGCAGGTTCCGATCGATGTGAAACAGCCCGCGATAGTTCGGCAAACCGGGCCACGCGAGATGAATCAGCAGGTCCGGCGTGCCGATCAGGGAGACCGGGTCAATCGATGGATCGTGAAGATCGAGCGCGATTTGCCGCGCCGGGCCTGCCCACGGCGCCGATTCGCGCACGGTGCGCGACACGGCGGTGACGTCATGTCCGCGTGCGATCAACGCGGTGACGACGTGACGGCCCACGAAACCGCTGGCACCGGTGACCACCACCTTCACGCAATCACCTCCAGCGTCGGCACTGCCAGCACGAACTTTGTCCCTCGCTGGCGTACCGCGGCCAGCTGCGCCATCACCTCATCCCGCAGGTTCCACGGCAGGATCACCAGATAATCCGGCGGCTCGGCCTGCAGCCGCGACTCGTCGACGATGGGTATGCGGCTACCCGGCATGAACATGTCCTGCTTGGCCGGATTGCGGTCGACGACATACGAAATGAGGTCGCCGCGGATGCCGGCGAAGTTCAGCAGGGTGTTGCCCTTGGCCGCCGCGCCGTAGGCCGCGACCGTCCGGCCGTCGCGCCGCGCGTCGATCAGGAAGGCGACCAGATCGTTCTTCACCTTCTCCGCCTTGTGCTGGAAGCCGCTGTAGAACGCGGGCCGGGTCATGCCGGCCGCGTGTTCGCGCGCCAGCATGGCGGCGACGGCCGGTGCCACCGGCCGGCGGCCGGTCTGCGTGCGCTGTGCGAACACGCGCAGGCTGCCACCGTGCGTCGGCAGTTCTTCCACGTCGAATGCGCTCAGGCCGTTCGACTCGAAGATTCGCGCAACCGCGACCAGCGACAGGTAGGAAAAATGTTCGTGATAGATGGTGTCGAACTGGTTGAGCTGCACCAGATTCAGCAGATGCGGAAATTCGAAGGTGGCCACGCCGTCGTCCTTGAGCAGGCGGGCGAAGCCGGCGACGAAGTCGTTGATGTCGGGGACGTGCGCCAGCACGTTGTTGGCCGCCATCAGGTCGGCGCGCCGCCCCGCGGCGGCGAGCTCATCGGCCAGCGCCACGCCGAAGAACCGTTCGATCACCTCGATGCCGCGGCCGCGTGCAGCGGCGGCGGTGCTTGCAGTCGGTTCGATGCCGAGGCAGGGAACGCCGCGTTCGCGCACGTACTGCAGCAGGTAGCCGTCGTTCGATGCCACCTCCACCACATGCGAGGTCGCGCCGAGACCGAAGCGCTCCGTCATGGCCGACACGTAGGCCCGGGCATGCGCCAGCCAGCTGGTCGAAAAGGAGCTGAAATAGGCGTAATCGTCGGAAAACAGCTCGCCGTGGTGCGCATAGTCTTCCGTCTGCACCAGCCAGCAGTGATCGCACACCAGCACGCGCAGCGGGTACCACTTCTCGGGTGCCGACAATGCGGCCTGCGTCAGGTAGGCATTGGATGGCGGTGCGCTGCCCAGATCGATCAGCGGCAGCGTCAGCTCGGTGCCGCAGTGGCGACATTTCATGCGGTGATTCCCTTGAAATCCGGGTCGAGCATCGGGTGCGTGCGATCGCGCTCCGACAGGTCGGTGATGTCCAGCGGCCAGCGTATCGCCAGCGCGGGGTCGAGCGCGTTGGCCGCACCCTCGGCATCGGGCGCATAGGCGGCGCTGTGCAGGTAGAGCAGTTCGCAGTCGTCGGTCAGCGCCTGGAAACCGTGCGCGAAGCCGCGCGGGATCAGCAAACTGCGCCGATTGTCGGCGGACAGCACTTCGCCATGCCAGCGCAGGAAGGTGGGGGAGCCCGCGCGCAGGTCGACGGCCACGTCGAACACCTCGCCGCGCAGGCAGCTCACCATCTTCACTTCGGCATGCGGCGGGCGCTGGTAATGCAGGCCGCGCAGCGCGCCGCGGGCACGCGTCAGCGTATGGTTGATCTGTGCGACCGGCGCGTCGAAGCCGGCTTCGCGCAGGGTATCGGCGCAGAAGAAGCGCGACAGGAAGCCGCGGTGATCCTCGATGCGCGGACGCTGCACGACGACCAGTCCGGCAAGCGGGGTGGGCGACCAGTCAGGGCGATTGCTCATGAACGGTCTGCATCCGCTGATGCGACATGGTCGGCGATCTGGGCCAGGCAGACAGCACGCATGTCGGCGCCGGCGCGCCACGCCTGATGCCACTGCAGCGTGCGGTCGAGCGCCTCGGCCAGACGCCAGCGCGGCTGCCAGCCCAGCCGCGAACGGGCCTTGCTGCTGTCGAGCTTCAGGTAATGGGCTTCGTGCGGTTGCGGCGCCGCGTCGACCTGCCAGACGAGATCGGGCAGTCGCGACGCGAGGCGTCCGACGATCCAGGCTACGTCGCGCGCGTCGTCATCCGCCGGACCGAAATTCCACGCTTCGGCGAAATCGCCGTTGCCACCGGCCAGGGCTTCGGCCAGCGCGAGATAGCCGGACAGCGGTTCGAGCACGTGCTGCCAGGGCCGCACGGCATGCGGCGAACGCACCGGCAGGGTGCGGCGCGCGTCGAGCGCACGGAAAATGTCCGGCAGCAGCCGGTCTTCGGCCCAGTCGCCGCCGCCGATCACGTTGCCGGCCCGGGCGGTGGCCACCGCAACGCCGGCCTCCTTCAGGAAGGACGCACGGTAGGCTGCCGTGACCAGTTCTGCGCAGCCCTTGCTGGCGCTGTAGGGATCGTGTCCGCCCATCGGCTCGATTTCGCGGTAGGCCCACGGCCACTCCCGGTTCTCGTAGCACTTGTCGGTGGTGACATTGACCACCGCCCTGACGCCACCGGTGCTGCGCACGGCTTCCAGCAGATTGACGACACCCATCACATTGGTGGCGAAGGTATCGACCGGCTCGCGGTAGGACTGGCGCACCAGCGCCTGGGCCGCCAGATGAAACACGATCTGCGGCCGCACCTCGCGGCACAGCGCGGTCAGCGTCGTCAGGTCGCGGATGTCGGCCAGGGTGGACGACGCCAGCGCTCCAGCCACCCCGGCAACGGTGAACAGGTTGGGCGAAGCGGGCGGCACCAGTGCGTAGCCATGCACCTCGGCGCCCTGGGCATGCAGCCACAGCGACAGCCAGCTTCCCTTGAAGCCGGTGTGACCGGTCAGCAGGACGCGCCGGCCGCGCCAGAAGCCGTCGCTCATTCCCAGCACTTCCAGGGCGCACGGCCCGATTGCCAGATTTCTTCAAGCTGGTTCTTGTCGCGCAGGGTGTCCATCGCCTGCCAGAAACCGGCATGCGGATAGGCCATCAGGCGATCGTCGCGCGCCAGCTGCATGAGTGGCTCGGCCTCCCAGCTGGTCTGGTCACCGGTAATCAGGTCGATGACCGACGGATCGAGCACGAAGAAACCGCCGTTGATCCACGCGCCATCGCCGGCCGGCTTTTCCTGGAAGCTGCGTACGGCATGGCCGTCGAGGTTCAGCGCGCCGTAGCGCCCGGGCGGCTGGATGGCCGTCACCGTCGCCGCCTTGCCGTGCGCGCGATGGAAATCGACCAGTGCGCCGATATCGACATCGGCCACGCCATCGCCGTACGTGAAGCAGAAAGGTTGATCGCCCAGATGCTGGCGCACCCGGCGCAGCCGGCCGCCGGTCAGCGTGTTCTCGCCGGTGTCGACCAGTGTCACCCGCCATGGCTCGACGTAGCGCTGATGGACTTCCATCTCGTTCTTCGACATGTCGAACGTGACGTCGGACATGTGGAGGAAGTAGTTGGCGAAGTACTCCTTGATGACGTAGCCCTTGTATCCGAGACAGATCACGAAGTCGTTGATCCCGTAACGGGAATAGATCTTCATGATGTGCCACAGGATGGGCCGGCCGCCGATTTCTATCATCGGCTTGGGCTTGAGGTGCGACTCTTCGGAAATCCGGGTGCCGAGGCCGCCGGCGAGAATCACGGCTTTCATCAATGACGGGTCCAGTATGTAGTGCAGCGAACGCGCGACGGAATTGCGCGCCGCTCAGGATGGCGATTATCTCACGCCGCCGCGGGCAGCCGGGAGGCTGCCGCCATCTTGGTATCCTTGGCACCGATCGGTCCGGCGCCCTGCCGGCTGTCCGCCTCCGGCTTCCTGACCCGTGCCCCTGAATCGCGTCCTGTACACCCTGATCTGGCTGGTCGCACTGCCCGCCGTGCTGCTGCGTCTGGCGTGGCGCGCCCGACGGGAATCGGGGTATGCCCACGATGTCGCCCAGCGGCTGGGGCGCTTCCGCGTCGAACCCGCGGCATCGACCCTCTGGATACACGCGGTGTCGGTCGGCGAAACACGCGCCGCGCAGCCGTTGATCGCGGCGCTGCGCCAGGCGCATCCCGACACGCGCATCCTGCTGACCCAGACGACCGCGACCGGGCGGGCCACGGCGCAGGCACTCTATGGCGACACGGTGGCCCTTGCCTGGCTGCCCTGGGATCTGCCGTGGGCGCAGCGCGCCTTCCTGCGTGCGTGGCGCCCGGCCGTCGGCATCCTGATGGAAACCGAACTGTGGCCCAACCTGATTGCCGAGTGCCGTCGCGTCGGCGTTCCGGTGGTGCTGGCGAACGCCCGCCTGTCGGACCGGTCGGCGCGTCGCTACGCAAGGATGCCCGCACTGGCCGGCACGATGCTCGATGCGCTGTCGGGCATCGCCGCACAGACCGCTGCCGACGCCGCACGGCTGAGCGGGCTGGGTGCGCGCAACGTCACGGTCACCGGCAATCTCAAGTTCGACCTGGCACCGCCTCCGGATCAGCTCGCGCTCGGCCAACGGTGGCGCGCGGCACTCGGCGCCCGCCGCATCGTGCTGCTGGCCAGCACGCGCGACGGCGAAGAGGTGCTGCTGCTGCCGGCGCTGCAGGCACGGCTGCCGGACGATGTGCTCATCGCACTGGTGCCGAGGCATCCGCAGCGCTTCGACGAGGTGGCCGGCATCGTGGCCGGATGCGGTTGGCACGCGATTCGGCGCAGCGAAGGCACGCTGCCCGGCGACCGTGACACGGTGTGGCTCGGCGACTCGATGGGCGAAATGGTCGCCTGGTACGCGCTGGCGGACGTCGCCGTCATCGGCGGCAGCTGGCTGCCGCTGGGCGGGCAGAATCTGATCGAAGCGTGCGCGGCGGGCTGCCCGGTCGTCGTCGGACCGCACATGTTCAATTTCGCCCAGGCCACCGACGACGCACTGGCGGCCGGTGCCGCCGCACGGGCCACCGGACCGGAGGAGATGGCGTCGACGGTCGTTGCCCTGCTCGACGATCCGCAGGCAAGACAGCGCATGGCGGACGCCGGCCGGGCGTTTGCCGCCATGCACCGGGGCGCCACCGGACGCTGCATGGCACTGATCGAACCGCTGCTCGCTGCGCGACTCGAGCAGCTTGCGCACGATCATCGGCGATAATCGCGCGCTGTCATCCCGTGCCATTCACACCGGATCAAAGCCCATGACCAAAATCGCACTCATCACCGGCGTGACCGGCCAGGACGGCGCCTACCTCGCCGAATTCCTGCTGAAGAAGGGCTACGAGGTGCACGGCATCAAGCGCCGCTCCTCGCTCTTCAACACCGACCGCATCGACCACCTGTACGAAGACCCGCACGTCGACAACCGCAAGTTCATCCTGCACTACGGTGACCTGACCGATTCAACCAGCCTGGTGCGCATCATCCAGGCGGTGCAGCCGGACGAAATCTACAACCTGGCCGCCCAGTCTCACGTGGCCGTCAGTTTCGAAGAGCCCGAATACACGGCCAACGCCGACGGCATCGGCGCGCTGCGCATCCTGGAAGCCATCCGCATCCTGGGGCTCGAAAAGAAGACGCGCTTCTATCAGGCCTCGACCTCCGAGCTCTATGGCCTGGTGCAGGAAATCCCGCAGAAGGAAACCACGCCCTTCTATCCGCGCAGCCCGTACGCCTGCGCCAAGCTCTACGCCTACTGGATCACCGTCAATTACCGCGAGGCGTACGGCATCTACGCCTGCAACGGCATCCTGTTCAACCACGAGTCACCGGTGCGCGGCGAAACCTTCGTCACGCGCAAGATCACGCGCGCCATCGCGCGTATCGCGCTCGGGCTGCAGGACTGCCTGTACCTCGGAAACATGAGCGCGCTGCGCGATTGGGGCCATGCGCGCGACTACATCGAAATGCAGTGGCTGATGCTGCAGCAGGCGGTGGCGGAAGACTTCGTGATCGCCACCGGCGTGCAGTACAGCGTGCGCCAGTTCGTCGAATTCGCCGCCGCCGAGCTGGGCATCACGATCCGCTTCGAAGGCGAGGGCGAGCAGGAGGTGGGCATCGTCGCCGCGATCACCGGCGACCGCGCCAAAGCGAAGGTGGGCGATGTGATCGTCAAGGTCGATCCGCGCTACTACCGCCCGACCGAAGTCGAAACTCTGCTCGGCGATCCGACCCGGGCGCGCGAGAAGCTGGGCTGGACGCCCAAGACGACGCTGCGCGAACTGGTGAAGGAAATGGTGGAAGCCGACTACACCAGCGCCAAGCGCGATGCGCTGGTGAAGATGGCGGGCTTCAAGGCTTACGACCACTTTGAATGAAGGCAGATGCAAGATTCAAGGTGCAAGGTGCAAGGAAGGGCGGACCATGCGGGTTTTGCGGTCATCGTGCTTCGTGAAATCGGGGCGCGGTGATGAGCAGATTCGAGGATCTTGAGGTCTGGAAGCGGTCTGCGAGGTTGAGTGCCTCGATCTACAAAGGTCTGGTCGATCTTCGTGACTTCGGGTTTAGGGACCAGATCACCCGCTCCAGTCTTTCCGTGCCATCGAACATTGCTGAAGGGCACGAACGCGGTTCCAGCAAGGAAGCGGCTCAGTTCTTCTACTATGCAAAGGGCTCCGCCGGCGAGCTTCGCACGCAGATATACATCGGCATGGACATCGGCTACATCGACCGCGAGACCGGCCGGGCCTGGCTTGGCGAAGCCGAAGAAATCTCGAAAATGCTTCACGGCTTGATCCGTTCGATCAAATAGACCCACTCCGCTCCGGACCTTGCATCTTGAATCTTGACTCTTGCATCTACGTCGCGGGCCACCGCGGCCTGGTCGGCTCGGCCATCGTGCGCAACCTTGAAGCAAAGGGCTACACGAACCTCGTCACCCGTACGCACGCCGAGCTGGATCTGACCGACGCGGCCGCGACCGACGCCTTCTTCGCCACCGAGAAGCCCGAGTACGTGTTCCTCGCCGCGGCGAAGGTCGGCGGCATCGTCGCCAACAACAGCTACCCGGCCGAATTCATCCGCGACAACCTGGTCATCCAGACCAACGTGATCCACAGCGCGTGGAAGCACGGCGTCACGCGGCTGATGTTCCTTGGCTCGAGCTGCATCTATCCGAAGCTGGCGCCGCAGCCGATGCGCGAAGATTGCCTGCTGACCGGTCCGCTCGAACCGACGAACCGGCCGTACGCGCTGGCCAAGATCGCCGGCATCGAGATGTGCTGGAGCTACAA
Organism: Methyloversatilis sp.; assembly: GCA_016791045.1. Taxonomy (GTDB): domain Bacteria; phylum Pseudomonadota; class Gammaproteobacteria; order Burkholderiales; family Rhodocyclaceae; genus Methyloversatilis. The sequence goes on along the minus strand of JAEUNO010000020.1, from coordinate 9,610 downwards.
CCGACAGTACGGCACGCAATACCTGGCGGTGATGCCGACCAATCTGTACGGGCCGGGCGACAACTACAGCCTGATGAACAGTCATGTCATCCCGGCCATGATCCGCAAGTTCCACCTCGCCAGACTCGCGTCGCAGCGCAACTGGGCCGCCATCGAGCACGACGAGGCGGCGCATGGCCCCATCCCCGACGACCTCAAGGAACAGCTCCGCGCCACCTGCAACTTGAATCTTGAATCCTGCATCTCCCTGTGGGGTACCGGCACGCCGCGGCGCGAATTCCTGTACAGCGACGACATGGCCGACGCCTGCGTCTTCCTGATCAATCTGCCGGACGAAAAGTACGCGAGCCTGCTGGGCAGCGACGAGTCGAAGACCGGCCGCTTCGAGCCGCCGCTGGTGAATGTGGGCGTTGGTGAGGACGTCACGATCAGGGCGCTGGCCGAACTCGTCGGCAAGGTGGTCGGCTTCGACGGCAAACTGGTGTTCGACACCACCAAGCCGGACGGCACGCCGCGCAAGCTGATGGACGTGACGCGGCTCAATTCGATCGGGTGGCAGGCCAGCACCGGTCTGGCCGAGGGCCTCTCGCGCGCGTACCGCGACTTTCAGGCCGGCCTCAGCGCACCCTGACGGCGCCGACACCGCGGTCGACCTTCAACCGTTGCCGCGCAAAGCCCGCAGGCAGCATCAGCTGCTGTACCGCGCGATACGGCCCGACCACGCTCCGCGCCACTTCGATCAGCGCGCGCCGGCCGGTGGCCGAATGCGACTCGACCCACCAGCCCGCCTCGTCCCGCACGGCGCGGGTGCCGAACGGGCGCGCCAGCGGCTCGCCGATGAACACTCCCTCACCCGGCCAGGCGACGCTCTTCCAGTAGGCCTCGATCAGCGTGTCGCCTTCCGCGTACATGCTCATCAGGATGCCCGGATGGGGAAATTTCTGCAGGTGGTTGCACGGCTCGATCACCGTGCCGTAGCTGCCGGTGGCGCCCGCCGTCAGCCATTCGAGTGCGCTCATCTGCGCGGTGTTGTCGAGCAGCGTGCCGCCGACCGACGTCAGGTGGTCGGCCGGCGCGCCCGGCAGAAAGCCCAGCGTCGGCAGTGCCGGCACGCGCACTGCGCCGGTGAAATAGCCGATCACGTCCTGCTGGCCGAACGCTTCGGCCGCCCTCGGGCTGGCGAACTGCAGGCCGCGCACCTGGGCCATCGTTTCGTCGAACAGCAAGGCGCGAACATTGCGCGCCGTGTCTTCGGTGCGCACCAGGTAGACCGTGCCTTTCGGATAGCTGTAGTCGGCGGCCACGCCGCGGTCGATCAGGCGCTTCACCTGCTCGACCGATTCACCCGCCAGCAGCATGGCGGGCCGGGGCATCGCGGCGTTCCCGGGCGCGTTGCGGCCGTTGTTGAAATAGCCGCTCGGCCGCGTCGGGCCGCAGGTCGATGAACAGAAGCTGTCGTCGTAGCCGAATGCGAAAGCGGAGGTGATGCTCATGCAGCCGGCGCGCCACGGGCGCGTCCAGGCCAGCGCGAAGGCCTTGATGCCGGGCGCCAGCCTTGCGTCGACCTCGGCGTACACCCGTTCGAACTCTTCCCGCGACAGCGCGCCGCGCTCGTGCGGGAAGCTCACCTCGATGACGTTGGCGGCCGGGATGTCGCGCTGCTGGCGATAATGGGCGGCGGTTTCCACGCTCGCCGGATCCGACACATTGACAATGACTGCCAGTTCGCCGGGGCCGAGGGCGTATGCAGCGTGCGCGCAAACGAGCAGCAAGGCCGGCAGCAGACGGCGCAGGCAGAACGGGAATTTCGGCATGTCACGTTCGGAAGGCAATGCGGAGAGACTTTCAATCTATATATAGGCATGCGCATGCGAGACACCCGTCCGCACCGGGGCATGGCACCATCGCGTCGCAGTCCGAGCCCTGCGCCCACGACAATATCAAATGGAGGTTCCCACGAATGCGTTACCAAGCCTATCTTGAGCAGTGCAATGCCGACAGCCTGACGATGATCGACGCCGAAGTCCCGCGCCCCGGTCCCGGCCAGGTGCTGGTGAAGATGCGTGCAGCGTCACTCAACTACCGCGATCTGTTCATCCTGCAGGGCCTGTATCCCGGCGTCGACTCCAAGGATCTGGTGCCGCTGTCCGACGGCGCGGGCGAGGTGGTCGAAACCGGTGCGGGCGTTGACCGCTTTGCCGCCGGCGACCACGTGATCGGCACCTTCTTCGAAACCTGGATCGCCGGTCGCCTGCAGCCGCAGTACTTCGGCAAGACACTGGGCGGCACCGCGCCCGGTGTGCTGACCGAATACCGCCTGTTCCCGCAGGATTCGCTTGTGGCCAAGCCGGCTCACCTGAGCTTCGAGGAAGCCGCCACCCTGCCGTGCGCGGCACTCACCGCGTGGAACGCCCTGTTCGAAGGTCCGGCGCCGCTGCGCGCCGGCGATCGCGTGCTGGTGCTCGGCACCGGCGGCGTGTCGATGTTCGCACTGCAGTTCGCGAAGGCGGCGGGCGCCGAGGTGATCGCCACCTCGTCGAGTGATGCCAAGCTGGAAAAGGCGAAGGCGCTCGGTGCGACCACGCTGATCAACTACCGCAGCCATCCGGACTGGGATCAGGAAGTGCGCACCGCCACCGGCGGCGTCGGCGTCGACCACGTGGTCGAAGTCGGCGGCCCGGGTACGCTGCAGCGCTCGATCGCTTCGCTCGGCCAGAACGGTCAGGCGCACCTGATCGGCGTGCTGACCGGCGGCGAAATCAATCCGCTGCCGCTGCTGTTCACCACCTCGACCGTGCGCGGCGTGTTCGTCGGCTCGCGCGAAATGTTCGAGTCGATGAACCGGGTGATTTCACTGCACAGGATCCGCCCGGTCATCGACCGCGTGTTCGGCTTCGAAGAAGCCCGCGCGGCGCTCGCACACCAGCAGAGCCAGGCCCACGTCGGCAAGGTCGTCGTCAGCATCGGCTGAAAGGCAGATGCAAGAAGAAAGATGCAAGATTCAAGGGGCACGCGGTACCTCCCTTGCGTCTTGCGTCTTGCGTCTTGCGTCTTGCGTCTTGCGTCTTGCGTCTTGCATCTTGAATCTTGAATCTGCTAAAGCGCGCGTGCGCCGAAGCTGTCGCAGGCCTTCATTTCGCCGCTGTCCAGGCCGCGCCTGAACCAGCGCATGCGCTGTTCGGCGCTGCCGTGGGTGAAGCTTTCCGGCACCACATAGCCCTGCGCCTGTTTCTGCAGCGTGTCGTCGCCGATGGCGGACGCGGCGCGCAGTGCCTCTTCGATGTCACCCTGTTCGAGAATGCCGCGCGAGCGGTTGGCGTGGTGCGCCCAGATGCCGGCGAAGCAGTCCGCCTGCAGTTCCATGCGCACCTGCAGCTGGTTGGCGTCGCGCTCGCTGACGCGCTGCTTCGTGGCCTGCACCTTCTCCGCAATGCCCAGCTGATGCTGCACGTGATGGCCGATTTCGTGCGCGATCACGTAGGCCTGCGCAAAATCGCCCGGCGCGGCAAAGCGCGCCTGCAGGTCGCGGTAGAAGTCGAGATCAAGATAGACACGCTCGTCGCCCGGGCAGTAGAACGGCCCCATCGCGGCCTGCCCGGTGCCGCAGGCGGTCTGCGTGCCGCCGGTGTAGAGCACCAGTTTCGGTTCGCGGTATTGCTTGCCGCCGGCGCGGAACAGCGCGTTCCACGTGTCCTCAGTGTCAGCCAGCACCTGTGCGGTGAAACGCGCCAGCGCATCGTCTTCCGCCCGTCCGGTGGACTGCACCCCGGGGGTCACCGGCGCCTGCTGCGACGTCTGCGGAAGGCCGGCACCCATATTGAGCACCACCGACGGATCGACACCGAAATACATCGCCACCAGCGCCAGCACGATGGTGCCGACACCGATCTTGCGACCGCCGCCACCCAGCATGCCGCCGCCGCGCGCACCCCGGCGGTCCTCGATGTTTTCGCTTTCCCGCCCGTCGCCCAGTCGCATGTCGATCTCCGATGAATGCGCGGATCATGGCAGAACTTCGGCGATCAGGTGGTCGCCGTGTCCATCACCGGCAGCCACAGTGTCACCGTCGTGCCGACGCCCGATGCGCTGTCGATCTCGATCTCGCCGCCATGCAGGTCCATGATTTCCTTCACCAGCGACATGCCCAGACCGGTACCCGGAATATTGCCCGACGGATCGGCACGGTAGAAGCGCTCGAAGATGCGCGCCAGCTGGTCCGGCGTCATGCCGATGCCGCGGTCGATCACGCGCATGCCGGCCATCAGCCGCGAATTGCGCAGGGCTTCGCATACCGTCACCACCACTTCGCCGCCGCCCGGCGAATACTTGAAGGCATTGGTGATGACATTGCCGAGCGCGCGCACCATCTTCGCGTGATCGACCCGGATGCGCGGCACCGCCGGCGGCATGTCCAGCCGCACGGTATGGCTGTCGTCCGGCATGGTCAAGGTTTCCAGCGTGGCGCTGATGATGCCCTTCACCGACAGGTCCTCGAAGCGGAAATCCTGCCCGGTCCGTGCCTCGATGCGCGCCAGGTCGAGCAGATCGTTGATCAGATTGACCAGCACGCGCGACTGGCGGTGAATGATGGTGTGCATGCGCCGGCGCGCCGGCTCGTCGTATTCGCGGTTGATCAGCAGTTCGGCAAAGCCGAGGATCGACGCCAGCGGCGTGCGCAACTCGTGCGCCGCGGTGCTGAGGAACTCGCTCTTCATGCGGTCGACCTCGAACTGCTGCGTGATGTCGCGAAAGTACAGCACCGTCTCGGAGCGACCTTCCGGTGCCACGCGCGCGCTGCGTTCGAGCACCCGTGGTTCGGGCAGGCGGAGCCACAGGCGCTGCGGTTCGGCGGTCGATTGATCGAGCACCAGGCCTGGCCACGGCTTGTCCGGGTCGGCCAGCCGGGCCAGCCGGCCGTCGAACGCGGCGGCGCTGAGGCCCACCAGTTCGGACTGCGTCAGTTCGGTCATGCGCAGGAACGCCGGGTTCACATTGGTCAGCGTGCCCCCCTCGTCAAAGGTGACGAAGCCGTCCGGCGACAGCGCGAACACGGTGTGCAGCCGATTCGTGCGGCGGATCAGCTTGCGTTCGAACTCGATGCGCTCGGTCACGTCGCCGAACACGTCGACGTAGTGCGTGACCCGGCCTTCGTTGTCGCGCACCGGCGACGATGACAGCGCCACCCAGATCGAGCGGCCGTCCGCGCGCCTCACGTCGAGCGTCGTGCTGAAGGGCTTCTGGTGGGCGATCGCCCAGCGCATTTCGTCCAGCACGTGCTCCGGGTTCTGCTCCCCCGACGCCAGGGTGAAGGTGCGGCCGATCACTTCGTCGGCCGCGCGGGCGGTCAGCCGTTCGAATGCCGCATTCACATACACCACGGGGTATCCGCCACGCTGAACGTCGCGGATGATCACCGCCTCGCTCGACGATTCGAGCGCGCGATCATGCAGGCGCATGCGCGTCTGCGCTTCCACCTGTTCGGAAATGTCACGCATCAGCAGCGAATACACCGGTCGCCCGTGCAGGTTGAAGCGGCTGGCCGACACGGTGACCGGAAAACGACGCGAGCGGCGCACGCCCTGCACATCCTGCCGGAAGCGCCAGCGCAGCCCGATGGGTTGCGTGTCCGCCTGGCCGGCAAACCATGCGGCATCGAACATCGGCAGCAGGCGCGCCAGCGGCAGGCCGATCGCCGCATCAATGCCGATCTCGAACATTTCGGCAGCGGAACGATTGACCGTCAGCACCATGCCGGATTCGTCGGTGGTGACGATGCCGTCGGCGGCGGTGTCGAGCAGTGTGACCAGGCGCGATTCGCTGATGGTCAGCGCCTGCGTCATGGCGTGCGCGCTGCGATTGGCACGCGCCGTTGTGGCCAGCAGGCGCAGCAGGTAGAACAGCAGCGCGCTCAGGCCGGCGCCCATCAACGGTACCAGCCAGAGCACGAGGTGGTCGGCGCTGAAGGCGGCCGGCGCACGCAGGCTCACCGTCCAGGCATGTCCCGCCAGTTCGATCTCGCGCACCGCTTCGAGCGAGGACACCGGCTTGCCTTCGGCGCTGCTGTACAGCACCGTCCCGGGTGACACGCCCCGCCCATCGTGGATCGTCACGACCACCTTGTCGGCGAATCCGAGCAGGATGTCACCGAACAGATCATGCGCGCGGAACGGACTGTAGGTGTAGCCGAGCAGTGCGCGACCCCGTTCGGCCGGCGTGTCGGCCGGCTCGTCGCGCACGTACAGCGGGTAATACAGCAGGAAGCCCGGCTGCACCGGTCCCTTGCCTTCCTGCACCAGCGTCACCCGCCCGGACAGCGCCACGTTGCCGCTTTCGCGCGCGCGCCGCATCGCTTCGGCCCGCACCGGCTCCGAATACATGTCGTAGCCGATGGCCCTGAAGTTGCGCGCGTTCAGCGGTTCGAGAAACACGATGCTGTGATACTCGTCGCGCACGTGCTTCGGCCAGACCGCATAGGTCGGCATGTCATTGAGCCGGATCGTCTCTTCATGGGCGGCCAGGTGTGCCGCCGGAATGCGCAGCGACAAGCCCACGCCGAGCACGCCCGGAAAGTTGCGCTCCAGCCCCAGCTGGTTCACATAGTTGTACCAGTCGGCGCGCGTCACCTCGTCGCTGGCCTGCATCAGGCCGGCTGCGGCGCGCAGGATGTTCTCGTGCGCCTCCATGCGGCGGCTGATCTGGTCCACCACCTTCTCGACCTCGCTGTCGAAGCGCTGTGCCGTGGCCTGGGCCAGCCTGTCCCAGAGCAGGAAGGTGATGACCAGCGTGACCAGCATGCCGAGTGCCAGCGCCGGCCAGGCGAGCAGGGAAGGATCGCGCAATGCACGCACGAGGGGCGGCGCGTCGCCGACGGATGCACCGGACGGGTCGGCCCACACCGGGTCGCGCAGGTTCATCTCGCGTCTGGCGGATTCAGAAGCCCGGCAATGCGGTCCAGCAGTTCCATCGGACTGAAGGGCTTGGTCAGATAGGCATTGGCGCCGGCTTCGAAGCCGATCTCGATGTCGCGCTGCTGGCTGCGTGCGGTCAGCAGGATGACCGGAATCGCCTGCAGCGCCGGGTGTTGACGCAGTCGGCGGCACAACTCGAGACCGTCCATCGAGCCCGGCATCATCACGTCGAGCAGGATCAGGTCGGGCGGGCGTTGCTGCATCAGCGTCCAGCCGGCATCCGCATCCGGCGCCTCGGCCAGCTCGAAATCACCGAACTCGAGGGTCATGCGGATCAACTGGCGGATCTCGGGCTGGTCTTCCACCAGCATGATGCGGGCGCGCATGTCAGAGCGCTCCGCCGCAACGCGAACGGCCGGTTGCCACCCGTGGCCGGGCGGGGCTGAAGTGTCGGAAGTTCATGGGTCCGGGGTGTCGTTACGCCAGAAATGGGAAGCAGCAAAGCTTAACGACACCCGGAGCCGCGGACTTGAGCCATGGCGGCGGCACTTCCGCCGCCATGGCTCACCCGGCAGCGAATTCCAGAATGATCTGGTCCACGGCCAGGCTTTCGCCCTGCTGTGCCGATACCTTGCCGATCACGCCGTCGCGCTCGGCGCGCAGGATGTTCTCCATCTTCATCGCTTCGATCACCGCCAGGCGCTCGCCGGCCTTGACCGCCTGGCCAGGCTTCACCGCGACTTCGCGCAGCAGGCCCGGCATCGGCGACAGCAGGAAGCGCGACAGGTCGGGGGCCGACTTGACCGGCATGCGCTTGAGCAGCTCGGCGGCGCGCGGGCTCATCACTTCGGCGTCGACGCGCGCGCCGCGGTGCTGCAGCCGGTAGCGCAGGCCGATGCGTTCGACCTGCAGCGTGAACGGACGGCCGTCGATCTGGCCGCGATACACCGGATCGGACACGCGCCAGTCGCTCACCATGCGGTGGCGCACGCCGTCGATCAGCACCGCGTGGTGGTCGCCGTCGTTCTCGATGTGCACCCGGTGTTCGGCGTCGCGCAGGCGCACCACCGCATCCGGGCTGATGCGGAACTCGTGTCCGGGCAGCTGGCCGACGATGCGCGATGCGCGTTCGATGTAACGCTGATGCACCGTGGCGGCGACGGCCACCAGCAACGCCTCGTCTTCGTAGGCTGCGGTCGTCGGGTCATAACCCTGCGGGTACTCTTCGGCGATGAAGGCAGTCGTGAAGTTGCCCGCGGCGAAGCGCGGATGACCGAGCACCGCCGACACGAAGGCGATGTTGTGATTCGGGCCGCGGATGCAGAAGGCGTCGAGCGCGTCGCGCAGCTGCGCGATCGCTTCGGCACGGGTGGCGCCGTAGCAGATCTGCTTGGCGATCATCGAGTCGTAGTGCATCGACACCTCGCCGCCCTCGAACACGCCGGTATCGACGCGCACGCGGTCGCTGGCGACCGGCGGACGGTAGCGGATCAGGCGCCCGACCGACGGCAGGAAACCGCGCGCCGGATCTTCGGCGCAGATGCGCGCTTCCATCGCCCAGCCTTCGAGCTTCACGTCGGCCTGCGTGAAGGCGAGCTTTTCGCCGGCGGCCACGCGGATCATCTGTTCGACCAGGTCCAGCCCGGTGATCAGTTCGGTCACCGGATGCTCGACCTGCAGCCGGGTGTTCATTTCGAGAAAGTAGAAGGACTTGTCGCGCCCGACGACGAACTCGACCGTGCCGGCCGACTGGTACTGCACCGCCCTGGCCAGCCGCACCGCCTGCTCGCCCATCGCGCGCCGGGTGTCCGGATCGATGAAGGGCGACGGCGCCTCTTCGATCACCTTCTGGTGCCGCCGCTGGATCGAGCACTCGCGCTCGTTCAGATACACCACGTTGCCGTGGCCATCGCCCAGCACCTGGATTTCGATGTGACGCGGCTCTTCGACGAATTTCTCGATGAACACGCGATCGTCGTTGAAGGCGTTCTTCGCCTCATTGACGCAGGAGGCGAAACCTTCATGCGCCTCGGCATCGTTGAACGCCACGCGCAAACCCTTGCCGCCGCCGCCGGCACTGGCCTTGATCATGACCGGATAGCCGATGCCGCGCGCGATCTCGACCGCGCGCTCCGGACTTTCGATCGGGTCGTTCCAGCCCGGAATCGTCGTCACGCCGGCCTCCTTGGCCAGCTTCTTCGACGCGATCTTGTCGCCCATGGCGCCGATGGCGTGCGCCTTCGGCCCGATGAACACGATGCCCTCGCGCTCCAGCGCGGCACAGAAGGCTTCGTTCTCCGACAGGAAGCCGTAACCCGGATGCACCGCCTCGGCACCCGTCGCCTTGCAGGCGGCGATGATCTTGTCGATGACCAGATAGGACTCGCGCGCCGCCGCCGGGCCGATGCACACGGCTTCGTCGGCCAGCTCGACATGCAGCGCGCTGCGGTCGGCTTCGGAATACACCGCCACCGTGGCGATGCCCATGCGGCGTGCCGTGCGGATGACGCGGCACGCAATCTCGCCGCGGTTTGCGATCAGTATCTTGTTGAACAAGCTAGGTCTCCTGCAATCAGTATGTTCTCGAACATGTCAGGGAACTGCGCGGCAAACGAGCCCGCTGCCCTCACCCGGCGCTCCGCGCCACCCTCTCCCGCTGAGGCGGGCGAGGGAAACACCACCGAGCGCCGACCTCTCCCCTC
>JAEUNO010000012.1 GCA_016791045.1 Methyloversatilis sp. | reverse complement strand
CGACCAGTTCAACCTCGGGCTCGATCCGGACAAGGCGCGCGAATTCCACGACGAGACGCTGCCCCAGCACGGCGCCAAGCTCGCCCACTTCTGTTCGATGTGCGGGCCGCACTTCTGCAGCATGAAGATCACCCAGGACGTACGCGACTACGCCGCCGCCCAGGGCCTCACCAATGAGGCCGCGCTCACCCAGGGCATGGCGACCAAGTCGATCGAGTTCGTCAAGCAGGGCGCCGAGGTGTATCGGAAGGTGTAGGTCCGACCTGCATCGGCCGCCGGAGCGACCCGCGGTCGCGATCGGCGCGTCGATCATGCGCCGTCACGTGCCCAGAGGGCGGGATCGCGAGCGGGGCTCGCTCCTACAAAAAGACGCGCTGCACCTGTAGGAGCGACCCCCGGTCGCGATTCCGCAGGTCAATCACACGACATCACCTGTTCGAAGCCCGGCATCGCGAGCACGGCTCGCTCCTGCAAAAGACGCCCTGCACCTGTAGGAGCGACCCTCGGTCGCGATTCCGCAGGTCAATCACACGACATCACCTGTTCGAAGCACGGCATCGCGAGCACGGCTCGCTCCTGCGGGAACGGGGCTTCGGCTGTAGGAGCGACCCGTGGTCGCGATCGGTGCGTCGATCCGGAAATCGCGCCGTTCGGGGAGACAGCGAGCCGCACTGGCGGCGCGGGCTTACTGCAGCGCCTTGATCTGTTCCGGCGACAGGCCCTTGACGGCCTTCGCCGCCGATTCGCGGGCGCGGTCGCGGTCGGTTTCGATGATGGCGTGCACGGAGTTCATCACCTTGTCGTAGGCGGCAGCCGCTTCGTCCTTGCTGATCTGGCCGGCGGCGGCGCGCTCGCAGGTGCGGTAGAGCGACTCGCGCAGGAAGGACAGCATCTGCGTACGTTCGGCCAGCCTGACAACCGATGCGTCGAGCTCCGCCGATCCGCCTTGCGTCTTGCCCTGAGTGGCTTCGAGCCGTGCGATGAGCTTGAGCGTGGCGTCGGGCGCGGCTTCGGCGCAACTGCGGATGGCAGGTGCCGGCGCGGCGGCGGCGGCGGCGACGGCTGCACCACCCGCCGCCGGACGCGCGGGCTCGGGCAATCCGAGCTTTTCGCTCAGCGTGACCGCCGGCGTCACCGGTTTCAGCGAATGGTCGTACTTCGCCCAGTACTGCTTGTGCGTGTCCGGCGCCTCATCACGGCCGGCACTTTTCGTCCCGAGACCGGCACAGCCGGACAGGACAACGGTGGCAAGCGCGACGGATATCGGCAGGGATTTCATGCTGGCTCCTTTTGAATTATTGGTATGTGTTGTGCCGCGGGCCTTCGCCAGCAAGCATCCACCTCCTTAGCAAGAAGAAGGCCAGAGAGCCGCCGGCCCGACCCCTCACATCAGATGCTTCACGGCGTCGAGCGCCTTCTGCGCGCACACTTCATCTTCCTCTTCCGAGCCGCCGCTGACACCGATGCTGCCGATGTGCGCGCCCTTCGAGGTCACGATCGGCAGACCGCCTATTATGGTGGTGGTGTGCGGAATCAGTTCGGCGCCGATCACCGTCTTCGACAGGTCGCGGAACTGGCGCGTCGAAAACGGCGCGCCGGCCGACGTATCGGCCTTCAGCTGCGCCACGCGGATGCTGATCAGGATGCTGCCATCCATCCGGCTGAAATGTTTCGGATTGCCGGCTTCGTCGTTGATCGCGATGATCATGCGCCAGCCCTTTTCCTTCGCGTGGCGTTCGCACGCGTCGGCCATCAGGCGCGCCGTGGCGAGGTCGAGCGTCGGGCGCGCCGACTGTGCCAGCGCGGGTGCGGTCATCAGTGCGCCTGCGCAGGCGATGGCGGCGAGCAGACCGCGTGACGGCGCATTGAATCTTTGGTTTTTCATCAGGTTCTTTCCGTTGAGTGATGCGGGAGCGGTTCAGTAGTACGGAATCTCATCGTCATCCTTGGCCACCTTGTCGGCTGCCTGGACGCGCAGCGCCTCCTCGCGCAGGAAGGCAATGATTTGCCAGATTTCCTCTTCCTTCAGCGAGTTGGCGAAGCCGCCCATCTGGGTACCGGCGCGGCCGTGGGCGATCAGCTCGAACATCTGGCCATCGCTGTTCGCGCCCCCCGGGCCCCAGGCGCCCTTGACCAGCTGCGGACCCTTGCCGCCCTTGCCGCGCGAGTTGTGGCACTGCTGGCAGTTGCGGCCGAACAGTTCTTCGCCCTTGCCGGCCGCGCCGCGGTCGCCGGCCATCGGATTGTTGGCCGGCGCCTGGCCCGGGCCGAACGCGTGAGCGCTGCCAGCCAGCGCCAGCAGCAGCACGCACCGTGCTGTGTATCGAATCATCTGCCACTCCTTCCTGTTGCAGCCCGCGGGCAGACAGCGCCCGCGTGACCGGTACATCTCCATCATCTGCCGCCCTGCGGCTTGCCGGTCGGCAGTCCGTTCCGCCCAGCGATCGCGTCGAGCGAGCCATCGGCCTGCAGCGCACCGAGTGCCGCGTCGACGGCGCCGGTCAGCGCGGTGTCGCTGCGCCGGCTGACCATGACGAAGCGGGTCTGCAGCGCGGGCGCCTGAAGCGCCTCGCGCACGACCACACCTGCGGGCAATGCTTCACCCGCCACCCGGCCGGCCCACAGCAGGCCGGCGCCGACCTGGCCCTTCGCCAGCGCATCCAGCAGTGCCGCGCTGCCGGCAAACGGCGAGCGGTTGAAGCCGCCGGCCAGCAGGTACAGATCAGCCGGCGTGGCGGTGACCGCGCCGATCTTCTGCGCACCCACCGCGGCCATCGATCCGATCGCGCTGGCTGCCGGCGTCAGCAGCACGTAGCCGACCGACACATAGGGCTGCGACGCCACCAGTCCGCGCGCCGACAGGTCGTCGTCGCTGCCGTCGGTCACCGGCAGACCGGCGAACAGCGCGCAGCTGCCGGCCTGCACCGACTCCTTCAGCGCGCGCCCCAGACCGCCGCGTTCCTGCAGCGTGATCCACTGCCACTGCACGGCGCGCCCGAGACGCGCCGCGACAGCCTGCGCGACGTCCACATCGACACCGACCGGCTGGGGCGTGCGCGAAGAGAACGGCGGGTTCTGTTCGACCACGCACACGCCGAGCGCCGCGGGCGCGCCGCCGGCCGACACCGGCAGCGCGGCACACGCCAGCAACCCGAACAGGCTTTGCAACAAACGTGCCGGGCTGCGCGTCATGCGTTCAGTCCGCAAGACCGAACACCATCATTCCGCCGCCACGGTTCTGCTGCTTGAACAGCTCGCCGTAGACCAGCGGCCACAGGCTGCCGCCGCCCGGGCCATACACGATGGCGACGTACTGCTTGCCGTCGACCGTGAAGGTGGTCGGGTTGCCGTGGATGCCGGTTCCGACGTTGAAGCGCCACAACGTTTCGCCGGAGTCGTCGCGCATGGCCGAGAAGAAGCCTTCGGCATCACCCGAGAACACGATGCCGCCGGCGGTCGCCAGCAGACCGCTGGTGGCCGGTGTGCTCTGCGGACGCGACCACACCTGTTCGCCGGTGGTGGCGTTGAACGCCTTGATGCCGCCGGTATAGGGATTGGCCTTCAGCACCTTGGACGACAGGAACCACTCGCCGCGCTTCCATTCCATCTTCTTGGCCTGGATGTCCATCGAGCTGTCGATGTACGGCACATAGAGCAGTTTGGTCTGCGGGCTGTACGCCGCCGGGTGCCATTCCTTGCCGCCGTCGAGAATCGGCGCGATGTCGGTGGCGATCTTGTCGTAGCCGGGCACCTTGTCAGGATTGACGATGGGGCGGCAGTTGTCGCCCCAGCTCTTCACCCAGTTCACGCGCGCGATCGGCACCACCCAGTTGCACTTGCCGCTGGTGCGGTCGATCGAATACAGGTGGCCGTTGCGGTCACCGTGCAGCCACACCTTGCGGCCCTTTTCGTCGTCGACCAGGATGGTTTCGTTGTTGCCGTCGTAGTCCCAGGCGTCGTTCGGCGTGTACTGGAAGTGGAACTTGATCTTGCCGGTCTTCGCGTCCATCGCCAGCGTCGAGTTGCTATACAGGTTGTCGCCCTTGCGCACCGACGGATCGAAGTCGGGCGACGGATTGCCCACGCCCCAGTAGATCGTGTTGGTCTTCGCTTCGTAGTTGCCGGTCAGCCAGGCCGATGCGCCGCCGGTGCGCCACGAGTCGTTGGCCCAGGTGGCGGCGTGCGGATCGCTCGCACTGTTCGGCCGGGTCAGCGTCTGCCACACGATTTCGCCGGTATCCGGATCGAGTGCGGTGATCTTGCCGACGGTGCCGCCGACGTCACCACCGGAATTGCCGACCACGATCTTGCCGTCGGCCACCAGCGGCATCGACGTGTAGATCTCGCCGCTGGTGTAGTCGCCCATCTTCTTTTCCCACACGACGCGGCCGGTGGTGTTGTTCAGCGCGACGATGTGGGTGTCCAGCGTGGCCATGTAGACCATGTCCTTGTACACCGCGACACCGCGGTTCACCGCTTCGCAGCACAGGCGCGGGCCGAGGTCGCCCGGCAGCGAGCGCTCGTACTTCCAGATCATGCGGCCGGTCGAACCATCGAGCGAGAACACCTTGTTCTGGCTGGCGGTGACGTAGATGCGGCCATTCACCACCGTGGTCTGGCTGACCTGTGCGTCATTGACGCCGAACGACAGATTCCACTTCGGCACCAGCTTCTTCACGTTGTCGCGCGTCACCTGACCGAGCTGCGAAAAGCGCCAGCCCTGATAGTCCTTGCCGTAGTGCAGCCAGTTGTTGGCGTCCTTGTCGGCGTGGATGAGCATGTCGTCGCTGACGTAGTTCGGACGCCACTTGAAGGTGGCTTCGAGCACGTTCACGCCGAGCGGCGGTTCCGGATCTTCGGCCTGCACGGCGGCGTTCAGGCCGAACATCGCGACCAGGCAGGTCAGGACAGGTCCGGCAAGGCGACCGGTTTGCTTGTTCATGGGTTCTCCTCCGTTTTTTTCGGATGCGCACAGCGGCACCCGGCGACGACGCGCGGAAGAAGAACTGCATCATCCATGCCAAAACGGCGCAGGCCAGGCGCGACGGCAGCGCCGGGGGAGAAAATCCTTTGTGATCAAGGCGGGTAAATTTCCCCAGCCAGCAAGGGGTTATTCCTGCAACAGACAGGCGCGCGGGAGGATGAGACGAACGTCTCAGCGCGCGCAGGCTACAGGTGTCTCAGGGCGGCAGGCGCGGGCGCGCCCGCCGGGCGGCCCTTCAGTCAGCCCTTCTGTCAGCCCTTAGGCCCGAGACCGAAGAAGGTGCGGAAGCGGTCCCAGCGGCGCTTGAACCAGGCCTTGGGCGTGTCCTGCACGTAGTAGGTCAGCATGAGGGTCCAGCGCTCGCCGTCGGCTTCGGTGGTGCGGCGCGCGCTGTGCCAGCTTTCGCGCTCCATCACGGCGAAGGCGTAGCCGCTGGCCGGCATGAAATCCATCGCGATGGTCCTTTCCGCCTCGGGGCCGGTGCGGCCGTAGTGGAACACCGTGCCGATGTGGCGCTGCGACGCGTCCTTCGGCAGATAGAACTGCACGGTGATGGCCTTGGCCATCACGTCGGCGTGAATGCCGATCTGATAGCCCGGCAGGTCGCACACCAGGATGGGGATGGGGTACAGATCGATCTGGTCGATGCTGCGACCGAAGCGGGTTTCGAGCGACTGCCTGAACTTGAGCTTGAAGGCGTCCTGCATGGCGCGCGAGCGCAGCACGCGCGAGACCGAACCCCACAGCGCGCGCTGTTCGGCCGGCAGCCGCCACAGGTGCTCCGGATACAGGTACATGCGCCGCCGGGCGCTGCTGCCGTCAGCGCGCATCGCGTCCTTGTGGCGCAGATCGTGGAAGCGCTCGCGCGCCGGAATCAGCCTGAGCAGTCGCTCGTAGAAGCCGGGCGAGAACACGTTCTGCATATATATATGCTCGAACGGCGACGTCTGCAGCGCGCTCGCCTTCACGGCACGCAGCATCGTGGTGTCGGGCGCGGGATCGTTCGGGGCGGTATCGACCGGAACGGACAGGGAGGGCTGGGACATGATCTATCGCCTGGCAGCAAAAACTGGCGGCAGGATAGCGCTTTGCACGGCGCCCGTCAGGGGGCGGGTGTTGCGCGGATGCTGCAGCATCGCAGAGGCACAGCGTCATGAAGCTGCGGTACGCTCGGGGCACGCCGCGGTGCTGCTCACCGGCTTGCAGCGCAGGACAGTGGGAGCGGCGGGGACGCCGCTCCCGTGATAATCCGGGCGATTCCCACTCACACGCTGCACCCGACGCTGTCGCCCCGCGCCACCGCAACTGACCACGCTCAACATGCCGCTGCCCGAACCTGCCGACACCGCCCACCCCGCTCCGACCATACCGTTCGGCGACGCCTTCCTGTTCTGGCTCAAGCTCGGCTTCATCAGCTTCGGCGGGCCGGCCGGGCAGATTTCCATCATGCATCAGGAGCTGGTCGAGAACCGGCGCTGGATCTCCGAGCGCCGGTTCCTGCACGCGCTCAATTACTGCATGCTGCTGCCCGGCCCCGAGGCGCAGCAGCTGGCGACCTACATCGGCTGGCTGATGCACCGGACCTGGGGCGGCGTCGTGGCCGGTGCGCTGTTCGTGCTGCCGTCGCTGTTCATCCTGATCGCGCTGTCGTGGGTGTACATCGCGTTCGGCGACGTGCCGCTGGTGGCCGGGCTGTTCTACGGCATCAAGCCGGCGGTGACCGCCATCGTGCTGCAGGCGGCCCACCGCATCGGCTCGCGCGCGCTGAAGAACAACTGGATGTGGGCGATCGCGGGGGCGTCCTTCGTGGCCATCTTCGCGCTCAACGTGCCCTTTCCGGCCATCGTCGCCGCGGCGGCGCTGATCGGCTACGTCGGCGGCCGCGTGGCACCGGACAAGTTCAGCGCCGGCGGCGGCCATGGCAAGGCGGTCAAGTCATTCGGCCCGGCGCTGATCGACGATGACACGCCGACGCCCGAGCACGCGCGCTTCCGCTGGTCGCGGCTGGCGCGCGTCGCGTTCGTCGGCGCGCTGCTGTGGATGATTCCGATGGCGCTGCTGACGCTGTATTTCGGCTGGGGCCACACGCTGACGCAGATGGCGTGGTTCTTCACCAAGGCGGCACTGCTCACCTTCGGCGGCGCCTATGCGGTGCTGCCCTATGTGTATCAGGGCGCGGTCGGCCACTACGGCTGGCTGACGCCGACGCAGATGATCGACGGTCTGGCGCTCGGCGAAACGACGCCCGGCCCGCTGATCATGGTGGTCGCCTTCGTCGCTTTCGTCGGCGGCTATCTCAGCAACGAAATGCGCGCGCTGTTCGGGCCGGACGGCCTGTTCCTGGCCGGCGCAGTCGCGGCGGCACTGGTCACCTGGTTCACCTTCCTGCCGTCCTTCCTGTTCATCCTGGCCGGCGGTCCGCTGGTCGAATCGACCCACGACGACCTGAAGTTCACTGCGCCGCTGACCGCCATCACCGCCGCCGTGGTCGGCGTCATCGTCAATCTGGCGCTGTTCTTCGGCTACCACGTACTGTGGCCCGACGGCTTCGACGGCCGCTTCGACGCGATATCGGCGCTGATCGCCGCCGGTGCCGCGGTGGCGCTGTTCCGCTACAAGCGCAACGTGATGCACGTGATCGCGGGGTGCGCGGTGGTGGGGCTGATCGCGAAAACCGTGCTCGGCTAAGCGTCGGGTACCTCCGAGTCGGCATCGTTTACGGTGCGCCAGCCGCTGTCACTGTCGGCTTCGGCAACATGTGATGCTCGGGTTTTGCGAAAGGAGCTGGCACCCTCAGCCGCGCAGCCCCGAAACGAAGGGCAAGCCGCTTCCCGGTGCCGCGAATTCATCATCGATGCGCAAGAACAAACATCCGCGATGAAGGCGGAACACGCCCTGCACCGCTGGCGCAACGTCGAACGCATGGCCGGTTCCGCGGTGTGACTTTCCAGCGCCTGCCGGTTTTGACGCGCGCGCGTTACCCAGATCTGCGCGGACCATCTTGACCACTACCACCACGTGATGTCGGTTTCCGTTCCGAAAAAGGTGCGGTCGCGCGCAATCGGCAGCGAGCAGCCCAATCCGGGCGGCGTGCAAGACGTTCACAGCCGATCCGCGATGACATGGTCCGATGCTGGATTCAACGGAGTTGCGATACGCTTGACTCTAGAATCCGCGTCCGATGACGGTGGCTGACGAACAAATCCAAAGCCGATGGCCAGCTTCCTGAAGCCGTACCCTGACTCATGATGATTTTGAAATGCACCGCTGAAGTCCGGAAGGCAATCGGACTGCCCGAAAGGCAGCTGGTTGATACCTTGACCAGCACCGCCCCGCTCGGTCATTGGTATGTCCATCGGTTTGCGATCGGGAGGACACGGTTCCTCCTGTTCATGAGTGAAACAACGCTGCTGTCCTTCGTGCTCCACCAGGGCCGGCGGCCGCTCGACGCCCGCTCCTTGCCCGACATGTTTCTGGCCGGTCTGCAGCAATTGCTGTCGATGAAAGATCTGGACGCTGTCGCCATCGCGCAGACGATGGCGCCCTGTCACACAGGACTGTTCGGTAAGACCGACAGCCGCAAGACACTGGGCTCGATGAACGATCTGGTCCGCTGCTACACGGTGAGCGTCGAAGCACAGGGCGGGCTGGCCTCATGCAACCTGACCGACATCATCATGAGACTGAACGCCATGCCGCAGCGGAGACTGGACTGGGCCACCTCGTGGGACGTCGCTCGCGCGCAGATCGAACGGGCGACGGCCCCCGACTGAACACATCCAGCACAACGCAGTAGAGGCTGGCACGTCTGACGCAGCCATCGCGTCAGCCTCAGCCCGCCCCCGCACCGCGATCTACACGGCAACGACACTTCCGTTGCAGAATGACGATCTGCCGATCTTCAGGACTTATTCAGGACTTACCATGCGCCGCCCCCCGCCGATCACCGAAGAATCCATGCAACGCGCAGACGCGAGCATTCCCCGGCTGGCCGCCGAGGCGGGTCGCGCAGCATACGAGCGCGCGATGTCGCGGGTTGGCCTGGTGGTCATGAAGTCAGCCAATGGCCAGCTTGTGGAGCGTCGGCGCAACGGGACGGCGGTGGTCATCAAAACCCTGCCGACGAGCACGCCGGCAAAGGTAGGGCTGGTACTCAAGCGCGCGAGAAAGCCAGCCGGTACGGATGCCGGAAAGTGAGCGATACGCCTGCGCTGGCCCAACCCCGGCTGCGCATCTTCGCAGGGCCGAATGGCTCAGGCAAAAGCACGATACATGAGCGGCTGAGGCCGGAATGGATAGGTGCCTACATCAACGCCGATGACATGGAAAAGGCACTGCGGCAGACCGGCACGCTGGATCTGAACACCTTTGGCCTTACCGCCGAGCCGCAGGCGCTGCAGCAGCGACTGCGCGACCATCTGGCCGGATCGAACCTGCTGCGCAAGCATTCACTGGAAGGGGTGGCCAGTTCGGTAACCGTAACAGCCGATTCCGTGCTGCATCTTCCTCCGGACTGCATCAATTCCTATATCGCGGCTGTGCTGGCGGACGCGATCCGGCGTGAGTTGCTGGCACAGGGCAGCACCTTCACCTTCGAAACGGTGATGTCGTCCCCGGACAAGATCGATTTCATGCACAAGGCACAGGCGCGTGGTTATCGCACTTACCTGTACTTCGTCGCGACCGACGACCCCGCAATCAATATTTCGCGGGTAAAGCTGCGCGTCAGCCAGGGTGGACATGACGTGCCGGAAGCACTGATCCGTTCGCGCTACACACGCTCCATCGCCCTGCTGGATGACGCCTGTGCCGCCGCACACCGCGCCTATATCTTTGATAACTCCGGCGAGGCCCACGAACTGATCGCCGAAATCACGGATGGTGTGGAACTGACCGTTCATGCGCCGGCCTTGCCGGCATGGTTCACAGGCACAACGCTCTGGCAATCCTTTCAGCCCGGTGCCGACGGATAGCAGCCGTCACCATGACCGGCTGATCAAACGCAACACCCCACCCAATCATCGAGCACATCGACCTCATATCGAGGCCCCCCGAAACTGGCCACGCCACGGCGCTGCGATTCAATGCACCCGCCGCGCCAGCACCTCATCGCGCGGCCCCGCATCGACCACGCGCCCGGCTTCAACCACGACCACGGTATCGAAGCGCGCGAGCAGGCTCGGGCGATGCACTGATGCGACGATGCAGGCCGACGGGAACGCGGCGACGATGCGGTCGAACACGCGGCCCTCGGCCAGCGGGTCGAGCGCGCTGGTGGGTTCGTCGAGCAGCAAGAGCGAACTGCCCTGCGCCGCCAGCGCGCCGCGGGACAGCGCCAGCCGCTGGCGCTGGCCGCCCGACAGATTGCCGCCGCGCTCGCTCAGGCCGCTGTGCAGCCCGTCGGGCAGGCGCTCGAGCACCTCGTCGAACACGCCCGTATGCATGGCGGACGTGAGCGCCGCGGCATCGGCCGGCTGGCCGAAGGTGAGGTTTTCTTCCACGCTGGCTTCGAACACCTCGGCTTCCTGCGGGATCAGCGTGGCCAGCGTGCGCAGTTCGCCCCACGGCACCGCGACGCCGTCGCGCAGCAATTCGCCATGCTGCGGCGGATAAAGCCCAGCCAGGGTGCGCAGCAAGGTGCTCTTGCCGCCGCCACTCGGGCCGATCAGCGCCACGCGCGTGCCGCGTCGCAGTTCCAGATCCACGCCATGCAAGCCGCCGCGCGCGTCGTCGCCATAGCGCCAGGTGGCACCGCGCAGTGCCAGCGTCTGCCAGGGCGCATCGGGCAGCACGGCGGGTACGGTCGCGTCGGGGTCGGCTGGCGCCGCCCAGATCGGCTCGGCGCTGCCGTAGTCGGTGTGCATGCGCGCGAAGCTCTGGAAGTTCGACGCCATCGAGCCGACCACGCCGGCCGCCTGCTGCGCGTACTGATAGATCATGAACACGGTGCCCAGCAGCACCGCCTGCCCCGGCTGGCGCGTCTGCACGACATAGACCACCACCAGTATCCAGGTGAGCCCCATGCCGAGCAGATCCACCGTGAACCACTTGCCTTCGTTCACCATGACCGCGCGACGCAGCGGCGCCATCACCGCGTCCATGCGCCGGCCGAGCAGCGTGCGCGACGCCGCCTGCAGCCGCAGGCCGATCACCGTGCCGGCATTGCCGACGAAGTCGAGCAGCGCCGCGGCATAACGGCGCTCGGCGTCGTTCTCGGCGCGAGCGAGCTGCATCAGGGTGCGGTCGAAGCGCAGGATGATGAAGGAAATGATCACGTAGCCGGTGATCGCGATCGCCCCGCTCGTGCGCGACAGCAGCGCCAGCGCCATCAGCGGGCCCACGAAGTTGAAGGCGTTCTGCAGATAGCCGAACTGGTTCTGCGCGAAGTCGGACAGCGCCCGGCTCGCCTGCATCACGCGGTGCTGCAGTTCGCCCGAGTGCCGCCCGTCGCGCCACGCCAGCGGCGCTGCGGCGATGCGCGCATAAAGCTGATCCGCCAGCCGCACGCGCACCCGCACCCCCACATTGCGCTCCAGCACCCGACCCGGGCCGTGCAGCAACCAGGACAGCAGATAGATGCCGATCAGATAGGCAATCCACCGCCCCGCCGTCGCCATGTCGCCCTGCTGCAGCGCATTGATCGCCTGCGCGGCCAGCCAGGGCATGGTGAGGCGCATCAGTTGCGCGCCGGACAGCAGGCCGGCGGCGCCGAGCATCTGCGGCCGCACGCCCTTGGCGTGGAGCCACAGAGCGCGGTAGAGGTCGCGGGCGGCGCCGCTGAGGCCGATAGCGGGAGGCGGAGAGGCGGAAAGGCGAGGGGCGGAAGTCGATTCCGTCATGCGGTGAGGGCTCCGGTGCGGTGAGTCGCAGCGCCTGCGCCGCAAGGGCGCGGCCAGGCAAAGCCCTATTGTGCCGGGTCAGATGTAGAAATCCGGAGTGCGCGCTGAAGGACTACTGGGGCGGGCCTTGCCCGGTGGCGTCCGGCGCGAGAACGACGCGATGGCTCATCGAGCTTTGGCGTACGCGGCGGCAAGTCGCGCGCGCACTTCGTCCGGGCTCAGCGCGCGAGACGGGTCCGCCTTGAGCGCGTCCCAAGCGGGTGCCACCTGTTGCACCAGCCAGCTTTCGACCGACGGATCGCGCGCATGCAGCGCGCGCAAACCGTCGCGGATGACTTCGCTTTCGCTGGCGTTTTCGCCTGACTGAAGCTTCTTTTTCATGATGTCTGCCAGATCCTCGGGCGGGCTGAAATTCAGCGGTTCAGTGGTGCACATCGAGGCCTCCCAAGAAGGTCCGAGTTTCGAAAGTCCGCGCAACCGGTTCGGGTTTTCGTAGGAGCCTGCCCCGCAGGCGATGCGGCCTTTGAACAACAGCCAGCATGTGATTCGCGCCCCATCGCGGGCAGGGCCCGCCCCTACGAAACCGGGCGAACCGACCCGGGTGTCGGCAACAGACCCGCACAACTCCCCCGATCAATTCCAATTCCGAGTCGTTTCAACGTCCAGCCTACTCCCCGGCCTTGTCGAAGTCAGCGCCGCGGTGGCGCTACGTCCTGACGGGCGAAGGTCGTGGGCGGGCGACGAAGCTCCCGTTGAGCGAATCGGTCCATAAGCGCCCTTACACCACACACCAGAGACTGCTAAAGTAAGGATTCCTTACTTACGGAGCCTGTCATGCTCGCCAAGCTCACCAGCAAAAACCAGCTCACGCTGCCCCGGGCGGTGACGACAGCCATCGGCCCGACCGAGTATTTCGAAGTCGAAGCGGTCAACGGCCAAATCATTCTCACGCCGGTGCGCATCCAGCGCGGCGATGCGGTGCGGGCCAAACTCGCCGAACTGCAGATAGACGAATCGGACGTCGCCGACGCAGTGGCCTGGGCACGCGACGCCACCGCACGTGACTGAGCCCAGCATCCCGCCGAACAACGGGCGCGTGCCGCGCGTCGTGCTCGACACCAATGTCGTGCTGTCCGCACTGGTGTTTCCGGGTGGCTTGGCCGGCCGCATCCGCCACGCCTGGCAGCGCGGCGACTATGTGCCGCTGGTCAGCGCCGTCACCGTGGCCGAACTGGTGCGCGTCCTCGCCTACCCCAAGTTCCGCCTGAGCATTGCCGAACAGGAAGAGCTGCTCGCCGACTACCTGCCCTCGACCGAAGTCGTGCGCATCCCCGAGCCGCCGTCGGCAGTCCCCTATTGTCGCGACCTCCACGACCTGCCCTTCCTGCACCTCGCCGCCGCCGCCCACGCCGATGCACTCGTCAGCGGCGACGCCGACCTGCTGGTGCTGGCCGGGCAGCCCGGCTTTCACATCCTCACGCCGGCCACCTTCATCGAAACGCTGCGCGAATGGCCTCTGTCGGGCGGCGGCGTTTCGGCCTGATCGCTACGACAGCAGCCGACCGAACAATCCGGCCAGGGCATGCACTTGTCGAAAAAAATCAGTTTCATCGACACATAAGCTTAATATGTCGATGCCGCCGACACGTCCACCGCCGTGTCGATAAACCATCAATTTTTCGACACATGGCCTTCGATCCCGCCCAGCCGTACAACACGCTTCCCGCGCTGCCGCCCCAGGCCGACGTCGAGTCGCGCGCGGTATTGAAGGCATGCATCGAAGCACGTGCGGCACTGGCCGCGCTCAAGCAGGCGGGCGCGCTGATCCCCAACCAGTCGGTGCTTATCAACAGCATCCCTCTGCTCGAAGCGCAGGCGAGTTCGGAAATCGAGAACATCGTCACCACCGCCGACCGACTGTTCGAGTTCGCCGACAACCGCGACGCCCTGGCCGACCCGGCCACCCGGGAAGCGCTGCGCTACCGCACCGCGCTACGCCAGGGTTTTGAATCGCTCGCCCGGCACCCGCTCACCACACGCACCGCCGTCGACATCTGCCGCACGATCAAGGGCGTCGACATGGACATCCGCCGCACGCCCGGCACCGCGCTGATGAATGACCGCAGCGGCGAAGTCATCTACACCCCACCCGCAGGCGAAGCGCTGATCCGCGACAAGCTCGCCAACTGGGAGCGCTTCCTGCACGAAGCCGAACACCTCGACCCGCTCGTACGCATGGCCATCGGCCACTACCAGTTCGAAGCCATCCACCCCTTCGCCGACGGCAACGGCCGTACCGGCCGGGTGCTTAACCTGCTCTACCTGGTCGACAAGGGCCTGCTCGACATACCGGTGCTCTACCTGTCGAAGGCCATCATCGAAGCCAAGCCGGACTACTACCGTCTGCTGCTCGAAGTGAGCACGAAAGACGCGTGGGAGCCCTGGATACTGTTCATGCTCCACGCCGTGCGCAGCACCGCGCACTGGACCCGCACACGCATCGAAGCCATCCGCACCCTGATCGACGACACCGCCGACCACATGCGCGAGCAACTGCCCGGCATCTACTCGCGCGAATTGACCGAACTGATTTTCGTGCAGCCCTACTGCCGCATCGCCAACGTCGTCGACGCAGGCATCGCGCAACGGCAGACTGCTTCGGAGTATCTGAAGCAACTGGTGGGCATCGGGGTGCTGACGGCGATGAAGGCGGGGAGGGAGAAGCTATTCATCAATCCGCAGTTGCTGCGGGTGTTGAAGGGCGGCGACGACGGGCCGGCTTCAGTCGTGGGATAGACGGGGTCGCTCCGGTTAAGCTTTGTCGCGCTCTGTCCCCAATGCCGTTATCAATGCCGCTATCAACATCAATCTGAGGCAATCTCGCATGCCCCTGGATCTGGACTGGAACTCGATTCGCTCGGTCGGTGGAACGAAGCATGACGGGTTTGAGGAGCTGTGCACACAACTTGCGCGAGCTGCCCGTCCTCAGGCGTCGATCTTCTATCGCAAGGGAACTCCTGACTCTGGCGTGGAGGCCTACGCCGTGCTTCCGGACACCACCGAGTGGGCGTGGCAGTCGAAGTATTTTCAGAACCTCGGCGACGCACAGTGGGCGCAGCTCGACGAGTCTGTCAGGACCGCCCTTGAAGGACACCCCAGGTTGACGCGCTACATCGTGTGCGTTCCCCTGGACCTTCCCGACGGGAGGACGGGACGCGGCAAGTCGGCCCGGCAACGCTGGGACGATCGTGTTGCCACTTGGACTGCGTGGGCGACCAAGGAAGGCATGGCGGTGGAGTTCGTGTGGCAAGGCAGCCATGAACTGCTCACGCAGCTCGCTAGATCAGAGCATGCAGGCTTGGCAGGGTTCTTCTTTGGCGCCCGATACCTCGACGACGGCTGGTTCCGAGACCGCCTGGCAGAGGCTCATCGTGCTGCCGGCCCGCGCTACACGCCAGAACTGAACGTCAAGCTTTCGCTGGGCGAACAGTTTCAGGCATTCGGACGGACCTCTCAGTTCTTCGACCGCATCCGTTCGACTGCCAGCGAGATTCGGGAGCACTTACGCAATCACGCGTTCCGCGTCGTGAAGGCACCGGACGAGACCTTGACAGCGTTGATCGTCGCGGCGCGGTCGTCCTGCGAGCAGACGCTTGATGAGTTCAGGTTGTTGTCTGACGAACCGACCCTTTCGAACCCGCTCGCGGCTCTGCGTGTGTCGTTGAACGAAGCCGTTGGTTCCGCGCGCGAGGTGCTGGCAGAACTTCGCCGACAACGCGATGCGACGAGGGCCGCGCAACAGGACGACGCGAAGGGCAAGGTTCCTCGACAAGAGGAGGACTCCGGCTCGTACGGACTGCGCCAGCTTCAGTCCAAGCTTCAAGACGCACTGAGCCTGGTCGACGATTTCGTTGAGGTCGTCGATGCGCGCCTGCTGATCCTCACGGGCGAGGCGGGCACCGGGAAGACCCACCTTCTCTGCGATCTTGCGAACCAGCGCCTGCAAGCCGGTCTACCCACCGTGGTCCTCATGGGACAGCGATTCCTGGATGTCAGTGACCCGTGGACACAGGCGATGCACCAGCTCGATCTTCCTGGCTGGACCGCCCGCGAGCTCGTGGCGGCGCTCGAAGTCGTCGCCCAGCGAGCTGGAAGAAGACTGCTCTTCATTGTCGATGCCATCAACGAGGGCGCTGGCATGCGCCTGTGGCCGGCGCATCTCTCGGCATTCCTCGAACGCATGGCCGGGTCGCCATGGATCGGCGTCGTTCTTTCGGTTCGCAGCTCGTACGCCGAAGACCTGCTTCCCGAGACTGTGCTCGCCCAAGCCGCTTGCGTGGAACACCACGGATTTGAGGATGTGGAATTCGATGCGACGCGCACGTTCTTCGAGCACTACGGCATCGACCTGCCCTCGACCCCGCTGCTAGCGCCCGAGTTTCGCAATCCGCTGTACCTGAAGACGCTTTGCCAAGGACTTCAGGCCGCCGGTGAGTCTCGCCTCCCACGAGGCTTTCACGGGGTGGTCGGTGCCTTCGGGCTCTACCTCTCAGGCGTCAATGCTAGGTTGGCAAGCGCACTGGATTTCGATGTGCGGAAAGACCTCGTCTCAAAGGCGCTGCGCGGCCTGGCCGGGCGTATGGTCGAAACTCGCCAAATCTGGATCAGCTACGCCGAAGCAGAAACCATCGTCGACGCTCTCCTTCCCGGGCGCGAGCACTCTCGCTCGCTTATGCCCCGACTGGTGGCGGAGGGGCTGCTGATCGAGGAGCGCCCCTGGGGCAGGTCAGACCCAAGCGCCGATTCCGTGGTGGTGATTGCCTACGAGCGCCTGTCGGACTACCTCTGTGTGGGTGTTCTTCTCGACGAGGCGTCAACATCCGCCGCCTTGGAGACGGCTTTCAAGCCGGGCGGACCGCTGGACTTCGAAGCACTTCGTACGACCTGGACGCGGCCAGGATTCCATGAGGCTCTCCACACTCTCGTCGCCGAGCGAACCGGCCGCGAAATGCTTGAACTGGTGCCAGATCTCGCAAAGCATCACTACACGGATGATGCCTTCCTAAGCAGCATCGTGTGGCGGGAGCCAAACGCAGTCACGGCGCGCACGGTGCAGTTCCTGTCGCGACTAAAGAAGTCCTGTGGCAGCAAGGTCATCGAGACCCTGATCACGTTGGCCACGATCCCTGACTCTTACTTGAATGCGCGCTTTCTCGATCAGGAGCTTCGCAAGTCGGCAATGGCGGATCGCGACGCCTGGTGGAGCACCGGACTCCAAGCTCTCTGGGACGAGCGAAGCGCGGTCGATCGCCTCGTCCAGTGGAGCAGCCACCTTTGGCCCCACAGCAGTCTCGACGACGAGGCGGCGGAGCTAACGGCGATGACTCTTGCCTGGCTGCTCACGTCATCGAATCGCCATCTACGCGATCACGCCACCAAGGCTCTGGTGCGGGTCATGACCTGGCGACCCGTCCTGATCGACAAACTGATCCAGCGATTTGCAAACCTGGATGATGCCTACGTCGCCGAACGCGTGCTGGCGGCCGCGTATGGCGCAACGATGCGAACTACCGATGCAGCAGGCGTTAAGGTCGTCGCCGACGCCGCACATGCGGCGGTGTTTCCAGGCGGCAGGCCCCGTCCGCATCTGCTCCTGCGGGAATACGGACGCGGGATCATCAAGAGGGCGGAGTACCTCATTGGTCCCGACGCGCCTTCCTGGCAAGGGGTCGATCCGCCTTATGCGAGCGAATGGCCTGCGATCCCCGACCAGGCTGCCATTGACACTGTCGTGCCGCCCTGGTCCAGCGGCAGCAAGGCGCAGCCAAGATCCTGGGGGAAGGACCGCATCCGCAGTTCAGTACTGGACGACGACTTCGCCCGGTACGTCATCGGAACCAACTCCTGGTACACCAATTGGCTGTCGGTCCGGCTCGACCAACCGCAGTGGATGTCGCTCGAAAGCCGGATCGAGCGCGCCGTCTCGGGGCTCTCTACGGACGAACGGCGCGCCTGGGAATACTTCAAGGAAGCAGAGCGAGAGTCCAGCCTAACTAAACTCTACAGACGCCTGCCCGTGGCTGTGCGAGGGACCGACTCGCGCCAGCCCGAGCACATGCCCCCGTCTAGTCCGGCCGACGAAGCCGTGCGCAAGGTCCGGGAGCTCGTTCTCGATATGCTGGGTCCGGACCGAAGGGAGACGTTCTCGGCTCTCATGGAAGAAGTCATAGAGGGCACGGGCGGCCGAATGGCTCCCTTATTCGACCTCAAGCTGGTCCAGCGCTATGTGCTCAATCGTGTCTTCGAGCTGGGATGGACAGCTGAGCGCTTCGAGCAGTTCGACAGCAACCTGCCATCGAGAGGACGCGCCGCGGGCAAGGCTGAGCGCATGGGCAAGAAGTACCAGTGGATCGCGTATCACGAGATGCTCGCGTACATGGCAGATCACTATCAGTATGCAGGCGATACCAGTACCAAAGAGATCGGGACTGCATACAAAGGCACCTGGCAGGACGGCTTCCGGGATATAGATCCCTCAAACGTCATGCAGTCGTTCGCCGACATTGACGAAGCATCCGCAGACTCACCCATGTTCTGGGTGCAAGCAGGAGTCGCAGATTGGAGTCCAGGCTCGGCCCCTAAGACGTGGGCACAAATGACCGGCGATGTCCCGCTTCCAGCGCAGCTACTGTTCAGCAGGGACGAGTCTTCTCAAAGCGACTGGGTCAGTCTCTACACCGAATTGGAGTGGTCAATGCCCAAGCCGGCTTATGAGGCGTCGTACAAGGACGGGCGCCGAGAGATCTGGATGAACGTGGAGGGTGCCCTTATTAAGCGATCCGACATGGCCAGGCTCACTTCAAAGGCCGTCGCCAGAAAGATTGCTCAAAGTAGCACCCACAGCAGCGACAACTACACCATCTATCTCGGAGAGGTTGGATGGTCGGAGGCTGCAAGGCACTTCTTGGACCCCTACTTCAGCTGGTTGGGCTGGACTGAGGATGCCCGGCGCAAGGGCATCAACGCAATCCCGGCATCGCAGGGTTATATGCGTGAACTGGGCACCTATGACTGCTCACTCGGGTCGGAGTCCATCAAGTTGCGCGTGCCATCTGCGGAGATGCTCGAACTACTGGGCGCCAACTGGAGCGGGATCGCCGCAACCTACGTCGACCGAGCAGGTGCCGGCACAGTGCTGGCGTTCGACCCGAGCGCAAACACTCGCGGCCCAAAGACGTTCTTGGTACGCAGAGAGCGTCTGCTAGAACTGATGCACGCAAACGACCTCGTCGTGTGCTGGGCGGTGCACGGCGAGAAGATGGATGCAGCGGGAGCTCCGGACTACCGCCCCATGGCACGAAGATCGTTCGATGGTCTCTTCTTCTGGAACGGCGGGGAGGTTGAAGGTGAATACACCTTCGACACGCTGGAGGTGGCTCGCGCGGAGGATTGAACCAGCCAATTCTCGCAATCTCAGGTCACCTGCAGAACAGGGCAATTACTGCGAAAGAGTCGAATCTGCATCCGACTTTCCTATGGCGAGCTTGGCAGCAGGATCTCAGTGAGCATCCACCCTGTAAAACTGCACCTCCGAACGATTCGATTTGGATAACGCTGCCATTCAGATATTCAACAGGTGCACGCCCTCGCCTTCGACCATTTCGGTGCCGGCGTTAGCGATGGCGGTGACCGGCATGTCGCGACCGCCGCTTAGCAGAGCGTATTCGAGCGCGCCCCTGCGTGATCAGGCTGCAACTCGGCGGCACCATTGCTCTGCGCTCAACTTCCCGCCGGCCAAAGCCCCGCGAAATCGAACGACAACTGCCGATGGTGGCGAATGGTCAGCAGATAGACCGTCGCCACATCATCCGCCGCGGTATAGAGCATGAGGTAGTCGCCGTGTAGATTCTCGCGGAGGGAATCGGCGGCGTCTGTCGGCATGGCGGCGAGCAGGCTGAGTGCCTCGGCGGATTGGGGCGGATGGTCGAGGTCGCGCCGAGCGATGCGGCGAAAGCGGGCCAGATTCGTGATGACCGTGCTGTGCAACTGATCGAGCAGATCGTCGAAGGCAGCGCCTGCATCGGCTTCGATCAGAAAGGCTTCGATGACTTCTAGGCGTTCCAGGAAGCTGTCGGTCAGCTCGACCCGGTGGAGCGTTTCAGCCACGCGTCTTTCGGGCTTTGCCGGTGGAAGGAACAGCCTCGCTGGCGACTGCCACCGCCCCCTTCGCGCGACGCTGCTGCAGCCCGGCTACACAGCATCGGCCACCTGGGTGCGCCCAGCGACGACGTCGGCCAGACCGCGCCGTGCATCGTCAATCAGCAGCAGGTGGATGCGCTCGCGTTCCAGCCGGTGGTAATAGTCGAGCCGGTCGGCGTCGATCAGGGCCACGTAGCTTTCACCGTTCTTGGTGATGATCTTTTCTGCGCCGGCCTTGGCCTGGTCGGCGAGTTCGGAAAGATTGGCGCGTGCCTGAGTGAAGGGCACGACATCACTGCAGAAAAAACCATGGCTCGCTCCCTGGAGGGTGGGTAGATGACAGAATTCGGTGCAGCCTATCTCAGCAAGTCGGGTACTGCGAGGCGGGTCATTCATATCGGCGTAGAGGTCGAGGCGCGCACTTCCACGTCGCTTGACCGGACAGGTGCTGCCGCTGGAGGGCGGAGCATGCGGCAGTTGTGTGAACGATCAGGTGCAGGTGGCGCGTCCCGCGACCGGAAACGGTACGCGCGTTCAATCCGTCCGCACCAACTCCCCCTCCGCATTGAACGCGTACCGAAACGAAAACCACTTTTCCAGCTCCAACCCGGTCTCGATGCGAAAGGCGGTCATCAACCGCTCGCCGTCGGTCTTCAGGTAGATCGCGCCGTACACCTCCACATTGCTGCGTGCCAGTTCCTTCACGTCGAGCTTGATGGCGTCGAGCGCTTCGGGTGACAGTGTGGTGGCCAGGGCGTCGATGCGGTCGAGCAGTTTCTGCACCTGCGCGCCGTCTTCGAGCGGGCGCGACGAGCGCTGCAGTTCGGTGGACAGGATGACGGGCGCGTCGCCGCGGCCGTAGCGGCCGAGGCGGCCCAGCAGGTCGGGGCGGGGGTGGACGTGCCCTTCCTGGTCGCCCGACGAAATGATGAAGGCGGCCGGATTGACGGCGGCGAGGAAGGCGTCGGTCACTTTCTCGGAGCCGTGGTGACAGGATTTCATCACCTCGGAGCGGAAGGTTTTCTGCGCCTCGGCCACCATGGCGTCGTGGTCGGGTGTGCCCGGCTTCGGGAAGGTTGCGCGGCCGGTGTAGTGCTGCAGCAGGAATTTCTCGGCCGGCTCGTTCAGGTCGCCGCCGAACAGCACGGAAAACTGTCCGTACTGCAGCCTGAGCAGCACCGAATGACCGTTCTTCGTTTCGCCGTAGCTCTTCAGCCGGCGCAGGGCGGGTTTGCCGCCGGGCCCCTTTTCGACCACCGGACCGAGCACGCGGATGGTGTAGCCACGCCGGTTCGACGGCGCGAAGTCAGGCATCCATGCGACACCGCCTTCGCGTCTGGCATGTTCGGTCGACAGCATGCGCAGCGTGCCGATCTTCGGGTTCTGCAGCGCAGCCTGCATCAGCTTCGGAAATTCGTAGCGGGTGTTGGCCGGCAGCGCGCCGAACAGGCGCGTCACGTCGGCCTTGTCGACCGCCAGCGCGGTCACGTACGACACGCCGCTTGCCGGATCGGCTACCGGCTCGCCGCCGAGCTTGGCCCAGGTGCCGGTGACGGCGCGCTCGACCAAGCCGTTGTGATAGACCGTCCTGAAGCCGATCTTGTGGTCGCTGAACAGCGCCTGGAAGCCGAGATAGTGGTCGTTGTCGGGATGCGTCACGACCGCGGCATGGAAGTTGAAGCCGCGGTAGCTCTTGAAGCGTGCGTTCAGGAAGGCACGCATATTGCCCTCCTTGCCGGCGTCGATGACGATGATGCGTTCGTCCTTGCCGGTTTCGGGCGAAATGAGCACCGCGCCGTCGCCCTGCCCCACGTCGACGAACACGATCTCGAGCGGGCGCCGCTCGACGGTGTCTTCGGCCGGAATGTACAGCGTGCGGCGCTTGTCGGGCGAGCGCGCCGCCCAGTCGATCTCGAGCCGGCCGTCGTCCAGCGTGCGCTTCACCGTCAGGTAGTCGCCCCAGATGACTTCGCGCACCTTGCGGCCGGCCTCGTCGTGCAGCCAGGTTTTCTTGCCGTCCTTGCGCAACGCGACGAACCGGTGTGCCATGGCATTCCCCTGCGAAGTCAGATGCGAGTGAAATGAAGCCGCGGCGTGCGCCCGGGAAGCGGATCGGGCGCGCAAGGCGGGTTCGTGGGGCCAAAACTAGCACAAGGACATCGGCTTGGCCTGAAGGGCGCGCGGAACGGCAAGCTTCAGCGGAGTTGTCCACACGGCAGGGTTCGCCCGCCGCTTCGTTTCAGGCAGCAATCGCGAGCAAGCTCGCTCCCACAAGGCCGGGCGCCCGGCCCCGGCGCGGGAACGCTGTGTGCCGAGCGGCGTAGAGAATGAGCACCTCGTCGACAACAGGGGAAGGACTGCAGCCCGGGCCTGGACAACCTATACGAATCATATGATTAGGGCACTCTCACGCACCCGAACGGACGATGGACGTAATACGTACTGCGTGCTGCCTTGGCGTAATTGCCTAAAAAATAGGCAATTATCCAAATCAAGATAATTTCAGATAATGCGCGGCGCGTGCTCGGGCGGACACGCGGAACCCGCTGTGATGCAGTCCTGCTCGGATCGCGCGTCTCGTGGAAATGGCTTCGCCATGACAGAGCTTCCGCAGGTCGCGGGCTTTGGTTGCCGGCGCAATGGCGAGCAAGCTCGCTCCCACGAAAGACCCGGCTGCGATTGCGGCTCGGGTGCGGAAGTCTGGGTGCGTGCCCCCGTGGCAAACATTCAAGATGTTCAGGGTGGGCACTGCAGAAAAAACTCCGTGGATTTCAAGATATTTTTATGCGGACACTCTTCAGTCAATTGTTCTGAAGCACTTTTTTTCTGATTTTAAAGATACCGGTTAAGGCGATTACAGATAATCTATGATCCGGGTTCCATTTCGACGCACGGGTTGCTCATGCCAGCCTTTCGCCACCATGACCTGAGTTTGCTCAACCCCGCCTTCGACTCGCCGCTCGTCGATGTGGTGACCGAGCTGGAACATCTGCGCCGCCTGCGGCTGGAAGGCAGCACGCCAGCACCGGTGTTCTTCCAGCTCAAGCAGATCTTCCACATGCTGGAAAGCCTGGGTTCGGCCCGTATCGAGGGCAACCACACGACGCTGGCCGACTACGTCGAAAGCCGGCTCGAAGCAAGTGCGGCGACCGTGAGCGATACGCTGCGCGAAATGGCCAATATCGAAGAGGCCATGACCTTCATCGAAGCGCATTTCGCACCGGGCGACGACATCACCGAGCATTTCGTGCGCGAGCTGCATGCGCTGACGGTGCGCGAATTGCAGCGTGAGGGTGACGCCACGCCCGGCGCCTACCGGCAGGGGTCGGTGCAGATTTCGCAGTCCGACCACCTTCCGCCCGAGGCGCTGCAGGTGCCGCAGTACATGAGCGAACTGGTGGCCTTCATCAACCAGCCCGCCCCGCCCAAGTACGACCTGATCAAGGTGGCGCTCGCGCACCACCGTTTCGCGTGGATACACCCCTTCGGCAATGGCAACGGTCGGGTGGTCCGGCTGCTGACCTACACCTTGATGATCAAGTACGGTTTCGACGTCAAGGCAGGCGGACGGGTGCTGAACCCGACCGCGGTGTTTTGCAACGACCGCGATCGCTACTACGCCATGCTCAGTCAGGCGGACACCGGCGCACTGGAAGGGCGGGAGGCGTGGTGCACCTACGTGCTGTCCGGCGTGCTCGACGAACTGGGCAAGGTGGCCCGGCTGACCGACCAGCACTACCTCATCGAGCACATCCTGACGCCGGCGTTGCGCCACGCGCGCGAGCGCGAATCATTGACCCACATGGAAGAGCGGGTGCTCATGGCGACGGCGCACGCAGGGGTCGCCAAGGCGAGTGACCTGAAAGACGCGATGCCCGCAATGACGGAAGCCCAGCGCACCTACCAGATCCGCAAGCTCGTGGAGCGCCGGATGCTCGTGCCGATCCGCGACGGAGCGCGTCAGTACACCGTGGGTTTCAGCAACAACGTGCTGCTGCGCGGCGTGATCCGTGCGTTGGCGGCGGAAGGCTTCATTCCCGACGCACTGAACCGCCCCGGATGATGGGCAGCGAAGTGCGTGCGGTGCGCCTCACTCCACCGTCACGCTCTTCGCCAGATTGCGCGGCTTGTCCACATCCGTGCCCTTCACCAGCGCCGCGTGATAGGCCAGCAGTTGCAGCGGGATGACGTGCAGCACCGGTGACAGCAGGCCGTAGTTCTCCGGCATGTTCAGGATGTGCAGGCCTTCGCCTTCGACCATTTCGGTGCCGGCGTCGGCGATGACGTAGAGCTCGCCGCCGCGCGCGCGCACTTCCTGGATATTGCTCTTGAGTTTTTCGATCAGCGCGTCGTTCGGGGCGATGGCGATGACCGGCATGTCGCGGTCGACCAGCGCCAGCGGGCCATGCTTCAGTTCGCCGGCCGGATAGGCTTCGGCGTGGATGTAGGAAATTTCCTTTAGCTTCAAGGCGCCTTCGAGCGCGATCGGGTAGTGCTGGCCGCGACCGAGGAAGAGCGCGTGCTGCTTCATCGCGAAGCGTTCGGCCCAGGCCTGGATCTGCGGCTCGAGTTCGAGCACGCGGGTGACCGCGCTGGGCAGATGGCGCAGCGCCTTCAGGTATTTCTCTTCCTGCGCGACGCTGAGCGTGCCGCGCGTCTTGGCGACGGCGAGCGTGAGCAGCGCCAGTGCGGCGAGCTGGGTGGTGTAGGCCTTGGTCGAGGCGACGCCGATTTCCGGGCCGGCGCGGGTGATGAAGCGGAGCGACGATTCGCGCACGATGGCCGACTCGGGCACGTTGCAGATCGACAGCGTGTGCATCATGCCGAGCGACTTGGCGTACTTCAGCGCAGCGAGCGTGTCCGCGGTTTCGCCCGACTGCGAAATGGTGACGACCAGCGTATCCGGATCGGCGACCGGCTTGCGGTAGCGGTATTCGCTGGCAATTTCGACGCTGCATTCGATGCCGGCGACGTCTTCGAGCCAGTAGCGGGCGACCAGACCGGCGTGATAGCTGGTGCCGCAGGCGAGCACGAGCACGCGGCGCACCGAGCGGAACACGTTGTCGGCTTCGGCGCCGAACAGGTTGGGCGTGATCGAGCGCGCCTGGGCGAGCATTTCCAGCGTGTTCGACAGCGCAGCCGGCTGTTCGAAAATCTCTTTCTGCATGTAGTGGCGGAAGGTGCCCAGTTCGACCGCGTCGGCCGACAGCTGACTCACCTGCACCGCGCGCTCGACCGGCGTGCCGTCGAGACGGAACACACGCATCGAGGTGCGCGTGAGTTCGGCCATGTCGCCGTCTTCCAGATAGACCATATTGCGCGTGACCTGCAGCAGCGCCGAGGTGTCGGACGCGGCGTAGTTGCCGTTGTCCGACAGGCCGAGCACCAGCGGCGAGCCGTGGCGCGACACGACGATGCGCGAATCTTCGCCTTCGGTGACGATGGCGATGGCGTAGGCGCCGATCAGCTCTGCGCAGGTGGCGCGCACCGCGTCGATCAGATCGGGGGTCGTCTTCAGGTGGTGACGCACCAGGTGGGCGATCACTTCGGTGTCGGTTTCCGACGTGAAGGTGTAACCCAGCCCGGTCAGGCGGGCGCGCAGCGGCTCGAAGTTTTCGATGATGCCGTTGTGCACCACGGCCAGACCCTCACTGATGTGCGGGTGGGCGTTGCGCTCCGACGGCACGCCGTGCGTGGCCCAGCGCGTGTGCGCGATGCCGATCGACGCTTCCAGCTTCTGTTCGTCGGCCTGGGCGGCCAGTTCGGCCACGCGGCCGACCGAGCGCAGGCGGCGCAGCTGGGTGCCCTGCGCACCATTGAGCACGGCCAGACCGGCCGAGTCATAGCCGCGGTATTCGAGCTTGCGCAGTCCTTCGAGCAGGACGGGGACGATATTCTGGCCGGAGATGGCCGCAACGATGCCGCACATGGGGACGTTCCTTTAAGCAGAGCTGCGCAAGATTCGGGTAGGGAAAAGCCTTACTTCTTCTTCACCGGCCGGGTCCAGCCGGTGATCGTGATCTGGCGGGCGCGGGCAATCGTGAGCTGGCCCGGCGGTGCGTCCTGGGTCAGCGTGGTGCCCGCACCGAGCGTGGCGCCGCGGCCGACGGTGACCGGCGCCACGAGCTGGGTGTCGGAGCCGATGAACACATCGTCTTCGATCACGGTACGGAATTTGTTCGCGCCATCGTAATTGCAGCAGATGGTGCCGGCGCCGATGTTCACGCGGCTGCCGACGGTGGCGTCGCCGACGTAGGCCAGGTGGTTGGCCTTGCTGTGGGCGGCGATGTCGCTGTTTTTCACCTCGACGAAATTGCCGATGTGCACGTCTTCGGCCAGCCTGGCGCCGGGACGCAGGCGGGCGTACGGGCCGAGCTGGCAGCCGGCGCCGACCGTGGCGTCGTCGAAGTGGCAGAACGGCGCGATGCGCGTGCCGGCGGCGATGGTGACGTTGCGCAGCACCGAGTGGGCGCCGACGACGACGCCGTCGCCCAGTTCGACGCGGCCTTCGAAGATGCAGCCGATGTCGATCTCGACGTCGCGTCCGCAGATCAGCTCGCCGCGCACGTCGATGCGTGCCGGGTCGCGCAGCGTGACGCCCTCGGTCAGCAGGCGTTCGGCGTTTTCGCGCTGATGGGTGCGTTCGAGGTCGGCCAGTTGCGCCTTGTCGTTCACGCCGAGCGTTTCAGAAACGCGCGCCGGTTGCGTGCTCACCACGGGTACGCCGTCGCGCACGGCAGCGGCGACCACGTCGGTCAGGTAGTACTCGCGCTGCGCGTTGTCGTTCGACAGGTGGGTGAGCCAGCCGGCCAGCCGTGCACCGGGCACCACCATGATGCCGGTGTTCACTTCGTGGATCTTGCGCTCGCCCTCGGTCGCGTCCTTCTGCTCGACGATGCGCACGATGCGACCGGCGGCATCGCGCACAATGCGACCGTAGCCGGTGGGGTCGTCGAGCGTGACGGTGAGGATGGCCAGCTTGTCGTCGCCGGCCGCTTCGGCCAGCTTGACCAGCGTGTCGGCGCGCAGCAGCGGCACGTCGCCGTAGAGGATGAGTACCGGTTCCTCGCGCGACAACGCAGGCAGCGCCTGCATCACGGCATGGCCGGTACCCAGTTGTTCGGCCTGCAGCGCCCAGTCGACCTGCAGATCGGAGAAGGCGGCGCGCACGGCGTCACCGCCATGGCCATACACCACACAGGTGCGCGAGGGCTGCAACGAAGCGGCGGTGCGCAGCACGTGCCCGAGCAGCGGGCGGTCGGAAAGCGGTTGCAACACCTTGGGCAGCGCGGAACGCATGCGCTTGCCCTGACCGGCGGCGAGGATAACAATCTGCATCGGACACCCTGTAGCGGAAAACCGCATCAACTCTAGCATTGGGGGGCATTGGCCTGCTGCGCAGCAGTTCTCGCACAGCCGGGAAAGTGCATCGGCAATGCAACCTGAGGCCGCGTATGCGGACCAATGAAGGCTATGGCTTCGAGTACTTACGACATGAGATACGGATCGCTTTACATCGCCGCGCTGATTTCTTTCAGCACGATCGCGACCGCCGACACGGTGCATCGCTGGAAGGACGAGAACGGGGTGATCAACTACGGTCACACGCCGCCGGCCGGCGTGCGCTCGACGCCGGTACCGACGGTGGATCCGCTCAAGGTGACGCGACCACCGGGCGCAACGGCCGACGCACCGGCAGCGGTGCGTCCGACCGACAATCTCGACCGCAACGCGGTACGCGATGAGGTCGAACAGGCGCTGCGCCAGCAATCCGCCAACCAGGCCGCCGAAGCCCGCGAACAGGAAGAAAACGCCCGCCTCGCGGCGAGAAAGCGGTGTGAGGCGCAGCGCCGGGTGGATTGCGACGATCCGGCCGTGCTCGACGACAGCCTTTATGGTGTGCCGCCGCGTATCGTGCGGCGACATTTCCCGACCCAGCCGCTGTACCCGCCGATCCGCCCCCCGGCGCCGCCGGCCGAGCGGCCGATGTTGATGCGGAAGTTGCCGTAGCACCACGCCGGCTCACACTGAGGGTTTCGCAGGCGACACACACCGCTGTCCCTGCATGGCAAGCAGGCTCTGCAGGCGGCCCCGGTCTGCCAGAAATGCCAGATCGCATGATTGAGGTACGGATCGCGACCAAGGGTCGCTCCTACAGGGGTCGCACGTTCTTGTAGGAGCGAGCCCTGCTCGCGATCCCACCCTCTGAACACGCACCTGCGCACGATCGACGCGCCGATCGCGACCGAGGGTCGCTCCTACAGCCGAGGCAACGTTCTTGTAGGAGCGAGCCCCGCTCGCGATTCCGCTCTCTGAACACGCACCTGCGCACGATCGACGCGCCGATCGCGACCGGGGGTCGCTCCTACAGAGCGGAGGCACGGTTTCCCGTAGGAGCGAGCCCTGCTCGCGATCCCACCCTCTGAACACGCACCTGCGCACGATCGACGCGCCGATCGCGACCGGGGGTCGCTCCTACAGCCGAGGCAACGTTCTTGTAGGAGCGAGCCCCGCTCGCGATCCCATCCTCCGCATACGTGACGGCACATGATCATCGCGCCGATCGCGACCGGGGGTCGCTCCTGCGAAAAACGTCGCGGGTGCTTGAAAAGTCGCTGTTTTTTTCGAAGGAAGCCTCACACGGCTGACCTTGCATGGAAAGCCGGTTCGGCGGGAGACGGGCGGCGGGCAATGCTCGCCGAAACTCCCGCTGCGCCCCTGGAGGCGATGGCGCGCTGGAGCCCCTCGCCACGCCGGCCGGTCGGTCGGCGTCCCTTTTCGCCCGCAGGGCGATCCGGGAAGGGCGGGCGATCAGCGTGGGAGGGTCGACTCACCCATGAGGAAGGCATCCACTTTGCGGGCGCACTGACGACCTTCGCCACGCCGGCCGGTCGGCCGGCGTCCCTTTTCGCCCGCAGGGCGATCCGGGAAGGGCGGGCGATCAGCGCGGCAGGGTCGACTTACCCATGAGGAAGGCATCCACTTTGCGGGCGCACTGACGACCTTCGCCACGCTGGCCGGTCGGCCGGCGTCCCCTTTTCGCCCGCAGGGCGATCCGGGAAGGGCGGGCGATCAGCGTGGGAGGGTCGACTTACCCATGAGGAAGGCATCCACTTCGCGGGCGCACTGACGACCTTCACGGATCGCCCACACGACGAGCGACTGGCCGCGGCGCATATCGCCGGCGGCGAACACCTTGGGCACGCTGGTGGCGTAGCAGCCTTCACCGTCGGTCGTGGCCCTGGCATTGCCGCGGGCGTCCTTCTCGACGCCGAAGCTGTCGAGAATGCTGGCCGCCGGGCTGACGAAGCCCATCGCGAGCAGCACGAGGTCAGCGTCCATCAGGGTTTCCGAACCCGGCACTTCCTGCATGCGACCGTCTTTCCATTCGACGCGGACGGCCTTGAGCTGCTTGACCTTGCCGCGATTCGGGCCGTCTTCATGGCCGATGAATTCCTTGGTCGCAACCGCCCAGTCGCGCTCGCAGCCTTCTTCATGGCTGGACGATGTGCGCAGCTTGACCGGCCAGTACGGCCACACCAGCGGCTTGTTTTCGGCTTCCGGCGGCTGCGGCAGCAGTTCGAACTGGCTCACGCTGGCTGCGCCGTGGCGGTTCGACGTGCCGACGCAGTCCGAACCGGTGTCGCCGCCGCCGATCACGACGACGTGCTTGCCGGTCGCCATGATCTGGTTCGGTACGGTGTCGCCGGCGACGACGCGATTCTGCAGCGGCAGGAAGTCCATCGCGAAATGTACGCCATCGAGGTCGCGGCCCGGCACCGGCAGGTCGCGCGGCTGTTCAGCACCGCCCGCCAGCACGACGGCGTCGAACTCGGCGTTCAGCTGCGCCGGGCTGATGACCGTTGCGGCGTCGCTGTGCACCGGCGAACCTTCGGGCAGATCACCGATGCGCACGCCGGTGCGGAAGTTGACGCCTTCGGCTTCCATCTGCGCGACGCGACGGTCGATGTGCGACTTTTCCATCTTGAAGTCGGGAATGCCGTAACGCAGCAGGCCGCCGACGCGGTTGTTCTTCTCGAACACGGTCACGTCGTGGCCGACGCGGGCCAGTTGCTGCGCCACCGCCAAGCCCGCCGGGCCGGAGCCGACGACAGCCACCTTCTTGCCGGTCTTCACGGCCGGCGGCTGCGGCACGACCCAGCCCATTTCCCAGGCCTTGTCGATGATGGCGTGCTCGATCGACTTGATGCCCACCGCGTCGCTGTTGATGGTCAGCGTACAGGCGGCTTCGCACGGCGCCGGGCAGATGCGGCCGGTGAACTCCGGGAAGTTGTTGGTCGAGTGCAGCACATCGATCGCCTGCTTCCAGTCCTGGCGATACACCAGGTCGTTGAAGTCGGGAATAATGTTGTTGACCGGGCAGCCGTTGTTGCAGAACGGAATGCCGCAGTCCATGCAGCGCGCACCCTGCACCTTGGCTTCTTCGTCGCTCAGGTGCAGCACGAATTCGCGGTAGTTGTGGACGCGCTCGGCGACCGGCAGCGACGCCTCGGACAGGCGCTGGAATTCAAGAAAACCGGTGGACTTTCCCATGACTCGTGTTCCTGTTACTTGGCCAGGGCCGCGCTGGGCGCTTCCGCCCTGGCAGCCATTTCGCGCAGCGCGCGACGGTATTCGATCGGCATCACCTTGACGAACTTCGCGCGCCACTGCGCCCAGTTGTCGAGCACGTCGCGCGCGCGCGCCGAGCCGGTGAAGTGCAGGTGACGGGTGACCAGGCGACGGATGATCTCTTCGTCGCACATGTCGACATGGTTCACCACCGCGCGACCGATCACGTCGATGTCGGCGTCGTCTGCCAGATCACCGCTGAGGGCGTCGATTTCGACCATGGACATGTTGCAGCGCTTGGCGAAGCTGCCGTCCTCGTCGAGCACGTAGGCCACGCCGCCCGACATGCCGGCGGCGAAGTTGCGGCCGGTCTGGCCGAGCACGACCACGGTGCCGCCGGTCATGTATTCGCAGCCGTGGTCACCGGTGCCTTCGACCACCGCGATGGCGCCCGAATTGCGCACCGCGAAGCGTTCGCCGGCCACGCCACGGAAGTAGCACTCACCTTCGATCGCGCCGTACAGCACGGTGTTGCCGACGATGATGTTCTGTTCGGCCTTGCCGCGGAACGCATCGCTCGGCTTGATGATGATGCGGCCGCCCGACAGGCCCTTGGCGACGTAGTCGTTGCCCTGGCCGGTCAGTTCCAGCGTGATGCCGCGGGCGATGAAGGCGCCGAAGCTCTGGCCGGCGGTGCCGGCGAGCTTCACCGTGATGGTGCCGTCGGGCAGGCCGGCGTGGCCGTACTTGCTGGCCACGGCGTGCGACAGCATGGTGCCGGCGGTGCGGTTCACATTGGTGATCGGCGATTCGATGACCACCGGCTTGCCGCTTTCGATGGCGTCCTTCGCCTTGGCGATCAGCGCATGGTCGAGCGCGCGGTCGATGCCGTGGTCCTGCGTTTCCGAATGGCAGCGCGACACCTCGGCCGGTACCGGCGGCATGAAGAAGATGCGCGAAAAGTCGAGCCCGCGCGCCTTCCAGTGTTCGATGCCGGCACGCGTATCGAGCAGGTCGGCGCGGCCGATCAGGTCTTCGAACCTGCGGATGCCCATCGACGCCATCAGTTCGCGCACCTCTTCGGCGACGAAGAAGAAGAAATTGACGACATGTTCGGGCTGGCCGGTGAACTTCTTGCGCAGCACCGGATCCTGGGTCGCGACGCCGACCGGGCAGGTGTTCAGATGGCACTTGCGCATCATGATGCAGCCTTCGACCACCAGCGGCGCGGTGGCGAAACCGAACTCGTCGGCGCCGAGCAGCGCACCGATCAGCACGTCGCGGCCGGTCTTCATCTGGCCGTCGGCCTGCACGCGGATGCGACCACGCAGGCGGTTCAGCACCAGGGTCTGCTGGGTTTCGGCCAGGCCGAGTTCCCACGGCGTGCCGCAGTGCTTGATCGACGAAATCGGGCTGGCACCGGTGCCGCCGTCATGACCGGCGATCACGACGTGGTCGGCCTTGGCCTTGGACACGCCTGCGGCCACGGTACCGACACCGATTTCCGACACCAGCTTGACCGACACCGACGCCTGCGGATTCGAGTTCTTCAGGTCATGGATCAGCTGCGCCAGATCCTCGATCGAATAGATGTCATGGTGCGGCGGCGGCGAAATCAGGCCGACACCCGGCACCGAGTGACGCAGGAAGCCGATGTATTCCGACACCTTGTGACCGGGCAGCTGCCCGCCCTCGCCCGGCTTGGCACCCTGTGCCATCTTGATCTGCAGCTGGTCGGCGCTGGCCAGGTATTCGGCGGTGACGCCGAAACGGCCGGACGCGACCTGCTTGATCTTCGAGCGCAGCGAATCGCCCTTCTTCAGCGGCAGCGCGACTTCGACGCGCGACGACCCGATCAGCTTGTCGAGCGTGGTGTCTTCGGTCACCGGATTGAAGCGGATCGGATCTTCGCCGCCCTCACCGGTGTTCGACTTGCCGCCGATGCGGTTCATCGCGATGGCCAGCGTGGTGTGCGCCTCGGTCGAGATCGAGCCGAGCGACATGGCGCCGGTGGCGAAGCGCTTGACGATGTCCGCCGCCGATTCGACTTCGGACAGCGGCACCGGCGGGCCGGCCGGCTTGATGTCGAACAGACCGCGCAGCGTCATGTGACGCTTCGTCTGGTCGTTGATGATCTTCGCGTATTCCTTGTACGTGTCGTACTTGTTGGCACGCGTCGAGTGCTGCAGCTTGGCGATCGCGTCCGGCGTCCACATGTGCTCTTCGCCGCGGATACGGAAGGCGTACTCGCCGCCGGCATCCAGCGCATTGGCCAGCACCGGGTCGTTGCCGAAGGCCTGGGTGTGCGTGCGCAGGGCTTCTTCGGCGACTTCCGCCAGACCGATGCCTTCGACCTGGGTGGCGGTGCCGGTGAAGTAGCGCTTCACGAAGGCCGAGTTGAGGCCGATGGCTTCGAAGATCTGCGCGCCGCTGTACGACTGATAGGTCGAAATGCCCATCTTGGACATGACCTTGTTCAGGCCCTTGCCCACCGCCTTGATGAAGCGCTTCGACGCTTCCTTGGTCGACAGCCCGGACGGCAGCTCGTTGGAAATTTCGGCGATGGTGTCGAAGGCCAGCCACGGACAGATCGCCTCGGCGCCGTAACCGGCGAGCAGGGCGAAGTGGTGCGTTTCGCGTGCCGAACCGGTGTCGATCACCAGACCGGTCAGCGTGCGCAGGCCCTTGCGCACCAGATGGTGATGCACGGCCGACGTGGCGAGCAGCGCGGGGACGGCGACGCGCTCGCGCGACACGGCGCGGTCGGACAGCAGCACGATGTTGAAGCCGTCGGCGACCGACTTTTCGGCTGCGTTCTGCAGACGCTCGAGGGTCGCTTCGCAACCGGCTGCGCCGTCGGCGGCCGGATAGGTCATGTCGAGCACCAGCGAACGGTACTTGCCGCCGGTCAGGCGCTCGATGTCGCGCAGGCGCATCAGGTCCTGGTTGGTCAGCACCGGCTGGGTCAGTTCGAGGCGCGGTGTGAGGCCGTCTTCGTTGTCGGCGACGCCCATCAGGTTCGGACGCGGGCCGATGAAGGACGCGAGCGACATGACGATCTCTTCGCGGATCGGGTCGATCGGCGGATTGGTCACCTGCGCGAACAGCTGCTTGAAGTAGCTGTACAGCGGCTTGTTGCGGTCGGACAGCACCGGCAGCGTCGAATCATTGCCCATCGAACCGACGGCTTCCTCGCCGGCCGAGGCCATCGGCGCGAGGATGAACTTGATGTCTTCCTGGGTGTAGCCGAAGGCCTGCTGCGTATCGAGCAGGGTTTCCGTGCGGCTGTTCGCGTACTCGACCTCTTCCAGCTCGGTCAGGAAGAAGCGCGAATCGGTGATCCATTTGTCGTACGGGTATTCGGTCGACAGCTCGTGCTTGAGCGCGCCGTCTTCGATGATCGCGCCCTTTTCGAGGTCGATCATGAACATCTTGCCCGGCTGCAGACGCCATTTCTGGATGATGCGTTCGTCCGGAATCGGCAGCACGCCCATTTCGGACGCCATGACGACCATGTCGTCATCGGTCACCAGGAAACGCGCCGGGCGCAGGCCGTTGCGGTCGAGCGTGGCACCGATCTGGCGACCGTCGGTAAAGGCCACGGCGGCCGGACCATCCCACGGTTCCATGATCGCAGCGTGGAATTCATAGAACGCGCGGCGCTCTTCGTCCATCAGCGGATTGCCGGCCCAGGCTTCCGGGATCAGCATCATCATGGCGTGCGCCAGCGAGTAGCCGCCCATCACCAGCAGTTCGAGCGCGTTGTCGAACGACGCGGAATCGGAGCCGCCTTCGACGATCAGCGGCCACAGCTTGTCGAGATCGTCGCCCAGTGCGGCCGATTTCATCGACTTCTGGCGCGCCTTCATCCAGTTGA
This sequence comes from Methyloversatilis sp., assembly GCA_016791045.1. GTDB lineage: Bacteria > Pseudomonadota > Gammaproteobacteria > Burkholderiales > Rhodocyclaceae > Methyloversatilis. Next base: position 37,170 of record JAEUNO010000012.1, on the reverse strand, counting down.
TGTTGCCGCGCACGGTGTTGATTTCACCGTTGTGGGCAATCATGCGGAAGGGGTGGGCCAGATCCCAGGTCGGGAAGGTGTTGGTCGAAAAGCGCTGGTGCACAAGGGCCAGCGCCGACATCGCGCGGCTGTCCTGCAGGTCGAGGAAGTACTCGCCCACCTGGTTGGCCAGCAGCATGCCCTTGTAAACAATGGTTCGCGACGACAGTGACGGAATGTAGAACTGACCAACGTCGGACAGCTTGAGCGCGCGCACCGCATGCTCGACGCGCTTGCGCACGACGAACAGCTTGCGCTCGAAGGCGGTCTGGTCGGCCACGGTGTCCGGGCGGGCGATCAGCACCTGGCGCATCTGCGGCTCCATGGCGCGGGCGGCTTCGGCCAGCACGCTGCTGTCGCGCGGCAGGTCGCGCCAGCCGAGGAAGGTCAGGCCTTCTTCGTGGATGATGCGCGCGACAACCGATTCACAGGCGGCGGCGCCATTGGCGGATTGCGGCAGGAAAACGGTTCCGCAGGCGTAATCGCCGGCGGCGGGCAGCGTGATGCCGAGTTTGCCGGCTTCGTCGCGCAGCAGCGCGTCAGGCAGCTGGATCAGGATGCCGGCACCGTCGCCGAGCATCGGGTCGTAACCGGTGGCACCCCGATGGTCGAGATTCTTCAGGATCAGCAGACCCTTTTCGATGATGTCGTGCGACGTGCGATTCTTGATGTTCGCAACGAAACCCACACCACATGCATCGTGCTCGTTTTCGGGGTCGTACAGACCTTGAGTATGGGGAAGACCCATTGCATTCGTCCTCGGAACTCGTTTGCCAACCGCGCACGGAACCGGCCCTGCGGCCTGTCGCACTGCGGGAATTCGCACCTCCAAGCCCGTGAAAAAGCCGGCTTCCACGATCATCGCCTGACGGCGGGACGATGTGGGCACCGGCTCGGGTGGCCTGGCCGCTTCAACGCTGAAGCCGCTCCGGGCACTTTTGGGGTGGACGACGGAGTATACGGACATGCACGGCCGCAGACAATACTCGTTCCGCGGTGCATCAAAACGTGACGGATTCCGGCGTGCGGCGGTCGCTTCAGATGTCGCCCACGGCAAACAGCCGGCGGTGTTCGCGCATGGCGTAACGGTCGGTCATGCCGGCGATGTAATCGGCGATGGCGCGTGCGCGGTCGTCCTTCGCCATGGACTGGTACTGCGGCGGCAGCAACTTCGGATCGCCGTGGAAGGCGCCGAACAGTTCGGCCACGATGCGTCGCGCCTTGGCTGTCATGCGCAGCACCTGATAATGGCGGTACAGCTCGTCGCGCAGGAATTGCTTCAGGGTGCGCTGCTCCGCCCGCATGGCGTCACTGTAGGCGACGAGCTCCGGCCCGCCGCGCACGTCTTCGATCGAATTCGGCGCGGCCGCCGCGATGCGAGAACGGGTTTCTGCCACCAGATCAACGACTTGCGCGTTGATCATGCGCCGGATCGTTTCGTGGATCAGGCGCCGGCCGGTGATCTGGGGGTAGCGCTCGAGCACTTCGCGCCGGTAGCGCGCGAACACCGGCACCTCTTCCAGCTGTTCGAGTGTGATCAGGCCGGAGCGCAGACCGTCGTCGACGTCGTGGTTGTTGTAGGCGATTTCGTCGGCCAGATTGCAGATCTGCGCCTCGATGGTCGGCTGGGTGCGCTCGATGAAGCGCCGGCCCAGGTCGCCGAGGTCGCGCGCGCGGGCCGGCGAACAGTGCTTCAGAATGCCTTCGCGCGTCTCGAATGTGAGGTTCAGCCCATCGAAGGCGCCGTAGCGCTCTTCCAGTAGATCGACCGTGCGCAGGCTCTGCAGGTTGTGCTCGAAGCCGCCGTGTTCGCGCATGCACTCGTTCAGTGCGTCCTGGCCGGCATGCCCGAATGGCGTATGGCCGAGGTCGTGCGACAGCGAAATCGCCTCGACCAGATCTTCATTGACCCGCAGCGCGCGCGCGATCGAGCGGGCGATCTGCGCCACTTCGATGCTGTGGGTCAGCCGAGTGCGAAAGAGGTCGCCCTCGTGATTGACGAATACCTGCGTCTTGTATTCGAGGCGGCGGAACGCGGTGCTGTGGATGATGCGGTCGCGGTCGCGCTGGAACTGGCTGCGCTCCGACGGCGCCTCTTCGGGGTGCACACGACCGAGTGAATTGTCTTCACGCGCGGCGTACGGGGCCAGTTCAGACATCGGCGCAACACTGTTCGATCGCCGATGCGACGTCAGGCCGCGTCGCCTCGCCCCACACCACGGCGTCGCCGATGGCGCGCAGCAGCACCAGCCGCAGCTTGCCGGCTTCGACCTTCTTGTCGTGCGACATCAGTTCGAGATACCGGTCGACACCCAGGCGCGGGCCGCGCAGCGCCAGGCCGGCTGCTGCGTGAATGGCGCGGATGCGCGCGATGTCGGCGTCGCCCAGCCAGCCCAGCCGGCGCGACAGTTCGGCCGCCATCAACGTACCGGCGGCGACGGCTTCGCCGTGCAGCCATTCGCCGTAGCCAAGACCTGTTTCGATCGCGTGGCCGAAGGTATGGCCGAGATTGAGCAGCGCCCGGACACCGGTTTCGGTTTCGTCCTCGATCACCACCTCGGCCTTGTTGCGGCAGGAACGTTCGATGGCGAACGCCAGCGCGTCGGCGTCGCGCGCCAGCAGGCGCGGCATGTTGATTTCGAGCCAGTCGAAGAATTCGCGGTCGCGGATCAGGCCGTACTTGATCACTTCGGCCAGGCCGGCCTTCAATTCACGATCGGGCAGCGTGTCGAGCGTGTCGATGTCGGCCAGCACCAGCTTCGGCTGATGGAAGGCGCCGATCATGTTCTTGCCGAGCGGGTGATTGATGGCGGTCTTGCCGCCGACGCTGGAATCCACCTGCGACAGCAGCGTGGTCGGCACCTGGATGAAAGGCACGCCGCGCTGATAGGTGGCGGCGGCGAAGCCGACCATGTCGCCGATGACACCGCCGCCCAGTGCGATCAGCGTCGTCGAACGTTCGACCCGTGCGCCGAGCAGCGCGTCGAAAATGAGGTTCAGCGTCGGCCAGTCCTTGTGCGCCTCGCCGTCGGGCAGCACCACCAGCTGATGGGCGACATCGACCGAATCGAGCGCGGCGAGCACCCGTGCGGCGTACAGCGGCGCGACCACCTCGTTGCTGATGACCACTGCGCGCTTGCGTTTGAGCACCGACGCCAGCAGGTCGCCGCGATCGATCAGGCCGCGACCGATGTGGATGTCGTAGGCGCGTTCATCAAGGGCGACGTTCAGGCTGCGCATCGGCTCAGGTATTCCCGTTCAAGTTGACGGACGATGGTCAGCGGGCTGCCGTGCCCGCTCTCGGCGATGAAATCCGCCACCTCGCGGTACAGCGGATCGCGGATGCCGTGCAGTTCGCGTACCCGCGCGCGCGGGTCATCGACCTGCAGCAACGGACGGTTGCGGTCGCCGCGGGTGCGGTGCCAGAGCACGTCGGGCGGGACATCCAGATAGACGACCCAGCCGCCGGCCTTCAGGTGCTTGCGGTTCATCGGGTCGAGCACGGCGCCGCCACCGGTGGCGAGCACCAGGCCTGAGTCCTGGGCGAGCGATTCGATCACTGCGCTTTCGCGCCGGCGGAAACCCGCCTCGCCCTCGATTTCGAAGATGGTGGGAATGCTGACGCCGGTGCGCGCTTCGATCTCGTGATCACAGTCGACGAAGCGCTTGCGCAGGCGTCGCGCAAGCTGCCGGCCGACCGTGGTTTTGCCGGCGCCCATCAGGCCGACGAGAATGATGTTGTCGCTGTGTTCCACGGGCCGGATTCTAGCAGTGCCCGCCCGCCCCGGCAGGCGGCCGCACGTTCGGGGCCGCCCGTCCGGTGGATTCAGGATCAGCGCAGCGTGAGGTTGTCGCTGACGATGCGCGGCGTCACGAAGATGAGGAGCTCGGCGCGGTTGTCGCGGGTTTCCGTGTTGCGGAACAGGAAACCGACATACGGCAGATCGCCGAGGAACGGAACGCGCGACTGGGTGCGGCGTTCTTCCTGGGTGTAGATACCGCCGATCACCACCGTGCCGCCGTTCTCGACCAGCACATCGGTCTTGACGTGCTTGGTGTCGATGGCCACACCGGCGCCGGTGGCCAGCTGGGTATTGGGCGTGTCCTTGTTGATGTCGAGCGCCATCTGTACGCGGCCGTCCGGCGTGATCTGCGGCTTCACCTTCAGCATCAGGTTGGCCTTGCGGAAGGAAATGCTGGTCGCGCCGGAGCTGGTGGCCTGCTGATACGGAATCTCGACGCCCTGCTCGATCAGTGCTTCGTTCTGGTCGGAGGTCATGACACGCGGGCTTGAAATCACCTTGCCCTTGCCGTCCTGTTCGAGAGCGGACAGTTCGAGGTTCAGGAAGCGGGTTGCCGCCGAATTGAACAGTACGAACGACAGCTGACCCGGCGAGCGGCCGCTGATGTTCGACGCGCGCAGATTGACGCCGAGCGAATCCGTGGCGAAGTTGGGTTGCGTCTGTACCTGACCTGTCTGGAAGCCGGTGGCCAGTGAAGAACCGCCGATGTTCAAACCCGCCCGGCCGAGTTGCACCGAGCCCGACTGCGCCTGGTTCAGACCCAGACGCGCACCCAGGTTCTTGGCGAAGTCTTCGTTCGCTTCGACGATGCGTGCTTCGATCAGCACCTGACGCGTCGCCACGTCCAGTTCGCCGAGGATGCGGCGAATGTCTTCGAGGCGGGCCGGAATGTCGGTCACGATCAGCTTGTTGGTGCGCACGTCCATCACGATCGAACCGCGCTTGGACAGGAAACGCTTGTCCTTGTCATCGGTGATCGCCTTGTGCAGCACATCGGCCTTGTGATAGTTCAGCTGGAAGGTTTCGGTGCGCAGCGGCTCGAGTTCGCTGACCTGCTGCTGGCTCTCCAGCGCAAGCTTTTCCTTGGCCGACAGTTCATCGCGCGGCGCGATCCAGATCACGTTGCCGGTCTTGCGCTTGTCCAGGCCCTTGGCGTCGAGAATGATGTCGAGCGCCTGGTCCCACGGCACATCCTTCAGCCGCAGCGTGAGCGAACCGCCGACGGTGTCGGACGTGATGATGTTGTTGTCGGTGAAGTCGGCGATGACCTGAAGCACCGACCGAACGTCGATGTTCTGGAAGTTGAGCGACAGCTTTTCGCCCTGGTAGCCCGGCTTGCTGCCCTGAACCAGCTTGTTCGGATCTTCGACCAGACGCTTCACTTCGAGGATGAACTGATTTTCGCTCTGGTAGGCGTTGTGCTCCCACAGACCGGTCGGCGTCACCGTGAGGCGCGTGTTGGCACCGGATCGCACGACTTCCATCTGCGTGATCGGCGTGCCGAAGTCGGTCACGTCGTAGCGCTTCAGGAATTCGTCCGCCACCGACGCGCGCAGGAACTCGACCACCAGCTTGGTGCCTTGCTGGCGGATGTCGATACCGGTGTTCGGATCGGACAGTTCGACCACCACGCGGCCTTCGCCATCCTTGCCGCGACGGAAGCCGACATTGCGCAGCATCTGCGCGTCCTGCGACACCCCCGGCTCGGCAAAGCGCGACACATTGTCGGACTGGGCAACCGCCTCGGAACTGGCCGGCATCGCGAGGCTGATGTAGAGGTCACGCCCGGAGATGCGCGTATTGAACGGCGACAGCTTGTTCAGGTTCAGCACCAGACGCGTGCGATCGCCGACTTCGACGATGTTGTAGCTGCGCAGATGGGCCTCATTGACGGTCTGCGAGTTGCGACCCACGGCATTGCCGGTTGCGGGGAAATCGAACGCCACGCGCGCGGGCGATGCGACGCTGAAATTGGCCGGCACCGCAGGCAGTTCGGTTTTGGTGGTGACCTTGATCAGCACCTCGCCGCCCTGCTGCGACACCAGAATGGATTCGATGCTGTTGGGCTGGCTCTGAGCAGACGCCGCGAGCGGTATCAGGCCTGCGCCAAGGGCCACGATCAGGCATGCGATCTTGCGGACGAAATTCATTTGTTTGTCTCCTGCTCCAGCAACTGGAGCGTACTGGTACGTTCGACCCATTCGCCGTCCGCGTCCTGAACGATTTCCTTGAGGGTGATGCCGTCATCCGCAATGGCCGTGATGACACCGAAATTCTGACCCATGTAATTCCCTGACCTGACCCGGTGCAATGTCGTGTCGGCCTTGATCAGCGCATACGCGACCTTGCCCTGCTGCAGCACGCCCACCATGGCGAGCGAATCCAGCGGGTACTGTTCGAGCGGCTCCTTGCGGCGATCCAGATCCGGACCCACACCGCCGCCACCGCCGCCCTTCTTGCGCTCGGGTTCGATCTTGGCTGCACTGAACGGGTCGATCAGCGACCCGGTTTCGTAGGCCACGATGATCGAAGGCTTGATTTCGGGCAGGGGCTTGACCTGTCCCTTCAGCCCCTGGGTGCTCTGTTCCATCCACGCCCGCAGGTCCTGGTGGTCCTCCGAACCGCAGGCCGCCAGCCCACTGCACAGCATGGCAAGGGTCAATGCGCGCTTCACTTCTTGTTCCCCTTTTCGCGCTCTGCCTTTTCGCGTTTCACGCGGGCCAGTTCTTCCTCGTCGAGGTAGCGGTAGGTGGTCGCCACCGCATCCATCTTCAGCAATCCGTCCTTGCCCGATTCGATGCCGATCGAACCGATGGTCACGATCCGTGACAGCTTGGCCACGTCACCGGCGAAACTGCCGAGATCGTGATAGCCGCCGGTCACCCGCAGCGTGATCGGGAGCTCGGCGTAGAAATCCTTGACCGCCTCGCTGCCCGGACGCCAGATTTCGAACTGCAGGCCCCTGCTCAGTCCGGCCTGGCTGATATCGACCAGCAGCGATTCCATTTCCGCCTTGTTCGGCAGCTGCTTCAGCAAGGCGCCGAAGGAGCGGTCGATATCGCTCAACTGCTGCTGATACTGTTCGAGATTGACCGCTTCGCCCTTCTTCTGCAGCCATTGCGCCTTGAGCGTTTCCTCTTCGGCGCGTTTCTGTTCGAGTTCGACCATCAGCGGTTCCCACAGGAACCACCAGCCGGCAGCGACCGCGGCGATCAGCAGACCGAACAGCACCGCCAGTTTCGGCAGGATCGCCCAATTGCCGACATCCTTCGGATCGAGGTTCCGGAAATCATCCCCGATGCGCGAAAAATCGATTTTCGGAAGCTGGATGTCCTTCATGTCTTCCTGCCTTTGGCGGCGGGGTCTTCCGCCGCCCGCGTGATGTACAGATCGAGGTTGAATTCGTTCATGCGGCGCTTGTCGACGTTCGAACCCTTGATTTCCACCAGCGTCGGCCGCTCGAGCAGGGGCGACGATTCGAGGTTGCGCATCAGGCTGGACACGCGGGCGTTCGATTGCGCGTAACCGACCAGATTGATCTTTCCGCCCTGCTGCGACACCTTCCTGATGTACACGCCTTCCGGCACGTTCTTGGCGAGTTCGTTGAACAGGCCCACTGCCTCGGACCGGTTGCCCTGCAGCGATTCGATGACCTGCTTGCGCTGGATCAGCGCATCCGTCTGTTCGCGCAGACGCTTGATTTCGTCGATCGACTTGTCGAGCACCGCGATTTCGGTCTTGAGGAAAGCATTCTTTTCGTCCTGCGCCGACACGTAACCGCTGATCACGCCATTCACCAGACCGACGATGAGTGCGCCGAGCAGCAGTGTCGCGCCGGAAAACGCCACGAACTGCTGGCGCCTCGCCTTGCGCTTCTCCTCGCGGTGAGGAAGCAGGTTGATCCGTATCATGCGTCGAACCTCCTCAAGGCGAGGCCGCAGGCCACGAGCAGCGACGGGGCGTCCTGACTGAGCCGCTTTGCGGTGACCGCGGACGACAGCTGCATGTCGACAAACGGATTGGCGATCCGGGTTTCCACCTGCGTGCGGTTGGCCACGACTTCATCGAGCCCCGGAATGACGGCGCAGCCGCCGGCCAGCACGATGTGGTCGACGCTGTTGTACTGCGTCGACGTGAAGAAGAACTGAAGCGCGCGCGACACTTCGAGCGCGAGGTTGTCCATGAAGGGGCGCAGCAGGTCGTTCTCGAAATTTTCCGGCAGCGTGTTGGTGCGTTTCGCTGCTTCCGCCTCTTCCGGACTCATGCCGTAGTTGCGCATGATGTCCTGCGTCAGCTGATAACCGCCGAACGCCTGTTCGCGGGAATACACCGGCTGGTCGTTGCGCAGGATGATCACGTTCATCACGTTGGCGCCGACATCGACCAGGACGATATTGGTGTCCTTGCCGCCATCGGGCAGCTGCTTTTCGACCAGTTCGAACGCCGCCTGTGCGGCGTACGACTCCACATCGACGACCACTGCACGCAGGCCGGCCGCTTCGGCGATGGCCACGCGGTCTTCCACCTTTTCCTTGCGCGACGCGGCGATCAGCACCTCGACTTCATCCGGGCTGCCCGGCGCCGGGCCGACAACCTGAAAATCGAGATTCACTTCATCGAGCTGGAAAGGGATGTACTGATTGGCTTCCGACTCGACCAGCACTTCGAGCTCCTGCTCGCGCTGATTGGCCGGAACGATGATCTTCTTGGTGATGACTGCCGCTGCGGGCAGCGCCAGCGCGACGTTGCGCGTCGACGTACCCATGCGCTTCCAGGCGCGGCGGACCGCATCTGCCACGTCATCGAGCTTGGCGATATTGCCATCCACCACCGAATCACGCGGCAGGTTTTCCGTGGCATAGCGCTCGATGCGGTGCTCGCCTTTCGCCGTCCGCGACAGCTCGACCAGCTTGACCGCCGAGGACGACACGTCCAAACCCAGTAAAGGGCGCGCTCCCGGGTTAAAAATCGACAGGTCGAAGGCCAAGCTTTTTCCTTTTAAGACAGTGAATTAGACCCAATACTCACAATTTACATTAAGATGCTAGCAGCAAGGTATCGACAAGTAAACAAATTTTGGGTAGGCGCGAGGCAGAGCTTCCGCGGGTCCGCCAGCTATAATTCGCGCTTGTTGCCCGCCCGGAAATCCGTCCTCTTGCCCCCCGTCCTTCGCTGGTTCATCTACCCGTTGGCTGCTCTTGCGGGCTCGCTGCTCATTGGCGCCGCGCTTGCGTTGATCGTCGTGCTGCTTGCCTACCCGCAACTGCCGTCCCTCGACATCCTCACCGACTACCGGCCCAAGATCCCTCTGCGCGTCTACAGCGCCGACGGGCATCTGATCGGCGAGTTCGGCGAAGAGCGCCGCTCGGTCGTTCCGATCGACCAGGTTCCCGATTCGCTCAAGCAGGCCATCATCGCCGCCGAGGACGAACGCTTCTATCAGCACTACGGCATCGACTACGTGGGCATCGCCCGTGCAGCCCTGTCCAACATGACCAGCTCCGGACGGAGCCAGGGTGCGAGCACCATCACCATGCAGGTGGCGCGCAACTTCTTCCTGTCCGGCGAACGCACCCTGCGCCGCAAAGTCTATGAAGCCCTGCTCGCATTCAAAATCGAGAACAGCCTGACAAAAGACCAGATTCTCGAGCTCTACATCAATCAGATCTATCTGGGGCAACGCGCCTATGGCTTCGCTGCCGCGTCCAGAGCCTATTTCGGCAAAAACCTCGCAGACCTTAGCGTGGCGGAATCGGCGATGCTGGCCGGGCTGCCGAAGGCGCCCTCGAAATACAACCCGGTCGTCAATCCGAAGCGCGCCGCATTGCGTCAGGCGTACGTCCTGCGCCGCATGAAGGACCTCGGATACATCGACGACGCAACGCGGACGGCGGCTGTAGAACAGCAGTTGCCGGTGCGCCGGGACGGCGCCCAGTCCGAACAGCGCGCCGACTTCGTGGCCGAGATGGCGCGCCAGATCGCGGTGGAAAAGTTTGGCGAGAATGCCTATGGACTCGGACTGCGTGTCGTCACGACCATACGCCGCGCTGATCAGGCGGCGGCGATCGAGGCCGTGCGCAAGGGTGTGCTCGATTACGACCGCCGGCACGGCTACCGCGGCGCCGAGGCCTTCATCGACCTGAAGGACATCGTCGCCGACGACGATGAGATGCTCGATGACCTGCTGCAGGACGTGCCGGACGCCGCCGGCCTGTACGCAGCCGTCGTGCTTGAAGCCAGCCCGACGACGATCAAGGTCTACAAACGCGGCGGCGAGGTGCTCAAGCTCGGCGCCGACGCCATCCGGTTCGCTCGCCCGATGCTCGACGACAAGGCGCCGCCGGCACGGCGGCTGCGCCGCGGCGCGCTGGTGCGCGTGATGCCTGACAACAAGCTGGGCTGGGTGATCGCGCAGATGCCGGAGGTCGAGGCGGCGCTCGTGTCGATCGACAGTGCGGATGGCGCCGTGCGTGCGCTGGTCGGCGGCTTCGACTTCAACCGCAGCAAGTTCAACCACGTGACCCAGGGCTGGCGTCAGCCGGGGTCGAGCTTCAAGCCTTTCATCTATTCGGCCGCCCTGGAAAAGGGCTACTCGCCTTCGACGGTGGAAGAAGACACGCCGCTCGTCGTGTCGGCAGGCGAAACCGGCAGCCAGAGCTGGCAGCCCAAGAACTACGACGGCAAGTACGATGGACCGATTTCGCTGCGCACCGCGCTCGCCAAGTCGAAGAACATGGTGTCGATCCGTGTGCTGCGTTCGATCGGGCCGCGCTACGCGCAGGACTACATCACCCGCTTCGGCTTCGAGGCGGCACGCCATCCGCCGTATCTGACGATGGCGCTCGGTGCCGGATCGGTGACACCGTGGCAGATGGCGTCCGGCTACGCGGTATTCGCGAATGGCGGCTTTCGGGTGGAACCCTATGTGGTGCGCGAAATACAGGACGGCAGCGGCAAGGTGCTCGCGCGTTTCACACCGACCGCGCCGCGTGACGAATCACAGCGCGTGATCGACGCTCGCAACGCCTACCTGATGGACAGCCTGATGCAGGACGTGGTGCGCCGCGGTACCGCAACGCGCGCGTTGCAGCTCAAGCGCAGCGATCTCGCCGGCAAGACGGGCACCACGAACGAATACCTCGACGCGTGGTTCTGCGGCTACCAGCCATCGCATGTCACGGTTGCCTGGATCGGTTTCGACACGCCACGCTCGCTCGGCCGCGGCGAAACAGGCGGTTCGGCCGCGCTGCCGATGTGGGTGGACTACATGCGCCACGCGCTGAAGGATGTTCCGGAGGAGCGCCTGCCGCTGCCCGACGGTCTGATCAGCATCAATGCCGGCGAGGACGCGCGGGGCAATCCGCGCACCGACCTGATGTATGAGGAACACATGCCGCCCGAGCCCGAATCGATGCCGGACGAGCCCGAGGGGCCGGCGTCCGAAGGCGAGATACTGCCGGACGTGCCGCCGCCCGCGACGCCGCCGTCCGGCCCATCGCCCTCGGGTCACATCGTTCCAGGGGCTGCCGGACTCGGGAGCACCACGGATTTCAGGGCATCAGGCGTACCGGTTCGCCGGCCTGCTGGCTGAGCAGGGCCTCCAGTGCCTGCATCAACTCGGCGCCGTCGCGCGTACCGATCCAGCGACCGTCTTCCGGCCGGAAATGAAAGCCGCCGGAACGCGCCGCCACCCAGATTTCCTGGGCAACGCCGTGCCGGTTGATCACCATTTTCGAGCCGTTGGCGAATTCGAGTTCAAGTACGCCACCGGCCTGCAGTTCATAGTCGATGTCGGCGCCGCTGCGCTCGACGGCCTGCTCGATCGCGGCCAGCGTCGCATCGGCCAATTTGTTAAATTCGTTCTCGTTCATTACCGGCTACCTGACATGTTTTCCAGCACGCTCGTGCGCATCGCCGCACTGACCCTGATACTCGCAGGCTGTGGCACCAAGGGGCCACTGACCCTGCCGCCGAAGGACAAGATCCGGCCACCCGCGGCCGCAGTACCCGCCACGCCGGCGCCCGCTCCGGCAATGCCGTCGAAGGATGATAGCAAGGTGCCTGCGCAATGAAGCACTTCGAAACCCGCAATGGCACCCTGTTCGCCGAAGGCGTTCCGCTCGAACGCGTCGCCGCCGAATTCGGCACACCGACCTTCGTGTACTCGCGCGCCGCGCTGACCAATGCGCATGCGGCCTACGCCGAGGCACTGACCGGGCGCGACGCCATGCTGTGCTACGCGGTGAAGTCGAACTCGAACCTCGCCATCCTGAATCTGTTTGCGCGCCTTGGCACCGGCTTCGACATCGTGTCCGGCGGCGAACTGGCGCGCGTCGTCGCGGCAGGCGGCGATCCGGCGAAGGTCGTCTTTTCCGGCGTCGGCAAGACGCGCGACGAGATGCGCGCGGCGCTCGAACGCGGCATCTACTGTTTCAACGTCGAATCCGAACCCGAGCTGCACCGCCTCGCCGAAGTCGCCGGCAGTCTTGGCAAGCGCGCCCCGATTGCGCTGCGCGTGAATCCGGACGTCGATCCGAAGACGCATCCCTACATTTCCACCGGTCTGAAGTGCAACAAGTTCGGTGTGCCGATCACCGAAGCGCACGCGCTCTATCTGGCCGCGGCGAAGCTGCCGCAGCTGGACATCCGTGGCATCGCCTGTCACATCGGCTCGCAGTTGCTCGATCCGGCGCCGGTCGCCGAAGCGGCCGCCAAGGTGGTCGCGCTGGCCGAAGCACTGAACCGCGACGGCATCGAACTGCGTCATCTCGATCTGGGCGGCGGTCTCGGCATCCGCTATGACGACGAGACGGTACCGGCTACACGCGACTATCTCGCGCCCCTGCTGTCCGTGCTGGCCGGTCGCAAGGAAAGGCTGCTGCTCGAACCCGGTCGTTCGCTGGTCGGCAACGCCGGCGTGCTGCTGTCGAAGGTCGAGTACCTGAAGCGCGGGGAGGACCGCAACTTCGCCATCATCGACGCGGCGATGAATGACCTCGCCCGCCCGGCGCTGTACGACGCATTCCACCGCATCGCCGAAGTACGTCCGCACGGCGTGCCCGACACCTACGACGTGGTCGGACCGGTGTGCGAAAGCGGTGACTTCCTCGGCCGCGCGCGCCCACTGGCGGTCGAGCCGGAAGATCTGGTGGCGATCTTTTCCGCCGGCGCCTACGGCATGACCATGAGTTCGAACTACAACACGCGCGCCCGCGCCGCCGAGGTCATGGTGGATGGCGACACCTGCCACCTGATCCGCGCCCGCGAACGCATCGAAGACCTGTACGCGGGCGAGCGCCTGCTGCCGTGATGCAATGAGCGGGCAGAACGACGACACGCGCGAACGGCTGCGGCTGGACAAGTGGCTGTGGGCGGCGCGTTTCTTCAAGACACGCACGCTGGCGGCCGACGCGATCGACGCCGGCCGCATCCAGCTCAATGAGGCACGCGCCAAGCCGTCACGGGAGGTGCGCATCGGCGACCGTCTGGACATCCAGACCGGAGAGGTGCGTTACACGGTGATCGTGCAGGCACTGTCGGGCAAGCGCGGCCCGGCCGAGGTTGCACGGACGCTGTATGAAGAGACGCCGGAAAGCATGGCCGCACGCGAGGCAGCCCGCGAGCAGCGCCGGTTGCAGCCCGAGCCTTCGGTCGGCCTGCACGGCCGGCCGACCAAGACACAACGCCGCGAAATCGACCGCCTGCGCGCTAGAATTCGCGGCGAATGAGCTGCTGCCCGGCACGGGTTTCGCGGCGACCGGATTTTTAATCTGTTGAAAAGGAAACGAAATGTCCGAACGTATCGTGATGAAGATCGGTGAAGCCACCGTCTTCGCCAAGGAAGGCCAGTTCACTGATGCCATGCCGGAAATCGTCATCGGTTCGATCGACGGCCCGGTCGGCCAGGCCTTCGCCCAGATGATGGGTCAGACGGCCGGCCACACCCGCATGCTGGCCGTGCGCGACTGCAACCAGATGGCCAAGCCGGCGACGATGATGGTGCCGAAGGTGACGATCAAGAATTCGCGCACCGTGGAACTGCTGGGCGGCGTGGTGCAGTCCGCCACCGCCGATGCGGTCGTCGACAGCGTTGCGGAAGGGGTCATCCCGAAGGAGCTGGTGGATGAACTTGTCATCATCGATCTGGTGTGGCTTGACCCGAATGCGGTCAAGGATCCCAATCTCGACATGAAGGACCTGTACCGCACCAACTACGAAGCGATGAAGCTGGCCATCCAGCGCGCGATGACCGGCAAGCCGACGATGGAAGAGCTGATCGCCAACCGCCACAAGATCAAGCACTGCATGTACGACCCGGACGCCTGAACGCAGCGCGTCCATCAGGCAAAAGCCCCTGCATGATGCAGGGGCTTTTTTTGACCTGAACGTTTTCAAGCCGACCTTGTTTTGAGCTCCACCGGCATCCAGAATGAATGAGGCCTGACTGTTCGCCAGGCAGGGAGGACTGCCGATGGACATTCGGGCCGACGCCACCCCCGGGCGCGAGAATGCGGCCATGCCGCAAATGAGTGACGACGCCTTCCGGCGCGTCGTCGAGTACGCCCCGAGCGCCATGGTGCTGGTCGATGACCAGGGCATGATGGTGTTGGTCAATGAACAGACGGAAAGGCTGTTCGGCTATCCACGCGCCGAACTGATCGGCTGCTCGGTCGACATGCTGGTGCCCTTCGCCACGCGTGCGCACCACGCGGACTTCCGCCACAGTTTCCTTTCATCACCCAGCCCACGACCGATGGGGGGTGGCCGTGACCTGTTCGCCTGCCGCGCCGATGGCAGCGAATTCCCGGTCGAGATCGGCCTCAATCCGATGGATACCGGCAATGGCGTCATGGTGCTGGCCTCCATCGTCGACATCACCGAACGACGTCGCGCGCAGCAGGTGCTGGAACAGGCACTGCTCGAAAAGACGGTACTGCTCAACGAGGTGCATCACCGGGTCAAGAACAATCTTCAGGTCATCACCAGCCTGCTCAACCTGCAGGCCAACAATGCCGACGAACCGCGCGTGCGCGACATCCTGAACGAAAGCCAGAACCGTGTGCGCGCCATGGCGCTGACCCACCAGCTGCTGTACGAACGCAAGGATTTCTCGCGCATGGACCTCGGCGACTACCTCGATCGGCTGGCCCAGCTGCTGCGCGGCACCTACCGCAGCGGATCGAATGGTGTCGAACTCCAGCTCGAGCGGCCGCCGCAGCCGGTGTACCTGGATCTGGAGCGCGCCATCCCGTGTGGCCTGATGGTCAACGAGCTGGTCACCAACGCCTTCAAGCACGCCTTTCCGGACCGACGCCGCGGCGACATCACCATCACGTTGGCCGGCGACGGCCAGCGACTGACACTCGCCGTACGCGATGACGGAATCGGCCTGCCGGCGGATTTCGATTTCGAGGCGGTCAAGTCGCTCGGGCTTCAGCTCGTGCCGCTGCTGATAGACCAGCTGCACGGCGAGCTGCAGATCGTGCCAGGCGGCGGAGCGCATTACCGCATCACCTTCCCGGCAGCCCTGCCCAACCGAGGTACGCCATGAACGCCCCGCTCCCGATCAATCTGATGCTGGTCGAAGACGAGCGCGTGATCGCCTTCGACCTGAAGACCCAGCTGCAGTCCTTCGGCTACAAGGTGGGCGCCGTGCTGGCCAGCGGGGAACAGGCCGTCGATCGCGTCACCGACGTGGCGCCCGATCTGGTGCTGATGGACATTCATCTGGACGGGGCACTGGACGGTATCGATGCCGCGCTGCAGATCCAGGCACGTTACCGTGTGCCGGTCGTGTTCCTGACCGCCTACGCCGAGGACGACACGCTCAAACGTGCAATGGATTGCCGGCCTTTCGGCTACCTGGTCAAGCCGTGCGAAGCGCGCGAACTGCACGCGACGATACAGATGGCGCTGGCGCGCCGTGAAATCGAGGCGAACGTCGAACGCAGCGAACAGCTGTTCAAGCTGGCGCTGGATGCCGCCTCGCTTGGCGTACTGGAGTGGCAGGGCGACTCGATGCGGCTGCACGGCGATGGTCACCTGCGCGGCCTGTTCGGCGACCGGCCTGTGCCGCTGGATGAAAGCTGGGACATCTTTCTGTCGCGGATCGATCCGGACGACCGGACGCGCATCACTGAAACGCTGAACTCGGCACTGGAACGCGGCGACGCCGTGCGCATCGGGTTCCGGACTGCGGGCAATGGGGTGGCACGCAGCCTCGAGGCGCATGCGCGCGCGTACGGCGAGTCGCACAGCGAACGGCGCATCGTCGGCATCCTGCAGGATGTGACCCAGCGACGCCTCGACGAAGCAGCCCTGCGCCAGTCCAGCGTGGTGTTCCACAACTCCGCCGAGGCGATCGCCATCTGCGACCTGCAGCGGCGCATCGCTGCGGTGAATTCGGCCTTCACCCGCATCATCGGCCACGCGGAATGTGACGTCATCGCGCACAACCTCGAGCGGGTGCTGTGCACCGGCCATGACGACGCCTTTTATGGCGCACTGGTCGCCGCCGCGGGCACGGGCTACTGGCAGGGCGAGGTGCAGTGCCGCCGCGCATCCGGCGACAGCTTTCCCGCATGGGAGAGCATCAGTGCGGTACGCAGCGAAAGTGGCGAAGTCACCCACTTCGTCGCCGCACTGTCGGACTTCACGGCCATCCACCAGATCGAAGCCAAGCTGAACCATCTGGCCCATCACGACGCGCTGACGGATCTGCCCAACCGGCTGCTGTTCGACGACCGCTTCGAACAGGCGATCGAACAGGCGCGTCGCCTGGAACATCGCTGCATTCTCCTGTTTCTCGATCTGGACAGCTTCAAGGGGGTGAATGACACGCTGGGCCATGCCGTCGGTGACGATCTTCTGCGCACCGTGGCGCAGCGCCTGCGCGCGGTGTTGCGCCGCAGCGATACGCTGGCCCGACTGGGCGGTGACGAGTTCGTCGTGCTCACCGGCAGCGTCCAGCCGGAAGAAGCGTCCCGCCTCGCACTCAAGCTGCTCAATGCGCTCAACGAGCCGTTTGACCTGGGCAAGGAACAGATCCGGATCTCCGCCAGCATCGGCATCGCGGTGTTCCCGGACCACGGCATCGACCGCAATGTACTGATGCGGGCGGCCGACATCGCGATGTATTCGGCCAAGTCGCAGGGCCGCAACCGATACCAGTTCTTTTCGGAGGACATGTCGGAGCACACCCATGAACGCATGCAGATGGAGCAGGGCCTGCGGCGCGCCATCGATGCCGATGCGCTGGAGGTGCATTACCAGCCGCAGCTCCGTCTGGGCGACCGTCGCATCGTGGGCGTGGAAGCGCTGGTGCGCTGGGCGCATCCGGAATGGGGCATGGTGTCGCCGTCACGCTTCGTGCCGGTGGCGGAGGAAAGCGGCATCATCGAGGCGATGGGGCTGTGGGTGCTGCGCCGCGCCTGCCACAACATCGTCGGACTGGCGGACAGCGAGGGCCATCAGATGCGGCTGGCGGTGAATGTGTCGGTACGCCAGTTCCTGCGCGACGACTTCGTCGCCCAGGTACTCGACGTGCTGGCCGAAACCGGCTTCCCCGCTGCGTCACTGGAGCTGGAAATCACCGAATCCACTTTGCAGGTGATCGAACGCAGCGCCGGCATCCTCGACGCACTGAAGCAGCTCGGCGTATCGATAGGCCTGGACGATTTCGGCACCGGCTACTCGTCGCTGAGCGTGCTGCGCGGTCTGCCGATCGACCGCATCAAGATCGACCGTTCCTTCATCATCGATCTCACCGAAAGCGACGATGCGCGCGCCATGATCGACGCCATGCTCACGCTGGGCCGGTCGCTGCGCATGAGCACCATTGCCGAAGGTATTGAACTCGATGCCCAGGCCGACCTTCTCGCCGGTCTCGGTTGCGCCGAAGGACAGGGGTTCCTGTTCGCGCGGCCGATGCCGCTCGATTCACTGCGACAGCTGCTCGCCGGACGGCACTGAGCGCGGCTCCAGCTTCACCCTATTGCGGCTCGACCGCCTCGACCGGCAGCACTTCCAGATGGCGTCGCAGGATGCGGTAGTGGTCGTAGTCGAAGTGCGCGGCGGCACCTGCCGGCAAGGCATCGGCTTCTTCGGCCGCGCTGCCCAGGTAGCACCAGTGGGACAGCCAGTGACGGTCGCCACGCTGAGTTCCGGGTCGTCGTTCGCGTACCACCACCCGGCCCGGCCACGGCCAGTCCGGTACGCGCAATCCATCCAGCGCGCTCATCAGCCGCAGATCGTGCTGCCGCGCGTCCTCGCGACCGCAGCACACGCCGCGGCAGCGCTTGGTCTGCACGTTTACACAGGCGGCAGTGCGTCTTTCGTATCCCTGCAGACCGATGCGCTTCGGGCACAGCTGCCACGCAGTCGCCATTTCGCGCAACGCCGCCATGCAGTCGCGACGCGAACGGAACGGGCCGTACAGACCGCTCAGCTGCTGCGGCGCGACGCGGTCGAGATCGACCACGACCAGCGCCGCCTCTCCAGCAGCGACCGAGCTGCCCGGCTCCCCGCGCACGTGCAGCGCAACGGCCGGACCGGCAGCGCGCGCCGGCTTGTTGTACGGCGGCTGCAGCTGTTTCACGAGCTTCGCTTCGAGCAGCAGGGCACCCAGTTCGCCAGCCGTTTCGGTCCATTCGACGCGCCGCGTTTCGCGCGCCAGACGCGCCGCCTGACCCGCCTTCTGCGGACCGTTGAAGTGGGACAGCACACGCGAACGCAGATTACGGCTGCGCCCGACGAAAAGCGGGGTTTCGACCGGTGCCGGCAACAGGTCTGCGCCGACGCCGGGCGCAGCGGGTGCGCCGTAGAACAGATAGACACCGGGCGCCTCCGGCGGATCTCCCACGGCGCCCGGTGCGAAGCCGGGCACCGGTGAAGCGGTGAGCCCGGACTTGCGGATGGCCGCATCGATCTGCGCGACCGGAAAATCGCGCTTCACGATGTCGAGCACATCGCACACCACTCGAGCATCACCCAGCGCGCGGTGACGCGCATCGCAGTTCAGGCCCAGCCGTTCCATCACGGCATCCAGTCCGTGGCGCGGATGCCCGGGGTAGAGCGCGCGCGACAGCTTGACCGAACACAGCACGCGCGGCGCGAAGGACAGCGACAGGCGGGCGAACTCGTTGCGCAGGAAGCCGTGGTCGAAGCGTGCGTTGTGGGCGACGAACAGACGGCCATGCAGCAGCGTCGACACCTGCTGCGCGATATCGGCAAAGCGGGGCGCCCGGCGCACCATTTCATCGGTGATGCCGGTGAAACGCTGGATGTTGCCGGGAATCGCGATGCCCGGATTGACCAGGCTGGACCATTCGACACGCTGGTCGCCATCCACCAGCACGATGCCGACCTCGGTGATGCGATCGAGCGCCGGGTCGCCGCCGGTCGTTTCCAGATCGACAATGGCCAGCGGCGTGTCAAGCAGGCTCATCGGCCGACCACGAACGTGCGCCGTGACGGATCCGGCGGCGGATTCAGTGTGATTCGCCCGGCGTCAGGTCAGCCTGATACGGGTAGGCCTTCTGCGGCACCCTGGCTTCGTTGAAGCGGCGCTGGCTTTCGAGGTCCTGCGGCTTGTCCCACCACAGCGCGCGCCCCTTGCGCTGCTCTTCAACCTGCTCCGGATTCTTTTCCAGGTACTCACGCATGAAACGCGTGTGATCCGATTCGTAATCAGCCACTTCAGACTCCATACAGAAAATTCGATGACTACTGCTGCGTGCCTCTGCGGCCCTCTTCGGCCTTTTCGCTGCCGGCACGCACCCTGTTGATGCGTACCACTTCCGGTACGCGCCGCAAGCCCTTCATGATGCGCGCGAGATGCACGCGATCACTCACCTGCAGCGTGAAATGAATCTGCGTGTACAGGCTGCCGTCTTCTTCCATTCCGACATTCTGGATGTTGGCGCCGCATTCCGCGATCTCGAACGCCACCTTGGCCAGTACGCCCGGTCGATTCGCCGACACGACGCGGATACCGACTTCGAACACCCGGCTGGTGTCGCGCTCCCACTCGACATCGACCCACTGGTCGCCTTCCTTGCGGTTGCGTCGCAGCGTCGGGCAGTCGTGCGCATGGATCATCAGGCCGGAGCCCTTGCGCATCTGGCCGACGATGGGGTCGCCCGGTATCGGCTGACAGCAGCGCGCAATCTGCACCGCCATGCCTTCGGAACCGCGGATCAGCAGCGCGCTTTCAGGCACCTCGATCCCGCTGCCGGCCTCGCGCGCCGTCTGCAGCTCGAGCAGGCTGCGGGCGACGAAGGTGGCCGAGCTCTTGCCCTGGCCGATGTCGGCAAGTGCGTCCTTGCGGTTGCGGATATCGGCCGTTTCGAGCCAGTGTGTCCACGACACATCGCTGATTTCGTCCGGCGTGACGCCGAACTGGCGCAGCGCCTGGGTCAGCAGCCGTTCTCCGAGCTGAGCCGATTCCTCGACCTGCATGTTCTTCAGGAAGTGGCGGATCTGCGCACGCGCCTTGCCGGTCTTCACGTAGCCGAGCCAGGCCGGATTCGGATTGGGGTGCGTCGCCGTGATGATGTCCACCTGATCGCCGCTGTTCAGTTCGCTGCGCAGCGGCATCAGCTCGTGATTGATGCGACAGGCCACGCAGCAATGGCCGACGTCGGTGTGCACCGCGTAGGCGAAGTCGACCGCCGTCGCACCGCGCGGCAGCGACATGATCTTGCCCTTGGGCGTGAACACGTAAACCTCGCCCGGAAACAGGTCGATCTTGACGTGCTCGAGGAATTCGGCCGAATCCGGTGCCGAACTCTGCAGTTCGAGCAGCGACTGCAGCCAGCGGTGCGTATTGGCCTGCAGATCATCCAGCGACTGTTCGCTGTCCTTGTACAGCCAGTGCGACGCGACGCCGTTCTGCGCGATCTGGTGCATTTCGGAGGTGCGGATCTGCACTTCGACCGGCGTGCCGAACGGGCCGATCAGCGTCGTGTGCAGCGACTGGTAGCCGTTGGCCTTCGGGATCGCGATGTAATCCTTGAACTTGCCGGGCACCGGCTTGTACAGCGCATGCAACGCACCCAGTGTCAGGTAACAGGCGGCCACATCCGGCACGACCACGCGAAAGCCGTATATGTCGAGCACCTGCGAAAACGTCAGGTGCTTGTCGCGCATCTTGCGGAAGATCGAATACAGGCTCTTCTCGCGCCCGAACACGTCGGCTTCCAGCCCGCGCTCGGGCAGGCGGGTACGGATGGCGTCGGTGATCTTGCCGACCACTTCGCGCCGGTTGCCGCGCGCCGCCTTCATCGCGCGGTCGAGCACCCGGTAGCGCAGCGGGTACATGGCCTGGAAGGCGAGATCCTGCAGTTCGCGATACACCGCATGCAGGCCGAGGCGGTTGGCGATCGGTGCGTGAATTTCGAGCGTTTCGCGCGCGATGCGCCGCTGCTTGTCCTGCCGCACGCTGCCGAGCGTGCGCATGTTGTGCGTGCGGTCCGCCAGCTTGATCAGGATGACGCGCACGTCGCGCGCCATCGCCATCAACATCTTGCGGAAGTTTTCCGCCTGCGCGTCTTCCTTCGACTGGAACTCGATCTTGTCGAGCTTGGACACGCCATCGACCAGTTCAGCGACCACCCTGCCGAAACGTTCGGCGATCTCCTCCTTCGTGATGTCGGTATCTTCCATCACGTCGTGCAGCAGCGCGGCGCACAGCGCCTGGCTGTCGAGTTGCCAGCCGGCGAGGATTTCCGCCACCGCGACCGGATGCGACACGTAGGGCTCGCCGCTCATCCGGAACTGGCCTGCGTGTGCGCTGGCGGACAGCGCGTAGGCATCGCGCACGCGCTGCACGTCCTCTTCCCGCAGATAGGCGGAAATGGACCCGATCAGGCGATCGAAGTCTCCACCGTGGGGACCGGCGGGATTGCCCGCATGGGGGTCGTTGTCGGCCAGACCGAGGGCGACAACGGGTGCTTCAGGCGAAGGCTGTATGACCGGGGTGGGCATGAGTATGTCGTCCACCGGCCGCATGGTTCAGTTCAGTGCCTGAGGCCCGGTCGCATCAGACCTGACCCCGGTTCAGGATTTCGACGCCGAACTTGCCGGCGGCGATTTCGCGCAGCGCAACCACGGTGGGCTTGTCGTTCTCGGCTTCGACCTGCGGCGTGCTGCCGGCAGCGAGCTGACGCGCACGTACGGTGGCCGCCAGCGTCAGCTGGAAACGGTTGGGGATGCGCTTGAGACAGTCTTCAACAGTGATGCGTGCCATGTTCAGTCGATGCCCAGTGATTTGAATGTTTCAGGATGCCGCGCCATCTGGCTGGTTGTCAGCAGGCGCGCGGCCTGCACGACAGTCACCAGCTCAGCTTGAGCTTGACTCAGTATGTCATTGATTATAACGAAATCGAATTCGTGAAGATGACGTATCTCGTCGCGCGCCGCGGCCAGCCGACGCTCGATGACGTCGGCAGCGTCCTGTCCACGCCCGTTCAGCCGCGCGGACAGCGCGTCAAGGGAAGGCGGCAGGATGAAGATGCCGACCGCGTCGGGAAACAGCGTGCGCACCTGCTGCGCGCCCTGCCAGTCGATTTCCAGCAGTACGTCACGGCCTGCCGACAGCTGTTCGTCGAGCCAGTGGCGCGACGTTCCATAGCAATTGCCGTGAACCTGGGCCCACTCGAGAAAGTCGCCCGCCGTGCGCATCGCGTCGAAAACAGCGGCGGACACGAAATGATAGGCCACGCCGTCGACTTCACCCAGCCGCGCGGCGCGCGTCGTGTGCGAGATCGACAGCTGTATCCCGGGGTCGCGTTCGAGCAGACCGCGCACCAGGGTGGTCTTGCCGGCGCCCGAAGGCGCGCTGACGATGAAAAGCAGGCCGCGAGTTGCCATGATTCAGTGATGTTCGGTGTAAACGGGATCGGTGCGATGGCGCCGATCCGTGGATGATGGGTCGAACTGATGCAGCGGAAAGACGTCGATTCTACTGATGACGACACGGCAGGGCACTCCGTTCCGTGCGGTCGGCATCCGGGCGGGGCGGTCTGGAACGACACCGCTGGTCGGACGTGACGCACCGGCCAGATACCCTGCCGATCGATGACCTGCTGCCATCAACGCGCAAGAATCCGCCGCAATCATACGTACGCGGGCCTGTTCGCGGCCCACCGTTGACCTGCGCAGGTACATTCACCACACACAAAGGTCCGAAATGTCCAACAGAAACAAGGGTGTGCTCAGCGGCAAGCGGGCGCTGATCATCGGCGTCGCCAACGAGCACTCGATCGCCTGGGGCTGCGCGCGTGCCCTGCACGCGGCGGGTGCTGAACTGGCGATCACCTATCTCAACGACAAGGCGAAACCCTTTGTCGAACCGCTCGCGCAGGAGCTCGGCGCCGAACTGCTGCTGCCGCTCGACGTGTCGGTGGCAGGTCAGATGGAAGACGCGTTTGCGGCGATCCACGCCACATGGCATCGCCTGGACATTGCGCTGCACTCGATCGCGTTTGCGCCCAGGGAGGCGCTGGCCGGCGGTCTGATCGATTGCCCGGCCGATGCATTCGCCAAGGCCATGGACGTGTCGTGTCATTCCTTCATCCGCATGGCGCGCCTAGCGGCGCCGCTGATGACCGACGGCGGCTCGCTGTTCGCGATGAGCTACATGGGTGCCAACAAGGTGGTGCCCAACTACAACGTGATGGGCCCGTGCAAGGCGGCGCTCGAGGCGTCCGTGCGCTATCTGGCGTTCGAACTTGGCGCGAAGGGCATCCGCGTGCATGCCATCTCGCCGGGGCCGCTGCGCACCCGGGCGGCATCCGGACTCAAGGAATTCGATGAACTGATGTACGAAGCAGTCCAGAAGTCGCCGATCGGCCAGCTGGTCGACATCGACGATGTGGGCGTCGCCCTGACCTATCTCGCCACCGATTACGCGCGCCGCCTGACCGGCTCGACCTTCTATGTGGACGGCGGTCACAACATCATGGCTTGATGCGGACGCAGACCCCGGGCGCTGCCGGCTGAACCGGCGCCCGGCCCATCAGCCGCGGCACGTACCTTCCCGACAATACCGATACACCCTGAACGCGGACAGCTCATGAACCACGTCACCGATCCCGATTCGCTCTGGATAGAAAACCGCACGTACGACGAAATCGCCGTGGGCGACACGGCCACCCTGCTGCGCACGCTGCGCAACGAAGACATCCACATGTTCGCCATCATGTCCGGCGACATCAACCCGGCGCACGTCGATGCCGAATACGCCCGCTCGTCCATCTTCACCGAAGTCATCGCCCACGGCATGTGGGGCGGCGCGCTGATCTCCACCCTGCTGGGCACCCAGTTTCCCGGTCCCGGCACGATCTACGTCGACCAGACACTGCACTTCAGCCGTCCGGTACGGGTCGGCGATACCGTCACCGTGACGGTGCGCTGCGATCGCAAGTTCGATCACAACAAGCACATGATCCTCGACTGCGTGTGCATCAATCAGCATGGAGAGAAGGTGATTCACGGCACGGCGGAAGTACTGGCGCCGAGCGACAAGGTCCGGCTGGTCAAGACGGAGTTGCCGGAATTCCGGCTGTCCGACACGAGGAAGACGCGCTTCGAACGCCTGATGCAGATCACGCACGGCCTGACGCCGATTTCGATGGCGGTGGCGCATCCCTGCGACGCGGAATCGCTGCGCGGCGCCCTGCTGGCGAGAGACCGTGGCCTGATCGTGCCGACGCTGGTCGGCCCCGAGCCGAAAATCCGCCGGCTGGCCGAGGAGTTCGGCATGGATCTCGGCGATTGCCGGATCGTCGACACCCTGCACAGCCATGCCTCGGCCGAGCGCGCGGTGGCGCTGTGCCGCGCCGGCGAGTGCGAAGCCCTGATGAAGGGCAGCCTGCACACCGATGAACTGGTCAGCGAGGTGATCCGCAAGGACACCGGCCTGCGGACGGCACGCCGCATGAGCCATGTGTTCGTGATGGACGTGCCGACCTATCCGCGGCTGATGCTGATCACCGATGCGGCGATCAATGTGGCGCCGACGCTGCTGGAAAAGGCCGACATTGTGCAGAACGCGATCGACCTCGCGCACATCCTGCACATTCCGGAGCCCAGGGTCGCCCTGCTTGCCGCGGTCGAAACGGTCAATCCGGCGATGCCGTCGACGCTCGACGCCGCCGCATTGTGCAAGATGGCGGACCGCGGTCAGATCCGGGGCGGGCTGCTCGATGGTCCATTGGCCTTCGACAACGCGATCTCGGCAGCGGCGGCGCTGACCAAGGGCATCCGGTCGGTGGTGGCCGGACAGGCCGACATCCTGGTGGTGCCCGACATCGAGTCGGGCAACATGCTCGCGAAACAGCTGGAGTACCTCGCCGAGGCGCTGTCTGCCGGCATCGTTCTGGGCGCCCGCGTACCGTTCGTGCTGACCAGTCGTGCCGACTCCGCCGAGACCCGGACCACGTCGACCGCCATCGCCGTCGTCATGGCACACGCAAAGCGCAATGCAGTGACCCGGAGCGATGCATGAGCGATGCCGTGCTGACGCTCAACGCAGGCTCCAGTTCGGTGAAGTTCGCGCTGTTCGAATTGCCGGCGAACCCGCGCGACGTGCCGCAGCACGCCCGCATGACCGGCCGCATCGATGGCATCGGAGCGGCCGGGCGGCCGCTCCGCCTGACGGCAGAGGATGCGGCAGGCAACCGGCTGGAGGATGTCGAGCTGCCCGTCAAGGGGTCGGCGGAACTGCAGCACCGCGAGGCGCTGCGCCATCTGGCGCACTGGCTTCATGACTGCGATGCCGGCTTGCGCATCACGGCGGTCGGTCATCGCGTGGTGCACGGCGGGCGGCAATTCTCGGCACCTGTCCTGCTCGATGCGCAGGTGATCGCCGCCTTGCGTGATCTGGTTCCCCTGGCGCCCCTGCATCAGCCGCACAACCTGGCCGGCATCGATGCGATGGCGCGTGCGCTGCCCGGTGTGCCGCAGGTGGCCTGCTTCGATACAGCGTTCCACCGCACGCAGCCGGACCTTGCACAGATGTTCGCGCTGCCGCGCCGGATCACCGACGAAGGCGTGCTGCGTTATGGCTTCCATGGCCTGTCGTACGAATTCATCGCCGACGTGCTGCCGCAGCAGCTGCCAGCCGCCCAGGCCGACGGACGGGTGATCGTCGCGCACCTCGGCAACGGTGCGTCGATGTGCGGCATGGTCGCGCGCAGAAGCCAGGCAACCAGCATGGGATTCACCGCGGTCGACGGTCTGATGATGGGCACCCGCTCAGGCAGCCTCGACCCCGGCGTACTGCTTTACCTGATGGAACGGCATGGCATGGACGCACAGGCGCTGACCCGCCTGCTGTACAGCGAATCCGGCCTGCTCGGCGTGTCGGGGCTGTCTTCGGACATGCGCACCTTGCTCGCATCGGATACCGCCGAGGCGGCACAGGCGGTCGATCTGTTCTGCTATCGGGCGGTACGGGAGATCGGCTCGCTGGCCGCCGCCCTCGAAGGCATCGACGCGCTGGTATTCACCGGCGGCATCGGCGAACACGCGGCCGCCGTGCGCGAGCGGATCTGCCAGCCACTGGGCTGGATGGGCGTCGCGTTCGACGCGGCCGCCAATGTGGCGGGCGCAACCCGCATCAGCGAACCGGACAGCCGGGTGGCCGTGTGCGTCATTCCGACCAACGAAGAGTGGATGATCGCGCGGCACACGGCCGGACTGCTGTCGTGACGACAGGCGCGGCAGCGACCATGCCGCGTGCGCCTACTCGATGTTCTGCACCTGCTCGCGCATCTGTTCGATCAGGAGCTTGAGTTCCATCGCCACATTGCCGACGTCCTGCGCGACCGATTTGGACGCCAGCGTATTGGCTTCGCGGTTCAGTTCCTGCATCAGGAAGTCGAGCCGCTTGCCGGCGGAGCCACCCTTCGAGAGGATGCGCTCCACTTCCTCGAGGTGCGCGCTCAGGCGGTTCAGTTCCTCGGCCACATCGATGCGCACCGCGAATAGGCCGACTTCCGTGCGGATGCGCTCGTCGTCTGCGCTGCCGATTGCTTCCTGCAGGCGCTGGGTGAGCTTCGCCTGATATTCCTGCACCACTTCCGGTACGCGCGGCGTGACCTGGGCGACCAGTTCGCGCATGCGCGTCACGCGTTCCATCAGCATCGCGGCGAGCCGCACACCTTCTCTCTGGCGCGATGCGGTGAGTTCGCCCAGCGCCTGCCGCACGGCGCGACCGGCCGCTTCGAGCAGCGCTTCGGCCGACACCGCCTCGTCACCGAGCATGCCGGGCCAGCGCAGCACTTCGGCCACCGACAGCGGCGCGGCGTCAGGCAGGGCGTCGCGCACGCTGGCATCGAGCGCCACCAGCCGGGCCAGCAGCGGCGCGCTGAGCGCCAGTTCGCGCGCACTGTCGCCGCCTGCCTGCAGGCCGCCGCGGCAATCCACCTTGCCGCGCGACAGCGTGCCGGTGATCTGTTCGCGCAGCAGCGGCTCGGCGACGCGCAATTCGTCGGGCAGGCGGAAATGCAGGTCGAGGAAACGAGAATTAACTGTCCGCAGCTCAAGGTTCAGCGTTGTCTGGCCGACAGCCACTGCAGCTGTCGCAAAACCCGTCATGCTGTGAATGCTTCCCACGCGATGTTTCCCTCTCTGATTGTCAGGCATGATCCGCGTGGTAACTGATGGTCTGCGCGATCGCCTGAGTGGCTGTCGGGCAGCTTTACAGCGTGTTACCAAACGCCCAGAATCGCGCCAAAACCAGGATCATAGCGGCCCGCAGAATGCCCCCACAAGTCAATTGCGCCCTGCCGCCGGGCTTCGAACTCGATCAGTACCGCATCCATAGCCAACTGAGCCTGGGTGGGTTTTCGATCGTCTACCTGGCGCACGACCGCGATGAGACGGCGGTGGCCATCAAGGAATACCTGCCGAACGCGCTGGCGCTGCGCGAAGACGGCCAGATCACGCCGAACATTCCCGAAGAGTTTCTGCCTGCCTTCCGCTACGGCATGAAGTGCTTTTTCGAGGAAGGCCGGGCGCTCGCCGGTCTGAATCACCCGAATGTGGTGCGCGTGCTCAATTTCTTTCGCGCCAACGAAACCGTTTACATGGTGATGCGCTACGAGCGCGGCCGCACGCTGCAGGAGTACATCACGCGCCGGCGCGGCGAAATTCGCGAAAGCTTCATCCGCTATGTGTTCACGCGGCTATTGAACGGCCTGCGCGAAGTGCATGCGCACAAGTTGCTGCACCTCGATCTGAAACCGTCGAACATCTATCTGCGCAACAACGGCTCGCCGGTGCTGCTCGACTTCGGCGCCGCGCGCACCACGCTGATGGCCGACACGCCGATGCTCAAGCCGATGTACACGCCCGGCTTCGCGGCGCCCGAGCACTACCGCAACCGCGACCTGCTCGGTCCGTGGAGCGACATCTACAGCGTGGGTGCCAGCATGTACGCCTGCCTGTCGGGCGGACCGCCGCAGGCCGCCGACCAGCGGCTGGACAGCGACAGCGTGATCCTCGCGTCGCAGCGCTGGATCGGTCAGTACTCGCCGCAACTGCTCGAAACCATAGACTGGTGCATGGATCTGAACCATCTGAAGCGGCCGCAAAGCGTGTTTGCGCTGCAGAAGGCGCTGGCGACGTGGGAGCGCGATCAGGTCGAGCCCGTGGCACCGGTCGAAAGCACCGAAGACAACTGGCTGGACCGCGTACGCGCCCGGCTGAGCGCGCTGGTGGGCAAATGAGATTCACGATCTTTCAGGAAAGCCGGGTCGGCAAGCGCAAGTCCAATCAGGACCGCATGGCCTATTCGTATTCGCGCGATGCACTGCTGATGGTGATCGCCGACGGCATGGGCGGCCACCTCCAGGGCGAGGTCGCGGCGCAGATCGCGGTCCAGTACATGGTCGAATCCTTCCAGCGCGAAGCCAAACCGCGCCTGGCCGATCCGTTCCTGTTCCTGTCGCGCGGCCTGACCAATGCGCATTGCGCCATTCTCGACTACGCCGACGAGCGCGACATCGAGGATGGCCCGCGCACCACCTGCGTCGCCTGCGTCATCCAGGATTCGGTCGCCTACTGGGCGCACGCCGGCGACTCACGGCTGTACGTGCTGCGCGCCGGTCACGTGATGACGCAGACGCGCGACCATTCGCGCGTGCAGCGCATGATCGACCGCGGCCTGCTGGACGAGGACGGCGCGATGACCCATCCGCACCGCAACCGCATCTACAGTTGCCTCGGCGGCCCGATCGCGCCGCAGATCGAGTATTCGCGCAAGACACCGCTGCTCGCCGGCGACACCGTATTCCTGTGCAGCGACGGTGTGTGGGGGCCGCTGGGCAATGACCAGTTGCTCAGGTTGTTCACCGAAATCGACGTGATGCAGGCCGTACCGCGGGTGATGGACAGCGCCGAGGCCGCCGGTGGCGAAACCTGCGACAACCTGACCATGGTTGCGCTGAACTGGCACGACAGCTATGCCGAGGAACCCCGCGGCTCGGTCACGACCAAAACCCTGCCGCTGGACCGCCACACCACGGTGCTCGAAGGCTTCGGCGACCGCGTGCCGATCCGCGAGGACTGGGACGAGTCGGCCATCGAGGCGGCCATCTCCGAAATCAATTCCGCCATCAACAAGTATTCCTCCAAAGGACAGTGACAGTGACCCGACCCAGTGGCCGCCGGCCCGACGAAGCGCGCACGCTGCGCATCACCCGCAATTTCACGCAGCATGCGGAGGGCTCGGTCCTGATCGAAGTCGGTGACACGCGCGTGCTGTGCACCGCCAGCGTCGAGGAAAGCCTGCCGCCCTTCCTGCGCGGCAAGGGCCAGGGCTGGGTGACCGCCGAATACGGCATGCTGCCGCGCTCGACCCACACGCGCAGCGCGCGCGAAGCCGCCAAGGGCAAGCAAAGCGGGCGCACGCAGGAAATCCAGCGCCTGATCGGCCGCAGCGTGCGCTCGGTCACCGATCTGGTCGCACTCGGCGAACGCCAGATCACGCTCGACTGCGACGTGCTGCAGGCCGATGGCGGCACGCGCTGCGCGTCCATCACCGGCGCCTGCGTGGCACTGCACGATGCGCTGAGCGGCCTGGTGAGCCAGGGCCTGATCGAACGCAACCCGCTGCGCGAACTGGTGGCGGCCGTGTCGGTCGGCATCCATGAAGGCACGCCGATCCTCGATCTGGACTATCCGGAAGATTCCGCCTGCGACACCGACATGAATGTGGTGATGACCGCCAGCGGCGGTCTGTGCGAAGTGCAGGGCACGGCCGAAGGCAAGACGTTTTCGCGCGCCGAGCTGGGCACGCTGATGGATCTCGCGCAAGCCGGCATCGAAGGGCTGATCGCCGCACAACGGCGCGCACTCGGGCTGCCATGAAAATCGAAAAACTCGTGCTGGCCAGCCACAACGCCGGCAAATTGCGCGAACTGTCGGCGATGCTGGCGCCGCTCGGCATCGAAGTGGTCACGCAGGCCTCGCTCGGTGTCGCCGAAGCGGACGAGCCGCATGTCACCTTCGTCGAGAATGCGCTGGCCAAGGCTCGCCATGCCTCGCACGAAACCGGTCTGCCGGCGCTGGCCGATGACTCCGGCCTGTGCGTGCGGGCGCTCGGCGGGCGGCCCGGCGTGCTGTCGGCACGCTACGCCGGCGAGCCGAAGTCGGATATCGCCAACAACGCGAAGCTGGTGTCCGAACTGCATGGCATCGAGGATCGCCGGGCACATTTCTATTCGGTCATCGTGCTGGTATGCGACGCCGATGACCCGCGGCCGCTGATCGCGGACGGCGAGTGGCACGGCGAAATCATCGAGTCGCCGCGGGGCGATGCCGGCTTCGGCTACGACCCGCACTTCTGGGTGCCGTCGCTCGAACAGACCGCCGCCGAACTGGCGCCCGAACTGAAGAACACGCTGTCGCATCGCGCCTCGGCCATGCGTCACCTGCTGACGCGGCTGCAGGCGCTCACCGGCGGATGAGCCGGGTCATTCCGCTGGTCCCGGCGCGGTCGCCCAGGTCGGGGCACTCGCCGGCCGATCAGCCGGCCGCACTTGAATTCACCGTACCGCCGCCGCTCGCGCTGTACATCCACTTTCCGTGGTGTGTGCGCAAGTGCCCGTACTGCGATTTCAACTCCCACGCGGTGCGCGACGGCATTCCGGAAGACGCCTACCTCACGGCGCTGGTCGCCGACCTCGAAGCCTCGCTGCCCGACATCTGGGGCCGGCGCATCCACAGCATCTTCTTCGGTGGCGGCACGCCCAGCCTGATGTCACCCACCGGGCTGGACCGCCTGCTGACGGCGGTACGCGCCCGCGTGAATCTGTCGCCGGGTGCGGAAATCACGCTCGAAGCCAACCCGGGTACGGTCGAAGCCGACCGCTTCGCCGGCTTTCGCGACGCCGGCGTGAACCGGCTGTCGATCGGCGTGCAGAGCTTCGATGACCGTCACCTCGCCGCACTCGGCCGCATCCACGACGCCACGGAGGCACGGCGCGCGATCGAACTGGCGCAGCGCACCTTCGAGCGGGTGAACATCGACCTGATGTACGCCCTGCCGCAGCAGACAATGCGCGAAGCGCTGCGTGACCTCGACACCGCACTGGCCACCGGGGTGACGCATCTGTCCTGCTACCACCTGACGCTGGAGCCCAATACCCCGTTCGCGGCGCACCCCCCCGAGCTGCCGGATGACGACGCCTCGGCCGACATGCAGGAGGCCATCGAGACGCGACTGGCGGACGCCGGCTTCATGCACTACGAAACATCGGCTTTCGCGCAACCGGGCCGACAGTGCCTGCACAACCTGAACTACTGGCAGTTCGGCGACTATCTGGGGATCGGTGCCGGTGCGCACGGCAAGCTGAGTTTCCACGACCGGGTGCGGCGCGACATGCGGCACAAGCATCCGAACGCTTACCTGGAAGCTGCTGCGCGCGGCGAATTCGTGCAGGAGTCACGCGAGGTCGGCACGTCCGAACTGCCGTTCGAATTCATGATGAATGCCGCGCGCCTGAACGACGGCTTCGCGCTCGACCTGTTCGAGCGCCATACCGCCCTGCCGCTCGACGTGCTCATGCCGCGGCTGCTGGCGGCGCGCGAAGACGGGCTGCTTGAACTGGAGGCAGGCCGCGTGACCCCCACGCTGCGCGGAAGGCGCTTCCTGAACGAACTGCTGCAGCGCTTTCTGGACTGAATCGTCGAGCCGACGGCGCGACGATTGGCTGCAGTGTGGAGCGTTAGGCGACGCGGCGGAAGATGACGTCCCACACGCCGTGCCCGAGACGCAGGCCGCGCGCTTCGAACTTGGTCAGCGGACGGTAGTCCGGACGCGGTGCGAAGCCATCGGCGGTGTTCTCGAGCAAGGGTTCGGCGGACAGCACGTCGAGCATCTGCTGGCCGTAGTCCTCGATGTCGGTCGCACAGTGCAGATAGCCGCCGGGCGCCAGTTTCGACGCCAGCTGGGCCACCAGCGGCGGCTGGATAAGCCGTCGCTTCAGGTGGCGCTTCTTCGGCCACGGATCGGGGAAATACACGTGGATGCCGGCCAGCGAGGCGGCGGGAATCATGTCGCGCAGTACCTCGACCGCATCGTGCTGGATCACCCGCACGTTGTGCAGCCCCTGTTCGGCGATCAGCTTGAACATCGACCCTACGCCCGGGCCGTGCACTTCGATGCCGATGAAGTCGGTGTCCGGTCGCGCAGCCGCGATTTCGGCGGTGGTTAAGCCCATGCCGAAACCGATTTCCAGCACCACCGGCGCATGGCGCCCGAACACGGCGGCGCAGTCGATCGCCTTCGCCGCGTACGGGATGCCCCAGCGCGGCATGCCTTCTTCGATGGATCGCGTCTGCGCCGGCGACATGCGGCCCTGGCGCAGCACATAGCTGCGGATGTGGCGGTGTTCCGGGCTGTCCGGGGTATCGGTCATGAAAGGCAATCAGGCGGGCGGCCCGCTCGGGCCGCAGTGTCGGACAATGGCAAAGAAAAAGGCGGCTCAGCTGCCCGGCGTGATCAGACCCGTGCTGGGCGAGCTGGGCGCAGCGCTGTACAGCTTGCGCGGCATGCGGCCGGCGAGGAAGGCTTCGCGACCGGCTTCGACCGCCTTCCTCATCGCGCTGGCCATCAGCACCGGCTGCTGTGCCCTGGCGATGGCGGTATTCATCAGTACGCCGTCGCAGCCCAGCTCCATCGCGATGGCGGCATCGGAAGCCGTACCGACGCCGGCGTCGACAATGACCGGCACGCGGGCGTTGTCGATGATCAGCCGCAGGTTCCACGGATTCAGGATGCCCATGCCGGAGCCGATCAGGCTGGCCAGCGGCATCACCGCCACGCAGCCGATCTCTTCCAGCCGCTTGGCCTGTATCGGATCGTCCGAGCAATAGACCATGACGTCGAAGCCGTCCTTCACCAGCGTTTCGGCGGCGGCCAGCGTCTGCGGCATATCGGGAAACAGTGTTTCGGCGTCGCCCAGCACTTCGAGCTTCACCAGATTGTGGCCGTCGAGCAGTTCGCGCGCCAGACGCAGGGTGCGTACCGCGTCGTCGGCGGTGTAACAGCCGGCGGTATTGGGCAGCAGCGTGTAGCGATCCGGCGGCAGCACGTCGAGCAGGCTGGGCTGGCCGGGTTCCTGTCCGATATTGGTGCGGCGGATCGCCACCGTGATGATTTCGGCGCCCGACGCTTCGATCGCGTCGCGTGTTTCGTCGAAATCACGGTATTTGCCCGTGCCCACCAGCAGCCGCGACGAAAACGTGCGGCGGCCGACCTGCCATGTATCGCTGCTCATCTGTCTATGTCCGGATCAGCCTCCACCCACCGCGACGACGATCTCGACCCGGTCGCCATCGACCAGGCGCGTATCGGCATGCTGCGCACGCGGCACGATGCAGCCATTGCGCTCGACCGCGACCCGCTTGCCGGCCAGATCGAGTGCCGCAAGCAGCGCGCCGACCGTGGTATCCGGTGCCAGCGCCCGCGTTTCGCCATTCAGGGTGATGGAGGACATGTGGGAAGTCACCCGTGAAGTCTACAGCGAATGGCTGACCTCGTCCGCCGCGCCCGGCAAACAAAAAAAGGGCCACTCCGGGGAGTGGCCCTTGCACGGTGAGTGACGCGCTCAGAAGGCGTAACGGATGCCGGCGATCACCTGACGTTCGCGGCCGGCGAACTTGCCGTCCACCCGGCTGACCAGATATTCGCGGTCGGTCAGGTTGTAGGCGCTCAGGAAATAGCTCGTTTTCGAACCTTGCGGACGGAAATTCATTGTCGCGTTGAACACCGTGTAGGACGGGATGGTCCCTTCCTGACCGCTGTCCACTTCCACCGTGGTGTTTTCGCCGTCCGCGAACTGCTCGCTGACACGGTCGGCACCGAGGCGGGCGTCAAAGCCCAGCGGATTCTGATAGCCGACCGCCACCGACAGCAGATGCTTCGGCGCATAGGGCAGCCGGTTGCCGCTGGAAATGTTCTCCGACGCGACGTCCTTCTTGAACTTGGCCGTGAACAGATTGGTCCAGGACGCCGTCAGGTAGATGTTGTGCGTCGTGTTCCAGATCTGGCCGAAGTCAATGCGGCCCGCCATTTCGAGACCGGTCTGCTGCGACTCGCCACCGTTGAAGAAGCGGCCGTTGTCCTGGATGACGATTTCGTCGAAATCGGTGTGGAACAGCGTCGACTCCAGACCGATGCCCTTGAAGTACTTCGAGCGCACGCCCAGTTCCCAGTTGGTGCTTTCTTCCGGCTTGGTCCTGCTGACCACGGCGGTGTTGGCGCCCCCGGGCGCTTCGATGTCGCGGTCCGGACGCGGCGGTGCAAAGCCCTTGTGCACGCCCGCGAACACCGTCGTGTTGTCGATGCCGTTCCACGCGATGCCGAAACCCGGAATGACCTTGGACTGGCTGTTGTTCAGATAAGACTCGGGGTTGTCCTGCGGCTGGCCCTCCGCTCGCCGCACATCCGTCTTGATCCGGACGTCTTCGTAGCGCACCCCCGGCGTGATCGCGAAATCACCCGCATAGAAGGTGTTCTGGAAGTAATAGGACTTGGCTTCGACCCGGATGTCGATCTGTTCTCGGTGGCCGGTTCCGCCATTCACGCCGGCGAAGGATTCGGCAAAGCTCTGGCTCTGGAAACGCGGGTCCGCACCACGAAACTGGGCGCGGTTGATGTCTTCCTCATGGTAGCGGAAGCCGACCACGGCATCGCTGGCGATGCCGAAAGTGTTGTGCTTGAAATCGAGCCGCGGCTCGACACCCCAGTACTGGTAGCTGCGCGGACGCCAGCGGCCACCGCACAGGCGCGAATTCGCTTCGGTCGCGACGACGCCGTCGCAACGGTCCATCTCCGAACGGCCGTTCAAGCCGCCCGGATCGTTGATCTGGCGGAACGAGGCGCGGTCCGTATCCACGTAATAGGCCTGGGTGCTCAGCTTGGCCGCATCGCTGATCTGATAGATGTGCTGCAGCTGGAAGGTATTGCGCTCGTGCAGGAAGCGGTCCTGCTTGCCGGTCGGCGCCTGGAACTTGTCTTCCGCATACTCGACCGAACCGAGACCGGTTTCGGTGATGTGCGAGTCTTCCTTGTAGTAACCGATCTTGCCGATCAGCGTCTGGTTCTTCGTCAGGTTCAG
Source organism: Methyloversatilis sp. (assembly GCA_016791045.1). Taxonomy (GTDB): domain Bacteria; phylum Pseudomonadota; class Gammaproteobacteria; order Burkholderiales; family Rhodocyclaceae; genus Methyloversatilis. The sequence goes on along the minus strand of JAEUNO010000012.1, from coordinate 1,697 downwards.
CTGGCCCTTGATGGCGACCTCGAACACGTCGAAGTCGTGGTTCTTGCGCACGCCGTCGCCCTTCTTTTCGGTGATGTCGAGCATGATGCCGCCGCGCTCACCCCCGACACCCACATTGGCCTGCAGCCCCTGATAGTCGTTGTTGCCATCATCCGCAGCTCGACCGTGCGCGTCCATGTGCCCACATTGGCCTGCAGCCCCTGATAGTCGTTGTTGCCCCAGGTCGCGCTGACGCTGCCGGCGACGCCCTTCTTCGGAATCGGCTTGGTGACGAAATTGATCATGCCGCCTATGGTCTGCGGGCCGTACAGCACCTGACCGGAGCCTTTCACCACCTCGACACGCTCCACCCGGTCGATCGGCGTGGAATAGTGTGCGGACGGGTCACCATAGGGCGCGAGGAAAAGCGGCATGCCGTCTTCCAGCAACAGCGTGCGCGAACTGCGGCGCGGATCAAGACCACGCACACCGATGTTCAGGCCCAGACCGAAGGAGTCTTCATCGACCACATGCACGCCCGGCACGGTGCGCAGCGCTTCCTTGATCGAGAACGGACGCTGGGCGTCCAGCTGTTCCGTTTCGAGCACCGAGGTGGAACCCGGAATGTGTTCGAGCTTGTAGGGCAGGATGCTGCCGCGGACGTTGATCGTATCGACCTCGACGGTTTTCGGCGCAGTGGCCTGCGCGAAAGCGGCCGACGGAAGGATGAAACAGCCGGCGATGGCTGCGGCAAGCAGCGTGGGCTTGTGCATGTAAGCTCCTCGGTTGGACAATTAATTATTCGTGCTCTAATGATTTTGACGCCGGGCGCAATATAGAGAGGCATGCCGCATGGCAGTAGGGAGAGAATCCCGAATGGCGTGAAGTGCGGCTTTTACGCAACAAACCCTGCCCGGCGCGGTCTCATGCGCCGGTACAGACACTCGGGAGACTTGTAGTGAACAGCATCGGCCGATTGATTCGCACTGCCCTGATGGCATCACTTGCCGCTGCTACGGCTGCGCAGGCCGCCGACCTGACGAAACAGGAACCGGTCACCGTCACGCTCAAGCTGGGCACCGTCGACGGCCAGCACCGCTTCACGCCCGATTCGCTGACGCTGGAGGCCGGCAAGCTGTACAAGCTGCGGCTCGAAAACACGGGCAGCCAGCCCTACTACTTCGGTTCGGCAGGTCTGGCCGACACGGTCTACACGCGCAAGGTCGTTGCACTTGATGCGGCGGGCAAGGTGGTGGCCGAGGTCTACGGTCCGATCCGCCGCATCGAGATTTCGGCCGGGCACACGACAGAGTGGTGGTTCCTGCCGGTGCGCACCGGCGTGTTCGACGACGTGATATCGACTAAAAAGCTCGCCGACGGCGGCATGCGCGCCACGATAGAAGTGAAGTAAAGACCCCGGCTGCGCACCCGGCGACGGGATACGCGGCCGTTCCGGTCACTGCCGGTTCCGGCGTACAATCCGCGGCGTCGCGGGTGTAGTTCAATGGCAGAACGGCAGCTTCCCAAGCTGCATACGTGGGTTCGATTCCCATCACCCGCTCCACCGCATCATTCTGCGGACTTCCGCAGAAGTCCAAGAGAGTCTGCAAGTCGTTGCCACACAAAGACTTTTCCTCTCTTTGACGTTCTGCCGCGGTCCACTGCGATCCGCCTACAGCCGGGACTTTTAAGTCCACAAACAAGTCCATTTTTGCGGG
>JAEUNO010000011.1 GCA_016791045.1 Methyloversatilis sp. | reverse complement strand
ATCAGGCATAGTGACTGGAGTTCAGACGTGTGCTCTTCCGCTCTCATCACGTGTTTTGACGGCCGGAATCGCGAGCACGGCTCGCTCCTACAGAAAACCGTGCCGCTGCTGTAGGAGCGACCCCCGGTCGCGATCGGTGCGTTGATCGTGCGCCCTCACGTGTTTGACGACCGGAATCGCGAGCACGGCTCGCTCCCGCAGAAAACCGTGCCGCTGCTGTAGGAGCGACCTCCGGTCGCGATCGGTGCGTTGATCGTGCGTCATCACGTATTTGACGACCGAAATCGCGAGCACGGCTCGCTCCTGCAGAGAACCGTGTCGCTGCTGTAGGAGCGACCCCCGGTCGCGATCGGCGCGTTGATCGTGCGCCATCACGTGTTTGACGACCGGAATCGCGAGCACGGCTCGCTCCTACAGAGCCGTGTCGCTACTGTAGGAGCGACCCCCGGTCGCGATCGGCGCGTCGATCATGCGTCATCACGTGTTTGACGGACGGGATTGCATGCCGCGATCAGCGGAACAAGGTCTTGAATTCCCTTGGCTGGCAGCGCAGGTACTGCGGAGCCGCGTCGACCTGCGCACCGAGCTTCGCGGCGGCGTGCCAGGGCCAGCGTGGGTCGTACAGCATGGCGCGGGCGAGTGCGACCAGATCGGCCTGACCGCTGGCGAGGATGGCTTCGGCCTGTTCCGCCTCGGTGATCAGGCCGACCGCGATGGTCGGCAGGCCGCCGTCGCGCTTGATGCGTTCGGCGAATGCGACCTGGTAGCCAGGCACCGCCGGAATCTGCTGCAGCGGCGAGGCGCCACCGCTCGACACGTGGATGTACGCTGCGCCGCGCGCCTTCAGCGCCTGCGTGAAGACGACGCTCTGATCGACATCCCAGCCGGCGTCCACCCAGTCGCTGGCGGAGATGCGCACACCGACCGGCTTGTCGGCCGGAAAGGCGGCACGCACGGCATCGAACACTTCGAGCGGAAAGCGCATGCGGTTGTCGAGCGAACCGCCGTATTCGTCGCCGCGTGCGTTGGCCAGCGGGGTCAGGAACTGGTGCAGCAGATAGCCGTGCGCGGCATGCACTTCGATCGCGTCCAGTCCGAGCCGCGCCGCGCGGCGGGCGGTATCGGCGAACGCCGTGCGGATGCGCTCGAGGCCTGCGGCATCGAGGGCGACCGGCGGGTGTTCGCCCGGCGCATGCGGCTGTGCCGACGGCGCCACTGTCTGCCAGCCGCCGGCCGAGGGTGCGATCTGCGCACCGCCTTCCCATGGCCGTGCGACCGACGCCTTGCGCCCGGCGTGACCGATCTGGATCGCGATCGGCATGTTCGAATGCGCGCGCACTGTCTCGAGCACGCGCGCCAGCGCCGCTTCGTTGGCGTCTGACCACAGGCCGAGGTCCTGCGCCGAAATGCGGCCTTCCGGCTCGACCGCCGACGCTTCGATGATCAGCAGGCCGGCGCCGGACAGCGCCAGCTGGCCCAGATGCATCAGATGCCAGTCGGTGGCGCAGCCGTCCTGCGCCGAGTACTGGCACATCGGTGCGATCAGGATACGGTTGGGGAGCTGCAGCGGGCCGAGGGCATAGCGCTGGAATAGCAGGCTGGACATGGGGGAGAGGCGTGTTGACGAAGGCCTGCAGTATCCCTGACGGTGGCCCGGGCGCGCCACCGTCAGGTCGATGAAAGAACGAAAAAGCGTTGACGAAAAGGCGGTGACGAAAAGTCAGCGCAGCATCAGAGCCCGAGTTCGCTCAGCCCCGGGTGGTCGTCGGGTCGGCGACCCTGCGGCCAGCGGAACAGCCGATCGGCTTCGCTGATCGGCAGATCGTTGATGCTGGCGTGGCGGCGCGCCATCAGGCCACGTTCGTCGAATTCCCAGTTCTCGTTGCCGTAGGAACGGAACCACTGGCCGTCGGCGTCGTGCCATTCGTAGGCGAAACGCACGGCGATGCGGTTGCCGCCGGTGCACCACAGCTCCTTGATCAGCCGGTATTCATGTTCCTTCGCCCACTTGCGGGTCAGGAAATCGACGATTTCGGCGCGTCCGTTGATGAATTCCGAGCGGTTGCGCCAGCGGCTGTCCGGCGTATAGGCGAGCGACACCTTGTGCGGGTCGCGATTGTTCCAGCCGTCTTCGGCGGCGCGCACCTTCTGTGCGGCGGTGTCGGCGGTGAAGGGGGGCAGCGGCGGGCGGGGGGCGTCGGTCATGGCGGGCTCCATCGGGCAGGGTTGGAAAAAGGACGGGGATACAGATCTGTCTACATGCTTGAACAAGACAGGTCTGTCTGTCAACATGCGAAGATGACTTTCACCCTCGACGACCTCGCCGGCTCCGGCCCGCTGCCGGAGCAGGACGCGCGCACCCGCGTGCTCGAAACGGCCTACCGGCTGTTCTACCGGCATGGTCTGCGCGCCACCGGCATCGACCGCATCATCGCCGAGTCGGGCGTGGCCAAGATGTCCTTCTACCGTCACTTTCCGTCCAAGCAGGCGTTGATCGACGCCTACTTCGACCTGCGCCACGCGCGCTGGATGGCCTGGCTGGAAGGTCGGCTCGGCGGGTCGAGCTCGCCGCGCGACGGGCTCGCTGCGCTGCCCGATGCACTCGATGACTGGTTCCGCAGCCCCGGCTTCCGCGGCTGCGCCTTCATCAACGGTCACGCCGAAGCGGGATCCGACGCGCCGGCGATGACCGTGACGCACAAGCGCGCGCTGGCCGCGCGCATCGAACAGCAGTGTGAAGACGCCGGCCTGGCCTGTCCCGGAGACGTGGCGGCCGACCTGCTGCTGGCCATCGAAGGCGCCATCGTGCGCGCGCAGATGGACGGCGCCGATGCTGCGCGCGGTCCATTGCACAGGCTGTTCGCGCGCACCCTGTCGGATGCCGGCGGCGAACGGGCCTGACGGTCCCCGGAACGCTGACTGTGGAGCGGCCGCGCGCAGCGCTCTCCCTCGGCTCCCCTCCGCAGCGTCGCATCCGGGCAACCATTTCGCTCGCCGTGTCAGCGGATGCGGACGACGCGCTCTCGCCGATACCGGTACCATCCTTGCCCCATGAACTATGAAATCCTGCTCGGCCTGCGCTACGTGCGGGCGAAACGGCGCAACGGCTTCATTTCCTTCATTTCCCTGATTTCCACGCTCGGTCTGGCGCTGGGCATTGCAGCGCTGATCACGGTGCTGTCGGTGATGAACGGATTCCAGAAGGAGTTGCGCACCCGCATCCTCGGCGTGGCGTCACACGTGCAGATCACCGGCTACGACAACGAACTGACCGACTGGCAGCAGGTGGCCGATCGCGCGTTGCAGAACACCGACGTCAAGGCCGCAGCCCCCTATGTCAGCGAGCAGGCCATGCTGAGCTTCGACCAGACGGTGCGCGGCGCCATGGTGCGCGGCGTGCTGCCGGCGGCTGAAGATGGCGTCGCCGATTTCAGTCAGCACATGCGCGCCGGCAATCTCGCCGACCTGCAGCCGGGCGGGTTCGGCGTGGTGCTGGGCATCGAACTGGCGCGTGCATTGCGTGTGCAGGTCGGCGAAAAGGTGACGCTGATTGCGCCGCAGGGTCTGGTGACGCCGGCGGCGGTGCTGCCGCGGCTGAAGCAATTCACGGTGGTCGGCGTGTTCGAGGCCGGGCATTTCGAGTACGACGCCAGTCTGGCGCTGATCCACATGCAGGACGCGCAGACGCTGTACCGGATGGAAGACCGCGTGTCGGGCGTGCGGCTCAAGCTGGGCGACCTGTTCGACGCGCCGCGCGTGGCGCGCGATCTGCACGCGCAGATGTCGGGCGACGGTCTGCTGGTCGGCGACTGGACGCGCCAGCACGCCAATTTCTTCCGCGCCATCGCGATCGAGAAGAACATGATGTTCATCATCCTGATGCTGATCGTCGCGGTGGCGGCGTTCAACATCGTGTCCATGCTCATCATGGTGGTGACCGACAAGCAGGCGGACATCGCCATCCTGCGCACGCTGGGCGCCAGCCCGGCCAGCATGATGGCGGTGTTCATCGTGCAGGGCGCCATCATCGGCGGCGGCGGCCTGCTGCTCGGCGTGGCCGGTGGTGTGGCGCTGGCGTCCAATCTCGACGTCGTGGTGCCGGCCATCGAAGCCATCGCCGGTGTGTCGCTGTGGTCGGCCGAGGTGTATTTCATTCCCGAGCTGCCGTCGGAAATCCTGTGGTCCGACGTGCTGACGGTGACCGTCATCGGCGGCCTGCTGACACTGGCCGCGACGCTCTATCCGAGCTGGCGCGCGTCGCGCGTGCAGCCGGCGGAGGCACTGCGCTATGAATGAAGCCGTGCTGAAGTGCGAGGGACTGACCAAGGTGTTCCATCAGGGCAAGGTCGAGGTGCCGGTGCTGTCCGGCGTCGATCTGGCGGTGCTGCGCGGCGAGCGCGTGGCCATCGTCGGCGCCAGCGGATCGGGCAAGAGCACCTTGCTGCACCTGCTGGGCGGGCTGGACACGCCGACTGCGGGCAGCGTGTCGCTGCTCGGCCAGCAGTATTCGACGCTGGGCGAGGCGGCGCGCGGCGCGCTGCGCAACCGCTCGCTGGGCTTCGTATACCAGTTCCATCATCTGCTGGCCGAGTTCTCCGCGCTCGACAATGTCGCGATGCCGCTGATGATCCGCCGCCAGTCACGGCCGCAGGCGCGCGAAGCCGCGGCGGCCATGCTGGCCGACGTCGGGCTGGCGCACCGGGTGGACCATCAGCCGGGCGAAATGTCCGGCGGCGAACGCCAGCGCGTGGCGATCGCGCGCGCCCTGGTCACCCAGCCGGCCTGCGTGCTGGCCGACGAGCCGACCGGCAATCTCGACAGCAAGACCGCCGATGGCGTGTTCGACCTGATGCTGACGCTGAGCCGCACCCGCGGCACCAGCTTCGTGATCGTCACCCACGACGAGCGGCTCGCCGCGCGCGCGGACCGCATCGTGCGCCTGGTAGACGGACGTCTCTGACGCTGGTGGAAAAGTAGCTCTTCGATCCGCTTACAGCGGCGCATGATCAACGTCGTGATCGCGACCGGCGGGCGCGCCCGCAGAGCGGAGGCACGGTTCTCTGTAGGAGCGAGCCCTGCTCGCGATCCGGTCGGCAAACACCTGATGTCGCGTGATCGACGCGCGGATCGCGACCGGGGGTCGCTCCTACAGGGGCGATATGGCTTGCCTGCAGGAGCGCGCCGTGCTCGCGATCCGGTCGGCAAACACGTGATGTCGCATGATCGACGCGCGGATCGCGACTGGGGGTCGCTCCTACAGGGGCGATATGGCTTGCCTGCAGGAGCGAGCCGTGCTCGCGATCCGGTCGGCAAACACGTGATGTCGCGTGATCGACGCGCGAATCGCGACCGGGGGGCGCTCCTACAGGGGCGGTATGGCTTGCCTGCAGGAGCGAGCCGTGCTCGCGATCCGGTCGGCGAACACGTGAGGGTGCATGATCGACGTGCGAATCGCGACCGGGGGGCGCACCCGCAGCGGAGCCAAGCTTTGCCTGTAGGAGCGAGCCGTGCTCGCGATCCGGTCGGCGAACACGTGAGGGTGCATGATCGACGTGCGGGTGGTGTCACGGCGCCTTGCGCCGCTGTGCCCGCACGCGCCAGCTGCGCAACAGGTGCCAGCGCCACAGCCCCAGCACCGTGACGTAACCGATCGCCGCCAGCGTCACCGCCAGCAGCGGCAGGCCGATCAGCAGCGGCTCGCCCAGTGCCATCACCCAGTCGAACAAGGCGCTGATCCAGCCACCGAATCCGGCGCCTTCCGGGATGTGCGGCGCATGGAAGGTGGCGCCGGGTGGCAGGGTCAGGCCGAGCAGCGGCATCACCAGCCGGCCGTAGCCCCACGCGAAGGCGTACAGCGGCACGATGGTCAGCGGGTTGCTGTAGAAGGTGACGGCCATCGACAGCGGCAGGTTCACGCGCAGCAGTACCGCCAGCCCGGCGGCCCCCAGCATCTGCAATGGCCCCGGAATCAGTCCGGCGAACAGCCCGACCGCGACGCCGCCGGCGCAGCTGTGGCGGTTCAGGTGCCACAACCGGGGGTGGCCGAGCCAGTCGGCAAAGGGTGCCAGCCAGCGATTGCCGCGCAGAGTTTCGGTGTCGGGGATGTACTTCCGGAAGATTTTTTTCATCGGAGCGGATTATCCGCTGCCGTCGTGACGGCATGGCAATGGTGTGGTTCGAATGACTTCCGGGGCGCGTGACGGGATAATCGATCGTCATGATCCTGCCCGTCGCGCTGTCGCTTGTTGCCGGTACCTGGCTCGCTCAGCGGCAGGCCGAACTGCCCGCGCCTGCCACGCTGTACGGCCTGTCGGCCCTTGCGCTGCTGCTGGCGCTGATGGCTTCGAGGCTCCGTGCGCGCGCAGCCTGTGACACCGCGGCAGGTGGCGCGGTTGCACTGGCCGCTTTCGTCTGGGCCAGTGCCGCCGGGCACGTTGCGCTGGCCGACCGCCTGCCGCACGCCCTCGAAGGGCGGGACATCGAGCTGATTGGCGTGATCGCGGGGCTGCCGCAGCGGGTGGAGCGCGGCCAGCGCTTCGATCTTGCGGTCGAGCAGGCGCCGTCCGGCGTGCCACGGCGCATCGCCCTCACCTGGTACGACAGTCGCGACGCGGATTCGCCGGCATCGGGAGCGGCGCCGCCGCTGCAGGCCGGCAGCCGCTGGCAGCTGCGGGTGCGCCTCAAGCGGCCGCACGGCAACATTAACCCGCACGGCTTCGACTACGAAGCCTGGCTGTTCGAGCGCGGTATCGGCGCGACCGGCCATGTGCGGGCCGGCGGCGAAGGACGACAGGCGCAGCGGCTGATCGCCGAACGGGCGGGCGGCCTCACCGCATGGATCGACGCGCAGCGCGACGCGGTGCGGTCGCGCTTTACGGCGCTGATGCATGACGACGCGCAGGCCGAAGTGCCGGCGTGGCCGTGGGCCGGCGTGCTGATCGCGCTGGCGATCGGTGACCAGCGGGCGATTCCGCCGGCACACTGGGATCTGTTCGAACGCGCCGGCCTGACGCATCTGGTGTCGATCTCCGGGCTGCACGTCACGATGGTCGCCGCACTGTCCGGTCTGCTGCTGTCGGCGCTCTGGCGCCGGGTGCCCGCGCTGGCGCTGCGCTGTGCCGCGCAGCGCGCCGGCCTCGTCGCCGGGCTGATGGCCGCCACCGCCTATTGCGCGCTGGCCGGCTTCGGCATTCCCGCGCAGCGCACGCTGATCATGCTGGCGGTTGCCGGGGTGGCCTTGCTGGCCGGGCGCTTCTCATCACCCTTCAATGCGCTCGCGCTGGCGGTGTGCATCGTGTTGCCGCTGCACCCGATGGCAGTGATGAACCCCGGCTTCTGGCTGTCGTTCGGCGCGGTGGCGCTGCTGTTCTACGCGGCCGCCGGCCATCTGGGAGCGCCGCATCCAGTGCGCAGCTGGCTCGGCGCTCAGGCCGCGATCACGCTTGGCCTGGCGCCGCCAATGATGGCGCTGTTCGGTCAGGTGTCGCTCGTGTCGCCGCTGATCAACCTGTTCGCCATTCCGCTGGTCAGCGTGCTCGTCACGCCACTGGTGCTGATCGCCATCGTGCTGCCGCTCGATGCGCTCCTGTGGCTGGCGCATGCCCTGACCGCCGGGCTGATGTGGGCGGTGCAGTGGCTGGTCGCGCCCGACTGGGTGCTGTGGCATGCCGCGGCACCGGCCGGCTGGGCGGTCGTGTGCGGGGTGCTCGGTGCGGCGAACCTGCTGGCGCCGCGCGGCTGGCCCGGACGTGCGCTGGCCGTGCCGCTGATGCTGCCGCTGTTCATGACGCCGGACACCCGGCCGGCCGCCGGCGACATGCGGGTGGTCGTGCTGGACGTCGGCCAGGGGCTGGCCGTGCATGTGCAGACGGCGCAGCATGACCTGCTGTTCGACACCGGTCCGCGCTACGGCGCCGAAGCCGATGCCGGCGGGCGGCTCGTGCTGCCCTATCTGCGGGCGATCGGTGTGCGGCAACTGGACACCCTGATCGTCAGCCACGCCGACGGCGATCATTCAGGTGGTGCCGCATCGCTGCTCGCCAGCCTGCCGGTGGGCGAGGTGCTGTCGTCGGTGCCCGCACACGACGGGCTGCGACGGGCGCGGCCCGACACGCGGGACTGCGCTGCCGGCCAGCGCTGGACGGTGGATGGCGTGCGCTTTTCGATGCTGCATCCGCCGCCCGGCGCGGTCGCAGCCGGCGCACGCAGCAGCAACGCGCTGTCGTGCGTGCTGCGCATCGACAGCGCCCACGGGTCGGCATTGATCACCGGCGATGTGCTGGCCGACGGTGAAGCGGCGCTGATCGAGGCGGCGGCGCCGCTGGCTGCAGATCTGCTGGTGAGCCCGCATCACGGCAGCCGCACGTCGTCGACGGAAGCCTTCGTCGAGGCGGTCGACGCCAGCGATGTCGTGCACGCCGTCGGCTACCGCAATCGCTTCAATCATCCGCATCCGAAAGTGCAGGCACGCTATGCGGACCGGGGCACGCTGCAGTGGCGCAGTGACGCCCATGGCGCCGTGGCGTTCGATTTCACCGCCGGTGGCATCGAGCGCCGCGTGAGTCGCGAGATCGATGCGCGCTACTGGCACAATCGCGTTGTCGAGCAGCCGGCGGCGGCTCGATGAATGCAGCGGGGTTCGTGGGGACAGCCCCTGCGGGAGCGGCCCTGTTGCAGCGTCGCCCCCACAAGGGCGCCGCTCCCGCTGAATGCGCGCTGATAGCAGATCACCGCAGACGTTTTTTCCGACAGGGCTTGATCAATGGCGACAGGTGTCATCGACAGATTGCGGGCATGGTTAGGCGGCGCGCCGTCTGTGCCACGCGACGCGCAGCCGCGTCTGCACCGCGTGCAGTGCGCCAACCCGAAAGGGCTGCATCACATGGCCTATGCGGAATGGGGCGATCCGGCGAATCCGCGCGTGCTGATGTGCGTGCATGGACTCACCCGGGTCGGGCGCGACTTCGACTTCCTCGCGCAGCAGCTCGCCCGGCACTATCGCGTGGTGTGCCCGGACGTGGTCGGACGCGGTGGCAGCGACTGGCTGCCGGATGCTGCGAATTACGGCGTGCCGCAGTACGTCGGCGACATGGTGACGCTGATCGCGCGCCTCGGCGTCGAACAGGTGCATTGGTTCGGCACGTCGATGGGTGGCCTGATCGGCATGGCGCTGGCTGCGCTGCCGCAGTCGCCGATCACCCGCATGGTGCTGAACGACGTCGGGCCGGTGGTCACCTCGGTGAGCCTGCGGCGCATCGCGGAGTACGTCGGCAAGGCGCCCAAGTTCTCCAGTCTGGACGAGGCTGACCGGTACATCCGTGCAGTCAGCGCGCCGTTCGGGCCGCTGACCGACGCGCAGTGGCGCCACCTCACCGTGCATTCGACGCGCCCGATGCCCGATGGTGGCTTCGAAATGGGTTACGACCCCGACATCGCCAAGCCGATGCAGGCCATGCTGTTTCTGGGCGATATCGAACTGTGGAATCTTTACGATGCCATCCGCTGCCCGACGCTGTGCGTGCGCGGCGCTGAATCGGATCTGCTGACGCGCGACACGCTGGCGCAGATGGCCGCACGCGGACCGAAAGCCCGCACGCTCGAAATCGCCGGCGTCGGACACGCGCCGATGTTCATGGACCGTGCGCAGACTGCACCGATCGAACAATTCCTGACCGAAGGCTTCACCGCATGACGAAAAACAGAACAACGGACGAAACAACGGACGAGACAACGGACCGAACGAAGGGTGAAGCAACGAAGCCGTCAGCGGACGAAGTGATTGCCGCGACGCGCGACTGGCTGGAGAAGGCCGTGATCGGCCTCAACCTGTGCCCGTTCGCCAAGGCGGTGTATGTGAAGGAACAGGTGCGCTACGTGGTCAGCGAGGCGACGCACCTGGATGGCTATCTGGAGGATATCGACCGCGAGATCGAATTGCTCGCCGCAGCCGATCCGCAGCAGGTGGACACCACCCTGATCATGCATGCATCGTTGCTCGAGGATTTTCTCGATTTCAACGACGTGCTCGATCTGGTCGATGACGCGGTGACCGAGCATGGGCACGAGGGCGTGCTGCAGGTCGCTGCCTTCCATCCGCTGTGGCAGTTCGCCGACACCGAGCCGGACGACATCGGCAACTTCACCAACCGGGCGCCGTTCCCGACCATCCATCTGCTGCGCGAAGCCAGTGTCACGCGCGCGGTCGATGCTTTCCCGGAAGCGGAAAGCATCTACGAGCGCAACATCGACACGCTGGAAAAGCTGGGCCTCGACGGCTGGCGCGCGCTCGGCTTGCCGGTCGGACTCCGGTCAGCGTCGAACGCGAAGTCCTGAGGGGCGGCGCGCGTACCGCCAGTCACGCATGGGTGACGTGCGCCGCACCCGAAAGTGGCTCGGTCGAGAATGGCGCAGTCAGATGCGGCTCGGTCGAATGCGGATTCAGTCGAATGCGGCTCAGTCAAATTCCGAGAAGGTCGCCAGTTCGGCACTGAGTTCGGGCCAGCTGTGCGAAAGTCGGTGCACGCCGGCAGGCGTGACGACATCGATCGAAAACACCTTCTCGTCGGCACTGACCAGACCGGCGCCGTGGATGGCCGGCTGGGACGCATCCCGGGCGTGCCTCAGTACCACTTTCATCTGGCGGCCCGGCACCGCCGATTCGAGGCGCAGCCGGTTCGAGTGGTTGGTCAGATCGACGATGTACTGATTGACATCTACGTCGTTCATGGCAGTCCTCCTGGCAGATGATGCTTACGGAAGTCAGATCTTCAATCTAGCACCGCTGACGCACCGGCTCTTCCCAATCGATGCTGCGGTGCAATCGCGTGCGATGATGCGCCGCGCCTCCGACGACCCGAACCGACCTGTCCGTGACTGTCTCCCTGCCCGACATTCCGCTTGAAATCATCTATCGCGACGATGTCATGGTCGCGATCAACAAGCCGTCCGGTCTTCTGGTGCACCGCACCGCGCTGGACCGGCACGAAACCGAATTTGCGGTGCAGCGGCTGCGCGATCAGATCGGACGGCGCGTGTGGCCGGTGCACCGGCTGGATCGTGGTACGTCGGGGGTGCTCGTGTTCGCGCTCGACGCGGTGTCGGCGCATGCGCTGGCAGACCAGTTCGCGCAGCACTCGCCCGACAAGCGCTACCTCGTGCTGGTGCGCGGCCATCCGCTCGAGTCGGGCGTGATCGATCACCCGCTGCGTCGCGTGATCGACGCGATCGACCCGCGCGCGGCGCGCGAGGGCGCCGAACCCGTCGAGGTGCAGCCGGCGCTGACCCGCTACCGGCGGCTGGCGACGGTCGAACTGCCGGTCAAGGTCGATCGCTACCCGAGCAGCCGCTATGCGCTGGTCGAAGCGCTGCCGCTGACCGGCCGCACACACCAGATCCGGCGCCACATGAACCACATCGCGCATCCGGTGATCGGCGATTCGACCCACGGCAAGGGCGTGCACAACCGCTACTTTGCGTCCGCCTGGGGCGTGAACCGTTTGATGCTCGCCTGTGTACACATGCAGGTGCGACATCCGGTCAGCGGTGATCCGATCACCCTGCAATGCGACCCGGGAGAAGCGTTCGCGCGACTGACGGACGCGTTCGGCTGGAATCTGCAGTCGGGTGTCGCATGATCGCGCCCTGCTCGCGATTCCGCCCTCCGAACACGCACCGGCGCGTGATCAACGCGCCGATCGCGACCGGGGGTCGCTCCTACAGGTGCAGCGCGGCTTTTGTAGGAGCGAGCCCCGCTCGCGATTCCACCCTCCGAACACGTACCGGCGCGTGATCAACGCGCTGATCGCGACCGGGGGTCGCTCCTACAGGGGCAGCGCGGTTTTTGCAGGAGCGAGCCCTGCTCGCGATTCCACCCTCCGAACACGCACCGGCGCGTGATCAACGCGCCGATCGCGACCACGGGTCGCTCCTACAGGGGGAGCGCGGCTTTTGTAGGAGCGAGCCCTGCTCGCGATTCCACCCTCCGCACACGCACCGGCGCATGATCAACGCGCCGATCGCGACCGGGGGTCGCCCCCACAGGTGCAGCGCGGTTTTTGTAGGAGCGAGCCCTACTCGCGATCCCACCCTCCGAACACGTACCGGCGCGTGATCAACGCGCGGATCGCGACCGTGGGTCGCTCCTACAGGGGCAGCGCGGTTTTTGTAGGAGCGAGCCCTGCTCGCGATTCCACCCTCCGAACACGTACCGGCGCGTGATCAACGCGCGGATCGCGACCGTGGGTCGCTCCTACAGGGGCAGCGCGGTTTTTGTAGGAGCGAGCCCCGCTCGCGATTCCACCCTCCGAATACGCACCGGCGCGTGATCAACGCGCTGATCGCGACCAAGGGTCGCTCCTATAGGGGCAGCGCGGCTTTTGTAGGAGCGAGCCCCGCTCGCGATCCCACCCTCCGAACACGCACCAGCGCATGATCGACGCGCGGATCGCGACCGGGGGTCGCTCCTACAGGGGCAGCGCGGTTTTTTGCAGGAGCGAGCCCCGCTCGCGATTCCGGTCTTCGGATGCGTCAGATCGCATGACGGGCGTGCGCATCGCCGACACAGGGCCTGCGGCAGCGAATCACGTTGCCGCGCGCCAGGGTTGCAGAACGAGAATCGCCGGCTCACCCCGCGAAATATCGTGGATCCGCGGAATTTCGCGGAAGTATGTGCCCGTGAAATTTCACGCCCCAAAGATTTTAAGATCTCAAGGCATTGTTTTTAAACAAATAAAAATTATTGTCCGGAGCTGGCACGCAAGCTGCTCAGAGGAAGGCGTCGAGAGCACACCGCTCAACCCGAAACCGGGCGACTGCTTACCCAACCTCAAAGGAGCTTTGCCATGAACAAGATGATCGCTGTCCTGATGTTTGCCGGCCTGACCGTTTCGTCCGCCTCGTTTGCCGGCAGCACGACCACCCATGAATCCATCTACGAACCCGGCTACCTGAGCAGCCTGTCGGACAAGGGCGCGCTGGGCGGACGTGCTGCCACCCTCAACGTGCCGGCCCACGAGTCGACGTATGACCCGGCCTATCTGCGTGCGCTGGGTCAGGCACCGGCGGGCAAGTCGTTCGACGGTCTCGTGATCAACCACGAGTCGACCTATGCGCCGGGCGTGCTGCGCAGCTTCACGTCGGAGCGTGCAGCGCCGATGCGCAGCGCACAGGCGCCGGCAGACCGTTCGGCGATCTGATGCGGTCTGCAACACCGGATCGCCGACGGGGCGATCCGGTGTGCAGTTCAACCGTCGAGCGTGAATTCCTGTACGGGCCGATATCGGCCCGTCTTTCATTCCTGTATCTGAAGTTCGAGTTCGCGTCCGTGATGCGGCGCAGCAGGAAACGATCTTCCGGATAGTCCGAACGGACTATAAATGTCCATATTTCATGTCACGGCAAGGACATGTTTCGCCCCGACAATCGGCGCTGAACTCTTCCCCGCCTGCCATGAAAACCCTGATTGCTCTCGGCGCCTTCGCGGCGCTCATCCCCTCTTTTGCCAACGCCTGGTGGGACGAAGCGTGGACCGCCCGCCGCACCGTCACGCTCGACACCAGCGCCGCGGGCGTGCCCATCAGCGCGCCGCAGAACTCGATTCCGGTGGCGATCCGCCTGCACAGCGGGAACTTCGACTTCCTGGGTGCGAAGGACGATGGCTCGGACATTCGCTTCGTCACCGCCGACGACAAGACGGTGCTGAAGCACCATATCGAACGCTATGACGCAGTGAACGAACTGGCCGTGGTGTGGGTGCAGGTGCCGCTGGTGGCGCCGGGTGACACGCCGGCCACGCTGTACGCCTACTTCGGCAATGCAGCCGTCGGCGGCGCACAGGACAGCAAGGCGACGTATGACGCCTCGACCGTCGGCGTGTGGCACTTCTCCGAAGCCGCGCCGCTGGCCGATGCATCGGCCAGCGCGCTGTTGGCGCAGGGCGTGGTGCAGATCCAGAAGGCGGCACTGCTCGGCGACGCCGCCATCTTCGGCGGCATGCCGATCACCGTGGCGGCCGCGGCTCCGCTGGCGACGACCGTCGGTGGCGCGTGGACGATGTCGGCCTGGGTCAAGCCGGCCACGCTGCCGCAGCAGGCGACGCTGTACGGTCAGGGCGCCCTGACCGTGAAGATCGAAGACAGCGCGCTGGTACTGAACGTCGGCGCCACCCGTCTGGCCGGCGGCGCGCTGCAGCCGGGTGTGTGGCAGCACGTTGCCGCAACGATAGGCGGCGGCAAGGCCACCCTCTACATCAATGGCCAGCCGGCCGGCAGCGCCGACGTAGCGCTGACCGCGGAGCAGGCCGATGTCGTCATCGGCGACGGCTACACCGGCGAGCTGGACGAAGTGCAGCTGGCGAACACCGTGCGCAGCCCGGACTGGATCAAGCTGGCTGCGCTGGGGCAGGGCGCCGATGCGACCTTCGTCGCGGTGCGCGAAGAGGTGGCCGAATCGGAAGGCGGCCACAGCCACTTCGCCGTGCTGGTCGACAACCTGACGGTCGATGCCTGGGTCGTCATCATCATCCTCGGTGTCATGTTCCTGATCAGCGCCTGGGTCATGGTCGACAAGGCGATGCAGGTGATGCGCATCGACAAGGCCAACCGCGGCTTCATCAGTCGCTTCCGCTCGGCTGCCGGCGATTTCCTGCTGCTCGACAAGGGTGAGGCGTATGGCGACTCGTCGCTGTTCCGCCTGTATGGCGCCGGCCTGCGCGAAATCCGCAAGCGCTTCGACAGCCAGGGCGAGGCCGCCGGGCTGACCGGTGCATCGATGGATGCGATCAAGGCCGCCATCGATGCCGATCTGGTGCGCGAATCGCACAAGCTCAACGCGCGCATGGTGTTGCTGACCATCGCGATTTCCGGCGGCCCCTTCCTCGGCCTGCTCGGCACCGTGGTCGGCGTGATGATCGTGTTCGCGGCCATCGCGGCGGCGGGCGACGTGAACGTCACGGCGATCGCGCCCGGCATTGCCGCGGCACTGCTCGCCACCGTCGCCGGTCTGGCGGTCGCGATCCCGGCGCTGTTCGGCTACAACTACCTCGCGTCGCGCATCAAGAACATCAGCGCCGACATGCAGATCTTCGTCGACGAATTCATCACCCGCGTCGCCGAAGTGCACGGCCGCTGAGGCAGATGATGCGACTCCCACGCTCACTTCGTTCGCTGCCCCCCACGGGGGCTGCTCAGCGCCTTCGGGCGGCCGGGCGACGCTGACATGTCTGCCGACGTCAAGGACGACAACCAGCCGTACGACGAAATCAACGTCACGCCGATGCTCGACCTCGCGTACGTGCTGCTGGTTGTGTTCATCATCATGACCACGGCGTCGGTGCAGGGCATCAAGGTCGAGGCGCCGGTGACCGAAACGGTCGTCAGCCTGGCCAAGCCACAAACCCGCGCCATCACGATCACGGCGGCCGGCGACGTCTTCCTCGACGCCTACCCGGTCGATCTGGCGATGCTCGAAACTCGCCTCGCCCAGCACAAGAGCGCCAACCCGGCGCTGCCCGTGGTGCTCAAGGGCGACGCCGCCGCGCACTTCGAAAAGGTGTCGGCCGTGCTGGAAATCTGCAAGCGGCTGGACATCACCGAAGTCGGGCTGGTGACCAAGAAGGCGGCAGGCTAGGCATGGAGCGGAACGCGTAATGCAGGTCAACACCGAAGCCAAGCCGTACGACTCGATCAACGTCACGCCGATGCTCGACCTGGCGTATGTGCTGCTGGTCGTGTTCATCCTGATGACCACTGCCGGCGTGCAGGGTCTGACGATGACGCTGCCCAAGCCGTCGAACAAGCCGAGCACCGAACAGCACGAAATCAAGATCGTGCAGGTGATGGAAAGCGGCGCGCTGATGGTCAACGGCGTCGGCGTGACGCTCGGGCAACTCGAAGGCCAGCTCAATGCCGTGCGGGCACGCGATCCGAAATTCAGCGTGATGATCCGCGGCGAGGCACGTGCGCCGTACAGCGGCGTGATCGAGGTGATCGATCTGGTCAATCGCATGGGCATCGAGAACGTCGGCCTCATCACGTCCAGGATCGGCACCTGATGGGCGCGCTGGCAGAAGACTCGGTCGACGGCGTCAGCACCGGCCGTCGGGTGCGCAACATCCTGCTGGCGCTGGTCGGCATGGGCGTGGTGGGCTACGCCGGCTACTGGCTGAAGTCGCAGTTTTCGACGCCGTCGGCACCGACCCGTCAGGTGACGAAGATTTCCATCATTCCGGATACGCCGCCGCCCCCACCGCCGCCGCCACGTGAAGAGAAGCGGCCGGAGCCGAAGGAGCAGAAGGACGTCAAGGTCGAACAGCCCAAGCCGGTCCAGGCGCCGCCGCAGCAGGCCGAGCAGCTGAAGATGGAAGGTGCCGCCGGCGACGGCCCGAGCGCGTTCGCGTCGGGCGACGTCACCAATGAATACAAGGGCGGCGACATCGGCAGCACGATAGGCGGCGGCCCGGCCAAGCCCAGCCGCATGCAGTACGCCTTCTTCACCAATGCGCTGCAGCGCCACATCCAGGACGAGCTCGCGCGCAACCGCAACGTGAAGCAGATCGATTACCGCGTCGTCGTGAAGGTGTGGCTCGGCCGTGACGGCAGCATCCAGCGCGCCGTGCTCGACGACAGCACCGGTGACGACAAGGCCGACAGTGCGCTGTCGGCCGCGCTGGCCGACATGCGCGCCTTCCGCGACGCGCCACCGGCCGACATGCCGCAGCCGATCCGCCTGCGCATCACCAACCGACTGACCGGCTGAACGCGCGAGCGCTCCGCCCACCCATTCCAGACAGATCCCGGACCGATGTCATGAAGAAATCCCTCCTCCCTGTTGCCCTGGCCGCGCTGTTCGCGCTGCCGGCGCACGCCAGTGAAGCGGAAACGCTGGACACGCTGCGCCAGACCACGCTCAACCTGATCGATGCACTGGTCGACACCGGCGTGCTGACGCGCGAAAAGGCCGATGCGCTGGTCAAGGCGGCCGAAGCCAAGACCGCCAAGGCGGTGGCCAAGGCAAAGAAGGACACCACGGTGCGCGTGCAGTACGTGCCCGAATCGGTGAAGGCGGAAATCCGCGACCAGCTGAAGCAGGAAGTGCTGGCGCAGGCGCGCAGCGAAGGCTGGGCCACGCCGAACGCGATTCCGGAATGGACCGAACGCATCAAGATCGAGGGTGATATCCGGGTGCGTTACCAGAACGATCGTTTCCCGGCCGGCAATACGCCGATCGGCGGCTTCGCGCCCGGTGCGATTGGCAACCCGGCTGCGACCAATGATGACTTTCCGCTCGGTACGCGCTTCCCGCCCGGCGTCGATCTCGATGGAAACGGCTTCCCGAACGGCAATGCCAGCGACGACGTGAACCGGCTTCGCCTGCGCGCGCGACTGGGCGTGCTGGCCAAGATCAATGATTCGGTCAGTGCCGGCCTGCGCTTCACCACCGGCAACGTGACCGATCGCGTGTCGACCAACCAGACGCTGGGCAGCGGCTTCAACAAGTACAGCTTCCTGGTGGATCGCGCCTACATCAAGATCGATCCGGTCGAATGGGCGTCGTTCACCGGTGGCCGCGTGCCCAACCCGTGGTTCGCAACCGATCTGGTGTGGGACGAAGACCTGAACTTCGACGGTATCGCCGTCAATCTGCGCAACGTGACGCCGACCGCCACGCTGCGGCCGTTCGCCACTGCCGGCTGGTTCCCGCTGCGCGCCGACAACCCGCCGAACGCCGACAAGCAATGGCTGGCGGGTGCGCAGATCGGTACTGAATTCGATCTGAATTCGTCGATCAAGCTGCGCTTCGGTCTGGCGAAGTATCACTACAGTCGCATCGAAGCGCGCACCGACAACAATTACGATGCGCTTAACGGGCCGCTGCAAGGCTATGGTCGCTACGAACACTCGTCCGCGCTGCGCGCCCGCGGCAACACGCTGGTGCAGACCAACAGCGCCATCGACAACACCGAAGCGCCGATCTACGGCCTGGCGTCGAAGTTCGAACCGTGGGTGCTCACCGCCACCGCCGATCTGGCGCACTTCGATCCAGTGCACGTACTGCTGTCGGCCGAATACGTGAAGAACACCGGCTTCGACCGCGGCGACATCCAGCGGCGCACTGGTCTGGCGCTGACCGACGGCAAGGACACCGCCTATCACCTGCGCGCGGCTGTCGGCATGCCGTCCGTGCGTCTGGCCAATGACTGGCAGGTATTCGCGTCCTACAAGTACATCGGCTCCGACGCGGTGCTCGACGGCTTCACCGATTCCGACTTCGGCGCCGGCGGCACCAATCTGAAGGGCTTCGTGCTCGGCGGCAGCTACGGCGTGTATCGCGATACCGCGGTTGGTCTGCGCTGGTACTCGGCAAAGAACATCCAGACCATGACCTACGACCCCACCGCCATCACCGCCCAGCGCTACGAAGTCGATACGTTGATGATGGACATGAACGTGAGGTTCTGACCGTGAAGACCCTGAGCTTCCTCCTGGTGGCGCTGCTCGGCGCCACATCGGTCCATGCGCAGCAGGCCTCGCGCGAGCAGGAGCAGTTGCGTCGTCTGCGCGCCCAGGCGCAGCAGTTGCAGCAGGCACTGTCGGCCGAACAGCAGGCGCGCCAGCAGGCGGCCGCCGAAGCCGACCGGCTGAAGCAGGCGGCCGAAGTTGAACTGCCGAAGCTGGAAGAAGAGGCGGCAAGTGCCAAGCGCCGCGCCAGCGGTGCGCAGCGCAAGGTAGATCAGCTCGTGCGCGAACTTGACGACGCGCGCGTCGCCGCCGAGGCGCAGATGCGCCAACTCGAGGCGACCCGCAAGCAGCTGGCCGACCGCGAACGCGATCTGGCGCAGACCCGCGACACCTTGCAGAAGACCGAGCGTGAACTCGAAGGCGCACGCATCCAGGGTGAATCGCTGACCGGCAAGCTGGCCCAGTGCACCAAGGACAACGTCGCCCTGTACCAGACCGGCATCGACATGCTCGATCGCTGGCGCGACCGCTCGCTCGGCGAGCGTGTCGGTCAGGCCGAGCCGTTCACGCAAATCGGACGCGTCAAGCTGGAAAACCTCGTCGAAGGCTATCGCGACCGCCTCGAAGACAGTCTGTCCCGGCCGGAAAAGTAGAGGATTACGGCGAAACACCGCAGTCTCCGAAATTCGGCTTTGCATGATCGACGCGCGTATCGCGGACAGGGTCCGCTCCTACGAAAAGGCAACACCGTCGCGGTTTTCGTAGGAGCCATCCCACGGTCGGCCCTGCATGGCCGACTGGCTCCACGGGCGGCGAGCGGTGCTCGCCGAAACCCCCGCTCCGCCCCCGCAGGCGATCCGGTCTCAAAGTACGCGACATGAGGCGATAGACGCGCCAATCGCGGACAGGGTCCGCTCCTGCGAAGGGCGGGCAGCACTGCGGTTTTCGTGGGAGCCGGTCCGCGGCCGGCCGGGTCGGCAAGCGGCGAGCACTCCTCGCGGAAGCTCCCGCTTCGCCGCTGCAAGAGGTGCCGGCCTGCGATGACGCGACGTTACACATTTTTTCTGATGCACCGCCGCATTCTGCCGGCCTGCTTTACACCGAAAGCACTATCCGCAAATGCTCGGGCAGCCACGCAACTTGTAATAAACCGACGGTTTCAGGCGATTTTCGGCTTCTACGGATCATTGTCGAAACCCTTTTGCAGAAACGATTTCCGGATGTCGGATCATTTTCGATGAGCCGTTCGGACTACGAAAAGTCGCCGCGCCTGCAACGGTTTCGTCATCTGCACTCGCTAACGTCGTGCCCAGGTCAACGGACGGAATTCTTTACAGCCAATAGTCCGAACGGCTCATTCATTGGCACTACCCACTTCGGTCGGGTGTAACGCGAGCCCGCCATTCTCGAATCGCTTCCTCGTGGAGCAGGGCGATCCGGTGCGAGCCGGATACCACCCACGAACTTTCCAAGGAGATTTATATGTTCAAGATGAAACTGCTGGCAGGCGTTGCAGCCGTTGCGATGTCGGGTGCAGCAAGTGCCGGCATCGTCGGCTCGTCGTCCGGCAACACCGAACTGGTGTTCACGGCCTACGTCGGCGATGTCGGCTACACGTATGACCTCGCGGATGCCGGCTTCAACAGCCTCTTCGGTTCGAATGTCAAGATGGATAGCCTGATCGGCAGCGGAAATCAGACTGCCAACAATGCGGCACAGTTGACTGCTACGAAAACTTACCTCGCCAACAATTTTTCGACCGGCGTTGTTTTTGATGCGGCACTCACCGGCTTCGACAGTTTCCTCACCCTGTCGGGCGGCACCACCGGTGTCCTGTGGAACGTGTGGTCGGGCGAAAGCTCGGGTGTGGCTCGCGTCATTCAGACTGTGTCCTCCGACCCGGTGGCGCGCGCGCGCACCAACACAATCATGACGGCAGTATCGCAATTCGGCGCTTATACCGACGCGAACAGCCAGGGCGGTACGCACAACAACCTTGACGTAACCGTTGATGGATACCGGATCACCACTGTGGAAGATCTGAGTGCGTTCGCCGGCAACGTGGCGCCGCGTCTCAACGGCGCCTACGCCAGCTTCGGCAGCATCGGCGACACGCTGGATATGTATGTGTTGCGTGGTGCTTCGCCGGCCGCGAACACTTCACTCGGCGGTTTCGCGCAGTTGCTCGGCGCAGGTGATCTGGCGGTGACCTCCAGGGTATATCTCGGCGGCGATGGCGAGTATCGCCTTCAGATCGCCGTCGTCCCGGAGCCGGAAACCTACGCAATGCTGCTTGCTGGTCTCGGCCTGATCGGCTTTGCCGCCCGTCGTCGTCGCGCCTGATTCCCTTCTTGCCTCAAAGGTTGCGCGACGCTGCGTGACCCGTTCTGGAGATAGACCATGAAACTGAAGTCCCTCGCAATCGCCTGCGCCATGATGGCAGCGGGCTCGTCCTTCGCGGCCGGCACCGTCACCATCAGCGGCGTACCGCATCAAGTGGTGTATTTCGGTGGTGCAACCGCCCCGGACAACTTCCTGAATGACATCGCCACCGGCGTGCTGACCGGCATCACCTATTACGTTGCGCCGAACTATCGCGCCTTTGCAGGCGCTGCCAATGGTGTACCGGGCGTTGCCAACGGTACCCGTGTGCTGTTCATCAAGCGTTCGGCCGGTGGTTCCGTGTTCGGTGTGAATCCGGTTGCTCGTGCCCAGCGCGTCAAGACAATTGATGTGAACAACTGCGCTACAACCAATACGGTCGATGGCATTGCAAATACGCCGGTCGATGGCAGCACCCCGAAACTTGCCTTCCCCTGCGCCGTGGTCGGCGTCGATCCGGGCGAGGCCAATCACGCTGCGGCCAACAATGCGGGTCTGGTGATCGACTTCGGCGTGTCGGACGTCGAGCCCGCGATGTTTGCCGGTCCGCTGAATACCGAAAACGATACGCCGGCCCTGGCACCGAACGAAGTGGCGCGTATGCGCGTACAGCCTGTCAATCAGCTCATGATGGGTCTGGCTGCCACGAATACCGTACCGGACACCACGCTCTTCTCGCGCTCCACCTACGGCGCCATGTTGAACGGTCAGATCACGACCTGGGATCAGGTCGATGAGTCGCTGTCGGGTGATGTCGTTGTCTGCCGCCGCGTTGAAGGTTCGGGAACCCAGACCTCATACAACTGGTTCTTCGGCAACTTCCCGTGTTCGGCGAACGAAGGCGGTTTCGTGGAGCCGGCCCGCATGACTTCGAGCTTTGGCTGGAAGACTTCGGGTACCGGCACGACAGCTGACCCGTTCATCATCGACCCGTCGGCCGGTTACACCGTGATCGAGAACTCGTCGTCGGGCAATGTGCGTTCGTGCATGCAGGCCGCCAACGCCGGTACCGACTACACCTTCACGTCGTGGGATCCGGAAACTGCTTCCACCAAGACGTTCAAGGTTCCGTTCTCCAGCACCGGTCCGGTCAAGGCAATCGCCACGCTGTCGCTGGACTCCTACACTGGCACAAACGGCTGGAGCTTCCGTAACCTGGACGGCGTCGGTACCTTCGATGCCTCGACCCAGACGCCGTCGGCCAACGCCACCGGCATCTTCCCGTCGAAGGAAAACCTGATCAAGGGTCGCTACGATTTCGTGGTTGAACTGTCGATTCAGGACCGTTCGGTTGCCGTGACCAACGAACAGGGCGACGTCGTGCCGGCGATTGCTGGTGTGCAGAAGGCGTTTGCAGATGAAATCGTGCGTCGCTCGGGTTCGCCGCGCTTCACCGGCAACTTCGACAATTCCGGTGCTCAAGTGAGCACACCGTTCGCGTTTGCATCGTTGCCGCAGTTCTACGCTGGCCTGACGGACACGAACGGTAGCGAAGTCGATGGCAACGGTGTCCGCTGGGCCGACCGCTACGTGTCGAAGTTCACCCGTGAAGCCAACACCTGCTCGCCGCTGAAGTTCTTCGGCAACTGAGTGTGATGTACGCCGGGCAGCGTTTTGCGATGCTGTCCGGTTTGTCCTGACGAACGGCCCGCCACACGGCGGGCCGTTCCCTTGTTTGACCCCGTACTTGTGCCTACATCCTTCGCGGCTTCCATGATCGATACATTCCGGCGCCTTGCCGGCCTGACGGCAGCCACGGCGCTTGCATTCCTGCTCGCCCCGTCCTTGCCTGCGACAGCGCAGGACGCCTCCCGCTTCGACATCTTCGAGTTCGAGATCGAAGGCAATACGGTATTGCCGGCCGAAGCGATCGAACGCGCGGTCTATCCCTTCCTGGGCGAAGGGCGCGACGCAGAAGACGTGAACAATGCCGTCGCTGCGCTTGAGAAGGCCTATCAGGACGCCGGCTATCTGACGGTGGCTGTCGGTATTCCCGAACAGGCGGTGACGACCGGTGTCGTGAAGCTCGAAGTGACCGAAGGCAAGGTCGAGCGCCTGCGTGTGACGGGTGCCGAATACACATTGCCCAGCCGCGTGCGCGAAGGCGCGCCGTCGCTGGCCGAGGGCGGTGTGCCGCACTTCCCCGAGGTGCAGGAAGATCTCGGCCGGCTTGGACGCAACGGCGACCTGCAGGTGACCCCGCTGCTGCAGCCCGGCCGCGTGCCCGGTTCGGTTGCGGTCGAACTGCGACTCGATGACAAGTCGCCGCTGCACGGCAGCGTCGAAGTGAATAACAAGCGCAGCGCCGACACCGATGCCGGCCGGCTCGAAGCGACGGTGCGCTACGACAATCTGTGGCAGCGCAGGCATTCCATCGGCGTGACCTATTTCGTGTCGCCGCGCGACCGCGAGCAGGTCGAGGTGTGGGGCCTGAACTACTCGGCGCCGCTCGGCGACGCCATTCTCGCGGCCTACTACGCGCGGTCCAACAGCAACGTGCCGACGCTGTTCGACACCGCCACATTGGGCCGCGGCGATACGGCCGGCTTTCGCTACGTGCGGCCGCTGCCCGACCGCGGCCGTGGCTTCTTCCATTCGATCAGCCTCGGCCTGGACTACAAGGACAACAAGCAGGACACGCTGGGCATCGGCGGCACGCCCTTCACGATCAGCCAGCCGGTGCGCTACTGGGTGTGGTCGGGCCAGTACGGGCTGACCGTGCCGCTGCAGTCGGGCGCCCGGCTGCGCTTCGGCACCACGCTGAGTGCCGGTTCGAACGCGATGAACGAACGTGAAATCGACTGCGTCGGCGTGCGGGTCGAACAGTTCGAATGCCGCCGTTTCGGCGCGCGGCCCGGCTTCTTCGTGTCGCGCTTCGAATTCGAAGGCGCATTCCCGCTGCCCGGTGGCTGGGCCGCCAGTGCGCGGCTCGACCTGCAGCGCAGCAGCGATCCGCTGATCAACAGCGAACAGTTCTCGGCCGGCGGTTTCGACTCGGTGCGCGGCTATCTGGAATCGGAGCGGCTGGCCGACGAAGGCGAGCGGGTGCGGCTGGAACTGGCTACGCCGGGCAAGCAGCTGTTCGACAGCGCCGTCGGCCTGTCCGGCCTGCTGTTCTACGACTGGGCCGGGCTGCGCATCCGTCAGGCCTTCCCCGGTCAGGACTCGCAATCGGCGCTGGAAAGCGTCGGCCTGGGCTTGCGCGTGAGCAGCCCGCGCGGCGTGCGGCTGGACGCCGACTGGGCGTATGCACTGCGCGATGGCGCACCACTGCCGGGTCGCACGCGCGAAGGCGATCAGCGCCTGCTGGTGCGCGTGGGATACGAATTCTGAGTGGCGCGCCGCGCGCCCTGTCGATGTCCGCAGCCGCGCCAAGCGACACCGTTTGAGTGAATTTTTGCATCGGCGCGGCGGCTTTCGCCGTGCCGTCATCGCCGCATCACATCCGGTCGCGAAGCTGCCTCTTCGGGCCCGTTTGACGCGGCCGGCAGGAGATGAACATGAACACGAACCGCTACCGTCTGATTTTCAATGAACTGACCGCCACCTGGGTGCCGGTGGCCGAATGCGTGTCCGCGCGCGGCAAGCGCAGCGCGGGCCGGCTGCAGCGTCGTGTGCTGGCGGCCGCCTGCGCACTGGGCTTCGCCACGCCGCTGATGGCGGCCGGCGCGCTGCCGGTTGCCGCGCCGAACTTCGTCGACGGCCGCCTGCCGGGCACCGCCACGATGACCCAGACGGCGAACCAGATGGTGATCCAGCAGACCGGCAATGCGGTGATGCTGAACTGGAACAGCTTCAACATCGGTCGCGGCAACGCCGTGCATTTCGATCAGGCATCGGCGGCGATGCGCGCCATCAACGTGGTCGTGCCGGGCGGCCCGCGCAGCGAAATCGACGGCACGCTGACCGCGCGCGGTCAGGTGTTCATCTTCAATCAGGCCGGCATCCTGTTCGGGCCGGGCGCCAACATCGACGTTGGTGGTCTGGTCGGTTCATCGCTGAAGCTCAATGACGAACTGCTGCAGCGCGCACTCAATTCGCTCGGATCGACCGGCGCAGCATTGACGCCGTTTGCCGACGGCGACTACGCCGGCCGCGCGACCGGCGACATCACGGTGGCGCGCGGCGCACGCATCCTCGCGGCGAAGAACGGCCGCGTGCTGCTGGCCGCCCCGAATGTGCGCGTCGGTGCCGACGTCGACACCACGATCGACACACCGCTGACACCGGCCCAGCGCGCCGCGTTGCCCGACGCCCGCATCGAAGCCGAAGAGGGCCAGGTGGTGCTGGCGGCCGGCGAGCGCATCTACATCGCCGACCCGCTCGACAGCCGGCTGCGCGGCTTTCTGGTCGAGGTGGACAACGGCGGCACGGTGACCACCGACAGCGCGTCCGAGCTGCTGTCCGACCGCGGCAACATCACGCTGGTCGGTCTGAACATCCGCCACGCCGGCGCCGCGCGTGCGACCACGTCGGTCACCTTGAATGGCACCGTGTTCCTGAAGGCGCGCGACAGCGTCGAAGCGCGTCAGGTCGACGCCATGTTCCCGGACGCCGCGCCGCTGGCAACCGGCGTCAATGTGCCGATCGGTCAGCGTACCGGCAGCGTCGAGCTGGCCGCCGGCGCGGTCATCGACATCAGTCCCGATACGGCAACGCGCACGCAGACGGCGCGTGACGACGCGCTGTTCCGCCGCTCCGAAATCAATCTTTACGGCCATAGCGTCGTGCTGGCCGATGCGGGCGCCGATGGCGTCGGCGTGACGCTGCGTGCGCCGTCGGGTCTGCTGCGCGTCACGGCCGAGGCGACTGCGCTGTCGTCTACACAGCCGGTGCCGCAGCGCGACGTCGCGTCGCGGGTCTACATCGGCGCGGGCAGCGTGATCGATCTGGCGGGGCTCGACGCATTCGCCGACGCCGGCCGCGAAATCGTGCGCGTCGAACTGCGTGGCGATGAAGTCAAGGATGCACCGCTGCTGCGCGACGAGGCATTCGGTCGCGCGCTGTTCGGCAAGCAGGTGTGGGTGGATCTGCGCGAAGGCACCGAACTGTTCGACATCGCCGGCTATCTGGGCGGCGTCGAACGCACGCTGGACGAAAAGCTGACCACCGGCGGCCAGTTCGTCGCTTATTCGCAGGGCGACGTGCTGACCCATTCGGCCAGTTCGATCGACCTGTCCGGCGGCACCGTGACCTACCGTGCGGGTGAAGTGGGTTACACGCTGGTGCAGTCGGCGGATGGCCGCTCGCAATCGGTCGCTGATGCACGTGCCGACCGCATCTACACCGGCACGCAGGACCGCACCCGTACGGTGGCAGAACGCATAGAAGGGCGCGACGCCGGTGAACTGACGGTCACCGCCTTCGGCATGGCGCTCGACGGCGCGGTGAACGCGCAGCGCACGGTGGGTGCCACGCAGCGCGAAATCGTCACGCGTGCGCTGGGCCCGGGCAAGTCGGACGTTCTCGGCTCGCCTCAGGCTGGCCGCATCGACCTGAACCTGCGCCTGGTCAACGGCCTCGCCGCCCAGGACACCCGCTTCGTCAATTCGACCGGAACGCGCGCATTGTCCGCAACCGGCGCGCTGCCTGCCGAGCTATGGATACGCAGCGACTGGTTCTCGTCCGGCGTGGGCAGCTTCGAACTGACCGGAGCCGGCGACATCGTGTTGCCGGAAGACGTGAGCCTCACGCTCGGCCCGACCGCGCTGTACAACGCCGCCACGGACGCCTGGTCCGATGGCAGCCGCTTCGCGGTGACCGGCACGACGCTGAAAATCGATGGCGACATCACGGCGGCCGGCGGTGACATTTCGCTGCGCACCGGTGGTCTGGCCGACGACGCACCGCGCGCCACGCGCACGATTTCGGTCGGTGCCAATGCGCAGCTGTCCGCGGCCGGCCAGTGGCAGCGCGACACGCGCAGCAGCGCTCCGGGCTATGTCGCCGTCGATGGCGGCTCGGTCACGCTGGACGCCGACAGTCATGTCGATCTGGCTCAGGGTTCGCGGGTCGATGTGTCCGCGGGCGCCTGGCAGACACTGGATGGCACGCGCGAACTGGGTGACGCGGGCGCCATTTCGCTGGGTGCCGGTTTCGAGGTCACCGGCGGCGATCCGGGCACCGGGGTGCCGGTGGGCAGCTTCTTCGGCAACCTGAACCTGGGGGGGCAGCTGAGCGCCTTTGCGACCAGCCTCAACGGTCGTGCCTCGGCGGGCGGCTCGCTGACGCTGCGCAGCGCGGCGATCGCTGTTGACGGCGTGAATGCCGGACTGCTCGGCGATACGCTCTACCTGTCGCCGACGCTGTTTTCCGACGCAGGCTTTTCGGACTTTTCTCTGACCGGCGGCAACCGTGTGGACATCGGTGGTGCATCGGCGGTCACGCTGACACCGGTCGTACAGGCTCGCGCGATCGATGGCATTCGCAGCAGTTCGGCCGACTCGCTGGACGGGCTGGGGCGCGTTGCGGCGGTGCCTCGTGCGCTGCGCGACGACGGCGTGCAAATTGCCTTTGCTGCGACCTCGGAATCGACCGGCACGCTGACGGTGGCCGACAACGCGACGATCAACGTCGACGCCGGCGGCACGATCGAACTGTCGGCGAACCGCAGCCTCGAACTGGCTGGCGCGCTGAACGCGCCGGGCGGGCGCATTGCGCTGCGCATGGACGAAGTGCAACAGGACGACATCTATTTCGGCAGCTCGCTTTTTGTGGCCTCGACCGCGCAGCTGAACACCAGCGGCACATTCCTGCAGACGCCCGGCCTGAGCTATGTCGATGGCACGCTGTTCGACGGCGGCTCGATCGACATCGCGGCGCGCCGCGGCTACCTGGTCATCCAGGACGGTGCGCAACTGCGCGCCGACGGCAGCAGTGCGGTTTTGGCGCAACGCACCGGCGCACTTGGCGCGCTGTCGGCCGTGCGCATCGACAGCTCCGGCGGTCGCATTTCGCTGAATGCACGCGAGGGGCTGTATGCCGATCCGCTGCTGTCGGCACGCGCTGGCGGCGCGAATGCAGTCGGTGGCCAGTTGTCGGTCACGCTCGATCAAGGCTCGAACAACTGGGGCGATCCGCTGTCCCTGCCGACCGCACTGACCGGCCCGCGCACGCTGGACATCCTGCAGGGCGGCAACAGCGGCTCGGCCGCCTTCGTGCCGGGCGCAGCTCCCGACGCGCCGACCTATGCCGGACGCGGCGCGTTCGCGCTCGACGCATTGGAAGGAAGCGGCATCGCCGATCTGACGTTGGCGGTGCTCGGCAACGGCGGCAATTTCGGCACGCTGCGCTTCAGCGAGGACGTGGACGCATCAGTCGCCGGCCGCATGGTGCTGAACGCCGCCAACATCCGGGGCACGAACGGTGCCGACGTGCGCCTCGGTGCAGCCGTGCTCGACTGGACCAACGTCGGACGCGTCCAGCAGAACCACGCGCAGCCGACCTCCGTGGCCGCCGGTGACGGCGGCCTCGTGCTGGCTGCGGATCTCGTTCAGGTGTCCGGCAACCTGGCAGCGAGCGGCTTCGCTGACGTGACGCTCGATGCCCGCGGCGACCTGCGTGCCAGTGCTTCGCCCGGCTATGTTGCCGATGGGGCCAGCCTGGTGACCAGTGGCGACCTCACGTTGCGCGCGGCGCAGGTGTACCCGACCTCGGCGTCACGCTACGCCTTCGAAATCCACAACAATCCTGTCGGCACGCTGCGCATCGAATCGTCGGGCCGCGCCGCCGGACCGGTCTATTCCGCGCTGGGCTCGCTGACCTTCGCCGCACCGGACATCGTGCAGGCCGGTCGCGTTGTGGCTCCCTTCGGCGACATCGTGCTCCGTTCGGAAACGATCACCCGCACCGGCGCCGGCACGACGCGTAGCGAAGCGATCGGCGGTTCGATCGAACTGGCCGCCGGCAGCGTCACGTCGGTGTCGGCCGACGGGCTGCTGCTGCCGTACGGCCAGACCGCACTCAGCGGACGCGACTGGCTGTATCTGGTCGGCACCGACGCGCGGATCGAGCTCGACGGTACGCCGCAGAAGCGCATCACGCTCAACGCCGACAATGTCGTGTTGCAGGGTGCGCAGGGCGACCAGGCGGCGGCACGCGTCGACCTGTCGGGCGGCGGCGATCTGCAGGCCTGGGAGTGGATCGCCGGCAGCGGCGGCTCACGCGACATTCTCGCTGCGCCGCAGGACAGCTATGCCATCGTTCCGACGCTGGGCAGCGGCTACGCGGCCTACGACCTGTCGATGTGGGCGGAGGAAGGAAATGGCCTGCGTATCGGCGAGGCGGTGCAGGTGCTCGCCTCGGCCAACGGGCTGGCCGCCGGCACCTACACCTTGCTGCCGGCACGCTACGCCCTGCTGCCAGGTGCCTTCCTGATCAGCCTTTCACCCGACGACAGTTCGCTGGCCGCAGGCCAGGCGCAGGCCAATGTCGATGGCAGCGCGCGTGTGAGCGTGCGTTCTGCGCAGGCGCTGGGCGGCGTGAGCACCTCGACCGGCAAGGCCTTCGTGGCCGAGCTGCTGACGTCCGAGCAGGTGCGCGACCGCGCCGAATACCTCATTTCCAAGACCGCCGACGTGTTCGACGATGGACGCAGCACGGCCGATGCCGGTCGCCTGTCGCTGCAGGTCGGCCGCGCGCTGACGCTGGAGGGCGTGCTGGACACCAGCCGCGGCGCCACCGCCCGCGGTGCGCAGGTGGACATCACCGCACAGGCGCTTGCACTGCTCGGTCAGGGCGCTGCCGCGCGCACCGGTGAAGTCGGCGTATCGGTGGCCAGCCTGAATGCGCTCGACGCGGAAAGCCTGCTGCTGGGTGGCACGCGCAGTGCGGTGGATGAAGACAGCGGCGAAACCCTGGTCGATGTGCGCGCAGCGGACGACACCGGCCGCCTGATCCGCGGCGCATCGACGGTGCGACTGGACAATGCGGCCGGGCCTGCGCTGAGCGCACCTGATGTGGTGCTGGTGGCGCGCGACAGCGTGGTCCTCGAAGCTGGCAGCCAGATCGCGGCGGTCGGTACGGCGGAGCCCGAGGCGCTGCGCATTGCCGGCAGCGGCGCCGACGCCGATGGTGCTGCGCTGCGCGTCAGCGCAGCCGACGCGGCACCGATCTCGCGCGACGCGCCGTCGGGCCTGCGCGGCGAACTGACGCTCGGCGCCGGTTCGCGCATCGCCGGCCGCGGCGTCGTGCTCGACAGCACGCTGGAAACGCGCAATCTCGGTGCGACCATCGCGCTGCCGCAGAGCGGCGGCGCACTGGCACTGACCGCGTCGACCATCAACGTCGGCGACGTGCCGTCCGACGCGCCGGGTCTGCGCTTCGACAACAGCCAGCTGGCAGCGCTGGGCGATCCGTCGCGCCTCACCTTGCGCGCCTACGGTGGTCTCAACCTGTATGGCGAGGTGACGCTGGGCAGTGCATCGCTCGACCTGCTGCGCATCGACGCGGCCGGCATCGGCGGTGTCAACAATGCGGGTCTGACCCAGAACATCGTCGCCGGCGAGGTGCAGTTTGCCAACACCTCACCCACGGCCACTGCGCTGGCGCCCGCCGTGGGCACGGGTGCGCTGTCGGTGACGGCCGACCGCATCGTGCTCGACGGCACGCCGGCGGCCGCCGCCGGGCAGGCCGGTTTCGCGATCAGCGGATTCGATGCGGTGACGCTGGCCGCCACCGACGCGCTGCGCGTGTCGGGTGACGGCGACTATCGCGTCCTGGCCGATACGGTCCGCATCGTCACGCCGCAGATCGTGGCCGACACCGGCGCGAATACCCGTGTCGCGGTCGATGGCGCGCTGTCGATTTCCGGCGGCGATGCGCCCGCCGGCACGGTGCAGGCTGGCATCGGTGCCGCTCTGGCGTTCGATGCGCAGGCAATCGATCTGGCGTCGCGCATTGCGCTCCCGTCCGGACGCGTCAGTCTCGCGGCAACGCAGGATGTGCGCGTGGCGGCGGGTGGACTGATCGATGTGTCCGGCACGGCCAAGGACTATCTGGGCAAGACCGTCACCACGCCAGGCGGCGACGTGGTGCTGGCGTCGCGCAATGGCGATGTCACGCTGGCGCAGGGCGCCTTGATTGACGTGTCGGCGGCATCCACGGCAGCCACCGGCGGCAATGCCGGTTCGGTCACGCTGTCGGCCGCGCAGGGCGAACTGTCGGTCGCCGACGGCGCGCTGCGGGCGCAGTCGAGCGGTGCCAGCGCCGGTGGCGCCCTGTCGGTCGATGTGCGTTCGGCGGCCAGCCTGGACAGCTTGGCTGCCCAGGGAAGCGAATTCACGCGCAGCTGGTCGGCGCGTGTGCGCACCGGCGACACACGGCTCGACGCCGACCTGAAGGCAGGCGACATCGCGATTGCGGCCGACGCGGGTTCATTGACGATCGGCAGCACACTGGATGCTTCGGGCGCCGAACAGGGCGGCCGCATCGAGTTGTCGGCGCGGCGCGCGCTCGATCACGTTGAGGGCATGACGACCGGCGCCGGTGATCTGGTGCTGGAGTCGGGGGCAAGGCTGGATGCGCGTGCCACCGCATTCGTCGCCGAAGCGAGCGGCACGCGCGGTGAGGGGTGCAACGTGATCCTGGAAGCCAGCCCGCGCAGCGCGGGCGGCGAAAGCGGCCCGGCTCAGGGCGGCCGCATCCGCATCGCCGACGGCGCCGTCATCGATGTCGGCACCACACCGGGTGTGGTCAACGGCGTCGCGCAGGCCAGTGCGGCGCAACAGGGCGACGTGTGGCTGCGCGCCGAGCGCACCGGCAATACGGCGGTCGCCATCGACGGCAATCTGTCGAATGCCATCGATGGTGCACGTCACGTGTTCGTCGAAGGCACGCGCATCTATGGCGGCAGCACGCTCAGCATGAGCGCTGCGCACGCCGATGCAGCGGCGATGACCAGCACGGCCAATGTGGCGGCAACGCGCGCAGCACTGGGTTTGCCGGCGCAGGACGCCGACGGCGGCACGCGCTTCCATATACGTCCGCACATCGAGTTCCGCGCCGACGGCAACTTCACGATCAATGCCACCGATCTCTCCGCCAACACCTATCAGGGCGGTACCGAGGCCGGTTCGCTGACCGTACGCGCCGCCGGCAACCTCAACGTGAATGGTGCGCTGTCGGATGGCTTCGGCCGGCTGAACGCCAGCAGCCAGACCATCGTGCTCGGCGCGCTCACGAGTGCTGGCCTGACGCAGAGCCGCTTCGATCTGGGGCAGCGCGATACGGCCTGGTCGATGCGTCTGGTTTCCGGTGCCGATCTGGCCGGTGCCGGTGCATTGTCGCTGCAGGCGCTCGACACGCTGTTGGCGGGCAATCGCGGCGACCTGATTCTGGCGCCCAACGCCCAGGTGCGTACCGGCGCCGGCGACATCGACGTCGCAGTCGGTCGCGATCTGGTGCTGGGCGCGCGCGCGGCGATCTACACCGCCGGCTATCAGGTGGCACGCGGCGACGGCTTCACCACGCAGACGCTGCTGAACCTGAATGGCTCCGGCAACCGGCAGGCCGAATATGCGACCGATGGCGGCGACGTGGCGGTCCGCGCGCAGCGCTCCATCGTTGCAACCGAATCGCCCGGCATCGTCGGCGAATGGCTGTTGCGCCAGGGTGCGCTCAGCCCGACGGGGGAATTCCTGTCCGGCTCGGGCCAGCGCAACACCACCTGGTACGCCCGCATCGATCAGTTCAGCCAGGGCGTGGCGACCTTCGGCGGCGGCGACATCCGGGTCACGGCGGGCAATGACATCCGCAATCTGGGAGTGTTCACGGTCACCAATGGCCGCCTGTCCGGTGCTCCGGGCACGACGCCCGATGCCGCCAATCTGCAGGTGCTCGGCGGAGGCGACGTGACGGTGCGTGCCGGCGGCGACATCGGCAGCGCCATCCTGATGGTGGATCGCGGCGTACTTGACGCGCAGGCGTCAGGTGATTTCGGCAGCGCACGCAGCAGTGGCGCCGGGTCGGTGCTGCTGCTCGGCGAAGCGTCGGCGCGGCTGGGCGCAGCGGGCTCGATCGATCTGGAAACGATTGCGTCATCGACCGCGGTGCGTCAGGCATCGAACACGACCACGTCAAATCGCAGCAGCTACTTTTTCCGCTATGGCGAGGGCAGCCGCGTCGATCTGCTGAGTTACGGCGGCAGCGTCAGTCTGGACAACAATGCAACGCCCTGGGGGACACTGGCGCTGTGGGAAGGGCTGAACCCGCTTTTGCCGAATTCGCTCAATGCGGTTGCCATGGGCGGTGACCTGAACCTGCGCAACGGCATGGTGCTGCTGCCGGCGACCTACAACGACCTGTTGCTTGCGGCGTCGGGCAACCTCAATCTGGCGACTGCCAGCGGTGGCGTCGCCGGCATCAAGATCGCCGACAGCGCCCCCGGTCTGGTGCCGTCGGCGCTGCGTCCGGCGGCCAACGTCAACAACGTGTTCTGGGTCGATCTGGCCAACCCGAATGTCGTGTCAGGCATCCGTGCCCACGATGCCGGCCTGAACGCCGGGCGTGTCGTCGAGCCGGTCAGGCTGGTCGCCGAAACGGGCAATATCGAGGTCCCGTCGGTCGGTGCAAACCTTCCGCTGGTGATCAACTCGCCGCAACCCGTGCAGGTCGAAGCGGGCGGCGACATCCGCAATCTGACCTTGCGCTCGCAGCACTTCAGCGACAGCGACATCACCCGCGTGCGCGCCGGCGGTGACATCACCTTCGATACCGTGTTCGAAAGTGACGGCGTGACGCCGTCTGGCAGCATCGCCGAAGGCATCCAGACCGGTGGCCGCGGCAAGCTGGAAGTGATTGCGGGCGGCGGCATCGATCTGGCCAATTCGTTCGGCATCGTCACCCGCGGCAATTTCGACAATCCGTGGCTGGATGAGATTGGTGCATCGATTCTCGTGCAGGCCGGCAGCGCCAGCTTCGACGGCCGCGCGATCTGGTCGGCGTTGCGTCCGGTGCGCGGTGGCGCGGGCGAAGACAGTTACGACAAGGTGCTGCTGTCGGTCAGTGGCGCGACGTCGATCGATGACCTGCTGGCCGGGCCGGCCGGCAGCACGCTGGCGAAGGTACGCAGCGAGGGCCGCACGCTTCTGGCGCAGCGACTGGGCGCGATCGATGCGGCCATCATCGGCTTCATGCGCGCCGGAGGCGCGACGCCGGATACGCCGGACGCTCAACTTCTGCAGGCTTTCGATGCGTTGCCTGCGACGGCGCAGCAGGATTTCTTCGCGTCGCAGCAGCCGCTGATGTCGGCGCTGCTCAACGCCGGCCTGAACTATGCCGGCAAGCTGGGCGACGCGATCGGCGCGGGCGAAACCGGCTACGGCCCGGGCGTGGCGCTGGTCGGCGCGGCGTTCCCGCAGACGACTGACGGCAACATCAATCTCTTCTTCAGCCAGGTGAAGTCGGAGCAGGGCGGCGACGTCAATCTGTTCGCGCCCGGCGGCAGCATCAATGTCGGTGTGGCGGGGGCCGGCGCGAGTGCGGCCAGCGCGTCGCGTCAGGGCGTGTTCGCGATCGGCGAGGGCGAAATCAACGCCATCGCCGGGGGGGATTTCCAGCTCGGGCCGTCCCGCGTGTTCACGCTCGGCGGCGGCGACATCCAGCTCTGGTCGACGGCCGGCAATATCGACGCCGGCCGCGGTTCGCGCACGGCATCGGCCACGCCGCCGCCGCAGGTGCGCATCCGGGGCGACCTGGTGGTGCTGGACATCAGTGACTCGGTGTCCGGTTCGGGCATCGGCACGCTGAAGCGCTCCGACGAGGTGCGCGACGCCGACATCCGGCTGTTCGCACCGTCGGGCGCCATCATCGCGCTCGACGCCGCGATCCGCTCGTCGGGCAACCTGACCATCGGCGCGCAGCAGGTGATCGGCAATTCGATCAGCGTCGGGGGCAGCCTGAGCGGTTCGGCGACGGTGGCCGCAGCAGCGCCGGCCGCGGCACCGTCGGCGCCGCCACCGAGCGAAGCCAACAAGGCGGTCGATCAAGGCCAGAACGCGGCGGCCGCCGGACAGAAGGATGCGCGCGACCCGAACTCCATCCTGACCGTCGAACTGGTCGGGCTGGGCGAGGAGTCGACGGCCGCCGGCTGCGAAGAGGACGACGAGGACGAGCGGTGCAAGGAACGCGCGACGCGCGCCAACTGACCGCACGGCTCACTGCGCGGCGGTATCCGCCCGCAGCCGCCCGAGTGGCGCCAGATCGTAGCCGCCCAGCCGGGCGGCCAGGTCGGTGCTGTCGGCGCTGGCCAGTTCGGCCAGCAACTGCTGCAGCAAGGCGCGGAAGTACAGCGTGCGCGGCATGACCAGGTCGAGCGCCTCGCGGCCGAGCGACAGGAAGGGCAGGCCGAATTCGCCGGCGGCGGCGCGCGTGCCGGGGGCGCAATCGCCGGCGCCGCTGGCCACCATGAAGGCGGCTTCGCGTTCGGTGGCGGCGGACTGCGTCAGTGCCGGCAGCGCGAGGCCGGCCGCGGTGCACGCCTGCACGAAGAAGTGCTGCGATCCGGCGCCGCTGCCGCGCTGGATGATTTTCGGCTGGCGGGCGAGCAGCTCGGCGAGCGTGGCGACCGGGGTGGTCGTGCGCGACAGCATGACGCCCTGTTCGCGCAGCGCGAGCTGCACCATGACCCAGCCCGAGCTGCCGGTGTATTCGCGCAGCAGCAGCGCGTGCCTCCGCGTGGCGTGCTGCGCGTCGCCCCAGTGGATCGGGCAGGCGTTGGCGCGTCGCTGGGCGAGCAGCGCCAGCCCCTTGCGCGTGCCGCACGGACTGTAGGCGATCAGCGTGCCGTCGTCGGCGCGCTGGGCGAGCCGCGCGATGCTGTGCGCCAGCCAGGGGTCGTCGCTGCCGGCGATCAGCAGGCGGTCGGCCAGCACGCCGCCGTGCGTCGATTCGAGCAGCCAGTCGTCCAGCAGCGCGCGCGGGAACAGCCACTTGCCGGTCACCTTGGTGGCCGGAATGCCGCCCTCCTGGATCATTGCGTACAGCGTCTTTTCGTTCAGATGCAGATAGGCGGCCGCTTCGCGTGCCGTGAGGTAGGGCGAGGGCTCGCCCGGCTGATCGTCGTCGGCCGGCACCGTCAGATCAGGCCTTCGAACGGAATGACATTCACTGCGTCGCCGACCGCGACGTTGCCGCAGTCGTCACCGAGCACGATGATGCAGTGAGCGTCGCACATCGAGCGCAGGATGCCCGAGCCCTGGGCGCCGGTCACCGCGACATGCCACCGGCCGTCGCGCAGTTCGAGGATGCCGCGCTGGTATTCGGTGCGGCCGGGCTGCTTCTTCATCGCCGTGTCGCTCAGCGCAGCGAAATGGATGGGCGCGGCGACCGGTGACACGCCCATCAGCGTCAGCAGCGCGTCGCGCGCGAAGAAGTGGAAGGTGACCATGGTGGCGACCGGATTGCCGGGCAGGCCGAACAGCAATGTGCTGCGTTCGCCCCTGCCAAGCTTCCCGAAAGCCATCGGCCGGCCTGGTTTCATGGCGATCTTCCAGAACGTGACTTCACCCAGGCTGGCGAGGATTTCGCGCACGAAATCCGCCTCGCCGACCGATACGCCGCCGCTGGTGATGAGTGCGTCGACTTCGCCGACAGCCGATTCGAGCGCGGCCGACAGCGCCTCACGCGTGTCGCGCGCGACACCCAGATCGACCACTTCGCAACCGAGCCGCGTCAGCATGCCCGTAAGCGTGTAGCGGTTGCTGTCGTAGATGCCACCTTCGCGCGGTGCGTCACCGATCGACATCACTTCGTCGCCGGTCGACAGCACGCCGACGCGCACACGTCGGCGCACGGTCAGTTCCGGGATGCCGAGCGAGGCAGCCAGACCGATATCGGCCGGGCGCAGCAGGCGGCCGGCGCGCAGCGCAGGCTCACCTGCACGCAGGTCTTCGCCGGCGCGGCGACGGTGCTGACCCGTTTTCTGGCCCGGCGGCACGATGACCGTGTCGCCGTCGAGGCGCGCGCTTTCCTGGATGACGATGGTGTCGGCGCCGGCCGGCATGACCGCACCGGTCATGATGCGCACCGCCTGCCCCGCGGAGAGTTCGCCCGCCCAGCCATGTCCGGCAAACGCCTGACCGACGACGGCCAGCCGCGTGTCGCCGTCGGCCGACAGGTCGGCGTGGCGCACCGCATAACCGTCCATCGCCGAGTTGTCGTGCGGCGGCACGCTGACCGGTGAAATGACGTCGGCGGCCAGCACGCGGCCGAGCGCATCGCGCAGCGGCACGCGCTGCGTGCCGGCGACCGGCGCGCAGGCGGCGAGAATGTGGGCGCGGGCGTCCGCGACTGGGGTGAAGCGATCTGTCATGGCGTATCGGGGCGCACGGCTAGTGCGGCCAGTTCGTTCAGCGTATTTATATTGGCGAAGGCATCGGGCTGGTCGTCGAAGCTGACTTCGACCACCTTCAATGCCGAATACCAGAGGTCGACCTTGCGCCCGCCGCCGTCGAGAAAATCGGTCAGGCCAGGCAGTACGTGGCGCCGCACCAGGCTGAACACCGGATGCGATTGCGCGCCGGTGCGCGCCACCGCGAGGTCGGCACCGTCGCGTTCCAGCGCCTCGTGCAGGCGGGCGACCAGATCGAGCGGCAGGAAGGGCGAGTCGCACGGGCTGGTGACCAGCAGCGGCGTGCGGCAGGCGTGCAGGCCGGCATGCAGGCCGGCCAGCGGGCCTGCATAACCGGTGATGACGTCGGGCACCACCGGGTGCCCGAAGGCTGCGTAGCGCTCGATGTTCTGGTTGGCGTTGACGATCAGTGCGTCGACCTGTGGTGCGAAGCGGCGGATGACCTGCGCCACCATGGGTTCGCCGCGGAAGGCCTGCAGCCCCTTGTCGATGCCGCCCATGCGGCGGCCAAGTCCGCCAGCCAGCACCAGTCCGGTGATGCCCGCGCTCATGTGGCCGCTCCGTCGCGCACGAAGCGCTCCATGCCGGTCAGCAGCAGATAGTGCTTGCCCTGCGAGCGGCCGATCATCGTGATGCCGACCTGGCGCGCGATGTCATAACCCATCTGCGTGAGGCCGGAGCGCGACACCAGGAAGGGGATGCCCATCTGCGCCGCCTTGATCACCATCTCGGACGTGAGCCGGCCGGTGGTGTAGAAAATCTTGTCGCCGCCGTCGACGCCGTCCAGCCACATGTGGCCGGCGATGGCGTCGACCGCATTGTGGCGGCCGACATCCTCGACGAAGTACAGCAGTTCGGCGCCGCGGAACAGTGCACAGCCGTGCACCGCGCCGGCCTGCTTGTAGATGGTTTCATGCTTGCGCACCACGTCGAGCATCGCGTACAGCGCGCTTTCGGTCAGGCGGGCGTCGGCCGGCAGGCGGATTTTCTCGATGTCGTCCATCAGATCGCCGAACACCGTGCCCTGGCCGCAGCCGGTGGTCACGGTGCGAGTGGCCATGCGGGCGTCGAGATCGGTCACGCCATGGCGCGTCGTGATGGCGGCGGCATTGACTTCCCAGTCCACCTGCACCGACACGATGTCGTCGATCGACGGCAGCATGCGCTGGTTGCGCAGCCAGCCGATCACCAGCGCCTCGGGGGCGCCGCCGAGTGTCATCAGCGTGACCAGTTCGCGCTTGTCCAGATACAGCGTCAGCGCATGTTCGCCGGCGATCGCGGTCGGCACCGTTTCGCCGCGCTCGTTGATCGCCGGAATTTCGATCGTGGCCGGGCGGGCCGCATCGGTGAGCAGGGGTCTGGACATGGGGGGGCGGGCCACGAGGGGTATGGGCACTTCAGCCACCGATGTAGGACATTTCGATCTTGCGCCGGGCGGCCGTGTCGGCGGTGCG
Organism: Methyloversatilis sp.; assembly: GCA_016791045.1. GTDB lineage: Bacteria > Pseudomonadota > Gammaproteobacteria > Burkholderiales > Rhodocyclaceae > Methyloversatilis. The sequence goes on along the minus strand of JAEUNO010000011.1, from coordinate 15,848 downwards.
GATTTCGGAATAGCGATCGGTGCGTGCCTGCCAGATCGCGCCGATGGCTGACGTGATGTCTGCGTCGCTGCGACCTGCGCGCAGCAGTGCGCGCAGGTCGTGACCTTCGGTGGCAAACAGGCAGGTGTAGATCTTTCCTTCGGTCGACAGCCGCACCCGCGTGCAGCTTGAACAGAAGGCCTGGGTGACCGAGGAAATGACACCGATCTCGCCGCTGCCATCGACATGGCGCCAGCGCTGCGCGACCTCGCCGGGATAGTTCGCACCGATCGGCTCGAGCGGCATGTCGGCGTGGATGCGCGCGATGACCTCGGCACTCGGCAGCACTTCATCCATTTTCCAGCCGTTGCTGGAGCCGACGTCCATGAATTCGATGAAGCGCACGATGTGGCCGCTGCCCTTGAAATGGCGCGCCATCGGCACGATGGCATGGTCATTGGTGCCGCGCTTGACCACCATGTTCACCTTGATCGGCGTGAGCCCTGCGGCATGCGCCGCCTCGATGCCTTCGAGCACCTGGCTGACCGGGAAGTCGACATCGTTCATGCGGCGGAAGGTGTCGTCGTCCATCGCATCGAGGCTGACCGTCACGCGGGTGAGCCCGGCATCGCGCAGCGCGCGCGCCTTCTGCGGCAGCAGGGTGCCGTTGGTGGTGAGCGTGATTTCGACCGGCAGCCGCGCCAGGCGCTCGATCAGCTGTTCGATGTTCTTGCGCAGCAGCGGCTCGCCGCCGGTGATGCGCAGCTTGTTCACGCCGTGCGCGACGAACAGCGTGGCGATACGTTCGATCTCTTCGAAACTGAGCAGCTCGGCGCGGGCCAGATACGGGTAGTCCTTGTCGAACACGCTTTTCGGCATGCAATAGACGCAGCGGAAATTGCACCGGTCGGTGACCGATATCCGCAGGTCGCGCACTGCGCGGCCGCGCGTGTCGACCAGCCGGCCGGTGGCCGGTATCGGGCGTTCGGGCACGACCGCCGCGGTGCGCGCGGCGGTGCGGGTGTCCAGCAGATGTATGATCTTTTCGCTCATGGGCAGCGCGGCGTGAAGTTCGGGGTCGCGAACCCGTTCGACAGGAAGGCAGGAAAAAGATTGTGCATGGCGAGAGGATGGAACACGAACCGGTCACCCTCAGGCTGGCAGTGATTATGGAGCGCAGGGTGCTGCACAACAAGTGGGCGGACCACGCTTGGGAGGCTTGCGCACTGCAGCCCGAAGGCCCGCAAAGCCCTGCAGCGCCTGTGGTTTTCGCCGATTCCGGCGCGGTGACGCAGTGGCTGTTCCCGCCGCTCGACTTCACGCTCTACACCGACGAAGCCGACAACTACCTGCTCAACGTGACCGCGGCCGAGCCGCGCATCTTCGTCATGTGGCGGCAGGACGAAGAGGCCGAGCCACCGGTACGGCCGATGCAGCTGAGCGCCAGCTACGGCGAGGCGGCGCGCTGGATGGATTCCGGCGAGAAGGTCGACGGACTGCCGATGCCGCCCGACATTCGCGACTGGATCGAAGCCTTCGCCCGCCGATTCCAGAAGGCGCCCGAACCGCGCAGGCAGAAACGCTTCGCGCGCACCGGCGACGGCAACACCCACTACGGGGGCGGCGGCCATGGCCGATGATCCGGTGCGCGGCTTTCTCGGTCGCTGGTCGCGGCTGAAACAGCAGGCTGCGACCGGACCTGCGCCACCCGACGCCGCGCCGGTGGCGGTCCCCGCAGCGGGTACCGCAACACCGCAGACCGAGCCCGAAGTGCCATTGCCGCCGGTCGAATCGCTCGACTTCGATTCCGACTTCCGCGGCTTTCTGGGCGACAGGGTGGACGAGGGCGTCAAGCGCGCGGCGCTGAAGAAGCTTTTCCACACCGGGCACTTCAACACCATGGACGGTCTGGACGTGTACATCGAGGACTTCAGCGTGTTCGAGCCGTTGCCGGCGTCGATGGTCGCCCAGCTTGCGCATGCCCGTGAAACGCTGTCGCCGACGTTGCCGGCCGACTGGTTCGGTCCGGTGGTCGATGCCGAACCGTCGGTCGAACTGCTGGAGCCGGAACGGGTGGAACCGGCGCTGTTGTCCGATCTGCCGTCCGAAACCCCATCGTCCTCGCAGGCTGAGCCGCCCGGCGTGCTCGATGACGTGACCCCGGCTGACCCGGAAAAAAGTCGTTTCCGGTCGGAATAGGTCATTCCTTTCGTCGTTTCTTTGGCACAAAGCCTGCAAAAGCTTTGTCGGAGGAGCGACCGACAATGAATAACGCCGACAAGGCGATCCACCTGTGCAACTGCAACGGCACGGTGCCATTCGACATCACACGCCTGACCGATGCGCTCGCGCTCGACGCGCCGCTCGAGGTCGGGCAGCAGCTGTGCCGGCGCGACGCGCATACGTTTGCGCAACTGCTGGGCAAGGCACCGGAAGCCATCGTCGGCTGTACGCAGGAATCGGCACTGTTGCGCGAGCTGGCGGACGATGCCGGCAGCGCATCCGGCGTCACCTTCATCAACCTGCGGGATATCGCCGGACGCAGCGCGCGAGGTGCCGACGTGCAGCCTGCACTCGCGGCACAGCTTGCGGTGGCGCGGCTGGCCGAACCGGCACCGGTGCCGGCCGTGAGTTACGAGTCCACCGGCCAGCTGCTGATCATCGGCCCGGCCGGCGCCGCGCTGGGATGGGCGCAGCGCGCGCAGCAACAATATGGCGAGCGCCTCGCGATCAACGTGCTGATCAACGACAGCGATCGCACCGAGCTGCCGGTGCGCCGCGATTACCCGGTGGCCAGCGGCCGCAATGTGTCGGTCGCCGGCTGGCTCGGTGCCTTCGAGGTGAGCTGGCAACGTGCCAACGCGATCGACCTCGATGCCTGTGTTCGCTGCAATGCCTGCATCGACGCCTGTCCGGAAGGCGCCATCGGTTATGACTACCAGGTGGATGCCGCGCGCTGCACCGGTCACCGCGCCTGCGCGAGTGCCTGCCGCGACATCGGTGCCATCGATTTCGCCGCCATCGGCGCACCGCGCAGCGAAACCTATGATCTTGTGCTCGACCTGTCCGAGCCGGCGCTGATCCGCATACCGCACCCGCCGCAAGGCTATCTGTCACCCGGGCGCGATCCGCTCGAGCAGTCGCTTGCGCTGCAGCAGATCGCCGCCCTGGTCGGCGAATTCGAAAAGCCGAAGTTCTTCACCTACAAGCCGTCGATCTGCGCGCACAGCCGCAACAGCAAGCAGGGCTGCAACCAGTGCATCGACGTCTGTTCGACCTCGGCCATCCGCGCCGAAGGTGATGGCGTGTTCGTCGAGCCGCATCTGTGCATGGGGTGTGGTGCGTGTGCGACAGTTTGTCCCACGGGTGCGATGCGCTACGCCTACCCGTCCGCGAGTGATGTTGCACTGCGCATCAAGACGGCGCTGAAGGCCTGGCGCGCTGCCGGCGGCCACGCGCCGCGCATTCTTTTCCACAGCGAAACGCGCGGCGAAGAGCTGATTGCGCTGGCGGGACGTCATCGCGGCCTGCCGGCTGACGTGCTGCCGGTGGCCGTGCATGACGTCGCTTCGGTCGGCCTGGAATTGATGTTCGCGGCGCTGTCCTACGGCGCTGCACAATGCGTCATTCTGTCTCAAGGCGACCAGCCTGATGCCTATGGCGCGGCGACCGCGGCACAGATCGGCATCGGTCGCAGCGTGCTTGAGGCGCTGGGTTACCCCGCGTCGGCACTGGTGGCCGTCATGGCAGATGACGCGGCGACGCTGACGCAGGCGCTGGGCACGCGTCCCGCGGCCGGCATGTCCTGTCCGCCCGCGTCGTTTGCGCTGCCGGCCGAAAAACGCGGCGCACTCGAATTCTGCCTCGAACATCTGGTGCGCCACGCGCCGGTGAAGGCAGACACGATTGCGCTGCCGGCTGGCGCCCCCTTTGGTACGGTGAATATCGACCGGACGGCCTGCACGCTGTGCATGAGCTGTGTCGGCGCCTGTCCGGCGTCGGCGCTGATGGATGGCGGCGAACGGCCGGCGTTGCGCTTTCTCGAGCGCAACTGCGTGCAGTGCGGCCTGTGCGTGAATACCTGCCCCGAAACCGCGCTGTCGCTCGAACCGCGCCTGCTGATCGGTGAAGCCGTGCGGCGCGAACGCGTGCTGAACGAAGCCGAACCCTTCCATTGCATCCGCTGCAGCGCGCCCTTCGGCACGAAGCAGATGATCGACGCAATGACCGGCAAGCTGGCGGCGCACTCGATGTTTGCCGGTGGTGATGCGCTGCGCCGGCTGCAGATGTGCGCCGATTGCCGGGTGATCGACATGATGCAGAGTCCCGGCCGTGAAACTTCGGTGTTCGATCTATGACCACCGGCACGCAACTTCGGCCGATGGCTTTCGTGCGCGACCCGGTCGGGGACGAAGACATGGCGCGCGCCAATCACTACGCGCTCGTTTCGCGACTGTTTCACGCCGCACCCGATGCGGCGCTGCTGGACACGCTGGCGGCCTCGGGCGATTGGCCGGTGGATGACGATGCGCCCTCGGCGGAGGCCATGCTGATGGCGCGCGCGTGGAACGCACTGTGTGCCGCGTCGTCGGCGATGGACGCCGCGGCGGCACAGCAGGAATTCGACGCGCTGTTCGGCGGAGTCGGCCGGCCGCAGGTCGTGCCGTTTGCGTCCTTCCATCTCGCCGGCTTCGTCAACGAAAAGCCGCTGGCCAGACTGCGCGACGACCTGGCCGCCCTCGGGCTGCAGCGCGCCGCGGGGGAATCCGACCCGGAAGACCACATCGCAGCACTGGCCGACGTGATGCGCCTGCTGCTGACCGACACGACGCGCAACGAAGCGGACCGCTCAGCGGCTCAGGACCGCTTCTTCGCGACCCACATCGAGCCCTGGTACGGCGCACTCATCGATGCACTCGACGCCGCACCGGAAGCGAATTTCTACCGGTGCGCCGGCCGGTACCTGCGTTGCTTTCTCGATATCGAGGCCGCAGCGCGGCAGATCGAAGCCTGACCCCATGCCCGAACGACGCACCCTCGCACCACCCGCAGCGACCACGACCGGAGGACTTCACGATGACTGACAAGGCAAACCTCAATACCAACCTCAAGCGCAGGCATTTCCTGCTGACCGCAGGTGTCGGGGGCGTGGGCGCAGCCGCCGCCGTGGTGGCGGTGCGATCGACTGGCGACGCGGCGTCGGCGACCGACGTCACGGCAAAGAGCGAGAAGGGCGGCTATCGCATGACCGAGCACATCGCAAATTATTACCGTACCGCACGCGTCTGACCGGAGGAGACCGACCATGACCCTGACCCGAAAATCCGCCAGCGCGCCGCGCGGCGCCTCGCGCCTCGCGCGCGCCGTGTCGGCTGCCGCGCCGCGCACGATGGACCGGCGCACTTTTCTGAAACGTTCCGGCATGACGGCCGGTGCCGGCGCCTTCGCATCGGCGTTGCCATTCTCGATGGTCGAACGTGCCCGCGCGGCCGATGCGCCGGCGGCCGGCGGCAAGGTCGAAATCAAGCGCACGATCTGTACCCACTGTTCGGTCGGCTGCGCCATCGACGCCGAAGTCATGAATGGCGTGTGGGTCGGGCAGGAGCCGGTGTTCGACAGCCCGATCAATATGGGGGCGCACTGCGCCAAGGGCGCGTCGATCCGCGAGCACGGCCACGGTGAACACCGGCTGCGCTACCCGATGAAGCTGGTCGACGGTAAATGGGTGCGCATGTCGTGGGACGACGCACTGACCGAACTGTCTGCGCGGCTGCTCAAGCTGCGCGAAGAGAGCGGCCCGGACAGCGTGTACTGGATAGGCTCGTCCAAGCACAGCAACGAGCAGGCCTACCTGATGCGCAAGTTCGTGTCGATGTGGGGCACCAACAACTGCGACCACCAGGCCCGCATCTGCCACTCGACCACGGTGGCCGGCGTGGCGAATACGTGGGGGTATGGTGCGATGACCAACTCCTACAACGACATGCAGAACTCGAAGGCCATCCTGTTCATGGGATCGAATGCCGCCGAGGCGCATCCGGTTTCGCTGCTGCACATCCTTCATGCCAAGGAGAACGGCGCGAAGATCGTCGTCGCCGATCCGCGCTTCACCCGCACGGCGGCCAAGGCCGACCACTTCGTGCGCATCCGCTCGGGCTCCGATATCGCCATTCTGTACGGCGTGATGCGCCACATTTTCGAGAACGGCTGGGAGGACAAGCAGTACATCGAAGACCGCGTGTACGGCATGGACAAGATCCGCGACGAAGCGATGAAATGGACGCCGGAGAAGGTCGAGGAAGTCAGCGGCGTACCGGACGACCAGGTGAAGTTGATCGCCGAAACGATGGCGAAGAACAAGCCGTCGACCGTCGTGTGGTGCATGGGCCAGACCCAGCACACCACCGGCAATGCCATCGTGCGCATGATGTGCAATCTGCAGCTGGCGCTGGGCAACGTCGGCGTGTCGGGCGGTGGCACCAACATCTTCCGTGGCCACGACAACGTTCAGGGTGCGACCGACGTCGGCCCGAATCCGGATTCGCTGCCAGGCTATTACGGCATCGCGACTGGCTCATGGAAGCACTGGGCGAACGTGTGGGGCGTCGATTACGAGTGGCTGAAGGGCCGCTTCGCCTCGCAGGCGCTGATGGAGAAGTCGGGCATCACGGTGTCGCGCTGGATTGACGGCGTCACCGAGAAGAACGAATTCATCGACCAGGACCCGAACCTGCGCGCGGTGGTGTTCTGGGGCCACGCGCCGAATTCGCAGACGCGCGGCAAGGACATGCTGGAGGCCATGAAGGCGCTCGATACGCTGGTGGTCATCGACCCGTATCCTTCGGCCACCGCGGCGATGGCAGCCAGCGGCCGCAAGGATGGCGTGTACCTGTTGCCGGCGGCGACGCAGTTCGAATGCGAAGGCTCGTGCACCGCGTCGAACCGTTCGATCCAGTGGCGTGAAAAGGTGATCGAGCCGCTGTGGGAATCGAAGCCCGACCACACCATCATGTATCTGTTCGCGCAGAAATTCGGTTTCGCCGACGAGTTCACGAAGAACGTGAAGGTGACGAACAACGAACCGGACATCGCCGACGTGCTGCGCGAGATCAACCGTGGAACATGGACCATCGGTTACAGCGGCCAGTCGCCGGAGCGCCTGAAGGCGCACATGCGCAACATGCAGGTGTTCGATCCGAAGACGCTGCGCGCCAAGGGCGGCATCGACAAGGAAACCGGCTACCAGCTCGACGGCGAATACTTCGGCCTGCCGTGGCCGTGTTACGGCACGCCGGAAATGAAGCACCCCGGCACGCCCAATCTGTACGACACGTCGAAGCACGTGATGGATGGCGGTGGCAATTTCCGCGCGAATTTCGGCGTCGAGAAGGACGGCGTCAGTCTGCTGGCCAATGATGGCTCTGCGTCGAAGGGCGCGGATCTGCAGTTCGGTTATCCGGAGTTCGACCATGTGCTGCTGAAGAAGCTCGGCTGGTGGGACGAACTGACCGACGACGAGAAGAAGAAGGCCGAAGGCAAGAACTGGAAGACCGATTCCTCGGGCGGCATCATCCGCGTCGCGATGAAGGAGCACGGTTGCCACCCGTTCGGCAACGCCAAGGCGCGCGCCGTGGTGTGGAATTTCCCCGATTCCGTGCCACTGCACCGCGAACCGCTGTTCTCGCCGCGTGCCGACCTGGTCGCAAAATACCCGACGCACGACGACAAGAAGGCCTTCTGGCGACTACCCACGCTGTACAAGAGCGTGCAGGACCAGTTCGCAAACGTCGGCAAGGACTACCCGCTGATCATGACTTCCGGTCGACTGGTCGAATACGAGGGCGGCGGCGACGAGACGCGTTCCAACCCCTGGTTGGCCGAACTGCAGCAGGACATGTTCGTCGAGATCAACCCGCGTGCAGCCAATGACCGGGGCATCCGCGACAAGGACATGGTGTGGGTGAAGTCACCGACCGGGGCCCAGATCAAGGTGATGGCGATGGTGACCGAGCGGGTCGGTGCCGATACGGTGTTCCTGCCGTTCCACTTCGCCGGCCACTGGATGGGCAAGGACCTGATCGACAGCTATCCGGAAGGTGCGGCCCCGGTGGTGCGCGGCGAGGCGGTGAACACTGCCACCACCTACGGTTACGACTCGGTGACGATGATGCAGGAAACCAAGACCACGGTCTGTCAGATCGTCAAGGCCTGAAACGCGCGACGCAACCCACGCGGCGGGCGCCTCGTCGGGCCCGCCACGGAGAACGGAGGACAACATGGCAAGAATGAAATTCATCTGTGACGCAGAGCGCTGCATCGAGTGCAACGGTTGCGTCACCGCGTGCAAGAACGAACACGAAGTGCCCTGGGGCGTGAATCGCCGGCGCGTCGTGACCATCAACGATGGCGTGCCCGGCGAGCGCTCGATGTCGGTTGCCTGCATGCACTGTTCCGACGCGCCCTGCATGGCGGTGTGTCCGGTCGATTGCTTCTATCGCACCGACGAGGGCGTCGTGCTGCACGACAAGGACCTGTGCATCGGGTGCGGCTACTGCTTCTACGCCTGTCCGTTCGGCGCACCGCAGTTCCCGCAGGCGGGGGCTTTCGGCCTGCGCGGCAAGATGGACAAATGCACCTTCTGCGCCGGCGGCCCGGAAAAGAATGCGTCGGAGGACGAATTCCGCAAGTACGGCCGCAACCGCCTGGCTGAAGGCAAGCTGCCGCTGTGTGCCGAGGTCTGTTCGACCAAGGCGCTGCTCGGTGGCGACGCCGACGTGCTGGCCGACATCTATCGTCAGCGCGTCACCACGCGCGGCAAGGGCGCCGACATCTGGGGCTGGTCGACCGCCTACGGCAAGCCGGACGCACCGGCCCAGCAACCTGACGCGGGGGGCAAATCATGAGACGACTGACGGGATCGGTTCTTGTTGCCGCCGTGGCGGTGGCGCTCGTCGGCTGCGGCGAGCACGAACAGGTGGTGGTCTACAAGCAGGGCCAGTATCAGGGCAAGCCCGACACCAAACCGTGGGACAACGAATCGTTCGCGGGTGACCGTGCGCAATGGGAAGCCAGCATCAAGGCGCGCAACCAGAGCCAGAACGAATACCGCCGCATCAACGGTTAGGAGGCTGCGATGATTCATCACTTCTCATGGCTCGTCCGTCTGCTGTGCTGCATCGGTGCGTTGATTTCGCTCCCGTTACAGCCCGCGCAGGCGGCCGATGCGGCCGAGCAGGCGACCAGCCAGCAGTTCCAGCCGCTGAACAACGCACCCGTGTGGCGCGAAGTGCGCTCGGGTGATGCGCATTACACGTCGGTCAAGGGGGTCGAAACCGGTGTGCTGATCCAGTCGGGTGGCCAGACCTGGCGCGCGTTGCGCAACGGGCCGGTGATGCTGTACGGCGGCATCGCCTTCTGCGCGATGGCGATACTGCTGGCGGTGTTCTTCAAGCTGAGGGGGCCGATAACGCTCTCCGGCGCGAAGACCGGCCGTCTGATCCATCGTTTCAACACGCTGGAGCGTGCATCACACTGGGCGATGGCGATTTCGTTCTGCGTGCTCGCCGTCAGCGGTCTGGTGATGCTGTTCGGGAAGCATGTGCTGCTGCCGGTGTTCGGCTACTCGCTTTTCGCCACCGTGGCCGTGGTGTGCAAGAACGTCCACAACTTCATCGGACCGCTTTTCATCCTGTCGGTGGTCGTGTTCATCGCGTTGTTCATCAAGGACAACATCTGGCAGTCGATCGACGCACTGTGGATACGCAAGGCGGGCGGCCTGCTGACCGGTGAGCATGTGCCATCGCATCGCTTCAACTTCGGCGAGAAGACCTGGTTCTGGCTCGGCGTGGTGTTCCTGTCACTGACGGTCGGCATCAGCGGTCTGGTACTCAACTTCCCGAACTTCGAGCAGGGACGATGGGTGATGCAGACCGCCAACATCGTGCACCTGATCGGCTCACTGGTGGTGATGACGCTGTCGCTCGCGCATATATATATAGGCAGCATCGGCATGGAGAGCGCGCTCGACGGGATGAAGACCGGCTACGTCGACGAAACCTGGGCCAGGGAACACCACGAACTGTGGTACGACGAAGCGATGAAAACTCAACCCGCGACACAGCCGGCCGGCGGAATGCCTGTCACGGCCCGCGTCTGATCGGAGGACTACGCATGAACAGGATAGTGGTGTTGATGATCGGCGCGCTGCTTGCCACCGGAGCGCTGGCGAAGTTGCCGGAAATGACGGAAGAACAGAAGGCTGCCGCGGCCGAGAAGAAGGCGAAGGCGGCTGAAGGCGACAAGAAGGCGGCCGAATTGCTGGCCGCCTCGCAGGATGCGGTGGCGGGAAAGTACATTGAGCGGATGAAGGCGCAGGGCATTACCGTGACGCCGACGCCTATTTCCCCCCCAGCGGCACCCCCAGTGCCTCCCGCCGCGGCGCCTGCACCGGCCGCCCGGTAAGCCAACCCACGGAAACGACAAAGGCACCGCAAGGTGCCTTTGTCGTTGTGGTCGCAGCGGCCCGGCGCTGCGGGGCACCGCCACTTACCCGCCGAAGCGGTAACGCACACCGACCCAGCCGGCACGCGGGGCGCCCGGCGCATAGAAGGTTTCATCGCGCCAGTTGTTGTCGTCCGGATCGAAACTGTTGTTCGGTCCGACGAAGGGGTTTTCGCCGATCTGGCCAGCGGTGAAATAGTGTTTGTCGAACACATTGTTCATGCGGGCGAAAGCCGACCATCCGGCACCCAGCTGAGCCGTTGCCACCAGGTTGACCACGCTGAAGCCGGCCGTCTTGCCACCTTCGTCGTGCTGGTTGTTTTCGTTGCCGCGCACATAGACGCCGGAGTGCGTCACGATGTCGGAACCGAGCGTCAGCCATTGCGTCGGGCGCCAATCCAGACCCAGCTTGAAACTGTGCTCGGCGATGCCCGGAATGCGGTCACCGGACGTGATTCGGATGTTGTCGGCGCCGCATGAGGCGTCCTGCGCCGAATTTTCCGGCGAGACGACGCACTCACCGGAGCGGTAGGTCGCGTCCACCCAGGTATAGCCGGCGCGCCAGGCCATCTGGCCGTACTCGCCCCCCATGCCCAGTTCTACGCCGTGGCGCTGCGTCTTGCCGAAGTTCTTGAAATAGCCCTGGCCAACGGTGTTGCTGGACACGAACAGGATGTCGTCCCGGCTCACTGAACCGAAAGCGGCCGCGTTCCACCGGATCGGACCTGCGACGCCACGGATGCCGAACTCGATGCCCCGGGTGACGACCTGGTCGAGTCGCGGATCGGCCTGCATTGCGTTGGGCAGCTTGCATGGCTCGTTCGGGTCGGAGCAGCCCAGCTCGATCGGACTGGGCGCGCGATTTCCCTGCTGCGCATTGGCGTAGATCGTGACCGCCGGGGTCAGCGCATACGTGGCACCGATCGCCGGATTGATCTTGCTGTAGGTGTAGTCGCTGTTCAGGCTCGAGGTGGCATCCAGCTGGTCGGTGGTCTTCACGCTAGTGTGGTTGTAGCGCGCCGACATTGATACGGCGGCTTCCGGCACCGGCTTCCAGGTGCCGGTGGCGAACAGGCTCCAGGTCTGCGTGCGGCCGCGCAGCTTGGGGTCGGGATCCTCTTCCGTGTCGGTCGGGTTCACCGAACGGTCGGGATTGAAGTCACCCTCCTGTTCGGTCTGCTGGAAGCGGGTACGGCTGTGGTCATAGGTCGTACCGACCGCCATCTGACGGTCTTCCAGAATCTTTGCCCACTGTGCGCTGAAACCATAGCCCTGCTGGCGCGTGCGCGTGCGGTTGAGTACGCCTTCCGGGTCGCCCGGGGCGGCGAATTCGTCATTGGCATCGCCGTTGAGCGTACGTACATTGTTTGTGCGGACATAAACCGTGCCTGACAGTTTGTGCACGTCGTCCAGCCAGTAGCCGCCATTCAGCGACAGCATGGTCATCCGGTTTCGGGTGTTGTCGGGCGACGTGAAGATCGATTTCCGCCGTTGCTCGTAGAACGAGCGTGGCGTCAGGCCATTGCCGATCAGATCGCTGTTGGCGTGAGTGAGGTTCAGGTCCAGCTCGTGTTTCGCCGAGCGGTGCGAAATCTTGCCGAAGAACTGATTGACGTCCGACGGCGAGGAATCGCGCCAGCCGTCTTCCTTGAAGCGCGTGGCGGTAAAATACCAACCCAGTTCGCCGTTGTTGCCGCCGTGCTCGGCGGTGACCGCGTGGCGGCCGAAGCTGCCTGTGTAGGCTTCGAGCCCGGTGCCCGCATGGCTGAAGCCGTCCTTCGTGCGGATGGCCAGCGCGCCGCCTAGCGTGTTCAGGCCAAACAGCGGATTCGAGCCCGGGATAAGGTCCATCGATGCGATCGCGTTGCGCGGGATCAGGTCCCAATTCACGACGTCGCCGAACGGTTCGTTGATGCGCACGCCGTCCTGGTAAACGGAAAGCCCTTGCGGTGTGCCGAGCAACGGGCTTGCCGTAAAGCCACGGTAATTGACGTCGGCCTGGTAGGGGTTGCCCTGGATCTCATTGACGTTGACGCTCTGCAGCTGGCTGCCGAGCAGCTCCGGCAATCCGGCTGCCCCGGTGTCGCGAAGTCGATCGCGGCGGATCGACTGTACGTTCGACGGAATCTCGTCCTTCGGCCGGTCGAGACCGGGGATCGGCGATGTGCCGACGACTTCGACGGTCGGGGCAACGGTCCGAACTTCCGCAGCGACGGTGGCCGAAGTACCAAGCAGGCTGGCGATGGCTATTGCAAGCGGCGTCAGACGCAGTCGTGCTGCGCCGTGGTGTGTGTTCAACTGAAATCTCCTCGGGTTGCGTCGCGCGCCACTCTGCGAGGCGCTGCGTCTGCAGTCGCAGGGCGCGACCGCAGCGGACGATAGCGAACGCTTTCCGGGAAAGATCGGGAAAAATTCCCGACATCGGGAGTTTTTCCCGATGGTTTGCGAACGAAGTTCAGTCCTGCTTCGGCCCGAGTTGAGGCACAACGCCCAGCCGAAGCGCAAGATGAACCAATGCCGCCGAGGTGCCGACACCGAGCTTCTCCTTGATGAGCGCTTGATAGTTGGCGACTGTCTTCTGGCTCAGGTTGAGCATCGTGGCGCACTCGGCTGCCGACAGGCCCTGCGCAAGCAGCCGGAACACCTCGAACTCGCGCGGCGAAAGGTCATTGATGATGGAGCGTTCGGCATCGGGCGAACGAAGCTCGAATGCCTTTCTGACGTCCGTGCTCAGGTAACGTTCACCGCGCGCAACGTGGCGAACGGCTTCGAGCAGCACCTCTGGCGCGCTGCGTTTGCTGATGAAGCCACTGGCCCCGCTCTGCAGCGCTTTCTCCACGACCACGGCTTCATCATGGACGCTGAACACAAGTACTCTGGCACCGGCATCACGGGCTCTGATCCTTCGTATCAGGTCGATGCCGCTTGACCCCGGCAGTGAAAGGTCGGTCACTGTCACCTTGGGTGCATGCGCCGTGTAGGCCAGATATCCTGAATCGGCATCCTCGGCCTCTGCGACAACGTGGATATCGCGGCCCGCTTCAAGCAATCTGGCATAGCCCGAGCGCACGATGGGGTGGTCATCGACGAGCAATACTTCAATCATGTTCGGTGGCCTTAAGGGATTCTGCGCGCGCAGGATGTTGAAAGCTGCAACTCACGAGGACACCGCCCAGCGAGCTCTTGTCAATTGTCAGTGAGCCCCCGAGCATGGATGCCCGCTCGCCCATGCCCAGCCAGCCCAGACCCGGACGCACTCTGGCTGCCTCATAACCGCTACCGTCATCTTCGATGGCGAGCTCGACGCTATCGGTACTGGCATCATGGCTGAGGATGATCCGGACATGACTGGCATTGGCGTGCTTCATCACGTTGGAAAGCGATTCCTGGATGATGCGAAAGATCGCGATATTTGCGTCCTCTCCGAGATCCTCCAGATTTCCGCGTGGAAGCAGCGCACAGTTTATCGTCGAACGCTCTTCCCAAGATTCGCACAGGGACTGCACTGCTCCGAGCAGTCCGAGACTATCCAGACTTGCCGGGCGCAATTCGTAGAGCAACCCCCGCACAGTTTGGTACAGGTCGTCTGCTGATTCCGCGATACGGTCAGCCGCGCGCTTCTCCGCTGATCGGTCGTCGAGGTGGTCGCGCAGAAAGACCGCGTCGATGCGCATTGCGTTGCAGCACTGTCCGAAATGGTCGTGCAGTTCATGCGCAAAGCGCCGTCGCTCGGCCTCCTGCAGACCGATCAATGCCTGAGCCAGATCGCGGTTGCGCGCGGCAAGCCTCTTCAACCGTCTTTCGGCTGCAACGCGTGATGCCAGTTCATGCCTCGCGTCGCGCCACCGCATTACAGAAAAAAGCGTCAACGCAACCGTCAGGCCGAGCAAGGCAATGAACAACTCGTCCGCCTGCACGACTTCATATCGTAGGAGCAGCGTATGAAAGCGCTCATAAAGCTCCGCTTGAGAGCTCGCAACGAATGTAATGACGGCCGTAGCCACGATGAGCGCAAGCTCAATCCGATGCCTGTTTTTTCTTAGGTAGCTTCTTTTCATTCGCCTATATATAGGTGTGTCCGGGTGGCCAGACGTCCGTATGTGTATCCCTGATGTCTCCAGCGGCGCCGCTGGATCGCTGCGGATGCGTCTGGTCCCGTCATCAATGGCAAATCTATCAGACGGGGTTGACGTTACTGATTCGAACAGTCATAATCTTTTTCTCTCGAACGCGGGGTGGAGCAGTCTGGCAGCTCGTCGGGCTCATAACCCGAAGGTCACAGGTTCAAATCCTGTCCCCGCAACCACCGATTCAACAGTGGTGAGAACGGGAGAAAAGGTTGTCGCAGAATCGAAATTGTGTTACAGTCTCGTTTCTGTGCTGCACGAAATGCAGCGAAGCTCTTTAAAAACACAAACAGCCGATAGGTGTGGGCACGGCATGGTTGTAACGGCGTGTAGATGTCGTTTCAGGGTAACCTGGGGTGATGGAAGCGCGCATGACAACTAAATTGAAGTGCTCATACGAATCAAAGGTTTTAAGCGAAAGCTTATACCTGTGAATTCTGTTGAGTTTTGGGAATTAAACTGAAGAGTTTGATCCTGGCTCAGATTGAACGCTGGCGGAATGCTTTACACATGCAAGTCGAGCGGCAGCGCGGGGCAACCTGGCGGCGAGCGGCGAACGGGTGAGTAACACATCGGAACATACCCAGTCGTGGGGGATAACACTTCGAAAGAAGTGCTAATACCGCATACGTCCTGAGGGAGAAAGCGGGGGATCTTCGGACCTCGCGCGATTGGAGTGGCCGATGTCAGATTAGCTAGTTGGTGGGGTAAAGGCCTACCAAGGCGACGATCTGTAGCTGGTCTGAGAGGACGACCAGCCACACTGGGACTGAGACACGGCCCAGACTCCTACGGGAGGCAGCAGTGGGGAATTTTGGACAATGGGGGCAACCCTGATCCAGCCATTCCGCGTGAGTGAAGAAGGCCTTCGGGTTGTAAAGCTCTTTCGGCAGGAACGAAACGGTCCTCTCTAACATAGGGGGCTAATGACGGTACCTGAAGAAGAAGCACCGGCTAACTACGTGCCAGCAGCCGCGGTAATACGTAGGGTGCGAGCGTTAATCGGAATTACTGGGCGTAAAGCGTGCGCAGGCGGTTTTGTAAGACAGATGTGAAATCCCCGGGCTTAACCTGGGAATTGCGTTTGTGACTGCAAGACTGGAGTGCGGCAGAGGGGGGTGGAATTCCACGTGTAGCAGTGAAATGCGTAGAGATGTGGAGGAACACCGATGGCGAAGGCAGCCCCCTGGGTCGACACTGACGCTCATGCACGAAAGCGTGGGGAGCAAACAGGATTAGATA
>JAEUNO010000021.1 GCA_016791045.1 Methyloversatilis sp. | reverse complement strand
ACAGGTTCGTCGCTCAAGCGCCAGCGAGTCTACTGAGACCCGTATCGCGAGCACGGCTCGCTCCTACACGAACGTGGCGCACCTGCAGGAGCGACCCCCGGTCGCGATCCGCGCGTCTATCAAGCGCCAGCGCGTGTTCAGAGTACGGAATCGCGAGCACGGCTCGCTCCTACAAGAACGTGCCGCACCTGCAGGAGCGACCCCCGGTCGCGATCCGCGCGTCGATCATGCGCCGGTGCGTGTTCAGAGGGTGGGATCGCGAGCAGGGCTCGCTCCTACCAGAACGTGCCGCACCTGTAGGAGCGACCCCCGGTCGCGATCCGTGCGTCTATCAAGCGCCGGCGCGTGTTCAGAGTACGGAATCGCGAGCACGGCTCGCTCCTACAAAAACCGCGCCGCCCCTGCAGGAGCGACCCGCGGTCGCGATCCGCACGATGTCTGCGTACTGTCGTCCGCATCCGATCCTTGCTGGGGCCCCCCGCGGGCTTATTCGAGTTCCCGCAGTCGGGCGAAGGCTTCTTCGATGCGTTCGACCGGAATGATGGTCAGGCCGTCGATCTTCTGTTTGGGGGCGTTGGCTTTCGGGATGAGGGCGTGCGTGAAGCCCAGCTTGGCGGCTTCGCGCAGGCGCTCCTGTCCGCGTGGCGCCGGGCGGATTTCGCCGGCCAGGCCGACCTCCCCGAAGGCGACCATTTTCTGCGGCAGCGGACGGTTCTTCAGCGATGACACGATGGCCAGCAGGACCGCGAGGTCGCCGGCCGGCTCGCCGATCTTCACGCCGCCCACCGCATTGACGAACACGTCCTGATCGGCGCACACCACACCGGCATGCCGATGCAGCACCGCCAGCAGCATGGCCAGCCGCGCCGCGTCCAGCCCCACGGTGAGCCGGCGCGGATTGCCGTGGGCGCTGTCCACCAGGGCCTGGATCTCGACCAGCAGCGGCCGCGTACCTTCCTGCGTCACCATGACGCACGAGCCAGACACCGGCTGGCCGTGCTGCGACAGGAACATCGCGGACGGATTGGACACGCCGCGCAGCCCGCGCTCGGTCATGGCGAACACGCCCAGTTCGTTCACCGCGCCGTAGCGGTTCTTGAACGCCCGGATCAGGCGGAAGCTGGAACTGGTTTCACCTTCGAAATAGAGCACCGTGTCGACGATGTGCTCGAGCACGCGCGGCCCGGCCAGCGTGCCCTCCTTGGTCACGTGACCGACGAGGATCAGGCTGTGCCCGGCCTGCTTCGCCGCCCGTGTCAGCTGCGCCGCGCATTCGCGCACCTGCGCCACCGAACCGGGCGCCGAGGTGAGCTGTTCGGAATAGACGGTCTGGATCGAATCGACCACCACGACGCGCGGCCGGGTGTCGTTCAGCACGGCGCCGATCTTTTCCAGATTGATTTCGGCCAGCAGCTGCAACCCGGACGGATCGAGCGCGAGGCGCTGCGCGCGCAGCGCCACCTGTTCGCCCGACTCTTCGCCGGTGATGTAGAGCGTGCTGACCCGGGACGCCAGCTGGGCGAGTGCCTGCAGCAGCAGGGTCGACTTGCCGATGCCCGGGTCGCCGCCGATCAGCACCACGCCGCCGGGCACCAGGCCGCCGCCCAGTACGCGGTCGAATTCTTCCAGTCCGGTCGCCAGACGCGGTTCGTCACGCGGCCGGATGTCGGCCAGCGTCTGCACCTGTGCGGTACCGGCCAGCGAGGCGAAGCGGTGCGCTCCGGTGCCCTGCTCGGCAACGGTTTCGACCAGCGTGTTCCAGCCGGAGCACCCGGGGCACTGGCCGGCCCACTTCGGGCTGGTGGCGCCGCATTCGGTGCAGGAATAGACGCTCTTTGCCTTTGCCATCGCGGCTCAGCGCACCGCAGCCAGCGGCGGCGCCTGGCCGGGCTCGCTTCCGGCTTCGGACAAGTCGGCGACGCCGACCTCGACCGCCGGCACGCGCAGCGCGAGCGCGCACACCAGTTCGTAATTGACCGTACCGGCCGCGGCGGCCACTTCGTCCAGCGTCACGTGTTCGCCCCACAGTTCGACCACGCTGCCCAGCCCGGTGGCCGGCAGATCGGTCAGGTCGACCGCGATCATGTCCATCGACACCCGCCCGACCAGCCGGCTGCGCACCCCGTCCACCGCCACCGGCGTGCCGCTGGGCGCATGGCGCGGGTAACCGTCTGCATAGCCGCAGGCGATCGTGCCGATGCGCATCGCGCGCTCGGCGGCGAAGGTGCCGCCATAGCCGATGCGTTCGCCGGGCTGCAGGTGCTGCACGGAAATGATGCGCGCCTCGAAGCGCATCACCGGCTTGAGACCGATGTCCGCCGCGCTGGCATACGCCGTGGCCGGACTGGCGCCGTACAGCAGGATGCCGGGGCGCACCCAGGTGGCGTGCGTCTGCGGAAAGCGCAGCAGCGCCGCCGAATTGGCCAGCGACACCGGCCCGTCGAAACCACGCACCAGCGGTGCGAAGCGCGCCAGTTGTGCATCGACGCCGCGCTCGCCGTCGGCGTCGGCGAAGTGGGTCATCAGTCCGATGGAGCCGGCGTGCGGCCAGGCGCGCAGCCGATCCAGCGCGGCGAGCGTGCGCTCGGGCGTGATGCCGAGCCGGTTCATGCCGGTATTCACCTTCAGGAACAAAGGGATACGTGCATCGGCCGGCAGCGCGACCGCTTCCAGCCAGTCCAGCTGCTCCATCGTGTGCACCACGACCGACAGGCGCCGTGCGGCGATTTCAGGCAGGTCATTCGGGCTGAAGAAGCCCTCCAGCAGCAGGATGGGCTGGCGGATGCCGGCTTCGCGCAGCCGCACCGCGTCTTCCAGATCGAGCAGCGCGAAGCCGTCGGCCAGCGTGCTCAGCCCGCGCGCAATGCGCGTGATGCCGTGACCGTAGGCGTTGGCCTTGATGACGGCCCACATCTTCGCGCCGCCGGCCAGTTCACGGGTGCGCAGATAGTTGTGGCGCAAGGCGTCGAAATCGATGCGCGCATGAATGGGGCGGAACAGCGGGAACGGAGCGGTGTGGGACGGGCGCGACATGAAGGGCAGGGAAAGGCGGGAAGTCCGCGAAACGGCGAATTCTACTATCCGGCGCCGGTCGGCATCCGTTCCGACTGTATCGAACAGATGCCGCGCCGGCTTTCAGCGGCCGCTCTGCCTCGCCAGACGCGCCGACGCGAACTCGCCGAACTGCTTGGCCATATAGGTACGGAAGCGCTCCGACGGATAGAGCAAGGCCATGTGGCGCACCAGCCGCGGACGCAGCGGTACGGCCACCAGCAGGCCGAGGCTGGTTTCGTGACGGATGGCGGCGCGCGACAGGATGGCGTAAGCCAGCCCGCGTTCGAGCACGCCCTTCACCGATGACAGCCGGTCAAGTTCGAACGCCAGCGGAAGCTTGGCCGGATCGACGCCGCCACGTGACAGATAGTCCTCGAGCAATGCACGGACACTGCCCGCATCGCGGCCGGCACACGGGTGCTGCAGCAGGTGCTCCGGCGTGACCGCATCCAGTCTGGCCAGCGGGAAATCGGGGGCGCAGACGACCACCAGCTCATCTTCGGCGCACGGCTCGACCATCACCTGTGCGCCGCCGCGGCCCAGGCCTTCGACGATGCCGATGTCGAGCACACGCTCGTCCACCATGTCCTCGATCACGCCCGGGTTGTCGACGGTGAGCCGCGGCACCACGTTCGGATGCGCGATGCGGAACTCCGCCAGCACCGGCGGCAGGTGGTACTCGGCCACCGTCGGTGTGGCGCCGATCAGCAAGTGGCCGCGCAGGTCGCTCGCCATTTCCTGCAGTTCGTTTTCGAGCGTCGCGAACAGGTCGAGGATACGGTCCGCGTAATCCTTCACCTTCAGACCTTCGGGCGTCAGCGTCACCCGGCCGTGTGCGCGCTCGAACAGTCGGGTGCCGAAATGTTCCTCAAGCTGCTTGATCTGGAAGGTGACTGCGGGTTGCGTCATCTGCAGCAGTTCGGCGGCGCGGGTGAAGGACATCTGGCTCGCCGCTGCGTGAAACACCTCCAGCCTTCTATCAGGCATTTTTCCCTCTTTATAAGTGACGCTCGCCCTCGTGGTTATAGACCAAGTTGACGTTTGCAGGTCAACCAAAATGTAAGGTCGAGCGGCTTTTCAGGGCGGTCGATCCGGCCCTCCCGGGTGCTGCATTGCATCAGCGGAAAACAGTGTAGCAGCGCCGTGTCACGTCATCTGGACAGTGCGGGCTTCGTGGTATAAAGGCGCACTTTTCGCGCAGGGCCGGCGTGCAGTTCCGGCACACAACGCCCGATGCCTCTCGGCTTCTACATGATCATGGCCGCGCAGTTCTTTTCTGCGCTTGCCGACAATGCTTTGCTCGTGGTTGCCATCTTCGTGCTGAAGGATGCGCTGGCACCCGACTGGCAGATCCCGCTCCTCAAGCTGTTCTTCACCATTTCGTACGTGCTTCTTGCCGCCTTCGTCGGTGCGCTCGCCGATTCGATGGCGAAGCGCCGCGTGATGCTGATCAGCAACGGCATCAAGGTGGTGGGCTGTGCGCTGATGTTCTGGCACGTGCATCCACTGCTTGCCTATGCCGTGGTCGGTCTGGGCGCCGCATCCTACTCGCCGGCCAAGTACGGCATCCTGACCGAGTATCTGCCGCACCGTCTGCTGGTGGTCGCCAACGGCTGGATCGAAGGCCTGACGGTCGGCGCCATCATTCTCGGCGTACTGCTGGGCGGTCTGCTGATCGACCCGTCGTTGAGCGCACGCCTGCTGGCGATCGATATGCCCCTCGTCGATACCGGACTCGACACCACCGTTGAAATCAGCCTGATGCTGGTCGGCCTGCTCTATGTGCTGGCTGGCATCTTCAACCTGTTCATTCCGGATACCGGCGTGCCGCTGAAGCCGTTGAACAGCAGTCCGGCCGCACTGATCGCCGATTTCAGTCACAGTTTCAAGGGGTTGTGGCAGGACAAGCTGGGGCAGATTTCACTCGCGGTGACCACGCTGTTCTGGGGCGCCGGCGCGACGCTGCAGTTCATCGTGATCGACTGGGCTGACCGCGCACTCGGCATGGGCCTGTCACAGGCGTCGAAACTGCAGGGTGTGGTGGCCGTGGGCATCGCCATCGGTGCGGTGATGGCGGCGCGGCGCATCACGCTGCGCGGCTCGGTCCGGGTCATTCCGCTGGGCATTGCGATGGGCCTGCTGGTGCCGCTGATGATTTTCGTCACGCAGCTGTGGGTGGCGGTGCCCATCCTGGTCCTGATCGGTGCCTGTGCCGGCTTCTTCGTCGTGCCGATGAATGCGCTGCTGCAGCACCGCGGCCACATGCTGATGGGCGCGGGTCACTCGATCGCGGTGCAGAACTTCAACGAAAACCTGTCGATCCTGATCATGACCGGGCTGTACGCCGCGCTGCTGGCGGCCGGCCTTTCGGTGTTCGCGGTGATGGTCATGTTCGGCCTGTTCGTCGCCGCGACGATGTTCATGGTCGGCAAGTGGCACAAGGCCAATCAGCGCAAGCGCGACGACGTGTCGCTGCTCGACGACGGCTTCGGCCACTGACCGCCCTGCCCCCACTCCTGTCCCCGGCCCGACAGCTCAGCGCGGCGCCAGCGCGGCCCGCGCGAAACACAGATCTTCCCAGGCCTTGGCCTTGTCCTGCGGGTTGCGCAGCAGATAGGCCGGGTGATAGGTGACGACCACCGGAATGCCTGCGTGGTCGAACAGGCGACCCCGTGCCGCATTGATCTTCACTTCACCGCCGAGCAGGGTCTGCGCGGCCGGCCGGCCCAGCGCCACGATGATGCGTGGCTGGAGCAGCGCGATCTGCCGTTCGAGATAGGGCTGGCAGGCGGCCATTTCGGACGCTTCAGGTGTGCGGTTGCCCGGTGGCCGGCATTTCACCGCATTCGCGATGTATACATTCCGTCCGCGTGCCAGACCGATGGCGGCGAGCATCGCATCGAGCAGCTTGCCGGCCTGACCGACGAAGGGCTCGCCGCGCAGGTCCTCTTCGGCACCGGGCCCCTCGCCGACGAACAGCCAGTCGGCTGCGCGGTCGCCGACGCCCGGCACTGCCATCGTGCGGCGCTCATGCAGCGGGCAGGCGCGGCAGGCGCCAATGGCGGCTTCCAGTGCCGCCCAGTCCATGTCTTCGGTTGCCACACGCGCAGGCGCCACGAGCGGCGGGGCGGTCGGCAACACGGCGGTCCGGGCAGGCAGGACGGCCGGTTCGCGGGCAGGCGCGGCCGCCACGGGCGCCACGTCAGCTGCGACCTCGGCGGATGCAGCTGCTTCCGCCGGCGGACTGTCCACCGTCGCACCCGGCGCATCGCGCAGCCGCCAGACCGGTGCCAGGCCCATCTCCCTCAGCACGGACGCACGCCGGTTCATCGACGCCACGCCTCGTTCGATCCCGCGCGCCAGCGCTCGCCCAGTTCGGCACTCATCACGATGGCGTCCTCGCGTCCGTCGAGCGCCGGGTAATAGCGCGGACGACGGCCGATCGGCTGAAAGGCGGCAGCGTCGTACATTGCACGCGCCGCCACATTGGACGGACGGACTTCGAGAAACATGCGTTCGGCCCCATACAGCGCCGCTTCGCGCGCCAGATGGTCGAGCATCAGGCGGCCCAGCCCGCGCCGCTGCATGGTGCCCGCGACGCTCAGATTGAGCAGATGGGCTTCGTCGAGCACGCACATCATCACGGCATAGGCGACCAGCGCACCGTCCTGGTAGAGCACGCGGCAGCAGTAGCCGGCGATCAGCGAATCGGCGAAATTCACCCGTGTCCATGGAAAGTCGTACAGCGTGCTTTCCAGTCGGGCCACTTCGTCGAGGTCGCTTTCACGCATCGGCGCGAACGCACGCTGTACCTCGGCGGCGGGCTGTACGGAGGCGGCAGACATGTGCATCAGGCGCGGCCCCCCGCAGCCAGACGTTCGGCGGTCGTCTGCGCGACCTTGTCGCGCACATAGATCGGTGACGCCAGCGCGGCGTCGATGCCCTCGCCGGCCGCCAGACGCAGGCAGCCGAGGCGGCCGATCTGCCGCGCGTGCGCAGTCAGGCCGCTGTCGATGGAACCCAGACCTGCAACCCACGGCAACTCGCCGACCCCGGCAAGCGCGAACCCGCTGCCGCAGCCCTGCCACGATGCCAGTTCGCCTTCCGGCCTGCGCAGTCCGGCCGGCGGGCTGACCCGGATGTTCGAGCGCGCCGACACGACATCGCCGCGCACCTCGTAGCACGCGCTGTAGACCTCGCTCATGCGCGCGTCGACACAGACATACTTGAATCCGTCACCCGCCGACAGCGCCAGTGCCTCGAGTGTCGGAACGGCCACCAGTCTGACGCCGCTGCCGACCGACAAGCCCTGGGCCACCGACACGGCCAGCCGCAAACCGGTGAAACTGCCCGGCCCGGCGCTGAAGGCGATGCCGTCGAGCTGCGGCAACGACAGGCCGCTTTCACCCAGCAGTTCGGTCACCCATGGCAACACGAAGCGCGCGTGCGTGCCGGGTGTACCGCCTTCGCGCGCGCGCACCTCATCGCCCAGCAACAGGGCGACCGAGGCGGTTTCGGAGGATGTTTCAATCGCGAGCAGCTTCATTCCTGACGGCACTTCGATGTCGAAGCGCATGATTGTAGGATGTTCCGGCGTGTCCGGACCGCCTGGCCGCTTCAAGTAAAGCGCTTTCCGAGCCGTTCATTGCGGCGTTATCGTTGACCCCGAAAGGGGCTTTACGTCATGTTCCTGCCGACCGAAGCACTGGACAAGATGCGCGTCGTCATCGCCGACGCGAATCAGGTCGTCCGTACCTGGCTGCGCACCCAGCTGTCGCAGGCCGGCGTCAAGCACGTCGCCATGGCCGGCACGGCCGGCGACCTGCTGCGCCAGTGTGCGGCCACGACGCCGGACGTCGTGCTGTGCGACCACAACTTCGGCGAGAAGCACGACGGCCTGCGCACCCTGGAAGAACTCCGGCTGAACAACATCCTGCCGCTGTCATCGGTGTTCATCATCGTCACCGGCGAGCGGATGCGTGCCCGCGTCGTGTCTGCAGCGGAATTCGCGCCGGACGATTACCTGCTCAAACCCTTCACTTCCGGCCAGCTGGCCGAACGTCTGGAGCGGGCGGTCGAAAAGAAGCTTGCGCTGAAGGCCGTGTTTGCCGAAATGGCGCAGCGCAACCTGCCGGGTGTGATCCTCGAATGCGACCGGGTGGTCGAGCGTACGCCGCGCTATGCACTGGACGCGCTGCGCATCCGCGCCGAAGCGCTGATCGCGCTCGGCCGGCTGGATGAAGCCAGCGAAATCTATGAAGCCATCATCGCCCGGAATTCCGTGCCCTGGGCGCGCATCGGCTACGCAATGGTGCTGCGCGAACGCGGTGAGGCGCGCGAGGCCGCCGAGCTGGCCGCACAGATCAGCGAGGAGTTTCCGGATTTCATGGGCGTCTATGATTTCCTCGGCGAACTGCACGAACGCAACGGCGAGCTGGATGAGGCACGCACCTATTACGAACGTGCCGATTCGATCGCACCGGACAATCTGCGGCGGCTGCGCAGCCTGGGCGAAATCTGTCTTGAACTGGGCGACGTCGGACAGGCTGCGGCCGTCATGCGACGGGTCGTCGAGCGCACCGAAGGCACCTCCCTGAGCTGTACCGAAGACCACCTGACCCTGATCAAAAGCCTGGTAGGGCTTGACGATGCGGATGCCGAGATCAACCAGCGCATGCAGGAAATGCGCACCATGCTGGGCGACAGCGAACGCGCGGCCGTGCTGTCCGACGTCATCGAAGCACGCCGTCTGAGTCGCAATGGCGACGAGGAAGGCGCACGTCGTGCGATCGACCAGGCGCTCAAGACCCATGAGCAGCTGCGCACGCCGGACACGCTGGCGACGACGGAACTTGCCGAAGCCTGCCTGCAGAACGACCGGCACGACGCCGCCGAAAAACTGATCAGCACGTTGCCCGACGCGCCCGGCGTGCTGCCGAACCGGCTGAAGCGCCAGTCACAGTCGGCGCGTGATCGAGCCAAGGCAGCGGCGGCGCAGCTCGAAGCCGAGCGTGCCGAAGGCCCCGACCTCGACCACATCGAAGCCGAGCTGAAGCGATTGGAAACCTTGATCAAGCGGCTGGATGTGGCCTGGGACGACGCGCTCGCCACGGATGCGCGCAACATCCTGATCGACGCCTTCACGCTGGCGCCGCGCGAGCGCAGCGTCATCGATGCGCACATCCATTACAACAGGGTGGCGCAGAAACACGGCTTCGACCGACACAAGCCGACCGCGCGGGTCAGCAATCCGGAGTGAACCGGCACGCCCCGGTCGACAGGCACCGCGGGACCGTCGGCGTACTCATGAAAGGGGAAGACCGGCGCCGGGGATGAGACGAGCCTGCGCACCGGACCACCACGCACCCACGCCGCGATTCAGCGCGCCGATGTCGACCTGCAGCGCCGGATGGGCACGGCGGTCGAGCAGATCGAGATCAGGCTGCGCGCCGAACATGCCGCCCGTCAGCCACCCGCCTGCGATGAAGTGCGCGCCGGCGCTGCCGTGATCGGTTCCGGCGCTGAGGTTCTCCGCCGCGCGACGCCCGAATTCCGAGCGCGTCATCAGCAGCGTATCGGGCCAGCGGCCCGACGCCTGCAGCGACGCGCGCAACGCCGTCATCGTTGCGGCAAGTCGCGCCAGCAGACGGGCATGTTCGGCGGGCTGGCGCTCGTGGGTATCGAAGCCGTACAGCGCAAGGTGCAGCGACTGCAGCGGTGCGCCGGACGCGATCTGCGCAAGCGCCTGCGCCAGCGACACCGGAGCGGGAGAACACGCCGGACCGTCTGCGGCGGCATCCGCCCAAGGAAAGTCAGGCAGGGCGGCCTGCATCAGTTCGGACGCGCGATGGTGCGACAGGCTCGCTTCGGCGCTGCCCACGCCATGCAGGATCGCCAGTTCGCTGGCTGACCACAGCGGCATCAGCGGCCGCAGCGCCGGATGCAGCGCGTTGCGGTCATCGAGCGGCAGCACACTCTCCCGGTCGATCGCAATGGTCGGCCTGAGCGCGAAGTAACGCGGATCGGAAAATGGAATGACGGTGTTGAGGCCGTCGTTGCCACCCACCAGATCGATGACGATCAGCAGACGGCCGTGCGGGGACGCCCGGGCGATCTCGATACCCCCTCCCGCCGCCAGCGGCGCTGCAGCGGTGCACTGCAGGAACTGGCGTCTGTCCATCGGTCGTCGGGCAGGTCTGCGGGGGAAAGTGACTAACGGCCCGGCGTGTCGCGATACAGCTCGCGCGATGCGTCGCGGATATCGCGCCGCAACTGCCGGCGCTCTTCCGGCGTCAGGCCGGGGCCGCGCTGATCGCCGTAGTTGGCACGCCGCGCCACGGAAGGATCTTCGCCGTCGAAGCGGCGCATCGGCGGCAGTTCGCCGCTGGCGGGCAGGATGCGTTCCATGTACTGGCCACCGACGAAATCGCGTCGCCCGACCGGTTCGCCGCCTGCGGCCTCGACCGTCGTCGCAACAATGACCGCCGCACCCATACAGGAGCACAGCACAGCACGCCGCCGTCGTCCGCTGGTCAGGTCTGCACCCATCATCCTTGTTCGCTCCTTGCCGTCGCTACTGTTCAACTGCGGCATCGCCCGGCGCACGCGCCATCGGCCCGATGCGCCCCGGATTGTAGAGGTAGAGGCTGGAGCGGTGAAGTGCGTACTGCCGCGCCAGATGTGCCGCCTGATCCTTGCCTTGCGCCACCCCGGTCGATGCAGCACCTGCCCCATCGCGCTTCAGGGTATCCGATGACCGGGCCGCAATTGGGTCAAACGGTGTCTGCGCTTCGACTTTCGCCGCACCGCCCGCCTGCACCATGGGCGACACCGCACTGGCCGCCGACGCGGCAAACGATGCGCTGCAGACGCACACCCCGACCATCATTCCGAACCCTTTCATCAATGCCTCCCTGCGGCGTTTCCCGCCTTGACTGGTTGATGGACGAAGCCTGAACATCCGCTGTTAGCCGGATGTGAGCAGACCCGCACGGTTTGTAAGCGCACGTTAACGCCTGCGGTGCCGCTTACATGCGCTCACCGGCGGATTGAATACTGCAGACCCGCTCGGGTAGCATCGCGCCATGGAAGAAAAAAAACGCAAGGTCCTCATCGTAGATGACGACGCCCGCCTGCGCGCCCTGCTCGAGCGCTATCTCGGCGAACAGGGGTTCGCGGTCAAGGCCGTAGCCGACAGCACGCAGATGGACCGCGCCCTGGCGCGCGAACTGTACGACCTCATGGTGCTCGACCTGATGCTGCCCGGCGAAGACGGCCTCGCCATCTGCCGCCGGCTGCGTGCGCAGGACAACACGATCCCGGTGGTCATGCTGACCGCCAAGGGTGACGAGGTCGACCGCATCGTCGGTCTCGAAATGGGTGCCGACGACTATCTGCCCAAACCCTTCAATCCGCGCGAGCTGGTCGCCCGCATCAATGCCGTGTTGCGCCGGCAGGCACCGAAGCCGCCGCCCGGTGCGCCGGCGCTCGACGAACGCGTGGTGCACTTCGGGCAGGTCGAGGTCAATCTCGCGGCACGCACGCTGACCCGCGACGAACAGGAGCAGGTGCTCACCACCGGCGAGTTCTCGCTGCTCAAGGTGCTGCTCGAATCGCCGCGCGTGCCGCTGTCGCGCGACAAGCTGATGGAACTGGCGCGCGGCCGCGAATATGACGCCTTCGATCGCTCGATCGATGTGCAGATGTCGCGCCTGCGCAAGCTGGTCGAAGACGACCCCGCCAAGCCGCGCTACCTGCAGACCGTGTGGGGCTTTGGCTACGTGTTCGTACCCGACGGTACACGGCATGCCTGATCACGCCGGTACGGCGGCTGGTCACACACCGACCGGCTGCGTGCCGGACCCTTGCCCATGGTGAAGCGCGGGCGTCGCCGCGGCAGCATCGCCCGGCTGACCGGTCAGGCCCTGCGCGCGCCGCTGCGCCGCTTTCCGCTGTTGCCCCGCACGCTGCTCGCCCGCACCTTCCTGCTGCTGGCCGGGCTGCTGACCGCCTCGGTACTGGCCTGGTCGGGCATCTACGCCTGGCTGGAACGCGCACCGCGCGCGCAGCAGGCGGCGCAGATCATCATCAGCGTCATCAACCTCACCCGTGCATCGCTGGTCAGCGCCGATCCACAGCGACGCGTCGAACTGCTGACCGACCTGTCGATGCGCGAAGGCCTGCGCATCTACCTCGACGGCGACATTCCGGGCTTCGACCCCATACCCGGTGACCGCTCGCTGGCCGCCATCGAGGATGAACTGCGCAAGCGGCTCGATCCGCGCACCCGCATCGTCGTGTCGCGCGGCATCCAGACCGGGCTGTTCGTCAGCTTCAGCATTTCCGACGGCGAAGGCGTCGACGATTACTGGCTCATGCTGCCGCGCAACCGCATCGAACGTCCGCTGGCGCTCGAGGTGGTCGGCTGGGGGACCGCTGCGCTGCTGCTCGCGCTCGGCGGTGCCTTCCTGATCGTGCGCCGGGTGACCCGGCCCCTGTCGGCGATGAAGCGCGCGGCACGCGCGATCGGCCGCGGCGAGCGCCCGGCCCCGCTGCCCGAGCAGGGCGCCGAGGAACTCGCCGAGGTGGCGCACGCGTTCAACCAGATGGCCGACGATCTGGCGCGGATGGAAGACGAGCGCGCACTCATTCTGGCCGGCATTTCGCACGACCTGCGCACGCCGCTGACCCGGCTGCGGCTCGACATGGAAATGGCCGGGCTCGACCCGGACACGGTGCGCGACATGAGCGCCGACATCGACGACATGGACAAGATCATCGGCCAGTTTCTCGACTTCGCCCGCATGACCACCGGTGAAGAACCGGTCGAAGGCGATCTCGCCAGCCTTGTGCTGGAAGCTGCGCAGGCCTATACGCGGCATGGCTTTGCGGTGAGCGCCGCCCGGCTCGATCCGGTACCGTCCATGCGCTTCCGGCCGCTTGCCATCCGCCGCTGCCTGAACAATCTGGTCGACAACGCGCTGCGTCATGCCGGTGAAGACAAGCCGGTCGAACTGTCATGCGTGCTCGACGGGCCGGACGCCTGCATCGATGTGAGCGACCGCGGCCCGGGCATACCGCCCGAGCAGATCGACCGCCTGAAACGGCCCTTCACGCGGCTGGACAACGCGCGCACCGGCCAGAGCGGCGCCGGGCTGGGTCTGGCAATCGTCGAGCGCACCTTGCGTGCGCACGGCGGACGGTTCGAACTGCTGCAGCGCGACGGTGGCGGGCTGGTCGCCCGCCTGCGGCTGCCGCTCGCCCCACCGGCAGCGGCCAGCCGCGACAGACAGGGTCAGTGAACGCTGCCTGATTCGGCCGCCGCGGCGCTCGCGCCATCAGCCGGCACCGCCGGCGCCTCGCCACTGCGCTGCGCCGTGCGGTCGAGCAGCACGCGCAGATGGCCGAGCGACAGCAGCTGCGCATACACCAGACCCATCCAGCCGCGGCGGAACAGGTCGACCGCCGCCGCTGCCGACAGTGATTGCAGCTTCGCTTCGTCGATCACCCACAGGCCGTCCAGGCGGAACTTGCGGCCATCCTTCAGCTCGGCCATCGCGCTCATTTCGTTCAGCAGACCGAGTTGCTCGACCTCGCGACAGAATTCCGCCGTGCGCTGCGCCTCGTTCTGGTACCCCTGCACGAACGCCAGCGCATTCTTCAGGAACGGGGTTTCGGCGCCGTTCTCGTCGAACAGTCGCTCGCCCTCTTCCTTGTTGAAGCCCGGAAACTGTTCGTCCATGCACACCAGCAGCTTGTCGGGTGCCGTGTTGTCCTGCACCGCGACGAAGGGGTAGCGGCGCACGAAGGCGGGCACGTAGCGTGCGTC
Organism: Methyloversatilis sp.; assembly: GCA_016791045.1. GTDB lineage: Bacteria > Pseudomonadota > Gammaproteobacteria > Burkholderiales > Rhodocyclaceae > Methyloversatilis. Next base: position 2,688 of record JAEUNO010000021.1, on the reverse strand, counting down.
CCATTTGCCGTCATCGTTCAGATAGAGGTTTTCCGCGTCGCGCAGACCGAGCAGCGCCACCGGTACCAGACCGCCCGGCAGGCGGGCGAACACGATCGGGTACTCGCGCGCCACGTCACCGAATTCGACCAGCGCCAGCGGCACGCAATTGGTGCTCGCGGCGAAACGCAGGTTGTCCTGCGGCTTCAGGTGCAGGTCGCGGTGGGTGTCGCGGTTCAGAACGACCACACTGTCGTAGAAAAGCAGCGTTTTCATTGAAATCCTTCCGGTGGATGGGAGTGCGCCGGGGCAGATTCTATGCCGCCCGCTCTGCTCGCCGCGCGAAAAACGACCGCGCGATGACCAAAGTCCGCCGGGCCGGGGCGATATAAAATCACGCTTTCAAGCAGACACCGGTAGTCACCGGCAGCCACCCGAACGCGTTCACCGTCATGACACAGACCCCTACCGCCAGCACCACCTTCTACGACCACATCGGCGGCGCCCCCGCCGTACGCACGCTGGTCGATCGCTTCTACGAACTGATGGACACGCTGCCCGAGGCCTACGGCATCCGCAAGCTGCACCCGGCCGACCTGTCCGGCTCGGCAGAAAAGCTCTACATGTACCTGTCCGGCTGGCTCGGCGGCCCGCAGCTGTACATCGAAGCCTACGGGCACCCGAGGCTGCGCGCCCGCCACCTGCCCTTCACCATCGGCGAGGCGGAACGCGACCAGTGGCTCATGTGCATGCGCATGGCGATGGAAGAAGTGCTGCCGCCGGACGATTCCAACAGCCAGCTGTACGGCGCGCTGTCTGATCTCGCGGACCACATGCGCAATATGGCGGGGTGAACGGCCGACGGCATGTCTGCCTTCATGCAGATCGGCTGACAGACCCGCGGCATTGAGGTGCGGCGGCGCCAGAGCCGCTTCAGCGACGCCCGGAGTCAACGCGTCGAAGACGGCTCCGCGTCCGCGCGCTGCCTCATCCCGCGATATGCCGCAGGATGCTGGCCAGTATCTGCGGCACGCGCTGCGGGTCACGGCCGATGTCCTGCAGCAGCGCATCGACCGTCGCCGTACCGGGCAGCCCGGCCCAGGCGGACATGTCCTGCGGCGTCGCACTGACGTAGGCCATGCGCCAGGTGCCGAAGGTCGGCGCCTCGACCTCCGCTTCGTGGAAGACGGTGACCGTATCGTGCCGCGTATCGCTCGCGATGCTCGCCATCAGCGCCCGCACGACGCCTTCCTCGCCCTCGAGAATCTGCAGGAACACGCCATCGACGAACACCAGCGCACCGGTCACGTTGCGCGCTTCATTGCCGGCGCGCGCATCGACCAGTATCTGTTCCAGATCCGCCGCCGTCGTCGGTCCGGTGGCCTGGGAGGAATAGACGATCTGATAGGTCATGGCGACGCTCGCGGTTGAAGGGGGGCGCGCAATGGTACGACGGTCTGCTCACAGCCCGCCATGGGCCGCCCGGAAAGCGGCCGGCGTCATGATGGCAAGCCCAGAAAACTGGCCTCGATGCACTGGCACAGTGCGTTGAAGCGGTCCTGCATGCGACGGATGCGCTCGAACAGTCAGGCGTCGACCAGCGCCGCCACGGGCTTTCCATCCTCGTTGATCACGATGCTGCCGTGGCGGTTTTGCACCTGATTGAGCATCTCGCCCAGAAGCCCTGTCCGAACTCGGCGCTGGTTTCCGTCATGATCGTGGTGGTTATGGCAAAGCGCCAGCGCGACTTGCCAAGTCGACGTAGGCGAGAATCAGCGCCGTGTCTGCCACTCATCCGGATTGCGGGCGGCGTGCAGAACGGCCAGCACGGAAATCCTGCCGTCGATTACCAGATAGAAAACGCCGTAAGGAAACCGGCGCAGCAGAGCGCGGCGAATGCCGCTATGGATATCCGGATACAGAAATGGATTTTTCGAGATGCGTTCGAAGGATTCTTCGACGCTGCTCAGGAAGTCATCGCCCAGACCACGACGACACTCCTGATAGAAGGCGTAGCTGCTCGCAAGATCGCACTCGGCTTCCGGGCGGACGAGTATCTTGCGAGCCACATCAGGCGCTCGTGATGCGCCGCTTTACGTCCTTCCAGTCATCGCCGAGGTGTGCATCCAGCGCCAGTGCAGCCAGCCGCTGATCGAGCACCGCCTGCTGTTCGGGCGTCACCAGGATCTCGCTTGCCGAATCATGGACGCTGTCCCACAGCTTCTGCGCGAGCAGGATGCGTTCGCTGGCGCTCAAGTTCCGAATATCCATGAACTGGGTTCCTCCGTTGGACACAGCTTGAAGGATACCCCGAATGAGTCAGGCAACAGATCGACAGCGCGATGCGCCGGAAACGAGAAAGGCCGCCCCTGGGGCGGCCTTTCTCGTTTCCGGCGGTCAAGCGATCAGAACAACCCCGACACCTTGCCGTTGTCGTCGATGTCGATCTTCTCCGCGCTCGGCACCTTCGGCAGGCCCGGCATGGTCATCATGTCGCCGCAGACGGCGACGACAAAGCCGGCGCCGTTGGCCAGGCGCACTTCGCGCACGTTCAGGGTGTGGCCGCTCGGGGCACCCTTGGCGTTGGCGTCGGCCGAGAACGACATCTGGGTCTTGGCCATGCACACCGGGAAGTGGCCGTAGTCGGCGTTCCAGCTTTCGAGCTGCTTGCGCGCGGCGTCGGCGAAGGTCACCTGGCCAGCGCCGTAG
>JAEUNO010000003.1 GCA_016791045.1 Methyloversatilis sp. | reverse complement strand
ACGTTACATTATTCCTGGGCAGGGGGCCCGGGGCCATGGGCCAGGGGGCAGGGGCCCCGGGGCACGGGGCAAGGGGCACGGGGCAAGGGGGCGATGTGCTTGCCGGGGGTGGGTGCTTGCATTGAGCGGCGTGAGGGATGTGCCGTTCTTTCTCTTGCGTTGAGGGCACTTCGTGTCCGGGGCGCCGGCGCCGGGCTGATGTTCAGGCCGCGTCGTCGCGGATCCAGCCGATGCGTCCCTGCGTGGCGTCGTTCAGACGCGCCATGAAGGCTGCCGCTGCGGGTTCGGGGAGACTGATGCGCATGTCGACGAGCGAACCGTGGCTCACTGCGCCCAGTGTGGCGCCGGCCGCTTCGATTTCGCGCCGCACCGTGCCTTCGAGCGCGTAGGGCAGGGTGCAGCGCAGCGCGATGCGGCGGGTCAGCGGCACCTTGGTCGCCGTCAGCAGCGCCTGCGCCACCGCGTCGGTGTAGGCGCGCACCAGTCCACCCGCGCCGAGATTGATGCCGCCGTAGTAGCGCACCACGGTTGCCAGCACGCCTTCCAGATCCTGATGACGCAGCACTTCGAGCATTGGCCGACCCGCCGTGCCGCTGGGTTCGCCGTCATCGACCGCCGCCGATTGCCCGCCCGCCAGCAGCGCCCAGCACACATGCGTCGCTCCCGGATGCTCCCGCCACAGCTCGATCACCCGCGCCTGCGCCGCCGCGCGGTCCCGCATCGGCTCGACGCAACCGATGAAGCGGCTCTTCTTGATGAGCAGTTCGCTGCTAACCGGGGCGGCAAGCGTGTTCGACATGGCGGCGGAGCTTACCGGGAGTGCTTGCCGCGCGATACCCGTCTCCGAACAAGCGATGTCGCATGATCGATGCGCGGATCGTGCGCTGGTACGTGTTTGGAGGGCGGAATCGCGAGCGGGGCTCGCTCCTACAGGGGAACGTGCCGCACCTGTAGGAGCGACCCCCGGTCGCGATCGGTGCGTTGATCGAGCGCGGGTGCGTGTTCGGAGGGTGGGATCGCGAGCGGGGCTCGCTCCTACAGGGGAACGTGCCGCACCCGTAGGAGCGATCCCGGTCGCGATTGGCGCGTTGATCGAGCGTTGGCGCGTGTTCAGAGGGGGGGATCGCGAGCGGGGCTCGCTCCTACAATAACCGCGCTGCTCCTGTAGGAGCGACCCTTGGTCGCGATCGGTGCGTTGATCGTGCGCCGGCGGGTGTTCAGGGTACGGGATCACGAGTCGTCCCTGCATGGCGGCCCGGCTTGGGCTCAGCCGATGCCGTCGGTCGATAGCGCTTCCTTGCAGTGCTGCGGCAGCACCATGTTGCGCGACGGATCGTCGATGGCGGTGGCGCGGATGAACGGGGCTTGCGACTGCACGCCGCCGAAGATCGTGGCGAAGGCGACGTCGGCGGCGTCGCGGCCGGTGCCCAGGCGTACCAGGCCCATCGGGATGGCGGTGCCGGACGGGTCGAAGATGTACCAGCGGTCGCCCAGATATACCTCGACGTAGGCATGGAAATCGGGTGGGCCGAGCACCGGGTCGGCGCCGTAGTCGGTGCCGGTCACGAAGCGCGCGGGAATGTTGATGGCGCGGCACAGCGCAATCATCAGGTGAGCGAAATCGCGGCAGATGCCGGCACGTTCGATCACGGTGTCTACGGCGGAGGTGCTCGAATTCGAGCTGTTCGACGTGAACGCGACATGGCTCAGCACCCAGTCGCGGATCGCCTGCACCCGGCTGTGGCCTTGCCACATGGCGCCGAATTCGCGCGTGGCAAGCCGGATCAACCGGTCGGACTGGCAATAGCGGCTCGGGTAGATGTAACCCATCACCTCGGGCGGCAGGCGGTGCACCGGCACTTCGGCCAGCTGTGCCGGATCGGCCCAGTGGTGCACCAGATCGACCGTCGCCTGGTACGAAACGGTGAGCGGTCCGGGCTCGGCGCGCAGCCGCATGTAGCGGTTGCCGGTCAGCGGATCGACGTGGATGTGCGGTTCGATCGGCTGGCTCAGCGACAGGATTTCGCCCGACACGGTCTGGCTGGCGGTTTGCGCGACATGGATGTTGAAGACGAAGTCGGCGCCTTGAAAGTCGATCTGGTAGTTCAGTTCAATCTGCAACTCGATGCGGATCATGGTGCGGGCTCCGCTTGGCGGATCGTGCATGCGACCCGGGGTTGTCGGACGCGATCGGCCACAGCGGGGTGATCGCACCCGGCGGCTGGAACGCCGCTGTGTGCGGAGCATGACGCATGCTGTGTCGCGGCTCCGTACGCTGGCGAACAGTAGCGGCGGGGCGAACGTTCGCTGCGGATCGGAACGGGCGCGTGCTTCCCGCACGGCGCACGGGGTCCGCAGCGGCATCGAGCGCGTGCCCGTGACCCGCGACGCTCGGGCGTGTCGCGTTCAGGTCGCCTTGATGGCGGGCAGCAGCCGACCGTATTCGGTCTTCACGACGGCATAGCACTCGCAGGTGCGTTGTTCGAGCCCGGCGCGGTCAAGCACGGTGATGTGACCGCGCCGGTAGCTGATGAGGCCACATTGCTGCAGCCGGCCCGCTGCTTCGGTCACGCCCTCTCGACGTACGCCGAGCATGCTGGCGATCAGTTCCTGGGTCATCACGAGTTCGTTGGTCGGCAGGCGGTCGAGGCTCAGCAGCAGCCAACGACACAGTTGCTGATCGAGCGAATGGTGACGATTGCATACGGAGGTCTGTGCCATCTGCGTGATCAGCGCCTGCGTGTAGCGCAGCAACAGGTGCAGCACCGGTCCGGCACGATTGAATTCGAGCATCAGCAGCTGGGATTTGAGCCGGTAGCCCATGCCGGCACTCTGCACGACGGCACGGCTGGTGGTTGACTCGCCACCCATGAACAACGACACGCCGACGAGACCCTCCTTGCCGACCACGGCAATCTCGGCCGAGGCGCCGTTCTCCATCACGTACAACAGCGACACGATGGACGTGACCGGGAAGTAGACATGGCTGAGCCGGATGCCCGATTCGTACAGAACCTTGCCCAGCGGCATCTCTATGGCTTCGAGGTGCGGAAACCAGCGTTCCCATTCGTCATCCGGCAGCGCGGCCAGGAGGTGATTGCTTCGGGGGTCCATGACCATCATCAGTGCATCTCCAACGGGGTCCGGTGTGCCTTGGTCGCGCATCGATCAAGGGCTTGCAGATAAGGCAGGGCACTTCTTCAACCGGTCATCGGGGCGGGTGCATCGATGGGCGCTGCAATGCCGGGCGCGCAAGGATTGGCATGCGATCACTTCGCTGCGCGCAGGGCACGCTCAGTATAGCCATGTCGGTGGCGACACGGCTTCGGCATCGGGCTTCGATGGCCCCCGCGGCGGTACAGTCCCTTTCAGCCCTTCATCGGGCGAGGCGTGGGCGGACAGGCATCGCTCGACCGGCGTACGTTCGTCACCGCACAGACATGTGCGCCTGCCGAAGGCTCAATGATGATTGTCGTGTCACGCTCGGAAGAAGTGTGTCACCGCGTACCTGCTCTTCGGCACGCGCCCGGTTTCAGGGTGCATCCGTACGATCGCTGGACGCCTATTCGTCAAGGAAGACCCCTCATGCTGCGTTACGCCATCGTGTTTCTTGTCATCGCACTGGTTGCTGCGCTGTTCGGTTTCGGCGGTGTCGCCGCAAGTGCTGCCGGCATCGCGAAAATCCTGTTCTTCATCTTCATCGTGCTCGCCATCGCAAGTTTCGTGTTTGGCCTCGCCAGGCGTGGTTGAGGCGTACGCCGGCCGTTGGCCTCCTCTGGTCAGAGCGCGCAGGTGCACCCTGGATGAACGGGTCACGAGCGCTCGACCTCGCGCTGTCGGTGCGGTGGCACGGACGTACGCGCACCCGGCGCTTGCTGCTGCGGACACGATGCCGACCTTCAGGCCCGCCCGGATGGATAGCCGCCCGCTTCACGCCATCCCGGTGTTTGACCGTCTGGCGTTCCGGACGGATGCCGGATATCGGGGCAGTGTGACCACGATGCGCGACGACGCACGGGTCGTCGGCCAGACCCGCGCGCTCACCCACGGGACGCCGTTCGCACGGCGTCTCGTCGTGTCTTTCCGGTTTGTCACGCGCGCGTCGCGGGCCTTCATCCGTCGGTCGGTCCTCCGTCTGCCAGCACGCGGTGCGCGCGCAGCTTCAGACATCGCGACGGGCAAGGCCGACCGCACTGCATCGGATGCGTGACGGCGCATGCCGTCAATCCGCTTGTCACCCGCGCAGTCTGCATGGCTGCACGCGTCAGGCGCTTGACCGTTTGCCGACCGAATCGTCACATCACCCAATCAGGACGACATCGATGACTTCCGCGCGACGAGCCGTATCGGCGAGTCGAAGCGGGGCATGAAGCCGCCGCGCGCCCTGACCGAGCTTTGGCGCATCGCGCTGGCGACCTTGCGCCGCTACGACGACGCGCGTGGCATGACCTATGGTGCGGCGGTCGCGTTTTACGCGGCGTTTGCGATCGCGCCGCTGATCGTCGTCGTGACGCGGGTCATGTTCTGGGTGCTCGGCGACGAAAGTGCGCAGACGGCGCTGATCGATGCGCTGGCCGGGCTGATCGGACCGCGCGAGGCCGGGACCGTGGCGGACTTGCTGCAGCGTGCGAGCGAACGTTCGAACGGTGACGGCGACGGATCGCTGGGCCCCTGGCTGGCGCTTGGCGGCACGCTGATCGGTGCGACCGGCGTGTTCATCGAACTGCGCGCCGCACTGCAGGCCATGCTCGGCGAGAAAGCCGTGCCCTTTTCGTGGCTCCGGCTGCTGCAGGTCAGGTTGCTGGCGCTGGGCATCGTGCTCGGCGGCGGCTTTCTGCTCGCCGTGGCGCTGGTCGCCCAGACCGCGGTGCTGCTGGCGATGCACAAGGTGACCAGCCACTGGCCCGTGCTGCTGCCGGTGGTGCTGCTGGTCGAAGCGGCGTTTTCGTTCGGCGTGATCGCACTGCTGTTCGCCACCCTGCTGCGCTGGCTGCCGGACCATCGCATGCCCTGGTTGCACGCCGCGGTCGGCGCCTGCTTCGCCGCCATGCTGTTCATGCTCGGCCGCTACGGCATCGGGCTGTACATCGCGACCACGGCAACCGAATCGGCGCTGGGTGCGGCGGGCTCCTTTGCTGCGCTGCTGATCTGGTTCTACGGATCGAGCCAGATCTTCCTGCTCGGTGCCGCGCTGGCGGTGGAGGTCATTCCGCCCACGCCGCCGCGCGCGGCCGCACGGATGGATGCCAACCGGCTGTGAGCCTTGTCAGTCGGACCAGGTCCTGCGGTTGCACCGACAGCGCTGATTCCGCGTCACCTTGAACCGGTCATGCCTCTGCGCACCGGCATCCGGAAAGTCTGTGTGCGTCAGCAGACAGACAGCCTCCCGATGACTGCGTACCGTGCAATCACCGGACTGCGCAGGTCCGGGTCCGTCCATGCAGCGGCCGCTCCGGCCGCGCCTGCGACGTGACGGCAGATCACGACACAAGGACACCCATGAAAACACTCCGCATACCTGCGCTGGCGCCTGCCATCGGCCTGGCCTTCAGTACCGGTGCCATCGCCGGGACGCGCAGGGAAGCGAAGTAAGACACGGTCGACGCGCGCTATGACGTCGAGCAGGAAAAGTGCGACAGCCTCGCGGGTGACGCGAAGGACCGTTGCATCGACGCAGCAAAGATGCGCGCCGGCAAGTAAGCCGGTCGCCCATGCAGCACCTCGCGGCCGCCCGGCCGCGATACCCGGATACGAGGTCACATCATGAAGACGAAATCAAACATTGCAACGATTGCCATCAGTGCTGCATTGCTCATCGGCCTGAGCGCCTGCTCGGGCATGTCGACGCGTGATCGCAACACCGCCATCGGCGCGGGTGCGGGCGCGGTCGGCGGTGCGGTGCTGACCGGCGGCAGCGCAATCGGTACCGTCGGCGGCGCTGCCGTCGGTGGCCTGATCGGACGTGAAATCAAGAAGTAAGCAGGCCATTGAGCGCTGGCTTGCTACAGGGGGGCATGGGGCGCGACCGGAAGCGGTCCCGCTCCATGGCCCCTTTCAGGTGTGTAGTTGAACGACGGAGTTCTCCATGAAGAAGAATGCGCAAAAGCTGGGTGCCGTGATGGTTGCCGGCCTGTTTCTCGCGGTGCTGTCGGGCTGCCAGAAGGAAGGTCCGGCCGAAACCGCCGGCAAGAAGCTGGATGCCGCGGTGGGCAATACCTCGAACGCGATCGGTGACGCGGCCGAAAAGGCGGGCGACAAGATCGAACAAGCAGGCGACAGCATCAAGGATGCGACCCGGGGCGACGGCAAGTAAGTTCATGCAGCGGGCGCTTCGTTCGCTGCCGAACAGACACTGTCTGCCGTGCGACACACACTTGTCATCGCGGGGCGAACCCTGCCGGCAGGGCTGTCAGCGCCCGGCGGGCCCGCCCCACCTTCAATGCAGCGGCAGGTTTCAGGGCTGAGCCCGCGTGCCGATTGCGCCTTAATCAAGGAGGCACGATGAATACGGATTTCAATGGTGGTGACGCAGGCATCCAGGGCAGGAAGGATGTACTGGTGAGCGATGTGAAAGCGGTCGTCAGCGACGCCGATGCCCTGGTCAAGCAGGTGATCGACAGCACGGCGGGTGAAATTTCCGCGGCGCGCACGAAGATCGAAACGCGTCTGTCCGATGCCCGTGCCGGGCTGGATCGTGCGGCGCATGCGGTGTCGGACAAGGTGCACCGCGCGGCGGACAACACGCGGGTCTATGTCAGCGAAAACCCCTGGAAGGCAGTCGGCGTGGCCGCTGCGGCCGGGCTGCTGGTGGCGTTTCTGATGCGTCGCCGCTGAACATCTGCACCACGCGGAACGGATGCAGGCGTCTTGCCTGCGTCGTTCAGGATATGAATGAAAATCGAAAGGACATGCAATGAACTGGGATATCGCCGAAGGCAACTGGAAGCAATTCAAGGGCAAGGTCAAGTCGCAGTGGGGCAAGCTGACGGACGACCAGCTCGACGTGATCGCCGGCAAGCGCATCGAACTGGCCGGCCGGATCCAGGAAGCGTATGGCATCACGAAGGACGAGGCGGAACATCGGATCGAACAGTTCGAAAAGCTGAACGCAGACAGCGCCCGAACTTCTGACAAGCTGCCTTGAAGCATGTCTGTCCGCGCTGCGGGTCGATGGTCTGCCGCATCCGTCGCAGGCCCGTCGATCGCCTGATCGGTCGCTTCGTATCGATCCGACGCTTTCGCTGCGAATCGATCCACTGTGTCTGGGAAGGCAATCTGCGGGTCAGTGCGCCGGACCTGTCGGACGCCGACAACTCGGCGTCGCCGTGCAAATGACACCGGATCGAACCGTCGTTCAGACGCCTGACGGCGGTTCTTCGCTGACAGGTGACAGCAGCGGACATCGGGCGCCGCGCACGATCCTGCTGCTCGAACCCGACACGGCGCGAGCGGATCGGATACGGCTGGCGCTGACAGCGCTGGCCGCCTCATCGCTGCGCGTCGAATGGGTCGACACCTTGTCCGATGCGCTCGAACGTCTTGGCCGCTCGGAAATCGAGGCGGTATTGCTCGGCGGCAGTCTGTGTGACGGCGACGGTTTCGACGTGCTGGATCTTGTCCGTAACGTGAGACCGGGCGTGCTGGTCGTGGTGATGAGCCGGACCGGGATCGAAACCACGCCGGAAGCGCCGGGTATGCATGGGGTATTGAGTACGTTCTGCCGGGGTATCGAGGCCGAGCCACTGCAAGGGCTGCCCACTGAAGCTGTGCTGACGCGCTGACTTCTGTACGCCAGCGCACCGACGTACCGCTATGGCGAGCGCATGCTGAAAAGGTTCCGGCCTGCGCTGCCGTAAGGCTGGACGTTTCCTGACAGACAGGGCAGTCAACCGCTCGTCCCGTTCATCAAACGCCTGCACGCGACGCCTTGCCGAGCGATGTCAGGCGCTCGAATATTGATTTTCAAAGGAGTTCTTCATGCATGACATCAAACGATATCTGTCAGCCGCCTTCCTGGCCGTTGCGCTTGCCGGCGCGGCAGGCTGCGCGGCCACCTCGAAGCAGGAAGGGACTGGTGAGTATGTGGACGACAGCGTCATCACCGCCAAGGTGAAGGCTGCCATCCTGAACGAAGCGACATTGAAGGTCGCCGAGATCAACGTCGAAACCTTCAAGGGCGTTGTTCAGCTCAGCGGGTTCGTCAATTCAGCGGCCGACATCACGAAGGCGGTTGACGTGGCGCGCAGCGTGGGTGGCGTCAAGTCGGTCAAGAACGACATGCGCCTGAAGTAAGGCGCAGCGATCCGCAGCACCCGGAGGCCCTTGCGTACAGCGTGCGCAAGGGCCTTGTCACGTGGTCTGCGCACCGGGTCAGATGCTACCGGGTCAGATGCTACTGGGTCAGATGCTTATTGCACCGCGCGTCCTGACCTTGCCGGTCGCCTTGTCGAGCAGCGCCTTCACTTCTTCCGGGGTCGGCAGCAGCGCCTTGAATTCGGGCGCCTGGAAATACAGATTGACGCGATGGTTGCCGAACGGCTCGAGCGCGTCGCACGACACATAGTGCTGAGTGCCCTGGCGCGCGTCGGTGCGTTCGTCGATGAGGTCGAATTCGCCGGTTTCGCAGTTGGCGTCGCCGACGCGGACGGACGAGAAGTAGGCCGGGTCGTCCTTCATGATCAGGGCCGTCCAGGCGCTGAGCTGCGCGGGGGTGACCCGCTCGCCGAAGGTTTCTATCGTCAGCTGCAGACCCATGCGGTCACCGCTGCGTCCGGCGAGGAAGGTGCAGATTTCAGTGTGGGTATCGACCGGCGCATCGGCCTGGCCCTTGTAGAGGTTCAGCACGTCCGTCGCCGGAAGGCGCACGATGCCGAAGCCCATTTCAGCCAGATCCGCGGTATCGACGAGGTCACACGGTGTCTGGCCGGCTTCGCCGGCCGCAGCTGTCTGGCAGCATGCGACGACCATCATCGCGAAGCCGTATCGGCGTACTGACGTCGTATTCGAAGTCATGTTCCGTCCTCCAGGGGCACCAGAGAGGGGTGACGCAGATGTCCGCATGCCTGCCGGGTCGCGCTGCCGTCGCGTGCCCACGAGAGCGCACGGCAACGCAACATCATCGTACATCCATTGCGCGCCCGGGTGCCTGAAGCTCAGTCGAGCGCCAGCACGATGTTGCCGACCACTTGCCCCTGTTCGATCCGCGCGTGCGCGTCGGCGATCTGCGCCAGGGGCAGGCGTTCCGCGATGCGGTGGATCACGCGGCCGGTCGCCAGCAGCCGGGTCAGGGTGTCGATCACGGCGCGGCGTTCGGCCTCGTCCAGCGTGTAGACGAGGATGACGCGCAGCGTGATGTTGCGGGCCGCCAGGGCGAAAAAGGGCAGCGCAAACTGCGGCGTTCCGCTGCCGTAGACGATCCATTCGCCACCCGGGCGCACCAGTCCGATGTCCATGACGGCATTGGCGGCCACATCGACTTCGACGATGCGGTCGACACCCCGCCCGGCCGTCGCGTCGTCCACCTGCGCGGCGACGTCTTCGGTGCGGTAGTCGATCACGCGGTCGGCACCCGCTTCGCGGGCAAGCCCGGCCTTGGCTGCGCTGCTGACGGTCGCGATGACCTGTCGTGCGCCGAGCAGCTTTGCGAACTGCACGGCGTAGTGACCGACCGCGCCCGCGCCGCCCGCCACCAGTACCGATTTGCCGGCCACGCCCCCGAGCGTCAGCAGGGCGTGCAGTGCCGTGGTCGCCGGAATGCCCAGGCAGGCGCCGGCTTCGCCGCTGATCGGGTCAGCCAGGGCGACCGCCTGCGCCTGCGGCAGCGTGATGAACTGCGCCGCGGTGCCGCAGGCGCGACCCCACGCGGCGTTCCACAGCCAGACCCGCTCGCCGATGCGCGAAGCACTGACGCCCGGCCCGACCGCGTCGACGATGCCCATGCCGTCGCTGTGCGGAATGATGCGCGGGAAGGGCATGCCGCCCGCCCGCAGGCCGGCGCGCGCCTTGACGTCGGACGGGTTGACGCCGGACCACTGCAGCCTGACCCGCACCTCGCCTGCAGCCGGCACCGGATCGGGCAGCTCCGCGACCTGCAGCACCTGGTGGGCCGGGCCGGTCTGGTCATAGAAGGCGGCGCGCATGGGAGTGTCCTGTCGGGTGCCGGCGCGTCAGTGACGTTTGCCGGTGAGGTAGGGAAATTCGATGTCCGAGCTGCCGCTGTCGACGAGATCGGCGAGCAGGCGGGCCGATCCGCAGGCCAGCGTCCAGCCGAGCGAGCCGTGGCCGGTGTTGTACCAGAGCCCCGGTATGCGGCTGCGGCCGATCAGCGGCACATTGCCCGGCGTGCACGGGCGCAGTCCGGCCCACGCCTGCGCTGCATCGATATCGCCGGCATCCGGACACAGCGTGCGGGTCAGTCCGGTCAGCAGCCGCACCCGTTCATCGTCCACGGTGACGGTGTGACCACCCAGTTCGGCCAGGCCCGCCACGCGGATGGTGTCGCCGAGACGGGACATCACGATGCGGTGCTCTTCATCGGTGATGCTGACGTGCGGCGCATTCGGACCGGCCGGAAAGGTGATCGAGTAACCCTTGATCGGATACAGCGCCGGGCGCGGGCCGTGCTGTTCGACCAGTGCGCGGGTGTGGGTGCCCAGCGAACACACGATCTGGTCCGCGCACAGCAATCCGCGCACGCCGCGTGCATCGCGGACGGCCACGCCGCGCACCCGGCCTTCGTGCATATCGAGGCTGTCCGCCGTGGTTTCGTAGTGGAACACGACACCGGCGTCGGCACAGCGCTGCGCCAGCTGGCGGGTGAACGCGCAGGCGTCGCCCGATTCGTCGTTCGGCGCAAACAGGCCGCCGATCAGGGTGCGCGTGCTCGACGCGAGCGCAGGTTCGATGTCGATGCAGCGCGCGGCGTCGCAGACGTCGATCCGGATGCCGTGCTTGTGCAGGATGCGCGCGCGCTGCTGCGCCCGGGCCAGCTCCTTGCGGTTGAAGAACACATGCAGGATGCCGCTTTCGGCGTGCACGTAGTCCAGCTGCTGGGTACGGCGCAGCAGCCCCAGTTCGACCTGGCTGCGGATGGCCAGACGAGCCAGTGCATCGGTGTTGGCCCGCACGCGTCCGGGACGGCATTGCAGCAGGAACGCCGCCATCCAGCGCCACTGGCGGTGGTTGACGGTGGGCGAGAAACGCACCGGTGCGGTCGAGCGACCCATGCCGCGCAGACCGATGCCGGGCGCCTGCGGGGTGGCCCAGGGGCCGGCGTGGCTGACCGAAATCTGGCCGCCGTTGGCGAAGCTTGTTTCCATGGCCGGCTGGCTCTGGCGGTCGACCACGGTGACGGTGTGTCCCGCCTGACGGAGATACCAGGCGGTGGTGATGCCGACGACGCCGGCACCTAGAACGAGTATGTGCATGCGGATCTGATTCTTGAGGACGCCTTCAGGACCGCTGGAGCAGTCTGCAGGTTCCTTGTTTGAGCACCGGCCCGGTAACGGAAATACGGTCGAAACGGCAGTCGGCGTGAAATCCTGCGAGGCGTTTCATGGTGCTGTGCACGATAATCGATTTTCTCACCCTTCGGAGCCGTACCCCATGTCCCGCATCACCCTCAGCCAGTTCCTGATCCAGCAGCAACGCGACGGCGAGCGCATCAGCGCCGAGTTGCGCTTTCTGGTCGAGGTGGTCGCGCGCGCCGTCAAGGCGATCGGCAACGCGGTGGGCAAGGGCGGACTGACCAATTCGCTCGGGGAGGCCGGCGGCGAGAACGTGCAGGGCGAGGTGCAGAAGAAGCTGGATGTGATCGCCAACGAAATCCTGCTCGAGGCGAACGAGTGGGGTGGCCACCTTGCGGCGATGGCCTCGGAGGAGATGGATGCGCCGCACCAGATTCCAAACCGCTACCCCAAGGGCGAGTACCTGTTGCTGTTCGATCCGCTCGACGGCTCGTCGAACATCGATGTGAACATTTCGACCGGCACCATCTTTTCGGTGCTGCGCTGCCCGGACTTTGCCACCGGCGGCGCTGCGCCGGTGGATGAAAGCGCCTTCCTGCAACCCGGTACGCGCCAGCTGGTGGCGGGATATGCGGTGTACGGTTCGGCGACCCAGCTGGTGCTGACACTGGGCGAAGGCGTGCATGCCTTCACGCTGGATCGCGAAACCGGCAGTTTCGTCATGACCACCGCCCACATGCGCATTCCGGACGATACGAAGGAGTATGCGATCAACGCGTCGAATGCGCGGTCCTGGGAAGCCCCCGTGAAGCGCTACATCGACGAGCTGATCGCCGGCAAGACCGGCCCGCGCGGCAAGGACTACAACATGCGCTGGGTCGGGTCGATGGTGGCCGACGTGCATCGCATCCTCACTCGCGGCGGCATTTTCCTGTACCCGAAGGACACGAAGGACCCGACCAAGCCGGGCAAGCTGCGCCTGATGTATGAAGCCAACCCGATGGCGATGCTGATCGAACAGGCCGGCGGCTCAGCGACCACCGGCTATCAGCGCATCCTGGACGTGCAGCCCGAAAAACTGCATCAGCGGGTGCCGGTCATCCTGGGTTCGAAGAACGAAGTCGAGCGCGTGCTCGGTTATCACTCCGCCTGAAGTGCGGTCTGAATGGCGGCCTGAGGTTGCCCGGCGGCAAGCCGCCTGAGCATGCCGGCGGCCGCGACGCGGCCGCTCGCCATGCTGGCGGTCAGCAGGTAACCGCCGGTCGGCGCCTCCCAGTCGAGCATTTCTCCGGCGCAGAAAACCCCGGGCAGTGCCTGGAGCATCAGGTCGGCGTCGAGCGACTCCAGCGTCACGCCGCCCGCGGTGCTGATGGCTTCGGCCACCGGCCGGGTGGCGGTGAGACGCAGCGGCAGCGCCTTGAGGGTTGCGGCGATGCGCGCCGGATCGCTCAGCGCCGCCTTGTCGAGCAGCTCGAACAACAATCCGGCTTTTGCCCCGTTGATGCCCAGTCGCCCGGCAAGATGCGACGACAGTGAGCGCGCGCCGCGCGGGTGGGCGGCTTCGGCCAGCACGCGCGCCGGCTCGTGGGCCGGCAGCAGATCGAGTGAAATGTCGACGAAGCCGTCGACTTCCAGCCGCTCGCGCAGCGCAGCCGACAGCGCGTAGATCAGGCTGCCTTCCAGACCACTCGCGCTGATCAGGCATTCACCGCTGCGCGATACGAACCGGCCCGTCGCGTCGGTGAAGCCGATGCGCACATTCTTCAGTGGCACCCCCGCATGCCGCTGCGCGAAATGGGGGCTCCATGCCACGTCAAAGCCGCAGTTGGCCGCGCGCAGCGGCGACACCGCGACGCCGCGGCTTTCGAGCAGCGTCGTCCAGCTGCCATCCGAACCCAGCTGCGGCCAGCTCGCCCCACCCAGTGCGAGAAGGGTGACCGCAGCCGGTCTGGCGACCTCGCCGTCCGGCGCGTGAAAGCACAGCCGACCTTCGTCGTCCCAGCCGGTCCAGCGGTGATTCATGTGGAAGCGCACGCCGGCCGCGCGCAGTCGCACCAGCCAGGCGCGCAGCAGCGGCGCTGCCTTCATGTCGCGCGGAAAGACGCGGCCGGATGATCCGATGAAGGTGTCGACGCCCAGCCCGTGCGACCAGGCGCGAAGCGCGTCGGCGTCGAATCCGGCCAGCCAGCGCGCGACCTCGTCGCTGCGCTCGCGAAAGCGTGCGGTGAATTGCGGCAGGGCTTCGCTGTGCGTGAGGTTGAGCCCGCCCTTGCCGGCCAGCAGGAACTTGCGTCCGACCGAGGCCTTGCCATCGAACAGGTCGACCCGGATGCCGGCGGACGACAGCACTTCGGCCGCCATCAGACCGGCCGGGCCGCCGCCGACGATGGCGACATCCAGCGCCGGCGGCAGACTGGCGTGCATCAGTTGGCTGACTGGATGAGGCGCATCTCGTTGCTGTCGGCGCGCAGCTTGTAAGGGCTGGGCGGCACGACCGGTTCGGGCGGTGTGGCAAGACGCTTCAGCGCTTCGTAGCGATCGCTCACGCGCGGCACATAGGCGCGTGTTTCCGCGTACGGCGGCATGCCGCCAAACCGGCGGACCGCGCCGGCGCCGGCGTTGTAGGCCGAAAGGGCCAGTTCGACGTCGCCGAAGTGATCGAGCAGATCGCGCAGGTGACGGGCGCTGGCCCGCAGGTTGTCCACCGGCTTCAGGGCATTGGTCACGCCGTAGGCCCGTGCGGTCTCCGGCATCATCTGCGCCAGACCGAGCGCGCCCTTCGGCGATACGGCATGCGGGTTGTAGGCGGATTCCGCCTGCACGACCGCATGCAGCAGTTCGGGATCGATGCCGCCTGCAACGGCCGCCTGTTCGATCTGTTCGGCGAACGGCAGCCCGCTCAGCGCCTGCCGCCTGGCTTCGCGCTTCTCCACTTCACTGACCCGCAACTGTTCCGGCTGAAGCAGGCGGTAGGTCGTGCCGTCGCCCAGCCTGAGCTGGTACTCCGAGCCGTCGGCCTGCGCCAGCAGCGGCAGACCGGCGAGCAGCAGCACGATCCAGCCGCGCGTCATGAACGGATGCTCCGGGCCACGATGTAGCGCGCAAGCAGCACGGCGAGAACGATGCCGACGCCGTTCGCCAGCAGGTCGGCCAGATCGGCTTCGCGACCGGGCAGGGTGAGCTGGCGCCATTCGTCGTACAGCGCGATCGCGAACGCAAAGGCGGCGCAGCTGTAGAGCCAGCGCTGACCGAGTGCCAGCCAGAGCGAAAAGGCGATGGTGCCGAAGGTGGCCATGTGGGCCAGCTTGTCCCACGGGCTGGGGATCAGCCCGACCGCCAGTTCGGTTTCGCCCAGTCTGACCAGACTGGCAATCATCAGGGTAGCGACCAGCATCGCAAGCCACTGGACGACCGGCGGGCGTTTCACGACTTCAGTACGCATTGCGATCCTTGAACACCACCGCAACGGTTTTGACGATGATCCACAGGTCAAGTCCGATCGACCAGTTGCGCAGGTATTCCAGGTCGAACTCGATGCGCTTCTGCATCTTGTCCACCGTTTCGGTTTCGCCGCGATAGCCATTGACCTGCGCCCAGCCGGTGATGCCCGGCTTGACCTTGTGACGGACCATATAGCCCTTGATCAGCTTGCGATAGGTTTCGTTGTGCGCCACGGCGTGCGGGCGCGGGCCGACGATGCTCATCCGCCCCTGCACCACGTTGATGAACTGCGGCAGTTCGTCGAGCGACGTGCGGCGCAGGAAGCCGCCGAAGGGCGTGATGCGCTGATCGTTCCGGGTGGCCTGCTTCACCACCGCACCATCGTCCTGCACCGTCATCGATCGGAATTTGTATACGACGATTTCCCGGCCGTCGAGACCGTAGCGGCGCTGCCGGAACAGCACCGGTCCGGGTGACGTCATCTTCACGCCGATGGCGATCGCCAGCAGCAGAGGCGATATGAGCAGCAGGATCAGGCACGACAGCACCACGTCGCTGCTGCGCTTCACCAGGCCGTTGATGCCGGTGAAAGGCGTGTCGCAGACCGCCACGACCGGCACGCCGGCAACGTAGTCCATGCGGCCCTGGATCAGGTCGGTCAGGAAGATGTCCGGTGCGAAGAACACGCTGGCCGTGGTGTCCTTCAGGTCGTCGAGCAGCGCGAGGATGCGCGGCTGGCTGGCCATCGGCAGCGCCAGATAGATCTGGTCGATGCGATGCGCCTTCACGTAGGCGGCGAGTTCGCTCAGCCGCCCGAGCAGCGGATGCCCGTTGAGTTGCGTGATGCGCTCCCGCGACCGGTCATCGAAGTAGCCAAGACAATGAATGCCCAGGAAGGGGTTGAAGGCAAACTGTTCGGCCAGCTGAACGCCGATGTCGTTGCAGCCGACGATGATGACCCGGGTCTGGTTCTCCACCTGCGCGGCAGAGCGTTTCAGGTAGGCGCGTGCGGTGAAGTGGGCCACCAGCTGGGTGGCTGGCGCCGCAACGAGCCACGCGAGCACGACGTCGATCGGAAAGTTCTCGATGTACTGACTCGCGTAACCGAAGAACAGCAGGATGAAGGCAATGAGCATCCAGTTGATGACGCACTGCCGGACCACGCGACGCGGTCGCATGCTGAGCAGCGACGAGCCCGGGAAGGACAGCGAGAACACCACCAGCGACAGCACGACATAGCGCGCGTCGACCGTGTCGCCGAAATAAAGGGCGCAGGCGATCAGCGAAAGGATGAGCGAAAGCGGGTCGAGGAACATCTCGACCATTCCGGGAAGACTTAGCGGTGCCCGCAATACGGAAGTGTTACGCTCAAACTTGGCGAGCATCGAGAATGAAACCGGTGTGTTCAAACGGGGAGAAATCTGTGTGGAACGCGTCGCCGTAGAATAGCGGACGGCGGTTATTGGATTTTTACGATTTACGCGTCGGCAAGGAAAGCGTCACAGTCTGCGGCCATACTACTTTAGTGCAATGAACAAAAACTTCTCGCTTCTTCCGCGCTCGCTGCAGTGCCTTTTGATGCTGATTACCCCGTTTTCCGCGCTTGCCGGGGAGGGCGATGTATTCAGCCTCGTGACCTCCGGTGCCTGGCAGTATCAGGACAACGTGTTCTATCTGCCCGACGGACTGGAGCCGACATCCTTTGGTCCGAATTCACCGCGCGGTGACCACAGCTGGACCGCCACCCTCGGCGTGACCGCCGACAAGATGATCGGTCGTCAGCGCCTGACCGCGAGCGCTTCGCAATCGACCGTTCGCTACAACGATCTGTCCGTGCTTGACTACGACGGACACAATATCGCAGCCGGCTGGGCGATGCAGGTCGGCAACGACTTTTCGGGCAACCTGCGCTACAGCAATCGCAAATACCTCGGTGGTTTCGGCGACTTCCGGTCGACCGTGCTGGCCAAGAACATCATCGAAGCGGAAAGCCTGCGTTTCGATGGCGCATACAAGATCGACACCTACTGGTCGCTGTTCGGCGGCGTGAGCAAGGATACCCAGCGCAACAGCACGGAAATCCGGCGCCGCAACGATTTCGATTTGGAACGGCTGGAAGCCGGCGTGCGCTACACGACGCGCGGGGGCACCCAGTTCGAATTGCTCGGACGGCGCAGCGATGGCGACTATCCGCAGCGCCTGCCGATCCTGAATCAGACGAATGCCTACAAGCAGAAGGACATCGAGGCGCGCGTGCGCTGGCAGCCGGTCGGCCACTCGCGCTTGTCGGGGGCCATCGGCCAGTCGAAGCGGGAGCACGAGAATGTGCCGCAACGCGACTACGACGATGTGTACGGCCGGGTCGGCTGGGAATGGCAGCCGACCGGACATACGGCAGTGAACTTCCAGGCCGAGCGGCAGATTTCATCGCTGGAAGACAACTTTTCCAGCTATTTCCGCACTACCACCTACACGATAGCACCGGTCTGGCAGGCCACAGGCAAGATCCGCGTCGATGGCCGTGCGCAGTGGGTGGCGCGACAGGGCGAGGGCGACACATTTTTCACCGCACTGGGGTTTGACGGTTCACCGCGTCAGGAAGACCTGACCACCTACAGTCTGGGCGCAACGTGGGCGATCGAACGCAACCTTTCGGCCAATGTCGAGGTGCGCCGCGACGAGCGCGAATCGAACAACCAGTTCTTCCAGTACCGCGTGCGCAGCGTGTCCGCGTCGCTGCAGTACGTGTTCTGAACGTCCTTCAGTAACGCAGCAGCGAGCGCGCGTCCCAGCCGCGTGCGGCAAGCCGCGCCGCGCCACCCAGATCGGGCAGGTCGATCAGGAATCTGAAACCTGCCACGTGGCCGCCCGCCCGGGCAATCAATTCGCCGCAGGCCAGCGCGGTACCGCCGGTGGCGATCAGGTCGTCGATCACCAGCACCCGGGCGCCCGGCTTCACTGCACCGACCTGCATTTCCAGCCGGTCGCTGCCATATTCGAGCGCGTAATCGATGCCGTGGTTCGGGCCGGGAAGTTTTCCCGGCTTGCGCACCGGCAGCAGGCCGCACCCCAGCCGCTGCGCGATCGCCCCGCCAAGCAGGAATCCTCGTGCTTCGATGGCGGCAACCATATCGATGCTGTGCGGCGCGATGTCTTCGGCCAGCGCTGCGAGCGCCCGCGCGAAGCCGTGCGCATCGGCCAGCAGCGGCATCACGTCCCGGAACTGTATGCCGGGCGACGGAAAGTCCGGAATGGTGCGGATCAGCGCCTGCAGGTGGCGTGCGTCGTCGATGTTCATCGGGTCGGTTCCTTTGCCGGTGGCAGATCGAGGCGGGCGCGGCGCTCGTCGCGCGGCAATGCGGCCAACTCGCGCAAGGTCGCCCAGACCGCAGGCAGGTCTGGAGAGGTGTCGATCAGCCGCGTGAAGGCGGGCTTGGCCGCGCTGTAGAGGCCGATCGATGCAAGGGTGGCGTTGTTGATGTCCTGCGCGAACCAGCGGTCATAGCCGCGAAAGCCGCCCCAGTCACGGTCGCGCATGCGGGCGTATTCATCGCCGAGCGCGCCGATCAGGCGCGCCTTTTCGTGCCGCTTTTCGGCGTCGCTCGACGATGACCGATAGACCTCGTCCAGCGCTTCCCGGTACTTCAACACCAATGCGGCGAAATCGGCGCGGATGCGCTGGTTGCGTTCGAAACCTGCGCGCAGTGCGTCCTTGCCCGGGCGCATCAGCCAGCGCCGGACGCCTTCCTCTTCCACTGCACTGGCAAAGGATTCGTTGAACTCGGTGTCGTCGCGCACATAGACGATCTGATGCGACAGCTCGTGCACGATGAGCCGCACCAGTTCGATTTCCGGGTAGTGCATGAAGGTGTTCAGCAGCGGATCGTCGAACCAGCCGAGTGTCGAGTACGCCGGCACACCGCCGACATGCACGTCGAGCCCTTCGGCGCGGCGTGCCTCGGCATAGGCCCGCGCGTCAGCTTCGCTGAAGAAGCCGCGGTAGCTGACGCAGCCCGCGATGGGGAAGCAGGACTGGGCCGGCTGCACCGACAGCGGATCGGCGGCAAACACGTTCCACACGACGTACGGCCGACCCAGATCGGCGTAACGGCGGTAGCTGCCGTTGTCCGGCAGCGCCATGTCGCGGCTGGCCCAGTCGCGGATCTCGACCGCCAGCGCAAGCCTTTCGCGCAGGGTCTGCGGCGTTGCGGGGTCGGCACCGATCTGTCCGACCGGCCTGGCCAGTCGCCAAAGTTCGAACTGTCCGCTGGCGGCCTGCCAGTAGTAGCGCGGCGAGAAGCTGCCGTTGCAGCCGACGATCAGCGGCGTCAGGCACAGCAGGCACAGGCGTCGCAACGTCGACTCAGCCCGCGTCACGGTCACCGGCGAACGGGTCTGCGTAGGCGGGTACCGGCACCGGCGTGGTGTCGGCCGGACTCATGTCGAGATGGACCGGGATCCAGCCGCGCACGCTGTTGATGAACCAGATCTGTTGCGCCCGGGCGAGATCTTCGCGTGTCAGCACCTGTTCGCGCAGCACGCCACTGTCCACCAGATCGCGTCTCAGGGTGCCATCGAGCAGGCCGCTGGAGACGGGGGGCGTCAGTTGTTCGCCGTCGATGTCGAGCACCAGGTTGCCGCGTGTGAACTCGGTCAGCTCGCCGGCGTCGTTCCACAGCAGCACATCGAAAGCGGAGCCGGCGCAATGCGAGAAGTGGGCGTCATAGACGGAGCGACGGGTCGTCTTGTGATACAGAAAAGGTTCGGCGCGCGAAACCGGTTCGACCGCCAGGCGCACGCTGCAGACACGCGTGTCGGCGCTGCCGGCGACCGTGCTGTCGAGCCGCACCGTGCCATCGGCGCCATACAGCAGACGCACGCGGAAGCGGCCTGTCGGGTGGCGCAGCGCGTGGGCTTCGAGTGCTGCGCGGGCCGCATCCGGGGCGTCGAAGCCGAAGAAGCGCGCCGACGAGGCAAGCCGCGACAGGTGTCGTTCCAGCAACGCGTACTGGCCATCTTCAAGCAGCAGGGTTTCGAGCAGCTCGAAATCCCGCGCGGCCCGGGACAGGAAGCGGCTCTTGGTGCGCACCTCCTCGTACTCGTCGGCCGCCACCGAATCCCATGTGATGCCGCCGCCCAGACCGCAGCGCATCTGTCCGCTGGCCACGTCCAGCGTGACGGTGCGGATCGCGACGTTGAACCGGGCTGCGCCGCCCGGCGCGATATGGCCGATCGCGCCGCAATAGACCTCGCGCGGCGTGGTTTCCAGGTCCGAAATGATGTCCATCGCCTTGAGCTTGGGCGCGCCGGTGATCGAACCGCACGGAAACAGCGCGGCGAACACCTCCTCTATCGTCACTTCCGGGCGCGTGCGTGCGGTGATGGTGGATGTCATCTGGAGCACGGTCGGATAGTTCTCGATCGAGAACAGGTGCGGCACGTGCACGCCGCCGGGCATCGACAGCCGCGACAGGTCGTTGCGCAGCAGGTCCACGATCATCAGGTTTTCGGCGCGGTTCTTTTCCGAGTCACGCAGCCAGCGTGCCAGTTCGGCATCCTCGCGCGGCAACTGGCCGCGGCGTGCCGTGCCTTTCATCGGACGTGTCGTGAGCACGCCGTCCTGCCAGGAAAAGAACAGTTCGGGCGAGGCGGACAGGATGCGGTGGCTGCCGATGTCTGCGTAGGCGCAGAAGTCGGCTTGCTGGGCGACGCGCAGGCGCTCGTAGAAAGCCTGCGCATCGCCCTCGAACGAGGCCAGCGCGCGGATGGTGTAGTTCATCTGGTAGGCATCGCCACGCCGGATCGCGGCATGGATGGCCTCGATGCACTGCTCGTAGCGCTCGCGCGGGGTGTCCAGCGTCCACTCGGAAACCGAGAAGGCGGCTGGCGCATGGGGCGGCGCATCGAGCGGCGCCTCGTGCAGGCCGAACCAGACCAGCGGCAAGTGGTTGCCCGGCAGCACGCGGGCCGCGCGGTCGAACGCCGGTGCGGCCTCGTACGCCACGAAACCCGTCGCATGCAGACCGTCGCGCGCCGCTTGTGCAATCCGCTGCAGCGCCGGCCTGACGGCAGCCGGCGTTTCAGCACGGACGATCTCCACCGGCGGGCCGAACACCAGGCGCCGGGGCAACCGGCTGGGCGACGCGAAATCCAGTATGAAGGTCATGGGCAGGCGGGTGCGTTGGGGCGGTTCAATGTCGGACGTGTCAGATGATGTGGGGGGCGATGTACAGCGCCACGACGCGCTTGCCGATCAGGGTGACGGACCCTTGCCGGCGCCGTGTGCCGTCATCGCTGTACTCGAAGCCATAGGTGCGCTGGATGCGCATCTGTCCGCTGTCGTCGCGTGCCAGCCAGGCCTTGCGGATGGCCACGGTGTCGTCAAGCAGCTGCACACCGTCGGCCTTGCAGGCGGCCCGGCTCGCCTCCATGCCGATTTCGCGCGCGCTGAGGCTGTCCAGCCACAACCATATCAAGCCACCGATGAGCAGCAGGGCACAAAGTTCAAAAAGCGGCATGGTCGGTCAGGCCCGCAGTGCGGGCTGGCGCGCGACGTAGCGCGCCAGTTTCTCGTCCGCCCGCTGCGAAAGCCGGGTGGCCAGCTGTTCGGGCGTCAGTCCCGGGTAAAGCCGGCTCAGAACCAGCAACATGCACAACAGCACGTCGGCGGCCTCGGCAATGGCGGCTTCCGGCTCAAGCGTCTTGTGCGGCTTGAATCCTTGTTCCACCAGGACAGCCTCCGCCAGTTCTCCGCACTCTTCGGTCAGTTTGCACAGCAGCATCAGCGGATCCATGCGTTCATGGGCCGCGAAGACCTGCAGGGCGCTGAGAAATGATTCGGCTGGAATGGACATGGTGAAAACGGATCAGGGTCAGCGCCGATTCTAGCCTGTGCCGCCATGCCCGCCACATCTGTCCAATCGCGCACGGCGCGCGACCGGATGGCACGGAAGGCGTGGCCGGCCTGACTTGAAACATTCTGCAAACCCGCATCCGGAGTCCGCTCCATTACGGAAACATTTCACGCAATGGCGCCGTAACACAGCGCGGGTACTGTTAATGCTTGAGGACTTGGGCTATCTTGGCAATCGACCTAAGTGTCACAAATCCGCAACAAATTTTTCGGGGACAACATGTCACACCATGCAGGTCGAGCACTCGTTCTTTCCATTCTGGCGACGGCAATGCTGGCGGCGTGCGGCGGAGAGAGCGGTGACAAGAAGGTCGCGACACAGGTCGCAGTGAAGGTGAATGGCGGCGAAGTGTCGGTGCATCAGATCAACCAGGTCATGCAGCGCACCAATGTGACCAGCCCCGAACAGGCGAAGGCCGCGAGCCGTCAGGTACTGGAACGACTGATCGACCAGGAATTGCTCGTTCAGCAGGCGATCGACAAGAAGCTCGACCGCGACCCGAAAACCCTGCAGGCGATCGAAGCCGCAAAGCGCGAAGTGCTGTCGCGCGCATACCTCGAGCAGGTTTCGGCAGGTGCGCCGAAGCCGACCGAGTCCGACATCAGCGCCTATTACGCCGAACACCCCGAACTGTTCTCCGAACGACGCATCTTCAGCCTGCGCGAGCTTGCGATCCAGGCCGGCCCGGATTTCATGCCGAAGCTGCAGCAGTACATGGCGGAACCGCGCAACATGCAGCAGGTTGCCGAGTGGCTGCGGTCGGAGAATGTGCGCTTTACCGCCAACGCAGTGACCAAGCCGGCCGAGCAGCTGCCGCTGGAAATGGTCAAGAACATTCACAAGCTCAAGGATGGCCAGGTCGGCATCGTACGTACCGGAAACACGATACTGCTGCTTGAAGTGGCGGCCTCGCGCAGCGTTCCGGTAGACGAGAAGGCCGCGCAGCCGGTGATCGAACAGTTCCTGTTCAACCAGCGCAAGACCGAACTGGCAAAGGCCGAAGTCAAGAAGTTGCGTGAGTCGGGGAAGATCGAGTACCTCGGTGAATTCAGCGCGCCGGCCGATGTGCCGGCGGCCACCACAGCGCCGGTATCGGCGACGGAACCCGCTCCGGCAACGTCGCCGGATGCCGGCACCGCGGTGGACAAGGGCTTGTCGGGCCTCAAGTAGGACGTCCTGCCGCGCTTTTCGGCCCTCTTCAGGAGGGCTTCAGTCACCTTCATCACCTGGATATGTCCACCATGACGAAGTTTTTGCGCCTGCTGTGTGCATTCTGGTTCAGCGCACTCCTGCTGCCGATGGCCCATGCGGTCGATGCCCGGGAGTACGCGCTCGGTTCCGGCGACGTGGTCCGCGTGACCGTGTTCCAGAATCCCGATCTCACCGTTGAAACCCGGGTGACCGAAAACGGCAGCATCACCTACCCGCTGATCGGCGCGGTCAATGTCGGTGGCCTGACCCTTCCGGCAACCGAGAAGCTGATCGCCGACAAGCTGCGCGAGGGCGGCTTCGTGCTCAAGCCGCAGGTGAACGTGCTGGTGCTGCAGATCCGCGGCAATCAGGTTTCCGTGCTCGGGCAGGTGAATCGCCCGGGCCGTTACCCGATCGAGATCGCCGGCACCACGGTGACGGACATCCTGGCGATTGCCGGCGGTGCATCGGTCAATGGTGCCGACGTCGTGACGCTGGTCGGTACGCGCAACGGTGAGCCGTTCCGCAAGGAAATCGACGTGCCTTCGCTGTTCCAGCCGGATGGCATGAAAGCGGACATCGCGGTGCAGGGCGGCGACATGGTTTACGTCCATCGCGCCCCGGTGTTCTACATCTACGGCGAGGTCAATCGCCCGGGCGCCTATCGTCTGGAACGCGGCATGTCGGTCATGCAGGCGCTTGCGCAGGGCGGTGGCATCACGTTGCGCGGCACGGACAAGCGTATCCGGCTGCATCGCCGCAACGCCTCGGGCCAGGTTGACACGATGGAACCTGAAATGGCGTTGCCACTGCAAAGTGATGATGTCGTGTATGTGCGCGAAAGCCTTTTCTGATCGGATGAATTCATGACTTTCCAGCAGTTTCTTCTGATTCTCCGCGCACGCTGGCTGGTCGGGCTGGCCGTGCTTCTTGTCGTTGTGGCGACGACCGTGGCGGTCAGTCTCGTTCTGCCCAAGCAGTACGAATCGGCGGCGTCGGTGCTGATCGACGTCAAGTCGCCCGACCCCATCCTGGGCGTGACCCTGCCGGGCCTGGTGTCGCCGGGTTACATGGCTACGCAGATCGACATCGTCACCTCGGACCGCGTTGCTCAGCGCGTCGTGCGGGTGCTTGGCTTCGAAAAGAGCGCGCAGGCCGTCGAACAGTGGCGCGAGGCGACCGAAGGCCGGGGTTCGATCGATGCCTACTTCGCCGAGCTGTTGAAAAAGAAACTCGATGTCCGCCCGTCGCGTGAATCGAATGTGCTGTCGATCGCGTTCTCCGGCCAGGATCCGGCGTTCTCGGCGGCGGTGGCGAATGCCTTTGCCCAGGCCTACATCGATACCAATCTCGAACTGAAGATCGAGCCGGCCAAGCAGTACGCCGCGTGGTTCTCCGGCCAGTCGAAGTCGTTGCGCGAAGAGCTCGAAAAGGCGCAGACCAAGCTGTCGGAGTTCCAGAAGGAAAGCGGCATCGTGAACACCGACGAGCGGCTCGATATCGAGAATGCCCGTCTGGCCGAACTGTCGAGCCAGTACACCGCGATCCAGGCGCAGCGCAGCGACAGCGCGTCACGCCAGGCACAGGTCAGCCAGTCGCAGATCGAAACCCTGCCGGAAGTGCAGCAGAACTCGCTCATCATCGGGCTCAAGTCGGAACTGGCGCGCGGCGAGGCGCGCATGACCGACGCCAGCCAGCGCTTCGGCCGCAATCATCCGGAGTACCAGCGCGCGCAGGGCGAAGTCGATTCGCTGCGTGCCAAGCTCGAAGCGGAAATGAAGAAGGTGGCCAGCACGCTGGGCACCAGCAACCGGGTCAACGTGCAGCGGGAGGCCGAGGTCAAGGCATCTCTGGCGGCGCAGAAGGACAAGGTTCTGGAGCTGAAGAAGCAGCGTGACGATCTGGCGGTGCTCCAGCGCGAGGTCGAAAGTGCGCAGCGTGCCTACGATGCGGTGGCGCAGCGCTTCACGCAGACCAGCCTGGAAAGCCAGACCACGCAGACCAATATCGTCGTGCTGACGCCGGCCACGCCGCCGCTGGAACATTCCAGCCCGAACCTGCTGCTGAACACGCTGGTCGCCGTATTCCTCGGCGTGCTGCTGGCGGTGGGGACCGTGCTGCTGCTCGAACTGCTCGACCAGCGCATCCGCGGTGACGACGACCTGCAGCAGCTTCTCGGGGTGCCCGTTCTGGGTCTGATCTCGACCGCCAAATTCGGCAAGGGCGCCAAGCGCGCCCGCGCAGCCGCCGCCTGAAGGACACTCTGGAATGAATGCATCCACTTCGCTCGACACCGGCTCCGGCCGGGCCATCGGCGCCATCCTGATCGACGCCGGCCGGCTCAGCCCGGATGGTGCGGAACGCATCCTGCGCGCCCAGCGCGATGGCGGCCTGCGCTTTGGCGACGCGGCCATCTCGCTCGGGCTGCTGAAGGAATCGGACATCCAGTTCGCGCTGTCGCGCCAGTTCGATTACCCCTTCCTGCAACCCGGCGAAAGCAGTGTCAGCGACGAGGTCGTCGCGGCTTACCGCCCGTTCACGCACCAGGTCGAAGAACTGCGCGCGCTGCGCAGCCAGCTGATGCTGCGCTGGTTCGATGCCGAAGCCGAGCGCAAGACATTGGCCATCGTCAGCCCGGAGCGCGGCGAAGGGCGCAGCTTCATCGCCGCCAATCTCGCGGTGGTCTTTTCGCAGTTGGGCGAACGCACGCTGCTGATCGACGCCGACATGCGCAATCCGCGCCAGCACACTTTGTTCTCCGTCAGCAACCGGCTCGGCCTGTCGGAAACCCTGGCCGGGCGCGGCGGCCCGGAAGCCGTTCAGCGCGTGCCGGCGCTGCTTGACCTGTGCGTCATGCCGGCGGGTGCGGTGCCGCCGAACCCGCAGGAACTGCTGTCGCGGCCGATGTTCAGCCAGTTGCTTGGCCAGCTGGCGAAGGATTTCGACGTGATCCTGATCGATACGCCAGCCGGGGCCGAGTATGCCGACGCGCAGACCATCGCCGTGCGCGCGAGCGGAGCGCTGATGGTGGCGCGCAAGAATGTGAGTCGCGCATCGCGCCTGCACCGCCTGGCCGACGAACTGGTCACTGCGAGCGCCACCCTGGTCGGCTCGGTCATGAACGAGCCGTGATGTCCAGGGTCGAACCGTTTTCCTGCCTGTGAATCAACCGTCCATGTCTCCCCAGTCTTCCATGCGGCTCGGCCTGCATGCCCTGTCTCCGGGCTGGGCACCGTTCTGGATCGTCGTTGCCGGCATGGCGGCGATGTACGGGCCGAGCTTCCACGATCTGTTCAACGGCATATGGGCCACCGACGAGAACGCGCACGGCCCCATCGTGCTCGCCGTTTCGCTGTGGCTGCTGTACACCAAATGGAACGAGATCGCCGACAGCGTCGAATACGCCCCGGCGCCCGGGCTGGGCTGGCCGGTGCTGGTGTTTGCGCTGCTGCTTTATGCGCTCGGGCGTTCGCAGGACATCCTGATCTTCGAGATCGGCTCGCTGATTCCGCTGCTGGCCGGCCTGCTGCTGGTGTTCTTCGGCAAGTCGACGCTGCTCAGGCTGTGGTTTCCGCTGTTCTTCATGCTGTTCATGATTCCGCTGCCCGGTGTGCTGGTCGACACGATCACGCAGCCGATGAAGATGGGCGTGTCGTGGGCGGCCGAACATCTGCTGTACGCCCTCGGTTACCCGATTGCACGCACCGGCGTCATTCTCGTCATCGGCCAGTACCAGCTGCTGGTGGCCGACGCCTGCGCCGGTCTGCATTCGCTGTTCACGCTGGAAGCGCTCGGCCTGCTCTACCTCAATCTGGTGAAGCACGATTCGCTGAGCCGCAACATCACGCTTGCCATCCTGATCGTCCCGATCTCGTTCTGCGCCAACGTCATCCGGGTCATCGTGCTCACGCTGATCACCTACCACTTCGGCGACGAGGCGGGGCAGGGCTTCCTGCATGGCTTTGCCGGCATGGTGCTGTTCATCAGCGCGCTCATCCTGATCATCGGCGTCGATTCGATGCTGCGCTTCGGCGTGCGGGTGGCCGAGCCACGCGCCAGCTGAGGCCGGGTCCGCGAAGTTCATGAGCGGTACCGATACCGACCTCGTGTTCATGAACGAAGCGCTCGCGCTCGCGCGCGAGGCCGGTGCGCTCGGTGAGGTACCGGTCGGTGCCGTTGTCGTGTGCGACGGTGAAATCGTCGGTCGTGGCTACAACCGACCCATCATGGCAAACGATCCGACGGCCCACGCCGAGGTGATGGCGCTGCGCGCCGCCGGCCAGGCGCTCGGCAATTACCGCATGCCGGGCTGTACGCTTTATGTGACGCTCGAACCCTGTGCCATGTGCAGCGGCGCAATCCAGCATGCGCGCATCGCGCGCGTGGTGTTCGGCGCGCGCGACCCCAAGACCGGGGCCTGCGGCAGCGTGACCGACCTGTTTGCCGAAGCGCGCCTGAATCACCACGCAACAGTCGAATCCGGTCTGCTCGAAGCGGAGTGCGGCCGCCTGCTCAGCGACTTCTTCGCCGCCCGCCGACGTCGCACCGATACCGCCTGATGCGCCTGGCGCTCGACATTCCCACCCAGTGGATGCAGCTGTACGACGATCGGGATGTGCTGATCCGTCGTTACCGCGTGTCGACTGCGCGCAACGGCAGCGGCGAACAGCGTGGCAGCTACCGCACGCCGCGTGGACGTCATGTGATTCGGGCGCGCATCGGCGCCGGCGTGCCGGCCAACACGGTGTTCGTGCGCCGCCGCCCGACCGGCGAATGCTGGTCGCCCGAACTCGCGGCCAGTCACCCCGGCCGGGACTGGATACTGACCCGCATCCTCTGGCTGTCCGGTTGCGAGCCGGGCTTCAACCGTCTGGGCGAGGTCGATACCATGCGCCGCTTCATCTACCTGCATGGCAGTCCGGATACGGCCGAAATGGGTGTGCCCGGGTCGATCGGCTGCGTACGCATGCGCAATCGCGACATCATCGAACTGTTCGATCTGGTGCCGGCGGGCACCCCGGTGGATATCCGCGATTGAGCGCACTCACCGTCGTCGTCGGCGACTGGACGTCACTTGAACCGGCGCTCCGGACGGTGCGCGAGGCGGTGTTCGTCCTTGAACAGGGGATTCCTGCCGAGCTGGAGTGGGACGCCGATGACGCAAGCAGCCGGCATGCGCTGGCCTGCATCGATGGCGCGCCGGTGGCCTGCGGACGTCTGCTGCCGGACGGGCACATCGGGCGCATGGCGGTGCGGGGGGCCTGGCGCGGTCAGGGAATCGGCCGGGCCATACTCGATGCGCTGATCGACTCGGCGCAGCAGGTCGGCATGCCCTTGCTGCAACTGCACGCCCAGATACACGCAACCGGGTTCTACGAAAAGGCCGGCTTCATCGCCGAGGGCTCGCCGTTCGACGAGGTCGGCATCGCGCATCAGAGAATGGTGCGCACACTGGTCAGCTGAGGCAGCGTTTCGTCCTCCAGCGGCTTCACGATGAAATCGGTGACCCGTGGGTAACTCATCGCGCGTTCGCGCTCGTCATCGAGGGGCGACGAACTGAGCATGCAGATGCGCGCATCGCCCTGGTGCGCTTCGGGCAGCTGATGAAAGCGGTCGAGAAATTCGAAACCGTCCATGCGCGGCATGTTGATGTCGAGCAGAACGAGATCCACATCGTGGAACGGATGCTCGGTGAACCAGGCAAGCGCCTGTTCAGCCCATTCGAATACCTTCACGCTCAAGGCCAGACCGGAGCGTTCCAGCAGCAGGCCGTGAAAGAAATTGTCGGCTTCGCTGTCGTCGATCAGCATGATGGTGCGCAGCTGCGGCGGGCTCATGCGGCGGCCATCCGCAGCGGAGCAGTCGGCAGGCAGGCCGACAGCGGCAACGCGAGCACGAAACAGCTGCCGCGGCCTTCTTCCGACTCCACGTACAGCCGCGCACCGTGCATGTCGGCGATGCGACGGCTCAACGCAAGGCCAAGACCGGTGCCTTCGTATTCCGAACGCGCGTGCAGACGCTGGAACACGCCGAAAATCTTCTCGTGAAAGCCGTCCGCGATGCCGATGCCGTTGTCGATCACCTGGATGCGCAGTTCGTGCTCATCCGATTCGGACCGGATGCGGATGACCGGGGCTTCGCCCGGCCGGTGGAACTTCAGCGCATTGCTGACCAGGTTCTGCAGCAGCAGGCCCAGCAGGGTGCGGTCGCCCAGTACCGCCGGCAGCGGGTCCACGTGCAGCGTGGCGCCGGCTTTTTCGATCGCATCGGACAGTACCTGCCGGGTGTCTTCGATGCTTTCGTTCAGGTCCACGCGATCCAGCCGCGCTTCGCTGTTGTCGATGCGCACGAAGGAAAGCAGGTCATTGACCAGCGTGCGCAGGCGCTCGCCGCCGCGCAGGATGAAATCGATGTAGCGGTCGATGCGTTCGCTGTCCGCCTCATGCCGGTCGCGCGCCAGCAGCTTGGCGAAATTGAGGATGGAGTTGATCGGTTCGCGCAGGTCGTGGGAGGCGACATGCACGAACTGCTGCAGCCCCATGTTGCTGCGCTCGAGTTCGTCCAGCGTCCGGCGCAGATGTTCTTCCGCTTCGAGCCGGTCCGTGATGTCTTCACCCATGCCGAGCAGACCGATGCCGAGGCCCCGCTCATCAACCAGCCGCGTCGTGTGCCATGCCACGGTGCGGAACTGACCGTCCGACGTCATCACGCGACCGTGGAAACGACGCGAACTGTCGCTTCCGGCGTCGATCAGACCGGTGAAGAACGCACGGGCAGCGGCACGCTCCTGCGCCGGGAAGCACAGGTCGAACCAGTCCTCGCCGCGCAGCGAACTGCTCGGTCGGCGCAATACCTCGCCGGTGCGGCAGTTGGCGCGTTCGATCCGGCCCGTCACATCGGTGACCACCATCATGTTGCCGGCGACGTCGAAATACAGTTCCGCCCGGTCGCGTGCCTGCTGCAGCTCGCGCGTGCGCAGCGCCACCAGCGTCTGCATTTCCTCGTTGAAGCGCTGCAGTTGCTGCTCGAACAGCGACTGGCGCGCAGTGGCTTCCTGCAGTGCAATCACCTTTTCGCGCAACCTGATCTGCGCGACGACCTGGCGTGCCAGCGCAGCCAGCGCCTCCCGCTGGGCGTCGTCGAGCTGGCGCGGCACGATGTCCAGCACGCACAGCGCACCGATGTGCTCGCCCATGCCGATGTCGAGCGGCGCGCCGGCATAGAAGCGCAAACCCATGGGGCCGGTCACCAGCGGGTTATCGTGAAAGCGCGCGTCGCACCGGGCATCGTCCACCGTCATCACTTCGGTATTGAGAATGGTGTGCGCGCAGAAGGCGATGTCGCGGGGTGTCTCCGTCGCTTCGACCCCGACGCGCGACTTGAACCATTGCCGGTCCTGATCCACCAGACTGATGACGGCCATCGGCGTGCCGCAGATCTGCGACGCCAGGCGCGTCAGGTCGTCAAACGACGGTTCAGCCGGCGTGTCGAGCAGCGATGTGCCGTGCAGCGCGGCCAGTCGTTGCGTTTCGGTGGAAGGCAGGGGTGCGGCAATCATTGAATGGGGGCTGGAGGCGGGGAGGCGGCCGCAACAATCTGCTTTTTCGACATACTGGAGACAAAACTTGATCGGATACGCACGAAAAAGGGGTTCGCCGACCTTCAACGCCGCAGACTGAACCGCGAGGCGCCCTGGTAGCTTCCGCCGCTGCCATAGCGGCGTTCCTCGATGTTCAGGGACAGACCGGTCAGCTGCAGTATTGTGCCCGATCGGGTGCCGTACTCGTCGCCGCGGATGAAAACCGGCGACAGCCGGCGCTCCCACTCGATGCCGACACCGGTGTCCGGCAAGTCGGCATCGTCGGCGGGCGTGTCATCGGCAAGTACCGCGAAGGCCTGGTCGGTGAGCGTGCCGAAGCCGGGCGCTACGGCGGCGTCCGGACTGCGCAGCATTCGCGAAAGGCCGTCCATCGCCCTGACCAGCTTGGGCCACGGCGTGCCCGGCAGGTGATTTGACACGGCGTGCAGGCCCGGTTCAAGCGTGCGCAGGCTGACGTTGCCGTCGCCCGGGTGACCGATCCACAGCAGCGAGTTGCCGTCGCACAGCAGCAGATTGAAGCCGTTGTAGTCGCCGCCGTCGCGACGCAGCGCGTCCGCGTACTCCGGTCCGCTGGCCTGCCCGGTCAGGAAATCCGACACCAGCAGACCGCGCGAACGGGCGTCGGCGCGCTGCGCGGATGGATCGCGGAAATTGGTCAGTGCAGCAAAGCGGCCATCGCGGGTCACGCCCATCCAGGTGCCGCCGGATTGCAGATCGCGCCCGGCCAGCACGTCCGGCGCGTCCGCCCAGAAGGCCAGCGGTGCCGTCGGGCGGCGATGAAATTCGTCGCGATTGGCGATGACCAGCAGCGGCATGTCGGGCCGCACCCGCCAGCCGAGCGCGATCAGGCACATGACAGGGAGGTCCGGCCGATCATCCGGGCGCGCGGAAACGTTCCATGTGGCGCCGGCTGCCTTCGGCCAGCAGTTCGAACAGACCGTGCCGGAACGCGTGACTGCCCAGTTCGATCTCGAATTCGTACTGGTCGCTGACACCTTCGTAGCTTTCCATCCAGGTCGACGGGTCGTCGAGCCGGCGCCGCACCCGGCCGGCGATGCCGGTCGCCGCGTGCAGCGAGGCCTGCATGGTGGCCAGCGTCGTCAGCAGTTCGGCTTCCCGTCCGGCATCGATGCGGTAATAGACGAAATAGTCGATGCGCACGGTCATCATTCGCCCAGCGTGTAGGGCAGCGGCAGCAGCGTCAGCGCGGCGCCACCCGGGCTGGCCAGCTTCACCGCGCCAGCGGTGGTGCTCGACATCTGGATCACCGCCAGCAGTTCGCAGCCGCCGTCAGGATGGGCGACCGCATCGACCACTTCGCCGCAGGCCTGATCGTTCGTGTCGACGCCATACACCGGTGTGCCGGCCGGCGGGGGCGGGCAGTCGGCCTGCGCGCGGTACATGCGTCGCTTGAGCTTGCCCAGATACTGGGTGCGGGCGACGATTTCCTGCCCCGGGTAGCAGCCCTTCTTGAAATTGACGCCGCCGGTCAGTTCGAAATTCACCATCTGCGGCACGAAGGACTCCTGCGTTTCCGGCCAGACACTGACCAGACCGTCGCGGATGTCGAAACGCCGCCAGACCGGGGTGCCGGCGGGCGTTGCGTGCGCCGAAAGCGCGCTCCACACCGATGCGAGGCGTTCCGCCGGCAGCACGATTTCGAATCTGTCCCCGGCCAGCCTGAGTACCGTCACGTCGTCGGCGTGCGCCGCGGTCATGACATCCGCAGGCACCGGCAGGCCGGCGGCACCCAGGGCGGCGACGGCGTTGCCGCCGGCCAGTCCGAGTGCCGGGCGCGCGGCGCTGCTGTCCGAAAGCGTCACCTTCGAGCGCAGCACATACATCGACAACTTCCTGCGCATCGGTTCGGCCAGCGCGGTCGGCAACTGCACGACCACGGCGCTGCCTTCTCGCCAGATCGTGAATGCGGCCAGCAGACGTCCCTTTGCGCTGCAGAAGCCGGCGAGCCGTACGGTGTCGGCCGGCAGGCCCTTGACGTCCTGCGTCAGCAGGTTGTGCAGGAAGGCCGCGGCGTCCTCGCCGTCGGCGTGCAGGCGCGACAGGTGGCTCAGCGGAACAAGCACGGTGGCGTCGTGCGCCGCGCGCATTTCGGCTGCGGCATCCTGCATGGCCGGAAACTGGCCATCGCTGGCCACTGTGCCGGCCGGGAGAAGATCGGTGAAGGTCATGGTAGGCGGAAACGGAAGTCAGGCGGTTGATGCTGAAGGTCGGCGACCACGTCGGAGAGGTTAACATATGCGACCCGGCGTGCTGCGCCGCCCGCCAAACGCCTTTTCCGCATGATCCGTGTTCTCGTCCGTCTCGCCCTGCTTGCGCTGGTGGCAGCGCTTGCTGCCGTCGCTGCACTGGCCTGGTATGCCCAGCGTCCGCTGGTCTGGGACGGCGAGGCGGTCGAATTCACGCTGCGCCCCGGAACGGCCCTGCGTCAGGCGACGCGTCAGATTGCCGCAGCCGGTGTGCCGGTCGAGCCGGTACTGATGGCGCTGATCGGGCGGGTGGCCGTGGACGGCACGAAACTGCAGGCCGGCAGCTATGCCTTCCGCAGCGGACTGACGCCGGTCGAACTGCTCGAAATGATGACGCGCGGCGACGTGACGCTGCGCGAGGTGCGGCTGATCGAAGGCTGGACCTGGCGCCAGGCACGCGCGGCGCTGGCGGCGCACCCGGATCTGCTGCAGGAGGCGGCGGCGCTGGATGACGCGCAGCTGCTCGCCCGCATCGGCAGCGATGCGCCCTTCGCCGAAGGCTGGTTTTTCCCCGACACCTATCTGTTCGCCAGGGGCGACAGCGATCTTTCGGTGCTCAGACGTGCGCATCACGCGATGCAGGCCCAGCTTGCGCAGGCGTGGCAGAACCGTCCGGCCGATCTGCCTTATCGCTCGCCGCAGGACGCGCTGATCATGGCGTCCATCATTGAAAAGGAAACCGGTACCGCCACCGACCGGCCGATGATCGCCTCGGTGTTCGTCAATCGCCTGCGCGTCGGCATGCCGCTGCAGACCGATCCGACCGTGATCTATGGCCTGGGCGAGCGCTTCGACGGCAATCTCACACGCGCCCATCTGCGTGCAGACACGCCGTACAACACCTATACCCGGGGCGGCTTGCCGCCAACGCCGATCGCACTGCCCGGCCGGGCGGCGATCGATGCTGCCCTCAATCCGGCGCCCAGCCCCTACTATTACTTCGTCGCACGCGGCGACGGCAGCAGCGAGTTTTCGCGCACGCTGGCCGAACACAATCGAGCCGTCGAGCGCTATCAGCGTCGTCCAGCGAGAAGCGAACGCAAATGAACACAACCAGGATGCCCGCAGGCGAGGCCGCCATACCGATGCAGACATACCGCTTCATCACTTTCGAAGGCATGGATGGCGCCGGCAAGAGCACCCAGATCGCGCATGCGGCGGACTGGCTGCGCATGCGCGGCGAGTCCGTGCTGCTGACCCGCGAGCCGGGCGGCACACCGCTGGGCGAATCGCTGCGCGCATTGCTGCTGCACGAAGCCATGCATCCCGATACCGAGGCCCTGCTGATGTTCGCCGCCCGTCGCGAACACCTGGCACAGGTGATCGAGCCCGCGCTGGCGCGTGGCGAGTGGGTGCTGTGCGACCGTTACACCGACGCCAGCTTCGCCTATCAGGGCGGCGGTCGGGGCATCGATGCGGCACGGCTCGGCGTGCTGGAGCAGTGGGTCCAGCGCGGCCTGCAGCCAGGCCTGACGCTGCTGTTCGATCTGCCGTGCGAAGTCGCGGCGCAGCGTCTGGCGGCGAGTGGCGGCGACCCGGATCGATTCGAGCGCGAACAGGCCGACTTCTTCAACCGCGTACGGGCTGCCTATCTCGAACGCGCCACCGCCGAGGCCGTACGCATTCGCGTCATCGATGCCTCCGCGAGCCCGGATCTGGTCTCGATTCAACTTGAAGAAATACTTTCAAAGTACTGTAATTAAATGATTCATGATTGGTTGAAGCCACAGTGGAATCAGGTACTGGCTGGCGCGGACAGGATGCCGCACGCGCTGTTGCTGGCCGGCCCTTCCGGTGTCGGCAAGCGCGAATTCGCCGAGGCGCTGGCGGCGCGCATGTTGTGCGAGCGCGCCCGAGGCGCTGAAGCGGCCTGCGGTGCGTGTGCGTCCTGCGTGCTGATCACGACCGACAATCACCCGGATCTGCTGACGGTGCGCCCGGAAGCGCTCGACGACGAAGCCGGCGAGGGCGATGACGCAGAGGACGGCGAAGGCGGCAAGGCGAAGTCGAAACTGATCCGCATCGCGCAGGTGCGCGCCGTCATCGAACGGCTCGGCGTGGGATCGCACCAGGGCGGCTACCGCGTGGTGCTGCTGTATCCGGCCGAAGCCATGCTGTCAGAATCCGCCAATTCTCTTCTCAAGGTACTTGAAGAACCGCCAGTTAATACATTGTTTTTATTGATTTCAGACCGGCCGAGAAATCTGTTGCCGACGATACGCAGCCGGACCCGTCTGCTGCCCTTTCACCTGCCGCCGATCGATCAGTCGATGGCCTGGCTCAAGGCTCAGGGCATCGCGCAGGCGGCCGACGCGCTGGCGCTGTGCGCCGGCGCGCCACTGCATGCGCGCGATCTCGCCGCGTCAAAAGACGCTCAAATTCAAGGCCAGTTTGTCGATGATGTATCGAGGCTCGCCATCGACGCTCCGCTGGACGTGGCGGCGCGCTGGGCCGGCTGGCTGCAGGGCCGCAAGAAGGGCGAGCCCGGGCTGACCGACCTGCCGACGCTGGTGACCTGGCTGCAGCGCTGGATGGCCGACCTGGTCATGCAGTCGACGGCCGGTGCGCCGCGCGTCTTCGTGGCGCGTCAGGCGGCGTTGCAAGCGCTTGCACAACGCAGCGATGTCGCGACCGTGCTGCGTGGGTACAATGAATTGCTGAAAGTCCGGGCGCTGGCGCATCACCCGCTGAATGCCCGCCTTTTCGTGGAAGACATGCTGCTGCGTTACGCCAGGCTGTTCCGGGCGGCACGCTGAGCGAAACTTGATGTACTTGATGTCAGCAGACCCCGGGACAACAGGAATGAGCGAACCGCAGGTCACGTCGGGCAACCGCCGCAGCGTACTGTCACTCGCCGTCAGCTCGAAATCGGTGCTGTACGCCGCCTACATGCCCTTCCTGAAGGGCGGCGGGATATTCCTGCCGACCAACCGCGTCTACAAGATCGGCGACGAGGTATTCCTGCTGCTCCAGCTGATGGACGATCCGGCCAAGCTGCCGATCCAGGGCACCGTTGCGTGGGTGACACCGCCGGACGCGCAGGGCGGCAAGCAGCAGGGCATCGGCCTGCGCTTCGGTGAAGACGACAGCAGCAAGGCGGCCCGCGCCAAGATCGAATCCGTCATCGGCAGTCATCTGGCGTCCACGCGGCAGACGCATACGCTTTGACCGGGCCGCCCGC
The DNA here is from genome assembly GCA_016791045.1 of Methyloversatilis sp. Classification (GTDB taxonomy): domain Bacteria; phylum Pseudomonadota; class Gammaproteobacteria; order Burkholderiales; family Rhodocyclaceae; genus Methyloversatilis. The sequence continues at coordinate 84,112 of JAEUNO010000003.1, read as the reverse complement.
GCGTGATCGGGGCGACTCCAACGAATACGTTTTTTCCGGTTCTTCAATGTTCATCGATTCCCATTGCCACATCGACTTTCCCGACCTGGCCGTCCGCGAGGACGAACTGATCGCCAACATGCGTGCGCAGCAGGTCAGTCATGCGCTGTGCGTATCGGTCAACATCGAACAGTGGCCGCGCGTCACTGCGATGGCGGGCCGGCACGACAATGTGTTCGCCTCGCTGGGCGTGCATCCGGACTATGAAGACGTGACCGAGCCGGATGTCGCGCAGCTGGTGAAGCTGTCCGACCACCCGCGCGTCGTGGCGATCGGCGAAACCGGGCTGGATTACTTCCGCCTGACCGGTGACCTCGAGTGGCAGCGCGCGCGCTTCCGCACCCACATCCGGGCCGCGCGCGAGTGCGGCAAGCCGTTGATCATCCACACCCGATCGGCGGCTGAAGACACGCTGGCCATCATGCGCGAGGAGAAGGCGCATGAGGTCGGTGGCGTCATGCACTGTTTCACCGAATCGCTGGCGGTGGCCGAAGCGGCGATCGACATGGGTTTCTGCATTTCCTTTTCCGGCATCGTCACGTTCAAGAACGCGCAGTCGCTGCGCGATGTGGCCAGAGCCATTCCGGCGCGCGCCATGCTGATCGAGACCGATTCGCCCTACCTCGCGCCGGTGCCCTACCGCGGCAAGATGAACGAGCCGTCCTTCGTGCCGCATGTGGCGGCCGAACTGGCGCGCGTGCGCGACATGTCGCTCGACGACGTCGCCCGCGTCACCAGCGACAACTTCTTCCGCGTGTTCAGCGACGCCGCGCGGCTGGCCGGTCGCCTCGGAGTGGCGGCATGAAGACACTGCGCATCGTGGTGCTGAGCACCTGCCTCGCGGCGACCAGCGGCGTGCTGGGCGCCGCCTACGACGACCTGATCAATGCCGCCAATCTGGGCGACGCACGCACCGTGGCCGCGTTCGTCGATCGCGGGCTGGACGTCAATTCGGTCGATCCGCGCGGTGAAACGCTGCTCATCATCGCTTCGCGTGCCGGTCACCTCGATCTGGTCAAGGCACTGCTCGACCGCCGCGCCAGACTCGAAGCCGTCAATGCGGTCGGCGAAACCGCACTCGCGGTGGCGGCGTACAACGGCCATGCCGAAGTGGTCGATCTGCTGCTGGCGAAGGGCGCCGACCCGGTCAATACGCAGGGCTGGTCGGCGCTGCATTACGCCGCCATGCAGGGTCACAGCGCACCGCTCAAGGCGCTGATCGCGCGTGGCGCACCGGTCGATGCACTGGCGCCGAATGGCGCGACCGCATTGATGCTGGCCGCGCGCAGCAACAACATCGACACCGTGCGCGTCCTGCTGGCGGCGCGTGCCGACGCCCGGGTGCGCGGGCGCGACGGCGAAACGGCGGTCGACTGGGCGCTGAAGGTCGGCAATACCGATGCGGCGGCGCTGATCCGCAAGTCGATGGGGCCGTGATGGACGACGAACGCCAGTTGCCATCGCATTCGCCGCTCGGGCGCAGCTCCGATTACCCGGATCGCTACGACGCCGGCCTGCTGTTTCCGATGCAGCGCATCGCATCGCGCCAGTCGCTCGGTCTGGTGCAGGGCCACCCGCTGCCGTTTTCGGGCATCGATCGCTGGCACGCGTGGGAAATATCCTGGCTGGACCCGCACGGCAAACCGCAGGTGGCGATCGGACGCTTCGACATTCCGGCCGACAGCCTGTGCATGGTCGAATCCAAATCGCTGAAGCTCTACCTGAACAGCTACAACAACGAGCGCATGGTGTCGCGCGAAGCGGTGCGGGCGCTGATCGAGACCGATCTGTCGGCCGCCTGCCAGGCGGGCGTGATGGTCGAGCTGTATGCGCTCGACGCCTTGCCGGCGCGGGTCGGGGAGCAGGGCGGCGCACTGCCGGGCGACTCGATCGATGCGCCTGAGCTGAGTTTCGACTGCTACCAGCCGGACGCCTCATTGCTGTCCGCGGGCGGTGATCCGGTCGAGGAATGCCTGCGCTCCGACCTGCTGAAAACCAACTGCCCGGTCACGCTGCAGCCGGATTGGGCGACCCTCGTGGTGCGCTATCGCGGTCCGCGCATCGATCGCGAAGGTCTGCTGCGCTACGTCGTGTCCTTCCGCAACCACGCCGATTTCCACGAACACTGCGTCGAGCGCATCTATATGGATCTGCTGCAGCGCTGCCGGCCCGAGCGTCTGACGGTCAACGCCTTCTACACGCGGCGTGGCGGGCTGGACATCAATCCCTGGCGCAGCAATTTCGAACAGCCGGACGCGCGCTTCGTCAAACTTGCCCGTCAGTGAGCCGTTCGCGCAGCGCGCTGACCGCCGCGCGGAATTCGGGCGCACCGCCGTAACTGGGGTGGCGCGCAGGCAGCGCGTCGATGCCCATGTCGGCCAGGCTGGCCTGGCAGATGCGGCCGATCGCCAGTCGCGGCACCCCCGGAAAGAGCGCGAGGAACTGTTCCAGCAACGGCCTCAGCGCGCGCCGCTCGGTCACGCTGGGGGCGCGATTGGTCAGCGGCTGGTCCGGCAGGTGAGGATGATAGGCGACGGCATTCCACAGCACGAAGTCGCGCGCGGGCCAGCGCTGGTCGCGCATCGCGCCCCACACGATGCTGGCGGTGCGTTCCAGCATGCCGTCGCGGTTTTTCAGCTGGGGCAGCGCGCGGCTGGTGCGCCGGAAACCCCCGTCGAAATAGTCATCAAAGCGGTCGTCGCCATGTCCGTCGGCACCGCGCGCCAGCACGTCGCGTTCGCTGGTCATCGCCATGCCGGAGAATTTGGCGCCGCTGTAACTGGGTGCCTCGGCGATCAGCAGCACGCGGGCGCGGCCCAGCCGGGCGGCCAGGTAGCGATGAAGGTGATCGGCGCGGATCTGCGGGGCGTCCGGCGAGCCGTCATGTACCGGGTCGTGGTCGCCCCACGGGTTGAACATCGTGCCCGGGTCGGGAATCAGCGCGCCGGCAACGACTGCGGTCACGAAATTGTCGAGATCGTTTGCGGACATCGAAGGTCTCACTGGCCGGACACGAAAGGCGCGCATTGTGCATGACAAGAACCCGCACGGAAAATTGAAAGCAGAAAGCACCCGATGAAAGCTGACCTGATGTTTGCCGCGCGCATGGCGCTGCGTGATTTCCGTGCCGGCGAGCTGCGCATCCTGCTGGTGGCGCTGCTGCTCGCGGTGGCCGCACTGACCTCGGTGTCCTTCTTCACCGATCGCGTGTCGCGTTCGGTGGTCAGCGAGGCCAACCAGCTGCTCGGCGGCGATCTGCTGGTCGCCTCGCGCGACCCGTTGCCGGACGCCTATGCCGACGAGGCGCGCTCGCGCGGTCTGCGCGCCGTCAATACCTGGAGCTTCACCAGCATGGCGTCGAGCGCCGATGGCGCCCAGCTGGTCGGCGTCAAGGTGGTGTCCGACGGCTATCCGCTGCGCGGCAAGCTGCGCACTGCGCCGGCGCTCAATGCGCCCGATGCGGAAACCCGTTCGCTGCCCACGCCGGGCACCGTGTGGCTGGACGAACGCGCAACCAGCGCGCTGGGCGTGCGCACCGGCGACACCCTGACACTGGGCCAGCTCACGCTGCAGGTGGCGGCGGTGCTCACGTTCGAGTCCGACCGGGGGGCGAGTTTCTTCGCCATCGTGCCGCGGCTCATGCTCAACGCCGCCGACCTGCCGGCGAGCGGGTTGATCCAGCCGGGCAGCCGCATCAGTTACCGGCTGCATCTGGCGGGCGAAGATGCCGCCGTGCGCAGCTATGCGTCCTGGCTCAAGCCCAAGCTTACGGCGGGCGAGAAGATCGAAACGGTCGATGAGGCGCAGCCCGAGGTGCGCGGGGCGCTCGACCGGGCGCAGAAATTCCTGCGTCTGGCCGCCATGCTGGCGGTGGTGTTCGCCGCGGTGGCGGTCGGCCTGTCGGCACGCCGATACATGCAGCGGCATCTGGATGGCTGTGCCGTGATGCGCTGCCTGGGCGCCACGCAGGCGCGGCTGACGCGGCTGTTCCTGATCGAATTCGCGCTGGTCGGCATCGTGGCCTGTGCCGCCGGGTGCGCGGTCGGTTACGTGACCCAGTTCGGCGTCGAGGCGCTGCTGGCCGGACTGTTTGTCACGAAGCTGCCGCAGCCGGGAGCGCTGCCGCTGGTGTATGGCTTCGCAGTCGGCATGACGCTGATGCTGGGCTTCGTCTGGCCGCAGCTGCTGCGCCTGCGCCGGGTGTCGACGCTGCGCGTGCTGCGTCGCGAGTGGGACGAAACCGACCGCATTTCGTGGGGCGCGTATGGCTTCGGTCTGGCCTGCCTGTCGGCGTTGATCGTGCTGATGGCGGGTGATGTGACGCTGGGTCTGGTGGTGGTCGGCGGGTTCGTCATCGCCTGCGGGGTCTATGCCGCCGTGGCCTGGCTCGCGCTGGCCGCCGTGGCGCGGCTGCGAGGCGGCACGGCCGGCGGCTGGCGCTACGGCCTGGCCAGCCTGACCCGGCGCCGCGCTGCGTCGGTCATGCAGATCGCCGCGCTCGGGCTGGGTCTGACGGCCGTCCTGCTGCTGGTGATCGTGCGCGGCGACCTGCTCGATGCGTGGCACAACCGGCTGCCGGCCGATGCGCCGAACCGCTTCATCCTGAACATCCAGACCGATCAGCTGGCCGCGGTGCGGGAGGAATTCGCCCGCGCCGGCCTGACACCGCCGGAACTGCTGCCGATGGCGCGCGCCCGGCTGGCCGCCATCAACGGCAAGCCGGCGTCGCCCGACAACTACGATTCGATGCGTGCGCAGCGCCTGGTCGAGCGCGAATTCAACCTGTCCTGGTCGGACAGCTTCCAGGTCGGCAACCGCATCGTCGATGGCGCCTGGCGGGCCGACCAGCCGGGCTTTTCGGTCGAAGCCGGACTGGCGAAGGAACTGGGGTTGCGCGTCGGCGACCGGCTGGCCTTCGACATCGCGGGTCAGCGCGTCGAATCGACGATACACAGCCTGCGCGAGCTGGCCTGGGACTCGATGAACGTCAATTTCTTCGTCGTCGCCTCACCCGGCGTGCTGGAGGACTTTCCGGCCAGCTACATCACATCCTTCCACCTGCCGGCGGCCTCGGCCGGCTTCACCAACGCGCTGGTGGCGCGCTTCCCGAACCTGACGGCGATCGACGTCGATGCCGTGGTGCGCCAGTTCCGCGCGCTGATGGACCAGTTGTCGGCGGCCGTCAGCGTGGTGTTCGGCTTCGCGCTGCTGGCCGGCGTGGTCGTGCTGTTCGCGGCCATCGAGGCGACGCACGACGAACGCCGCTTCGAACTGGCGGTGCTGCGCACGCTGGGCGCGCGCAACCGTCAGCTTCGGGCATCGCTGCTGACCGAATTCGCGCTGCTCGGTGCACTGGCCGGCATGCTGGCCGCCGCGGGCGCGGTGGTGATGACGATGGTGCTGGCGCGCGAGGCCTTCCAGCTGCCCTACGTGCCGTCCATCGCCCAGCCGCTGGGCGGCATGCTGTTCAGTACGCTGGCCGTGGTCGGCGCCGGCATGCTGGGCCTGCGTGCGGCGCTGCGCGCACCGGCGCTGGCCAGCCTGCGCGCCGCCTGAGGCCGGTCAAAGCCAGAGCGGCGCCACGAAGGCGAAGAACGCGCCGATCGCGTACAGCGCAACCGATGCCGCGTACACGCCGGCCGACAGCCGGCGCGCCCGCTGACAGGTGCGTGCGGCTGCCGGGTCGGCCGGGCAGGGCAGCGAGCGGGCGCGCCACTGCGCAAGGCCCGCCAGCAGCAGCGCCAGTGCCGCCCCGCCGAATACCAGCGCCTTGTGTTCCGACAGCCAGATGAGCTGCGGTACGTGACTCGTCAGCGTGACCAGACTGGCACCGGCGCCCAGCGTCACCAGCAGTGCCGGCAGCGCGCAACACACCAGGGTCGAGCTGCTGGTCAGCAGCGACAGCCAGCTCGCGCCCAGCGTGGCGCGCAGACTTTCCGCCGGCTCCATGTCAGCGCGCCTTCAGGCCGGCGCGCAGGCTGTCCAGCGTGTCAGGCACGCGTTCGATGCTTTTCACCAGATAGCCGGCGTCGGTGATCTGCTTGCGCAGCAGGTCGTCTGCAAGGTCCTGCCCGTCCTTGAGACTCAGCGCAACGATCTTGTGCTCCAGACTGACCAGCACGTCATCGGTCGCCGCGTTGGAACGCAGTTTCTTCTCGATGGCCGAGCCGCAGAAGGCGCAGACCAAGCCGTCCACCTGCATCCGGATGGTCTGGGCCGCCCAGGTCTGGCCGACGGACAGGGCGCACAGCGAAAGGGCAGCGGCGAAGGTACGAATATTCATTTGATATCTCCTTGAATTCAAAATAGAAGCATGACGTTTACGAAGCCGTCGCCACGATGCTGGCTATTCACGCTGACGCCCACGTCAACCCACCAGCGGCGCTGGAACACCCTGACCAGCGGGGTGATCTGGGTGGCGTCCGACAAGGTGCTGCGCCGTTCGGCCTGCAGGCCGAACCACAGCGCGGTGTCTTCATAGTCGGCCGCGTAGGGCGCCCACAGCGCCTGGGCGGTGGTGACGGCCTGGGTCTGGCTGCCGGCGTGGTACAGGTGGGTGGACAGCCGGGTGTAGATGCGCCGGGTTTCGTAGTCCATCCAGAAGCCGCCATGTACGCCGCTGCGGCTGCCGCCGTCGGTGCCACCTTCGTCGTAGGCGCTGCCGCGCGCGGCGAGCGGCCCGCCATATATATATGCATTGGCGATGCCGTCCCGGCCGTAGTGGCGATGCACCAGCCAGTTGGCCTGCAGCGTGGTGTAGCGGCGTTCGATGCTTTCATCGTCCGACAGGTAGCGCGACTGGCCGGCGGCCACCGACAGGTCGGCGCGGAAACCGTGCGCCACTTCGGCCATCTGCGCATCCGGCGACGCGGTGAACATGAACATCGTGATGTCGCGCGGGATGAAGAATCCTGCGTGCGCCTGGCCGGCGAGCGCACTGAGCACAAGGGCGGCAAGCGTGCGCGAGCGGATGCCGCGCGCGGGCGGACCCGATGGATCGAGCATGATGAACTCCTGAACGTTGAACAACGGCTGCGACGCGCAGGCGTCGCGATCGGCGTGTTCAGCCGCGTCTGGGCGGACGTTCGGGAGGCAGTGGCGTATGCGACGACCGGTCGGGCGCGGGCTGTGCGCTGACCCGGTCGATGGCCGCCGGACAATGTGTGGCACCGGTCATCGGCAGCGCAACCGCATGGGCGGCGGCGCACTGCGCACCGCACTGTCCATCATTCGGGCAGTCGTCGGACATGTCGGCCGCACTGTGGCAATCGTGGCCGGACATCGCGTCATCCATGGCCGCGTCGATCTGCACGTGTCCGCGCATCGCCGGATCGGCGAGCGCGCAGCGAACCTGACACTGCAGCGCGAACGCCTGAAGCGGAACGGCGCCGGCCAGGAGCAGCAGGACCAGGGTCCGTACCCAGGGTCGCAACAGGTTGGACAACGCATTCATCGACGAAAAGGTAGCACGGCAACGACGATGAAGACAGGCTGCGCGTGCGACGGTTCAACCGCGCCGTGGCGTCCGGTGCGTCAGACCACCTGCGGCCAGTGCACGTCGCCGCACAGCACGCGCAATTCGTCGTCCCAGTCGCGGTAGGCGACCGACACGGTGACGCACAGCACGCCGGACGAAATCGACAGATAGGGACGGGTCACCTGCACCTTGCCCAGATTGTCGACGGCGCGCCTGAAGTAGGGCCGGCGTGACCAGCGGGCGTGGCGGTTGATCGACAGCGCGCGGTACTGGCTTTCTTCGGGGCCGGCGGAACGGGCCGGACGCACATTGCGGCCGACCTGGCGGCCCTGATCGTCGAGCAGGAAGCAGCAGTCGGCGCGTTCGAGCTGCAGGAAGGCCTGACAGGCTTCGTCCATCGGCATGCCTTCTTCGAGCAGCACGGCGCAGCCTCCCATGGCGTGGATGTAGGGGCCGATCAATTCGCGGTACCGCTGGGCACCGTTGCCGCGTGTGGTGTTGAAGCGGTCCCACAGCGCATTGATCACCGGGTTCACTTCACGCGTATCGACCGGCGCGGCGGCCGGCATGGCGAAATAGAAGCCCTGCACGAAATCGATGTCGGAATCGAACGCGGCCAGGGCCTGCGCTTCGGTTTCGACGCCTTCGAGCAGCACCAGCGAGCCGGCTTCGTGGATCAGACTGACGATCTGCGGCAGCAGGCGACGGGCCGACGGATCTTCCACCGACTTGATCGCGAAGGATCGGTCGAGCTTGACGATTTCCGGCTGCAGCGACCCGATGCGGTCGAAATTCGAATGACCCGCACCGAAGTCGTCGAGCGCAATCATGCAGCCCATTTCGCGCAGGTACTCGACGGTGCGGGCAAAGCCGGCGTGTTCCGATACCGCCTGCTCCATCACTTCGACGACGATGCGGCGTGCGTCGATGTCCGGGTGTTCGCACAATTCGGGCAGGAAGTCCGACAGGTCGCTGTCCGGGCCGCGCCGGAACACTTCCGGATGAATGTTCAGGAACAGCCAGCCGCCATGCGTATCGTGGGCTGCATGGTTGTTCACGTGCAGATAGCGGCACAGCTGATCGAGATAGCGCAGGTCTTCGTAGCCCGACGTGCTGGCGATGACCCGTCCCGGTGCAACCGGGTTGAGCTCGGCGTCGGCCGCGCGCAGCAGGCCTTCGTGGCCGATGGCGCGACAGTGCGACAGGCTGAAGATGGGCTGGAAGTGACTGGTCAGCTTCAAACCCTTGTAGCGCGCCGACACGCCGCTCGTGCTGTGGACGATGTCGGCACCGCAGGGCGTTTCGGCCTCCGCTACCACTGCTAACGTTGCTTGGGCCATGAAGGACGCTCGAATGGAGAAGTTAAGTGGTGCTAACGGCAGTGCTCGCAGCACTCTTGAATATCGGTCGCGCTGATGCCCCCAGCGCCCGCTGCTATCCTGCGCGTCGTTCATCCTTTGCGTCGCCGTCCGTTTCCGTGTTCGAAGCCCCCTGTCTTTCCCATCCCGCACGACGCTCGGGCTGCCCGGTGACGCAGCCATGAACCCGGCCCTGCAACAGATCCTGCTGGCGGCGCCGCTGTTCGTGCTGGTGTTCATCGGCTACGCCATCATGAAATGGGGCGGCTGGAACAAGGCCGGCGCCGATGCGCTCGCGAAATTCGTGTTCACGATCGCGCTGCCGGCCATGCTGTTCCGCCTGATGAGCGGCTTCGCCGGGCTGCCGCCGGTTGATGCGCGCCTGCTGATCGCCTTTTTCGGTGCCTGCCTGATCGTGTTCGTCATCGGCCGCCTCGTGTCGGCACGACTGTTCGGTCTGGATGGCGTGTCGCAGTCCCTGTTCGCGCTGGGGGGCGTGTTTTCCAACAATGTGCTGCTGGGTCTGCCGCTGACGCACACGCTGCTCGGCGAATCGGCCATGCCGTCAGCGGCGCTGGTGGTCGTGTTCAACGCCCTGATCCTGTGGACGCTGGTCACCGTTTCGGTGGAATGGGCGCGCCACGGTGCGCTGACCCTGGCCGGATTCGGCAAGACTGCACGTGGCGTGCTGACCAACCCGCTGGTGGCCGCAATTCTTGCCGGCACACTGTTCGGTCTGAGCGGACTGACGCTGCCCGGGCTGATCGATCAGCCGCTGAAACTGCTGGCCGACGCCGCACTGCCGCTGTCGCTGATCGCGCTCGGCATGGGGCTGGCCGAATTCGGTGTGCGTTCGCACTGGCGGCAGAGCGCGTCGATCAGCGTGCTCAAGCTTGGACTGCATCCGCTGATCGTGTGGGGGCTGGCGGTGGCGCTCGGGTTGCCCGAGACTGAAACGCGCACCGTCGTGCTGCTCGCGTCACTGTCGGTCGGTGCCAATGTCTATCTGATGTCGCGCCAGTTCCAGGTCATGCAGGGTCCGGTGGCCGGAAGCCTGCTGATGTCGACCGCGCTCGCCGCCGTGACCACACCGTTGATGCTCGCGCTGGTCAGCCGATAGTCCCCACGTCGTTTGATTCCGGGGCGTCGCCAGCGTATTGCCTTGCGAGAGCGGGATTTTTTACCGCTTCTTCGGGTCTGTGTCAGCAGCAGACACTGGTGATCGCCTCGACATGACAGACCTCTTTTCCGATCCGCACTTTGCCGATGCCAGCCTCGGCGTGGCCGGCTTTCCGGCGACCGTCGATGCGGCCCTCGCGCGCATCGATGCCATCCAGCCCCTGACGTATGCCCGTACGCGCAACCACATCGATGGCGCGGTCAGCCGCGTCTCGCCCTACCTGACGCACGGTTTCGTCGACGTGCCGCAAGTGATCGAGCGACTGTCGCAACGTTGTGTGCTGGCGCCGGAAGACAAGATCGTGTTCGAGCTGGCCTGGCGTGAGTACTTCCATCACCTGTGGCGGCACTGGGGCGACGACATTTTCGAACCGCGCCGCGCGCCGCCGGCCGCGCAGTACGCGCCGGCCATGCCGCCGGATGTCGTGGAAGGGCGTACCGGCGTGCCGGTGATCGATCAGGCGGTGCGCACGCTGTACCGCACCGGCTACCTGCACAACCACGCCCGGATGTGGCTGGCCAGCTATGTCGTGCATCTGCGCAAGACCGACTGGCGCGCCGGGGCGATGTGGATGTATCGCCATCTGCTGGACGGCGATCTGGCGTCCAACACGCTGTCCTGGCAGTGGGTGGCGGGTACGCTGACCGGCAAGCCCTATCTGTTCAACGCGGAAAACGTGGAGCGCTACGCACCGCAATGGGCCAGTCGCGACACGGTGCTCGATGCCGGATACGACGCGCTCGACCAGCATGCCCGTCATGGCGGCGATTGCGGCCCGCACAGCCTGCGTGCCGAAGCGGTCGACGAGCCGCCGGTCGGTGCCGTGCTGGACCCGGACAACTGGTCCATGCCGCAGGATGACGAAGTGTGGCTCATGCACCCCTGGTCGCTCGGCTGTCCGCCGCAGGGACGCGTGATCGGCTGGATCGAGCCGTCGTTCCATGAACGCTTTGCGTGGAACGAAGCGCGCTGGCAGTTCGTGCTGGCCCGGATGCGGGAGGCGTGCGACGGCATTGTCGTCGGCGATGCGAAGGCCCTGCATCGGCAGCTCGGCGGTGTCCGGCTGATGACCATGCAGACGCACAACCCGGGTTATCGGGAGGCGATCGCCGAAGCAGGCATGCTGGCCGAACCCGTGGCGCGACAGTTCGACGATCCGCCGCGCGCCATGCCGTCGTTCACCCGCTTCTGGCAAAGCATGGCGCCGAAAGCCGAGGTGGGCCGGCCCTGGCACCGCTGACGCCCATGACTACCGTGCTGAATCCGCTGGCGCGCGCGCCGGCCCGCGTGCTGGGTCTGGCCGGGCTGATCCCGTTCGTCGGCCTGACCGTCGCGATGTATGTCGATGCCGCGCCACGCGGCTGGGTGGCGCTGGCCCAGCTGGCGTATGCGGCCACCATCGTCAGCTTCATCGGTGCGCTGCACTGGGGGCTGGCGATGCGCGATGCCACGCTCGACCGCGCCGCACTGTGGCAGGCGCTGGGCTGGGGCGTGCTGCCGTCGCTGCTGGCCTGGTTGGCGCTGCTTGCGCCACTCGGCACCGGCTTCTGGCTGCTGTGCGCCGCCGTGCCCGCCTGCTGGTGGATGGACGCGCGGCTCGCGCGCACGCTGACGCTCGAACCCTGGTATCTGCAGTTGCGTACGCTGCTGAGCGCCATCGTCACGATCTGCCTCGCCGCGTCGGCGCTGGCCTTGCCCTGAACCGGCGATGCAGGTCGTCTGGTTCAAGCGCGACCTGCGCATCACCGATCACGCGCCGCTGCGCGCGGCGGCGCTGGCCGGCCCGGTGCTCGCCCTGTACGTCTACGAAGACGCGCTGCTGGGCGCGCCCGATGCAGATGCCCGCCACCTCGGCTTCCTGAACGAAGCACTCGATGAGCTCGACTCCGCGCTCGCGGGCATCGGCCTGCGTCTGCTGCGGCTGCGCGGCGCGCTGCCCGGGGTGTTCGATGCGCTGCATCGCCGCCATCGCATCGAAGGCCTGTGGAGTCATGAAGAAACCGGCAATGCGTCGAGCTTTGCCAGGGACCGCGCGGTGGCTGCGTGGTGCCGTGCCCAGGGGGTTCCGTGGCGCGAGTGTCCCAATGGTGCGGTGGTCCGGCGCCTGCGCGATCGCGACGAGTGGTCCGCGCACTGGATGTCGGTCATGCGCCCCGCGCCGGCCGGTCCGCCGCCGCGCATCACGCCGGCGAGGCTGGCCGGCATGATGAGTGTGGCGCCGCCGGACGCCGCGGCAGTCGGTCTGGTGTCGCGCGACATCGACGGCCGTCAGCGGGCGGGCAGGGCGCTGGCGCTGAACGAACTCGACCGGTTTCTGGATGAGCGCGTGCTGCGTTACCGGCGCGGCATGTCCAGCCCGCTGTCGGCCGGCGACGATTGTTCGCGCCTGTCGCCGCATCTGACCCTGGGCATCGTGTCGCTGCGCGAGGTGGTGCACGCGGTGTGGCGCGCGCGTTCCGACTGGTTGGCCCGTGCGCACGTTCCGCAGGGCGCGGCGGCGCTGGCCGGCCTGAAGTCGTTCGAAAGCCGGCTGCACTGGCACTGCCACTTCATCCAGAAGCTGGAATCGGAGCCGGAGATCGAATTCCGCCCGGTGAATCGCCTGTACGAAGGGCTGCGCGAGACAGATTTTTCGGCTGCCCGCCACGCCGCGTGGTGCCGCGGTGAAACCGGCTACCCGTTCATCGATGCCTGCATGCGCGCGCTCGCTGCCACCGGCTGGATCAATTTCCGCATGCGCGCCATGCTGATTGCGTTTTCGTCCTATCAGTTGTGGAACCACTGGCGCGAGCCGGCGCTGCATCTGGCGCGCATGTTCACCGACTACGAGCCGGGCATCCATTACCCGCAGGTGCAGATGCAGTCCGGCGTGACCGGCATCAACACCCTGCGCATCTACAACCCGGTCAAGCAGCAGACCGACCAGGACCCGAAAGGCATTTTCGTCCGCCGCTGGCTGCCGGAACTGGCGCGCGTGCCGCTCGAATTGCTGGCCGAACCGTGGCGCATGACAGCGGACGAGCAGATGCAGGCCGGATGCGTGATCGGTCGCGACTATCCGGCGCCGGTGGTCGAGCACCTCGCGGCCGCGCGCGCGGCGCGCGATGCGGTGTGGGCGGTTCGCCATCTGCCGGAGGCCGATGCCGAAGCACGCCGCGTGTTCGTGCAGCACGGCAGCCGCAACCCCGATCGCGAAGGCGTGCGTCGCCGTCGCAAGGCGAAGGCCGATGACGGCGGCCAGATGGGCTTCGGGTTCTAGGGCAAGTCACGCACCTGCACTAGGCGTCGCCCAGTGCCTGCTGCAGATCCGCGATCAGGTCATCGGCGTCTTCGATACCGATGGACAGCCGCAGCATCGCGTCCGGAATGCCGCGTCGGGCGCGCTCCTCCGGTGCGAGGCCGTGATGGGTGGTGGTGCAGGGCTGGGTGACCAGACTTTCGACGCCGCCCAGGCTGGGCGCCAGCCTGATCAGGCGCAGGCGATCTGCGACGCGGGTGGCTTCGCGGCCGTCGCCGCGCACGACGATGCTCAACATGCCGCCGAAGCCGTCCATCTGCGCCTTCGCCAGTCCGTGGCCCGGCGCATCCGGCAGGCCCGGATAGTGCACGCGAGCGATCTTCGGGTGACGCGCCATGGCCTCGGCCACCGCCTGTGCATTGGCATTGTGCTGGCGCACGCGCACGACCAGCGTGCGCAGGCTGCGCGACAGCAGCGCGGCGGTTTCCGGTGACGGCACGGTGCCGAGGTTCTTGCGCCAGGCCCACACCGGTTCGAGCAGCGCCTTGCTGCCCATCAGGACGCCGGCGGTGAGATCGCTGTGACCGCCCAGATATTTGGTCGCGCTGTGCATCACGAGGTCCGCGCCCAGTTCCAGCGGACGCTGGTTCACCGGCGAGGCGAAGGTGTTGTCGATGGCGACCCGTGCGCCGTGCGCATGCGCCCTGGCAGCCATGGCGCGGATGTCGACGATGTCCAGCGTCGGATTGGTTGGCGTTTCGAAGAACACCAGCTTCACGCCGTCTGCGAGCAGGGCATCCAGCTTGTCACCCTCATTGCCGAGGATGCAGTGCGTGCGCAGCCCGAGACCGGGCAACTGCTGTTCCAGCAATTCCAGCGTGCCGCCGTAGGCATCACCGACGCAGACGATGCCTGCGCGGCCGTGCGTCAGGAACAGCGCGCTCAGCGCCGCCATGCCGGAGGAGAACACCCACGCGGCCTCGGCCGACTCGAGACCGGCCAGCGTCTCTTCCAGCGCGATGATCGTCGGGTTCAGCCCGTAACGCGTGTACAGCCCGCCGCGCGTGCGGCCGTCGATCACGTCGAGCAGGTCGGCCGTCGAATCGAAACCGAAGGTGGTGGTGTTGTAGATCGGCGGGTAAGGACTGCCGTAGGCGTCATCTGCGGTGTGGCCATGAATCGCGCGGGTGGCGAGAAGATACTTTCGGGCGTGGTCCATCAAAGCCTTCCGGTCTGCACAAGTCGCTGAGGATACGCCGCCGGTTCGGCGCGATCAGCCGAGGCAGAAGAATTCGACCACATCGCTCGCCGCGCTGCGCGGCGAGCCGAAAGCCAGCCAGCCGTGGCCGTCGATGACCACTTCTTCGCGGGTCAGCGCGAATTCCTGCCGGCCTTCGATGGTGACGAAGGTGCCGTTGCTCGAGCGGTCGGTCAGCACGAAGCGATCGCGCCTGAATTCGAGGTCGCAGTGCTGGCGAGACGCGCGCGCGTCCTTGATGCCGATGTCGACATCGATGTCGCGCCCCATGCGCAGCCGCGGGTGTTCATCGCCCAGCAGCCAGACGCGGCCGCCGTGATAGACGCGCATTTCGACGCGGCCGCTGCTCATCGTCAGGCCGCCGATGTGGGTGACATGGTCGGAATGTTCGCAGCGCATTTCGCACAGTTCGACCGAGCGCGCGACGCCCTTGACGACGCGCGGCGGCATCGGGCGGATCTTCGGCTGCCAGTGTTCGCTCAGCCGCACGGCCGCTTCGGTCGATACGATGGCGCGGCCGTGGCTGGCCAGTTCCGACAGTCGGGCCGCGATATTCACCGACTCGCCATAGATGTCGTTGCCCGATTCGACCACCGGGCCGAAGTGGAAGCCGGTGCGGACGCCGAGTGAAAAGTGCTTGGCCAGCGGCAGGCTGTCGATGTCGCGATGGATGGCCAGCGTGGTTTCGGCTGCGTGGTCGCAGGCGCGGAACACCGCCAGCAGACCGTCGCCGGTCATCTTGATGACGGTACCCGAACTGCCGATCACCGAATCGCACATGGTGCGCAGGCAGCGGTCGATCAGCGCGAACGCGGCCGTGTCGCCCATGCGTTCGTAAAGCTGGGTGCTGCCGACCAGATCGGCAAACAGCACGGCGCATTCACGGGTACGGGGCGGACTGGTCGGCATGGGGGATCAGAAAAAACGTTGTCGCACCGCGTCCGGCAGGGCCATTCCGGTGGCGTGGGCACGCGCCAGCAGCTCCCAGAAGTAGCGGTAGGACGCGCGATCGTGCAGCGTGTCGCGGTGGCGCGTCGGCCCCCAGCTCGCGTCCTGCGCCGCGCACAGGATGGCGATCGCGTCTTCGACTTCGCTGAAATCCGGTCGCATGGCGCTCAGGATAGGCTCGATCTGGTTCGGATGGATGCTCCACATGCGCATGAAGCCGAAATCGTGGCGCGCCCGTTCGGCGTCGCGCCGGATGTGTTCGATGTCGCGGATTTCGGTGGTGACGTTGTGCGTCGGCACCACCCCGCATCCATGCGCCGCAGCGGCGATTTCGCACTTGGCGCGGACGATGATCGGGTGCTCGAACTGCTTCGGGCTTTTCATCGCGTCGCCCGGCAGCGCGCCGTGATGGGCACTGACGAAATCCATCAGCCCGAGATCGAGCGATTCGACGCGGTCGAGGCGTGCGATGTCCCACACCTGATGCAGCGCGCCATGGCTTTCGATCAGCACATGCACCGGAATCGCGCGCTTCACGCCGGCCAGCGTTTCGCAGGTGCGCAGCCAGTCGAGCTGGGTGCGCACATCGTCGGCGGAGCGCGCCTTGGGCAGCGTGATGAAAGCCAGGCGGTCGCCAGCTTCGCCGACCAGCACTTCCATGTCGGCTTTCCACTGCGCATGCGTGACGTCGTGGATGCGCACGCCGATCCGCCCGTACAGGTTGTCGGCATCATTGATGATGGCCGCACACAGCAGGCGATGTGCGTCCTCGTTGCCGGCAGCGGCACCGTCTTCGCAGTCGCAGGTGAGGTCGAACACCGGGCCCCGTTCGCCTTGCAGCGCGAGCGCCTTGCGCATCAGCTTTTCCGAGCCGGCGTAGTGATCGACGGCCGGGAGAATGGGGAAGGCCCGCTCGCCCTGATAGAGGACGTCGCGTGGATGAACCGGCGCGGCTGAGGTCATGCGGGATGTCCGGGCAACAAAAAAGCGGCCACGTTACCGGGCCGCTTCTTCTGTTTCAAGCCTGACGGATCAGAGCAGGTCGGCGACGCCGGCGCGCTCCTCTTCCAGTTCGGCCAGCGTCTTGGCCACATAGGGCTTCGAGAACTCGTCGATTTCCAGGCCCTTGACGATGCTGTACTCGCCGTTGGCGCAGATGCACGGGAAGCCGAAGATCAGGCCTTCCGGAATGCCGTACGAACCATCCGACGGCACACCCATGGTCACCCAGTCACCGTCCGAACCCAGATGCCAGTTGCGCATGTGGTCGATGGCGGCATTGGCGGCCGAGGCCGCCGACGACAGGCCGCGCGCCTCGATGATGGCGGCGCCGCGCTTGCCGACGGTCGGCAGGAAGGTCTTGGCGTTCCACTCCTGGTCGTTCACCAGCTGGGCCACGCTGTCGCCATTCGAGGTGGCGAAGCGGTAGTCCGCATACATCGTCGGGCTGTGGTTGCCCCACACGGCCATCTTCCTGAACGACGCCACCGGACGGTTCAGCTTGGTCGCCAGCTGCGACAGCGCACGGTTGTGGTCAAGGCGCAGCATGGCGGTGAAATTCTTCGCCGGCACGCGGCCCCCCGCCTTGGCAGCGGTCTTCAGCGCGATGTAGGCGTTGGTGTTGCAGGGATTGCCGACCACCAGGATCTTGCAGGTCGGGGCTGCATGCGCGCCGATCGCGGCACCCTGCACGGTGAAGATCTTGGCGTTCTCGGTCAGCAGGTCCTTGCGTTCCATGCCGGGGCCGCGCGGACGTGCGCCGACGAGCAGGGCAAAGTCGGCGTCCTTGAACGCGACGTTCGGGTCATCGGTGGCGACCATGCCGGCGAGCAGCGGAAACGCGCAGTCGTCCAGTTCCATCATCACGCCGGTCAGCGCCTTCTGGGCCTGCGGAAGGTCGAGCAGTTGAAGGATGACCGGCTGGTCCTTGCCCAGCATTTCGCCGCTGGCAATACGGAACAGCAGGGCATAACCGATTTGACCGGCGGCGCCGGTCACCGCGACGCGGAGGGGCGTCTTTGACATGTGAGTCTCCTGGATGAGGATGGGACGGGTGCGTAAAAGTGCGTTGTGCGCGGCAGGATTATGGCCGACCTGCAGTGTTTTGACACACAGCACAAAACAGTCGTCCCGGATCCGGACGGGGCCGGTTTCCGGGCGCCTGTCAGCGCGGGTTCGATTTATATCATATATAAGACATGAGACACCTTGTAGACGTGATCGGATTTCTGTGCTGAAATTGTTGCATGGCACAGGAATCCCCAACGTTCAGTCCGCTGTATCGCCAGATACGTGTGCTGCTGACGCAGGCGCTGCAGAGCGGCGAATGGCGTCCGGGTGAGTCGATACCGAGCGAAACCGAACTGGCGCAGCGCTTCAGCGTGAGTCAGGGTACGGTGCGCAAGGCCATCGACGAGATGGCGGCCGACAATCTGCTGGTACGCAAACAGGGCAAGGGGACCTTTGTTGCGACGCATCACGATCCACGCGCCTTCTTCCGTTTTCTCCGTCTTGCCCCCATCAACGGCGGCATCGAGACGTCGCAGAGCGTGCCGCTCGAATGCTGGCGCGCCCGCGCGGGTCAGGAAGTGGCCCGGACGCTGAATGTCGAGGTGGGGTCGCAGATCATCATCGTGCGCCGATTGCTCAAGTTCGCCGGCAAGCCGGTCGTCATAGACGAAATCTATCTGCGCGGAGACCTGTTTCCCGGGCTCAACCTCGATGTGCTCAAGGAACACCAGGGCTCCCTGTACTCCTTCTTCGAAACGCGCTTCGGCGTGCGCATGGTGCGCGCCGAGGAACGCCTGCGCGCCGTGCCGGCGGACCGCCAGAGCGCCGAATACCTCGAGGTGCAGGAAAACACGCCGCTGCTGTCGGTCGAGCGCGTGGCCTATACCTACGATGACGAACCGGTCGAGTGGCGGCGCGGCCTGTGCTCCACCGCCGACCACTATTACCTGAACACACTGAGTTAGCAGACCCGGCGCAATCCCGTTTCCTGCCACACGATCATTCTAGGAGAGCGAGCCAGATGGCCAATACAGCCAGCAAGACCCGACCGAAACACCTGCAGCTGACCGCAATACGGCTGCCGATCCCGGGCATCGTGTCCATCCTGCACCGGGTCAGCGGTGCCGGGCTGTTCCTCTGCCTGCCGCTTCTGCTGTGGCTGTTCGCCGCCAGCCTCGGTTCGCCGGAAACCTTCGACACCTTCAGCGCGGTGGTGGGTCACCCGCTGGCCAAACTCCTTTTGCTGGGCCTCATGTGGGCCTATCTGCACCACTTCTGCGCCGGCATCCGATTCCTGCTGCTCGACATGCACCAGGGACTGGAACTGGCTGCCGCGCGCAAGAGTTCGGTGGCCGTGCTGGTTGTGAGCTTGACGCTTACCGTGATTCTGGGGGTGAAACTGTGGTGACTCGGGTTGTTGTCGGTGCCCATTACGGGCTGAAGGACTGGCTGGGCCAGCGCATCACTGCCGTCGTGATGGCGGTGTACACATTGATATTCGCCGTTGGCGTGCTTTTCATGGGCGAATTGAACTACGACAACTGGCGTGGTCTGTTCGCCGGTGGGTTCATGCGTTTCGCGACCTTCCTGTTCTTCGCGTCGCTGATGTACCACGCCTGGGTCGGCGTGCGCGACATCTACATGGACTACATCAAGCCCACCAGCGTGCGCCTCGTGCTGCACGCGGTGACCCTGCTGTTGCTGATCGGCTATCTGGGCTGGGCAGCGCAAGTTTTGTGGAGACTGTAAGTGAGCGTACCCATTCGCAAGTTTGATGCAGTCATCGTCGGTGCCGGCGGCGCAGGTCTGCGTGCCGCGATCCAGCTGTCGGAAGCCGGTCTTCGTACGGCCGTGCTTTCGAAGGTGTTTCCGACCCGTTCCCACACCGTGGCGGCGCAGGGCGGCGTGGCCGCCTCGCTCGGCAATTCCGAGGAAGACCACTGGCACTGGCACATGTACGACACGGTCAAGGGCTCAGACTGGCTCGGCGACCAGGACGCGATCGAATTCATGTGCCGCAAGGCCAACGAAGTCGTCATCGAGCTCGAACATTACGGCATGCCGTTCGATCGCCTCGACAGCGGCAAGATCTATCAGCGTCCGTTCGGCGGTCACATGTCGAATTTCGGCGAAAAGCCGGTGCGCCGCTCCTGTGCGGCTGCCGACCGTACCGGTCACGCGATGCTGCACGCGATGTATCAGCGCAACGTGCAGGCCAACACCCAGTTCTTCATCGAATGGATGGCGCTCGACCTGATCCGCGACGACGCGGGCGACGTGGTCGGCGTGACGGCGATGGAAATGGAATCGGGCGAGGTTTACATTTTCCACGCCAAGGCGGTGCTGTTTGCCACCGGCGGCGCCGGCCGCATCTACTACAGCTCGACCAATGCCTTCATCAACACCGGTGACGGCGTGGGCATGGCGGCGCGCGCCGGCATACCGCTGGAAGACATGGAATTCTGGCAGTTCCACCCGACCGGCGTGGCCGGCGCGGGCGTGCTGATCACCGAGGGCGTGCGTGGCGAAGGCGGCATCCTGCGCAACTCCGATGGCGAGCGCTTCATGGAGCGCTATGCGCCGAACGCCAAGGATCTGGCGTCGCGCGACGTGGTGTCGCGTGCCATGGTGACCGAAATCAACGAAGGTCGCGGCTGTGGTCCGAACAAGGATCACGTGATGCTCGACATCACCCACCTCGATCCGGCGACCATCATGAAGCGCCTGCCGGGCATCCGCGAAATCGGCATCCAGTTCGCCGGTGTCGACGCGATCAAGGAACCGTTGCCGGTGGTGCCGACCTGTCACTACCAGATGGGCGGCATTCCGACCAATTACCACGGCGAAGTCGTGATGCCGAAGAACGGCAACCCGAGCGAGCCGGTGCCCGGTTTCTACGCCGCCGGCGAGTGCGCCTGCGCCTCGGTGCATGGCGCCAATCGCCTGGGCACGAATTCGCTGCTCGACCTGCTGGTGTTCGGCAAGTCGTCCGGCGAGTCGATGGTCGAGTTCATCAAGGCGCAACCGGTGGCACACAAGCCCCTGCCGGCCAATGCGGCCGACTACTCGCTGTCGCGCCTGAACCGGCTCGACACGCAGACCGGCGGCACGGCCGTCGGCGCGACCCGGCTGGCGATGCAGCGCACGATGCAGGCACACTGCGGCGTGTTCCGCTTCAAGCACATGCTGGAGGAAGGTGTCAGCAAGATCACCGAGATCGAGCAGCAGGTCGCCAGCACCGAGATCAAGGACAAGTCCAAGGTATTCAATACGGCGCGGCTCGAAGCGCTCGAACTGGACAACCTGATCGAAGTCGCCAAGGCGACCATCGTGTCGGCCAACGCGCGCACCGAATCGCGCGGCGCCCACGTGCGTGACGACGCGATCGACAGCCCTGAGTTTCCGGACGGCCGCGATGACGCCAACTGGCTCAAGCACACGCTGTGGTACCGCGACGGCAACAAGCTCGACTACAAGCCGGTGAACATGACGCCGCTGACCGTTGACACCATCGCGCTGAAGAAGCGCGCTTACTGAGGATCACAGCATGACTGCCCGTACTGTCGAATTCAGTATCTACCGCTACGACCCGGACCGCGACGAGAAGCCCTACATGCAGTCGATCTCGCTCGAGCTCGACGGCACCGAACGCAAGCTGCTCGATGCGCTGGTCAAGCTCAAGGATGTGGACGACACGCTGTCCTTCCGCCGCTCCTGTCGCGAAGGCGTGTGCGGTTCGGACGCCATGAACATCAACGGCAAGAACGGCCTGGCCTGCCTGACCGACATGGATTCGATCGCCACGCCCATCGTGCTGCGCCCGCTGCCGGGCCTGCCGGTCGTGCGCGACCTGATCGTCGACATGACCCAGTTCTTCAAGCAGTACCACTCGATCAAGCCCTACCTGATCAATCCGGAGCACCCGCCCGAGCGCGAGCGCCTGCAGTCGCCGGAAGACCGCGAGGAGCTGAACGGCCTGTACGAGTGCATCCTGTGCGCGTGCTGCTCGACATCCTGCCCGTCCTTCTGGTGGAATCCGGACAAGTTCGTCGGTCCGGCCGGTCTGCTTGCGGCCTACCGCTTCATCGCCGACACGCGCGATCAGGCGACCAGCGAGCGGCTCGACAACCTTGAAGATCCTTACCGACTGTTCCGTTGCCATACCATCATGAACTGCGTCGATGTATGCCCGAAGGGTCTGAACCCGACCCGCGCCATCGGCAAGATCAAGGACATGATGGTCCGTCGGGCCGTCTGAGCATGGACAGCGCGAACGATCAGCAGGTCAGCCCCGGCCGACTGCTCTGGCATTGCCGACGCGGTCTGCTGGAGCTCGACCTGATCCTGCAGCGCTTCATCGAGCATCATCTTGAAAGCTTGACCAAAGACCAGAGGGCAGAGCTGTTCGAACTGCTCCATTACGACGACATCACCTTGTTGGCGATTGTCAGCGGACGCGAGCAGTGCGAGGAGACGCGTCTGAAGGGGATGGTTGACCTGTTGCGTGCAGCGTGAGAGCGCAACGGGGTCGATCCGGGCCATTTTGAGGAAGTGAAGAGGTTAGACATGACAAATCAACGCACTGCTACGCTGACCATCGAAGGTCAGACCACCGAGTTCCCGATCATGAGCGGCGTCGCTGGCGCTGATGTGGTGGATATCCGTTCGATGTATGCCAAGACCGGCATGTTCACGTACGACACCGGTTACCTCTCCACCGCAAGCTGCAAGTCGACCATCACCTACATCGACGGCGACAAGGGCGAGCTGTGGTATCGCGGCTACCCGATCGAACAGCTGGCCGAGCACTGCGACTTCCTCGACGTGTGTTACCTGCTGAAGAACAGCGAACTGCCCAACGTCGAAGAAAAGGCCGAGTACGTCAGCCAGATCAAGCGTCACACGCTGCTGCACGAACAGCTGGCCCGCTTCTACGCCGGCTTCCGTCGTGACGCGCACCCGATGGCCATCATGGCCGGTGTGGTCGGCGCGCTGTCCGCCTTCTACCATGACGGCATGGACATTTCCGATCAGGCGCATCGCGACATTTCGATCAACCGCCTGATCGCCAAGATGCCGACGATCGCCGCGATGGCCTACAAGTATTCGGTCGGCCAGCCTTTCATGTACCCGCGCAACGACCTGTGCTACGCCGGCAACTTCATGTACATGATGTTCGGCACGCCGTGCGAGGAGTACAAGCCGAATCCGGTGCTGGTCAAGGCGCTGGACCGCATCTTCACGCTGCACGCCGACCACGAGCAGAACGCCTCGACCTCGACCGTGCGCCTGGCCGGGTCGTCGGGCGCCAACCCGTATGCAGTGATCGCCGCCGGCATCGCCTGCCTGTGGGGTCCGGCGCATGGCGGTGCGAACGAAGCCTGCCTGCAGATGCTGGAAGAGATCGGCGACGTGTCGCGCGTGCCCGAGTTCATTGCACGCGCCAAGGACAAGAACGACAGCTTCAAGCTGATGGGCTTCGGACACCGCGTCTACAAGAACTTCGATCCGCGCGCCAAGCTGATGCGCCAGACCTGCCACGAAGTGCTGACCGAACTCGGCCTGCAGAACGACCGCCTGTTCAAGCTCGCGATGGAACTGGAACGCATCGCGCTGGAAGACGAGTACTTCATCGAGAAGAAGCTGTACCCGAATGTCGACTTCTACTCGGGCATCGTGCAGAAGGCGCTCGGCATTCCGACCTCGATGTTCACCTGCATCTTCGCGCTGGCCCGTACGGTTGGCTGGATCACGCAGTGGAACGAAATGATCACCGATCCGGAATACAAGATCGGTCGTCCGCGCCAGCTGTACGTCGGCCCGGCACGACGCGACATCAAGCCCTGATCGGAGCAGTCTGCGCAACACACCCTGCGGTCATGCGGAGACCGCAGGGCGAATACGAACAACCGCATGCAGCAGGCCTTCTCGACGCCCACGAGACGCGAGGGTCCGGAGCACGACAGGTGCGCCGGGATCCGACCGCGTGGGCATCGCCATAACAAGCCCGGGCAACCCCGGGCGGGGGAGCGAGTCATGATGCAGATGTTGAGTCATTCCTACCTCTTCGGGGGCAATGCGCCCTTTGTCGAGGAACTGTACGAGTCCTATCTCGCCAATCCGGGTTCCGTACCGGATGCCTGGCGCAGCTACTTCGAATCCCTGCAACATCTGCCTGGCGCAGCTGCCGACGTGGCCCATGCGCCGGTCGTCGCGTCGTTCGCCGAACTGGCCAAGCGCGGTCCGACCCGTTCGGCCGGCCCTGCCGCCGACGACAAGCGTCAGGTCGGCGTGCTGCAGATGATCAATGCCTACCGCTTCCTCGGCAATCGCTGGGCTCAGCTCGATCCGCTCAAGCGGGCCGAACGGCCCGACATTTCCGAACTGGAGCCTTCGCATTACGGCTTCACCGAAGCCGACCTGGGCGACGTGTTCAGCACCGGTTCCTTCCGCTTCCCGCCGGATGACCGCGCCAGCCTGCGCGAAATCCTCGAAGCGGTGCGTCAGGTGTATTGCGGCAGCGTCGGCGCCGAATACATGTACATGACCGACATCGCGCACAAGCGCTGGATCCAGGCTCGGCTGGAGCCGATGCGCGGCAATTACGGCTACTCGGTCGAAGACCGCAAGCGCTTCCTGGAACGCGTGACGGCGGCCGAAACGATGGAGCGCTACCTGCATACCAAGTATGTCGGCCAGAAGCGCTTCTCGCTCGAGGGCGGCGAATCGACCATCGTCGCCATGGACGAACTGGTGCGTGTCGCGGCCGCGCAGGGCGCACAGGAGATCGTCATCGGCATGGCGCACCGCGGCCGGCTGAACGTGCTGGTGAATACGCTGGGCAAGGCGCCGTCGATGCTGTTCTCGGAATTCGAGGGCAAGGCGGCATCCGACCTGTCGGCCGGCGATGTCAAGTACCACATGGGTTTCTCGTCCGACGTGAATACGCCGTCCGGCCCGGTGCACCTGACGCTGGCGTTCAACCCGTCGCACCTGGAAATCGTCAATCCGGTGGTGGTCGGTTCGGTGTATGCGCGCCAGCGCCGCAGGGGCGACAAGAGCGGCACCCAGGTCATTCCGGTCATCCTGCATGGTGACGCGGCGGTGGCCGGACAGGGCGTCAATCAGGAAATGCTGAACTTCTCGCAGACGCGCGGCTACGGCGTGGGCGGCACGGTGCACATCATCGTGAACAACCAGATCGGCTTCACCACCTCCGATCCGCGTGACTACCGTTCATCGCTGTACTGCACCGACATCTTCAAGATGGTCGAGGCGCCGATCTTCCACGTCAATGGCGACGACCCGGAGGCGGTGGCCTACGTGACGCGCATGGCGATGGAATTCCGCGCCGAATTCAAGAAGGATGTCGTGATCGACATCATCTGTTACCGCAAGCTCGGTCACAACGAGCAGGACGAGCCGATGGTGACTCAGCCGCTGATGTACAAGAAGATCGCGGCGCACCCGGGTACGCGCAAGATCTACGCCGACCGGCTCATTTCGCAGGCGGTCATCGGCGAGCAGGAGCCGGAGCAGATGATTGCCGACTACCGGGCCGCGCTCGACGAGGGCCGGCTGGCGCAGGACCCGGTGCTGACCAATCACCAGCGCCGCTTCGCGGTCGACTGGACGCCGTTCCTGAAGCAGCCCTACACCGACGAGTGCGACACGCGCGTTCCGAAGGACGAACTGGCGCGCCTGGGCAAGCGCCTGACGACGGTACCGGACGGCTTCGCATTGCATTCCCGGGTGCAGAAGATCATCGACGACCGCGCCGCCATGGCGCAGGGCAGCCTGCCGGTCGACTGGGGCATGGGTGAGAACCTCGCCTATGCGACGCTGCTGGTCGAGGGCTACGGCGTGCGCGTGTCCGGCGAGGACGTCGGCCGCGGCACCTTCTTCCACCGTCATGCCGTGCTGCACGACCAGAAGCGCGAGAAGTGGGACAGCGGCAACTACATGCCGCTGCAGCACCTGCAGGAAGATCAGGCGCCCTGCGTGGTGATCGACTCGGTGCTGTCGGAAGAAGCCGTACTCGCTTTCGACTATGGCTACGCCACGACCGAACCGAACGAACTGGTCGTGTGGGAAGCGCAGTTCGGTGATTTCGCCAACGGTGCGCAGGTCGTGTTCGACCAGTTCATCGCATCGGGCGAAGCGAAGTGGGGGCGCCTGTGCGGGCTCGCGATGATGCTGCCGCACGGCTTCGAAGGCCAGGGCCCGGAACATTCGTCGGCGCGCATCGAACGCTACATGCAGCTGTCGGCCGAAAACAACTGGCAGGTGACGATTCCGAGCACGCCGGCGCAGATTTTCCACCTGCTGCGTCGCCAGATGCTGCGCAAGGTGCGCAAGCCGCTGGTCATCATCACGCCGAAGTCGCTGCTGCGCCACAAGGACGCCGTCTCGTCGCTCGACGAACTGGCCAACGGCCGCTTCCAGCCGGTGATTCCGGAAGTCGATGCGCTGGACGACAAGAAGGTCGAACGCATCATCATGTGCAGCGGCAAGATCTATTACGAACTGCTGGCGCACCGGCGTGCGAACGACATCAAGAACGTCGCCATCGTGCGGCTCGAACAGCCCTATCCCTTCCCGTCGGCAGACGTGACGGCGCAGGTGGCGCGCTATCCGAAGGCGAAGGGCATCACCTGGGTTCAGGAAGAGCCGCGCAATCAGGGCATGTGGTACTGGCTCATTTCGCGTCAGCACCTGGGCAAGGCAGTGGGCGACATGAAGCTGGAACTGGTATCGCGGCCGGCGGCGGCATCGCCGGCGGTCGGCTATGCCGCCAAGCACCAGGCACAGCAGAAGGCGGTCATCGAAGCAGCGTTCGCAGGAGTGGGGCGCTGAGACGCCCCCGACAGGGAGACAGGATCAAATGCTTATCGAAGTGAAGGTTCCGCAGCTGTCCGAATCGGTGGCCGAAGCCACGCTGGTCAGCTGGCACAAACAAGTGGGCGAAGCGGTCGCCCGGGATGAAAACCTGATCGACATCGAAACCGACAAGGTGGTGCTTGAAACCCCTGCGCCGGACGCCGGCGTTCTGGTTGCCATCATCAAGCAGAACGGCGCCTCAGTCACCAGTGGTGAGCTGATCGCGCAGATCGACACCGAAGGCAAGGCCGCTGCTGCGGTACCGGCGGCCGCTGCCGCACCGGCAGCACCTGCGGCGGCGCCCGCAGCCGCCGCCGCGGTGGCGACCGCCAGCGCATCCTCGTCGGCATCGGCCAGCCCGGCCGCGCGCAAGATCATGGACGAACGCGGTCTGGCGGGTGGCGATGTGCAGGGCACCGGTCGCGGTGGTCGCATCACCAAGCCGGATGCCGTCGGTGCCGCGGTACCCGCACCGGCAACGGCGCGCGCCGCTGCCGCGCCGGCACCGGCCGTCGCCGCGCTGCCGCAGCCGCCGGTACCGGTCCGTCTCGAAGAGCTGATGGCCGACCGGCCGCAGCAACGCGTGCCGATGTCGCGCCTGCGCGCCCGCGTCGCCGAGCGCCTGCTGCAGTCGCAGGCGCAGAACGCCATCCTGACCACGTTCAATGAAGTGAACATGCAGCCGGTCATGGACCTGCGCAAGAAGTACGCCGAGAAGTTCGAGAAGACGCACGGCGTCAAGCTGGGCTTCATGTCGTTCTTCGTGAAGGCGGCGCTGCAGGCGCTGCGCAAGTTCCCGCTGCTCAACGCCTCGATCGACGGCAACGACATCGTCTATCACGGCTTCTTCGACATCGGCATTGCCGTCGGCAGCCCGCGTGGTCTGGTCGTGCCCATCCTGCGCGACGCCGACCAGATGAGCTTCGCCGACATCGAAATGAAGATCGCCGAATTCGGCCAGAAGGCGAAGGACGGCAAGCTGTCGATGGAAGAGCTGACCGGCGGCACGTTCTCGATCTCGAACGGCGGCGTATTCGGCTCGATGCTGTCGACGCCCATCATCAACCCGCCGCAGTCGGCCATTCTGGGCGTGCATGCGACCAAGGACCGGCCGGTCGCCGAAAACGGCCAGGTGGTGATCCGTCCGATCAACTACCTCGCCATGTCCTACGACCACCGCATCATCGACGGTCGCGAGGCGGTGCTCGGTCTCGTGACGATGAAGGAAGCGCTGGAAGATCCGGCCCGCCTGCTGTTTGACGTCTGAACCAGATTCAAGTCGAAAGATGCAAGATGCAAGAGGAGGCCGCTCCCTTGCATCTTGATACTTGAATCTTGAATCTGTTTTTTTTGCGGAGCAACTCCAGATGTCCAAAGAATTTGATGTCGTCGTGATCGGTGCCGGTCCCGGCGGATATGTCGCAGCGATTCGTGCCGCCCAGCTCGGCCTGAATGCCGCCTGCATCGAGTACAACAGTTACGCCGATCCGAAGGGCGAGGTGCGTCTCGGCGGCACCTGCCTGAATGTGGGCTGCATTCCGTCCAAGGCGCTGCTGCAGTCGTCGGAGCTGTTCGAGCAGGCGAACCATTCCTTCGTGATGCACGGCATCACCGTTGATTCGCCGCGCATGGACGTCGGCGTGATGATGAAGCGCAAGAACAACATCGTCGATCAACTGACCAGCGGCATCCGTGGTCTGTTCAAGAAGAACAAGGTGACGCTGCTGAGCGGTCAGGGCAGTTTTGCCGGCCGCGAAGAAGAGAAATGGAAGATCGCCGTGACGCGCAACGGCGAGACCGAACACGTGATGGCGAAGCACGTCGTCGTGGCGACCGGTTCGCGTGCCCGCCATCTGCCGGACATTCCGGTCGACAACGAGGTGATCTGCGACAACGAGGGCGCGCTGGCGTTTGACGGTGCGCCGAAGCGTCTGGGCGTCATCGGTGCCGGCGTCATCGGTCTCGAACTGGGCAGCGTATGGAAGCGGCTCGGCGCCGAGGTGACCATCCTCGAAGCCGCACCGGACTTTCTTTCGGCAGCCGACGCGGCCATCACCAAGGAAGCCTGGAAAACCTTCACCGCGAAGCAGAAGCTCGGTATCAAGCTTGGTGCGAAGATCGGCAAGGTCGAACGCACGGCCGACGGCGTGCGCGTCGAGTACGAACTGAAGGACGAGCAGAAGGTGCTCGAGTGCGACCGCCTGATCGTGTCGGTCGGCCGCATCCCGAATACCGATGGCCTCAACGCCGATGCGGTCGGCCTGAAGGTGAGCGACCGCGGCTTCATCGAGGTCGATGAACAGTGCCGGACCAACCTCGCCAACGTGTGGGCGGTCGGTGACGTCGTGCCCGGCCCGATGCTGGCGCACAAGGGCATGGAAGAAGGCGTCATGGTGGCCGAATGCATCGCCGGCCAGAAGGGGCACGTCAATCACGACACCGTGCCCTGGGTCATCTACACCCACCCGGAAATCGCCTGGGTCGGCAAGACCGAGGCACAGCTCAAGGCAGCCGGCATCGAATTCAAGGCGGGCCAGATTCCGTTCGCCGCGAATGGCCGCGCGCTGGGGCAGGGTGACACCACCGGCTTCGTGCGCATGTACGCCTGCGCCGAAACCGATCGCATCCTCGGCGTGCACGTGATCGGCAACAATGCTTCGGAGCTGATTGCCGAAGCGGTCGTGGCGATGGAATTCGGTGCCTGCTCGGAAGACATCGCACGCATCTGCCACGCCCATCCCACGCTGTCGGAGGTCATGCACGAAGCTGCACTGGCCTGCGACAAGCGACCTTTGCACTTCTGACACCGGGCGATGCCGCACGAAATCCTCCAGGTGCCCGAACGGGGCATGATGGACGCCTTCGAGGCGGCACTCAAAACGCACGGCTACCAGGCTGACGCGTCGCAGCGCGCCGCCGCCGAGCGGCTGCAGCAGCTCTACACCGAACTGCTCGGCTTCAAGGCGGCGCGCCGTACCCAGCTGCGCAAGCTGCTGTCGCGCGCGCAACCGCCGCGTGGGGTCTATTTCTGGGGCGGCGTCGGACGCGGCAAGAGCTTCCTGATGGATTGCTTCTTCGACGCCGTGCCCTACCGGCGCAAGCGTCGTGTGCATTTCCACGCCTTCATGCAGCAGGTGCACGCGGCGCTCAAGCAGCACAAGTCGGAAGCCGATCCGCTGGCCCGGGTGGCCGACGATCTGGCACAGTCCGCCCGCTTGCTGTGTTTCGACGAATTCCACGTGTCCGACATCGCCGACGCGATGATTCTCGGCCGGCTGGTCGAGGCGCTGTTCGAGCGTGGCGTGGTGCTGGTCGCCACGTCCAACTATCCGCCCGACGGCCTGTACCCGAACGGGCTCCAGCGGCAGAACTTCCTGCCCACCATCGAGCTGCTGAAGAAGAAGCTCGAAGTGTTCGAACTCGATGCCGGCATCGATTACCGGCTGCGCTCGCTCGAACGCATGGACATCTACATGGTGCCCAACGGCGCCGATGCCGACCGGAGGCTGGAAGCGGACTTCCGCGAGCTGTGCGGCGAGCCGTCATCGGACGGCACGCTGGACATTCTCGGCCGCACGCTGAAGACCCATGCCTGCTCGCTGGGTGCGGTGTGGTTCGACTTCCATGAAATCTGCGGCGGCCCGCGCTCGCAGAACGATTACCTCGAACTGGCGCGGCGCTTTCACTCGGTCGTGCTGTCCGACGTGCCGAAGATGAGTCGCGAAAAGTCGAACGAGGCACGGCGTTTCACCTGGCTGGTCGATGTGCTGTATGACTTCCGGGTCAAGCTGATCCTGTCGGCCGAAGTCGAAGCGCACCTGCTCTACACGGATGGCCCGAATGCCAACGAGTTCACCCGCACGGTCAGTCGCCTGATCGAAATGCGCACACGTGAATATCTCGCGTCGCCGCACCGGGTGGATTTCGCCGGCGGAGCGCCCGCTGCCGGATAGGACACGCGACGACAGCCTCGCGATCCGGTCGGCAAACAGGCGAGGGTGGGTGATTGACGTGTTGATCGCGACCGGGGGTCGCTCCTACAGGGGGGGCGTGGTTCCTGTAGGAGCGAGCCATGCTCGCGATCCGGTCGGCAAACAGGTGAGGGTGGGTGGTTGACGTGTTGATCGCGACCGGGGGGCGCTC
This sequence comes from Methyloversatilis sp., assembly GCA_016791045.1. Classification (GTDB taxonomy): domain Bacteria; phylum Pseudomonadota; class Gammaproteobacteria; order Burkholderiales; family Rhodocyclaceae; genus Methyloversatilis. Next base: position 53,581 of record JAEUNO010000003.1, on the reverse strand, counting down.
CTGCAGGGGGCGTGGTTTCTGCAGGAGCGAGCCATGCTCGCGATCCGCTCGGGAAATACGCGACGGTGCGTGATCTCCATGCGGAATGCGACCGGTGGCGCTACGCGCTGCGCAGATGCAGCGCGCGGGCGATCAGGATGGCGCTGACCGGCATCAGCACGGCGATGGCGACCACGGTCAGCAGCAGTGAGGTGAGATCGCTGTAGTTGGCGGCGGTCACGACGGCGCCGGTCGCCGGGTCCTTCACTTCGCGCGCCAGCGTGAAGATCTGATTCAGATACTTGGTGCCGAGCTGGCTGGCCGACAGCGCCAGATTGGTGAAGGACGCCATCACCGCGAAGAAGGTCGCCTTCAGATGGGCCGGTGCCGAATTGGCGATCCAGGCCAGCATCGGAATCATCGAAATCTGGCCCAGCGGCGATTCGAGCGCAGTATCGATCACCGCGATGAAGCGTGCGTCCACCACGCCGCCGGTCACGCTCGCCGTCCATTCATGCAGGCCCATGCTCATGCCCAGTGTGGGCAGCGACAGCACGAAGCTGGCCGCGGTCAGGAAACCCACCACGTACAGGATGGACCGCTCGGCCATGAAGCGGCGGAACAGGAACATGCCGATCAGCGTCAGCGCACTGGCGATCAGCGACAGCACCGAAAAGAAGGCCTGGTCGAAGCCCAGCACGTCGATCGACCACCAGGACACACCGGGCCCGGTGCCCGGGGTCGCGCGGAACATGAAGATGACCAGTGCGGTGCCGATCAGCGTATTGCGTGCCGTGGCATCCAGCTCGCGCGTGAGCTTCGCCATCAGGAAGGCGATGATGGCGAACGACCCGACGAAGATGATTTCCTGGTTCCACTTCAGGTTGGACAGCCCCATCGTCAGCGTGAAGGCCACGAAAGCCACGCTGCCGCCGATGATCCACCAGTTGGGTGCAGTGTTGCCGTCCGGGTCGCGCAGCAGCGCGGCCGCTTCGGCGCGCGACAGGCCACGCGCCATGTGCGCCCGGATGTGGCGCATCCTGAGCAGCGCCGCGAAGGCGACACCGGCCACCGACACCGCCGGAATGACCAGCGCCATCAGATAGATGTCGCGGTACAGCAGCACCTTTTCCGCTTCCGGCAGCGCCTCGGTGCCGGAAAACAGATACAGGTTCACCAGCGCCACCAGCACGCTGCCGCCGATGATGGCGACCCGGCCGAGCGTCTGCATCGTGGTGTGCATCAGCTTGAGGCGTTCGGGCGTGACCGGCGTGCCGTCCTCCTCGACATGCGGTACCGCCTCGACCGTCATCGCGTCGGCCACCGCGTCCTGCAGCACGTAGCCGATCGGGCTCAGCAGCGCGCTCAGCACGAACCAGGTATTGATCGGCAGGATGGCCGCCATCGCATCGCGTTCGGCGATCAGGCCGGCCATGATCAGCAGGCTGGCGGCGATGATGCTGGCGCCGAGGTAGATCAGCAGGCTCTTGTAACGCCACACCAGATCGACCAGATGGCCCATCGGAATCTTCAGCGCCCATGGAATGCCGACCCAGAAACCCAGTGCGGCGAGAAACTCCGCCGACAGGCCGAGGTAGTCCTTGACGAAGAAGGTGCCGACGATGCCGGTCAACCCCTGGATGCCGGCGGCCATGTAGACCATCAGCGGCGGCAGGTAGGAGAGGCGCATGTCGCGCCCGAGCGACAGGATGTTCAGGTCTATCCAGTGCAGCAGTCGGGATGTCATGTCTGTAATTATCGTTATGGCCGTGCCTGTGACCGGCAAGGATAGGGGGAATTCCGCGCCCGGCGTACTTTTGCGCGCACAAAACTCGGTATGCTGCGGCGTTGCGATCCACGCCCCACCCGACGGAGTCCGACGTGCGCTTGTTTGGCCGCCATGATGCACACGAAGCGCCGCATCCGCTGCGCCAGATCAAGCTGTTTTCGACCTTGAGCCGGCGTGAACTGCCGGTGGTGCAGGCACTGCGCCACGAGCGCAACTACCTCGCCGGCGAGGTGGTGTTCGACGAAGGCGACGACGGCGAGGCGATCTACGCCATCGTGTCGGGTGAGGTCGAAATCCTGCGCCATGAAGGCGGGCGTCAGCAGCGTCTGGCCGTGCTGGCCGCCGGTGAGGTGTTCGGCGAACTGGCGCTGCTCGATCAGGCGCCGCGCGCAGCGCAGGCCCGTGCCACGGCTGACTGCGTGCTGGTCGTGTTCTTTCGCGCCGACTTCATGAACCTGCTGGAAACCCATCCGAAGATCGCGTCGAAAATCGCACTGTCGCTGGCGCGCCACCTCGGCGGTCGGCTGCGTCAGGCCAATGCGGGGCAGCGACAGGACGGTCATCTGTGAGCGCCGCGGCATGAGGCGGCTGCGACCGTCCGGTGCCGGGCCGCTGGCCTGGTGCGGCATCCTGCTCGCCACCACCCTGGCGCTCAACCTGTTCCAGCAGGTGCTGTGGCTGGTGCTGCCCTTCCTGTTCGGGCTCATCGCCTACTACTTTCTTGCCTACCCGATGCAGCGCCTGATGTTCGCCGGTCTGTCGCAGGAAGCGGCGGCCAACATCACGGTGGGTGTGTTCGCGCTGCTGCTGGTCGGCGCCTTCGCATTCATGCTGCCGCGCTTTGCCGCGCAGGCGGTCGGCGTGCAGGAAACCGGCATGCGCTATCTGCAGGGCGGCCTGCTGCTGCTCGACCAGACCCTGCGTGCGCTCGAGCAGCAGTCCCGTTTCATGCGCGATGCACATGTGGCCGACGCCGTGTCGTCCTACATTGCGGTGGCCGGCGAGGGCTTTGCGCAGAACCGCCTGCCGTCGCTGATGATGTCGGTCGCCGCCTGGCTGCCGTCGATGCTGCTCGCACCTTTCCTCGCCTATTTCTTCCTGCGCGACGGCCGCCGCTTCCAGCGCTTTCTGGCGCGCGCCGTGCCCAACGCCTACTTCGAGCGCACGCTGCATCTGCTGTACGAGGTCGACCGCACGACGCGCGCCTACTTCCAGGGGCTGGTCAAGCTGACCGTGCTCGATGCGGTCTGTCTGGCGGCCGGGCTGTGGGTCATCGGACTGTCTTCGCCACTGACGCTGGGCATCATCACCGCGGTCCTGGCGTGGATTCCATTCGTCGGCTCGGTCATCGGCTGCGCGCTGGTGGTCATGGTCGCGGCAACCGATTTTCCCGGTTCGCCGTCGATTGCCTACGCATCGATCGGCCTGTTCATCCTGGTACGCCTGCTCGACGACTTCATCTTCATGCCGCTGACCATCGGTCGCAGCCTGCGCATGCATCCCCTGATCACCGTGCTGATGATTTTCGTCGGCGGAGCCGTGGCCGGTGTGGCCGGTCTGCTGCTGGTGCTGCCGGTGCTCGGCGTCATCATGGTGATCGGCGAAACGCTGAGCATCGTGGCGTCCGACCCGCGCCTGCGTGCCCGCCACGCGCACGCGCGCCGGCTGCGCTGGCAGGCGGTCACGCGCGACCTCTGATTGGCCGGGCATCTTCCGTCGCCTGATTCCGCTTGCTAGTATGACAATCGGGTTGATGGAGGCGCGACATGAAAAGGTATGCAACCAGATCGGTGGGCGGAGACGCCCCGGACGGTTCGGCTGACGGTTCGCCGGTCGCGCAGCTCAAGCACCTGCTCGATGTGCCGGCCGAAGCGTGCTTTCTCGGTTTCGCGCTGACCCACAGCGGTACCGGCGACTATCTGTGCCTGGCACCCGATCGTCCGCAGGCGGCGCTGTGCAGCTGGTCGGGCGCCCCCGACCGGGCGGTCTTCTTCCGCAACTGGTCCGATACGCTGCGGGCCGCGGCCGTCCGCCCCGAAGCCGATATCGTGCTCATCTTCGATGTCGGTGACGCGCTGCTGGTTTTTCCGGCACGCTAGCGCCCGACGCAGCCGTGAGCCATCACAGGGTCCGGCCGCTCAGTGCGGTCTCATGTAACCGTGCAGCCGTATCGTCGTGTCGCGCAGCCGCTGCGCCAGCGTTCGGGCCAGATTGGTGTAGAGCAGATTGGCAATCTGCGGATGGTCGCTCTGCAACAGTTCCAGCGCGGTGCGTTCCAGCACCAGACATTCAACCGTCGTGTCGGCGACTGCATCGGCCGTGCGCGGCTGATTTTCAATGAGGCCCATTTCCCCGACCACCAGACCGGCGCTCAGGCAGGCGATGCGTATCTGCGGCGTGCCGGCATCGCCTGCCCGCAGGATGCTGACGCTGCCCGCCTGCAGCACATACATGGCATCGCTGGCGTCGCCGGCGTTGAACAGCACGTCCCCGCGCACGTAAAGCCTGCGCTGCATCAGGCCCTCCAGAGTGGCGGCCTGGTCGGCGCTCATCCCGGCACACACATCGAGGTGACGCAGCGTGGTGGCCGAATCAAGTCTGCGTGTTGCCGTGCCCGAATCCAGCACCTGGTTTTCCGCCCATTCGAGTGCCGCATCGGCATTGGCGAACCATCGCTTGCGCGGCAGCACCTGCGTCAATCCGCTGCTGGCCAGAAAGCTTGCCCGCGCGCCGGCTGGATCGAGGCCGGCCAGCGCGAGCCGCGTGTGACGGATGCGCAGGCGCGCCGCCATGCGGGACAGCACCTGCGCGGCTGACAGGTCGATGTCGATCAGGCGCGAGCAATCGAGCACGATGAAGCGGGCCTCCGCCAGGCGCGTTTCGATCACTTCTTCAAGTTCCTCGGCGGTGCCGAAGAACAGCAATCCTTCCAGCTCCACCAGTGCGTAGCGTGTTGATTGTGACGCCAGCCGGATCTGCTGCCATGCCGGCCTGATCTGCAGGCTGGATGCGACCGAGCCGTCGACGACGCGTCGCACGATGCTTTTGCTGTGATCGCGTGCGAAGAGGAACATCGCGCCCACCAGTCCGGCCGAAACCGCTTCCAGCAGACCGACGAACGCCGCCACCAGCGTGACCAGGGCGCTGACGGCCAGATTCGACATCAGCCGCCGTTCCGGTAGAGTCCGGCTGCGCAGGCAGTCACGCACCGCATGCACGCTCCAGCGATCGGCCACGCCGGCGGACAGCAGCACCAGACCGGCGCCGATGGTCGCGTGCGGCAGCATGGCCAGCAGGTCGAGACCGAACAGCCACAGCAGTGCGATCAGCAGGGCATAGCACAGCGCCGGAATCCGCGTCCGGCCGCCCGCCGCATAGGCTGCATTGGCGCGCGATACGGCGCCTGCGGCCGGCAGGGCGCCAGCGGCGGCGAGGGCAAGGTTGGCACCACCGATCGCAGCCAGCTCGCGTCGGGTGTCATGCCGGCTGTGGGTCAGCGTATCGAGCCGGTTGGCGGCAAACAGGGTTTCAAGTGCCGACACCAGCGCGATGGCAACACATGAACCGCCAAGCACGCGCAGCCAGTCTCCCGGGCCGTGCAGCGCCAATGCGTCGGGCAGGTGCAGCAGGTGGTCGACGCTGAGCCGGGTCTCGGCCAGCGCGCCCAGTGTCAGGCCCATCGCCATGCCGCGTGCAGCCAGTACGTGATGCAGCAGTGCGCCGACACACAGCAGCACGGGCAGAAAAGGCCGCTCCGGCCAGCGCTGCTGCAGCACGAAGCCAGGCAGCACGATGACCGCCGCCACCAGCGCCGGGCCGGGTGACAGATGCCAGGTGCCGCCCTGCATGAAAACCAGCTTCAGCCCGCCGAGCAGCATCAGCAGCGCGACGCCGTTGAAGAACCCGGCCTGTACCGGATAGGGGATGTAGCGCACGAAGCGACCCCAGCCGGCGGCTGCGGTCGTCAGCTGCAGCAGGGCGGCGCCGGCCAGTGCCAGGCCCATCAGGATGAGTGCGCCATCCTGATGCGGTATGCCGGGCAGCCAGTTCGCCTTGATCAGCGTATGTCCGATCAGGGCCGACGTGATGAGCGCCAGCGCCGGTCGCGCGCCGTGTATCTGTCCGACCCGGCTGCCCAGCGACAGGGCGACCAGCGTGCCCAGCATGCCCGCGAGCATGGCTGCGAGGATGCCACGCCCCTCCATTGCCAGGCCCAGAGGCGCCATGGCGAGCAGGCCGTAGCTGAGTTCGTTCGGGATGGATCCGGCCGCAACGGTCACGCCCGCGCCGATCTCCTTTCGCCAGTGCCGGGGTCCGGCCGGCTTTGATTCTTCCGGGGCTGTGCTCGACAGCGGTGGCGTGCTCATGTGATGGATGCAGGTATTGTTGTTGTGTGCTTCTGAGCGGGGTGAGCTCAGGCCATTGGCTGCGATTCGGGTGAACAACCTCCTACCATCGCATCCGATTGTTTCAGTTTCGCGTCAGGACGTCCCGCTGTTGCGATGCCCATGCGGACGACCCGCCGGCGTCAGTGAAAGTCCCGGCTGCGCGGTGCAAGAGCGCCGAGCAGTGGCGAGCGGTCGACCAGCCGGCGGGCGATCAGGTGGATCACCTCGCCTTCGCGCGACACCTGGCCGTAGATGCCGAGCAGCGTGGCGCCGAGCACTTCGCTGCGCTGGCGCTCCTGCAGATCCTTGTGCACGATGATGTTGGCCAGCCCGGTTTCGTCCTCGACGGTGACGAACATGACGCCGCTGGCCGTACCCGGACGCTGGCGGCAGGTGACGATGCCGGCGGCACGCGCCAGCGCGCGGTCGGGCAGGCGGCGCAGTTCGGCCGCGGTGATGAAGCGCTGCGCGGCGAGCTGGCTGCGCAGCAGCGCCAGCGGGTGGCGGCCGAGCGTGAAGCCCAGGCTGGCATAGTCGGCCACGATGTCCTCGCCTTCACGCGGCGCGGCCAGCGCCAGCACCGCCTCGCTCACCGGTGCGTCGCGCAGCAGCGCGTCGGGCCGGCGCGCGGCCGCCTGCCAGTGCGCCTGATGGCGGTGGCCGGCCAGTGAATGCAGCGCGCCGCCGCTGGCCAGGCAGGCGAGCTGCCGGCGGTCCAGCCGGGCGCGCCGGGTCAGTGCGTCGACAGTCGACACCGGCGCCTGCGCACGCGCCGCCACGATGCGCTGCACCGCGTCCTGTTCCATCCCCTTGACCATGCGCAGGCCGAGGCGGACACCCGGTGCCGTGCCGTGCGGCGCCGCTTCAAGCACGCAGTCCCAGTCGCTGACCGACACATCGGCCGGCCTGATGTCGACGCCGTGCGTACGGGCATCGGCGATCAGCTGCGCCGGCGCGTAGAAACCCATGGGCTGGCTGTTCAGCAGACCGCACAGGAAGGCGGCCGGGTGATGGCATTTGAGCCAGGACGAGATGTACACCAGCAGCGCAAAGCTCGCGGCGTGCGATTCCGGAAAGCCATAGCCGGAAAAGCCTTCGATCTGGCGGTAGATCTGCGCCGCGAATGCCGGCGTGTAGCCGTTCCCGAGCAGGCCGTCGGTCAGCTTCTGCTGGAATCTTTCCATCGTGCCGCGCTGCCGCCAGGCGGCCATCGAACGACGCATCTGGTCGGCTTCGCCGGCGGTGAAACCGGCGGCGACCATGGCCAGCTGCATCACCTGCTCCTGGAAGATGGGCACGCCCAATGTGCGCTCGAGCACCGGGCGCAATGCGTCCGACGGATAGTCGATGCGCTCCGGCGGCAGGTGGCGGCGCGCCAGATAGGGATGCACCATGCCGCCCTGTATCGGCCCCGGCCGCACGATGGCGACCTGGATCACCAGATCGTAGTAGCGGCGCGGCCGCAGCCGCGGCAGCATGTTCATCTGCGCGCGCGACTCGACCTGGAACACGCCGGTCGACTCGCCGCGGCACAGCATGTCGTAGGTCGCCGGGTCTTCGTGCGGAATGTCGGCCAGGGTGCGCGGGGCTTTTCGTGCCGTGGCCGGCTCCCCGTCTTCGAACGCCGCCAGTGCGTCCAGCGACTTGCGGATGGCGGTCAGCATGCCCAGCGCCAGCACGTCCACCTTCATCAGGCCGAGCGCTTCGAGGTCGTCCTTGTCCCACTGGATGACGCAGCGCCCGTCCATGCGGGCGTTTTCGATCGGCACCAGCCGGGACAGCCGGCCGCGTGCGATGACGAAGCCGCCGACGTGCTGCGACAGGTGGCGCGGTGCACCGATCAGTTCGTTCGACAGTTCGAGCAGCAGCTGCACGCGCGGCGCTTCGGGGCGGAAGCCGGCTTCGAGCAGGCGGTCTTCGCGCACCCGGCCGCCGTCCCACCACATGTGGCCCCGGGTCAGGCGGTCGAGCGCGTCGTCGGTGTAGCCGAGCGCGCGGCCGACATCGCGCAGTGCCGAGCGCGGCCGGTAGGTGGTCAGGCTGGCGGCCAGGGCCGCACGGTCGCGGCCGTACTTGCCATAGATGTACTGGATGACCTCTTCGCGCCGTTCGTGCTCGAAGTCGACGTCGATGTCCGGCGCCTCGTTGCGTTCGCGCGAAATGAAGCGGCCGAACAGCATGTTGGCGCGCCACGGGTCGACTTCGGTCACGCCGATGCAGTAGCACACGGCCGAATTCGCCGCCGACCCGCGGCCCTGGCACAGGATGCCCTGCGCGCGCGCCCAGGCCACGATGTCGTACACGGTCAGGAAGTAGGGTTCGTATTCCAGTTCGGCGATCAGCGCGAGTTCGGTCTCGATCTGCTCGCGCATCTCCCGCGCCTTGCGCGCGAAGGTGACGTCGTCCAGCGTGACGATGCGGCGGATCTGCGCACAGCGCTCGACGTAGCCGCGCTCGGTCAGTTCGCGCAGCCAGGAGGTGGTGGTATGGCCGGGCGGCGCGATTTCCTCCGGGTATTCATAGCGCAGTTCGTCGAGCGAGAACCGGCAGCATGCAGCCACCTTGAGCGTTTCGGCCCGCAGTGCGGCGGGGTAGATGGCAGCCAGCTTGTGCGGCAGGCGCAGATGGCGCTCGCCGTTGGCATACAGCGCATAGCCGCACTCGGCCAGCGTGCGGCCGAGCCGTATCGCCGTCATCGTGTCCTGCAGGCGGCGGCGCTTGCGCACATGCATGTGCACGTCGCCGGCGGCGCACAGCGGCAGTCCGCTGGCGGCACCGATGCTCTGCAGCCGGTGCAGCCGGGTGGCGTCGTCCGGACCATGGTGCAGTTCGACGGCCAGCCAGGCACGTTCCGCGAAGCGCTGCTTCAGCCAGTCGGCGTGCGCCGCCAGTGCAGCGTCCGTGTCGGGCAGGGGATCGCCGGGCACCAGCAGCGCGACGCAGCCGGGCAGGCCGTCGTCCAGATCGGCGCAGCCCAGGTGGTAGCGGCCTTTCTCCGTCCGCATGCGACCGAGCGTGATCAGTTCCGACAGGTTGCCGTAACCGTCGCGGTCGCAGGCCAGCAGGACCAGCTTCGGTCCGTCGGCCAGCTGCACTTCGCAGCCGATGATCAGTTTCATCCGCGGTTCGGGCAGATTGCGCCAGGCCAGGTGGGCGCGCGCGGCGCCCGCCAGTGAACATTCGTCGGTGATGGCCAGCGCGGCGTAGCCCAGCTCCGCGGCGCGCGTCACCAGTTCGTCCGGTGCGGAGGCGCCGCGCAGGAAGGTGAAGTGGCTCAGGCAATGCAGTTCGGCGTAGTCGACGGGTGCGGCGGGCATGGTGCATCGGCACGGACGAATGGTTTGCACGAATATACTGTAATTTATTACAGTACATCGGGTGTGATGAGTCGCGTGCCGCGGCATGACCCGGGCTGATGTCAGGCACCTCGATGGTGCATATCCGGGCGCTGCCAGTGCATGGCGACTGGCGATGAGCCGCCCGCCGTACGGGGCGCCGGCCAGGTCTTTCCGCTGGCCGGCTGTGGCGACTTCGGCCTGCAGGCGGCGTGCTGCGAGGCGGTGCCCGATCCGGCCTGCCGGTCATCGGGAGCGGCCGCGCGCGATCTGGCCGGACACCTGATGCGAACTGGACCGCTACTTGCTGAACACCGGTCAACGGTCTGGATCGCCGGCGCGTCAACCGCTTGAAAAAGGAAGTGTGTCGCGCGCCGGTCGGACCGTCCGGAACAGGGAACTTAGAAGGCGTCGCGACATCGACTCGACAGGTGTTCCGACGTCACGCGGCAGCGGCGTTCAATCGGATCAGAATGGTGATTGCAGCGCTGATCGAACTTTGCACAGGCGCTGCCGTAGACCAAGCTGAAAGCAGGGCGAACGAAAGTGCGCCGCCGGTCGCGCATGCCGGGCAACAGGTGTTTTGCAGGTCAACGGATTGTGGAGATCAACATGGACATCGTCAGTCATTTCGCCGCACGCTACGAACGCACGCGTGAGGAAGAACTTTCGCTGGAAGAATATCTGGCGGAGTGCAAACGCGACCCGCTGAGCTACGCCAGCGCGGCCGAGCGCATGCTGAAGGCGATCGGCGAACCGCAGACGGTGGATACGCGCAACGATCCGCGGCTGTCGCGGCTGTTTGCCAACAAGGTGATCAAGATCTATCCGGCCTTCGCCGAGTTCTACGGCATGGAAGACGCGATCGAGCAGGTCGTGAGCTACTTCCGCCACGCCGCCCAGGGGCTGGAAGAGAAGAAGCAGATCCTCTATCTGCTGGGGCCGGTCGGCGGCGGCAAGTCGTCGATCGCCGAGCGGCTGAAGTCGCTGATGCAGGAAGTGCCGTTCTATGCGATCAAGGGTTCGCCGGTGAATGATTCGCCGCTCGGACTGTTCGATGCGACCGAAGACGCTGCCATCCTGGAGAAGGAATACGGCATCCCGCGCCGCTACCTCAACCGCATCCTGTCGCCCTGGGCGGTCAAGCGGCTGGAGGAGTTCGGCGGCGACATCCGCAAGTTCCGCGTGGTCAAGCGCTACCCGTCGGTGTTGAAGCAGGTCGGCATCGCCAAGACCGAGCCGGGCGACGAAAACAACCAGGACATTTCGAGCCTGGTCGGCAAGGTCGACATCCGCAAGCTGGAAACCTTCGCGCAGGACGATCCGGATGCCTACAGCTTTTCCGGCGGCCTGTGCCTGGCCAATCAGGGTCTGCTGGAATTCGTCGAAATGTTCAAGGCGCCGATCAAGGTGCTGCATCCGCTGCTGACCGCGACCCAGGAAGGCAACTTCAAGGGCACCGAAGGTTTCGGCGCCATCCCGTTCGACGGCGTGGTGCTCGCGCACTCGAACGAGAGCGAATGGAAGGCCTTCCGCAACAACAAGAACAACGAAGCTTTCCTCGACCGCATCTACATCGTCAAGGTGCCGTACTGCCTGCGCGTGTCGGAAGAGGTGAAGATCTATGAAAAGCTGCTGCGCGGCTCGTCGCTGGCCGATGCCATCTGCGCCCCGGGCACGCTGAAGATGATGGCGCAGTTCGCCACGCTGACCCGCCTGAAGGAACCGGAAAATTCCAGTCTGTACTCCAAGATGCAGGTGTACGACGGCGAAAACCTGAAGGACACCGACCCGCGCGCCAAGAGCTATCAGGAGTACCGCGACTACGCCGGGGTGGACGAAGGCATGAGCGGGGTGTCCACCCGCTTCGCGTTCAAGATCATTTCCAAGGTGTTCAACTTCGATTCGACCGAAGTCGCGGCGAACCCGGTGCACCTGATGTATGTGCTGGAGCAGCAGATCGAGCGCGAGCAGTTTCCGCAGGATGTCGAGCAGAAGTACATCTCGTTCATCAAGGAACACCTGTCGCCGCGCTACGCCGAATTCATCGGCAAGGAAATCCAGACCGCCTACCTGGAGAGCTACAGCGAGTACGGCCAGAACATTTTCGACCGTTACGTCACGTACGCCGACTACTGGATCCAGGACAGCGAGTACCGCGACACCGACACCGGCGAGGTGTTCGACCGCGCATCGCTGAACGCCGAACTGGAAAAGATCGAAAAGCCGGCCGGCATCAGCAACCCGAAGGATTTCCGCAACGAAATCGTCAACTTCGTGTTGCGTGCGCGGGCCAACAACGGCGGCAAGAATCCGGTGTGGAGCAGTTACGAAAAGCTGCGCACGGTGATCGAGAAGAAGATGTTCTCCAACACCGAAGAGCTGCTGCCGGTGATCAGCTTCAATGCCAAGGCGAGCGCCGACGATGCCAAGAAGCACGAGGATTTCGTGACCCGCATGGTGGCCAAGGGCTACACCTCGAAGCAGGTCAGACTGCTGTGCGAGTGGTACCTGCGCGTGCGCAAGAGCTCGTGATGGCGACAGTGCGAAAACAGGCAGTTGCGTAGAAGTCGGAACGACTGACGGCTCGGAGAACACATCTTGCAGCAGATCATTGATCGACGGCTGGCCGGCAAGAACAAGTCCATCGGCAACCGCGAACGCTTCCTGCGCCGCCACAAGGAGCAGATCCGCGAGGCGGTGCGCCGGGCCGTGGAAGGGCGCGGCATCCGCGATATCGCGCAGGGCGAGGACATCCACATCCCGCGGCGCGACATCAGCGAGCCGGTGTTCGGTCACGGCCAGGGCGGCAAGCGCGAAATGGTGCACCCGGGCAACAAGGACTTCGTGCGCGGCGACCGGATCGAGCGGCCCAAGGGTGGCAAGGGTGGTGGCGGTGGCCAGGCCAGCGACTCCGGCGGCGGTGAGGACGACTTCGTGTTCCACCTGTCGAAGGAAGAGTTCATGCAGGTCTTCTTCGACGACCTCGCACTGCCCAACCTGATCCGCACCACGCTGGCCGACACGCCGGAGTACAAGACGCATCGCGCCGGCTTTTCCAGCGACGGCACGCCGAACAACCTGCACGTCGTGCGCTCGATGCGCGGCGCCATCGGTCGGCGCATCGCGCTCGGCAGCGAATCGCGGCGCGAACTGCACCGGCTCGAAGACCTGCTGACCGAGTTGCGCGCCCAACCGGTCAGCGCCGAGCGGCTGCACGAAATCGAGCAGCTCGAAACCGATATTGCGGCGCTGCGCGCACGCATCGACCGCATTCCCTACCTCGATCCGATAGACCTGCGCTACCGCAGCCGGGTGCGCACGCCGGTGCCGACAGCCAAGGCGGTCATGTTCTGCGTGATGGACGTGTCCGGCTCGATGGACGAGGCGCGCAAGGATCTGGCCAAGCGCTTCTTCATCCTGCTCTATCTGTTCCTGACGCGGCACTACGAAAAGATCGACATCGTGTTCATCCGCCACCACACGCAGGCGCAGGAGGTGGACGAGCACGACTTCTTCCACGCCACCGAAACCGGTGGCACCGTGGTGTCGAGCGCGCTGGTGCTGATGGAAGAAATCATCCGCGCGCGCTACCCGCGCAACGAGTGGAACGTCTATGGCGCTCAGGCCAGCGACGGCGACAACTGGCACGACGACAGCCCGCGCTGCCGCCAGCTGCTCGAACACGGCATCCTGCCGCTGTGCCGTTACTTCGCCTACATCCAGGTGGTCGATCAGGAACAGAACCTGTGGCATGAGTACGCCTCGCTGGCGGAGGAATCGGACACCTTCGCGATGCGCAAGGCGAGCGAAGTCGACCAGATCTATCCGGTGTTCCGCGACCTGTTCAGGAAGGAAGGAGCGGCAAAATGAGCGACACCTTCAATCGTCGGCATGTCGGTCAGGCAGCCACGCCCGACGAATACGGCGGTCGCCGCCCGCGTCCGCCGCTGCGCGTGCCGCTGCCGCCGACCGACCGGCCGGCGCAGACGCTGCCCGCCCCGAGCGACTGGACTTTCGACCTGATCGATCAGTATCACACTGTGATCCGCGCCACGGCGCAGCGCTTCAGTCTCGACACCTACCCGAACCAGCTGGAAATCATCACCGCCGAACAGATGATGGACGCTTACGCGTCGGTCGGCATGCCGGTCAACTACCGGCACTGGAGTTACGGCAAGGAATTCATCAGCACCGAAAAGAACTACCGGCGCGGCCAGATGGGTCTGGCCTACGAAATCGTCATCAACAGCAACCCTTGCATCAGCTATCTGATGGAAGAGAACACGATGGCCATGCAGGCCCTCGTGATCGCGCACGCGGCTTACGGGCACAACAGCTTCTTCAAGGGCAACTACCTGTTCCGCATGTGGACCGACGCGGGCTCGATCGTCGACTACCTCGTGTACGCGAAAAACTATGTCGCGGCCTGCGAGGAGCGCCATGGCGTCGACGCGGTGGAACTGCTGCTCGACAGCTGCCATGCGCTGATGAATTACGGCGTCGATCGCTACCGTCGCCCGGGCAAACTGAGCCTGACGCAGGAACTCGAACGCGCGAAGGACCGCGAGGCGTATGCGCAGCAGCAGGTGAATGAGATCTGGCGCACCCTGCCGCCGAAGTCGGGCAAGGACGCCGCGGAAAAGGAGCAGGCGCGCTTTCCGGCCGATCCGCAGGAAAATCTGCTGTACTTCATCGAGAAGAACGCGCCGCTGCTCGAACCCTGGCAGCGCGAAATCGTGCGCATCGTGCGCAAGATCGCGCAGTACTTCTACCCGCAACGCCAGACCCAGGTGATGAACGAGGGCTGGGCCACGTTCTGGCACCACCACCTGCTCAACACGATGTACGACGACGGCTATCTCGAAGACGGCATCATGATCGAGTGGTTGAAGTCGCACACCAATGTGGTGTTCCAGCCGCCTGTGGATCACCCGGCCTACAGTGGCATGAACCCGTACGCGCTCGGGTTTGCGATGTACAGCGACATCAAGCGCATCTGCGAGGCGCCGACCGACGAAGATCGTTACTGGTTTCCGGACATCGCCGGCCGCGACTGGCTGGAAACGCTCGACCACGCGATGCGCAATTTCAAGGACGAAAGCTTCATCGGCCAGTATCTGTCGCCGCGCGTCATGCGCAATTTCCGGCTGTTTTCCATCGTCGACGACGAGGCCGATCCGACGCTGGAAGTGTCGGCCATCCACGACGAAGCCGGTTACAGAAGCCTGCGCGAGGCCATGTCGCGCCAGTACGATCTGGGCTCGCGCGAGCCGAACATCCAGGTGTGGTCGGTCAATCTGCGCGGTGACCGCTCGCTGATGCTGCGCCACACGCAGCACAACGAGCGCCCGCTGCATGACAACGCCTACGAGGTGCTCAAGCACGTCGCCCGGCTGTGGGGCTTTCCGGTGCATCTGGAAAGCGTCGGCAGCCTGGGCAATGTGTCGCGCCGCTGGACGGTGGATCCGAGCACGGCCTGAGCCGGTCCTGGCTTGACCTGCTCGCGGCGGCGCGATTGCGGTCGGCGCCGTTTCAGTCCGACCCGGACTCGCCGGCGCCCGCCCGGATCAGTGCCACCAGTTCGGGCAGTCGGCGTGCCGCGGCGATGCGCGCGTCCTCCTCGATCGCCCGGTAAAGCGCGAGCACCTGCTGTCCGGTGGGGGTGAGCCGGGCGCCGCCGCCCGCCGTTCCGCCGCGCTGCTTGATGACCAGCGGCTCGACGAAATCCTTGTTCAGCGCATCCACCAGCGACCAGATCCGCTGGTAGCTCATGCCCAGCCGGCGACCGGTTTCGGCCAGCGATCCGGTCGCGGCGATGCCCTGCAGCACATCCGCCTTGCCCGGGCCGATCGCGACGGCGTGCTTGATCTGCACGCGAAACCGCGTGCTGTGTTCGGGCGTGTCGGGCGCGGCGTTTCTGGTCATCGTTGATCGGCGTCCATCGGGCGCGATGGACGCACTTCGGGCAGGTTGATGCATGGACGGCCATGCACGGCATACGGTACTCGTTATACTCGTCGAACGATATCCATACGAATGTATATCGAACCGTGCGGAGGCCTGTCGCCCGTGAAACCTGTTCGCCTGATCCACCGAATCCTGCTGTTGTGCGTCGTTGCGTTGTCCGTCGCGTCACCTGCGCGCGCTGCCGAGCCGCCGACCGTGGCGGCTGCGTCCGATCTGAAGTTCGCGATCGAGGCGCTGGCGGCCCGTTTCGAGCGCGACACCGGCCACAAGCTGCGTCTGGTGTTCGGCTCGTCCGGCAACTTCTTTTCGCAGATCCGGCAGGGCGCGCCGTTTCATCTGTTCATGTCGGCCGACGAGGATTTCGTATTCAAGCTCGCCGAGCTGGGGCTCACGCTGGATCGCGGTCGGCTGTACGCCTACGGCCGGATCGGCGTGATGGTGCCGAAGGGTTCGCCGCTGAAGGCCGACGGCGAATTGAAGGATCTGGCGCTCGCGCTGCGTGACGGACGACTGAAGAAGTTCGCTATCGCCAATCCCGAGCATGCACCCTATGGCACGCGGGCGAAGGAGGCGTTGCAGCATGCCGGACTGTGGGCCGACATCGAACCGCGTCTGGTGCTGGGCGAAAACATTTCACAGGCGGCCCAGTTCGCCACCTCCGGCTCGGGTCAGGGCGGCATCATCGCGTTGTCGCTGGCGCTGGCGCCCCAGGTGGGCGGGCTGGGCGAGTTTGCGCTGATCCCCGAAAGCTGGCATCGCAGACTTGCCCAGCGCATGGTGCTGCTGCGCGATGCGCCGCCCGCCGCGCGGGCCTTCTACGATTACGTCGCGACGCCGGCGGCACAGGACGTGATGCGTCGTTACGGTTTCGAAATGCCGAAGGAGTGACCCGGCGTGCGCCACTGCGGCTGACGCCGGTGTGTTGATCCGGAAACGGGAGCTGACATGGACTGGCAGGCATTTTCGCTGTCGATAGAACTTGCTGTGGTGACGCTGCTGGTGCTGCTGCCGTTCGGCGTGCTGGCCGGGCGCTGGCTGGCGCGCACACGCTTTTCCGGCAAGGCCTGGGTCGAAGCCTTCGTCGTGCTTCCTCTGGTGCTGCCGCCGACCGTGCTGGGCTACTACCTGCTGGTGTCGCTGGGTGCGGGCTCGCCGCTCGGGCGCTGGCTGCTCGACAGCTTCGATGTCAGGCTGACCTTCAATTTCGCCGGCCTGCTGATCGCCTCGCTGGTATTCAACATTCCATTCATCGTGCAGCCGGTGCAGCGCGCCTTCGAGGCGATACCCGACAATCTCGCCGAAGCGGCGTCGGTCTGCGGGCTCGGTGACTGGCAGACCTTCTGGCGTGTCGAACTGCCGCTGGCCTGGCCGGGCATCCTGTCGGCCATGGTGCTCACCTTTGTACACACGCTGGGCGAATTCGGCGTGGTGCTCATGATGGGCGGCAGCATTCCGGGCGAAACCCGGACGGTGGCCATCGCCATCTACGATCGCGTGCAGTCGTTCGACCTCGCCGGTGCCGACCGCATGGCGCTGCTGCTGCTTGTGCTGTCGCTCGGCGCGGTCGCGGCATCGTTCTTCGCGTCGGCCCGACTGGTGGCCCGGCGATGAGCGACCGGCGCGACGGACCGCGCGCCTTGCGCGTCGAGATCGATCAGCAGGAGCCGATGCCGCTGCGCGGCCGCTTCGAGTGTTCAGCCGGCGAACTGCTGGCGCTGGTCGGCCCGTCGGGTGCCGGCAAGACATCGATGCTGCGCGTGCTGGCCGGGCTGATGCGCCCGCAGCGCGGACGTGTCGAGGTCGGCGGGCAGGTGTGGTGCGACAGCGAACAGGGCATCTTCCTGCCGCCGCAGCGTCGGCATGTCGGGCTGGTGTTCCAGAACTACGCGCTGATGCCGCATCTGAGCGCAGCCGACAACGTCGCGCTGGCCATGCTGCACCTGCCGACGGCCGAGCGCGACGCGCAGGCCCGGCGCTGGCTCGACCATGTGCGCCTGTCCGGCGAACAACAGATGCGGCGGCCGGGCGCGCTGTCGGGCGGCCAGCAGCAGCGTGTGGCGGTGGCGCGTGCGCTGGCCCGCGAACCGAAGCTGCTGCTGCTCGACGAGCCCTTTTCGGCGGTCGACCAGATGAGCCGGCAAGGGCTTTACCGCTTGCTGGCCCAGTTGCGCAGCGATCTCGACATCCCGATCCTGCTGGTGACCCACGACCTGAACGAGGCGCGCCTGCTGGCTGACCGGCTGGTGGTGATGGATGCCGGCGCGGTCCTGCAGGAAGGGCCGCCCGAACACATTCATCGGGCGCCGCGCAACGCGCGCGTGGCCGATCTGGTGGGCATGCACAACCGTTTTCAGGGGGTCTGGATGGGGCCTTCAGGTCGCGCCGGCTGGGGCCTGCTGAAGTGGGTGACGGCGGCCGGTGGCGCGAGCGAGGATGAGGACATGCTGCTCGAAGTGCGCGACAAGGGAAAGATCAAGCCGGGCCAGCCGGTGAACTGGGTCGTGCCGGGTGACGGCATCCTGCTCGGCAGCGATGGCAACGGCGAGGCGCTGGAGGCGAGGGTGAGCGACGCCCGCCATCTGGGCGAAATCACGCTCGCATCGCTGACGCTCGAGCGCAATCCGCAGATCAGTCTGCGCATCACGCTGGCCGGGCCGCAGCGCCAGCGCATCGCCAACGGCGACCGGCTGGCCGTGCGCCTGGATCCAGCCCTGGTGCACGTGATGCCGCTGCACCCGCGTCCGCCTGCGCTGACGACCTAGCTCGCTGGCGTGGCGGATCCCGCCGATCGATGGCATGGGTCTGTTGCTCGAAAGTGGGCGCGTCGTGTCGGTGAGGGCGCGTCACGTGAGCGGCAACGGTTTCGCCATGCACGGTGATGATGCCTTCGCCGCTGCGGGCGCCCTGATGGTCGGGTGCAAAAGGCAGGGCCGGCGGGCGAACCGGCCGTCTGACACGCGTCACATTCGTTGACGGTACAACGCTCAAGTTTGCACGTCGCGTGCCGAAGCACTTCAATCCATTGTCTTTTCTCAAATGCATGAAGGTTTCGGCATTCAAGTTCCATCGTACCGACGTCACGGCAAGCCGGCCTGTCGAGTGCCTTGCCCACGACAGGTGCGCCTCGCCGGCGTTGTACCGTCGGTGCGCCGCCCGGCTGTCGAGATGCGCTCCTCATGCCTGATTTTCTGCAAAGTCCGGGCCTGCCTGGCGCAGCTGCGCAGCGGCAGGCGGAAAGTGTCGCGTCCCAGCCGGGCCGGCTTTGCCGAATCAGCGGCATGCCGCGTGTGATGCGTGCCGCGCGCGAGTTCTTCCGTGCCTACGACGTCGACGAAGCGACCGCTGCCCGATTCCGGGCGCGGCAGATCGAGGCGCTGCTCCGCTTCACACCGCTGGCGATGGTCATCAATGTCGTGAATGCCATCGTCGTCAGTGTCACGATTTGGGCTGAGGGCGCACACGTCTTTCTGGTCACGTGGAGCCTCGTCATTTCGATGCTTGCGGCCATCGGTCTGCATGGCTGGCTGAAGTCGCGCCAGCAACCAGCGAGATGCAGCGCCTCCCGCAGGGCCGTTCGGCATGTTGTTGTCCAGGCAGGAGTGCTGGCTCTGGCGTGGGCCGTGATGCCGATTGCGCTGTATGGCGTGTCGGACCCCGAGTTGCGCCTGTTCGTGGCGATGGTGACCACCGGAATGATCTGCGCGGGCGGGTTCGCCCTGTCCAGCGTGCCGTGGGCATCGACGACTTATGTGGTGATTCTGGGCAGCGGCACCGCGATCGCGATTGCCATGGCAGAGCACAATCATTCCGGAAGCCTGGCGCTGCTCCTGCTGATCTACAGCGTCATCGTGATCTACTGTGCGTGGGTAGCCGCGCGTACGCTCGGCGCAAGGCTGACCGCGGAAGCCCGGGCGGACCGTCAGAACGAAGTCATCGGATTGCTGCTGCGCGACTTCGAGAATCATGCGAGCGATCTGTTGTGGGAGCTCGACGCCGACTGGCAATTCGTGCACGTTTCGCCTCGACTCGAAGCGGCGCTCGCAGTGGGCACCGCCGATCCGGGAAGAAGGCACGCTGTTGCCCTCCTCAAACCGATGGCGATCCGTTCGAAAGAAGCGCTCTCGGCATGGAAGGCACTGCGCAAGAAGTTCGCCCGGCGCGCCCCTTTCAGGGACGTGCTGCTTCCGGTCAGCAATGCATCAGGCCAACGCTTCTGGTCGCTCAGCGCGCGACCGCTGCTCGATGATCGCGGGCGTCTGACCGGCTGGCGCGGCGTTGCTGCGGATGTCACCGAGAATCAGATCATCAATCGGCGCCTTTCTTGGCTGGCTCACAACGATGCCTTGACCGGGCTGGTGAATCGAACCCAGTTTCGCGAAGGTCTCGAATCCCATCTGTCCATGCCATCGGGCATGATGCCTCCCGTCGCAGTGATCTGTCTTGACCTGGATGGCTTCAAGGGTGTCAATGACACGCTCGGGCACGCCGCAGGCGACCTGTTCCTGCAGTCATTCGGGCAACGGCTGCTTTCGAATACCCGCAGTTCCGATACGGTCGCCCGGCTGGGTGGTGATGAATTCGCCATCATGCTGCGAGGCGTGGCCGGGCCGCAGGAAGTCCGGATGCAGCTGGACCGGCTGCTGGAAAGCCTCAAGACTCCCTGTGACGTCAATGGTCAGATGCTCACGCTGCGCAGCAGCATCGGTGTCGCCATGGCGCCGGCTGACGGCAGCGATGCCGATACCCTGCTCAAGCGCGCCGACGTTGCGCTTTACGCAGCCAAGCAGGCGGGCGGCAGCCGCTACTGTTTCTACGACGCGTCGATGGTCGAAGTGGCGATTCGTCGCATGGAGATTCAGAGCGCCCTGCAGGGCGCAGTCGAACGAGGTGAATTGCGTCTGGTGTTCCAGCCGCAGGTTTCGCTGGATACCTGGGTGATCAGCGGTTTCGAGGCCTTGCTGCGGTGGCGTCACCCTGAGAGAGGGGACATTTCTCCCGCTGAATTCATTCCGGTTGCGGAAGCGTGCGGCCTCATGCCCGGCATCGGCGAGTGGGTGCTCAACGAAGCCTGCCGTCAGGCGGCTGCATGGCCGAAGGACGTCATGGTGTCGATCAATGTGTCGGCCGTTCAACTGGGCCTCAGTGATTTCATAGATCAGGTGCGTGCTGCAACGGCGGGACTGGGCGCTGGTCGCGTCGAGCTCGAGATCACCGAATCCGTGCTGATGGAAAACACCGATGAGGCTGTGGCAACGCTCAACATCCTCCGGGCCGAGGGCATCCACATCGCGCTGGACGACTTCGGCACAGGGTATTCCGCCCTCAGCTACATCAAGCGCTTCCAGTTCGATACCCTGAAGATAGATCGCAGCTTCGTGCGCGATCTTGCGAGCGACAGCGATGCCCAGGTGCTGGTCGAAACGATTCTCGCGATGTCGGCCGCGTTGAAGATGACGGCGGTCGCGGAAGGTGTCGAGAGCGTCGACGAAGCCCGACTGCTGCGCAGCCGCGGCTGTGCGTTGATGCAGGGCTTCCTGGTCAGCCGGCCGGTCGAAGGCGCAGAGGTGGCGCGCTTCATGGCCTCGTGGGATCCGGAAGTAGTCGCCGCAAGAATGGACCGCGCCTGAGCGGCTCCGCAGGTCAGCCTGCCGGCTCGGGCTTGCGCGGCAGCAGCATGCGCGCGATCGCGCTCGCAGCCAGCCCCATCAGCAGGAAGCCGAGGGCACCGATCAGCCACACCGCCCAGACGATGGCGCTCAGCCAGCCGGTCAGGTCGGGAATCTGCTGCAGCGACGCCTGTATCGTCGGTCCCCAGTCAAGCAGGGTTTGTCGCGCCGACTCCAGCCAACCCTCGGGCAGCCAGGGCGCCAGCCAAACCGGCGGCTGCAGGCTCACCACCCAGCCGGGCCAGGTCGCCAGCGCGTCGGCATTCCAGCCCGGCCACGTGAGCACGGCGTCGGCCGTCCAGGTCAGCAAGGTCCAGAAGCCGAGCAGAAGCGCGGTGATGATCCAGATGATTGCGTAAGTCATGATGTGTCGGTGTCCTGGGTGGGCAGGTGCTGCAGCGGATGCGGGAAGCTTCCGCACCGGGCCTTGTCAATTCTCCGGCACCAGCTTCTTCAGCGCATACAGCGCATCGAGTGCTTCGCGAGGACTCAGGCTGTCGGGGTCGAGCGCGGCCAGCGCATCGACCGCGGCATGCACGGGTGGTTCCGGCGGCGGGGCGGCAGGGGCGAACAGATCGGCCTGCGGACCGGCGCTGATGCGGCTGGCTTCGAGCTGCTGCAGCGCGCGTCGCGCGTCGCGGATCACCGTGCCGGGCACGCCGGCGAGCGCCGCCACTTCGATGCCGTAGGACTGCGACGCCGGGCCCTCTTCGATGGCGTGCAGGAACACGATGCGCCTGCCGTGCTCGACCGCGTCCAGGTGCATGTTGGCGCAGGTCGGATGGGTCTGCGCCAGCTGCGTCAGTTCGAAGTAGTGGGTGGCGAACAGCGTCCAGCTGCGGTTGCGCGTCAGCAGATGGCGGGCGATGGACTGGGCCAGCGCCACGCCGTCGAACGTCGAGGTGCCGCGACCTATTTCGTCCATCAGCACCAGGCTGCGCTCGGTCGCGCCGTGCAGGATGCCGGCGGCTTCGGTCATTTCGACCATGAAGGTCGAACGGCCGGAAGCCAGATCGTCGGACGCGCCGATGCGCGTGTGGATGGCGTCCAGCGGACCGAGCCGCACCGACTGCGCAGGCACCGGGCAGCCGCAGTGCGCCATCAGCGCGATCAGTGCGACCTGTCGCATATAGGTCGACTTGCCGCCCATGTTCGGGCCGGTGATCAGCAGCATGCGCCGCGCGTCATGCATGGCGGTGTCGTTGGCGATGAAGCTGTCGACCTGCTGTTCGACCACCGGGTGGCGCCCGCGCACGATCGTGATTTCGGGTTCGTCGACGAACTGCGGCCGGCAATAGTCGTGGCGCTGCGCGGCGCGCGCGAAGGCGAGCAGACCGTCGAGCTGCGCCAGCGCACGGGCGATGTCGCCGAGTGCCGGGAGATCCGGGGCGAGCGCGTCCAGCAGTTGCTCGTACAGGTGCTTTTCGCGCGAGGTGGCGCGTTCGGCGGCAGACAGCGCGCGGTCCTCGAAGGTTTTCAGTTCCGGCGTGATGTAGCGCTCGGCGTTCTTCAGCGTCTGCCGGCGACGATAGTCGTCCGGAATGCGTTCGACGTGGGCGTTCGTCACCTCTATATAGAAGCCGTGCACGCGGTTGTATTCGACCTTCAGGTTGGCGATGCCGGTCCGGCTGCGCTCGCGCGCTTCGAGGGCGAGCAGGAATTCGCCGCAGTTGTCCTGCAGGCCGCGCAGTTCGTCGAGTTCGGCGTCGAAGCCGGCGCGCATCACGCGACCGTCGCGCAGCTGCGAAGCCGGTTCGTCCATGATGGCGCAGGCGAGCAGGGCGCAGGCGTCGAGCGGCTGCGCCAGCGTGGCGCGGGCGTCGTCGAGCAGGCCACCGTCCGGCGGCACTGCGGCAGCGATGTCGCCCAGCCGCGCCAGACTGTCGCGCAGGCTCGACAGATCGCGCGGTCGCGCGGTGCGCAGCGCGATGCGCGCGCCGATGCGCTCAATGTCGGCCAGCCCGCGCAGCGCGTCGTGCAACGAATCGGCGGTGGTGTCGCTACGCAGGGCCTCGACCGCCTGATGCCTCGCCTCGGCCTGTGCGCGTTCGCGCAGCGGGTGGTGCAGGCAGCGGCGCAGCCAGCGCGACCCCATCGACGTGGCGCAGGTGTCGAGCAGCGACAGCAGCGTCGGTGACGCTTCGCCGCGCAGCGTTTCGGTCAGTTCGAGATTGCGCCGGGTGGCGGCGTCCATGCGCAGCCAGGCGGAATCGTGTTCGACGGCGAGCGTCGTCACGTGCGACAGCGCGCGCTGCTGGGTCGCCTGGGCGTAGCTGAACAGCGCACCGCAGGCGGCCAGCGCGATCGGCACGTCGGCTACGTCGAAGGCGGCGAGGTCGCGGCTGCCGAAGTGCTCGCACAGCAGGCGCGTGGCTTCGCCCGCGTCGAACTGCCAGGCGCTGCGCGACGTGACGGCCCAGCTGCCGTCCGGTGCCGTGCCGCTGTCGGCCACCAGCAGTTCGGCCGGGCGCAGCCGGTCGAGCAGCGACGGCAGCACATTGGTGGCGACTTCGGTCAGTTTCAGTTCGCCACTGGCCAGATTCAGCCAGGCGACACCGGCCCGGGCGCGCTCGACATGCAGCGCCATCAGCAGCGAATCGGCGCGCTCGTCGAGCAGGCTGGCGTCGGTCAGCGTGCCCGGCGTGACGATGCGCGCAATCGCGCGCTCGACCGGTCCCTTGGACGTGGCGGGGTCGCCGATCTGTTCGACGATGACCACCGACTCGCCCAGCTTCACCAGCCGCGCCAGATACTGCTCGACCGCGTGGAAGGGCACGCCCGCCATCGGAATCGGCTGGCCGGCCGACTGGCCGCGGTGCGTCTGCGTGATGTCGAGCAGGCGAGCGGCGCGGATCGCGTCCTCGAAGAACAGCTCGTAGAAATCCCCCATCCGGTAGAACACCAGCAGATCGGGGTGCTGCCGCTTGAAGCCCAGGTACTGCGCCATCATCGGCGTGTGCGCAGACAGGTCGGTGTTCGCCATCCTGGTCAAGGTTGTCCGGCGCGGATCACGCGCGCAGCGCGTCGGTCAGGTGCGGTTCGATCGCGGCCAGCAGGGCCGGGAAGATGCGCGGCGTGGAGGCGACCAGATTGCCGCTGTCCAGATAGCCTGTTTCACCGGTCAGATTGCCGACCAGACCGCCGGCTTCGGTCACCAGCAGGGCGCCGGCAGCGATGTCCCACGGCGACAGGCCGATTTCGAAGAAGCCGTCGAAGCGGCCGCAGGCGACATAGGCCAGGTCGAGCGCGGCAGCGCCCGGGCGGCGCAGGCCGGAGGTCTTTTCCATCAGTTCCTTGAACATGCCCAGATAGGCATCGACGTGGTCCCACACACGGTAGGGAAAGCCGGTGCCGATCAGTGCTTCACCCAGCTTGGCGCGCCGCGATACGCGGATGCGGCGATCATTCAGGAAGGCGCCACGGCCGCGGCTGGCGGTGAACAGCTCGTTGCGCACCGGGTCGAACACTACGGCCGATTGCATCAGGCCGCGGTGTTCGAGCGCGATCGACACCGCGTACTGCGGCATGCCGTGGATGAAGTTGGTCGTGCCGTCGAGCGGATCGATGATCCAGCGGTATTCGGATTCACCCGATGCGCCGCTCTCTTCGGCCAGAATGGCATGGTCCGGGTAGGCTTCGCGCAGGATGCCGATGATGGCGTCCTCGGCTGCGCGGTCGACTTCGGTGACGAAGTCGTTCTGGCGCTTGCTGCTGACTTTCAGCAGGTCTACATCCTGGCTGGCGCGGGTGATGATCTGGCCTGCGCGGCGGGCGGCCTTGACGGCGGTGGTGAGCGTCGGATGCATGGGAGGTGTCTGTGCGCGGACCGTGCGGTCCGCAAGTCGGCGGGAAAGCCGAGCATTTTAGGGGCTGTTGCGATTTAATTCGAGGCCCGCACCTGAATTGACCTCTGACCGCACATTCGATGGACGCCCTTTCTTCCCCTTCCGATCGTCACGCCGCCCTGGACCGGGTGCGCGTGGTCATGTCGCACACCACCCATCCGGGCAACATCGGCGCCTGCGCGCGGGCGATGAAGGTGATGGGGCTGTCGCGCCTCTATCTGGTCAATCCGAAGCACTTTCCGCACGACGAAGCGGTCGCGATGAGTTCCGGCGCGACCGATGTGCTGGACAGCGCGGTGGTGGTCGATACGATCGAAGCCGCCCTGGCCGGCACCGTGGCGCAGGCGGCGCTCACCGCGCGCCGGCGTGAAATGGCGCTGCCGGTGCGCGACGTCAGGTCTGCGGCGACCGAACTGGCGACCTTGCTGGCTGCCGGCGACGCCGAGGTGGCGCTGGTGTTCGGCACCGAAAGTTCGGGGCTCACCAATGAAGAAGTGGCGATGTGCTCGCTGCCGGTCACTATTTCGACCAGCGATACCTATCGCTCGCTGAATGTGGCGGCAGCTGCCCAGATCATGTGTCACGAACTGCGCGTGGCCGTCGCGGCCACGCCGACTTTCGTCGGTGAAGCGCCGGTGCTGGCCAGCCACGAGGGGCTGGAAAGCCTGTACGCGCTGCTCGAGCAGCTGATGCTCGATGCGGGCTTTCTCGACCGCGTCAATCCGGGCCGCGCAATGCCGCGCCTGCGTCGCCTGTTCGGCCGCACCCGGGTCGAAGCGGAGGAACTTCACCTGCTGATGGGCGCGCTGAAGGCGATCGGCGGCATTCCGAAGAAGCGCCCGGGATCGAACGGGTAAGCTCGGCAGCCGTCCGCGCGGCTGCATGCGCGCCGGCGCTTCTGCGTGCGGCCACGACGGACGATGGACAGACCCTGACGCAGGTGCACAAAAACCGACTAAAATCGTCGGGTTTCAACTGGCCGCGAACGCCACCGGCGTCTGATAGGGAAAAAGGATGTTCCAACACCTGCGCGAAGACATTGCCAGCGTGCTCGCACGCGACCCCGCCGCACGTTCGTCGTTCGAAGTCCTCACCTGCTATCCGGGCATCCACGCCCTGATCCTGCACCGCATGGCGCACGCCTGCTGGGGCGCGGGCCTGCACTGGCTGGGGCGCTTCATTTCGCACATCGGCCGGGTGCTGACCGGCATCGAGATCCACCCGGGTGCGTCGATCGGACGGCGCGTGTTCATCGATCACGGCATGGGCGTGGTGGTCGGCGAAACCGCGGTCATCGGAGACGACTGCACGATCTATCAGGGCGTGACGCTCGGCGGCACCTCTCTGTACCGTGGCGCCAAGCGTCATCCCACGCTGGGTCGGGGTGTCGTGATCGGCGCCGGCGCCCAGGTGCTGGGCGGTTTCGAAGTCGGTGACGGCGCCAAGATCGGTTCCTGCGCAGTCGTCGTGAAGCCTGTTCCGGCCGGCGCCACGGCGGTCGGCAATCCGGCGCGCATCATCGAAGCCAGCGAGCCGGGCGCCGACGACGAGAAGAAACGGCGCGCCGAACAGGCGGGATTTACCGCCTATGGCGTCACCCGCGACATGGAAGATCCGATGGCCAAGGCGCTCACGGCGCTGGTGGACCATGCGCTGGAGAACGACCGGCGCATCGCCTGCCTGATGGAAAAGCTGGAACGGGCAGGCGTCAGGCTCGACGACGAGGCGCGCGAGCAGATGGCGGATCACTCACACGTCGATCTGGACAAGATCCGGCCTAATTGTTGACTGAACTTGTCGGGAATTATAAAGTCGACTGAATTGATCGGGAATTGGACTGTGAGCTCAATCGCGAACCCAATCGTGGATTCGCCGAGCCACTCCATCGAGGAGATCGCTTCATGAGACTGACTACCAAAGGCCGCTTCGCCGTCACCGCGATGCTGGATCTTGCACTGCGCCAGGACAACGGTCCGGTGACGCTGGCCGGCGTGGCCGAGCGCCAGCGCATCAGCCTGTCCTATCTCGAACAGCTGTTCGGCAAGCTGCGTCGCCAGGAACTGGTGGCCAGCGTGCGCGGGCCGGGTGGCGGTTACTGCCTGGCGCGCGATGCGCGCAATATTTCGGTCGCCCAGATCATCACCGCGGTCGACGAACCGCTGGACGCCACGCAGTGCGGCGGCAAGGAAAACTGTCTGGATGAACACCGCTGCATGACGCACGACCTGTGGTCGAGTCTGAGTCGTCGCATGTACGACTATCTCGATTCGGTGAATCTGCACGAACTGATGGTGCAGCAGCGCGACAAGACGACGCATCGCGTCGTCGTGCACGACCACGCGGCGCGACCGGGTGTGTCCGAAATGGTGCGGGTGCAGCTCTGATCATGTTCGCGCCGGTCTATCTCGATCACAACGCCAGCACGCCGCTCGCCGACGCGGTGCGCGAAGCGATGCTGCCCTGGCTGGGCGCGCGCTTCGGCAATGCGTCGAGCCGGCACGAATACGGGCGCGCTGCGCGCCGCGCGATCGACGAGGCACGGGCACAGGTGGCTGCCGCAGTGAATGCGCATCCGACAGAAGTGGTGTTTACCAGCGGCGGCTCGGAAGCGAACAATCTGTTCGTCAAGGGTGCGGCCGCGCGACTCAAGCCGGGCGTGATCGCGATTTCGGCGATCGAGCACCCCTGCGTGCGCGAGCCGGCACGCCAGCTGGTGCGCCGCGGCTGGACGCTGAAGGAACTGGCGGTCGACGCGCAGGGCAGGGTGCAGGACGACGGCTTCGATGGCGAGGCATCGTTGGCGTCGGTCATGCTCGCCAATAACGAAACCGGCGTGCTGCAGGACGTCGCATCGCTGGCGGCGCAGCTACGCCGCGCCGGCGGCTGGCTGCACACCGATGCGGTGCAGGCGCTGGGCAAGATCGCCGTCGATTTCCGTGCGCTGGGTGTATCGGCGATGACGCTGTCGGCGCACAAGATCGGTGGTCCGCAGGGTGCGGGCGCACTGATTCTGGACAAGCGGGTCGATGTCGAGCCGCTGATTGCAGGCGGCGGGCACGAACATGGCCTGCGTTCGGGCACCGAAAACATCGCGGCCATCGTCGGTTTTGGCCGTGCCTGCGAGCTGGCGATGTCGCAGCCTGCTGCGCGACGCGAACAGCTTGAAGCGCAGCGCGAACGCATCGAGCGCTGTGTGCTGGCGCTCGGCGGCACGGTATTCGGCGCGCAGGCGCCGCGCCTGCCGAACACCTGTTACTTCGCACTCGATCACCTCGACGGCGAAACGCTGGTCGGCAAGCTCGACCGCGCAGGTTTCGCAGTGGCCAGTGGTTCGGCCTGCTCGAGTGCCTCGCCCGAGCCGTCGCGCACGCTGATCGCGATGGGCGTGCCACCCGAACAGGCGCGCGGTGCGGTGCGCGTGAGCACCGGTGCGATGACGAAGATGCAGGATGTCGATGATTTTTGCAGCGCGCTCGCGCAGGTCGCGGATCAACTCCGCGGTCTGCGGGCGATGGCTGAAGCGTAATGAAGAACTCGAAGGAGCAACCCGCATGCTGAAATTCCCGATCTATCTCGACTACTCGGCGACCACGCCGGTCGACCCGCGCGTCGCGGCCAAGATGATTCCCTACCTGACCGAGCACTTCGGCAATCCGGCGTCGCGCAGCCACGCCTATGGCTGGGAAACCGAAGCGGCCGTGGAAGAGGCGCGCGATCAGGTTGCCCGTCTGGTGAATGCGGATCCGAAGGAAATCGTCTGGACCTCGGGTGCCACCGAATCGAACAACCTCGCCATCAAGGGTGCGGCGCATTTCTATTCCGGCAAGGGCAAGCACATCATCACGCTGCGCACCGAACACAAGGCGGTGCTGGACACCTTCCGCGAACTGGAACGCGAAGGCTTCGAGGCGACCTATCTCGATCCGCTGCCCAATGGCCTGATCGACATGGATGCGTTCAAGGCGGCGCTGCGTCCGGACACCGTGCTGGTGTCCATCATGTTCGTGAACAACGAAATCGGCGTCATCCAGCCGATCGCCGAACTGGGCGAAATCTGCCGCGACAAGGGCATCATCTTCCACGTCGATGCCGCGCAGGCAACCGGCAAGGTGGTCATCGATCTCGACAAGCTGAAGGTCGACCTGATGTCGTTCTGCGCGCACAAGACCTACGGCCCGAAAGGCATCGGCGCGCTGTACGTGCGCCGCAAGCCGCGCATCCGCCTCGAGGCGCAGATGCACGGCGGCGGTCACGAGCGCGGCATGCGCTCGGGCACGCTGGCGACGCACCAGATCGTCGGCATGGGCGAAGCCTTCCGCATCGCGCGCGAAGAGATGGGCGCCGAGAACGAGCGCGTGCGCATGCTGCGCGACCGCCTGCTGAAGGGCCTGTCGGACATCGAGGCGACCTTCGTCAATGGCGACCTCGAAGCGCGCGTGCCGCACAATCTGAACATCAGCTTCGCCTATGTCGAAGGCGAATCATTGATCATGGCGATCAAGGATGTCGCGGTGTCGTCCGGCTCGGCCTGTACCTCGGCCAGTCTCGAACCGTCCTACGTGCTGCGCGCGCTGGGCCGCGAAGACGAACTGGCGCACAGCTCGATCCGCTTCTCGATCGGCCGCTTCACGACCGAAGAGGAAATCGATTTCACGATAGACCTGCTGCACCGCAAGATCGGCAAGCTGCGCGAATTGTCGCCGCTGTGGGAAATGGTGCAGGAAGGTGTTGATTTGAATAGCGTCCAGTGGGCCCACCACTGATTGCGCGTGCACGGCGACTGAAGGAGAACTGTTATGGCCTATAGCGAAAAACTGCTGGATCACTACGAAAACCCGCGCAATGTCGGCGCATTCGGCAAGGACGACGACGATGTCGGCACCGGCATGGTCGGTGCGCCGGCCTGTGGCGATGTGATGAAGCTGCAGATCAAGGTGGGTGCGGACGGCATCATCGAAGATGCGAAATTCAAGACCTACGGCTGCGGCTCGGCCATCGCGTCGAGCTCGCTGGTGACCGAATGGGTCAAGGGCAAGACGCTCGACGAGGCGATGACCATCAAGAACACCGCAATCGCCGAAGAACTGGCTCTGCCGCCGGTCAAGATCCACTGCTCCATCCTCGCGGAAGACGCCATCAAGGCGGCGATCGACGACTACCGCAAGAAACACGGCGGCGCAGCCGCGCCGGCCGAAGCGGCGTAAGGAGAACGACATGGGCGTGACACTGACCGAAAAAGCAGCCACACACGTGAGCAACTACATCGCCAAGCGCGGCCGCGGCGTCGGCCTGCGCCTGGGCGTGCGCACCAGCGGCTGTTCCGGCATGGCGTACAAGCTCGAGTTCGCCGACGACACGACGCCGGAGGACCTGGTTTTCGAAAGCCACGGCGTGAAGGTGCTGATCGACCCGAAAAGCCTCGCCTATCTCGAAGGCACCGAACTCGACTTCGTGCGCGAAGGCCTGAACGAAGGCTTCAAGTTCAACAACCCGAACGTCAAGGACGAGTGCGGTTGCGGCGAAAGCTTCAATGTCTGAGTGGCGATCGCGCCACCGACAACACTGAACGATGACTCCTGACCCCACCGCCTCCGGCCTGCCGGACGTCGAACTGTTCAGTCGCGACCACTTCGAGCTGTTCGCGTTGCCGCGCCGCTTCGTCATCGACGATCGCTCGCTCGAATCGCGTTACCACGAGCTGCAATCGTCGGTGCACCCCGACCGGCACGCCAGCAGCCCGGAAGCCGAGCGGCGGCTGTCGATGCAGTGGTCGACGCGCATCAACGAAGCCTACCGGCTGCTGCGCACGCCGCTGAGCCGCGCACGCTACCTGCTGGAGCTCGATGGCATCGACGTGGCAGCGGAAAACAACACCGCGATGCCGGCCGATTTCCTGATGCAGCAGATGGAATGGCGCGAAGCACTCGACGAGGCGCGCGATGCGCGCGACGCCGGTGCGCTGGACGAACTGGCGCGCATGCTGCGGCATGCCCGGCGCGACGCGGAAGAACTCCTGGTGCGGCAGCTGGACACCGAACACGACACCGTCGGCGCAGCCGCGACGGTGCGCCGCATGATGTTCATCGCCCGTCTGGACGAGGATATCGCCGAAGCACACGAAACACTGGACAACTGATGGCCCTGCTGCAGATCGCCGAACCCGGCGAATCCACCGCGCCGCACCAGCACAGGCTGGCCGCAGGCATCGATCTCGGAACGACCAATTCACTGGTGGCCAGCGTACGCAATGGCGTGCCGGTCGTGCTGAACGACGAGCATGGCCGCGCGCTGCTGCCGTCGGTGGTGCGCTATCTCGCGGACGGCTCGACCGTCATCGGCCACGCGGCCCGCGCCGCGCAGGCGCTTGATCCGCGCAACACCATCGCGTCGGTCAAGCGCTTCATGGGGCGCGGCATCGCCGACGTGGCGCATGTCGAATCGATGCCCTATGTATTCGAGGACGCCCCCGGCATGGTGCGGCTGCGCACCGCCCAGGGCGTGAAAAGCCCGGTCGAGGTGTCGGCCGACATCCTGCGCGCGCTGCGTGAGCGGGCTGAAGCCAGTCTCGGCGGACCCTTGACCGGCGCCGTCATCACCGTACCGGCCTATTTCGACGATGCGCAGCGTCAGGCCACGAAGGATGCCGCGCGGCTGGCCGGTCTCGACGTGCTGCGCCTGCTGAACGAACCGACCGCCGCTGCCATCGCCTATGGTCTCGACAATGCGTCCGAAGGCATTTACGCGGTGTACGACCTGGGCGGCGGCACTTTCGACATTTCCATCCTGAAGCTGTCGCGCGGGGTGTTCGAAGTGCTGGCCACCAGCGGCGACGCCGCACTGGGCGGCGATGATTTCGACCATCGCGTCTATTGCTGGCTCATCGAGGCGTCGCGCATCGGCCCGCCCAGCCTGGAAGACATGCGCACGCTGTACATGGAAGCCCGGCGCGCGAAGGAGGCGCTCAGCGCTGCCGACGACGTGCATGTCGGGCTCAAGCTGTCGTCGGGCGACGAAATCGACGTGCGTCTGACGCGCGAGGCGTTTGCCGCCATGACGAAGACGCTGGTCGACAAGACCCTGGTACCGACGCGCAAGGCATTGCGCGACGCCGGCTTGTCGGTCGAGGACGTCAAGGGCGTGGTCATGGTGGGGGGGGCTACGCGCATGCCGCAGGTGCAGCGCGCTGTCGGTGAGTTCTTCGGCCAGGTGCCGCTGACCAATCTCGATCCGGACAAGGTGGTCGCCATCGGCGCCGCGATCCAGGCCAATGTGCTGGCCGGCAACCGCGCGGCCGGTGAAGACTGGCTGCTGCTCGACGTCATTCCGCTCTCGCTCGGTCTGGAAACGATGGGCGGGCTGGTCGAGAAGATCATTCCCCGCAATTCGACGATACCGACCGCGCGGGCGCAGGAATTCACCACCTACCGCGACGGCCAGACGGCGATGGCCATTCATGTGCTGCAGGGCGAGCGCGAGCGCGTCTCCGACTGCCGCTCGCTTGCCCGCTTCGAATTGCGCGGCATTCCGCCGATGGTGGCGGGTGCGGCACGCATCCGCGTGGCGTTCCAGGTGGACGCCGACGGCCTGCTGGCCGTGTCCGCGCGCGAACTGGGCACCGGCATCGAGGCGCGCATCGAGGTCAAGCCGAGTTACGGGCTGGGTGATGACGAAGTCGCCCGCATGCTGCGCGATGGCTTCGACCATGTGCAGGACGACATCGCGGCACGCGCGCTGGCCGAACAGAAGGTGGATGCCACCCGGCTGATCGACGCCACGCAAACTGCGCTGGCTGCCGACGGCGATCTGCTCGACGGCGCCGAACGCGCCGCGGTCGATGCGGCCGTCCGCGCGCTGGCCGAGGTCGTCGAAGGCGACGATACGGCGGCGCTGCGCGCCGCCGTCGAAATGCTTGGCCGCGCCACCGACGAGTTCGCAGCCCGCCGCATGAATCGCGGCATCCAGCGTGCGCTGGCCGGGCGCAGCATCGAATCACTCTGATCGACGGAACACCCTGCAATGACCCAGATCGTCGTATTGCCCCATGTCGAGCTGTGCCCGGACGGTGCGGTGTTCGATGCCGAGCCCGGCACCACCATCTGCGACGCGCTGCTGGCCAACGGCATCGAAATCGAACATGCGTGCGAAAAATCGTGCGCCTGCACCACCTGTCACGTGGTCGTGCGCGAAGGTTTCCGCAGTCTCGTGCCGGCCGAAGACCTGGAAGAGGACCTGCTGGACAAGGCCTGGGGGCTGGAGCCGAACTCGCGCCTGTCCTGTCAGGCCGAGGTGGCGGGAGAGGCGCTGGTGATCGACATTCCGCGTTACACCATCAATATGGTCAGTGAAGGAAAGAAGTGAGCATCATGAAATGGACCGATACACTGGACATCGCGATCGCGCTGGCCGAAGCACACCCCGACATTGATCCGGCAAAGGTCCGCTTCACCGACCTGATGCAGTGGGTGCTCGATCTGCCGGGCTTCGATGACGACCCGAAGCGCTGCGGCGAAAAGATCCTCGAAGCCATCCAGCTGGCCTGGATCGACGAGGCGGACTGAATCGACGCCGATTGATCGTCGTCGCGGCCGTCCATCAGGTCGGCCAGGGCGGTATTTGCCTGCCGGTCGGCTTCAAGCTCCGGGACTTTTCCGGTAAACTAGGAATTTCCCGCTGCAGTGCAATAAATGACAAAGTACGTGTTCGTCACCGGCGGTGTGGTGTCCTCGCTAGGCAAGGGCATCGCAGCCGCGTCCCTGGGCGCGATTCTCGAATCGCGTTCCATCCGTGTCACCCATCTGAAGCTTGACCCCTACATCAACGTCGATCCGGGCACCATGAGCCCGTTTCAGCACGGCGAGGTGTTCGTCACCGAAGACGGCGCCGAAACCGACCTCGATCTGGGTCATTACGAACGCTTCACGCACGCCCGCATGGGCAAGCGCAACAACTTCACCACCGGCCAGATCTACGAGGCGGTGATCAAGAAGGAACGCCGCGGCGAGTATCTGGGCAAGACCGTGCAGGTCATCCCGCACATCACCGACGAAATCAAGCTGTACATCAAGCGCGGCGCCGAAGGCGCGGATGTCGCCATCGTCGAGGTCGGCGGCACGGTCGGCGACATCGAGTCGCTGCCCTTCCTCGAAGCCATCCGCCAGATGGGCATCGAGGAAGGCCGCGCCAACACCTGCTTCATCCATCTGACGCTGGTGCCCTACATCGCCACCGCGGGCGAACTGAAAACCAAGCCGACCCAGCACTCGGTGAAGGAATTGCGCGAGATCGGCATCCAGCCCGACGTGCTGCTGTGCCGCTCCGACCGTGTGGTGCCGGACGACGAGCGCCGCAAGATCGCGCTGTTCACCAATGTGCTGCCCGAGGCGGTCATTTCGGTGGTCGACGCCGACAGCATCTACAAGATTCCGGCCATGCTGCATGACCAGATGCTGGACGAAATCGTCTGCCACAAGCTGAACATCCTGGCCCGCGCAGCCGACCTGAGCACCTGGAAGCGCATGATCGACGCGCTGGAAAACCCGGAGCGCGATGTCGACATCGCGTTCGTCGGCAAGTACGTCGACCTGACCGAGTCCTACAAGTCGCTGTCCGAGGCGCTGATTCACGCGGGCATCCAGACGCGTTCACGCATCAACATCCACTACATCGATTCGGAAGCCGTCGAGCGTTCGACCGACGGCGGACGCGCACTGCTTGACCCGATGGACGCCATCCTGGTGCCCGGCGGGTTCGGCCGGCGCGGCGTCGAGGGCAAGATCGGCGCCATCCGCTACGCGCGCGAAAATGGTGTGCCCTATCTGGGCATCTGTCTGGGCATGCAGCTTGCGGTGGTCGAATACGCCCGCAACGTGGCCGGTCTGACCGGCGCGCACAGCACCGAATTCGAGCGCGACACGCCGCATCCGGTGATCGGCCTGATCACCGAGTGGATGAGTGCCGAAGGCAAGCTCGAGCGGCGCGACGAGTCGTCCGACATCGGCGGCACGATGCGACTGGGTGGCCAGAACTGCCAGCTGGGCGAAGACAGCCTGGCGCGCGAAATCTACGGCAAGGCCCAGATCGTCGAGCGCCACCGCCATCGGTACGAAGTGAACAATCAGTATCTGGCGCAGCTGGAAAAGTTCGGCCTGCGCGTGTCCGGCCGTTCCCTCGATACGGTGGATCCGCTGTGCGAGATGATCGAGCTGCCGGATCATCCGTGGTTCGTCGCCTGTCAGTTCCACCCCGAATTCACGTCCACGCCGCGCGCCGGACATCCGCTGTTCACCGCTTTCGCCCGTGCCGCGCTGGCCCGTCAGGACGCGCGCGGCATGGTCAAGCGCTCGTCGCACAAGGTGACCTCATGAAACTGTGCGGATTCGATGTCGGCCTCGACAAGCCGTTCTTCCTGATCGCCGGGCCGTGCGTGATCGAATCGCGCGACATGGCGTTCGACACCGCGGGGCAGCTGAAGGAGATCACCGCGCGTCTGGGCATCCCGTTCATCTACAAGTCGTCGTTCGACAAGGCCAACCGCAGTTCGGGCACCAGCTTCCGCGGCCCGGGCATGCAGAAGGGGCTGGAAATCCTGGCCGACGTGAAGCGCGAGCTGAACGTGCCGGTGCTGACCGACGTGCACACCGCGGAAGAGGCGCCCATCGTGGCGCAGTACGTCGACGTGCTGCAGACGCCGGCCTTCCTGTGCCGCCAGACCGACTTCATCCACGCCTGCGCCGCCACCGGCAAGCCGGTGAACATCAAGAAGGGCCAGTTCCTCGCGCCGGGCGACATGAAGCACGTCGTGGCCAAGGCGAAGGAAGCCAACGGCGGCGCCGACACCATCATGGTGTGCGAGCGCGGTGCGTCCTTCGGCTACAACAATCTGGTGTCCGACATGCGTTCGCTGGCCATCATGCGCGAAACCGCGTGCCCGGTCGTGTTCGACGCCACCCATTCGGTGCAGCTGCCGGGCGGGCAGGGCGCGTCGTCCGGCGGTCAGCGCGAATTCGTGCCGGTGCTGGCGCGCGCCGCCGTGGCGGTGGGCATCGCCGGGCTGTTCATGGAAAGTCATCCTGATCCGGCCAAGGCCATGTCCGACGGCCCGAACGCCTGGCCGCTGCCGATGATGGCCGCGCTGCTCGAGCAGCTGCGCGACCTCGACGCGGTCACGAAGCGCCACGGCTTTCTCGAGTCCGCATTCGCCTGAGTGCGCGCCGATTATTCATAATTTGTCTTCTTACCCAGGAACCCAGCGACCATGAGTGCAATTGTCGATGTCGTCGCGCGCGAAATTCTCGATTCGCGCGGCAATCCCACCGTTGAAGCGGACGTGCTGCTGGAGTCCGGCATCATGGGCCGCGCCGCCGTGCCGTCCGGTGCATCGACCGGTTCGCGCGAGGCGATCGAGCTGCGCGACGGCGACAAGGACCGCTACCTCGGCAAGGGCGTGCTGGCTGCGGTCGAGAACGTCAATACCGAAATTTCCGAAGCCATCATCGGCCTCGACGCGGAAGAGCAGGCCTTCATCGACCGCACGCTGATCGAACTCGACGGCACCGAAAACAAGGGCCGCCTCGGCGCGAACGCCATGCTGGCGGTGTCGATGGCAGTGGCCAAGGCGGCGGCCGAAGAGGCCGGATTGCCGCTGTACCGCTACTTCGGCGGCTCGGGCGGCATGGCGATGCCGGTGCCGATGATGAATGTCATCAACGGTGGCGCGCACGCCAACAACAGCCTCGATTTCCAGGAATGCATGATCATGCCGGTCGGCGCGTCGAGCTTCCGCGAGGCGCTGCGCGCCGGCGCGGAAATCTTCCATGCGCTGAAGAAGCTGACGGACAAGAAGGGTTTTCCGACCACGGTCGGTGACGAAGGCGGTTTCGCGCCCAACGTCGGCAGTGCCGAAGAGGCGCTGAACATGATTCTCGACGCGGTCAGCGCGGCCGGCTACGAGCCGGGCACCGACATCGTGCTGGCGCTCGACTGCGCGGCGTCCGAGTTCTACAAGAACGGCAAGTACCACCTCGAAGGCGCCGGCCTGACGATGGAATCGGCCCAGCTGGTCGATTACCTGGCGACGCTGGCCGACAAGTACCCCATCGTCAGCATCGAGGACGGCATGGCGGAAAACGACTGGGACGGCTGGAAGCTGCTGACCGAACGTCTGGGCAGTCGCGTGCAGATCGTCGGCGACGACCTGTTCGTCACCAACACCAAGATCCTGAAGGAAGGCATTTCGCGCGGCATCGCCAATTCCATCCTGATCAAGATCAACCAGATCGGCACGCTGACCGAAACCTTCGCGGCGGTCGAAATGGCCAAGCGCGCCAGCTACACCGCGGTGATTTCGCATCGTTCGGGCGAAACCGAAGACAGCACGATCGCCGACATCGCGGTCGGGCTGAACGCGATGCAGATCAAGACCGGTTCGCTGAGCCGCTCGGACCGCATCGCCAAGTACAACCAGCTGCTGCGCATCGAGGAAGATCTCGGTGACACGGCGTGGTACCCCGGCGCTTCCGCGTTCTACAACCTGCGCAAGTAACCATGACGCGCCATTGGCCTGCCTTGTTGCTGGTGGCGCTGATTGCGGGACTGCAGTATCCGCTCTGGCTCGGCAAGGGCGGATGGCTGCAGGCCTGGGAAGCCGGCCGCGCGCTGGATGCCCAGCGCGATCTCAATACCCGGCTGGAAGCGCGCAATGCCGCGCTGGACGCCGATGTGAAGGATCTGAAAACCGGCTTCGACGCAGTCGAAGAGCGGGCGCGCGCCGAACTCGGGCTGATCAAGCCGGGCGAGGTGTTCGTGCAGATTCCGAACGACAGACCCTGACCGTCATCACCCTTCGCGCCGCAGCGTGCGCAGGCCGCTGATGCGCGCGGCAAACCAGCCGCTGTCCAGCCTGTCCGTCCGCACGTACTTGCCGCGCGTGCTCGGCGCATGGATGAAGCGCCCTTCACCGGCGTAGATACCCATGTGCGAATGCGGCGTGCCGTTCGTGTTGAAGAACACCAGATCGCCGGGCGCCAGCGCGCTGCGATCGATCGGTCGCGCGATCTTCGCGATCTGCGCGGCGTTGTGCGGCAGC
Organism: Methyloversatilis sp.; assembly: GCA_016791045.1. Lineage (GTDB taxonomy): Bacteria > Pseudomonadota > Gammaproteobacteria > Burkholderiales > Rhodocyclaceae > Methyloversatilis. The sequence continues at coordinate 15,525 of JAEUNO010000003.1, read as the reverse complement.
CGCACGCCGGCCACCTGTTCGTAGATCCAGCTCACCATGCCGCTGCAGTCCAGTCCGCTGTCCGGGTTGCGACCGCCGAACTGGTAATGATTGCCGATCAGGCCGAGCGCGTAGATCACCGCATCCTGCGCGTGCGAGTCGTCGACGAGCTGGATCCGGCCCGGCGGGCGAGGCGGTGCGACGGGTTGTTCGGCTGATGCGCCGGCCGGTGTTTCGGCCGGCGGCAACGCGGCCCGTTCCGGCAGGCTGCCGCAGGCGCTGAGCCACAGCGCCAGCGAGAGGGCCGGAACAAAAGCCGGAACAGGGGCGGTGAGCCTGCGACTACCGGCGCTCAATCTCGATCTGTCCGCTGATCGACACCGCGACGCGCGATTCGCCCGCTTCGACCGGCATGTCGGCCATCGCTTCGGCCATGACCGCCTTGCTGCGCATCATCATCGGGCGCGGTGTCGGCATCCCGCCGGTGTGATTCACGTTCATGTGCAGGATGCGCCAGGACTTGCCGAGCGATTCGGCGACGATCTTGGCGCGTGCATTGAAGGCGGCGATACCGTCGGCGATCGCGTCGTTCTCGGCTTGCCGCGACGCTTCTTCGCTCGGTTCCAGCGTCAGCTGGCCGACCGCCAGCTGGGTCTGCAGCTTGCCCAGCAGCTCGGAAATCGCGGCCTGGTCCTTCGACTCGAGCAGCAGCTCCGACCGCATGCGCCAGCTTTCGATGCTGCGGCCGTTCTTGCCATAGACCGGATAGGTCGAGGTATTGCCGCTGCGCACCTTCACGCTCGGGTAGGGCTTGGTGGTGGCGATGGCCGACTGCATCACCGCATTGACCTTCTTCGCCAGCGCGCTCGGCGTGGCGTCACCCATTTCGATGTAGGCCTGGGCGCGGGCGAGGTCATTCGGGGCGAGGCGGGACGCTTCGGCATTCAGGTCAACCACGATGCCGGCGCGTTCGACGGCGGCGTGGTCGGCGGCCTGGGCGACCGAAAGCGTGGCGGCAAGCAGCAGCCAGAACGGATGTTTCACGGGGGACTCCCGCAATGTGATCAGTGCGGGAGTATAACCAGCGCGCTGCGGACGTCTGTCAGCGCTTGCGACGTACCGACCGGTCGTCCTCGGTATCGATGCGGATCGGCTCGCCGAGATTTTCGCCGTCCCCCGCCTGGTGGCGCTCGTCGCACATGGCCGACAGCAATGCGGCGCCGATCAGTGCGAGGTAGGCCAGCACGGCCAGTCCGGCCGCTTCATTGTTGAAGGCGACCATGATGGCGGGCAGGGCGTGCGCGCCGGTGAAATAGAAGGTGGTGCGTTCGGCCATGTCGATCTCCGCGAGTGACGTTCTCAGGGAAATATCGACGCCGGACGCCGGAACTGAAGCGTGATTCAGGGGCGACAGACCCTAATCGCGCGGGACGACCTTCAGCCCGGTCCGGTAGTGGCGCGCCTTCTCGACGTACTGCGCCGAGCCGGACATCAGTGCTGCGACTTCTTCGTCGCTCAGTTCGCGCACGATGCGACCGGGCGAGCCGACCACCAGCGAGCGGTCGGGAATGATGCGGCCCTCGGGAATCAGTGCATTCGCGCCGATCAGGCAGTTGCGCCCGACGACCGCGCGATTCATCACCACCGCCTTGATGCCGATCAGCGAACCGTCACCGATGGTGCAGCCGTGCAGCATGGCCTGATGACCGACCGTGACGTCGTCGCCGATGGTCAGCGGCACGCCCTCGTCGATGTGCAGCACCGCACCGTCCTGCACATTGCTGCGTTCGCCGACGACGATGCGGTCGTTGTCAGCCCGGATGACGGCGCCGAACCAGACGCTGCTGTCGGCCTTCAGCACCACCTCGCCGATCACGGTCGCGTTGGACGCAATCCATGCGGAAGGATGGATGTCGGGCTGCTGGTCGTCGATGCTGTAGATGCTCATGCTTGCTTCCGTTTGCCTGTGCAGGCAGTGAATCAGGACACCTGGAACGGGCGGATACGCCGTATCCGCCTGAACGCTGTTTGCGCATTACACTCTTGTTGCAATGCAAACAGGGCGCGATTGTAAGCGCAAGCGCACGGGGTCTTGCAAGCAGGGGTAGTTCTACCGCCGAGCCGGAGAGTGCAGATGAACGAAAAACTGGGCAGGTCGCTGGACGATTTCGAAGCCGGGCGCATCGACATGGATGCCCTGATCGCCACCTGGCGCCTCCACGGCGTCGAGGACGCGAACCTGCCGGCAAAGTGGCGCGAAGTGCTCGACGGCCTGCTGATGCGGCTCGAATCCGCCCGCCTGTTTTCGCAGGACAGCTGTTCGTTCAGCCGCAGCGAACTGCTGGCAACGATGCGTGAGTGGCTTGCGCGGGTCCAGGCCCAGGTGCAGGCGCAGCAGTAAGGCGGCGTGGGTCGGGCGCCGCGATGCCCGGCGCCCAGCCCCGCTGTCCGGCCCCCGCTGTCCGGCCCGACGCGGACGAGGGCTGTCATCGCCAAAAAAAGGGGCGCCCGCAGGCGCCCCTTGACGACCGAACCGACGGTTCAGAGCTTGCTCTTCACCACCTCGACCACGCGATCGGCTTCCGCCACCCACTTGGCGAGCAGGGCGTCGGTTTCGGCGCGGCGCGAAGCGGCGAAATCGGCGTCCTTGATGCTCGGCACGTTGATGTCGACGTTCAGCGCCGCCGAACGCAGCGCCGCCTGGGCAGCCAGTGCCGCGACACCGGCGTCGGACACGACGTTCCGGTTGCCCTTTTCGGCCGCCACCAGACTGAGGGCGATCACGTCGGCGCAGGCGCGGGCGCAGGCCAGCGGTGCGTCGGTGGCCATCTTCAGGCCGTCCTGGATCGCGGCCGAGCGTGCAGCCTTCTGCTCGTCCGTGTCCTTGGGCAGACCGTAGGCGGCCATCAGGCCGTCGAAGGCTTCGACGTCGGCGCGGATGAAATCGGTCAGCGTGGCGCGCAGGCCTTCGGCTTGCGCCAGCAGGTCCTTCATGTCGCCTTCGACTTCGGCGTACGCCTTCTTGCCGATGGTCAGGTTGCACACCATGCTGACCAGCGCCGCACCCATGCCGCCCATGATGGCCGCGGCACTGCCGCCGCCCGGCGTGGGCGCGCTGCTGGCCAGTTCGTCGAGAAAGGTGGTGACCGGCTTGTCCTTGATCATGGTCATCGCTCAGCCCACCATCGTCTTGGCCATCGCGTAGATTTCCGGCGCATCCAGCGTGATGTCGTTGCTTTCGAACAGCCTGGCCACGCAGGCGCGCTGCAGCGCGATCTTCAGCGCACCGAAACCGATGGCGCCGAACACGATCTTGCCGTGCTTGACCGCGCCCTTGTCCATCATGTCGATGCCTTCGATGCCGAGCGGCGGTGTGGCATTGGCGTCAGCCATCATTTCCAGCGTCGGGTTGTCCTTCCAGTGACGCTCTTCCAGCAGCTGGATGCCGCCGGCACCGGTCGCGATGACGATGTTCGCGCCTTCGATCGCACGGCCGCGCGCATCGTTGTCGGCCGCTTCGGCGACACTGACGTCGAGGTTGAACGTGGCCTTCAGGTGCTTCGCCGCATCTTCCGCGGTGGCCAGCTTGCGCGACACCAGCGTGACCGTCGCCCCTTCGCTGGCCAGCATCACCGCGGCGCGCGTGCCGACCGGGCCGGTACCGCCGAGGATGACGACCTTCTTGCCCTTCAGCGGGCCGCGGTGACCCAGCCAGGCGACGCAGGCGGCCGCCGTGGTGTTCGAGCCGTTGCTGTCGAGCATGACCGACACGCGGAAGTTGCTGAAGAACTTCTTCTTCACCGCCTTGAACAGGGCTTCGCCTTCGGCCATGTTGCTGCCGCCGATGAAGATCGCGGTGTTCTTCTTGTCCTTCGGCGCGCGCGTGAAGATGGCGCCATCGACCATGGCACCCACGTTGTGCGGATGCACGCCGCCATAGCCGATCACGTGGTCGGCGCCGCCGTCGTTGCACACGACGTTGTCGAACACCGACGGATGTTCATCGGTATCGAATTGATAAAGCAGTTTTTTCATTGTCGTCTCTCGCTGTCTCGATGAACGCCGCGCCGCCGGCGGGGCGCGGCGAACGGTTTTCAGGTCACGGTGTTGACCGGGCTGCCCTTGACCCAGGCGTCCACATTGTCGATCAACTGGTCGGCCAGGAACTGCATGGCGCCATCCGAAGCCCACGCGACGTGCGGCGTCAGGATGAAGTTGGGCAGTCGCAGGTCGAGCAGCGGGTTGCCTTCCTTCGGCGGCTCCTTGGTCAGCACGTCGAAGCCGGCGCCGCCGATGACGCCTTCCTTCAGCGCGGTCACCAGATCTTCCTCATGCACAAGACCGCCGCGGGCCGTATTGATCAGGATGGCGCTGCGCTTCATCTTCCTGAACTGCGGCATGCTGAACATGTTGCGGCTGTCCGCGGTCAGCGGGCAGTGCAGCGAAATGATGTCCGACTCGGCCAGCACCTGTTCGACCGGCGTGAATTCCACCCCCGGCGCCTTCGGACCTTCATGGTCGGCGAACAGCACCTTCATGCCGAAGCCGCGGGCGATCTTCGCCGTGCCCTGGCCGAGCGCGCCTTCGCCGAAAATGCCGATGGTGCTGTCGAACAGGTCATGGATCGGGTGATCGAAGAAGCAGAACTGATCCACTTCCTGCCAGCGGCCGCGCTCCACGTCCTGCCGATAGGCCAGGATGCTGCGGCGCAGTGCGAGGATCAGCGCGAACGCATGTTCCGGCACGGTATGCACCGCGTAGTTGCGGATGTTCGACACCGTGATGCCGCGTTCGCGGCAGGCCGGCACGTCGATCACATCGTAGCCGGTGGCGGCGACGCCGATCATCTTCAGATTCGGCAGCTGGGCCAGCACGTCGCCGCGCAGCGCAACCTTGTTGGTGATGGCCACGGTCGCATTCTTGAGGCGCTCGACCACCTGGGTGGGGGAGGTGGTCTCGTATTCTTCCCAGGTGTGCTCGAACGACGGCCGACGCACGGTGGCTTTCAGCGTCGAACGATCCAGAAACACGACGTGTTGCGACATGCTTTTTCCTCGCGGTGTTTGTAAATGCAAAAAAGGCCGGGCGAACCCGGCCGTTCAAGAGGGGTAAAACGGACGGCGGGCCCTTACTTTACCTGCTGCGTATGGGTACGCCAGTAGGTCGAGGCGGCCGCGACACCGGAACCCGGGGTCACGTTGATGCCGTTGTCGAGCATCGACATTTCCGCGCCGGCGATCGCGCTCGTCAGCGACAGCAGGTTCAGGTCACCGACGTGGCCGATGCGGAACACCTTGCCCGCGACCTTCGACAGGCCGGCGCCCAGCGACAGGTTGTAGCGTGCGTAGGCGTTGCTGATCACCTTGGCGGCGTCGAAACCTTCCGGCACCAGGATGGCGCTGACGGTGTTCGAGTACCACTCCGGCGCCTTGGCGCACAGATTCAGCTTCCAGCCTTCGTGGATCGCGGCGCGCACGCCACTGGCCAGATATTCGTGGCGGGCGAAGATGTTCTCCAGGCCTTCCTCGAAAATCGTGTCCAGCGCTTCACGCATGCCGTACAGCATCGGGATCGACGGCGTGTAGGGGAAGTAGCCGGTGGCGTTGTTCTTCAGCATGTCGCCGATGTCGAAGTAGCAGCGGCGCGAGGTCGCACCTTCCATCGCCTTGATCGCCTTCGAGCTCATGCCCAGGATGCCCATGCCGGCCGGCAGCATGAAGCCCTTCTGCGAGCCGGACACGGCGCAGTCGACGCCCCACTCTTCCATGCGGAAGTCGATGCTGACCAGCGAACTGACCGTATCGACCATCAGCAGCGCCGGGTGGCCGGCGTTGTCCATCGCCTTGCGCACCTTGCCGATGTCGCTCGTGACGCCGGTGGCGGTTTCGTTCTGGCAGGCCAGCACGGCCTTGATCTTGTGCTCCTTGTCGGCGCGCAGGACTTCCTCGTACTTGTCGTACGGCACGCCCGTGCCCCAGTCGGTGTCGATGACCTGCACCTCGAAGCCGAGGCGCTGCGCCATGTCCGCCCACAGGTGGCTGAACTGGCCGAAGCGCGAGCAGAGCACCTTGTCACCCGGCGACAGCGTGTTGGTCAGCGCGGCTTCCCACATGCCGGTGCCCGATGCCGGGAACGTGACGATGGTGCCTTCGGTGGTCTTGAACACCTTCTTCAGGTCCGCCAGAACCGACAGCGTCAGTTCCGGGAACTTGGGCGAACGGTGGTCTTCCTGTGCCACGACCATGGCACGCAGGATACGGTCCGGCGTGTTGGTGGGGCCCGGCACGTACAGATGGTTACGGCCTGCGATACGCATACGTCAATCTCCTGAAATGAATGTTTCTAAGTCTTGAAGGTTCTGAAATCGGGCATTCCCTGGTGGCGTTCATGGCGCTCACTGCAGTCCTTATTTGCGTCCGTAGACCGGCAGTGCGGTGCACAACCGGGTGACGTCAGCGACGACACGCGCGATCACGGCGTCGTCGTTGGGTGCTTCGAGTACGTCGACGATCAGGTTGGCCACCTGCTTCGCCTCGGCTTCCTTGAAACCGCGGGTCGTCATCGCCGGGCTGCCGATGCGGATGCCGCTGGTGACGAACGGCTTTTGCGGATCGTTCGGGATGGCGTTCTTGTTCACCGTAATGTGGGCGCGGCCCAGCGCGGCTTCCGCTTCCTTGCCGGTCACGTTCTTGGCGCGCAGGTCAACCAGGAACAGGTGCGACTGGGTGCGGCCGGACACGATGCGCACGCCGCGCTCGACCAGCGTTTCCGCCATCACCTGCGCGTTGTTCAGCACCTGTTGCTGATAGGCCTTGAATTCAGGCGATGCCGCTTCCTTGAAGGCGACGGCCTTGGCGGCGATCACGTGCATCAGCGGACCGCCCTGGATGCCCGGGAAAATCATCGAGTTGATCGGCTTTTCGAACTCGGCCTTGCCCATGATCACGCCACCGCGCGGGCCGCGCAGCGTCTTGTGCGTGGTCGAGGTGACGAAGTCGGCGATGCCGATCGGGCTCGGGTACAGGCCGGCGGCAACCAGGCCGGAGTAGTGGGCCATGTCGACCAGCAGGTAGGCGCCGACCGAATCGGCGATCTCGCGGAAGCGCTGGAAATCGATGTGCAGCGAGTAGGCCGACGCGCCGGCGACGATCATCTTCGGCTTGTATTCATGCGCCAGCATTTCGACCTGCTTGTAGTCGATCGCTTCGGTTTCCGGATCCAGACCGTAGGCGACGCCCTTGTAGATCTTGCCGGAGAAGTTCACCGACGAACCGTGCGTCAGGTGACCGCCGTGGGCCAGCGACATGCCCAGGATGGTGTCGCCCGGCTGCAACATCGACATGTAGACGGCGGCGTTGGCCTGCGAGCCCGAATGCGGCTGCACGTTGGCGAACTCGGCACCGAACAGCGTCTTCAGGCGATCGATGGCCAGCTGTTCCGCGACGTCGACGAACTCACAGCCACCGTAGTAGCGCTTGCCCGGATAACCCTCTGCGTACTTGTTCGTCAGTACCGAACCCTGCGCTTCCATGACCGCAGGGCTGGCGTAGTTTTCCGACGCGATCAGCTCGATGTGGTGTTCCTGACGTGCGTACTCCGCTTCCATGGCGGCCCACAGTTCGGGATCGGAATGGGCGATGGTCTGTTTCGGGTCAAACATGGGATGCCTTTCGGAGAAGTGAGCGTCTGGCCCGGTTTCGGGCGTCGGCGCGTGAACTAAAACAAGACAAATCAACTATATCGTACGAACGCAAGCCCTCGTATCGGACTTTCTTATCGCCGGGATAAGTATAAGTGAAGCTTAATTCAAACGGCCTCACCCATAATCAAATCCATAGGTTTGCGTTTCGGACCTCCGTGCTGCCCGATGTCGGGGCGCCGGTGATGCGGCGACAAACAGTCCTCTGAATTCAATCTGACAGAAGGTGGAGCATGGACATTCACGAATACCAAGCGAAAGAGTTGCTGGCCGGTTTCGGAGTTCCGGTGCCGCGCGGCAGCGTGGCCTACAGCCCGGATCAGGCTGTCTACACGGCGACCGAACTGGGGGGCTGGCACTGGGCCGTGAAGGCGCAGGTGCACTCCGGGGCGCGCGGCAAGGCAGGCGGCATCAAGCTGTGCAAGACCTACCACGAGGTCGATGCAGCGGCGCGCGAACTGCTCGGCAAGCGTCTGGTGACGGTGCAGACCGGCCCTGAAGGCAAGCCGGTGCAGCGGGTGTACGTTGAAGTTGCCGAGCCGTTCGAGCGCGAATTGTATCTGGGCATCGTGCTCGACCGGAAGGCAGAGCGGGTGCGCGTGATTGCCTCGGCCGAAGGCGGCATGGATATCGAGGAACTGGCCAACACCGCGCCGGAAAAGATCATGCAGGTCGTGGTCGAGCCGGCGGTCGGCCTGCAGGCCTTCCAGGCGCGGCAGATCGCCTTCGGCCTGAAGCTCAACATCAAGCAGGTGTCGCGTGCGGTCACCGCGATCATGGGCGCCTACCGCGCCTTCCGCGATCTCGACGCGACCATGGTCGAAATCAACCCGCTGGTCGTCACCAAGGACGACCGCGTTCTGGCACTCGACGCCAAGATGTCGTTCGACGACAACGCGATGTTCCGTCAGCGCGCCGTGGCCGACATGCGCGACCCGTCGCAGGAGGATCCGCGCGAAGTGCAGGCGGCCGAGCACAACCTGAACTACGTGGGTCTGGACGGTGACATCGGCTGCATCATCAATGGCGCCGGTCTGGCCATGGCCACGATGGACACCATCAAGTACGCCGGCGGCGCACCGGCCAACTTCCTCGACGTCGGTGGTGGCGCCTCGCCCGAGCGCGTGGCCAATTCCTTCCGCCTCGTGCTGTCGGACAAGAACGTCAAGGCCATCCTGGTGAACATCTTCGCCGGTATCAACCGCTGCGACTGGGTCGCCCAGGGCGTGGTGCAGGCGTGCAACGACATCGACATCACGGTGCCGCTGATCGTTCGCCTGGCCGGCACGAACGAAGAGGAAGGGCAGCGCATCATCCGCGAAAGCGGCCTGCCCATCATCAGCGCCAGCTCGCTCACCGAAGCGGCGAAGAAGGCGGTCGAAGCGGCGCGCGCCCACGCGGCGAGCTGAGTAGAAGGATACCCACGCTTACTTCGTTCGCTGCCCCCGAGGGGGCAGCGCTCGCCCCCCGGGGCGGCCCGGCGCGCGGCGCGTAGCGGATAACCGATGCACAAGAGGATTTAGACATGAGCATTCTGATCAACGAGAAAACCAAGATCATCGTCCAGGGTTTCACCGGCGACAAAGGCAGCTTCCACGCCAAGGAAATGATCGAGTACGGCACCAATGTGGTCGGCGGCGTCACGCCGGGCAAGGGCGGCTCGACCCATCTGGGCAAGCCGGTGTTCAACACGGTGGCCGAAGCGGTCGCGGCGACCGGGGCGGAAGCCAGCATCACCTTCGTGGCGCCGGCCTTCTGCGCCGACGCCATCATGGAAGCGGCCGATGCCGGCATCCAGCTGGTGTGTTCGATCACCGACGGCATCCCGGCGCAGGACATGATGCGCGTCAAGCGCTACCTGATGCGCTACCCGAAGGAGCGCCGCACCCTGATGGTCGGCCCGAACTGCGCCGGCATCATCAGCCCGGGCAAGGCCATGCTGGGCATCATGCCCGGCCATATCTACAAGCAGGGCACGGTCGGCATCGTGTCGCGCTCGGGCACGCTGGGCTACGAAGCCGCGGCGCAGATGAAGGCACTGGGCATCGGCGTGTCGACCTCGGTCGGCATCGGCGGCGACCCGATCAACGGCTCGTCCTTCCTCGATCACCTGATGAAGTTCGAAGAAGATCCGGAAACGACGGCGGTCGTGATGATCGGCGAGATCGGCGGCCCGCAGGAAGCGGAAGCGTCGGCCTGGGTGAAGGAAAACATGAGCAAGCCGGTGGTCGGCTACGTCGCCGGCCTGACGGCGCCGAAGGGCCGCCGCATGGGCCACGCCGGCGCCATCATTTCGGCCGCCGGCGATTCGGCTGCGGAGAAGTCGGACATCATGCGCTCCTACGGTCTGTCGGTTGCCCCGAGTGCGGGCGAACTGGGCACCACCGTCGCCGCCATGATGGCCAAGCTCTGATCGAAACACGTCCGATCCCGGCGCGCTGCGCCGCGCTGCACTGTCCGTCGGGCCGCTCCGGTCCGGCGGACAGCGCCCAACCTCGACCAGCGAAAGTCCATCGTGGTGAGTGATCCCGTTTCCGTCCCGGCGTCGTCCGACGCACCGGGGCACGATTTTTCCGAGAAGGCGGTCGACCTGCTGTTCGCGCTGCTGCGCGACGTGGTCCGGCGCCATCATCCCGAATTGCTGAACGTGCTGTCCGGCGGCACCTCGGGCGCCGGGCTGTCGCCGCAGATGCTCGGCCGCGCCATTCAGGCGCAGGGCATCCTGTTCCAGCTGCTGTCGATCGCCGAACAGAATGGCGGCATGCGCAAGCGGCGCGAAGTCGAGCGGCTGCAGGGGCGGGAATGCCTGCCCGGCACCTTTGCCCATGTGTTCGCCGCCGCCCGCAAGGCCGGCCTGAGTGCCGACGCGGTGCGTGCCGCGTTCGCCGGCCTGAAGGTGCGGCCGGTGCTGACCGCCCACCCGACCGAAGCCAAGCGGGTGACCGTGCTGGAACGGCACCGCCGCATCTACCGCCTGCTGATCGATCTCGAATCGCCGCGCTGGACGCCGCGCGAGCGCACCGCGCTCGAAAGCACGCTGCGCAATGAAATCGAACTGCTCTGGCTGACCGGCGAACTGCGGCTGGAAAAGCCCAACGTGTCGCAGGAAATCGCCTGGGGCCTGCACTTCTTCAACGAAACCCTGTTCGACGTCGCCCCCGACGTGCTGGCGCGCGCCGACGAGGCGATGGCCGAACACTTTGGCGCCGACGAAGCCGGATTGCCCGGCTTTCTCGAATTCGGTTCGTGGATCGGCGGTGACCGCGACGGCAATCCCTTCGTCACCAACGCCATCACGCGCGGCGCGCTGACCGAATGCCGGCTGGCCGCGCTGCGCCGTCACCGGCAGAGCGTGTTCGATCTGGTGCGCAGCCTGTCGGTGACCGAGGCGGCGCTTGCGCTGCCGGACGACTTCCGCGACGCGCTGACGCTGGCGCTGGAAGAGCGCAGCGACGGCAATGCGATCGCCGCGCGCAATCCGGGCGAGCCGTTCCGCCAGTTCCTGGTGTGCATGCTGGCCCGGCTCGACGACAGCATCGCCGATGCGCTGGGCGAGCCGAACGACGCCGGCGCGCGCCACGGCTATGAATCGGCCGAGCGTCTGATCGCCGATCTGCGCACGCTGGAAACCGGCCTGGCGGACTGCGGTCTGGCCGAGCTGGCCGGCAGCGAAGTGCGTCCGGTGCGCCGCCAGGTCGAAGTGTTCCGCTTCAGCACCGTGCGGCTCGACCTGCGCGAAAACTCCACCCGCGTCACCCAGACGCTGGAAGCGCTGTGGCGCGCCAGCCGCGGCGAGCCGGCCGATGCGCCGGCACCCGAGCAGACTGGCGCCGAGTGGCGCGACTGGCTGCTCGCCGAACTGGCTCAGCCGCGCAGCGGCCCGCGCGACTTCGACGAACTGCCGGCGGTGGCCAGCGAAACCCTGGGCCTGTTCCGGCTGATCGCCGAACTGCGGCCGCGCTTGGGTCGCGACGCCTTCGGCAGCTTCATATTGAGCATGACGCGCAATGTGTCGGACGTGCTCGGTGTCTATCTGCTGGCCAAGGAGGCCGGGCTGTATGCCGACCCGGGCGGCGTAGAGCGCTGCGCGCTGCCCATCATGCCGCTGTTCGAAACCATCGATGACCTGCGCCGCGCGCCGGCCATCATGCGCGAGCTGCTGGCCATGCCGCTGATCAAGCGCTCGGTGCGTGCGCTCGGCGGCGTGCAGGAAGTGATGATCGGCTACTCGGATTCGAACAAGGACGGCGGCTTCCTGTCGTCGAACTGGGAACTGTACAAGGCGCAGATGAAGCTGACCTCGGTCGGCGCGGAAGCCGGCGTGAAGATCGCCTTCTTCCACGGCCGCGGCGGTTCGGTCAGCCGCGGCGGCGTGCCGGCGGGGCGTGCCATCGCGGCGCAGCCGGCCGGTTCGATCCAGGGCATCTTCCGCCTGACCGAACAGGGCGAGGTCATTTCTTCCAAGTATGCGAACAAGGGCACGGCCGCGTTCAATCTCGAATTGCTGGCCGCCAGCGTGTTCGACCACGCGCTGAAGTCGGGTCGCAGCGACGGCATCACGCTGGTGGCCGAATTCGACGACGCACTCGAAGCCCTGTCGGGCGCGGCGCACGCCGCCTACGCCAACCTGATCGGCCATGCCGGTCTGGTGAGCTACTTCCAGGAAGCCAGCCCGCTCGACGAAATTTCGTTGCTCAACATCGGCTCGCGACCGGCGCGCCGCTTCGGCGCGCGTTCGCTGGCCGAGCTGCGGGCCATTCCGTGGGTGTTCGCGTGGGCGCAGAACCGCCACCTGATCACCGGCTGGTACGGCGTCGGCTCCAGTCTGGCCAATTTCACGCGCGTGCGCGGGGCCAGCGGCGAGGCGCTGCTGGCGCGCATGTTCAACGAGTCGCCGCTGTTCCGGCTGATCGTCGACGAGGTCGAAAAGACGCTCGCCGTGGTCGATCTCGAACTGGCGCGCGAATACAGCCTGCTGGTGGCCGACGCCGGCGTGCGCGAAGAGGTGTTCGGCATGATCGTGCGCGAGCACGAAATCACCTGCAGCCAGATCCTGAAGCTGTCCGGTTCGCGCACGCTGGCCGAACGCTTCCCTGACTACCGCCAGAAACTGGCGCACCGCCTGCCGGTGGTCAATCAGGTCAGCCGGCAGCAGATCGGCCTGCTGCGCGCCTACCGCCAGACCGACGACGCGGCGCGCAAGGAGGAATTCCGCAAGGCGCTGCTGCTGTCGATCAACTGCGTGGCCGCCGGTTTCGGCGCCACCGGCTGACCGACGGACCGCCATCCATCGCTTTCCAACCATTCGTTCAACATTCGCACCATCACCGGAGGAGACATCCATGAGCTTCACGATCATCGAACAAGCCACACCGCGCCTGCACCGTTCCGAACTCGCCGTCCCGGGTTCCAACCCGGGCATGTTCGAAAAGGCCGCCAAGTCGGCTGCCGACATTATCTTTCTGGACTGCGAAGACGCGGTCGCACCGGATGACAAGGAACAGGCACGCAAGAACATCATCCAGGGCCTGAACGAGATCGACTGGGGCACCAAGACGATGATGGTGCGCATCAACGGTCTCGACACCCACTACATGTACCGCGACGTGGTCGACATCGTCGAAGCCTGCCCGCGCCTGGACATGATCCTGATCCCGAAGGCCGGCACGGCCGCCGACGTGTACGCCGTCGACATGATGGTCACGCAGATCGAGGCGGCGAAGAAGCGCACCAAGCGCATCGGCTTCGAAGTGCTGATCGAGACCGCGCTCGGCATGGCCAATGTGGAAGCGATCGCCCAGTCGTCGAAGCGCCTCGAAGCGATGAGCTTCGGCGTCGCCGACTACGCCGCCTCGACGCGTGCCCGCACGACCGTCATCGGCGGCGTGAACAAGGACAGCGTCGTGCTGAGCGACAAGGACGAAGCCGGCAACCGCCAGGCCTTCTGGACCGACCCGTGGCACGCCGCGCAGACGCGCATGATGGTGGCCTGCCGCGCCTACGGCCTGCGCCCGATCGACGGTCCGTTTGGTGACTTCAACGATCCGGACGGCTATATTTCGGCGGCGAATCGCGCCGCGGTGCTGGGCTACGAAGGCAAGTGGGCCATCCACCCGTCGCAGATCGAACTGGCCAACACGGTGTACACGCCGTCGGCCGCCGAAGTGACCAAGGCCCGGCGCATCCTCGAAGCGATGGCGCAGGCGGCGAGGGAAGGTCGCGGTGCGGTGTCGCTCGACGGTCGCCTGATCGACATCGCCAGCATCCGCATGGCCGAGGCGCTGATCGCCAAGGCCGACAGCATCGCCGCGGCGACCTGATCGCTGCATATATATAGAGGGACTGCGGCGGGCGCTGCCCGCTGCGTCATCAACCGATCCACGATTACACGGAAAAAACCGATATGGCATCCGATATCGAAATCGCCCAGCAGGCGAAAATGCAGCGCATCAGCGAGGTCGTGTCCAAGCTGGGCATCCCGGAAGACGCGATCGAGCCGTACGGCCACTACAAGGCCAAGGTGTCGCTGGAATACCTGAATACGCTGAAAGACCGTCCCGACGGCAAGCTCATCCTGGTCACCGCCATCAGCCCGACGCCGGCCGGCGAAGGTAAGACCACCACCACCGTCGGTCTGGGCGACGCGCTGAACCGCATCGGCAAGAAAACCATGATCTGCCTGCGCGAGCCGTCGCTCGGGCCGGTGTTCGGCGTGAAGGGCGGCGCGGCCGGCGGCGGCTACGCGCAGATCGTGCCGATGGAAGACATCAACCTGCACTTCACCGGTGACTTCCACGCCATCGGTGCCGCGCACAACCTGCTGTCGGCGCTCATCGACAACCACATCAACCACGGCAACGAGCTGCGCATCGACCCGCGCCTCATCCAGTGGAAGCGTGTGGTCGACATGAACGACCGCGCGCTGCGCAAGATCACCATCGGCCTGGGCGGCACGGCCAACGGCTTCGTGCGCGAAGACGGCTACGACATCGTCGTGGCCTCCGAAGTGATGGCCATCCTGTGTCTGGCCGGTTCGATGTCGGACCTGAAGGAACGCCTCGGCCGCATCATCATCGGCTACACGCTGGGCGACAAGAAGCCGATCTACGCCAGCGACCTGAAGGCGCAGGGCGCCATGGCCACGCTGCTGAAGGACGCGATCAAGCCGAACATCGTGCAGACGCTGGAAAACAACCCGGCCATCATCCACGGCGGCCCGTTCGCCAACATCGCGCACGGCTGCAACTCGGTCACCGCGACCAAGGCAGGCCTGAAGATGGCCGACTACGTCGTGACCGAAGCCGGCTTCGGTGCCGACCTGGGTGCCGAGAAATTCATCGACATCAAGTGCCGCATGGCCGGGCTCAACCCCGCCGCCGTAGTGCTGGTCGCCACCATCCGCGCGCTCAAGTTCCACGGCGGCGTGAAGAAGGAAGAGCTGAACCAGGAAAACCTGGCCGCGCTCGAAAAGGGCATCTGCAACATCGAGCGCCACCTGAAGAACATCAAGGAGCACTACGGCCTGCCGTGCGTCGTGTCGGTCAATCACTTCACCTTCGACACCGACGCCGAAATCGCGCTGCTCAAGAGCCGCATCGAAGCCCTCGGCGGCAAGTTCGTCATTGCCCGCCACTGGGCGAGCGGTGGTGCCGGCGCCGAAGAACTGGCCCGCATGGTCGCCGACATCTGCGACAACGCGCCCGGCAAGCACACCTTCGTGTACGACGCCAACGCCACGCTGCAGGACAAGATCACCACCATCGCCACCAAGATCTACGGCGCTGGCCAGGTGACCTTCGCCGACGCCGCGCGCAAGCAGCTCGAAAGCTGGAACGCCGACTACGGCC
>JAEUNO010000045.1 GCA_016791045.1 Methyloversatilis sp. | reverse complement strand
CCGCGACTACTTCCAGCCCGACATCGGCGAAATCCTGATCGACACCGACGAGGTGTACGACCAGGCCTACACCTTCATGGAACACGTGATGCCCGGCAACGTGGCGCGCGTGAAGCGCTACCGCGACGACGTGCCGCTGTTTTCGCGCTTCCAGATCGAGCACCAGATCGAATCCGCCTACTCGCGCCAGGTCACCCTGCCGTCGGGCGGTGCCATCGTGATCGACCACACCGAAGCGCTGGTGGCGGTGGACGTGAACTCCGGTCGTTCGACCAAGGGCAGCGACATCGAAGAGACCGCGCTGCGCACCAACTGCGAAGCGGCCGACGAAATCGCCCGCCAGCTGCGCCTGCGCGATCTGGGCGGCCTGATCGTCATCGACTTCATCGACATGGAAAACCCGCGCGCCCAGCGCGAGGTGGAAACCCGCCTGCGCGATGCGCTGCACCATGACCGCGCCCGCGTGCAGATGGGCAAGATCAGCCGCTTCGGCCTGCTCGAACTGTCACGCCAGCGGCTGCGTCCGGCACTGGCGGAGACCAGCTACATCCCGTGCCCGCGCTGCAGCGGCACCGGCCACATCCGCTCGACCGAATCGGCCGCGCTGCACATCCTGCGCATCCTCGAAGAAGAGGCGATGAAGGAAAACACCGGCGCCGTGCATACCCAGGTTCCGGTCGATGTCGCCACCTTCCTGCTGAACGAAAAGCGCGCCGACATCAACGCCATCGAGCTGCGGCACAAGGTCAACATCGTGTTGATCCCGAACAAGCACCTCGAAACGCCGGCGCACGAAATCATCCGCCTGCGCCACGACCAGCTGAATCTGGAAGGCACGGTGGCGCCGTCCTACCAGATGGCGGTCAATCCGCTGGCCGAGAGCTACCAGCCGCCGTCGACCATTCCGGCCGATGAACGTCCGAAGCGCATGGAAGCCGCGATCAAGCACCTCACGCCGGACCAGCCGGCACCGATGGTCGCGGATCCGGTGCCGACCGCGCCGGTCGCCGTCGCCCCTGTTGTCGCCCCTGCTCCCGCACCACGCGGCCTGTTCGGCCTGATCGCATCGTGGTTCCGCGGTTCCGATCCGGCACCGGCGCCGGTCGCAGCGCCGGTTGCCGAGCCGAAACCGGCCGGCAATCGCGAGCGCGGTCCGCGCTCCGGTGATTCGGGTGGCCGCAGCCGTGGCCGACGTGAAGGTCGCGAGGGCCGGGAAGGTCGTGAGGGCCGCGAACCGCGCGAAGGTCGCGAGCAGGCGAATCGCACTGAAGGTCGCAGCGAAGGTCGCAATGAGGGCCGTCCGGAAGGTGGCCGTGGCGAAGGTCAGCGCAAACCGCGCGAGCCGCGCGCGCAGGATCAGGACAGCAACGTCGCCCAGGCCGAGCGCGCCCCGCGCGAGCCGAAGCCGCCGCGCGAACCGCGTGAGCCGCGCGCTCCGCGTGAACGGGCCGCCAACGATGCGCGCGAGCAGCAGCAGGTCGATCTGCCGCTGGGTGCGGATTCGACGCAGCCGGAAAACGGCGTCCCGACCGAGGGCGCCGAGGGTGCAGCACCGCGCAGCCGTCGCCGCCGCGGTGGTCGCCGCGAACGTGGCGAACGCCGCCCCGAAGGCGCCGAAGCAGGTGCCATCGATGATGTCGCCGCCGTCGAGGGCGATATCGAGGGGGTGACGGCGGCTGCCAACGAAGCGCCGGTCGATCTGACGGATGCGCAGGCACCGCTGGCGCTGGCCGCCGCCGAGCCGGTCGTGGACGCACCGGCACCTGCGCCGGCTGCCGTACAGGACGCACCGGCCGACATCGTGACCAGTGCCGAACCGGTGGTTGCGGTGATCGAGGAAGCGCCCGTACAGGCCGAAGCACCGGTGCAGATCGAAGTACCGGCCCCGGCCGTGATGACGGTTGCCGAAGCGGATGCGGTGGAGCAGGTCGCCCCCGAAGCCGTTCAGGCTGCACCGGTCGTCGACACCCCGGTCGTCGCCGACGTGCCGGTCGTGCGGGTTGCGCCGCCGGTGACCGACAGCGCCGAATCAACGCTGGTGCGTGCCATGGAAAGCATGGGTTCGTCACCGATCCAGGTTGCGCCGACACCTGTGGCTGCGCCGGTCGACCTGCAGACGTCGCTTGATGCAAGCGGCCTTGTCATGGTGGAAACACAGCCCGGCAGCGGTGCAGGTCAGGCGCCGATCGAGCCCGAGCCGGTCCTGCTGGGGCGTCGCCGTCGTCAGGCGCCGGTGATCGCCAGCGAACCGATGCAACAGGTGGAAACGCGCGGCGAGTAATTTCGCGCGTCAGGTCGTCCGCAATGACTGGGGCCCGGTGCAGACCGGGCCCTTTTCATGGCGCCGGCACAGCAGTGCGACCGGGGTGTTTTTCCCGGGTCACGCAAACCGTTATCACCGACACTCGTCGCCTTTACAAACAACATCCACAGAGGAGAGATTCACATGCGTTTCCTTGCTGCACTGATGACCCTGCTCGCCAGCACCCTGGTGTTCGCCCACGGCCCGTCGCGACTCAAGGCCAACGAAACCATCACGCTGAAGGCCAGCCCGGACGTGGTGTGGGCCAAGGTGAAGGACTTCACCCAGTTGCAGGCCTGGCATCCGGCCATCGAAAGCAGTACCGCCACCGCCGGCAGCGAAGTGGGGTCTGTGCGCACGCTCAAGGTGAAGGGCGGCGGTGAGGTGATCGAAAAGCTGGAAAAGATTTCCGATGAAGAGCGCAGCTTGATCTACACCGCACAGGACGGCGGTGCGCTGCCGGTCACCAAGTACAAGTCGTGGCTCACGGTGAAGCCGGCGGCCGGTGGCGGGAGCGAAGTGGAGTGGCGTTCGGTGTTCTTCCGCGTCGATCAGGGAGACTACCCGGCGGCCGGCAAGGACGATGACACGGCAACCAGCACGATCAGGAAGGTCTACACCGACGGTCTGACGAACCTGAAGGCGCTGCTGGACAAGTAAGACTGTCAGGCACGAGGATGCGGGCGGCTTCGGCCGCCCGCTTTCATTTCAGCTGCTGTGACAGATCACGGATCAATCCGTCGGCGGCATCCTCGATCAGATCGAGCACGCGTTCGAACCCGGCCGGACCGCCGTAGTAAGGGTCCGGAACTTCGTCCTCGACGAAGGATTCCGCGTGCTGCAGGAACAATGCGAGCTTGTGCTGCACACCCTCGGGACAGCTGCGCTGCAGGTTGCGCAAATTGTCGCGATCCATCGCGTAGATGCGGTCGTAGCGAGCAAAATCCTCGACGGTGACGCGCCGGGCGCGGATATGCGACAGGTCGAACCCGCGTGCCGCTGCGGCGGCCTGCGCACGCGGATCGGTGCGGCTGCCGACATGGTGTGCATGCGTGCCGGCAGAGGCCAGTTCGACACGGTCCGCGAGCCCTGCGCCTTCAAGCTTCGCCCGCACGACGCCTTCGGCGGTCGGCGAGCGACAGATATTGCCCATGCAGCAGAACAGGATGCGCACTTCGGCGTTGTCCGGGCCCCGCGGGCTGCGGCGCAGCCAGCGCTCAAGCACAGCCGCCGCTCGCCGCGATGTCGAGCCGGAGCGGGATGCCGCCGATGGCGTCCTCATCCACCCAGCGGCGCGCCGGCAGTTCGACCGGATCGAAGGCGGTGTCGCCCCCGCCCACGTCGGTGCCCGGCTGCAGGCCTGCGAAATCGAACAGCTTCGAATCGGCCAGATGCGACGGCACGACGTTGCGCAGGGCGGTCGCCATCGATTCGATGCGTCCGGGATGGAGGCGCGCCCACTCCTGCAGCATCGCCTTGACCTGCTTGCGCTGCGCGTTCTCCTGCGAGCCGCAGAGGTTGCACGGAATGATCGGATAGGCCATCACGCGGGCGAAGCGCTCGATGTCGCGCTCGGTGCAGTAGGCCAGCGGCCGGATGACGATGTGCCGGCCGTCGTCGCTCACCAGCTTGGGCGGCATCGACTTGATCTTGCCGCCGAAGAACATGTTCAGGAACAGTGTTTCCAGCAGGTCATCGCGGTGGTGGCCGAGCGCGATCTTGGTCGCACCCATCTCGCCAGCGACGCGGTAGATGATGCCGCGGCGCAGTCGCGAGCACAGGCCGCAGGTCGTCTTGCCCTCGGGTATCTTGTCCTTGACGATGCTGTAGGTGTCTTCGGTTTCGATCCGGTACTCGACGCCGATCGATTCGAAATAGGCCGGCAGGATGTGGTCCGGAAAACCCGGCTGCTTCTGGTCGAGATTGAACGCGATCAGGCGGAAGCGCACCGGCGCGCGCTGCTGCAGGCCACGCAGCAGTTCCAGCATCGTGTAGGAATCCTTGCCGCCGGACATGCACACCATGATCACGTCGCCGTCTTCGATCATCGAATAATCGGCGATCGCCTGCCCGGTCGCGCGTTCGAGCCGCTTGCGGAACTTGAGGAAGGTGCTGGACGGTTGCGCCACGTCGGGCGACGCCGACACAGCGGAAAGAAGTTGCGACATGAACACCCCGACTGCCGGTCTGGCACGCCAAGGCGTGCCGTCCGGCAACCCGATGTCGCCGGAACTGCTGCGGATTATATCGCGCGGGCCCGCGCGACCGCGTTCAAGACCCGTCAAAGGGCGCCGTAGAAGCTCGGTATCGACACCTGATCCCGCACCGGAGCCATCCCCATGAGCACACAGAAATTCCGCCTCGTCACCCGCAGCGATTTTGACGGCCTGGTCTGCGCCGTGCTGCTGAACGAGCTGAACCTGATCGACGAAATCAAGTTCGTGCACCCGAAGGACATGCAGGACGGCAAGATCGACATCACCGACCGCGACATCACGACCAACCTGCCCTATGTCGCGGGCGCACACCTCGCGTTCGATCATCATCTTTCGGAGACGCTGCGCAACCCCGGCGAGCGACCCAATCACATCATTCACGCCGATGCGCCGTCCGCTGCGCGCGTCGTGTACGACTACTACGGCGGTCCGACGACTTTCCCGACCATCGCGATGGACATGATGGAGGCCGTCGACAAGGCCGATGCGGCGCAGTTTTCGCGCGACGAGATTCTCGACCCGACAGGCTGGGTGCTGCTGAACTACCTGATGGACGCCCGCACCGGGCTGGGCCGCTTCCGTGATTTCCGCATCAGCAACTACGCGCTGATGATGGATCTGATCCAGTACTGCCGGAATCACACGATCACCGACATCCTGCAACTGCCCGACGTGCAGGAGCGCGTCGAGCTGTACTTCGACCAGGCCGAAAAGGCGAAGGCGCAGATCCTGCGCTGCACCCGCCAGCACGGCAATCTTGCCGTGCTCGACCTGCGCAACGAGGAAACGATCTGGGCCACCAACCGCTTCATGATCTATGCGCTGTTCCCGGACACCAACATCTCCATCCACATCATGTGGGGCGTGCAGAAGCAGAACACGGTGTTCGCCACCGGCAAATCCATCCTTGACCGGTCCAGCCGCACCAATGTCGGAGAACTGATGCTGGCCTATGGCGGCGGCGGCCACCAGGCTGCCGGCACCTGCCAGGTCGACAATGCGCAAGCCGACAACACGCTGCGCGCGCTGATCGCGCGCATCAACGCCGACGGCTGACAGCGGCGCCTGGCTGGGCTACGCTGATCAAGGGGCGCAGCGGACCCGGGTCGATGCATCCGCCGGAGTCCGCTGCACGTAGTAGCTTGACCACCCACCCGATCGCGCCGCCCGCCACGGAGTCGACCATGAAACGCCTGTCCCGCCGCCTGACGCATGTCCTGTTCGTCGTCCTGCTGATGCTTTCACTGCCCGCGCAGGCGGGCGACATCGGCAAATTTGATGCGGCCGAGGCGAAAGCGGTGCGCGCCGTCATCGAGGCGCAGCTGGCGGCCTTCGCAGCGGACGACGGACCGCGCGCCCTGTCCTACGCCTTCCCGGATATCCGCAAGCGCTTCCCGGCACCGGAAGGCTTCCTTGAAATGGTGCGCAAGAGCTACCCGGTCGTGTACCGGCCGCGTTCGGTCGGCTTTCTCGAACCGGAGCTGGAGGACGACGAAGTTTTCCAGGCGGTCGAAATGTCCGATGCCGACGGCGTACTGTGGGTCGCGATCTACCGCATGGGGCGTGTGGAAGATGGCAGCTGGCGCATCATGGGCTGTCGCGTCGTGCCGGGCGACGGCAGCGCAATCTGAATCGACGGAACCGGCGCCGGCGCATTTTTTTCGCATAGAATCGCGGCTCCGCTTTTCGCTGTTGGCATGTCGTGATGTCGCGTTTTTCAGTCCGCTCGGTTCCGTCCCCTGTCCTGTCGGTTTCTGTCACAGTTTTTGTCATTGTCCTGCTGTGCCTGGGCGCCCGGCCCGCCTGGTCGCAGGCGGCCACGGCGCCTGAATTCGGCCGTCTGCCTGACAGCGCGCGCATCGTGCTGATGCCACTCGACGTCGAGTTGTTTTCGGTGGGCGCCGGTGGCGTTGCCGAGCCGCAGGCGCAATGGACCGATCAGGCCACGAAACATCTGCGTGCTTCGGTCCGGCGTCGTGAAGCATCGCTGGGCGTCACCCTGCACGAAACCGACCTGAGCGACAGCGACGCGGTCGCGCTGAATCACCTGCACGGTACGGTGGCCACCGCGATCGCGCTGCATCACTACATCGCGCCCTATGCGTTGCCGACCAAGGAAAAGCGCCTCGAATGGCATATCGGCGCAGACACCTCGCGTCTGCGCGACGCCAGCGGCGCCGACTACGCCCTCTTCCTGTACATCCGCGACAGTTACGCCACCGCCGAACGCAAGGCGGCGATCGTGCTGGCTGCCATGCTGGGCGTGGCCATGCCGGGCGGCATCCAGACCGGCTACGCCTCGCTGGTCGATCTCCGGAGCGGTGACATCGTGTGGTTCAACCGTCTGCTGCGCGGCACCGGCGACCTGCGGGAAGCCGAACCGGCGGAAGAGTCGATCAGCGCCCTGCTCGACAAGTTTCCGCGCTGACATGCGACGTCGTGATCTGCTCTGCGGCTGCTGCGGCAGCGGACTGCTGGCGTTCTGGCCCGGCGGCGCGCCGGCCGGCGTCGCCGATACGCCGCGCTTCGCCCGGCCGGACCTGGCCAGCGACGAAGGGGGCCTGTGGGCGTTGATGGACCGCGAGGAAGAACGGCTGCGCCGCTCGCGCTTCCTGCTCGGCGACGACGCGCTGCAGCGCTATGTGTCCGACATCGCCTGCCGGCTCGCCGGCGATCACTGCCCCGACATGCGTGTCTATCTGGTTCGCACGCCCTACTTCAACGCCAGCATGGCGCCCAACGGCATGATGCAGGTGTGGAGCGGCCTGCTGCTGCGCGCCGCCAACGAAGCGCAGCTGGCTGCCGTGCTGGCGCACGAGGTCGGTCACTATCTGAAGCGGCACAGCCTGGAACGCCTGCGCGACGCGCGCGCCAAGGCGGGTTTCGCACAGTTCCTGGGTCTTGCGCTCGGGGCTGCCGGCGCCGGCAGCATCGGTCAGGTCGCCCAGCTGGGCGTGCTGGCCAGCGTCTATTCGTTTTCGCGCGACCACGAGCGCGAAGCGGATGCCATCGGGCTGGAACTGATGCATCGTGCCGGCTACGACGCCGGCGAGGCCTCCAGGGTCTGGGCGCAGCTGATCGAGGAGAACGCCGGCGAAGACGGCGGCGGCACGCTGC
The DNA here is from genome assembly GCA_016791045.1 of Methyloversatilis sp. GTDB lineage: Bacteria > Pseudomonadota > Gammaproteobacteria > Burkholderiales > Rhodocyclaceae > Methyloversatilis. The sequence goes on along the minus strand of JAEUNO010000045.1, from coordinate 42,497 downwards.
TGTTCGCCACCCATCCGTCCGCCGACGAACGTCGCGACACGCTGCAGGCGGCTGCGAAGGCACTGGCCAGCGACGGCGCGCCCGGCGAGGTGCACGCCGAACGCTACCGCACACACATCGCGCCGCTGCGGCTGCAGATGCTGCAGGACGAATTGCGCCGGCGCGTACCGGACAGTTCCCTGCGCCTGTTCGACCGCCTGATGACGCACCACGGACGCGACGGACAACTGCTCTATGCGCGGGCCGAAGCGCTGCGCTCGCGCGCCCGCGACGAGGATTTCGAGCAGGCGCTTGCCGCGCTCGACGAGGCCGACGCGCTGCCGGACCGGCCGGCCGAAGCGATGCGGCTGCGCGGCCAGATACTGCGCCGCCGTAACGATGCCGAAGGCGCGCGCAATGCCTTCCGCAATTATCTTGAACTTCGGCCCGGCGCACCCGATGCGCCGATGATCCGTAGCTACGTCGAGACCCCCGCACCATGAAACTGATCTGCCTGCTCTGCCTCACCCTTCTGCTGACCGGCTGCGGCGGCCAGTTCAAGCGGGTCGAATCCGCCCCGGTACTGGTGCGCGGCAGCATGGAAGTGCAGGCCGGCGGCGACTGGAATCACCACACGCCGTACGGTTCAAGACACCGCGAAATGTGGACGCAGCACGGTGTGCCGATCGATCTGCTGACGTTCTTCAGCGGGGTGGCCGACGGCGTGGCGCTGGACGACCTGGCGCCGCGCAATGGCAAGCCCCCGTTGTTCCGCCGCACCATGTCGCCGGAAGACATTGTCGGTCTCGTGGAAACGATGCTGGCCGGCAATGGTGGCCAGTTCCAGCTGCAGTCGCTGGCACCCGACACGGTGTCGGACAGCCCCGGCTTCCGCTTCGAGTATCTGTACACGGCGCGCAGTCAGGAAGTGGAACGCGCCGGTATCGGTCGAGGTGCGGTCATCGGCGACCGGCTCTACCTGATGCTGTTCGACGCTCCGCGCGGCCGCTATTTCGATCGTGGCCGTCCGGGCGCAGAACGCCTGATGGACAGCCTGCGCGTCGTGCCGCAACGTTGATCGCAGGGCGATCGTCAGACGACGATCCCGCCGCACGCAATCAAAATTCACCCGCCGGGCCGGGCATGCGTAGTATTTTCACGGCTATGCCATTACCGCCGATACTCGCCAAACGGGCCTTCCTGGACCTGCTGCCCGACGCCATATGCGTGGTCGATGAACACGGCCGCTTCGTGTTCGTCAGCGCGGCCTGCGAACGCATCTTCGGCTACACGCAGGACGAGATGGTCGGCCGCGCGATGATCGAACTGGTGGCGCCGGAAGATCGCGCGCGCACGCTGCAGGCGGCCGCCGACATCATGGCGGGCGAACACAAGCTGAACTTCGAGAACAGCTATGTGCGCAAGGACGGCCGGCGCGTGCATATCCTGTGGTCGGCCCGCTGGTGGGAATCCGACCGGCTGCGCATTGCGGTTGCGCGCGACATCACGGAGCGCAAGCGAGCAGAGGCCACCCAGGCCGCGCTGTATGCGCTGTCCGAAGCGGCGCACGCAGCAAGCGACCTGCCGGCGTTGTGCGCGCACATCCGGCTGATCATCGACAGCCTGGTACCGGCCAACAACTTTTTCGTCGCCACCATTGATGGCGACGGTGTGCTCAGCTTTCCCTACAGTCTCGACGAACATCGAGCAGCTCCGCCGCACGCACTGTGCAGCGAAGTGGTGCGTACCGGGCAGTCGCAGCTGCGTACCGCCGCCACACCCGACGCCTGCTGCTGGCTGGCCGTGCCGCTGAAGACCGAGCACCGCACGACCGGTGCGCTGGTGCTCAAGAGCATGCCGGGCGAAGCCGGTTACACCGACCGCGACATGGCGCTGCTGCACTTTGTCTCCACTCAGGTGGCCACCGCCATCGAACGCATGCAGCTGCTGGCACAGCTCAAGCGCATGGCCCAGTTCGATGAACTGACCGGCCTGCCCAACCGCGCGCTGCTGCGCGACCGGCTCGACACCGCGCTGTCGGCCGCGCGCCGTGAGCACGCTCACGTTGGCCTGCTCTATCTGGATCTTGACCGGTTCAAGGAAGTGAACGACACGCTGGGACATGCGACCGGCGATCAGCTGCTGCAGGAAACCGCGCAGCGGCTCAAGCGCTGTGTTCGCGATGCCGATACGGTGGCGCGCGTTGGCGGCGATGAATTCGTCGTGCTGCTGCCCGGCATTCTTCAGCCGGATGACGCCCTGGTGGTCGCTCGCAAGATTCGCAGCGCGCTCGGCCAGCCCGTCGCGCTGGGCGGTCGCCACCTCACGGTGCTGCCCAGCATCGGTATCGCGGTCTATCCGGATCACGGCGAAGACGCGCTCGCCCTGCTGGAAGCTGCCGATCAGGCGATGTATCGCGCCAAGCACAGCGGCGACGACTGTCGCTGGGCCGGTGCGGCAGACGAGTTTTAGGCGTGAATCGCGGGCCGCGTTGCGCTCCTCGTCGAGACGGCCAGTGTCGACTTCGTGGCACACCTTGCCCATGGCACGCGCGCGGCAAACGCGGTTTGCAGTTCAATCTCCACACACCGCGAAGCGTTTTCGCAGCAGGCTTCGTCAGACGATGACGTAGCGGTTGCGACCGCGGTTCTTCGCCGTATACAGCGCCCTGTCGGTACGCCGGAACAAGGTCTCCGGACAGTCGTCGGGCCGCACCGCCGTCACACCTGCGGGAAAGGTGTAGGCGGGCAATCTGGTTGGCGTGGATTCCGGTGCCTGCAGCCGGGTCAACAGCATCGCGACGCCCGAAATGGGCATGTCGGGCATGATCAGCAGGAATTCCTCGCCGCCGATACGTGCCGCCACATCGCTGGCGCGGATGCCACTGCGCAGGCGCTCCGCGAAGTCGCGCAGCACCTGGTCACCGACGTCGTGGCCGTGCAGATCGTTGCAGGCCTTGAAGTGATCGATGTCGATCATCACCAGAACCAGCGTCGTGTTCCCGGTGATCGATGCCGCAACCGCCGCCTGCAGGTGTTCGAACGCGTAGCGCCGGCTGTACAGGCCGGTCAGCGCGTCGCGCTGCGACACATGCAGTGCGTGGTCGTAGTTCTGCTGCAGCATCACTTCGCGCTGTTTCAGGTCCGAAATGTCGCTGGCCAGCGTCAGCACGCCACCGCCCGCGTCAATGGTTTCGACCACCCATACCCAGCGCCCGTCGGTCAGATCGGATTCGAAGCTGCGCGTCGGCTGGCTGCGCCGGCGCAACTGCACCGCGGCCAGCCAGCCATCGATGTCGTCGGTGTCGATCAGCACGCCCTGCCGCGTGGCGTGGCAGTTGCGCATCATGTCTTCCCAGCTCGGATGGTCCGCCGCACGGACGTTGTAGCTCGACTCGAACCAGCGGTTCGCATAGCGCAGCACATCGTCGGCATCGAACCACGCGATGCCGGCTGCAGCATGGTCGAACATGCTGCCCGGATCGAGCGCAGCCGGCGCACCGGCGCGTCTGGCGACTGACCGCTTCATGAAGGCGGGAGTTGATCGGAGGCGCGCCTGCGCGGCGGCAGGACGCGTGACGGATCGGGCCAGGCGAGCGGGTCCACCGTGGCGATCGAATTGAAGGCCGCCTTCGCGAACAACCAGCCCTGCATCAGCCGCACGCCGGAGTCGACAAGCACGTCGCGCTCGGCCGCGGTTTCAACGCCTTCGGCGATGACCGTGATGCCCAGTTCCTCGCAGGTGCGCAACACGCCGCGCACGATGGCGCGGCTGGCGCGACGCTGGTCGATGTTGCGGATCAGTTCCATGTCGATCTTGATGTAGTCCGGCTGGAACAGTGCCAGCAGGTTCAGTCCGGAATAGCCGGCCCCGAAATCATCGATCGCCGTCTTGAATCCGAGGCGCTGATACTCGGTGAAAATTTCGCTCAGCCAGCGCGCATCGCCGACCCGCTCGCCTTCGGTGGCTTCGAACAGGATCTGCTCGACCGGAAAGTTGAAGTCGCGCGCCGCATCGAGCGTCGCCCGGATGCACACCTCGGGCCGGTAGATTGCATTGGGCAGAAAGTTGATCGACAGCAGTTCGGACATGCCAAGGCGCGCTGCGCCCTGGATCGCCGTGCGGCGGCAGATCTGGTCGAACCAGTAGCGGTTCCTGTCATCCACCTTGTCGAGCACCGACGCCGCACCTTCTCCAGCCGGACCGCGGACAAGCGCCTCGTGCGCGAAGACGCTGCGATCGCGTACATCGACGATCGGCTGATAGGCGAAGGCGATACTGAAGGAATGTTCAGCAGGCGTGAGGCAGCCCTCGCAGCCGGCGCCTGCCTGCCGAACCGGAAGTGAACGAGTCATGGTCAGTCGATGGTTGCGGATTCAGACTTGTTCTAACGGCCCGGCCACCCCGAACTTGACCGGTGCAGCCCGCGCAACAACCCCGCCCGCGCTCAGGACTGAACGGCCATATCCGGCTGATCCATCAAGGCCTGCAGCGTGTGCCCGTCCTGCGTGCCGACAAAGCTGCATTCGGTGCTGTGCCCGTCGCAGCGCCCGAGAATGGGGCAGCGACTGAACAGTTCAGCGGCCCACTCCACGAAGGCACGCACCTTGGGCGACAGATGCCGGTTCTGCAGGTAGACGACCGAAATCGGCATCGGTGACGGCTGCCACTGCGGCAGCACCTCGCGCAGCGCACCTGACTGCAGGTGCGCATGCACCATGAAGCGGGGCGGCTGGATGACGCCGAAACCCTGCAGACCGCAGGCGACGTAGGCGTCGGCATCGTTTACCGACACCTTGCCCGGCACCTTCACCTCGACCACCTTGCCGTCGACGACGAAATCGAGATCGATGACGCGGCCGGTGCGACTGGAAAAGTAATGCACTGCGCGGTGGTCCTGCAGGTCGTCGAGCGAGCCGGGTGCCCCATGGCGCTCCAGATAGTCGGGCGCTGCGCAGGTGACCGTTTCCATCGTGCCGATGCGTCGCGCCACCAGCGTCGAGTCCTGCAGTTCGCCCACCCGGATGACGCAATCGACGCTTTCACGCACCAGGTCGACCGGGCGGTCGCCCATGCCGATCACCAGTTCGATGTCCGGATAGCGGGTGTGGAACTCGCACAGGCGCGGGATCAGGAACAGCCGGCCGACCGGCGCCGGCACGTCGATGCGCAGCCGGCCTTTCGGACCGCGCGACACTTCCCGGAACGATGCCTCGGTCTCTTCGATGTCGGCCAGGATGCGCGCACAGCGCTCGTAGTACGCCGCGCCGTCGGGCGTCAGGCTGATCCGGCGCGTGGTGCGGTTGAGCAGCCGCACGTGCAGCAGGTTCTCCAGGTTCTGCACGGCCGTGGTGACGGTGGCGCGCGGCAGGCCGAGGCTGTCGGCGGCACGGGTGAAGCTGTTGGAATCCACAACGCGGGTGAATACCTGCATGGCCTGCAAGCGATCCATGGCGCAACTCCGTCGGAAAGGGTCGTCACCGACGACCGATTGTTCGTAAATGGCGAATAGTGTTAACGAATTATCGCTATTTATCCAGATAGCGCCAACACAGACAATCCGGTCACACCTCGATTCCGGCCCCGCCGACAGGACTGACCGCATGCCCCCGCCGCACCACGACACCACAAACGATCGTTCGCCCGCCCTGCCCTGGCGCAGCCTGGACATCGCCGGCCCGAATGGCCGCATCCCGCTGCGGCTCTACCGGCCCGCCTCCGACGTGCGGCTGCCGCTGGTGATCTACCTGCTCGGCGGCGGCTTCGTCGCGGGTTCGCTCGACGACGCCGATGCCGCTGCCCGATTCATCGCCGCCGGACTGCCCGCTGCGGTGCTGTCGGTCGGCTATGCGCTGGCGCCGGCCCATCCCTTTCCCGCCGCGCCGGAGGACGCCTACGCCGCAACCCTGTGGGCGGTGGAACACGCGGCCACCCTCGGCGCCGACCCGGAGCGCCTCGTTGTCGCCGGCGATGACGCCGGCGGCAATCTGGCCGCCAGCCTTGCGTTGATGGCGCGCGACCGGCAGGACTTCCGCATCGCGGTGCAGGTGCTGATCGGGCCGATGCTCGACCCGAGCATGACGCGCGCCGGCGACGCGCAACGACTGCAGTCCGACCTCAGCGTCGCGGACTGCACCGACTGCTACCGCCAGTACCTGCCGCGGCTGTCACAGCGCCTGCATCCCTATGCCGCGCCGCTTGAATCGTGCCGCCAGGCCGGACTGCCGCCCGCCTACATCGCCACGGCTGAACACGACCTGCTGCACTGCGAAGCCGAAAAATATGGCGCGGCGCTGATTTCCGCTGGCGTGCACACCCAGGTCGAACGCTTTGCCGGCGTGACACACGCCGGCCTGCTCGCCCATCCACCGGTACTCGCCGGCGCGATCCAGTTCATGCGCTGCCGGCTCGGCCGGTGCACGAGCCTCGCGCCGGATTCGAATGATGAATGAATTCCTCTTTCATACCCATTGAATCCCGCTTCCATCCTTCCATGAGGTCAGCCATGTCCATCCTGAACCGTCGTCATACGCTCACCTTCCTCGCGGCCTCGCTGATCCTGATCGGCGGTGGCGCGGCCGTGCTGCACGCCCGGGCCGACGCGCCGGACGCCGCGGCGACCGCCGCACCGCCCGCCACCGTGGTCGAGGTGGCTGAAGTGACCAGTCAGACCATCATCGACTGGCAGGACTATTCCGGGCGCCTCGAAGCGGTCGATCGCGTCGACATCCGGCCGCTGGTGTCGGGCACGCTGACCGCGGTGCACTTCCGCGACGGCGCGCGGGTGAACAAGGGCGACCTGCTGTTCACCATCGACCCGCGCCCGTATGCCGCCGAGGTCGAACGCGCACGGGCCCAGCTTGCGGCGGCCGAAACGCGCGCGGCCTACACCGCCACCGACATGGCGCGCGGCCAGCGCCTGGCCGCCGACAACGCGATCGCGCGACGCGATCTTGACGAGAAGCAGAATGCCGCGCGCGAGGCGGCCGCCCAGGTGCAGGCGGCGCAGGCCGCGCTGACCTCGGCCCGGCTCAACCTCGAATACACGCGCATCACGGCACCGGTGTCGGGCCGCATTTCGCGCGCCGAAGTGACGGTCGGCAACATCGTCGCCGCCGGCGCCGGCACCGTGCCACTGACCACGCTGGTGTCGATGGACACCGTCTATGCCGCGTTCGACGTCGACGAAAAGAGCTTCCTGAAGTACGTCAATCCGGCGCGCGCCGCCGGCGGCGAACCGGTCGCCGTGTTTCTCGGCCTGGCCGACGAAGACGGCCATTCGCGTCGCGGCCGCGTGTCGTCGGTGGATAACCGGCTCGACACCTCGTCCGGCACGATCCGCGTGCGCGCCGTGTTCGACAACGCCGACGGCCTGCTGCTGCCGGGGCTGTACGCGCGCATCCGGCTCGGCGGCGGCGCACCGCGCGAGGCGCTGCTGATCGACGAACGCGCCATCGGCACCGATCAGGACAAGCGCTTCGTGCTGGTGCTCGACCAGACCGACCGCACCGCCTACCGCGAAGTGCGGCTGGGCGCGCGCCAGAGCGGCCTGCGCATCGTCGAGAGCGGTCTGAGTGCCGGCGAACGCATCGTCGTCAATGGCCTGCAGCGCACCCGGCCCGGCGATACGGTGAGTCCGAAGACCGTGCCGATGAACCGCGAAGTGCTGGTCGATGCGCCCGCGCAGCCGACCCGGCACACCCCGAACGTGAAGGCCTGAAGCCATGAACATTTCCCGATTCTTCATCGACCGCCCGATCTTCGCCGGCGTGCTGTCGATGCTCATCCTGCTGGCCGGCGCGCTGTCGCTGTTCCAGCTGCCCATTTCCGAATACCCGGAAGTGGTGCCGCCGTCGGTCGTCGTGCGCGCGCAGTTCCCGGGCGCCAACCCCAAGGTGATCGCGGAAACCGTCGCTTCGCCGCTCGAAGAATCGATCAACGGCGTGGAACAGATGCTGTACATGCAGTCGCAGGCGAACAGCGACGGCAACCTGACGCTGACGGTCTATTTCCGTCTGGGCATGGACCCGGACAAGGCGCAGCAACTGGTGCAGAACCGCGTGTCGCAGGCGCTGCCGAGACTGCCGGAAGACGTGCAGCGGCTCGGCGTGACGACGATCAAGAGCTCGCCCACCATGACGATGGTGGTGCACCTGACGTCGCCGGACGACCGCTACGACATGACCTATCTGCGCAATTACGCGGTCATCAACGTGAAGGACCGGCTGGCGCGGCTGGAAGGCGTCGGCGAGGTCGGCCTGTTCGGCTCCGGCAACTACGCGATGCGCGTGTGGCTCGATCCGCAGAAGGTCGCGCAGCGCGGCCTGACCGCCAGCGACGCGGTGCGCGCGATCCGCGAACAGAATGTGCAGGTGGCGGCCGGCGTCATCGGCGGCTCGCCCAGCGCACGCGACGTGCCGCTGCAACTGTCGATCAATGCGCAGGGCCGGCTGAAGACCGAAGCGGAATTCGCGGACATCATCCTGAAGTCGTCGCCGGACGGCGGCATCACGCGCCTGGGCGACGTGGCGCGCATCGAACTGGCGGCATCGGAATACGGCCTGCGTTCGCTGCTCGACAACAAGCCGGCGGTCGCCATCCCGATCTTCCAGTCGCCCGGCGCCAATGCGCTCGACGTGTCGGACCGCGTGCGCCAGACCATGGAAGAACTGTCGGCCGACTTTCCGGCCTCGGTCGAATACCGCATCGTGTATGACCCGACGCAGTTCGTGCGCGCGTCGATCAAGGCGGTCATCGTCACCCTGCTCGAAGCGGTGGCGCTGGTCGTGCTCGTGGTCATCCTGTTCCTGCAGACCTGGCGCGCCTCCATCATTCCGCTGCTCGCGGTGCCGGTGTCCATCGTCGGCACCTTCGCGCTGATGCTCGGCTTCGGCTACTCGATCAACGCGCTGTCGCTGTTCGGCATGGTGCTGGCCATCGGCATCGTAGTGGACGACGCCATCGTCGTGGTCGAGAACGTCGAGCGCAACATCAGCGAAGGCCTGAGTCCGCGCGACGCGACCTACCGCGCGATGCAGGAAGTCAGCGGGCCCATCATCGCCATCGCGCTGACACTGGTCGCGGTCTTCGTGCCACTCGCCTTCATGACCGGCCTGACCGGCCAGTTCTACAAGCAGTTCGCGATGACCATCGCCATTTCGACGGTGATTTCCGCCTTCAACTCGCTGACGCTGTCGCCGGCGCTGGCGGCGCTGCTGCTCAAGGGCCACGACGCGAAGCCGGACCTGCTCACGCGCATCATGAACCGACTGTTCGGCCGCTTCTTCGCCGCCTTCAACCGCGTGTTCAGCCGCGCGTCGGACCGCTATTCGCGCGGCGTGTCGGGCGTCATCTCGCGCAAGGCGTCCGCCATGGGCGTGTATGGCGTGCTGCTCGCCGCCACCGTCGGCCTGTCGTATCTGGTACCCGGCGGCTTCGTGCCGGCGCAGGACAAGCAGTACCTGATCAGCTTCGCTCAGCTGCCGTCAGGCGCCTCGCTCGACCGCACCGAAGACGTGATCCGCCGCATGGGCGACATCGCGCTGGCGCAGCCCGGGGTGGAAAACGCGGTCGCCTTCCCCGGCCTGTCGATCAACGGCTTCACCAACAGTTCGAGCGCCGGCATCGTGTTCGCCACGCTCAAACCGTTCGACGAGCGGAAAAGCGCGGACTTGTCGGCCGGCGCCATCGCCGCCTCGCTGAACCAGAAGTTCGCCGCGATCCAGGACGCCTACATCGCGGTGTTCCCACCGCCGCCGGTCATGGGGCTGGGCACGCTGGGTGGCTTCAAGCTGCAGCTGCAGGACCGCGGATCGCTCGGCTACGCCGAACTGGACGCTGCCGCGCAGGCCTTCGTCGCCGCGGCGGCCAAGGCACCCGAACTGGGCCCGACCTTCTCCAGCTACCAGATCAACGTGCCGCAGCTCGACGTCGATCTCGACCGGGCGCGCGCCAAGCAACTCGGTGTGCCGATCACCGACGTGTTCGACACCATGCAGATCTATCTCGGCTCGCTGTACGTGAACGACTTCAACCGCTTCGGCCGCGTGTATCAGGTCAGGGCCCAGGCCGATGCGCCGTTCCGCGCCCAGGCCGAGGACATCCTGCAGCTGAAGACGCGCAATGCCAACGGCGACATGGTGCCGCTGTCATCGCTGGTCACCGTCAGGCCTTCGTTCGGCCCGGAAATGGTGGTGCGCTACAACGGCTACACCGCGGCCGACATCAACGGGGGTCCGGCGCCCGGCTATTCGTCGGACCAGGCGCAGGCCGCGGCCGAGCGCATCGCGGCCGAAACACTGCCGCGCGGCGTCAAGTTCGAATGGACCGACCTGACGTATCAGAAGATTCTGGCCGGCAACGCCGGCGTGTGGATCTTCCCGATCAGCGTGCTGCTGGTGTTCCTGGTGCTCGCCGCGCAGTACGAAAGCCTGACGCTGCCGCTGGCGGTCATCCTGATCGTGCCGATGAGCATCCTGGCGGCGCTGACCGGTGTCTGGCTGACCGCGGGCGACAACAACATCTTCACGCAGATCGGACTGATGGTGCTGGTCGGGCTGTCGGCGAAGAACGCCATCCTGATCGTCGAGTTCGCGCGCGAACTGGAACTGCGCGGCCACGGCATCGTGCAGGCGGCGATCGACGCCAGCCGCATGCGCCTGCGCCCGATCCTGATGACCTCGATCGCCTTCATCATGGGGGTCGTGCCGCTGGTCACCTCGACCGGCGCCGGTTCGGAAATGCGGCATGCCATGGGCGTGGCGGTGTTCTCCGGCATGCTCGGCGTGACGCTGTTCGGCCTCTTCCTGACACCGGTGTTCTACGTGCTGCTGCGCTCGCTGAGCGGACGCCGGCTGACGCACGCCGGCCACACCCCCGACACCGCTGCCGCGCTTGCGCCGCAGGCTGCCCACTGATCAACGGGAGACCTACGCATGAACTTCATTCCCCGAACCCGCGCGCCCGCGTTGCTGCTGGCCAGCCTGCTGCTGCTCGCCGGCTGCTCGGTCGTGCAGCCCTACGAGCGCCCGGCGGTCGACACACCGGCCGCATTCAAGGAAGCCGCGGCAGGCAACGCCGACTGGAAACCGGCGCAGCCGTCCGAACAGATCGCACGTGGCGAGTGGTGGACGGTGTTCGGCGACGACACGCTGAACACCCTCCAGGCGCAGGCGCTGGCCGCGAATCAGGACCTGAAGGCCGCCGCAGCCCGGCTGGCGCAGTCGCGTGCGCTGCTGAAGGACGCCCGCTCGCTGCGCGCGCCGCAGGTCAGCGCGGGCTTCGGCCCGACCCGGCAGCGCGCCGCCCCCGCCTCGCGTGGCCTGCCGGATGGCGGCGACGCCAGTTCGCTGACGCTGTGGCGCGCCCAGGCCACGGTGGGCTACGAGGTCGATCTGTTCGGCCGCGTCGCCGCCGGTATCGATGCCGCATCGGCCACGGCGCAGCAGCGCGAGGCGCTGTTCCGCTCGGTGCAGCTCGCGCTGCAGGCCGACGTCGCCCAGGGCTATTTCCTGCTGCGTGAACTGGACGCCGAACAGGCGCTGTACGCCGGCACCGTGCAGTTGCGCAGCGACGCGCTGCGTCTGGTGCAGCGACGCTTCGACGAGGGCGACATCAGCGAGCTGGATCTGGCGCGCGCGAAGACCGAACTGGCGTCGGCGCAGTCGGAATCGTTCGGCGTCGCCCGCCGCCGCGCCAACGCCGAACATGCATTGGCGCTGCTGCTCGGTCGCGCACCGGCCGATTTCAGCCTGCCGCCGAGCCCGCTGCAGCAGGTCAGCATCCAGGTGCCCGCCGGCCTGCCGTCGGCGCTGCTGGAACGCCGGCCCGACATCGCCGCCGCCGAGCGCGCCATGGCAGCGGCCAATGCGCGGGTCGGCGTGGCGCAGACGGCGTGGTTCCCGCGGCTGAACCTGACCGGCGCGCTGGGTTACGAATCGTCTGACCTGGGCAATCTGTTCCAGTGGTCGAGCCGCAGCTTCCTGCTCGGTCCGCTGGTCGGCACGATGCTCACACTGCCCATCTTCGACGGCGGTGCGCGCGACGCCGGTCTGGAGCGCGCCCGTGCCGCCTGGGAGGAAGATGTCGCCACCTACCGGCAGACCGTGCTGAATGCCTTCCGGGAAGTCGAGGACAATCTGGCCGGACTGCGCATACTGGCGGACCAGACGCGCACCCAGGACGAAGCGGTGCGGTCGGCGACGCGCGCGGCGCAGCTGTCGCAGATCCAGTACCGCGAAGGGTCGGTCAGCTTTCTCGACGTGATCGACGCCGACCGCAGCGTGCTGCTGCAGCGGCGGATCGCTTCGCAGCTCGAAGGCGAACGCGCGCGTGCCGCCGTCGGTCTCATCCGTGCGCTCGGCGGCGGCTGGGACTACCCGGCCGAAGCCATCAACACATCCGACGCAGGGCCGGTTCAGCCCCTGCATGCTCGACATCATTGAGGAGATCCATCATGACCGTTACCCGCAAAGTTGCCTTCATCACCGGCGCCAACCGCGGCCTGGGCCTGGAAACCGCACGCGGCCTGGGCCGGCTCGGCATCGAAGTGGTGCTCGGCGTGCGCAATGCCGAACGCGCGGAGGAAGCCATCGCCGCGCTGCGCGCCGAAGGCATCACCGCCAGCGCGATCGCGTTCGACGCGAAGAAGCCGGCCACCTTCCAGAATGCCTATGACCACCTCGCGCACCACTACGGCCAGCTCGACATCCTGGTGAACAACGCCGGCGTCGCGCTGGAAGACCTGTTCGCACCGAACGCCAGCAGCGTGACGCCGGCCGTGCTGCGCGAAACCTTCGATGTCAATTTCTTCGCCGTGGTCGAACTGACGCAGCTGCTGCTGCCGCTGATCCGCCTGTCGCCGGAAGGCCGCATCGTCAACCTGTCGAGCATTCTCGGCTCACTCACGCTGCAGAGCGACCCGAAGTCGCCGATCGCAGCCGCCAAGGCCTTTGCCTACAACGCCTCGAAAACCGCGCTCAACGCCTTCACCGTCCACCTGGCCGCCGAACTGCGCGACACGCCGATCAAGGTCAATTCGGCGCATCCGGGCTGGGTGAAAACCGACATGGGCGGCGAGAACGCGCCGATCGAAGTATCGGAAGGCGGCCGCACCAGCGTGCTGCTGGCCACCCTGCCCGCCGACGGCCCGACCGGCACCTTCACGCACGTCGGCGAAACGCTGCCGTGGTGAGGCAGATGCAAGATGCAAGATTCAAGGGCAAAGCCCGACGCTCGATGAATCCGGCCCCTTGCATCTTGAATCTTGCATCTTGAATCTCTATTGAAGGAAGCGATGATGACGATTTCCATGTATGAAACTTCGATACCCGTTTTCGTGCGGGTGCTCCGGAACATGTCCGACGTGCTCGCGAAGGGGGCGGCCGATGCTGCCAACCGCAAGATCGACGAGTCGGTTTTCGTCAACGCGCGACTCGCGCCCGACATGTTCGCGCTGGCGCGTCAGGTGCAGATCGCGACCGACATCGTCAAGGGCGGCGCGGCGCGTCTGGCCGGTGCCGAGGTGCCGCGCTGGGAAGACAATGAGGCAACCTTCGCCGAACTGCAGGCGCGCATCGCCAAGGCCGTCGATTTCGTGCAGGGCTTCGGCGCCGCGCAGATCGACGGCAGCGAGGAACGCGACATCACGTTCCGGCTGGCCGGGCGCGACGCGCATTTCAAGGGGCTGCGCTATCTGCTCGATTTCGTGCTGCCCAATCTGTATTTCCACGCCACGACCACCTACGCCATCCTGCGCCACAACGGCGTCGAGGTCGGCAAGATGGACTTTCTCGGTGCGGCGGCGCTGGGCGACGCACCGCGCGACTGACACGGCAGCGTTGAAATGACGGCGGCGCGTCCCCAGCTTCTGCGAACCCCAACCGGCGAAACGGGCCAGACGTGCCGCTGCTCCTGTTCATCCTGCTGACGCTGATTCCGGCGGTCTGGCTGCTCGCCGAACCGCTGCGCATCGAGTCGCGCCGCCGCTGGCTGCGCAGCCGGCCGTTCCCGCCGGCCTGGCGGGCCATCCTGCGCCAGCGTGTGCCGCAGGTCCGGCTGCTGCCGGCCGACCTGCAGCTCCAGCTCAAGAAGCACATCCAGGTATTCGTCGCCGAAAAAACCTTTGTCGGCTGCGACGGACTGGACGTGACCGACGACATGCGGGTGACCATCGCCGCCCAGGCCTGCCTGCTGCTGCTGAACCGGCGCAGCGGCTACTTTCCGGCGCTGCGTGAAATCCTCATCTATCCGTCGGCGTTCGCCGTTCGGCGCCTGAGCACCGACGCCGCCGGCGTCGTGCATGAAGGGCGCGCGGTCCATCTGGGCGAGTCATCGGCGCGCGGGCATGTCGTGCTGTCGTGGGACGACGTCGTGCGCGGCGCGGCCGATTCGGCCGACGGCCACAACGTCGTCATCCATGAATTCGCGCATCAGCTGGATCAGGAGAACGGCGACGCCAATGGTGCCCCGCCCATGGTCGGCCGCCACCGCGTCGAGCGCTGGACGCGCGTGTTCGATGCCGCCTACAGCCGGCTGCACCGTCAACTGCAGGGCGAAGGCACGCCAGCGCTCGACCCGTATGGCGCGAGCAGTCCGGCCGAATTCTTTGCCGTGGCGTCGGAATCGTTCTTCGAGCGGCCGCAGCACCTCGCCGAAGCCTTTCCGGAGCTGTTCGGCGAGCTGAGCCGTTACTACCGGGTCAATCCGCTCAGCTGGTGATGACCGCGTTGCGGCCTACAGCAGCCGCCCGTCATGCAGTGCGCTGGCCACCAGCACCGCCGTGACGCCGATGCCGTCGAGCGCGCGCAGGTCCTCGCGGTTGCGCACGCCGCCGGCGGCGATGACGTCCACGTCCGTACGCATCGACTGCAGCGTGCGGATCAGCTGCAACGCAGGGCCGTCTTCGGCACCGACCCGCCCGAGTTCCATCGCGAGCACCCGGGCCGGCCATTCGACCGGATCGTAGGACCAGTCCGGGCCGAGCGGCACGCCGCGCCGGTAGTCGAGCGACAGCACGGTGTCGATGCGCGCGTTGCGGAACTTGCGGAGTGCGCCATAGCTGCGCATCGATTCGGTGCCGAACACCGGCGTCACGCCGGCCGCACGATGCAGCGCCAGCGCAGGCGTGGCATCGACATAACCGCCGTCCACCCACCACTCGACATCGGGGTGACGGGCGGCCAGTTCGGCGATCAGCGTCGTGTGGTCAGCCCTGGCAACGGTTTCGCCGCCGTCCTTGCCAGCGGGCTTTCCAGTGACCGGTCCGCGAATGGCATCGATGTCGGCCACATAGACCTGACGCGCACCGGTCGCCTCGATCAGCGCCTGCGCCACGTCGTGCGGGTCGCAGCCATCGACCAGTGACGACTGCAGCAGCTGGTAAGCTTGCCGGTCGCCGCGGCGCGCATGCACGACCTGGCCGTTCATCAGATCGATGACGGGAATGATTTGAGGCACCACGAATCCTTATATGAAGCGTCGAATTTTCGTGTTCGAGTTTATCACCGGCGGCGGACTGGCCGGCCAGCCCCGGCTGCCGTCTTCACTGCTGCGCGAAGGCCGGCTGATGCGCGATGCGCTGTTGCGCGACGCGGCCGCGCTGCCCGATGTCGACATCACCCTGCTGCACGACACCCGCCTGCCAGCGCCCGACTTTCCGGCGCATCTCATTGCGGTCACCCCTGACCATGCCTTCGACGCCGGTTTCGAAGCGGCTTTCGAGCATGCGCTCGCGACCGCCGATGCGGTGCTCATCGTCGCGCCGGAAAGCGGCGGCGTGCTCACCGCACTCACCGCCCGCGTCACGAGCGCCGGCAAGACGCTGCTCGGCTGCGACACCGACGCCTGTCGCATCGGCGCGTCCAAGTCGCTGACCGCCGGCTGTCTGGCCCGGGCCGGCATTCCGGTGCTGCCGCACTACACGGATGCCGCCGCGCTGCCGGCGCTGCCCGGTCGCTGGGTCGTCAAACCGGATGACGGCGCCGGCTGTGACGGCCTGCGGCGTGTCGACAGCGTGCATCAGGCCGCGCAGGCACTGCGCCCGGGCTTTGTGGCACAGCCCTGGGTCGCCGGCGAGGCGCGCAGCCTGAATCTGCTGTGCGCGCGTGGCGAAGCGGTGCTGCTGTCGATCAACCGCCAGCACCTCGCGATCGACGGCGACCAGGTGGCGCTCGCCGCATTGGCGGTCGGTGAGGTGCCGATCGACGAGACCTACGAGGCGTTGGCACGGCGCATCGCTGCCGCCCTGCCCGGCCTGCTCGGTCATGTCGGCGTCGACGTGCTGCACACCGCCGACGGCCCGGTCGTGGTCGAACTGAATCCACGCCTGAGCACGTCCGCCTGCGCGCTGCACGACACGCTGGGCTGCAATCTGCTCGCCGCCACGCTGACCGTGGCCGACGGCGGCCCGCTGTGGCGCCCGGCCGGCGCGGCACGGCCGCAGCGCATCGATCTGACGGAGGCCGTCGATGTCGCCTGACGGCGCAGTCACCGGCTGGGACATCGGCGGCGCGCATGTGAAGGCGGCGCGCGTCGAGCACGGCCGGGTCACGGGGGTCGTGCAGGTCGCCTGCCCGCTGTGGCAGGGGCTGGACAAGCTGGATGCAGCGGTCGTGCAGGCACGCGCTGCACTCGGCGACACCGGCCGGCACGCCATCACGATGACCGGCGAAATGGTGGACCTGTTCGATTCGCGTGCCGCCGGTGTGGTGGCCATCGTCGAACGGCTCGCCGCTGAGCTTCCGGGTGAACTGCGCCTGTATGCCGGACGCAGCGGCTGGGTCGCGCCGGCCGCCGCCCGCTCGAACGCCGACGACATCGCCTCGGCCAACTGGCTGGCGACCGCCGCATGGGTCGCGACCCGCTGCCCGCAGGCGCTGCTGGCCGACATCGGCAGCACCACGAGCGACCTCATCGTGATCGACCGCGGAGTGGCCAGCGTGAGCCGCAGCGACGCCGACCGGCTGATCAGCGGTGAGCTGGTGTATGCCGGCCTGGTCCGCACGCCGCTGATGGCGCTGGCCCCGGCCGTCGATTTCCGCGGCCGGCGGCACCGCGTGATGGCCGAACACTTCGCGACCACGGCCGACATCTGGCGCCTGCTCGGCAAGTTGCCGGAACACGCCGATCAGTATCCGGCGGCCGACGGCGGCGCCAAGACGCCGGACGCCAGCGCCCGACGCCTCGCCCGCATGATCGGCCGCGATGCCTGCGAAGGATCGATGGACGACTGGCGCGCTCTGGCCGCCACCTTCGCCGACGCCCAGCTCGCGACGCTGATCGACGCCAGCCGTGCGCTGCCCGGCATGGCCGCCCTGTCCGCCGACGCACCGGTGGTGTGCGCCGGCGCCGGTTGCATGATCGCCGCCCGCCTCGCCGACGCGCTCGATCGCCGCGCGGTCACGCTCGCCAGCCTGCTGGCCGACTGCGCACCGGGCTGCCTTGAAGACGCCACCACCTGCGCCCCTGCGGTCGCCACGGCGCTGCTGGCGGAGACTGCGCGATGAATTGTTCAGACCATGGCGCGTTGGCGCCATTCGAGGCGGAGCGGCCCCTGTGGGAGCGGCGACGGTTTTGTAGGAGCGGCGACCGTGGCTGACTCGCCATGAACGCCCCGCTCGTCATCAAGCTCGGCGGCAGCCTGCTGAGCGACCCCACGGACGGTCGGCTTCAGCGCTGGTGCGACTGGCTGTCGGGTGCGGGCGCCGGGCGCAGCATTGTCGTGGCCGGTGGCGGCCCCTTCGCCGATGCGGTCCGGGCGAATCAGGCCCGCTGGGGCTTTCCGGATGATGTCGCACACCGCATGGCGCTGCGCGCGATGGACCAGTACGCGCTGATGCTCGCCGGGTCCCGTGCCGGTTTCGTCGCCACCGACGAGATCGCACGGATGACCGGTCTGTGCGCGGCCGGCCGGACGCCGGTGTGGATGCCCGCGCGCGAACTCGACACCCGACTCGACCTGCCGCGCGACTGGCGCGTCACGTCCGACAGCCTCGCCGCGTGGCTGACCTGCCAGCTTCGCCTGCCGCGCGTGCTGCTGGTGAAGTCGTGCGACATTCCGGAGGCGCCGCTGGCCGAACTGGCCCGGCGCGGCATCGTCGACGTCTGGCTGCCGACATTCGCGGCAGAGCACGGCATCGAGGTACATCTCGTTCAGGCGGACGGCCCGCTACCTGTGTAAGCCACGCACCGGCGCGTGATCGACGCGCCAATCGCGACCGGGGGTCGCTCCTACAGCGGAGGCACCGTCCCTGTAGGAGCGAGCCCTGCTCGCGATTCCGTCCTCCGAACACGCACCGGCGCATGATCGACGCGCCGATCGCGACCGGGGGTCGCTCCTACAGCCGAGGCACCGTCCGTGTAGGAGCGAGCCCTGCTCGCGATTCCGTCCTCCGAACACGCTCCAGCGCATGATCGACGCGCCGATCGCGACCGCGGGTCGCTCCTACAGCCGAGGCACCGTCCCTGTAGGAGCGAGCCCCGCTCGCGATTCCACCCTCCGAATACGCACCGGCGCACGATCGACGCGCCAATCGCGACCGGGGGTCGCTCCTACAGCCGAGGCACCGTCCCTGTAGGAGCGAGCCCTGCTCGAGATTCCGTCCTTCGCATACGTGACGGCGCATGATCGACGCGCCAATCGCGACCGGGGGTCGCTCCTACAGGGGTGGCACGTTCTTGTAGGAGCGAGCCCCGCTCGCGATTCCACCCTCCGAACACGCACCGGCGCATGATCAACGCGCCAATCGCGACCGGGGGTCGCTCCTACAGCGGAGGCACGTAATTGTAGGAGCGAGCCCCGCTCGCGATTCAACCCTCCGAACAAGCGCCTGCGCACCATTGACGCGCCAATCGCGACCGGGGGTCGCTCCTACAGGGGTATGTCACGGTCTGCGCGGATCCGGCCGTATGTCATCAATCGTCACGCCGCACAGCGCGGCGAATTCGCGTTCGATGTCCGGCAGCAGCTCGGCGAAACGCTCGCGTACCGGCTCGGGGCGCTGGCTCACGTGGCACACCGGGTCACCGTACAGCTCGGTTGCGCCGCCAGCCAGTACGTTGGCGAGGAACACGATATCGGCCAGGGAGCGCAGCGAAACAGGCGCGGTGCGCGGCTGTTCGTGGTCGCGCATCGCATCGATCAGCACCACCGGCAGGCCGAGCGATTGCAGCAAGGCTTCACCGATCGTTTCGTGCCATTCCAGAATGAGGGCTTCCACGCCGCCCTGCTCATGAGCGGCCTGAGGATGACGGGCCAGCCGATCGAGCAGGTAGAACGCGCCGATGTCGTGCAGCAGCGCCGCCGTCATCGCCTCGTCCGGGTCGATCGGCGTCAGTCGCTGCGCGATCACGTATGCCGCGGCAGCGGTGCGCAGCGTGTGCAGCCACAGACGGCGCGACAGCGCGTCGACGTGGGTCAGCTGGCGCGCGCAAGCGATCTGGCAGCCGGACACCGTGCTCGCAATGTGCCGGCTGCGCTCGCCGCCGAGCTGCGCGATCGCGTCGCGCAGGCCGGTCACCGGCAATGCCGGACGCAGCCGATTGGCCCGACGCAGCAGGCGGGCACACAGCAGCGGATCGACCCGCACGGCGCCGGCCAGCTGCTGCAGCGTGACCTCCGGTGCGCGCAGCGTCTGGCGGACGCGCAGCAGCGCATCGAAGCAGATCGGAAAGATGACGCTCGGGCGCAGTTCGCGTGCAATGTCCGACAGCAGGTCGAACGCGCATGTCGCCCCGGGGAGCGCACCCGCACTGCCACCCGTGGCGGGTGACGCGGCAAGCGACGCGGACAGGCAGGGTGTTGCGGCTCGGCTCACATCTGTCTCCAGGCAGTCGGCGATCACGGGCCCGAAGGAGCGCCCGGGCAGGCGAATCGTCCGGACTGGACGCATCAACGCTTGACTACACACAAACGACGTACATGGATGCAGCACGCGGCGTGGCACAGCGCCAGCCGGACATGGCCGCCTGAAACGGTGACGTCCCTCCATCCGTGATCCTGCACCGTGCAGCGGGCATTCATGCGCGCGAAAAATCACGTCTGTCGTCCGGCAGACTGCATGGCCGGCCGGAAGGTCTGCGCCGGCAGCGTGTCGGCAATCGTGCGGTTCAGACCAAACATCGATTCCCGCATCGACCCGCCGGCTTGCCCACCGGCCGTCGTATATGCGCGCAGCCAGATCGCACTGCGGCGCCAACTTTTCACGGTAACTTTTTGTCGCGCCGCACGCCGACGCCCGGTTGATCCGGCATGCTGGCGCGCCCATCCATCGTGAATCACCCGACTCCGACGTGCCGAACACTCTGGATGCACTGCGCAGCCGCCCCGACTGGCGGGTCTTTCTGCTGTTGCCGCTGCTGCACTTCGCCAGCGTCAAGCTGACGTTCTCGACCGCGCTGTCGCCCGAGAACGAGGTGGTCATGTGGCTGCCGAACGCGGTGCTGCTCGCTGCGCTGCTTCACTACCGCGGCGAGCGTGCAATCACGCTCGCGCTGCTCGCACTGGGTTCCGATGTGCTCGCCAACCTGCCGGTGTTCCCGCCGCTGCAGGCGGTGCTGCTGAGCCTGTGCAATCTGGCCGAAGTCACGGTCACCTATCTGCTGATGCGCCGACTCGGTGCGTCGCCCGGGCTCGAGCGCATCGGTGATTTCGGCCGCTTCCTGCTCGCCGGACCGCTGCTCGGCGCGCTTGGCTGCGCGCTGCTGGCCAGCGCAGTGCTCGTGTTCACGCGCGACAACGTGAGCGCAAGTTACTCGACACTGGTGCTGCTGTGGTGGTTCGGCGACGCACTGGGCCTGCTGATCTGGACGCCGCTGCTGCTCACACTGCTGCAACCCGAGCGCGACCCGCCGGTGCTGGGCTGGCGCGACACGGCGGTTTTCGTGTTCACCGGGCTGCTGGCCGGCACGATCTTCCTGCAGGAACACGCTGCCGACCCGGACACCCGGCTGGCGCTGACGCCTCACCTGCTGCTGCTGCCGGTGCTCTACATCGCCGCGCGCTGCGGCCGCCGGCTGACCGCATTGACCGTGGCGATGATTGCGCTGACCGCGGCGTGGTCGCAGACCACCGGATTCCGTCCGTTCGGCGACGCCACACCGCACGAAATGATCCTGCGCGCGCAGGAGTACATCCTGACGCTGAGCATCATCGGCATGGGGCTGGTCATCATGCTGGGCGAGCAGCGCGCGCTCGCGCACGAACTGGAAGACAAGGTGAACGAGCGCACACGGGCGCTGGAAGAGTCGAACCGCCGGCTGGCCGAACTGAGCGCCACCGACAGCCTGACCGGCGTGGCCAACCGGCGCAGCTTCGACACCACGCTGGCGCTGGAATGGGCGCGCGCGCGGCGCAACGGAGAGCCGCTGGCGCTGTGCATGCTCGATGTCGACCTGTTCAAGGACTACAACGACCACTATGGTCATCAGGCCGGCGACGATTGCCTGCGCCAGGTGGCCGACGTGATCGGTCTGCATGTGCGACGCTCGACCGATCTGGTCGCCCGCTATGGCGGCGAGGAATTCGCCTTCATCAGTCCGGGCGTCGATGAGGCGCACGCACTCGCCACGGCGCAGTCGGTCTGTGCAGCACTGCGCGCGCGCGCGCTGCCGCACCAACGCTCGCCCTTTTCCGTGCTGACCGCCAGCATCGGCGTGGCCGTCATCGTACCGGGCGAACACGACACACCGGACGCGCTGGTGCGCCGGGCCGATGCGGCGCTTTACGAGGCCAAGCGGCGCGGCCGCAACCAGGTCGTTCTGGCGGGCGCGTCGGAGCGATCGGTGGCGTGACCGGCTGCGGCCTGTCGGAAACCGGCCCGCTTCGGCACGGCAGTCCTAATACCAAAGTCGTAATTTTCCTTGTCGAGCGTCCTTACATCGATGTCAGGACAATCAACACAAGCACCGGAAAATCATGCGCTTAGGTGCTGGGTATGCTTTTTGCGTTCCCATGATGAAAAATGCTCCGCCCACAGGGAGGAGGTCAGACTTTCAGGAGATCCGGAATGTTCGTCCGCCGTTCGCTCGTCGTGCTCGGCCTGCTGTCGCAGGCACTCATCGTGGCGCCGTCAGCTGCCGCACCCGTCAACTGGGTGGACTGGACCAGCGGAACCGCCGGCGCCAGCGGCTCGGCCACCGGCGTGCTGAACATCGGTGACTCGACGGTCGATGTCGAGTATGTCGGTGAAATCGCCTTCATCCAGACCGCGGGCGGCGGCAACTACTGGAACCCCTCGTCACCCTATGTCAGTGCACTGGTCGACAACGCGCCGGGCACGACGGACATCATTGCGCTGTCGCGCGCCACATCGAAAACACTGACGTTTTCGGTACCGGTACAGGACCTGTTCTTCGCCGTGGTCAGCCTGAACGGCAACGGCTACCGGTTCGACCAGGATTTCGAAGTGGTCGGTTTCGGGGCGGGCTACTGGGGCAACGGCACACTGACCCGCGTCGATCTGGGCAGCGGCCAGTTCCAGCTGAATGGCAGCGGCGAACCGCATGGCGTCATCCGTTTTACCGGCGCCGTCAGCTCGATCACCTGGACCAGCCTGACCAATGAAAACTGGAACGGCTTCACGGTGGGCACCTACGGCATCGCCGCGCCGCCGATACCGGAGCCCGAAACCTGGATGCTGATGCTGGCCGGTCTGGGCATCGCCCTGCTGGCGGGCTTGCGCCGCCGCTGAACGGCGGGTGGCGCGGGCGTCGGCCCGCGTGCGGCTGAGTGCCGCGCAACAGACCTTGCGACACAATCGGTCGCGACGCCCCCGCCTTTAACGTACCAGTCATCCTTCAATGCATCGCCTGCTTCGGCCGCTGCAGCGCGCGTGATCCGCTATGCTGTCGCGCGAACCGGACCGGGCTGTGCGATGCAGCGCACGGGCCGGCCCTCCTTCCGTATCCGAAGCAGTCGAGGCCTTTCCGTGATCGAAGAGTTCCAGAGTTATCTGCTGTTCTTCCTCGGCGCCTGGTGGATCGCGCTGATTGCGCTGGTCGCCGGCGCGTTCGGTGGCCGTCATTCGCAGCGTCTGGTGGCGAGCCCGCTGGTCATGCTCATCATCTTCATCCAGGTCTGGGTCGTCGTCGCGCTGGCCAAACTGGCGTTCGGCTATGTCGGCTATCTGATGGAACTGGGCAAGAACGTGCAGGCCATCTATCCGGAATTCGTCATGCCGCTCGCCGCCGGCATCTATGTGGCGCGCCAGCTGCTGCGGCTGGACGCCCAGAAGCACGGACGACTGCGTGCCGACACCGGACTGCCGCCGCCGCGACGGCGCGCCCGTCGTCCCTACTGACAGACCCGCCCGCGCGGGTTCAGCGCAGGCGCACGACGTGGTCCAGCTCGCCCTTCTTCACCTCCACGACCGCGTCGAGCGACTTCAGCATGTCGCTGAAATCGGTGTAGCCGTGGTCCTTGACGTCGAAGGTGGCGTCGAGCCGCTTGATCATCGGCCAGATCGACGCCTTGTTCACCCACGGTTCGCCCTGGGCACCGGACAGCAGACGCACGGCGCGCCGCAGGATGTCGGCCGCCGGATCCGACGGCTGCACGGCGCTCGCTTCGGCCGGCGATGCCTCGTCGGACGGGCTCTTGCCGATCAGGTTCTCGTAATAGCGGAACTCGTGACAGCTTTTCGCCCAGTGACGATTGGTGGCCTTGCGCGTGCCGACACCGATCAGCGTGCGCCCGGCCACCTTGATCTTCTGCGCGACGGGCATGAAATCGCTGTCGCCGCCGACGATGATGACCGTCCCGATGTGACCGAAGCGGCTGATGTCTTCGGTCGCGTCCAGACACAGCTTGATGTCGGCACCGTTCTTGGCTGACGCACCCGGCGGAAACAGCTGGATCAATTCCACCGCGCTCTGCAGCAGCACGTCGCGGTAGCGGCCGAAGTATTGCCAGTTGCAATAGGCGCGATTGATCGCGATCGGTCCGAACGATGCACCGAGGCCGACAATGGCATCGATGTCGACCAGCGGTTCCTGCACCTTGAAGCGGGAATCCGGCTTGGCGTAATGACCTTCGCCATAACGGTCCTCGACCAGACTGGCGTGCAGGTTCTCGAAATCCCAATATAGGGCGACCGACCGGTTCGGTTCACTGTCACTGCGGCTCAATGTGTGCTCCCTGCGTGCTCGGATGGGGCCGACATGATGCCTGCCGCCGCGCGTACGCGCCGGAAAAAGGTGGGTGGGCTGGCCCCGTAGCCCCATTTGAAGTAGACTTTTCAGATACTTGGTGATTCCCGAGGCAGTGCCTGACGAAGGCGCTGCCTTTTTGTTTTGGGGAATCCTCATCGAGCGCCGGACCGTGCGTTCGTTTATCCCGACATCCATCCATCAAGAGGTGACCCGCATGCAGCATTCGCCCCCCATCACCGTATCCAGCCTCGATACCGCACGCCTTTACCGTCTGCTGGACCGCGAGGCCTGCCGGCATCAGCCGGGCGTCGACGCCCTGCGCGATGAACTGGATCGCGCCACAACCGTGGCACCGTCCGACATGCCGCCGGGCGTCGTGACGATGAATTCCACGGTGCGCTTCATCGATGACTCGAACGGCGCGGTCTTCGAACTCAAGCTGGTGTATCCGGAAGCCAGCGGCGTCCCGGGCACGGTGTCCGTGCTGGCGCCGATCGGCAGTGCGCTGCTC
Source organism: Methyloversatilis sp. (assembly GCA_016791045.1). Taxonomy (GTDB): domain Bacteria; phylum Pseudomonadota; class Gammaproteobacteria; order Burkholderiales; family Rhodocyclaceae; genus Methyloversatilis. Next base: position 17,860 of record JAEUNO010000045.1, on the reverse strand, counting down.
GGCCTGTCGGTCGGCCAGGCCATCCCGTGGCAGGTGCCGGGCGGGCGGCAGATCACGGTGCGCGTGCTCGACGTGCTGATGCAGCCCGAAGCGATGGGTGATTACGTCAGCTGAACGCAGACGCGCCACAAAGAAAAAAGCCGGCACACGTGCCGGCTTTTTTTGCGCGTCGCCGGTTCAGCTGCGACGGTAGGCGACTGCCGCGATCAGGCCGATACCGGCGATCAGCAGCGCCCAGGTTTCCGGCTCCGGCACCACGGCCACGCCGCTGAAGCTCACTTCCGACACCGAGAACGCGCTGTCGCCGCCGACGGTGTAGATGCGGGCGTAGCGCGCAACCGTGGTCGGGAAGTCGATGGTCGCCTGGTACTCCGGATCGCCGGCCACGCTGGAAATGATTTCGCTGCCGAAGTTCGACTGGCCTTCGAACGCGAGGTTGGTGAACAGCGTGTTCCATGCCGATCCGTCGAGCGACACCTGAACCTGGTAGAAATCGTTGTGATCAACGCCGATGAGCACATCGCTCAGCGTGTAGAGCTGCCCGAAGTCGAAATCGAGCGTGACGCCACTGCTGCCGACCTGATTGAACCAGGACACCGAATCCGTCTGGTATGGCGTGCCTTCCGGCGGGATGTAGCCATCGAACAGGATGGACAGATCGGCACCATCGATTGCGACGAGACCGTTGTTCGACGCCGACACCGGCGTGACAGGCGATGCCGCGAAGGCGGCCGGGGCGCTGATCAGCGAAGCAGCGATCAACAGGGACTTCAGCGTGGAACTCATGTGTGTTTTGTCCTTCGTGTAGGGGGCGCTGCGACGCTACAAGCAAAACCCAAACCAGCTCCGCAAGCCATTGATTCAATTGAACCGCATTACGCCGCGGCAGCGGGCTGTCAATTTTTCCGACGCTTGAGTATCCGTGCGCACCGGATCGCCCCGGCCCGGGTCAGAACGCGCGCGCCAGATCCATGCCCGCATAAAGGCCCGACACCTCGTCGGCGTAGCCGTTGAACATCAGCGTGTCGCGCTTGAGCAGTTCGCCCAGACGACGCTCGCGACGCTGGTCGTAGCGCTCCCGGCTGACCTGCGGATTCACGTTGGAATAGAAACCGAAATCGTGCGGGGCCGAGCGATTCCATGACGTCAGCGGTTGCTCGTCGGTGAACCGGATGCGCACGATGGACTTCGCACTCTTGAAGCCGTATTTCCACGGCACAGCCAGCCGCAGCGGCGCGCCGTTCTGCTTCGGCAGCAGGTCGCCGTACAGGCCGACGACCAGCAGCGTCAGCGGATGCATCGCCTCGTCCAGGCGCAGGCCTTCGATGTACGGAAACACCAGCGGATTGAAGATCGGCGACGACATCAGCTTTGCGTCGTGAAAGGATTCGAATTCGACGTATTTCGCGCTGCCCAGTGGCTCGACCTGCTTCAGCAGGGCCGACAGCGGAAAGCCGACCCAGGGCACGACCATCGACCAGCCTTCGACGCAGCGCAGGCGGTAGATGCGCTCTTCCAGCGGCGCGAGTTTCATGATCCGGTCGATGTCCAGCGTGCGCGGCGTACGCACGAGGCCTTCGATGCTCACTGTCCAGGGGCGCACCGGCAGCTTGTGCGCATAGACCGCAGGGTCCTGCTTGCTGGTCCCGAATTCGTAGAAATTGTTGTAGCCGGTGACGTGTTCGAGCGGCGTCGGCCGATCGCTGATCGAATGAGCACTGCGCTGCAGCGGGCCCAGTCCGGGCGCCGCGTACAGCGCCCCCGGCGCGGCCCACGCGGCGAGCAAAGCGCCGCCGGCGCGCAGCGCGTCGCGGCGTGCCTCGAACACGGTGCGCGGGGTGATGTCCGACGGCGGGATCCGGAGGTGCGGGGGTTTCTGCATGCGATGACGCCGGGCGGGTAATGCTGCGACAGACCGGCGGGGTGCCGCGATCCTTACGGATCAGTGGTCGACCACAGCAGCGGCAGACCGCCCGGTACGCGCAGCGCACCGGTCACCGCGATCGTGAGCAGGCGCTGCGCGCCGGGATGGACAGCCAGTGCTGCATTGTCATGCACGATGTGCGTGCGTCCGCTCACCTGCAGCAGGTCGCCGCTGTCGAAATCGATGAACAGCAGACCGGCGCGCGGCTCGAGCAGCAGATTGCCCAATGTGTTGAAGAAGAAGTTGCCGACATAGTCGGGCAAGGTCAGCCGATCATCCGGGCCGACCGTGACGAAGCCCGGCTCGCCGCCGCGGTGCGACACATCGACGCCGGCTGCGTGCGCGCTCGCGATGAACAGCGTGTCGGCGCGCCTGATCAGTGCGCGCGCCGCGTCGTCGAGTGCGGCCAGCGGCTGCGCCGGCGCCGCCGGTGCATCGTCGCCGAAGTAGAAGGCTTCGCGCGTGCGGATGTATTTCGGGCAGTTGCCGAAGCTCTGCTCCACCTCGACATCGAAACCGGCCGCGCTCGCCCGGGTGACCGATCCATTCATCCTGTTGCGCCGCCGCGTGTGCGGCTGGATGCCGAGCAGACCAAGCGGCGCCCCGACGCGCAGATGGCGGGCCAGCGGGCTGTCCGCCGGCGCCGGCGTGGCGACGCGCAGCGTGTGCGGATCGGGCGACTGCACGAAGCCCGGCGGGCCGGACAGCACCGAGGCCCAGGGCTGACCGTCGGCGTCGACGCTGCCGACGACGAGAAACGGCAGCTGCGCGAAGAAGTCGCGATGCTGATCCGGCATGTGGTCGCGGATCGCGCGCGGGCCGATTTCGGCCATGCGCGCCTGCATGCCGGCACGCGCCTGCAGCGCGCGCTCGCCGTCGTGGAAGGGATCGCGTGGGGTGTCCATGGCGATCAGGCGCGCAGGCCGACAGGGCTGACCGGCATCGCGACGAAGCCCGGCAGCGCTTCGACGCGCGCCAGCCAGGCACGCACGTTCGGGTAGTCGTCGAGCGACACATTGCCTTCCGGCGCATGGGCGACGTAGGTGTAGACCGCGACGTCCGCCAGTGTCGGCGTCGTGCCGGCCAGCCAGTCCTGCGTGGCGAGTTCGCCGTCCATCACGGCGAGCAGGCGGTGTGCGCGGGCGATCACCTCCTGCGTGTCGAACTGGCCGCGGAACAGCGTCACCAGCCGAGCCGCGGCCGGACCGAAGGCGACCAGACCGGCCGCGACCGTGAGCCAGCGCTGCACCCGCGCCTGCCCGGCCGGGTCCAGCGGCAGCCAGCGGCCGGGCGCGTAACGTTGCGCCAGATAGACGAGGATGGCGTTCGAGTCGGCGATCACCGTGGCGCCGTCCTCGATCACCGGCACCTGGCCGAAACTGTTCTTCTGCAGAAAGGCCGGCGTCTTCTGTTCGCCGCCGGCCAGATCGACCTGGCGAAATTCGTACGGCAGACCCAACAGTCCGAGCAGCAGCTCGGCGCGATGGCTGTGGCCGGACAGCTTGAAGCCGTGCAGCACGATGGGGGCATCAGGACGGTGGGTGGCGGTCAGGGACATGGCGGACTCCTTGTTTGGGTTTCGTGCCGCCGAAGGGCGACGCAACACACTATCCACGATCCAGTTCCGGCAATAAATGAGCTATATCGGATAACACTGCTCCACTTATCGAAGTAATATCGGGCATGGACACACTCAGGGCGATGCGTGCCTTCGTCAACATTGCCGAGCAGGGCAGCCTGACGGCCGCCGCGCGGGCACTCGACAGTTCGCTGCCGGCCGTCGTGCGCACGCTGGCCGCACTCGAGGCGCATCTGGGTGTGCGACTGATGAACCGCACGACGCGCCGCATCGCACTGACCGACGAAGGCCGCAGCTATCTCGAAAGTTGCCGTCAGGTGCTGTCGGCCGTGCAGGACGCGGAGGAGGCGCTGAAGGCAGGGGCGGCCGAGCCGTCCGGACCGATCACGCTGACCGCGCCGGTGCAGTTCGGCCAGATGTATGTGGCGCCTGCGGTCACGCGTTTCGCGCTCCAGTATCCGCAGGTGAAGCTGCGCGTGCTGCTGCATGACCGCGTGGTCAATATGCTGGAAGAAGGCATCGACGTCGGCGTGCGCATCGGCGCGCTCGACGACTCCGGCCTGATCGCCCGGCCGCTCGGCGCCGTCCGGCGCGTCGTGGTCGCCAGCCCCGGCCTGATCGCCGCACACGGCGAGCCCGCGCATCCGGACGACCTGCGCGGCGTACCCTGCGTGCGCTTCACAGGCGCGTCGAGCCTGGCGTGGAGCTTTCACATCAACGGTCGCGCCGTCGCGGTGCCGGTCGCCGGCAACCTCGAGTTCAACCACATCGCACCGGCGGTCGACGCCTGCGCCGCCGGCGCCGGTTTCGGCCTCTTCCTGAGCTACCAGGTCAGGCCCTGCCTCGCACGGGGTACACTGCGCATCGTGCTGCGCGAATTCGAGCCGCCGCCGCGGCCGGTTCACCTCGTGTATCCGCATGCACGCCTGCTGCCGGGCCGCACCCGGCTGTTGCTGGACTGGCTGGCGCGCGAACTGGCGGGCGACACCGCGGTATTCGCGCCGGATCAGGCCTGAAATACGCATGACCGGGTGGCCGCGGCACAATGTCTGAACTTGTCGGCCCGGCACCGCGTCACAGACGCGGTCACAGCCGGGGCAAGCGGATGAAGCTGCCATCACCCCCGGACAACCGGCAGCTCTTACAACACCCGCATCCGCCGGAGTAAAAACGAAAAACATGCAAGCCCATCAGGACACCCTTTTCCTGCGTACGCCCCGTCTCGATGCGACCGACCCGGACGGGCTGCGCACGACCCTGCGCGATTACTTTCACGCCACCTTCAGCCGCTACGAACAGCTGTTCGAGGTGCTGACCTGTGACGAGGCGTACTACCGGAAACCGATTTCGCTGCGCCATCCGCTCATCTTCTATCTCGGCCATACCGCGACCTTCTTCATCAACAAGCTGCTGCTCGCCGGTCTGATCGACGAACGCATCAACCCGCGCTTCGAATCGATGTTCGCGGTCGGCGTCGATGAAATGAGCTGGGACGATCTGAACGAATCGAATTACGACTGGCCGAGCGTGCAGGCGGTACGCGACTACCGCAACGCGGTGCGCAGCGTGGTCGACCGCGTGATCCACACGGCGCCGCTCGCCCCGCCGATCGGCTGGACCCACCCGTGGTGGGTCGTCATCATGGGTATCGAGCACGAGCGCATCCACCTCGAAACCTCATCGGTGCTGATCCGCCAGAGCCGGCTCGATTACGTGCGCCCGCACCCGGCCTGGGAGCCCTGCCGCGACACCGGCGATGCACCGGACAACGCGCTGCACCCGGTCGCCGCCGGCGTCACGCGACTGGGCCGGCGACGCGATGACCCGATCTATGGCTGGGACAACGAATACGCGCAGCGTGAAGTCGCGGTCGATGCCTTCCAGGCCAGTCGTTTCGTCGTCAGCAATCGCGAATTCCTCGACTTCGTCGACGATGGCGGCTATGCGAACGAAGCCTGGTGGGAAGACGAAGGTCGTGCCTGGCGCGCCTGGCGCACCGGCGACGGTCACCAGACCGCACACCCGGAGTTCTGGGTGCGCAAGGCCGACGGCTGGCACCTCAGGCTCATGCTGGAAGAGATTCCCATGCCGTGGAACTGGCCGGTGGAAACGAATTACCACGAAGCCAAGGCCTTCTGTAACTGGAAGGCCGCGCGCAGCGGCGCATCGGTGCGGCTGCCGACGGAAGACGAGTGGTACCGCCTGCATGACGCGGCGGGCGTGACCGAAGTCCCGCCGAACGGCGCCGCAAGCGCCAACATCCACCTCGACCACTGGGCGTCATCCTGTCCGGTCGATCGCTTTGCCCACGGCGACTTCTTCGACGTGGTCGGCAATGTGTGGCAATGGACGGAAACGCCGATCTACCCGTTCGCCGGCTTCGATGTGCACCCGACGTATGATGATTTCTCGACACCGACCTTCGACGCGCGCCACAACCTGATCAAGGGTGGCTCGTGGATTTCCTGCGGCAACGAGGCGACGCGCGCATCGCGCTATGCCTTCCGCCGCCATTTCTTCCAGCATGCGGGGTTCCGATACGTGGTGAGCGATACACCGGCCACAGCGCCGAACGTCTATTACGAAAGCGACCGGCAGTTGTCCGAGTACGCCGAATTCCATTACGGCGACGAGTACTTCGGCGTGCCCAACTTCCCGAAGGCCCTGGCGCAGATCGCCATCGAAGCCATGAGCGATCGCCCGGCCCGCCGCGCGCTCGATCTGGGCTGCGCCACCGGCCGATCGACCTTCGAACTGGCACGTCACTTCGAACACGTCACGGGCGTCGATTTCTCGGCCCGCTTCATCAACGCCGGCGTCCATCTGGCCGAACAGGGCGAGCTGCGCTACACCTTGCCGGACGAAGGCGAACTGGTGTCGTACAAGACCCGCCGCCTGGCCGACATGGGGCTGGACGCGGTGCGCACACGGGTCGACTTCCAGCAGGGCGACGCCTGCAACCTCAAATCCGTGCTGACCGGCTATGACTTCATGCTGGCCGCCAACCTGATCGACCGGCTGTACGATCCGGCCGCCTTCCTGAAGTCGGTGCATGAACGCCTCAATGTCGGCGGCGTGCTGATGATCAGCTCGCCCTACACCTGGCTCGAAGAGCACACGAAACGCGAAGACTGGCTGGGCGGATTCAAGAAGGACGGCGAAAGCTGGACCACGCTCGATGGCATGAAGGCCATCCTGGGCGAGCACTTCCGTCCGCTCGGCGCGCCGCGCGACGTGCCTTTCGTCATCCGCGAAACGCGTCGCAAGCACCAGCACACGGTGGCCGAGGTCACGCTGTGGGAACGCGTGCGCTGAACGTGACGACGGAAGTGAGCGTCGATTTCGACCGCCTCATCGCGCGCGACGGCACGGCCAGCGTCAAGCACGACGGGCGCGCCAGCTACTTCGGTACGACGGCCGTGACCCCGCTCTGGGTGGCCGACATGGATTTCGCGGCGCCGCCCGCCGTGCTCGATGCGCTGGCGGCGCGCGCGGCGCACCCGGTGTTCGGTTACTCGCTCTACCCGGACGGTGCCTTCGATGCGCTGACCGGCTGGCTCGCATCGCGGCACCGCTGGTCGGTGGCGCGGGAATCGGTGCTCATGTGCCCGGGCGTCGTGCCCACCCTGTATGCCGCGGTTCAGGCGTTCGCCGCCGAGGGTGAAGGCGTCATCGTGCAGCCGCCGGTGTATCCGCCCTTCTTCTCGGCCATCCGCGACACCGGCCGGCGCGTGATCGAAAACCCGCTGCTCGAGCGCGACGGCCGCTGGACCCTCGATCTCGATCACCTCGAGCGCTGCGCCGCCGACGGCGCGAAACTGCTGCTGCTGTGCTCGCCGCACAACCCGGTCGGCCGCGTGTGGTCGCACGAGGAGCTGGAGGGCATGCTGGGCGTGGCGCGCCGTCACGGGCTGGTCGTGCTGGCCGACGAAATTCACCACGACCTGATCTACCCGGGCCACACGCACATTCCGCTGGCCACATTGGCGCAGCCGGGCGACCGCATCGTCACCACGGTGGCGCCGAGCAAGACCTTCAACATTCCGGGGCTGGGCCTGTCGGCGCTGATCGCGGACGACGCCGAGCGGCGCGCAATCGAAAAGGTCTTCGGGCGCCTGCACGTCAGCGCGTCCAACCCGTTCAGCGTCGCCGCATTCGAAGCGGCCTACCGCGACGGCGGCCCGTGGCTCGATGCGCTGATGCGCTACCTCGACACCACGCGCGACGAAGTCATCGACCGCATTACCCGCACAATGCACGGCATCCACCCGGTCGCCCCCGAAGGCACCTATCTCATGTGGCTCGACTGTCGCGGGCTGGGCCTGGACGACAGCACGCTGCGCGACTTCTTCATCCGCGACGCGGGCCTCGGCCTGAACCCCGGCATCAGCTTCGGCACCGGCGGCAGCGGCCACATGCGCCTCAACCTCGCCTCACCCCGCCCCGTCATCCGCAGCGCACTCGACCGTCTCGACACCGCACTGCGCGCGCGACCGCACGACAGCCTCCGGCAGTGATTTTCGCGTCATCGACGTCCTGATCGCGACCGGGGGTCGCTCCTACAGAGCCGAGCCACGGTTCTGCTGTAGGAGCGAGCCGTGCTCGTGATTCCGCCCGTCAAACAGGTGTCGTCGCATGATCAACGCGCGGATCGCGACCGCGGGTCGCTCCTACAGGGGCAGCGCAGTTTCTGTAGGAGCGAGCCCCGCTCGCGATCCCGTCCTCAAAACACGCGCCAACGCACGATCACCGCGCCAATCGCGACCGCGGGTCGCTCCTACAGGGGCAGCGCAGTTTCTGTAGGAGCGAGCCCCGCTCGCGATCCCGTCCTCCAAACACGCACCTGCGCACGATCAACGCGCCAATCGCGACCGCGGGTCGCTCCTGCAGGCGCAGCGCAGTTTCTGTAGGAGCGAGCCCCGCTCGCGATCCCGTCCTCCAAACACGCGCCAACGCACGATCAACGCGCCAATCGCGACCGCGGGTCGCTCCTGCAGGGCCAGCGCAGTTTCTGTAGGAGCGAGCCCCGCTCGCGATTCCACCCTCCAAACACCCGCCAGCACACCATCAACGCACCGATCGCGACCAGCCTCGCTGCGCAGTCTCAGGATACGCGGGCTTCCTTCAGTCAAACCGTGCAACACATCCGGGTTCAGCCCTGCAGCGAAATCACGAACAACAGAACAAGAAGCAGCGCATGCGGAAAAGCCACCGTCGGCTTCAGCGCACTCTTCGCGTACTCCATCAGCAGCCCGACAGCGCCCGGGCGTGTCGCCTGCCACTCGGTGTGCAACTGGCAAGCCGCGTACTCCGACGCCCCGTCGGCGATCAGCGTTTCCACCTTCAGCAATCGCTGACCCAGGCGCCCCTGCACCGTACGCAGCATCGCCTCGATCACCCAGACGATAGCGGTCAGCGGCGCCGCCAGTTCGAACGGGAAACCGAACAGCGCGGCGCCAGCGGTCAGCGCCACCGCCGCAATCTTGATCCCGGCCGCGCAACGCTCATGGCGCTCGTGGTCCTGCTGCAGCGTGGCCCATTCGGTCTGGAGGGGTGGGGGGTGGGAGGTATTCATGAGCGGGACGGCGATACGGGGAAGGTTCGGGAAGGAGCGAAACTTACCCGGTAGCGCAGTTGAATGCCCGGACATACTTGACGGAACCCGCTACGCCTAACCTCCGCCAAGGCATCGCTTGCAACAGTCAAGCGCCCCCAACGCCGGCCTGGCAGTGTGTTCGCAGGCGTTGCGGGCAGAGCAGACGGAGCGGTCTTGCCGAAAAATCCGGTGGCCTCAAGACGCCTACAAGAAGTGCCGCGTTCCCTCGCTGCGCCGGACGTCTATAGCCATCCCTGTAAAAATGCCGATCAAGCATGAGCCGCTCTATCAGGACACTTGATCTGGAAGCACCGGTTTCTCTGCCGGTCGAGCGGGCGATCCGGAAGCTGGGCGGCAACATCTTCCTTGTCCGCCGTCGGCGGCACATTTCGCAGGGCTCGCTAACCGAGCGGATGTGCGCCCGTGCGGCCCATGGAAACAGGCGACCTGCGGGTTTCCATTCACTTCGTCGCCCGCGCGCTTCACGCCTTCGACGCAATACGGTCGCTGGAAAAGCTGCTGGACACCACGAAGGACGGCGCAGGACCTCACCCCTGACCGAACTGCAGTGCCTCTTCCGCGCCAGCCGCGGCGTCGAGCGCGGACACGAAGCCGCAGAGGACTTGCGCGATCTGCAGGGCAAGGGCACCTCGCTCGTCGGCAGGCTACCCAAATGCACACAGGTGGGCGAGGACCGCCGGCTCGCCATCGGCAAACGTCCAAGCAAGGGCGATACACGCAGCGTCACGCGTGGCGAGGTACTATCGCCGAAGCTCGCAGTGCCCGCAGGCATCGAGGCCGCGCCCACGCAGGACGCGCAGCAGATCTGACGCCGCATGGCGTTCAACCGGCTGGTCACCAACGTCGACGACCACCTGCAGAACCGCAGCTTCGCGCATGTTGCTCACGGCCAACGGCACCTCGCGCCCGCTTTCGACATAAACCGTTTCTGGCCAAGGATCGGGAATCCTGGACCTGGCTGTCGGAGCAGGACAGACCGATCACCGACATGCGGATGTTGCTCGTCCGCTCGTCGTACTTCGCATTGAACACGGAGCAGGCCTCGTCGGTACTGAAAGCGTTCCATGCGGAGGACTCTCGATGGACACACATCGCGCTGGGCCCGGAGGTCAGGCCAAAGGTCAAAGGCAAACGAGCTGGACGATTTTGCACTGGCCCTCGATCATGAATACATGAAAGCACCCGCCGCGCTGTTCGCGACCTGGATGCGGCAAGAGGCAATTGCCCGTGCATCCTACGGAGAACGCCGGTTCATCAGGACCCTACGCGCTGGCAAACGCGATGAGGGCCGTGCGCCGCTTGTTAACGCAACGGCGCCGCAGGGCACCTATCCTGCATGTTCGTATTGCGAACTGCGGCATGCGGCCCGACATCGCATCGATGATGCGAGATGAGCCCGCGGCCTCACCCGATCATCTCGTGGCGCCCCGGCGTCGGAACTGCGATTCCATGAGCGAACATTCCCGTCCTGCGTCGACCAGGCCTGGCGAAAAGGCTGACACCTGCGGACCTTGCGACTGCGGAACCGGGCCGGCTATCGCCGACTTTCATCCGTCCGCGGCCGAAGGAGACATCCGGCTCCACATTCCGCGGATGGACTGCGCGGCCGAGGAACAGGAAATCCGCGCCCAGCTGACTGACATCAAGGGGATTCGTGGCCTCACCTTCCGGCTGGCAGAGCGCACGTTGACGCTCGATGCGAGCGAGGATGCTGCCGCCCGCGTCATCGATCGCCTGCGGAATGCCGGATTTCCCAGCGAGCGCCTGTCGGCACAGGCTTCTGGCGCGCGCCCGCTCTCCAGAAACCTGCGCCAGCCCCTCAGCGCGCTCGCATGCGCGATCGCGGCCGAACTGGCGCATCTGCTGCTGCCGGACACCCTTGCGTTCGCGCTGCTGAGCATGGGCCTTGCCGCTCTGGCGATCGCGCTGGCGGGTCTCGGCACCTACCGCAACGGTCTGAAGGCTCTGCGTGCGGGGCGGCTGAACATGAATGCACTGATGGGCATCGCGGTGACCGGTGCCTTCCTGATCGGCCAATGGCCAGAAGCCGCAATGGTGATGGCGCTGTATGCCCTGGCCGAACTGATCGAAGCCCGCTCGGTGGACCGCGCGCGAGACGCGGTGCGCACGCTGCTAGATCTCGCGCCGGCACAGGCCTCGGTGGAGCAGCCAGACGGCAGCTGGCTCGAAACACCGGTCGAGATCGTGCAGCCGAGTGCGCGTGTTCGCGTGAAGCCCGGCGAACGCATACCGGTCGATGGGCAGGTGGACGCTGGTCAAAGCGCAGTGAACCAAGCGCCGGTGACCGGAGAGAGCCTTCCGGTTGAGAAATCGCCGGGCGACATCGTATTCGCCGGCACCATCAACGAAACTGGCCTGCTGGACATCCGCGTCACCACCGCGGCACGCGACAGCACGCTGGCCCGCATAATTCATGCGGTGGAACAGGCGCAGGCGACGAAGGCGCCGACCCAGCGCTTCGTCGACCGCTTCGCGTCGATCTACACACCCTTGGTGTTCGCCGGAGCGCTCGCGGTCGCATTGCTCGCACCTGTGCTGCTGGACATGGCCTGGCTGGAAGCGATCTACACCGCGCTGGTGTTGCTGGTGATCGCCTGCCCCTGCGCGCTGGTTCTGTCGACGCCCGTCACCATCGTCAGCGGCCTGGCTTGCGCAGCGCGCAGCGGTGTGCTGATCAAGGGCGGCAGTCATCTCGAAAGCGCACGTACGTTGCGGGCGGTCGCGCTGGACAAGACGGGCACGCTGACCGAAGGCCGTCCGCGGCTGGTCGAGCGCGAACTGCGGGTGGACGGCGCCGACGCGGCAGCGGCGCTTCGATGGGCAGCGCAACTTGCCGACCACTCCGACCACCCGGTGTCGCGGGCCATCGCAGCTGGACTGGAGGTTCCACGCGATCCGGCGGCGCCGGAAGGCTTCACTGCCCTGCCCGGTCGCGGGATCCAGGCACGGATCGAGGGTCATACGCTGGTGCTCGGCAATCACCGTCTGATCGAGGAGCGGGGCCAGTGCAGCCCGGATCTGGAACAACGGCTCCGACATCACGAGATGCAGGGGCGCACGGTTACCCTGCTGGCCAGCGCGGAACGCGTGTGCGCCCTGTTCGCAGTCTCAGACGGCGTCCGTCCGCACAGCGCCGAAGCCGTCGCCATGCTCAAGAAGGACGGTGTGGTGCCGGTCATGCTGAGCGGCGACAACGTCACCACGGCGCGCACGATCGCCGCCGAGGCCGGCATCGAGGACGCCCGCGGCAACCTGCTGCCTGAGGACAAACTCGCAGCCATCGACACGCTGCGTGCGCGCTACGGCCCGTGCGCGATGGTCGGTGACGGCATTAACGACGCGCCGGCGCTGGCACGCGCCGACATTGGAATCGCAATGGGCGGCGCCGGCACCGACGCCGCAATGGAGGCTGCGGACATCGTCATCATGAACGACGACCTGCGCCGGATTCCGCAGATGATCGCGCTGTCGCGCCGCACGCACGCGGTGCTGTGGCAGAACATCGCGCTATCGATCAGCATCAAGGCGGTTTTCGTGGTGCTGGCACTGCGCGGCGAGGCATCGATGTGGATGGCAGTGTTCGCCGACATGGGCGCCAGCCTCATTGTGGTCGCTAACGGTCTGCGGCTGACCCGATACTGATCGGTGATCGGTGATCGGTCAACGTGGCGTGCGTGCCAGCGCGCCGCACCGAGCGTGCACCATGAATCCGACGCCCCGCGCTGTAACGATCACGCCAGCAGGCAGCTTGCGCCGCAGGTTGTGGATATGTACATGCAGCGCATTACTTGCAATGTCCTTGCCCCAGCCATAGACATTATCGTGCAGGGACCGGGTCGATACAGGCCGCCCGGCATGGGTGATCAGGTGCTTGAGTATCTGGAACTCCCTCCGCATCAGCGGGATGCGCTGCTTACCGACGACGGCGCAACAGGCCGCCAGATCGATGGCCACGGCATCGGTCGCCAGCAGGCTGTCGGTGCCTCCGATGCGGCGGCGGTCGAGTGCGCGCAATCGCGCCATCAATTCGTCGATGTCGGGAGGCACGGTCATCGCGTCGTCCGCTCCGGCATCCAGCGCTGCACCCACGTGATCGCGTTCGCCCAGCAAGGCGACCACCGGCACGTCCGCCAGCTTTGACTTCAGCACGCCGAGCAACGTGCATACGACCTGTCCTTCGAACGACGGTCCGACCAGCAGGGCGCCCCATTCATCCTCGGTCAGCGCCAGAGTCAGTTGGCACCGCGTAAGCACGATATCCGCACAGTACCAGTGCCGATCCAGGTCGTCGGTCAGGCGGCGGCGCAACGCGTCGTCATCGGTTGCGAGCAGCAGTCTCAATCTGGTTCTCCAGCCCGGCAGGCCGCGAACATGTCCAGGGAAGTGCGGTAGACAGACGTGCGCACATCGAGCAAGCCGAGCACCGAATGGAACAGATTGTCGTGACTTAATGGTGTGCGGGTCCCCGCCTCAAGGCAGGCGGCCTTCAACCGGCTCAGCGACATGAAGGACGGCGACGCCCAGAAGATCATCGGAACCCGGTACTGCACCTCCGGTGCGATGGCACGTGGGGCACCATGAAGATAGATTCCCTTCTCACCCAGCGACTCGCCGTGATCGCTGACGTAGAGCATCGCGGCTGCGCCGATACCGGCCATCTGCTGCAGCGCGCCAATGATCTCCGACAGCACGTGGTCGGTATAGAGAATCGTATTGTCGTACGCGTTGTGCAGTGATTCGAGCGTGCAGTCGTCCAGGTTGACCGTGCGGCACACCGGCGTGAAGCGCTCGAACTCAGGCGGATAGCGCCGCCAGTAGGCCGGTCCGTGGCTGCCCTTCTGATGCAGCACGATGACCGTGTCTCGCCGCAACGTGCGTAGATGATGGCGCAGACTGTCGACCAGCACTTCGTCGTGGCATTCGCCGTCGCGACAATGTCGGGGATGATCGCTCCCAGATGGTTGTTCCGAGCGCACGCGGGCGCACAGTCCCTTGCATCCGGAGTTGTTGTCCACCCACAGCACGTCCAGTCCGGCGCGCGCGAGTACATCGAGCAGGTTTTCCCGCCCGCGCATTGCGGTCTCGCTGAAACCGTCCCGTCCGAGATCGGAAAACATGCAGGGCAAGGACACGGCGGTCGACGTACCGCACGCACTCACCTCGCTGAAATAGAACACGTCTTCCGCCTGCAGACGGGGATTGGTCTGCCGCTCGTGCCCGCCGAGCGAGAAGTCTTCCGCTCGTGCGGTTTCACCGACGACCAGCACGAAAACGGCAGGGCCACGCACGTCGCCGGACGCGGTCCGCTTCGCATCCCGCCCCACCGGGACGACTTCCGCCGCTGCGCGATGCGGCTGCGCATAACGCCAGGTCGAGTACAGCGCGTTCAACGGATTGAACTGGTAGCGCAAGCCTCTGTCGTTACGGATCTCCGATGCGAAGCCGGCGCTGAACAGCGCCAGCAGCGCCGAAGCCACGAGGCCGTTCGCGAACACGAAGACCACGCGCCGGGCAAAGGCTGCGCGAACGGTTGACGGTCGCAGACGTGCGCGTACCACCCACACCGCCGGCAGTACGCCGGCAAACAGCAGCCATGCAAGCAGGCCGGCATCCAGCAGTTCCAACGACTCGGCTGCGTCTGTCTCGAACACGTTCTGCACCATGCTGCGATCGATTGCGATGCCGTAGCGGTCGACGAAGCCGCTGCATGCGGCCGCGAGCAGCAGCAAGGCGACCAGCAACGGCTTCAGAAGCCTGCCGACCGCCAGCACGCCGCCCAGCATGTTCAAAAGCATCAGCAGCAACAGCGCTACGGCCCCCATGAACAGCAGTTCGTCCGGACGTGTCATGTCGCGGCCGTCCATGAGTCGGACCCAGAAGGCCCGGTTGCAGACCAGCAGCATCCACAGCGATGCCCCGGCGATGACGGAAAGGCGCGACCAGCCCTCCGTTCTTGCGGAAATCGGTTTCATCGAAAGGCTCCCTGCCGGTTGGATCGTTTCCATCTACGGTCCCCGCCGCGCGGCTTTGCGGCTCAGCGGGGCTTATGCAGTCATGGCCCGATCAACCGGAAGACGGCGCGCCAGCCTCCTTTCGCAACTTCCTGCCGCCATACAGCAGCGGCAGCACCAGCAGCGTGAGCGCGGTCGAGGACAAGATGCCGCCGATCACCACTGTGGCGAGCGGGCGCTGCACTTCGGCGCCGGTGCCGGTGGCGATGGCCATCGGCACGAAGCCGAGCGAGGCGACGAGCGCGGTCATCAGCACCGGCCGCAGGCGCTGCAGCGCGCCGTCGCGTATCGCTTCGGTCAGCGGCCGGCCTTCGTCGATCAGCCCGCGTATGCAGGCGATCATGACCAGACCGTTCAGCACCGCCACGCCGGACAGCGCGATGAAGCCCACCGCGGCCGAGATCGACAGCGGAATGTCGCGCAGCCACAGCGCCAGCACGCCGCCGGTGAGCGCGAACGGAATGCCGGTGAAGACCAGCAGGCCGTCGCGCGCGTTGCCGAACATCATGAACAGCAGCAGGAACACCAGCCCCAGCGCCACCGGCACGACGACGCGCAGGCGGTCGGACGCCGACTGCAGGTTTTCGAACTGGCCGCCCCAGGTGGTCCAGTAGCCGGGCGGCAGGACGAGGTCCGCGGCGATGCGCTGCTGCGCCTCGGAGACGAAGGAGCCGAGGTCACGCTCGCGCACATTGGCGGTCACCACCACGCGGCGCTTGCCGTTCTCGCGACTCACCTGGTTGGGGCCCGGCTGCAGGTCCAGCGACGCCAGTTCGGACAAGGGCACGAAGCGCGCACTTTCGCCCGCGGCTGACGGCAATGCGACCGGCAGGCGGGCAACCGCCTCCAGATCGGTGCGCACCGCGTCGGCGAAGCGCACCACGATGTCGAAGCGGCGGTCGCCCTCGAACACGGTACCGGCGCCGCGCCCGCCCATCGCGGTGGCGACGGTGTCCTGGATGTCGCCGACATTGACACCGTAGCGCGCGGCCCGCGCGCGGTCGATGCGCACGGTCAGCACCGGCAGTCCGGTGGTCTGTTCGACCTTGGCCTCGGCCGCGCCCGGCACCGACTGCAGGATGGCGAGGATGCGTTCAGCGTTGCGCTCCAGCACCTCCATGTCGTCGCCGAACACCTTCACCGCCACGTCGCTGCGCACGCCGGAAATGAGTTCGTTGAAACGAAGCTGGATGGGCTGCGAGAACTCGAAGGCCTGGCCGGGCAGCGATTCCACCGTCTCCCGCACCGCCGCGATCAGTTCGTCGCGGCTGCGCCGGGGCTGCGGCCACTGGTCCATCGGTTTCAGCATGACGTAGGCGTCGGAAATGTTCGGTGGCATCGGGTCGGACGCCACCTCGGCGGTGCCGGTGCGCGCGAACACGCGCTCGATCTCCGGAAAGCGCGCCTTCAGCACGGTTTCGATCTGCTGCTGCATGGCGACCGACTGGCTGAGGCTGGTGCCGGGAATACGCAACGCCTGCATGGCGAAGTCGCCCTCGTTCAGGCTGGGCACGAATTCGCTGCCCAGGCGCGACGCCAGCACGCCGGCCCCCGCCACCGCAAGTGCGGCGGTCAGCAGCACGGCGGCGCGATGGTCGAAGGTCCATGCCAGCAGACGGGCGTAGCCGCGTTGCGCGCTGGCCATCAGGCGACTGTCGCGTTCGGTCACCGGGCGGCCCATGCACAGCGCGACCGCTGCCGGCACGAAAGTGATCGACAGCAGCATCGCGCCGAGCAGCGCGATCACCACGGTGAAGGCCATCGGGTGGAACATGCGGCCCTCGACGCCGGACAGCGCGAACAGCGGCAGATACACGACCATGATGATGAGCTGGCCGAACAGCAGCGGACGCCGCGTCTCGCGCGCTGCCGCGAACACTTCGTCCAGCCGCTCGCGCAGTTCGAGCGCACGCCCGGCGGCCTTCTGCCGATGCGCCAGCCGGCGCACGCAGTTCTCGACGATCACCACCGCCCCATCGACGATGATGCCGAAATCGAGCGCGCCCAGACTCATCAGGTTGGCACTCACCTTCTGCTGCACCATGCCGGTGAAGGTGAACAGCATCGACAGCGGAATCACCAGCGCCGTGATCAGCGCGGCGCGGATGTTGCCGAGAAAGACGAAGAGCACCACGATCACCAGCACCGCGCCTTCGAGCAGGTTCTTCTTCACCGTGGCGATGGCCTTGTCGACCAGCGCTGTGCGGTCATAGACGGTGACCGCATGAACCCCCGGCGGCAGCGTGCGGTTGATGTCCGCCATGCGCCGGGCCACCGCCTGCGCGACGGTGCGGCTGTTTTCGCCGATCAGCATGAACACGGTGCCGAGCACCACTTCGCGCCCGTTGTCGGTGGCCGCACCGGTGCGCAGTTCGCGGCCGAATTTCACCTCGGCCACGTCGCGGACGCGCACCGGCACGCTGTCGACACTGCTCAGTACGATGTCGCCCAGCTCGTCCAGCGAGCCGATCTGGCCGGGCGCACGGACGAGGTACTGCTCGCCGTTGCGCTCGATGTAGCCGGCACCGACATTGGCGTTGTTGCGCTGGAGAGCGTCGATCAGCGCATCCAGCGTGAGTCCGTGCGCACGCAACCGGTCGGGGTCCGGCGCCACCTGGTACTCGCGCGCGTAGCCGCCGATGGTGTTGATCTCGGTCACGCCGGGCACGGTGCGTAACTGCGGCTTGATGATCCAGTCCTGGATCTCG
>JAEUNO010000008.1 GCA_016791045.1 Methyloversatilis sp. | reverse complement strand
GGCGATGCTGGCGCAAGCCAACTCGCTGCCGCAGAACGTGCTCAGCCTGCTCCGCGGCTAAGCACCGGCAACTGAAAGAAACGGGGCACGGTTCGCCGTGCCCCGCTAACTGCAAGGGGAAATCGTCATGGCGATCCAGCCAGTCCCGAGTACCTCGCCACCGCTCACTCCGGCCCTCACGCAGAGCACCGGAGTGAATGTCGTGGTGCCCGCCAGTGTTCGTGAACAACCCGCGCAGAACACCCCGCTCACAACCGAACAGATCGAACAGACGGTGGATGAAATCCGTCGCCAGATTCAGCCGGTGGACCAGAATTTGCTTTTCACGATTGACAAGGAAACAGGGAAGACAATCGTGAGACTTATCGATTCAAGCACCAAGGAAATCCTGCGGCAGATCCCCTCAGAGGAACTGATCGCGATTGCGCGCGCGCTCGGCAAGGGCCAGAGCGGTCTGATCGAGCGCAAGGCCTGAGGGGCCCGTCACCATGGCAATCTCTTCCGCAGGAATCGGCTCCGGCCTTGACGTTTCGGGCCTCGTATCGCAGTTGATGTCGCTGGAGCAGCGTCCGCTGACGCTGCTCGCACAGAAGGAAGCCGGCGTACAGGCGAAAATCTCCGCCTACGGCTCCATCAAGGGTGCGCTGTCATCCATCCAGTCGGCTGCCACCGCATTGTCGAATGCGGCAACTTTTACCGCCCGCAAGGCAGCCATCGGCAATGCCGACGTGGCAACAGTTGCCGGCACGCAAACAGCGGTCGCCGGCAATTACACGCTTGAGGTGAACACGCTGGCCGAATCGCAGGTGGTGGCGTCCGGCCAGTTCGCCGGCACCGCGGCCAGTGTCGGCAGCGGCACGCTGACCATCCAACTCGGCAAGTACAACGCCGGCGCATTCACCGCCAACCCGGACAAGGCCGCCGTCAACATCACCATCGGCACCGATGCGATGACGCTGGCCGACGTGCGCGATGCCATCAACGACGCCGACGCGGGCGTCACCGCATCGCTCGTGAATGATGGCGCCGGACATCGCCTGGTGCTGCGCTCGGTCGATGGCGGAACCGAAAACACGGTGAAGATCACCGCCACCGACGACGATGGCAACAACACCGACGATGCCGGACTGTCGCGCCTGATCTACGACGCATCGACCGGCGGCACCTCGCGCCTGTCGCAGATGATTCCCGCATCCGACGCGACGCTGACGGTCAATGGCATCGCCATCACATCGAGCACGAATACGCTGACCGACGCGATCGAGGGCGTGACGCTGAGCCTGAAGAAGACCAACATCGGCTCGCCTACCGTGGTCTCGGTCACCAATGACACGAGCGTCGCCCGCAGCGGCGTCGAGCGTCTCGTCAAGGCCTACAACGATGCACTCGGCGTCATCAAGACGCAAACCAGCTACAACACCGAAACGGACACCGCCGCCACGCTGAATGGCGAAAGCACGATGCTTGCGCTGCGCAACCGCCTGAGTGCCCTGGTCGGTAGCGCGATCGCCCCCGGCCTGAGTCTGTCGGCCATCGGCGTATCGGTGGAGAAGGACGGCAAGCTGGCGATCGATTCGACCAAGCTCACGGCCGCACTCGACAACGGAAACGTCGAAAAGCTGTTCCGCGGCTTCGACGACGTGAAGGGCATGGGCAGCCGGCTGACCAGCCTGATGGACGACATGATCGACGCCGGCGGTCTGATTTCCAGCCGCACCGAAGGACTGACCTCGGCAGCCAAGGCGCTGGAGAAGCGCGCCGAAGCGATGTCGGACCGCCTGCTGACGATCGAGGCGCGCTACCGCAAGCAGTTCAGTGCGCTTGATTCGCTGATCAGCAACATGACCGCCACGAGCAACTATCTGACGCAACAACTGGCCAATCTGCCGACGATGTCGTCGAGCTGATGCAGTCACCACGAGCTGAAAAAAGGGACTTTCATGTTTGCATCGCTTTCGAATCCGCACATGGCTTACGCACAGGTCGGGATGGAAACCCGGGTGGCCGGTGCGGACCCGCACCTGCTCATCCTGATGCTGTTCGACGGTGCGCTGATGTCGGTATCCACCGCCAGCCACCAGATGGAAATGGGTGAAACCGCCGGCAAGGGCCTGTCGATTTCGCGCGCCATCGACATCATCGGCAACGGCCTGAAGGTGAGCCTGGATCTGGACGCAGGCGGCGAACTGGCGCAGCGGCTGTATGCGCTGTACGACTACATGTGCGCGCGCCTGCTGCATGCCAATGCCCACAATGACCGCGCCGCGCTGGAAGAAGTCAGCCACCTGCTGGGCGAATTGAAGGATGCCTGGGAAGAGATCAGGCAGAAGCTGTCTCAAGGCGCGCCCATGTAGGCAAAAGCGGAAATTGCACGGTAAAAACCGCTTACCTGTGCGCCTCCGAACCGCTGCCCGCCTGTACGCTCATCGACTAACCGGTACCTCCTGCAAGACGGCCCGACGACATGAACTCACTGCCCCTGCTCGAAGACATGCACCAGATCTCCAGTCACATGGTTGATGCCGCGCGCGCCAACGACTGGGACCGTCTGGTCACCCTCGAACTCGACGTGTCCGCACTGCGCCAGCGCATCGCCGACAATGACGAGGAAGTGACTTCGCCTTCCGAGCGCGCCCGCAAGGTCGCGCTGATGAAACAGATACTCGCCCACGACGCCGAAGTGCGCCGCCACGTTGAACCGTGGATGGCACAGGTCAAGGTGTTCCTCGGCAAGCTGCCGGCGGGCCGGGCCGAAAACGGCTGAACGCATGAACAACCTGCTGCCGGGCATCTCGCAACGTCTTGCGGAACTGGCCCGCGGCTCGGTGCAGGTCGCCGGTCCGGTCAGCCCGATCGGCGAACAGCTGCCTGAATTCCAGCCGGGTGAGCGATACACCGCACAGATCATCCAGAACCTGCAGGATGGGCGCGCACGTGCCCAGGTGGCCGGTCAGATGGTCACGCTGCAGTTGCCGCAAGGCGCGCGCGAAGGCAGCACGGTCACCCTCACCCACGTCGCGCGCAGTGCACAGACACTGATTGCCACGCTGGTCCCGGAGCCCGCGGCGGGCGAATCAGGCGATGCCAGCATCAGTGAGCCGGCGCGCGCCATCACCGCCCTGCTCGACCGCCCCGCACCGCCACCGGCACGCCTGTCGGCCGGGCAGGCGCTGATCGACCCGGCCATGCTGCGCGCCAGTGCCAATGTGACCGACGCCGCTGCAACACCCCTGATCGCCGGCCGGCTGGCGAGCGCGATCGGCCAGAGCGGTCTGTTCTACGAATCGCATCAGGCCCAGTGGGTCAGCGGCGAACGCACGATCGAATCCACCGAACGCGAGCCACAGCGCGCCTTTGATCCGCAAGCCCGTGCCACAGCCGCCGCCGTACCGCGCACCGAGAGCGCAACGCTCGTCCGGCCGGGCGCAGAGTTGGCACAGATCAACGACACCCCGGCCCCGGAACGCGCCGAGGTCGCCCGCGCCGATTCGGCAACGCCTGCCGAACTGCGGCCGCTGGTGCACAACCAGCTGCTGGGGCTTTCGCAACACTCGCTCGCCTGGGAAGGCCTGGCCTGGCCGGGCCAGATGATGAAGATCGAGATCGACGACCCGCGCGCCGATGGACACGCTGCCGAGGCCACTTCCGAGGCGGACGCCGATGTGCCGTGGACATCGCGCCTGCGTCTGGTACTGCCCGGTCTGGGCGAAATCGAAACGTCACTGACGCTGTGGCGCGACCACGGCATCGCCCTCAATTTTTCCAGTGATCCGGACGCGCGTCTGCGCATGGGCGGCGCCCTGCTCGAACTGCAGCAACGTCTGAGCGACGCCGGTCTGCGCCTGGGTCAGGTGACCTTTGGCGATGCACCACCGGTCGCCGACAATCCCTCCGCCGACACGCTTGGTGAAGGCGCGGGCGATACGTCCGGCGCGCAGGTGATCGCATGACGCAGTCTGCCCGCGCCCAGGCGGTCGCCATGGCGTACGGTGCCGGCGATGCGGCGCCGCGTGTCGTGGCGAAAGGTCGCGGACTCGTGGCCGACGAAATCATCCGGCGCGCACGGGAAGCCGGCGTTTTCGTGCATGAATCGCGCGAAATGGTCGCGCTGCTGATGGGGCTCGATCTCGACCAACGCATCCCGCCGGAGTTGTACGTCGCAGTAGCCGAACTGCTGGCGTGGATCTATCGTGTCGAAAAGGGGCTGAACGCCGCGCCGCCATCGACCATCAGGGTGCCCGCCTGACCTTACACTCCAACGTACCGTCGCAGTCTGCGCAAGCAGGCGCGGCCCACCGACAGGACGCATTCCATGACCGAGGACATCCGGTTCGATCTGCTTGAAGCCGACGACTTCGCACGCTACGTGCTCGACGGCGCAACCGACATCGTGTTCTACCTGCGCGCCATCAAGGACCAGAAAGCCAATATTTCGGTCTATGCCGGTCGCTCGAGCGAGCCCTTCCTGACCGCCATACTCGACATTGACGAGGCGCGCGGCGCGGTGGTGCTCGATGTACCGCGTGACGAGAAGCAGCTTGAAAAGGCGCTCAAGTCATCGCCGCTGGTCTGCCTCACCTCGCTGGAAAAAGTGAAGGTGCAGTTCATGGTGCCGCGCTGCCGCAGCGTCGAGTACGAAGGCGGTCAGGCACTGGAGATTCCGCTTCCGACGCGCATGCTGCGCCTGCAGCGACGCGACTATTACCGGCTGATCGTGCCGCCGAATCCGCGTCTGCGCTGCCTCATTCCGACCGGCGAGGGCAACGGACGCATGACGGAAGCGAACATCGTGGACATTTCCGGCGGCGGTCTGGCCGTGGTGGCGCCACCGAGCAGCCTGAACCTTTCGGTGGACAGCCTGATCGACCAATGTCAGATCACGTTGCCGGAACTCGGCACGATCACGGCCACGCTGCAGGTGCGCAACATGTTCCGCGTCACCGAGCGCGGCGGCACCGAGCTGCGTGCCGGGTGCCAGTTCATCGGCCTGCCGGCCACCGCCGATGCATTGATCCAGCGTTACATCCTGCGCATCGAGCAGGAACGTACGAGTGCCCGCAGCGTCGAGTAGCCACGACTCGAGACTCGACACTGCATTCGCGCCTTGCTGCACATGGTTCCGTTGCTGACGGCAACCAATAAGCGCGCTAAGGTCTTACGATGGTGCACACGGCAGTGCCATTCACGATCAAGACCGAGAGGCAATGAACATGGTGAACGAACTGCAGACATTGTTGCCCCACGGCTACTGTTTCTCGTGGCAGAAAGACCTGGTGCTGCTGCACGTCGTGGCCAACGTGCTCATCGCCGTCGCCTACTTCACGATCCCGGTCACCTTGTGGACCTTCGTGCGCCGTCGCACCGACCTGAGTTTCGGCCCGATCTTCGTGATGTTCGGCGTCTTCATCATGGCCTGCGGCATCACCCACATCATGGATGTGTGGACCCTGTGGCATCCGGACTTCTGGCTGGACGGCTGGCTGCGCCTGATGACGGCGGGCGTGTCGATCGCGACCGCCATCATGCTGTGGCGACTGATCCCGATCGCGCTGTCGCTGCCCAGCCCCGAGTCGCTCAGCCAGGCCAACACCGAACTGAAGGCGGAGATCGCGCGCCGCAAGCAATACGAAACGGAACTGCGCGCGCTCAACAGCCAGATGAAGCAGCAGATCGAGGAACTCGAAGCGCTTTCCTATGCCATCTCGCACGACGTACGCGGCCCGCTGCGGCACATCGAAGGGTTCGCGCGCGCGCTGGCCGACAAGCACCCGGCACCGACCGACCACCCGGCTCAGCGCTACATCGAGCGCATCCGGGCATCCGTCCATCACCTGAGCAATATCGTGGAAGGCCTGCTCGCGTTCTCGCGCGCCAGCCGCACCGAAATGCGCCGGGAGCGCTGCGACATGAACAGGCTGATCGCCGAAGTGGTGGAAGAGCTTGCCCCCGACATGGACAGCCGCGCCGTCGAGTTGAAGGTCGGCGAACTGCCGGACGTGCAGGCCGATGCGAAACTGCTCTACCAGGTGTTCTACAACCTGATGGCCAATGCAGTGAAGTATTCGCGCGACCGCGCACCCGCCGTCATCGAAGTCGATTGCATCGACGACAGCGGGGAAGATCTTGTCTTCCGGATCCGCGACAACGGCGCCGGATTCGACATGCAGTATTCCGGCAAGCTGTTCGGCGTGTTCCAGCGCCTGCATCATTCGAGCGAATTCGAAGGCACCGGCATCGGGCTGGCGAACGTGAAGCGCATCGTGGAGCGCCATGGAGGCCGCGTCTGGGCCACCGGCGAAACCGGCGCAGGCGCCAGTTTCTTCGTCGCCCTGCCGCGGCTGGCCCGCACTGCAGCCGAACGTCCGGCCGACCTCTTCACAGGAGTAAGTGATGTCCCTGCACTTGCGTGACATTCTGGTTGTCGAGGACAACGACAACGATGTCGAACTGATGTTGCTCAGCCTTGGCGAACTCAAGCTCGCCAACGAAATCGTCATCGTGCGTGACGGCGTGGAGGGGCTGGACTACCTCTACAGGCGCGGCCGCTTCGCCGCGCGCGAGGGCGATCAACCGCTGTTCATGCTGCTGGACCTGAACATGCCGCGCATGGGCGGCATCGACATGCTGGTCGAAATGCGCCGCGACGACGGCTTGCGTACGCTGCCGGTGGTCATCATGACCTCTTCGCGCGAAGATCCTGACCTGCGCCGCTGCTACGACCTGGGCATCAACGCGTATGTCGTCAAGCCGGTGGATTTCGACCAGTTTTCGCGCACCGTGACCAATCTGGGCATCTTCTGGGCGCTGATCAACGAACCGCCACCGCGGATCTGAGCTGTCCGGATAACGCCACCCTTCTGATTCAAATAAGTTTTTTTCCTGCACCCCGGATGTCCATGCGTCGAAACATGAAAGTTCGGTGACACCTGCATCCGTTTGAGCCTCTGCCGAGTAGAGGGAAGGACGACGCGCTTCCGAGTTGCGGTCTCGTCCATTTCCCCAACCATTTTCTTCGGAGAGGTCAGACATGTACGAAAAAACACTGTTGGCAGCGGCATCCACCTTCGCGTTCGCCCTTGCAACCCCGGCCAGCGCTGCCGATTTCATCGGTCTCACGACCGGCAACGAGATCGGCATGATCAGCAGCAGCAACGCCTCGGCGGCCACGTTCACCTCGATCACCGGTCTGGGCGCCGGCGAACGCATCCTCGGCATCGATCTGCGCCCGAGCAACAACATGGTGTATGGCGTCAGCAGCCTGAACCGCATCTACACGCTTGACGTGTCGAGCGGCATGGCCACCTTCATGGCCGCACTCGACACCCCGCTGGTCAACCCGTCGCTGTCCTATGGCATCGACTTCAATCCGGTGGCCGATTTCGCCGGTGCGGCGTCGCTGCGTTACGTCAGCAACGTCGGTCAGAACCTGGCGATCAACGTCAGTACGGGTGTCGTCGGCAATGCCGCCAGCGTCATTCCGTCCGGCTTCAGCGCCGTGGCCTACACCAACTCGGACGCCTCGGCGATGAGTGGTCCGGCATCGACTGCGCTTTACTACCTGAACACCACGACCGATACGCTGCATGTCGCACCGACCGCCTTCAACGCACCGACCATCGCGACCGTCGGTTCGCTCGGCATTTCGGGCAACGTGATCGGCGCCAACGGTTTCGAAATCGACGCCAGCGGCATGGGCTGGGCGGCACTGACGCTGGACAACGGTGACAGCGGTCTGTACTCGATCGACCTGGGCACCGGTCTGGCGACCTTCAATGGCGCACTGAACGCCAACCTGCGCGGCTTCACATCGGCCTCCTTCATGGCGCCGGTGCCGGAACCCGAAACCTGGGGCATGCTGCTGTCCGGTCTCGGTCTGATCGGCATGATGGCGCGCCGCCGCATGCGCAAGGCCTGATTCGGGACCGACGCACGGGCCGCCTGGCCTGTGCGTCAATCAGGTGCGTTCATCGTTTCGATGGCGGGGCGATGAACCCACTGCACCCGCGTTCAGTCGCGGATCACTCCCGCATGGCGCGGACGAAGTGAAAAAGCTCAGCTGCCGGCATCGGCCGCGCATACAGATACCCCTGCGCCTGCATGCAGCCTAGTCGCCTGAGCACTGCCGCGGCCGCCTCGTTCTCGACGCCTTCAGCGACGGTCGTCATGCCGAGCGATCGGGCAAGCTGGAGAATGGTTGCGACGATGGCTTCGCTGTCCGGACGATTGTGCAGGTCGCGGATGAACGACTGGTCTATCTTCAATTTGTCGATCGGAAACGCATGCAGATAGGCGAGGCTGGAATAGCCTGTGCCGAAATCGTCGATCGACAGCCGCACCCCGAGTGCCCTCAAGCGCTGCAGGGTCGCCAGCACCGATTCGGTGTCGCGCACCAGGATGGATTCGGTCAATTCCAGTTCGAGCATCGATGCAGGCAGCCCCGACGATTCGAGTGCGCGTGCCACGACCTCATCCACAGGCTCATGTTCGAACTGCCGCGCCGACAGATTGACGGCTACCCGCGGAATGTCCGGACCGAGTTCGCGGAACGCGACCGCCTGCCGGCACGCCTCACCGAGTACCCATTCGCTGATCGGCACGATCAGGCCGCAGTCTTCGGCTTCGGGAATGAAGCGCGCCGGTGAAATGATTCCTTCCTGCGGATGCTGCCAACGCACCAGCGCCTCGACGCCCACCACTGCACCCGACGCCAGGTCGAATTGCGGCTGGTAATACAGCAGGAACTCATGCCGCTCCAGCGCGCGGCGCAGACCGGCGCGCAGCCCGACGCGCGCGACGACTTCGACATTCATCGTCGGGTGATACTCCAGCCAGCGACCGGTGCCCCGGCTCTTTGCCTTGTGCAGCGCGGTACCTGCGTTCTGCAGCAAGGCATCGAACGTTTCGGCATGTTCCGGTGCCCGCGCAATGCCGATGGACACGGTGACCGACACTTCATTGCCGGGCAACACCATGGGTTGCGCCAGTTCCCTTTCGAGCCGGTCGGCCAGGGCATCGATCATCGGCGCTGCAGGCACGTCATCGATCAGCACCGCGAATTCGTCCGCGTCCAGCCTGAACGCACCGCCGACCGATTTCGACTGCTGCGCGAGGCGCTCCGCCACGACCTTGAGCACGCTGTCGCCAAATGCGTGGCCCTGCGCATCGTTGATCTGCGTGAAACCGTCGATATTGATGATCATCAGTGCGAGGCCACCTCCGCTGCGCGGCGCCGCGAGCCCTCGCAGCACGCTGTCACGCAGCTGCGCGCGGTTCGGCAGGCCGGTCAGCGGATCGACATACTCCAGGGTCCGGACCTGCTGCTGTGCCGCTTCCCGGGCAGCAATCTCGACCGCCAGTTGCCGGTAGGGCTGGCGCACGCTGGCGATGAACACCACCCGGTAGATGATGTAGAAGGCGGCCACCTTGTAGACGTGGCCGAGCAGGCTGAACACATCGTTCACATTGACGTAGAGCACCAGCGACAGGGAGGTCAGCACCAGCATCAGCGCGGCGGTGATGAGGCCGTCCACATCGAACACGGCATTCTGGCCGCGCCGTCCCCACAGCCGGACGATGACCAGCAGCATCAGGCCCATGGCGAAGGCTTCGAGCGCGACTTTCACCGCCGTCAGCCCCTCGCCTTCGACGAAAAACAGCGGTACGAGGTCGATGTGCGCGAGCAACAGGACGTACAGCGCCGCAACACCGGCAAGCGATGCCGCCAGGCAGGCGTAACGTCCGGCCGGGTGCGCAAACGGCCGCCAGGGCGCAAACGACACGTGGACCAGCGTCAGACCGGCGACGATGCGCGCACACAACCAGAATGAAATCGCCTTCTGCGGCGACGACGGCGTGAAGAAATCCGGCATGCCACGATAGGACATCGCATGAGCGAAATCGAGCAGTGCGACTGCGAGAAAGCCGCAGGCGATGATGACCACATTGGCCGGGCGCTCCGGTCGATAGGCATGCCAGACAACCGCGAACACCATGACCGACACGGCGATCGAAGCAGACTCCATGACCGTATGCAGCGCGACCGGAAACAGATCGCGACTGACGCGCAGCGGATGCGTTCCGGGCAGCAGCCACAGCGCGAGCAACAGCAGGCCCGAAATGGCCACCAGACCGATGCGGAAGGCGCGACTGTCGACGACTTCCGGGTCGGTCGACTTGATTCGCGCATCCAGCGGGGTCCAGACGAACGCCATTGCCTGTTCTTGCGATGAAGACGCCACGGATGTTCGCACAGACCGGAGCTTCGGACCGTGAGGCCGATCAGCAATCCGCATCAGTCGAGCGAAAATTCTTCGTCCAGTTCAGGCACCACCGCCGACCACCCCAGCTCGTGTTCCAGCTTCTGGCGCAGGCTGTCCGCCGCGCTTGCCTCGCCGTGCGTCACGAATACACGTCGCGGCGCGCGCCCGACCGGACGCAGCCAGTCGAGCATCTCGCGGTAGTCGGCGTGCGCCGACAAGCCGTCAACCTTGGCCACTTCGCAAGCGATCGGCGCATCGCGACCGAAGATGCGCAGGCTGCGCGAGCCCTTCAGCAGCGCGTCGCCGCGCGTGCCTTCGGCCTGGTAACCGGCAATCACGACCGTATTGCGCGGGTCGGCGCCAAACGCCAGAAGGTGATGCAGGATGCGGCCGCCGTTGAGCATGCCGGCCCCGGCGATGATCACCTTGGGATACCGGTTACCGGACAGCGCTTCCGACTCCTCCGGCGTGCGAGTGAAGGTCACCGCGTCACGCATGCGGTCGCACGCTTCCTGACTGAGCCGGTGCTCGTGCCGGTAACGCCGAAACACACCGGTCACGTCGATCGCCATCGGGCTGTCGAGGAAGACCGGCAGGGCCGGAATGCGCCGCTCGTCCATCAACGTCGCCAGCAGATGCATCAGGGTCTGGGCGCGCCCGACCGCGAACGACGGCAGCAGCACCGTGCCGCCGCGCGCTGCGGTGCGGCTGACGATGTCGGCCAGCGTGGCAAACGGGTCATGTTCCGGGTGCAGGCGGTCGCCATAGGTCGACTCGACCACCAGCCAGTCGGTGTCGGGCAGCGGCTCGGGTGCGTGCATCACCGGATCGTCCGGGCGCCCCAGATCGCCGCTGAAGGTGATGCGCTGCCCGGCGCACTCGATGCAGACGCTGGCCGCGCCGAGGATGTGCCCGGCACGCTGGAAGGTGACGCGATACGGGCCGATCGTGAACGGTTCGCCGAAGCCGGTGCTGCGCAGATGCTTGATCGCGTGACGCGCGTCATCCGCGGTGTACAGCGGCTCGGCCGGATGGTGTTTGCTGTAGCCGTACTTGTTGGCGTGACGCGCGTCCTCTTCCTGCAGATGGGCACTGTCCTCGAGCAGGATGTCCACGAGTTCCCGCGTGGCCGGCGTCGCCCACACCGGTCCGTCGAAGCCTTCCCGCATCAGCCGTGGCAGGTAGCCGGAGTGGTCGAGATGGGCATGCGTCAGCACGACGGCCGACAGCCCGGCGGCATCGACCGGAAACGGCTTCCAGTTGCGACTGCGGATGTTCTTGACGCCCTGGAACAGGCCACAGTCCACGAGCAGTGAATGCCCCTCGTGCGTCAGCAGATAGCGCGAGCCGGTCACCGTACCGGCGGCGCCCAGAAATCGGATTCTCATCGTTGTCGTCCTCCCGCCACGAGTGTAGGCCCCGAGGGCGACAAGCGACAGGCGCGCCTGTCAGCCCGCTTGCGGAAGATTCTGGGCGATGCGCCACAGCACGCCGGCAGGATCGAACAACACGAAATCCCGCATGCCCCACGGCCGGTCTTCGGGGCTGCCGACCGACACGCCGAAGCGGCGGGCGATATCGGCGGATACGACATGTGCGTGCCAGTCGTTGACGTCGGCCACCAGCAGATGCATCTGGAACTGCCGGGCAAACGCCGGCGCGTCGAACGCCTGCAGCAGGAAGCTCGCGTGGCCGTGGCGAACGTATGCGAGGCGGTCGTCCGTCCACGACACTTCGAAACCGAGCGCGAGGTAGAACCGGCGCGACAGTTCGAGGTCGGTGGCCGGCACGAAGGCCTTGATTTCGACCGGATCCAGATTCATCACGCGTCGCGACGGATACCGCCGGCGCATCTGGCACGCAGACCGATCAGGGCCAGGCCGGCCAGCAGCATCAACGCAGTTTCGGGCTCCGGCACTGCCGACACCTGCCAGCCCATGTCGGCGAAGCCGGCATAGTCGAGCGCGGTGGGCAACTGGCGTTCGCCGAAGGGCGTGCTCGGATCCATCATGGTCTCCTGCGGCAGGCCATCGCGCACACTCATCGTGCCCTCCGCCCAGTGACTGCCGTAACGGTCGAGCGGCACGCCGCCCCCGTACGCCGCCACCGACGCGGCACCGGTGAACAGACCGGTGCTGGCATCGATCTGCGCCCGCCACGAATCGGCTTCGCCGAAACCGAGGATATGACCGATTTCGTGCGTGGCCGTGGTGAGGAAATCCGGGCCGCCGGGCGACAGCCCTCCGGCATCCGCGCCGAAGTACCAGTCATTGCTGGCGTTGAACCAGATGTAGCCGCCCCACGTGGCATAGTCGCTCGCATCCGGACCGGTGGTGTCGAGCTGGCCACGCGTCATGACAGCGTCGACAAAAGCGGCACTGCCGGTGGCCTGCAGGTTGACGCCGATACCGGCGAAGCCCAGCACGCCCGGCGCCGACGGTGAGCCGCCGACGTAGATGCGCAAGGTGTCGGCTTCGATGGCAACGTTGTTCAGCGTCACGCCGGGCCCGCCCAGACTCGGGTGCATGAAGGACACCGACCACTGGTCGCCCGCAGCCGGCGTGATCGCACTCAGCGTATCCGTGAAGCCGCTGTAATGGGCGGCGGCCAGGTCGAGCAAGGCGCGGCGATCGATGCGCGGCGCACCGGTCGCCAGATCGGTGAAGAAGCCGCGCGTGTCGTACGTGTAGTCGAACTTGATCTCGAGTGCGGAAACCGGCGACGCGGAAGCGATCAGCAGGCATGCGAGCAGCGGCATCGGTGCGACGCGTCGCCATGACTTCGGTGTGCGATCACGCATGGCCGGTCTCCCCGCGGCAACCCAGGCGCGCGGCGCGGCGCGCCCGCGCGGCGACCAGGCCCAGGCCGCCCAGCAGCGCGGCCCAGGCGTGCGGTTCGGACACCGCCGACAGCGGCGTGACCGAACCGGTACCGCTGCCATAGACACCCTGCAGCGCACTGACCATTTCGCCGTCGAGCACGAACACCGGGCCTTCGTAGACGGAAAACTGCGATGGCGAAGCCGCCGGCGCATCGCCACTGTCGTAGTGCCCCATGCCGAGCGAATGCCCGAGTTCATGCTGGGCCACCGCATAGAACCACAGCGGCGTCCAGCCTGCGCCGAAGCGCCCCGCGTTGAATACGATGTCGCCCGCCAGACCGCTGTCGGGCGAGAACGGGAAGTAGGCGTAGGCATTCGCATCGCTGATGTGGGCGACCAGACCGACCCGGATGTCGGCCAGACCGGCCGGGTCGTACTCGCCGGTTTCCGGCAGCGGTCCGGCATCGACCTGCTCGACAAAGTGAATGGGCAGCACCGCCGCATAGTCGGACAGCGCCTGCTCGAAGGCGCTGCGCAGCACCGACACCGGCAGCGCCACGCCGCTGGCATCGCGCAGAGCGCCGTCGAGCAGATTGCTGAAGCTGTAGGTCAGCCTGATGTCGCTGCCGGGCCCATCCGGCTGCGTCCAGCTGGCGTACATCGGGTAGTGGCCGGCCTGCACGGATGCCGCGGCAGACAGGCCGGCAAGGGTCAGCACGCCGACCAGCCGCCGTGCCCGACCGGATCTGCGGCTCACCGCTCGTCCCCGGCAGCGCGTTGACGGCGGCGCGCCAGACCCAGCAGGCCGAGACCGGCCAGCAACATTGCATACGTTTCGGGTTCAGGCACTGCCGAAACGGTCAGGAAGACCGAACCGGGCGCTTCGGTGTCGTTCAGGAAGCCATGCAGGAATTCGTTGCCCGAGGTGTCGTTGAGGCCGGTCAGAGCGATCACCTGCACCGCATTGCCGCCGCTGATCCAGCTGCCCACCAGCGCCGACACATCGAAGGTGACAGCGCCCGGCCCGGTCACGACGCTGCGCGCCGCGGCGTTGGCCGGCAGAATGCTCTGGTTGTAGAAGTTCAGCCAGCTCACGCTGCCACCCGGATTCGTGTCATCGCTGATGGCCGTGAACGGGTTGGCGGCCACACCGTGCGCCGACACGGTGAAGGGGGTGTCGGCGCTGGCGTCGGCACCGAATCCGCCACTCGTCGACTGCACCGTCAGCAGTGCGCTGACCGGTCCGGTGAAGGACGAGAAGTCGTAATCGAACGCGAGATAGATGGTTTCTGCGCCAATCGTGCCGAAGGGATTTCCCGTCGATACGCGGAACACGGGTCGGTTGTCGCCCGCATAGCCGCGCACGGCATTCGCGCCCTGGAAGAAGGAAGACGTCATCACGTCTTCGGTCACGTCGATCGTCACCGCGTGCGCGGGCGTAACGGTCAGAAATGCGCCCAGCATCAGGGCGGCGGCGGCATACGGGGCGTGTGTGCGGATGGTCATCGTGTCACCTCTTGTCTCTTGAAGGTTTTCTGCACCCGGTCGCGCTGAAGGACATGGCTTTGCGACATGACGGGTGTGCAGTCGGAGGCTGGCGGACCGATACGGTCGCGGCTGGCAGGTCGGGCGCGAATAGCGGAACGGAAGGCTTGCGCGCCCGTGCGGTTCGGGCGGTGGCTGGCGAAGGACTTGCTGGGTGACGGACGGGGTGTCGACGCCTGGCTTGCAGTTGCCGCGGTGACGACTTCCATGTCATTCGGAAGCCGTCACCGCGGACGATCGAAGAATCCTTTAAATGAGAATCATTGTCAACTAAAACCCCAGATTCCTGACCTGGCCGATGGCGATCGGTGCGCGGGCGCGTCGCGGGATCGACGCGGTGACTCAGTCGTTTCGCCTAGTCCGGTGCGTTTGACGCACTTCGGTGCTTGAATGAAGGCAGTCGTCCCCTCCCTTTCAGGAAAGGCTGGTCCATGTTCAACGTCCCGTTTCTGCAGGTGCGCACGCGCCGCCTGGGCTGCGCACTGATCGTCTGCGCACTGGGCAGCGGTGGCGCCCACGCCGCCTACTATTCGACGGGCACCACAGCTTCATCGCTATCGAGCTTTGCCAACGGGCCGAACGAAGAGACTCACCACGGTGCTGCCAGCCCCGGCGGTTCGGCGGCTTCCAGCGCGGTACTCAGCAGCAGCGGCAACAGGGTGATGGAAGGCGGCACGCAGAGCACGGCGCGGGCCGAACCCGGTGGCGTTCACGTCGTGGCCGACGCCAACGTGCGCCTGAACAATCCGGACTACAACCTGAATCTCGCCGTGGCGGCCAGTTCCACCGCCCACGCCAGCTTCAGCGACACACTGATCATCAGCGCACCCGGCTTCGCCACCGGTACAGCCGCGCTGCTCACCTACCGCGTCAGCGTATCGGGTGACCTCGGCATCGAAGGCAGCAACAGCTGGAACGGTGGCTGGAACGCCTCGTCGTACTGGAGCTTCACCGCCACGCTCGGCGCGTCGTCCACCTTTCGCAGCCGGCTGAATGACTGGACTCCGGGCAGCGACCCGCGCCTGCTGGGTGACGGCCGGTTCGGCGACCTCGACATCACGGTGCCGGTGATACTGGGTACGGTGCTTCCGTTCAGCCTGGGCGGCAATGCCTCGGCGTCGGTCAGCCTGGGCAGCACACCCTAC
Source organism: Methyloversatilis sp. (assembly GCA_016791045.1). Taxonomy (GTDB): domain Bacteria; phylum Pseudomonadota; class Gammaproteobacteria; order Burkholderiales; family Rhodocyclaceae; genus Methyloversatilis. The sequence continues at coordinate 50,995 of JAEUNO010000008.1, read as the reverse complement.
GAACCGTCGTCCGGTCAGTTCGCGGCCTTCTCCAACCTGGGCAACACGATAGGCTGGGGCGGCATCGTGTCGCTGACAACCGCGGAAGGAACGCCCATCGGCACCTACTCCGCATCCGGCGATTCCGGCTTCGACTACCGTCAGGCCTATGTCAGTGCCGTGCCGGAACCCGCCCCGGCCGTTCTGCTCACCGGCGGCCTGCTCGCACTGCTGGCGCTGCGCCGCCGCTGACAGGCGAAAAAAAACCGGCCAACGGCCGGTTTTTCCCGCGCGGTCCTGACGGTCAGACCGGCATGTTCATGATGTCCTGGTAGGCATTCACCAGCTTGTTCCTCACCTGCACCATCTGCTGGAAGGACAGGCTGGCCTTCTGCGACGCGATCATCACGTCCTGCAGATTGGCTTCCGAAGTGCCGGTGATGAAACCTTCCGACATCTGCTTGGCTTGCGCCTGCGCCGCATTGACCTGCTCGATCGCATTCTTCAGCGCATCGCCGAAGTCAGCCCCCGAATCAGCGCCCGCCTGAGCGGCAGGCTTGCCGGCGGCGACCTGCGCGGTGGAGCGCAGTTCGGTGATCATCTGGTTCAGGCTCGTGTTCATGTCATTTCTCCGTTGCCGTGCGGCATTGCTGTCCGACGCTTCGTCGACCGGCGGCAAAAATTGCCGCCCGCGGACTGTCCGTTCAGGGGTTTTGACCCGGTTGCTGATTCTTTAGCAAATCCCGGGCCAAGGCGCTGCATGGCGACCTTCAACCTTCCCGCAGCAACCCGTCTGCCTTGTAGCGTGCCAGTTTATATCGCAGCGTGCGTTCGGAAATACCCAGTTTCTCGATCGCCTTCTTGCGCGAACCGCCCACCGCCGCAAGCGTTTCGAGGATCAGGTCGCGTTCCATGTCGCGCACCGACCTCACCTTCAACGGCGCGTCAGGCGTGGCACTGGGCGGTGCATCGTTGGCCGCGGGCGTCGGCATGACCGGCTCGGCCACCGGTACCGGGACAGCGACCGGACGCGACAGGCTGCGCTGGCCACCGAGAATGATGTGCTCGGCTTCGACCAGGTCATCAGGTGCCATGATGGCGGCGCGCTGCACGGTGTTTTCCAGTTCGCGCACATTGCCGGGCCAGTCGTGGCCGGCAAGGATTGCCGCTGCCGAATTGCCGAGCCGCAGCACGCGACCCTGCGCCTTCGCGCAGCCGGCGAGAAAGTGGCGGGCCAGCGGCACGATGTCGCCCGGGCGGTCGCGCAGCGACGGAATGCCGATCGGGAACACGTTCAGGCGGTAATACAGATCTTCGCGGAAGCGGCCGGCGCGCGCCTCGGCTTCCATGTCGCGGTTACTGGTGGCCAGCACGCGGATGTCGAGCGGAATCGGCTTCTTGCCACCGACCCGCTCCACCTCGCGCTCCTGCAGCACGCGCAGCATCTTGGCCTGCAGCGCCAGCGGCATTTCGGAAATTTCGTCCAGCAACAGCGTGCCGCCATTGGCCTGTTCGAACTTGCCGGCCTGCGCGGCGGCGGCGCCGGTGAACGCGCCCTTTTCGTAGCCGAACAGCGTCGCCTCGAGCAGGTTGTCAGGGATGGCCGCGCAGTTGATCGCGATGAACGGCATGGCGGCGCGCGCCGACTGCTGGTGGATGTAGCGCGCAAACACCTCCTTGCCGGTGCCGGATTCGCCGGTCAGCAGCACGGTGGCTTCGGAGCGGGCGACCCGCGCGGCAAGTCCGAGCACCTGCCGGGTGCGTGCATCCTCGGCGACCATGTCGGCCGGCGTCACCACCGGTGCGGCATAGCGATCGATGTGGGCGAGCAGCACGTCCGGCTCGAACGGCTTGAGCAGGAAATCGCAGGCGCCGGCGCGCATGGCGGCAACCGCCTTTTCGACGTCGCCGAAAGCCGTCATCAGCAGCACCGGCAGCGCGGCTTCGCGGGCGCGGATTTCGCGCAGCAGCGTCAGCCCGTCCATCGGCTGCATCTTCAGGTCGGTGATGACCAGATTCAGCGCGTGCTCGCCGGTATTGCGCTCGATCATGCGCAACGCCTGCGGGCCGTCGGCCGCACCGATCACGCGGTGGCCGGCGCATTCGATGGCCAGGCACAGCGCATCGCGCAGATTCGGTTCGTCCTCGACCACCAGGATGTTCAGCTTTTCACTCATTGCAGCTTCTCCAGCACGTCTTCCGGGGTACCGCTGCCTGCCGTGATGGGCAGGCGCAGCGTGAATTGACTGCCCGCGCCGGGCGCGGACACGCATTCGATGTCGCCGCCGTGCACGCGCGCCACACCGCGTGCGATCGCCAGCCCGAGTCCGGTTCCTTCATCACGGGTGGTGAAGAAGGGTTCGAACAGTCTTTCCTGAATCTCCGGTGCAATGCCGCGTCCGGTGTCGCGCACTGCGAAGCCGAGGCGGTTGCCGTCGAGGCCGACCGACAGGCCCACCTCCCCGCCTGCGGAACATGCTTGCACCGCGTTCTCGAGCAGGCTGACCAGCGCGCTGGCGATCGCCTTGCGATCGCCCGACACCGTGCCCGCTGCCGATGCCTCATCGACCATCAGCTCGACACCGGCCGCGCGCGCCACCGGTTCGACCGTATGGCGCAGTTCCTCGAGCAGGCCGGCGACGTCTATCGCCTCGCGGCCGAGCACCTCGCCACGCGCGAACATCAACGTGTCGCGGATCAACCGCTCGAGATGGCGCAACCTGTCCTGCGCGCGCGACGCGATCGAGCGCATGTCGGCAGGCGGCAGTTCGCGGCCGATCAGCGTGCCGACGTACAACGTGGCCGCGGCCAGCGGCGTGCGCAGCTGATGCGCCAGTGACGCGGCCATTTCGCCCATCGCGGCCAGACGTTCGTTGCGGGCGGCGGCAATCTTGAGTGCGTGCTGGCGCGTCATGTCGTGCAGCAGCACGATGCGTGCGTTCTCGCCGGTCAGCGGCGCTTCGCTGACCGACAGCCGGCGATGCGCGCCCTCGCTGTCGGTGCAGTCCCATTCGGCGGGCGCGTCGGCCTGTACCAGCCGGCCGGCGCACGACGACCATGACTGGCCGGCCCGCGCGCCCACCATGTCGAAAGCGACCGGGTTGGACTGTTCGATTTCGCCGGCACCATCGACCACGACGACCCCCGCCGGCAGCTGGTTCAGCAGGGTGGTCAGCCGGTCGGTCAGGCGCGCCTTCTGTTCATACTGGCGACGCAACTCGCCATTGGCCGCGGCCAGCTCTTCGGTCAGGCTGGCGACCTGACGTTCCAGCGTACCGTAGGCTTCCGACAGCTCCGCCGACGCGGCATTGAACAGGCGGAAGGCTTCGGCCAGGCGTGCCGCTTCGTCCGGCGCAATGCGCGGCGTGTCCGTGGCCGTGGCGGCGGTGACGGCAGCAGTGGCAGCAGCGGGTTCGGCCATGTGCGGAGCGCCGGCAGGCGCAGGAGTTGATCGACCGTGCCAGCGTAGCAAGGCGCAGGCCACGTTTTCGGGCGGATCAGCCGCCCAAAAACCCGCCTTATCCGCGGAACGGCTCGCGCGAGGCACGCCGACAATCCGTCTCATCCTGCAAGGTCTGCCGTGCTGCAGATCCCTCATCCGTCACCTGCGCGAGACGAAACATGGCCGCTGCAAACGCCGTACTTGATCCGAACACCGCCCCTGCCGGGGGGACCAGCCCGCTTGCGCTTGCGCAGCAGCGGCTGGCCGCCCTGCCGATGCAGAAGAAGATGGGACTGGCCGGCGGTCTGGCGATGGCGATCGCGCTGCTGGTCGGCCTCACGCTGTGGAGCAACAGCCCCAATTACGAAGTGCTGTTCTCGAACATCAACGACAAGGACGGCGGCGCCATCGTCGCGATGCTGCAGCAGCAGAACGTACCGTACAAGTTTTCCGAAGGCGGCCACGCCATCCTGGTGCCCTCGCAGTTCGTACACGACGCGCGGCTGAAGCTGGCCGCCCAGGGCCTGCCGCGCGGCGGCTCCATCGGCTTCGAGCTGATGGAAAAGCAGAAGATGGGACAGTCGCAGTTTTCCGAGCAGGTGACCTATCAACGCGCGCTGGAAGGCGAGCTGGCGCAGACCATCGGCACGCTGGCCGCAGTGGACAGCGCCCGCGTGCATCTGGCCATTCCGAAGCAGAGTGCCTTCCTGCGCGACGACCAGAAGCCGTCGGCCTCGGTGGTGCTCGGTCTGCTCGGCGGCCGCACGCTGAGCCCGGAACAGGTTGGCGGCATCGTGCACCTCGTGGCATCGAGCGTGCCGCAGCTCGCCACCGAAAACGTGTCGGTGCTCGACCAGAACGGCAATCTGCTGTCGGGCAACCGCGACATGAAGGACGGCGCGGCGCTCAACCCGACCCAGCTCAAGTATGTGAATGAGATCGAGGCATCGACCATCCGGCGCATCGAAGCCATGCTGGAACCGTTGATGGGGCGCGGCAACTACCGCGTGCAGACCGCCGCCGACATCGATTTCAGCCAGACCGAACAGACGGCCGAAACGTACAAGCCGAACCCGACGCCGGACGCCGCGATCCGCAGCCAGCAGATGAGCGAATCGGTCAGCAACCAGCCGGCCGCCGGTGGCGTGCCGGGCGCGCTGACCAATCAGCCGCCGACTCCCGCCACCGCACCGATCACCACCCCCCCGGCACCGGGCACGCCGGCGGCCGAGGGCGCCCCCGGCACCCCGCCGATGGTGCCGATCAACACGCGCAAGGATTCGACGACCAATTTCGAGCTGGACAAGACGGTGCAGCACATCCGCCAGCCGACCGGCCAGATCCGCCGGCTTTCGGTGGCGGTGCTGGTGGCGCAGAAAGTGAAGACCGACGACAAGGGCAATGCCACGCCGGTGGCGCTGACCGACGACGAACTCAAGCGCATCAACGACCTGACGCGTGAGGCGATGGGCTTCAACGAAGCACGCGGCGACACGCTGAACGTGGCATCGGCCCCCTTCACCGAAGTACAGCAGGAAGTGATCGACACGCCGATCTGGAAGGACCCGGAACTGACCGGCATGGCAGGCGACCTGCTGAAGTACCTGCTGGTCGCCGGCGTTGCCGCCTATCTGCTGTTCGGTGTGCTCAAGCCGCTGGTGCGCACGCTGACCGCACCGGTCGAACGCGACGAGGACGAGGTGCGCGACGTCACCTTGGATGCAGACGGGCAGCCGGTGTCCCTGCCCGGCGCCGCGGCGGCGCAGCTCGAACTGTCACCGGAGGCGCGCGCAGCACTGGAGTTCGAAACCAAGCTCGAAGCTGCCCGTACGATGGCGAAGAATGATCCGAAGGCGATCGCGGAAGTGATCAAGCACTGGGTGAATGGCGATGAATGATGTCGGAATCGAACGCAGCGCCCTGCTTCTGGTGACGCTGGGCGAGGACGCCGCAGCCGAGGTGCTCAAGCATCTCGGGCCGCGCGAGGTGCAGAAGATCGGCACCGCGATGGCCGGCCTGCGCAATGTGCCCCGCGAACGGGTGACCGAAGTGCTCGACCTGTTCGACGAAGCCACGTCGGCCGGCAGCCGCGTGTCAGCCGACGAAACGCTGATACGCAACATGCTGACCAAGGCGCTCGGCGAGGAACGCGCCGGCCACCTGCTGTCGCGCATCCTGAACGACTCGGACACCGCCGGCATCGAAGGCCTGAAATGGCTGGACGCGGCCACCATCGCCAACCTGATCAAGAACGAACACCCGCAGATCATCGCCACCATCCTGACCCACCTGGAATTCGACCAGGCCGCCGAGGTGCTGAAACTGTTCGCGGAACGGCTGCGCAACGACGTCATCCTGCGCATCGCCACGCTGGACGGCGTGCAGCCGGTGGCACTGAAGGAGCTGAACGACGCAATGTCGCGCGTGCTGGCGGGCTCGGCCAAGATGAAGAAGACCGCGCTCGGCGGCATCAAGGCGACCGCCGAGATCCTCGGTTTTGTCGGCAGCGCGAATGAATCCGCCATCCTCGATGCGGTCAAGGAATACGACGCCGACCTGGCGCAGAAGATCGTCGACGAAATGTTCGTGTTCGAGAACCTGCTCGACATCGACGACCGCGGCATCCAGACCCTGCTGCGCGAGGTCAGCGGCGACCAGCTGGTACTGGCGCTGAAGGGCGCATCGCCCGAGTTGCGCGAGAAGATTTTCAAGAACATGTCGTCGCGCGCCGCCGAATCCCTGCGCGAAGACCTCGAGGGCCGCGGCCCGGTCAAGCTGTCCGAGGTCGAGGGCGAACAGAAGGAAATCCTGAAGATCGCGCGTCGTCTGGCGGAAGAAGGCCAGATCGTCATGGGTGGCAAGGGCGGCGAGGAAATGCTGTGATCCGGTCCCGCCCCGAAGACATGCGCGGGAGCAACCGATGACATCGGACGGCGCACTTGCCTTCACCCACTGGAAGCTGGAAGTGTTCGACCAGGGTATGGCGCAGCCTCCGGGCATCGACGATACCCTCGGCGGATCGCCGGGGCGCGAATCCGCCGCACCTGCTTCTGCAGCGCCTGCGAGTACCGATTCGCAGGCAGACAGCGAGACGCCACCCGCTTTCAAGCTGCCCACGGCCGACGAGCTCGAGAAGCTGCAGGCTGATGCCCACCGCGAAGGCTACGCTGCCGGGTATGAAGAGGGTACGGCACGCGTGCGCATGGAAGCCATGCGCCTGCACAGCGTGATCGAACAACTCGAAGAGGCACTGGCCTCACTCGACACCGAAGTGGCGCAGGGCGTGCTCCACCTGGGCGTGGAAATCGCCCGCCAGGTGGTGCGCCAGGCGATCGCGGTCAAACCTGAAGTGATTGTCGGGGTGGTGCGCGAAGCGATCAACCAGCTGCCGCACCAGCATACGGCGGTCTATCTGAACCCGGACGACGCCTCACTCGTGCGCTCGCACGCCGGTGACCAGCTGGCGCACGCCGGCCACCGCATATTCGAAGACACCACCATTGCGCGCGGCGGCTGCAAGATCGAAGCCGGCGGCAGCCACATCGACGCCACACTGGCCACGCGCTGGACACGCATCGTCGAGGCGCTGATCGACGACGCGGACTGGATAGAACATGACTGACACCCTGGATACCCCGGCCGACGCGTCACTGCTCGACGACTCACCCGACAGCGCGGCGCCGCAGGCAGGTGCACCGGCCGTTTCGAACCCGCATGTCGCGAAGTGGTCGGGCTTCATGACCGACTGCGGCACGCTGGCCGGACGCGTCAACCCGTACCTGCACGCCGGGCGGCTGACCCGCATCAACGGTCTGGTGATGGAAGCTGCGGGCCTCAAGCTGCCGCTGGGTTCCGGCTGCCGCATCATGGTGCCGGGCGGCAACAGCTGCGAAGCCGAGGTGGTCGGTTTCAACGGCGACAAGCTTTTCATGATGCCGACCGACGACGTGGTCGGCCTCGCCCCCGGCGCCCAGGTGATTCCGCTCGAAGCGGTGCCGCAGCGCCCTACCCCGACCGAACGGCTGGAGCCGCGCCGGCGCGCATCCGACCGCGCAAAGCACCTGCCGGTCGGTGACGCGCTGCTCGGCCGCGTCGTCGATGGCGCGGGCCGGCCGCTCGACGGTCTCGGGCCGGTCATCACGCGGCATTCCCGTTCGGTGGCCAGCCGCGCGGTGAATCCGCTGCTGCGCGAACCGATACGCCGGACGATGGACACCGGCATCCGCTCGATCAATTCGCTGCTGACCGTGGGCCGCGGCCAGCGAATCGGCCTGTTCGCCGGGTCCGGCGTCGGCAAGTCGGTGCTGCTGGGCATGATGGCGCGCTTCACGTCGGCCGAGGTGGTCGTGGTCGGGCTGATCGGTGAACGGGGCCGCGAAGTGAAGGAATTCATCGAGCAGATCCTCGGCGCCGCCGGACTGAAGCGATCGGTGGTGGTCGCCGCGCCGGCCGATACCAGCCCGCTGATGCGCCTGCAGGGCGCCGCCTATGCGACCACGGTTGCCGAATGGTTCCGCGATCAGGGCCGGCACGTGCTGCTCATCATGGATTCGCTGACCCGCTATGCCATGGCACAGCGCGAGATCGCGCTCGCCATCGGCGAGCCGCCGGTCACCCGTGGCTATCCGCCAAGTGTCTTCGCCCGCCTGCCGCAGCTGGTCGAGCGCGCCGGCAACGGGCCGGAGGGCGGTGGCTCGATCACCGCCTTCTACACCGTGCTGGCCGAAGGCGACGACCAGCAGGACCCGATCGCCGACTCGGCGCGCGCGATCCTGGACGGTCACTTCGTGCTGACCCGCCAGTTGGCCGATGCCGGTCACTATCCGGCCATCGACATCGAACAGTCGGTGTCACGCGCCATGCACGGGCTCGTGAAACCCAGCCATTTCGATCTGGTGCGACGATTCAAGGGGCTGTGGTCGCGCTACCAGCGCGCGCGCGACCTGATTTCGGTCGGTGCCTACTCTCCGGGCGCGGACCCCCAGCTCGATCTTGCGGTGAACATGTTTCCGACGCTGGAAGCTTTCCTGCAGCAGGCGATGGACGAACGGGAAGGATTTGAGGACGCCGTGATGAAGCTGCACCAGATTTTCGGTCTGAACCCCTGATTGCAAAAATCGGTGACACATGCCGTGGCCGTGACAGACGGCACGCGGTGCGCCGGAACAAGAGAGCGACCTTTCGATCATGGCTGAACCTTTCCGTCTGCAGACCATTCTCGACCTGAGCCAGACGCGCATGGACGAGTCGGCGCGTGCGCTGGCCGCACTGATCGCCAGCGAGCACGACCAGTCGCGCAAGCTCACGATGCTCGAGGACTACCGCAAGGAGTATCAGGACCAGTTCATGGCCGCTGCACGCAACGGCATGACACCGGGCCAATGGAGCAATTACTCCGCCTTCCTCGCCCGCATCGATGACGCCATCGGCCACCAGCAGCAGCAGGTCGAACAGTCGCGCGACCGCGCCCAGGCCGGTCAGCGCGAGTGGCTGGACACCCGCACCCGTGTGAAGGCATTCGAAACCCTGTCCGACCGCCATCAGGCCACACTCGTCAAACGTGAAGCCAAGGCCGAACAGCGGGTGGCCGACGACCGTTCGGGTCGCCTGCTTGCGGACGACTGACGCTGCACGTTCGCACGACCTGCCAGCTGGCACGAAATCTGCTTATACCCCTCCATCAACGGAGGACTTCCCATGTCAGACATCAAGCTCAGCCTGCCCTCGTCCGGCACGCCGCTCGCTTCGAGCGGCCCGGTCGGTGAAGCGCGCGGCATCGGCGCCGATGCATCGCCCGAAGACGCGGCGACGGCATTCGCCAACCTGCTGCAGGACTCCCTCAAGAACGCGCCCGAAGATCCGCGTGCCGCCTTGCTGGCCAAGCTGCTCGATGACGGCAGCGGCACGCCGGACGACGAGAAGGTCGATCTGCTGGATGCTCTCAGCGCCGACCCGGGCCGCATCGCAACCGAACTGCTTCCGGCCGGTCTGCTCGCGCCGGCAGCCCTGCCCGTCATCGAACGGCTTGCCGGTGGCAACGATGCACCGGTCGAACAGTCAGACCTCGTTCTCGATCTGACCGGGCAAGGCGGCAGGAAAGCGGGCCGCGAGGCGTCGGAGGACTTGCCGGCGGCAGCGATTGCCGCGGCGACGGACGGCACGGCCGAAACGAACGGCAAGAATCTGCCGGATGCGCTGCTGAATGTCGACACCCGGATGGACGCCGGACAATCAGCGACACAGCAACTTCCTCAGGGCGACTTCCGTGCCCACCTGAACGCGGCACAGAAGCCCGCCACGGAAATGGCCGTCGCCACGCCGATCACGCATCCGGGCTGGGCCGAAGACATCGGGCACCAGGTGACCTGGCTGGCGGAAAACGGCAGCAGCCGCGCGGAACTGATCCTGACGCCACCCCATCTGGGCAGGATCGAGATTTCGCTTCAGATCGGCGGCGATCTGAGTACCGCGCAATTCGTATCGGCGAGCCCGCAGGTGCGGGAAGCGCTGGAACAGGCCATGCCGAGGCTGCGTGAAATGCTGGCCGAGGGGGGCATTTCGCTCGGCGACACCAACGTCAGCGGCGAGCAGCGCTCCGGCGAGCAGGGCCAGGGCGGCCAGCGTGGTGAGCGCGGGCGCAACGGCAACGGCGATGGCGAGTTGCTGATCGCACCGGCGGCCCGGCGCGGCAGCGGCCTTGTCGACCTGTTCGCGTAACGATAAAGAGCCGTGTGAACACGCGCTCCTGATGGCGCCGCATACATCGGCGCTAAAAAAACGGGACATTCGGCCGTTATTCGATCATTGAAAGGCATCAGTACCCGCCGACAATCCCGATCCATACAGGAGCGCACACCATGGCCAAAGCCGCCACCGCAGACGACGTCGCCGCAGACGCACCCAAGAAGAGCAAGAAGATGCTCTTCATCATCCTCGCCGTCGTGCTGCTGGTCGTCGTCGGCGGCGGTGCCGCGATGTTCATGATGGCAGGCAGTCACGCCGAAGAAGGCGAGGACGAGCACGCCGATGAAATGAGCGACGAAGACCCGGATGCCAAGGCCCTGGCCGCGAAGAAGGCCAAGCTGAAGAAGAAGAAGGAAGCGGAAGCCAAGGGCCTGCCGCCGGTGTTCGTCGAACTCGACCCCTTCACGGTCAATCTGGCCCCGGAAACGCAGGTGGATCAATACCTGCAGGTCAAGGCGTCGGTCAAGGTGGAAGAACAGCCCGCCGCAGACAACCTGAAGGTGTACATGCCGGAAATCCGCCACCACGTGCTGATGCTGCTGTCGGGCAAGAAGGCATCCGAGCTGGGCACGACCGAAGGTCGGGAAGCACTGGCCGGCGAAATCAGGAACTCGATCAACGCCATCGTTGGCGAAGTACCGACCAACAAGAAGGGTGAGCCGGAAGAGCCTGTCGGACCCGTGGAGGCCGTGTTGTTCACGTCCTTCATCGTCCAGTAGGCGAGATCCGGTCCGCACGAGGAAACGCGATGTCCGATTTTCTTTCCCAGGAAGAGGTCGATGCCCTGCTCAAGGGCGTCACCGGCGAGGCTGACGAAGTAGCCGAAGCCGAAGATACGAGCGGAGTACGCCCGTACAACCTCGGCACCCAGGAAAGAATCGTGCGCGGGCGCATGCCCACGCTGGAACTGATACACGAGCGCTTTGCGCGCTATCTGCGCATCGGCCTGTTCAATTTCATGCAGCGCAGCGCCGAAATTTCGCTCGGCCCGATCAGACTGCAGAAGTATTCCGAATTCATCCGCAACCTGGTCGTGCCGACCAATCTGAATCTGGTCCAGGTCAAGCCGCTGCGGGGCACCGGGCTGGTGGTGTTCGATCCGAACCTCGTCTTTCTGGTCATCGACAACATGTTTGGCGGTGACGGGCGATTCCACACCCGGGTCGAGGGACGTGACTTCACACCGACGGAACAACGCATCATCCAGGGCTTGCTGGACGTGTTCTTCGCCGAATACGAACGGTCGTGGGAGCCGGTGTTCAAGATCAATTTCGAGTACGTGCGCTCGGAAATGAATTCACAGTTCGCCAACATCGCCACGCCGTCGGAAATCGTCGTGGCGGCAACCTTCACGCTGGAACTCGGTGGCGTGTCGGCGGAAATGCACATCTGCCTGCCTTATTCGATGGTCGAGCCGCTGCGCGACACGCTGAATTCATCGATGCAGAGCGACAGCGTCAGTTCGGACAACCGGTGGATCAACCTGCTGACCCGTCAGGTTCAGGATGCCGCGGTGGAACTGAACGTCCAGCTGGGTGGCGGCTCGCTGACCCTGGGCGGCCTGAACAACCTAAAGGTTGGCGACATCATTCCGATAACCATTTCAGACACCGTGCAGGCCGAGGTCGATGGCATTCCGGTTCTGGAATGCAAGTACGGCATACAGGGCGGTCGTTATGCGCTGAAGATCGAGCGTTTCATGGCCGGCGAGGAAGAACTGATCGAACACGCCCTGAACGTGCAGGGCAAGAAAAAGGGTGAGGAACCATCATGAGTGATCTGGCTGAAGCGGAAGAGCAGGTCAGCGAGGACGACTGGGCCGCGGCGATGTCCGAGCAGACCACCGCTGACGATGCGCTTGCCGCACTCGACGGGGAGGCGGCGAAGGATGTCCAGCCCGCCAACATCTTCCAGCAGTTCGGCGATGCGGCGAACAAGTCATCCGAAGGGCTGCGCGACTTCGAAATGATTCTCGACATCCCGGTTCAACTGACCGTGGAGCTGGGCCGCACCAAGATTTCGATCCGCAATCTGCTGCAGCTGGGCCACGGTTCGGTGGTCGAGCTCGACGGCATGGCCGGCGAACCGATGGACGTGCTGGTGAACGGCACGCTGATTGCGCAGGGCGAAGTGGTGGTGGTGAATGAAAAGTTCGGTATTCGGCTGACCGACATCATCACGCCGGCGGAACGGATGAAGAAACTGAAACGCTGACGGCTGGCCCGATCCGGCCGGCTATCAGGCGGCAATCGGGCTGACCTACAAAAGAAGGAGAGCGACGCTGCAGCGCCGCTCTCTTTTTTTTGTCGGTGCCCGCCGTCACGGCAAGTACCCAAGGCTGACGCGGCGGCGATTCGCGGGCTGTGCAACGGGTGGTATCGTTCAGGCATCCCTCTTTTCAAGGAGCCGTCATGCGACTGCTGCTCGCCATCTTCCTGCCCTTCATGGTCTTCTTCACCATCGGTCGCCCGATCGCCGGCGTGGTTTGCCTCATCCTGCAGCTGACGCTGATCGGCTGGATACCGGCTGCGCTGTGGGCGGTCTATGCGTTGAGCCAGTACAAGACCGACAAGCGCATCGAGGAAGCGCTCGGCAAACGCTGAGCGCCCCGCCGCCGTTCAGCGTGTGCTGGCAAGTGCGGCCGGCTTGATCGCCAGCGACTGGGTGAAGATCAGATCCTTCGAATCGATTACCCTGGCCTGAAGCTCGCCGCCTGCCGCGTCCGGCCGGAAACGGAAGCGAATCTGCGGGTTCTCGCTCAGCGCGAAGTCGACATCGGCGGTCAGCAGGGTCTTGCCGCCGTAGCTCACCTCGAAGCGACGCACGAAATGCGCCGGCGTGAAGTGACGTGTCACCTGATCCATCTGCATGCCGTTCAGGTTGGGATGGCTCACCATCAACGTGGCGGTCTGCAAGGTTCCGGACGCCGATACTTCGCCATCGAGACGCAACTTCATCTTGCCCAGACGCGCCATCGCCTCCTCGAAGTCCTTGCCGGCCGGTGCCGAACACCCGCCGGCTGCACGCACATAGCGGCTCGACACATGCAGCTTGCCGTCGCTGGTTTCGGCGACGGCGCGCATCCACGTGTATTGCTCGACACGCACCCGCGTTTCGATGTCGGCGCGGCCGGCATCCGGCGCCACGGTGAAGGCTGCCGCCACGGGCGTCGGGTTGCCGTCGATCAGCAACCACATCCTCTTGATGTGGCGCTCCGGCGTCTGATCGATCCTGGCGCGCAGGCCAACCGGCACCACGGCAGCATCCTCGGCGCGGAACGGCGCCTCGAGTTCGATGACGGTGTTCGATTCGACGATTTCGCGTCCGGCGAACAGCGTTGACCGGATAGCCTGCCACGCTTCGGTATCGGCTGACGGCTCGCTGGCGGCCAGCGCAGGCAGCAGGTGCAGCACGCCGACGATGCACAGCAGGCGGCGCAGGGTGTGGATGGTCATGTTCGTTCTCCTCCGTTCAGTGCGGTTCGGTCACCGTGTCGCCATTGGACGAGCGCGCGCGCGCGCGATCTGCGACTAAGTCACATTCAGCCGATACGAGCGGGATAGACTCCCGCCAAAACAATGCGACTCACCACGGAGGACGGCACAATGACCCGCTACATCGGCGCGCCAGGACACTGGCGCGACTGGGTGACGCACTTCCCCGCGCTGGCGCGGCTCGAACCGGCTGCACGCGACGAACTGCTGGACAACAGTTTCGAGGTGCGGCTGGCAGCGGGCGAAATCGGCTACCGCGAAGGCGATGCCTGCAACAACTTCATCCTGCGCATCGATGGCTGGTCGCGCATCCAGCGGCTGTCGGCCAATGGGCGAGAAGTGCTGCTGTACCGCGTCGGACCGGGCGATTCCTGCGTACTCACCACGTCCTGCCTTCTCGGGGTGTCGCGTTACCCGGCCGCCAGCACGGCAGAAACCGACCTGCGCGAAGTGGCGATCGCCGGCGCCACGTTCCGCAGGCTGCTCAATACGTCTGACGTGTTCCGCCAGTTCGTGTTCGAACACTACGGCCGGTTGCTGTCGGACATGATCGCCCTGCTCGACGAACTGAAGTTCCGCCGTCTCGACGCACGCCTGGCCGACCTGCTGCTGGCGCGCACCGATGGCGGTTCGCCGGTCGAGGACACGCAGAGCCGCATCGCGACCGATCTGGGCAGCACGCGCGAGCCGGTTGGCCGCATCCTGAAACAGTGGGAGCGCAAAGGCTGGATCACGCTGGCACGCGGTCGCCTGGAGGTGGTGGACCGCGACGCGCTGACCGCGCTCGCGGCTGACCAGGGCTGACCAGGACTGCAGCGTCCGGGCGGCGGAAATTGCCGCCCGAAAACGCGTCTATTCCCGCGCTGACCGGCAGGGTGTACGCATTAGCCTGTCGGGCATGAAAACAGCTCTCCCGCTCTGGCTTGCCGCGCTGTGCGTCAGTGCCGTCGCACATGCGGCAGACACCCCTGCGACTGCAGCCGCGGCGGCCCCCGCCAGCGGCGCCGGCGCAGTGATGCAGATGGTCGGCGCGCTCGGCGTCGTACTGGCGACACTGTTTGCCGTACTGTGGCTGCTGCGCCGCCTGTCCGGCGGTCGCCTGACCGGCAGCGCGCCGATCCGCACCGTGGGCGGCATCGCGGTGGGATCGCGCGAACGCGTGGTCCTGCTGGAAATCGGCGAACACTGGCTGGTGGTCGGCGTTGCACCCGGCTCGGTCACCGGCATCGCGACGCTGCCGCGCGGAGAAATCAGTCCGGCCGGCACCGATGCAAAGCCGGTCACGGCCGACTTCGGCGCCCTGCTGGCGAAACTGAAAGCAGGTCGATCATGACGCGACGCCTGCTTCCGGCACTGGGGCTTGCCGCACTGGGCGCCGTCGCGGCCCCGGACACGTGGGCACAGGCCCTGCCCGCACTGACCAGCACGCCGGCCGCCGGCGGCGGCACCAACTGGTCACTGTCCATCCAGACCCTGCTGCTGCTGACCAGCCTGTCCTTCCTGCCGGCGGTCATGCTGATGATGACCAGCTTCACCCGCATCATCATCGTGCTGTCGCTGCTGCGTCAGGCCATGGGCACGCAGACCAGTCCGCCCAACCAGGTGCTGATCGGTCTGGCGCTGTTCCTGAGCTTTTTCATCATGGCGCCGGTCGGCGAGAAGATCTACGCCGAGGCCTACCTGCCGCTTAGCGAAAACCGCATCGGCTTCGAACAGGCGCTGGACGCGGGCGCCAAACCGCTGAAGACCTTCATGCTGAAGCAGGTGCGCGAGCCGGACATCGAGCTGTTCATGCGTCTGTCGAACACCCCAAAGGTTGCCAGTTCGGAACAGTTGCCGATGCGCGTCGTCGTACCCGCCTACGTCACGTCAGAGTTGAAGACCGCCTTCCAGATCGGCTTCATCATCTTCATTCCCTTCATCATCATCGACATGGTGGTTGCATCGGTGCTGATGTCCATGGGCATGATGATGATGTCGCCGGTCATCGTGTCGCTGCCGTTCAAGCTCATGCTGTTCGTGCTGGTGGATGGCTGGAACCTCATCCTAGGCACGCTTGTTTCCAGTTTCGGCCAGATATGAAGGACTGCGCACCATGACGCCCACCACCGTTGTCGACATCGGCCGTCACGCCGTCGAAACCCTGCTCCTCGTGTCCGCACCGATGCTGGGCGCGGCTTTGATCACCGGCCTGATCGTCAGCATCTTCCAGGCTGCCACCCAGGTGAACGAAATGACACTTTCGTTCATCCCCAAGCTGATCGCGGTGTTCGCCGTGCTGGTGATCGGTGGTCCGTGGATGATCACCATCATGACGGACTACATGCGCCGGCTGTATTCGTCGATCCCGTCGCTGCTCGGCTAGTCCCGGATGATTTCGGTCACCGCCGCCCAGCTCGACCTGTGGATGGCGAGTTTCCTGTTTCCGCTGGCGCGGGTGATGGGACTGATCGCTGCGGCGCCGGTTTTCAGCAACCGCGCCTTCATAATGCGCGCCCGGCTCGCACTCGGCCTGCTGATCACCTTCGCCATCGTGCCCACGCTTCCGCCGTCCGGGCTCAGTGTCGGAACATGGCCCGGCACGATGGCGCTGGTGCAGCAGATGCTGATCGGCATCGCACTCGGCTTCACGATACGCATCGTGTTCGCGGCGGTCGATCTGGCCGGTGAGCTGATCGGTCTGCAGATGGGTCTGGGTTTCGCAATGTTCTACGACCCGGACAATGCGTCGCAGTCACCGATCATCGCGGAATTCCTCGGTTTGATGGCAACGCTGATCTTCCTCTCGATCAATGGCCATCTGATGCTTCTGGCCGTGCTGGGCAACAGCTTCGAGTGGTGGCCGGTCGGCGCCGACCTTTTCCCGGCCAATGGCTGGCTGGCCATCGCACGCTGGGGCAGCACGGTGTTTTCCGCAGGCCTGATGCTGGCGCTGCCGCTGATCGCGGCGCTGCTGGTGGTGAATATCGCACTGGCAGTGCTCACGCGCGCCGCACCGGCGCTCAACCTGTTCGCCATCGGCTTTCCGGTGACGTTGATCGCCGGCTTCGTGATGCTGATGCTGTCACTGTCCTTCATCGCGCCCGCCATGCAGCGCATGTTCGAGTACGGACTAGAAACCGTAGCCCAACTGGCAATGGGGTGAGGCAGGGGTTTCGCAGCGCATTGCGCTGCGCCTGCCGAACGGGCTGGCTGTGCAAAGCCAGCCTCCCGAGCTCTGGGGTTTCGCAGCGCATTGCGCTGCGCCTGCCGAACGGGCTGGCTGTACAAAGCCAGCCTCCCGAGCTCTGGAGTGTCGCAGCGCATTGCGCTGCGCCTGCCGAACAGGCCGGCTGTACAAAGCCAGCCTCCCGAGCTCTGGGGTTTCGCAGCGCATTGCGCTGCGCCTGCCGAACGGACCGGCCATCCAAAAGACGATGGTGCTTGGCAGCTCACCCCGAAAGGCGCTTAAAACAGCACGTCGCGCGACACACCCGCCCGGCGCAGGATCTTGCGCAGCTGGGCGAGTGCCTCGAGCTGGATCTGACGCACGCGTTCGCGCGTCAGGCTGAGCTGGTCGGCCAGCTCTTCCAGGGTGGCGATTTCGCGGTTGTTGATGCCGTAGCGGAACTCGATGACGGTACGCTGCTTGTCGTTCAGCTGGGCGATCCAGGCCTGGACCAGGCTGCCGATCTCGGCATTCTGTATCTGCTCTTCCGGCCCTTCCTGATTGTCGTCGGCAAGGGACTCGCCGATCGACAGCGACGGGTCGATGTCGAGCGGCGCGTCGAGCGAGGCAGTGTGCTCGTTCAACGACAGAATGTGCCGCACGTCCTCGACCGGCTTGGCAAGGAGGGTTGCGATGTCTTCCGCACAGCACTCGCCACCGCTGCGTGCCTCCAGATTGCGCATGGCGCGCAGCACCTGATTCAGTTCCTTCACCACATGGACCGGCAGCCGGATGGTGCGCGACTGGTTCATGATCGCGCGCTCGATGTTCTGCCGTATCCACCAGGTGGCGTAGGTGGAAAAGCGGAAACCACGCTCCGGATCGAACTTTTCCAGCGCGTGGATCAAGCCGAGATTGCCTTCTTCAACGAGGTCAAGCAGCGGCATGCCGCGATTCAGATAGTGCTTGGCGATGTTCACGACGAGTCGCAGGTTGCGCTCGATCATGGTCTGGCGCGCCTCGAAATCTCCCTGGCGCACGCGCCGTGACAACGCCAGTTCCTCCTCCGGCGTCAGCAGCGGATTGGCACCGATCTCGTTCAGGTAGAGCTGGGTGGCATCGCCGAGGAATTCGGCCTCGGGCGCTTCGACCGGTTCAGCCGCGACCTCGACGCCATCGAGCTCGCCCGCGACGGCATCATCGTCGACAGGTTCAGCCGGTTCGGCGTCTTCGGGTTGCGAAAGATCGGACATGGATTATCTCGGTGGCAGATACTTCATCGGATCGACGGGCTTGCCCTGGCGCCGTATTTCGAAGTGCAGGCGGGGCTTGCCGGCTTCGGTGTCGCTGTCGCCCAGCTCGGCGATACGCTGACCGCGCTTCACCGTGTCGCGTTCCTGAACCAGTATCTTGCTGTTGTGCGCGTAAGCGGACAAAAACGTGTTGTCGTGCTTGACGATGACCAGTTTGCCATAACCACGCATCGCCTCGCCGGCGTACACCACGCGACCGCCGGCCGCCGCCAGAACCGGATCGCCAGTACGACCCGCAACATCGACGCCCTTGTTGCTGCCTTCGCCGAAGCGCCCGATGATGCGGCCGCTCGCCGGCCAGCTCCACTCGACGCCGTCTTCCGCACGCACGGCGTCCGGTGGCGTCACGATGGCCGGTGCCGCAGGTACCGGCGCACCGGCCGTTGCCGCTGGCGGCGCGGGCGTGACGGCCGCGACGGCTGCACCCGCCGGCTGAGGCGTGATTCCGGCCGAACGGATGCGGTCGAGTGTCGCTTCGGAATAGGGTTCAACCCCGCCTCGCGGTTCGCGCTTGAGCATGGCGTCCGCTGCCGCGGGAGGCGGCTCGGTCACTGCCGGCGCGCCTGGCGCGGGCGTGTCGAGCGGCCGCGATTCGACGCCGGGTGCTGCGATCGGGCGGGTCTCCATGCCCCCCTCAGGTGCGGCAACACGCAGCTCCTGCCCGAGCTTGATCAGATTGGGGTTCTCGAGTCGATTCCAGATCACCAGATCCCGCCAGTCCTGACCATGCTCGAGCGCGATGCTGAACAGCGTATCGCCCTTGGCGACGATGTGAACACCAGAACGCGGAACAGCGGCAGCGGCGGGCGGCGTGGCCGGTACCACAGTGGGCGGGGTGCCAACCGGCGGACGGACTTCAACCGGCGCCGGCCGCGTCCCTGCGCATGACGCAAGCAACAGGCACAACACGGGCACCGCGAAGAACGATCTATTCATTCAACCCCCGGCAACAGCGGCACGAAGCGCACCGCGTCCAGTTTCGTTTCGACATAGCGCTGAGGCTGTCTTTCAATCAATCTCAATGACTGGTCGGCGGTACCGACGGGAATCACGAGTCGCCCGCCCTCGGCCAGCTGATCCAGCAAGGCCTTGGGCACCGCCGCCGCCGCGGCCGCCACGATGATTGTATCGAACGGCGCCTCGGCAGCCAGGCCGATCATGCCGTCGGCGTGTTTCAGGCGAACGTTCGGCAGCCGCAATGGACGCAGGTTGCGTTTGGCTCGTTCGAGCAGCGGCGCAATGCGCTCGATGGCGTACACATCACTGGCAAGCTTCGACAACACGGCGGCCTGGTATCCGCACCCGGCTCCGACTTCAAGCGTCTTGCCGAGAGGACGTCCGCCAGCGCGCAGAAGTTCAATCATGCGCGCGACGACAAAGGGCTGCGAAATGGTCTGCTGGAAGCCGAGCGGCAGCGCAGTGTCCTCGTAGGCCCGCGTGCCGAGCGCCTCTTCGACGAACTGATGCCGCGGAATGGACTGCATCGCAGCAAGCACGCCTTCATCGCGTATGCCCGAAACACGCAGCCGTTCAACCATCCGGGCGCGCGCACGCGTCAGGCTCAGACTTGCGTCCGTTGCCGTCATGCGCCCAGCCAGTCGCGCACCTGCCCCATCTGGGCCATGTGGGTCAGGTCGATCTGCAGCGGCGTGATCGACGCAAATCCATTTGCCGTGGCATGGAAATCGGTGCCTTCGCCGGCGTCCTGAGCCGCGCCGGCAGCGCCGACCCAGTACACGGTCTCGTTGCGCGGATTGGTGGTGCGCACGACGGGCTCCGCCTTGTGTCGCCGGCCAAGCCGCGTCACCTGTACACCTTTCAGCGCGTCGAACGACAGATCGGGCACATTGACGTTGAGCAATACCGGCGTGGCAAAAGGCCGCTCGGTCAGCCGGCGCACCAGATCGCAGGCAATCCGGGCAGCGGTGTCGTAATGCGCGCTGCCCTTGCGCGTCATCGACATGGCGATCGCCGGCACGCCGAGCAGGAAACCCTCGGTCGCGGCGGCAACGGTGCCCGAATAGATTGTGTCATCGCCCATGTTGGCGCCGTCATTGATGCCCGACACCACAATGTCGGGCAGGTGATCGAGCATGCCTGTCACCGCAAGATGGACACAATCCGTGGGCGTGCCATTGACATAATGAAATCCGTTGCGCGCGCGACGCAGGATCAATGGGCGATCAAGTGTCAGGGAATTGCTGGCGCCGCTGCGGTCAGCCTCGGGCGCCACGACGGTGACGTCTCCGACCTCGCCGAGAGCCCGTGCGAGCGCCTCGAGGCCGGGAGCAAAATAACCGTCGTCGTTGGACAACAGAATGCGCATGGGAAACGGAAGGCGAATGTCGCGGCACGATGCTGGAACGAACCGGCCACAACAGATTGAAGCAACAAGAATTGGTCGGGGCGGCGGGATTCGAACTCGCGACCCCTTGCACCCCATGCAAGTGCGCTACCAGGCTGCGCTACGCCCCGACTCAGCTGAAAAGTATATCAGGGGCTGACCGGCTTGAACCGGCACCCCTGCAAAAATCAACAACCGGACGTCACTCGAGCAGTTCGAGTATTGCCTGCAGGGCAACCCGCAACTCGGCCACGTCGACGTCGTTGCCCGCTGCACCCGGTGCGGACCCCGAGCGAGGATCGGAATCGTCGAGACGGTTGCGCGCACCACTGATGGTGAAGCCTTCTTCATAGAGCAGCTGACGAATGCGGCGCACCAGAAGCACTTCGTGATGCTGGTAATAACGCCGGTTGCCACGTCTCTTCACCGGCTTGAGCTGGGTGAATTCCTGTTCCCAGTAGCGCAGCACATGTGGCTTGACGCCGCACAGTTCGCTCACCTCGCCGATCGTGAAGTAACGCTTGGCGGGAATCGCTGGCAGAACCAGCGGCTCCTTACTCGTCGTTTCCATCGTAATCGATGCCCTCGACGGCCGCCTTCAGCTTCTGGCTCGCGTGAAAAGTGACAACCCGCCGCGCAGTGATCGGAATTTCCTCGCCGGTTTTGGGATTACGCCCCGGGCGCTGCGGCTTGTCGCGCAACTGGAAGTTGCCGAAGCCCGACAGTTTGACGCCGTCGCCGCTTTCGAGCGCGTCTCGGATCTCGTCGAAGAATGCTTCGACCATATCCTTCGCCTCGCGTTTGTTCAGTCCTACCTGTTCGAACAGCATTTCCGCCAGTTCGGCTTTGGTCAGTGTGGTCATGCGGCTTCCTCGTAACCCTGTCGCCCTGCCGCCTCAGGCGCGCAGCTTTGCACCGAACTCACGCTGTGCATACATCACCAGTTGATCAACGGTCGCATCAACTTCAGCGTCCGCCAAAGTACGTTGAGTATCTTGCATAACTATACGGAAAGCAAAGCTTTTTTCGTTATCTGATATGCCTTTACCTTGATAGACATCGAACAGGGCGATGTCCTGCACGATGGCTGGCGAGGCGCTGCGAAGCCCTTCAAGCACCTGCAAAAGCGATGTCGAACGCGGCAGCAGCAGCGCCAGATCGCGCCGTACGGCAGGCTGTCTGGATACGGTCTGGTAGGTCGGTACTGCGCTGCCGAGCAGCGGTTCAAGATCGCACTCGAACACCAGCGGCGCACTCGCCAGTTCGTAGCGCTGCACCAGTTCCGGATGCAGCTCTCCGATGAATCCGACCACCTGTCCGTGCAGACTGATCGACGCCGCACGCCCTGGATGCAGCGCCACATGTCGCGTCGGCGCAAATACTGCCTGATACGGCAGCACCAGCGCTTCGACATCGCCCTTCACATCAAAGAAATCGGTCGGACGCGCCGTGGCGCCCCACTGTTCCGCTTGCGCAGTCCCCCACGCGAGCCCGGCGATACGCAGCGTCTGGGCGAAACCCGGAACCGGCACCGCCTGCGCGTCATGTGCGAAGCAGCGGCCGATTTCAAACACCCGCACGCGATCGAGCTGACGGCGACGGTTGGTCAGCACGTTGTCGACCAGACCACCGATCAGCGTCGAGCGCATGACCGACATCTGGCTCGCAATGGGGTTGGCCAGTACAACCGGTGTGTCGTTGCCGGCAAAATCCTTTTCCCAGCGTCGCTCAACGAAGGCGAAGTTGATCACTTCCTGATAGTCACGATCCGCCAGCAGGTGACGCACATTCGACGCGCTTCGACGCCCTTCGGACAGTTCAGGCATGGCCAGACGGCCAACCGGCGGGTGGGTCGGGATGTTGTCGTAGCCGTGCAGACGAGCCAGTTCCTCAATCAGATCTTCCTCGATACGCAGATCGAAGCGCCAGGTCGGTGGCTGCACGACGAAATCACCGCCATCGCGTGCAAAGTGCAGCGCCATGCGCTGAAGACAGGCTTCGATGGCGTAGTCACCCAATGGCAGGCCGAGCACACGGGCCACCCGCGCCGGCCGCAGGCGTACCGGCTCGCGCGAAGGCAGCGCGGTGATGCGGTCATCCATCGGGCCGGCTTCGCCGCCGCACAATTCGAGAATGAGCTGTGTGACGCGCTCGACACCGGCCACGGTATCGGCAAAATCCACGCCACGTTCAAAGCGGTGAGCAGCCTCGCTGGAGAACGCATAGCGGCGGGCGCGCCCCTGAATGGCATCAGGTTGCCAGAACGCAGCTTCGACATAGACATTTCGCGTATCGAGCGAGCACGCAGTCGATGCGCCGCCCATGATGCCGGCGAAGCTCTCGACGCCGGTCTCGTCGGCGATGACACCGCAGTCCGGTGTCAGCGTGATGGTCTGCTCGTTCAGCAACACGAGTTGCTCGCCCTCGTGCGCCCAGCGTACGGTAAGGCCACCCTTCACGCGATCGAGATCGAACACGTGATTCGGTCGGTTCAACTCGAGCATGACGTAATTGGAAATGTCGACCAGTACGGAGATCGAACGCATGCCGGCGCGCTCCAGCCTGCGCTTCATCCACTCCGGCGTGGCTGCGCGGGCGTTTACACCACGGACGACGCGGCCCGAGAAACGGCCACACAGATCTGCCGCCTCGATACTGACCGGCAGCACCTCGGTCAGCGTGACGGGCGCGGCGATGATCTCCGGCACGCATAACGGCGCACCGGTGAGCGCCGATACCTCTCGCGCGATGCCCAGCATGCCGAAACAGTCTGCGCGGTTCGGTGTGAGCTTGATGACGAAAGCGTTGTCATCAAGATCGAGGTAATGCCGGATGTCTGTGCCCACCGGCGCATCGCCGGGAAGCGCGAGCAGGCCGCCATGATCTTCCGACAGCCCGAGTTCGCGCGCAGAACACAGCATGCCATTGCTCTCGACGCCGCGCAGTTTCGCCCGCTTGATGTCGATCCCCGGCAGACTGGCCCCCACTGTGGCGCACGGCACCTTCATGCCGACGGCAACGTTGGGCGCACCGCACACGATCTGCAGCGGCTCGCCGCCCGCATTCACGCTGCAAACACGCAGGCGGTCGGCATCCGGATGCGGTGCAACGGACAATACTTCCGCCACGACCACCCCGTGAAAGGCGGCCGCCACCGGATCAAGTTCCTCGACTTCGAGACCCGCCATGGTCAACAGGTGCGACAGCGCCTGCGTATCGATGGCCGGGTCAACGAACTCGCGCAACCATTTTTCTGAAAATTTCATCGGGCAAAAACCTCAGCGGAACTGGCTCAGGAAACGCACATCGCCGTCATAGAACAGGCGCAGGTCATTGATGCCATAACGCAGCATGGTCAGGCGGTCGGGCCCGAAACCGAACGCAAAGCCGGTATGACGTTCGGCATCGATGCCGCAATGGCGCAGCACATTCGGATGCACCATGCCGCAGCCGGCGATTTCCAGCCAGCGACCGGCCAGCGGTCCGCTCGGAAACGCGACATCGATTTCTGCTGACGGCTCGGTGAATGGGAAGAACGAAGGCCGGAAACGCACGTCGAGCCGATCGGCTTCGAAGAAACGGTGCAGGAAATCGCTCACCACGCCCTTCAGGTCGGCAAAGCTCACCGACTCGCCGACCCACAGGCCTTCGACCTGATGGAACATCGGTGAGTGGGTCGCATCGGAATCGACGCGATAGACGCGACCCGGTGCAATGATGCGGATTTCCGGCATCGTTGCCGCGCCGGCATGGCGCGCCACGTGCGCCTGCATGTAGCGCACCTGGATCGGGCTGGTATGGGTGCGCAGCATCACGTCACTCGCACCCTCCAGATAGAAGGTGTCGTGCATCGAACGCGCAGGATGGTTTTCCGGCGTGTTCAGTGCAGTGAAGTTATGGAAGTCGGTTTCGATTTCCGGGCCATCCGCCACGTCGAAACCAATTCCGCGGAACAGGGCTTCGATGCGTTCGAGCGTGCGGGTCACCGGATGCAGACCACCCTTCGCGTGCCCGCGCCCGGGCAAGGTCACGTCGAGTGACTCTTCCGCAAGGCGCGCTTCGAGTGCAGCGTTTCGCAATGCCTCACGGCGCGCTTCAAGCGCTGCCTCGACCCGCTGCTTGGCGGTATTGATTGCTGCGCCAGCGATCTTGCGGGCGTCGGGGTCGAGCTTGCCGAGGCCTTTGAGCAATTCGGTCAGGCTGCCGGACTTGCCGAGAAAACGCGCCTTGACCTGTTCCAGCGCCACGGCGTCCGCCGCCGCAGAAAAATCGATTTCCGCTTGTGAAACAAGCGCTTCCAGATCACTCATCGACTTGAATCCGAACAATATGGGGACAAAAAAAGGAGGCCAGGCCTCCTTTTTCTGCGTGCAACACGCTTAGCCGAGTTGGGCCTTGGCCTGATTCGCGATGGCGGCGAACGCAGCCTTGTCGAATACGGCGAGATCTGCAAGCACCTTGCGATCGACCTGGATCGACGCCTTGTTCAGGCCGTTGATCAGCTTCGAGTAGGTCAGACCCACTTCGCGTGCAGCGGCGTTGATACGCACGATCCACAGCGCGCGGAACTGACGCTTCCTTTGACGGCGGTCACGGTAGGCGTACTGGCCTGCCTTCATCACCGCTTCCTTGGCGATGCGATAGACGCTATGACGACGGCCGCGGTAACCCTTGGCCTGATCAAGTACCTTCTTGTGACGGGCGCGTGCCGTTACACCACGTTTGACTCTGGGCATCTCGTGGGCTCCTTATGCGTAGGGCAGCATGTTGCGAACGCGTGCGTCGTCCGTCGCATGCACCGCCGTCATACCGCGAAGCTGGCGCTTCGACTTGGTGGTTTTTTTCGTCAGGATGTGGCGCTTGAACGCCTGCGAACGCTTGATGCTGCCGCTCGCCCTGACCTTGAAGCGCTTTGCAGCGCCCTTCTTGGTCTTCATCTTGGGCATGACAAAACTCCATTTATGTCATCTTCACAGGTGGCCGCGAACCGTTCGCAGCGCTTTCATACCCGTGAACACTTGTTGTGCCGCGATTCTTCAATCGCGGCGACGCGAGGCAAAACCTCACGCATCGCCGGACTCCGGTCCGGCAGATTCTTCTTCAGGCTGAGTGAATCAGACCTTCTTCTTGCTCGGTGCCAGCACCATGATCAACTGACGTCCTTCAAGCTTCGGGAACTGCTCGACCACGGCAAGCGCTTCAAGGTCGGCCTTCACACGTTCCAGCAGGCGGATACCGAACTCCTGGTGCGCCATTTCGCGACCACGAAACCGAAGCGTGACCTTGGCCTTGTCACCGTCCTGAAGAAACCGCGACAGGTTGCGCAACTTGATCTGGTAATCGCCCTCATCCGTTCCCGGACGGAACTTCACTTCCTTGATCTGTATCTGCTTCTGCTTCGATTTCGCCTCGGCAGCGCGCTTCGCTTCCTGGTACTTGAACTTGCCGAAGTCCATCAGACGACAGACCGGCGGTTTGGCGAGCGGCGCAATCTCGACCAGATCCACACCCGCTTCTTCTGCCATCGTCAATGCCTGGCGGGCAGACATGATACCGAGTTGCTCACCCTCTTCGCCAACAAGGCGTATTTCCGGGGCGTTGATCTCCGAATTGAGGCGCTGCGATTTTTGCTGACTGATGCTCGTACTCCCGAGGCGAAAAAAGTCAGGCCGTGCGATCGATTCCCCGCGTGGCAATTTCCTCAGCAAGACGCTGCATGAAATTGCTCAGGGTCATCTGCCCGAGATCCGTATTTCCCCGGGCACGCACGGCCACCATTTTTGCCGCCTTTTCCTTGTCGCCCACGACGACCTGATAAGGCAGCTTCTGCAGACTATGTTCGCGGATTTTATAGTTAATTTTCTCACCGCGCAAATCGCATTCGACGCGCAGACCCGCGGCGCGCAGAGCATTCGTGACTTCCTGGGCGTAATCTGCCTGCGCCTCCGTGATGCCCATCACGACAACCTGGACCGGCGCCAGCCACAGCGGAAAGTTGCCGGCATGGTTTTCGATCAGGATGCCGATGAAGCGCTCGAGCGAACCGAGCACCGCCCGATGCAGCATCACAGGCCGGTAACGACCGTTGTCTTCGGCAACATACTCGGCATCCAGGCGCTCAGGCAGCACGAAATCGAGCTGGAGCGTGCCGCATTGCCACGACCGGCCGATTGCATCCTTGATGTGGTATTCGATCTTCGGGCCGTAGAAGGCGCCCTCTCCCGGCAGCTCTTCCCACTGCATGCCGGACGCGGCCAGCGCATCGCGCAAGCCCGCTTCGGCGCGATCCCACACGTCATCGGAGCCCGCGCGCTTGGCCGGTCGGAGGGAAAGCTTCACTGCCAGATCATGGAAGCCGAAATCACGATAGACGCGCAGCAGCAATTCGTTGAAGGCCGTGACTTCCGAAGTGATCTGGGCTTCAGTGCAGAAAATATGCGCATCGTCCTGCACGAAACCTCGCACCCGCATCAGGCCGTGCAGCGCGCCGGATGGCTCGTTGCGATGGCATGAGCCGAACTCGGCCAGACGCAACGGAAGGTCGCGGTAGGAGTGCAGCGCCGCATTGAATATCTGCACATGACCGGGGCAATTCATCGGCTTCACCGCGTAGTCGCGCTTTTCCGACTCGGTGGTGAACATGTTCTCGCGGTAATTCTCCCAGTGACCGGACTTCTCCCAAAGCACACGGTCCATCATCAGCGGCGTCTTCACCTCGCGATAGCCTGCGTCATCGAGCACCTGGCGCATGTACTGCTCGATCTGCTGCCACACGACCCAGCCCTTCGGATGCCAGAACACCATGCCCGGCGCTTCTTCCTGCATGTGAAACAGGTCGAGCTGCTTGCCGAGTTTCCGGTGGTCGCGCTTTTCTGCCTCTTCGAGCATGTGCAGATAGGCGTCCTGATCGTCCTTCTTCGCCCAGGCCGTGCCGTAAATGCGCTGCAGCATTTCGTTCTTCGCATCGCCGCGCCAGTAGGCTCCGGCCACCTTCATCAGCTTGAACACCTTGAGTTTGCCGGTCGACGGCACGTGCGGGCCCCGGCACAGATCGATGAACTCGCCCTCGCGATACAGCGACACATCCTGATCGGCCGGAATCGACGCGATGATTTCCGCCTTGTAGTGCTCACCGATCGACTTGAAGAAGTCGACCGCCTTGTCGCGCTGCCATACCTCGCGCGACACGGGAATGTCCTTCTTCGACAGCTCGGTCATGCGCTGCTCGATCGCCGCCAGATCTTCGGGCGTGAACGGGCGCTTGTAGGAAAAGTCGTAATAAAAGCCGTTTTCGATCACCGGACCGATGGTCACCTGGGCGTCCGGAAACAGTTCCTTCACCGCATACGCCAGCAGATGGGCCGTTGAGTGGCGGATCGTGTCGAGCCCGTCGGCATCGCGGTCGGTGACGATGGCCAGTTGCGCGTCACCTTCGATCACGAAAGAGGTATCCACCAGCTTGCCATCCACACGCCCGGCGAGTGCCGCCTTGGCCAGACCGGCGCCAATGGATGCCGCAACGTCTCGTACGGTGACTGCAGCCTCGAAGCTGCGAACCGAACCATCCGGCAGGGTGATATTGACCATTGGCGTTGCTCCGGAAAACGGTAACGGGGGTGTAACGAAAACTCGGGACGAAAAAAAAGTGCGGCCTGAGCCGCACTTTTCAATTTGCACACGCTTGAACGACATCATCGTTCCGTGCGTCTTGATCTGCAGGCCTCAGACAGCGATAGGTACCGGAGTGAAACGCGTTCGCGGTGTCATAACGCAACCTTTCAAAACCTGCAGCGAATGTTGGTAGGCGCGATTGGACTCGAACCAACGACCCCCACCATGTCAAGGTGGTGCTCTAACCAGCTGAGCTACGCGCCTAAAAGAGCGCGCAAGTATAGCCGGAATCCGGCGCGACTCAAGACAAATTTCGCACGCTGTTTCACGGTGCCTACCAGGCGGCCAGATACTCCTTCCAGTGCGCACCCGGCTGCGCGGCCAGCCATTCGCGCACGAAGCCGATTTCGGCATCGTACTGCGCGCGGTCCAGCACACCGCGCATCAACTGGAAGCGCTGGAATACCAGGAAGGTGTTGAGCACATCGGTTTCACAGTAATCACGGATCTGCGCAATCTCGCCGCGCTGCCAGGCCCCCCACACGGCCGAACCGTCCATGCCCAGCTTGCCCGGGAAACCGATCAGCTTGGCCAGTTCGTCCAGCGGCGCATTGCCGCGGCCCTGATACAACGCCAGCAGATCCATCAGATCGAGATGCCGCGAGTGGTATCGGCTGATGTAGTTGTTCCACTTGAATTCACGCGCATCCGGACCGTCGCCCTCGCCCATTTCCCAGTAGCGCGGCGCCGTGACGCCATGGATCAGACCGCGGTAGTGCAACACCGGGAGATCGAAGCCAGCGCCATTCCAGGACACGATCTGCGGTGTCAGCCGCTCGATGCCTTCGTAGAAGCGCTGGATGATCTGGCCTTCGCCGTTCTCCGGCTCAGCCAGCGACCAGACCTTCAGCGAGCGCGCATCGCGCAACGCGCAGGAGATCACGACGACACGCTGCAGATGCAGCGGCAGGAAGTCGTGCCCAACGCTGGCCCGGCGCTGCTGAAAGGCGAACTCGGCGACTTCCGAGTCGGACAGTTCGTCCGGCAGCTGATGCAGCCGGCGGATACCGGCGATGTCCGGAATGCTTTCGATGTCGAATACGAGTACGGCGGCCATGTCTGTCCTGTGAGGATTTAAGTTACTTGCGCGACCACTGCCCGCCGGACTGGACATACCAGCCACTCTGGGCACGCCCGATCCAGCGTTGCGCGAAGGTGGAGCGGATATCCGCCTCCCATTCGGGATGGCCGTTGGCGCGCGCGATTTCGCGATACAGCGCATCGCGATCACCATTTTCCTGCGCCACCAGCCCCTGCACCGCCTGACGTTGTGCCAGCGGCACCGCATTGGCATCGCGCAGCGCGATCCGGCCATCGGCGGTGAGACCCAGCGCGCCGGATGCATAGTGCGGTGCAAGCTGCGCGTGGCGTGCCTGCATCGCGTCACGCAGCTGGCTGATCGCAGGTGTGTTGATTTCCAGATTACCCTGCGCCCAGACTGCCCCCGCGTACATCACGCACAGCAGAACGATGCGGTGCACTGTCTTCATGGTTGCTTTCCTTCCGGAATCGCCGGCGTCTGGCTGCCGTTCTTCAGCTGCCAGACTTCGTCGATGATGCGATCGGCCGCCTTTTCCGCCGCAGCGGCGGGAAAGTAGATGTTGATGGTGACGCAGCCCGCGAGCACGGCAGAGGCCGCCAGTACGATGGCCATCGACCTGCGCCGCGGTGATCGTCGTGCGAGCGCCTTGAATGTATGCGACCTGTTCATGTCCACCTCATTGAAGCACCGGTTTCGTTTCGGTCACGCGCGCCAGCCGTTCCAGCAACACCTGCCAGTCGACGCGCCGATTGTAGCCAACCACGCTGAGCGCCGGCACACCGCCCCCCTCGATCAGCACGAATCCGCCGTTCCGGTTGCTCAGCCCATCCATCTCGCACACACCATTGCGCAAACGACACGACACCCCGATGCGCCGATATCCGAAGCGTTCGAACACACCCAGGAATGTACGCTGGATCGCCGCCGTGGCGCCCGAACCTCCCAGCGCAGTGATGCTGTCCACGGCGCGCTGGCTGATCGACCGCGGATAGTCACCCTCACTCGAACGCACGCGCGCATCGAACGCCACTGGCGCCCAGCGCGACAACTCCAGCCCGGTGACATCCCCGTCGAGCCGACCGGTGATGCGACCGAACTTGAAGGTTTCGGTCAGCGCGTCCAGGTCGACATAACGCATCTGCAGGTCGGAAAGTACACGCGGTGTCGTGCCGAAAGGCTCGATCACCTGCAGACCGCTTACGGCGATGTAGCCGCCGAACACCTGGATCATCAGCTGGCCGTCCAGTGACAGCACGCCATCGCGCCAGCGCACATGCGGCACGCTGGCGCCGACACTTCCGGCCATGCGCGGCCAGCCAAGTGCCTGCGTCAGTTCCGGCATCGACAGGGGTTCAAGGTCGGCGGACAGGTCACCGGTCCACCGGCCGTTCACGCGTTCGAAGCGCAGCAGGTTCAGCTGAAGGCCGGCGTCGAGCAACGGGATGCGCACCGGCTGAACAGCCACATGATCGGGTGCCACGTCGGCGTCGAGCGCGAAGCGGCCGACAGGCACACGGCCGAATCGCCCTTCGGCCGCGGTGACGTGCATGCGGGTCGCACCGTCGCGCTGCCACGGCAGGTCTGCGTCCAGTTGCTGCAGCGAATACCGCCCGGCTGCGTCACTCACGTGGCCACCACGTACGATCAGTCTCGCACTGTGCAACCCGGCCGGATCAAGCCGGGCTGCCACATCCGCGTACCCCTGCATGACGAATGGCGGCCAGCCCCGCGCGGCAAACGGGGGCTGGACGAAGCGTTCGTTGAGCAGCTTCAGATCGAGTTCGGCGCCCTGCACGCGCGCCGCGCGCAGCGCGGCACTTGCGCGATCCAGTGTCGCGTCGCCGGTCAGACGCCCTATGCCGGCAAGATCAAGCGCGAGCGACGTCAGCTCCAGCGCTGACGCCGACAATCTGAAATCCGCCGACAGAACGCTACCGCCTCCAGTCAGATAGACGCTGTCCCACAGCAATTCGCCGCCGCGCCAGTCGGTTACGAGCGTGCCGCGCCAATCCGGGCCGTCGCGCTGCACGTCGATATCCATGACCGCCGAAAGCGAATCCGCTGCACGCAAACCGTCTGCCGAGCCGAAACGTCCGTCGCGTAGAGCGAGCGTGGCACGCAATCGGGGCGGCCGTTCGGCTTCCTTAAGCACCCATGTGGCTTCGACATCGATCTTGCCAACCGGCACGTAGGGTTTCGAGGCAGGAAGCTCGCCGAGCAGGAACTCCAGGGGCACGCCGGACGCCACCAGCCGCAGTTGCGGCAAACTGCCAGCGAGGTCGCCGCTCACCGTTGCCGTGACTTCGGCGCTCAGGCGGACGTCTGCGCGCAGCGCGCGTTGAGGTCCGCGAAGGCTGAACTCGACCGGCCAAGGACCGTAACCTTCGGCGCTCAGTCGCCCTCCTCTGCAATGCATTTCAGGCAGCACCGCGAAGTCGCCGCATTCGAGTTTGACATGCTGCAGCGTGCGCCCGGCCACAAGCGCGCGTGACGCAGTGATGCGTGCGCTGCCGCCACCCAGTCCGGCTGCAGCAATGCGCACATCGCTCAATTCGACGGCAGCCGCTGACAGTGACTCGAAGCGCAGTTCGATGGCCGCCTGCGGCGATGAATGGGCACCGAGCAGAATCAGCGCTGCCGCGCAGCGGCGCAGCGGCCGCAACAGTCGTTCAGGAGGGAAATACACCCGTAGACAGATAGCGGTCACCGCGGTCGCAGACAATGGTGACGATGGTCGCATTCTCCACTTCGGCCGCAATGCGCAGGGCGACCACAAGTGCACCGCCGGAACTGATCCCTGCGCAAATCCCCTCTTCCGCCGCCAGACGGCGGGTCATGTCTTCCGCGGCAGCCTGGCCGACGTACTCCAGCCGGTCGACGCGCGCGCCGTCGTAGATCTTCGGCAGATAGGCTTGAGGCCACTTGCGGATGCCCGGAATCTGCGCACCTTCCTCAGGCTGACAGCCAACGATCTGGATGTCCGGATTCTTCGCCTTGAGAAAGGTTGAGGTACCCATGATGGTACCGGTGGTACCCATCGAGCTGACAAAGTGGGTGACGCGGCCGTCCGTATCACGCCAGATTTCAGGTCCGGTGCCTTCAATATGGGCGCGCGGATTATCCGGGTTGGCGAACTGGTCGAGGATGATGCCGCGACCTTCGTCACGCAACTTCTCCGCCACATCGCGCGCCAGTTCCATGCTGCCTGCCTTGCTGGTCAGCACCAGTTCGGCACCGTAGGCGGCCATGCTCTGCCGACGTTCGATGCTCTGGTTTTCTGGCATCACCAGAATCATCTTGTAGCCGCGCATCGCCGCCACCATGGCCAGCGCGATGCCGGTGTTGCCGCTGGTCGCCTCGATCAGCGTGTCACCTGGCTTGATGTCGCCGCGCTCTTCGGCGCGACGGATCATCGACAGCGCCGGCCTGTCCTTGACCGAACCAGCCGGATTGTTTCCCTCAAGCTTGCCGAGGATGACGTTGCCGCGGCGGGCATTGTCAGCACCCGGAATACGCTGCAGCCGAACCAGCGGTGTGTTGCCGACGAAATCTTCGAGTGTCTTGTAGTGCATGGCTGCCTTGAAGTGTTTAGGGCGGACTCATCGTGAGCCGGCGGGTTTGGGGGGCGCGCCTGCCGGCTTCGGCGGAGCGGCGGACGTCGCAGCTGCTGGATCGGCCGACGGCTGGGCGGGAGGACTGCCGGCGGGTCTCGGCGGTGCGCCTGCCGGTCGCGTCGGCGGTGCATGCGGGGTGCCCGCTGCACCGCCCGCCGGCCGCGGCGGTGGCGATCCGGCGGATCGCACTGGCGGTGCGGCTGGCGCCTGCGCCTCCGGTAGCGGTGCTGCAGCGGGCGTCTGAACCACTGGAGGTGAGGCGCGGCGGCGCATCACCAGGAAGCCGACGACCGCCACGACGACGATCACCGCCGCGATCCACCAAGGGAAACCACCGGATGCAGGTACGGCCAACGGCGTGCTCGAGTTCGCTTCGGACCTCGTTGCGCCGCCCCCGGCGCCGACGGTGAGCAGCGGCTTGAGGTCGGCGAAGGTCTTGTCGCCGATGCCCTTCACATTGCGCAGGTCTTCCACCGAGGCGAACGGGCCGTTCTTCGAACGGTGCTCGATGATGGCCTGGGCGCGGTTCGGGCCGACGCCGGGCAATGCATCGAGTTCGGCTTCGGTGGCGGTGTTCAGATCGAGCGCTGCAAGCGCCCACGGAGCGGCGAGACAGAGCAGCAGACAACAGATCAGGCGACGCATGGCGCAAACTCCACAGACAGACGGAAGACGGACTTCGCGCGACCGTCGGATCAGGTGTGACGCAGATCGGCCGCCAATTCGTCCAGCGAGCATACCGCAGTGCCGAGCTTCGCAACGACGATGCCCGCCGCGCGGTTCGCCAGCCGCATCGCATCAATCATCGAACCGCCCGCTGCGAGCATGACGGCCATCGTGGCAATTACCGTATCGCCAGCGCCGCTGACGTCATACACCTCGCGTGCGAGTGCGGGTTCGTGGATGACTCCACTGCCGTCGTACAAGCTCATGCCGGCATCCGAGCGGGTCAGCAGCAGCGCACCAAGATTCAGCTCGTCACGCAGCGCGTGCGCGCGGCGCGCCAGGTCGTCGTCGTCCGCCCAGCGTCCGACGACCTCACGTAACTCGTTTCGATTCGGCTTCAACAGCGTGGCGCCGGCGTAGCGCGAATAGTCGTCGCCCTTGGGATCGACCAGCACGGGTTTGCCGGCGGTTCGGGCGATATCCATCATGTCGCGGATGTTCGACAGCGCGCCCTTGCCGTAATCGGACAGGATCACCAGATCCGCGTCGTTCACCCGGCGAGCAAACTCATCAAGCTTGGCGCGCAACACTTCGTGCGTGGGCACGTTCTCGAAGTCGATGCGCAACAGTTGCTGCTGGCGGCCGATCACGCGCAGCTTGATCGTGGTCGACAAGGTGGCGTCTTCATGCAGACTGGCATCGATGTGCGCCGACTTCATCTGTTCGCGCAGCGTGCAGCCTGCGTCGTCGGCACCTACCACCGACAGAAGACTGACGTGTGCGCCCAGTGCGGCACAGTTGCGTGCGACGTTGGCCGCACCGCCCGGCCGCTCCTCCACCCGGTCGATCTTTACCACCGGCACCGGTGCTTCTGGCGAAATACGCTGCACATCACCGAACCAGTAGCGGTCCAGCATCACATCGCCGGCGACCAGGATGCGCGCACGCGAGGTGTCAGGCAACGACAAATTGGAGGACGAAAGGCGCATCGATCAGGGCGTGAGGTCGAATTCTTCGGTTCGTTTGGGCGGATAGGTTTCCCAACCGCCACATGCCGGGCAGCGCCAGTGAAACTGGCGCGCCTTGAAGCCGCAGGTATCGCAACGGTAACGCGCCACGCGACGCGTGTGCGCATGGATGATGCCCTTCATCAGATCGGAATCCGTGCGCGACTCCGGCGGCAGCGTCTGCATCTGTGCTTCAAGCAGCTTGTCGAGGCCGAGCAGCGTGGGGTTGCGGCGCAATTCGTCGCGCACCAGGGCGAGCGCACCGGCCGGCCCTTCCGTATCGAGTTCTTCCTTGAACACCACGTCGAGCAGATCGAGCGAAGTGTGGCGTTCCAGATAGCTCTTCAGCAACGTGATGCCCTGACGTTCGCGTCCGAGTTTGCGGTAGGCGTCGGCCAGACGGCCGGCAACCAGTGCGAGGTAGACTGGATTCTGCTGTTCGACCCGCTGCCACTGCTCGATCGCAAGTTCCCACTGCTGCTCGGCGGCGTGCAGGTCTCCCATCAATACCAGCGCACGCACACACTTGCGATGCGTGGCCAGCGCGTCGTCGAGGAGCGGCCGGGCGTCGCTGTAACGCGACTGCGCAAGCGCATGGGTGGCCAGCTCGCACAGGAACTGGGCAATGTCCTTCTGCGCACGGTGTGATTCGCCCGGCGGCAAGGCGCGTGCGATCTCGATCGCCTTCGCCCACTCTTTCTCCTGCTGGTAAATGTCGAGCAGGTGATGCAGGGCTGCCATGTCGAGCGGCGTATTGCGCAAACCCACGAAAACCTCTTCGGCACGATCGAGCAGACCGGCCTTCAGGTAGTCCTGACCCAGTTCGAGGCGTGCATTCAGGCGCAGCGCGGGCTTGATGTCGTCACGCTTCACCAGCGCCTGATGGATCTGGATGGCACGGTCGGTTTCGCCACGGCGACGGAAAAGGTTGCCCAGCGCGAACTGCAGTTCAGTGGTTTGCGGATCGCTGCGGGTCGCCTCGATGAATGACTCGATGGCGCGATCCGGCTGTTCATTCAGCAGGAAGTTCAGGCCTGCGAAATAGGAGCGCGGCAACGCTCTCGATTCGCTGACCAGATGACGAATATCGATGCGCGCCGCCAGCCAGCCGAGCCCGAAGAAGAGCGGCAGCGCGAGCAGCCACCAAAGTTCGATGTCCATGTTCTGTGGGAAGCCGGCTCAGTCAGCCGAAAAAGAGGTCGGCGCAGACTGCTTGCGCGCATGGGACCAGCCGGCAAACGCACCGAGCAGCACTCCCAGTGCGAACAATGCGAGCAGCAGGACCGACAGTTCGATGCGCCACTCGTGGCCGAAGAACCACCGCACGGTGACCGGATCGCTGTTGCGTGCAGCAAGGCCGAGCAGCAGCAGGAAGACAACAATACGAAGCAGCCAGTTGAGGATGGCCATGGGCGGGTGAAATCAGGAGACGGGAGTTGCGGAAGCCAATGCCTGATCGACCCGTTCGCGCAGTTCCTTGCCCGCCTTGAAATGCGGGACGCGTTTCTCGGGTACCAGCACCTTTTCGCCGGACTTGGGATTGCGACCGACGCGCGGCGGCCGGTGATTCAGCGAAAAACTGCCGAAGCCGCGGATTTCGATGCGGTCGCCACGCGCGAGCGCTGCGGTCATTTCATCGAGAATCATCTTGACTGCGTAGTCGGCATCCTTCGCCACCAGTTGTGGGAAGCGGGTAGCCAGCCGGGTGATCAATTCGGATTTTGTCATGACAGATCGATTGAGCAGATGCACGGAGCCGGATGATGACAAGACAACGCCGCCCGCAGGCGGCGCTGTCTCCAAGCCTCAATCGCAAACTGCGATCAGGAGGGGTTCTTCAACTTCGCCTTGAGCAATGCACCCAGATTGGTGGTACCGCTGCTGGCCGACGAACCTTCGGACTGAATCTTCTGGATCGCGTCGTTCTGATCCGCCTGATCCTTCGCACGCACCGACAACGTGATCGAACGGGTCTTGCGGTCAAGATTGACGATCATCGTTTCGATCTCGTCGCCGACGTTCAGCACAGTGGTCAGATCATCAACGCGATCGCGCGATGCTTCGGATGCGCGCAGATAGCCTTCGACATCTTCATTGAGTGCAATGACGGCGCCCTTGGCATCCACGGACTTCACGGTTCCGCGCACGACACTGTTCTTGTCGTGGGTGGCGATGAAGTTGGTGAAGGGATCCCCGTCCATCTGCTTGACGCCAAGCGAAATACGCTCGCGCTCGACATCGATCGACAGCACGATGGCTTCAACTTCGTCGCCCTTCTTGTAGTTGCGGACGGCTTCTTCGCCGGTCAGCGACCAAGACAGGTCGGACAGATGCACCAGACCGTCGATGGCGCCGGTCAGACCAATGAACACGCCGAAGTCGGTGATCGACTTGATCTGGCCACGGACCTTGTCGCCCTTCTTGTGGTTCATCGAGAAATCTTCCCACGGGTTTGCCTGGCATTGCTTCATGCCCAGCGAAATCCGGCGGCGGTCTTCGTCGATCTCGAGAATCATCACTTCGACTTCGTCGCCCAGCTGGACAACCTTGGTCGGGTGAATGTTCTTGTTGGTCCAGTCCATTTCGGACACGTGAACCAGGCCTTCGATGCCCTGTTCGATCTCGACGAATGCGCCGTAGTCGGTCAGGTTGGTCACCTTGCCGAACAGGCGGGTGCCTTGCGGGTAGCGGCGCGAAATGCCCACCCACGGGTCTTCGCCCAGCTGCTTGAGGCCCAGCGACACGCGGTTCTTCTCGGCATCGAACTTGAGCACCTTCGCTTCGACTTCATCACCGACCGCGAGCACTTCCGACGGGTGACGCACGCGGCGCCACGCCAGATCGGTGATATGCAGCAGGCCGTCGATGCCACCGAGGTCGACGAATGCGCCGTAATCGGTGATGTTCTTGACGATACCCTTGACGATCGTGCCTTCCTTCAGGTTCTCGAGCAGCTTTTCGCGCTCTTCCCCTGCGGTCAGTTCGAGCACCGCACGACGCGACACGACCACGTTGTTGCGCTTGCGATCGAGCTTGATGACCTTGAATTCGAATTCCTTGTTCTCGTACGGCGCGGTGTCCTTGACCGGACGCAGATCGACCAGCGAGCCCGGCAGGAAAGCTCGGATGCCGTTGGTCATGACGGTCAGGCCGCCCTTGACCTTGCCCGACACCAGACCCTTGACGATGGTGCCGTCGCCGAGCGCCTTTTCGAGTTCGTTCCACGCAGCGATGCGTTTTGCCTTGTCGCGCGACAGCCGGGTTTCACCGTAACCGTCTTCGAGCATTTCGATTGCGACGCTGACGTAATCGCCCGGGGCAACCGTGAGCTCGCCACGATCCGTGCGAAACTCTTCGATCGCGATATAGCTTTCCGACTTCAGGCCGGCATTCACGACAACGAAATTGTTGTCGACGCGCATCACTTCGGCGGTAATGACCTCACCGGCGCGCATTTCCTGGCGCTGGAGGCTTTCCTCGAACAACGCTGCAAAACTTTCCATGGAATCCATGGATTCGGACGACTGGGCAACTTGGGACATTGGCAAAAAGCCGCTTGCGCGGCAACGGGTTAGGGGTGGACACAACACCCTGCGAACATTCGCAAGGCGCACTTGCCGGACAACGGCGCATCAGGAATCAGTTCGATGCACCGGCTGCCCTGCTTTCACTTGCTCCCACGCGTCGAGAACAATCCTGACGGCGGCATCTGCGGACATCGAACTCGTATCTAACGGAATCGCTCCGGCTACGCACACCAGCGGCGCGTTGGCTCGTTTGCTGTCCCGTTCGTCGCGTTCACGCAAATCCTGAGAAAGACTCTCGAGATTAGCAGAAACACCTTTTTCGATCAACTGCTTATACCGCCTCTGTGCTCTGACCTCGACGCTGGCGGTGAGGAACACCTTGAGTGCGGCATCGGGGAACACCACGGACGCCATGTCGCGACCGTCCGCCACCAGTCCAGGAAGCCGGCGGAACGCGCGCTGTCGCTCAAGCAGAGCCTTCCGGACGCCCTGATGTACCGCAACTTTCGACGCGCCGACCGACGCGTCCTCGCTGCGCATCGCGTCCGACACGTCTTCACCGGCAAGCCAGGTCGCGTTGTCGCCAAAGCGAACATCGAGCGCTGCAGCAACGGCTTCCAGCGTTTCTCCGTCGTCCAGAGACGCGCCGCACCGCAGCGCAGCCAGGGCGGTGAGCCGATACAGCGCGCCACTGTCGAGCAGGTGGAAGCCCAGCGCCGCCGCGACGCGCGCGGCGACCGTCCCCTTGCCGGACGCGGACGGGCCATCTATTGCGATCACAGGCGCCCGAACGTCGCCACTCATCGCGCCACCTCCGCCCAGCGAGTGAAGTAGTCGGGAAAAGTCTTGGCGACGCAGCCGGGGTCCATGATGCGCAGCGGCACACCGCCCAGCGTAGCCAGCGAGAAGCACATGGCCATTCTGTGATCGTCGTAGGTGTCGATCGATGCACCGGCGATGAAGGCCCTGGGCGGGGTTATCGCGAGATAATCGGCGCCCTCCTCCACCGTGGCACCGAGCTTGCGCAGTTCGATCGCCATCGCGGCAATGCGGTCGGTCTCCTTGACCCGCCAACTGGCGATGTTGCGCAGCCGGCTCGGACCGTCGGCAAACAGCGCGCAGATGGCCAGCGTCATCGCCGCATCGGGAATGTGGTTCAGGTCAAGATCGAAGGCACGCAGCCGCCCGCTGGCCGGAGCGGACGCCTCCATCCAGTTCGGCCCCATGCGGATGACCGCGCCCAGCTGTTCGAGCGCCTGTGCGAACGCAACGTCGCCCTGAACCGAATCGTGCCCCACGCCTTCCACGCGCACCGGGCCACCGCCGATCGCGCCGGCTGCGAGGAAGTAGGAGGCCGAAGAGGCATCGCCCTCGACGAAGCACTCGCCGGGCGACACATACTTCGCGGCAGCAGGCAGGCTGATGGATGACCAGCCATCGCGCCGGGCGTCGACACCGAATTGACGCATCAGGGCCAGCGTGATGTCTACATAAGGTTTGGAAATCAGTTCGCCATCGATGTCGATGCGCATGGCGCGCCCGGTGAGCGGCAGCGCCATCAGCAACCCGGTCAGGAACTGGCTCGACACATCACCGCGTACGCTGACTGCGCCCACCTCCCGTAACCGGGCCGGATGGATGCGCAGCGGCGGAAAGCCGGTCTGGCCCTCATAGTCGATCTGCGCGCCGACCTGGCGCAGCGCGTCCACCAGATCACCGATAGGCCGTTCATGCATGCGCGGCACGCCATGCAGGCGGTACTCGCCCCCCATAAGCGCCAGCACCGCGGTCAGCGGTCGAAAGGCCGTGCCCGCATTGCCAAGGAACAAGTCAGCCTCGCAGACCGTGAATCGGCCACCCGTGCCGCGAACGCGATAATCATTGCCGCCCGCGTGCTGCCAATCCACGGCCAGGCTGCGCAGCGCGTCGAGCATGCGGTCGACGTCGTCGGAAGACAGCAGGTCGTGCAGCACGGTATCGCCCTGCGCGAGTGCGGCCAGCAGCAGCACGCGATTCGAAATGCTTTTCGAACCCGGCAGGCGCAGCGTGCCGCGGGCGGTGGCGGCAGGAGGAAGATCGAGAAATTCTGTTTTCATGATGACTGGAAGGTGCCGCCGGCACCGTGCAATGAGGGTGGGCCCGGCTGTCGGATCAACTCTGGCGCTGCGCCCACGCAATGCGGGCCTCTCGGGCGATGCCGAGCAGCTTCTCGATGCCGGTGGCGTCGCCCTGCTCGATCAGCAAGCGGTACCGTGCGAGCTCTTCTTCGTACGCAGTCAACTCGGCAAGCAACGCGTCACGATTGGCAAAGAAAATGTCGCGCCACATTTCGGGGTGGCTGGCTGCGATGCGGGTGAAGTCGCGAAAGCCGCCGCCGGCGAGGCTGAATATCTCGTCGGCGTTCGACCGCGCAGCCAGTTCGGACACCAGCGCGAACGACAGCAGATGCGGCAGGTGACTGACCGACGCAAGCCAGCGGTCGTGATGTTCGGGCGATGTGGTCGACACCCGGGCACCGCACACCAGCCAGGCCTTGCGGACCAGATCGATCGCGGCATCGTCGTTCTCGACCAGCGGCGTCAATACCACCCTGCGCTTGTCGTACAACTCGGCGCGTGCCGCCTGCGGGCCGCTCTTTTCGGCGCCGGCGATCGGATGACCCGGCACGAACTGCCCGATGCGGGAACCGAATTTGGCTCGAGCGACAGCAACGACATCGGCCTTGGTGCTGCCGGCGTCCGTGACCACCGTATCGAGTGACAGATGCGGCACCAGGTGCGACATCACGACATCCATCTGGCCCACCGGCATCGCGAGCAGCACCAGGTCGACGCCCTGCAGGGCGGTTCTCCAGTCTGTCTCGACGCGGTCGACGAGGCCGAGCGACAGCGCGTCCTGCATGCTTTCCGCAGTGCGTCCGATACCGATGACCTCGCCGACCTGCTTCGCCTGCTTCAATGCCGCAGCAAACGAGCCGCCGATCAGACCGACACCACAGACCAGCAGGCGTCCGACCAGAGGCTTGGTCATGGCGCCGGTCACGTCCGCGCCCTTGTCAGGGCATCGATGAAGCGGGCGTTCTCCGACTCGAGACCGATCGATACACGCAGCCATTCCGGCATCGCGTAGCCCGCGACCGGACGCACGATGACTCCCTGTTCGAGCAGTCGGCGGTTGACGGTGGCCGCATCGCCCGCGCGGAACGCAATGAAATTGGCGTAGGAGCGGATGTATTCGATGCCCTGGGCGTCGAAGAACGCTTCCATCTGGCGCAGCCCCGCTGCGTTGGCTGCAGCCGATGCACGTACGAAGTCCTGGTCCGCAAGTGCGGCCGCTGCTGCTGCGAGCCCCACATTCGACACGTTGAACGGCTGCCGCACGCGATTGAGCAGATCGATCACGGGCGGCTGACCGATGCCGTAACCGACACGCAGCCCCCCCAGGCCGTATGCCTTGGAAAAAGTGCGCGACACAAGCAGGTTGGGGTAGCGCGCCAGCCAGCGTGCGCTGTCGTACGCAAGGTGCTCCGGCAGATATTCGCTGTAAGCTTCATCGAGCACGACCAGAACATCTGCCGGCACTGCAGCAACAAAATGTTCAAGTGCGGCAGCATCAACAAAGGTGCCGGTCGGGTTGTTCGGATTGGCGATGAATACGACACGCGTATCGTCGCGGACGGCCGCACGCATTGCATCGAGATCGCAGCCGAAATCGCGTGCACGCACCTCGATGCCGCACGCGCCCGCGGCGAGCGTCGCCAACGGATAGACGGCGAAGGCATGCTTCGAATACACGGCACTGGTCCTCGGCCCCAGAAGCGCGCGAGCCACCATTTCGAGCACGTCGTTCGAGCCATTGCCAAGCACGATCTGATCGATGTTGATGTCGTGATGGCGCATCACGGCCTGCTTCAGTTCGAAGCCGTTGCCGTCAGGGTAACGCGGCACCTCGTCGATCGCGGCCAGTGCCGCTGCGCGCGCATGCGGGCTCATGCCCAGCGGATTTTCGTTGGACGCGAGTTTGACGATGGAAGACTCTTGCAGCCCCATTTCGCGGGCCAGTTCGGAAATCGGCTTGCCCGGCTGATACGGGGAAATCGAACGGATATGCGCCGCTGCGCGGTCGAACACAGTCATGAATTGCTCACCGAAACCGGATAGGAACCCAGCACCTTGAGCGAACCTGCTTCGCCGCGGATGCGGGCGATTGCCTTGCTGACCGCCGGCTCACTCAGATGACCTTCGATATCGACATAGAAAACATACTGCCAGCCGCCACTGCCGAAGCCGCGTACCGGTCGCGACTGCAACTTCGTCATGCTGACGCCCTCGTCGGCCAGTGGCTGCAGCAGACGCACGACTGAACCGGAACGGTTCTGGACGGTGAAGATGAGCGAAGTCTTGTCGTGGCCGGACGGACCCGCGTCGTGCTCGCCCAACACCAGGAAACGGGTGGTGTTCGCCGGATCGTCCTCGATGTTCGCGGCGAGGATATGCAGGTCGTAGGCACGCGCCGCCGCCTCACCGGCAATCGCCGCAGCACGTTCTTCCTCGGCCGCACGACGCGCCGCCTCGGCGTTGCTGGCCACCGCCACTGTCGGCACACCCGGCAAGTTGCGGTTGAGCCATTCATGACACTGCGCGAGCGATTGCGAATGGGAATAGACGCAGCGCACCTGATTCAACGGCGTGTCGCGACTCATCAGATTCTGTTCGACGCGCAACATGACTTCTCCGCACACCATCTGCGTCGTGCTGAGCAGCATGTCCAGCGTCCGACCGACTGCACCTTCGGTCGAATTTTCGACCGGCACGACGCCATATGCCGCGTTGCCCGCCTCCACGGCACGGAACACGTCGTCAATCGTGGCCAGCGGCAAAAGCGCCGGCGCCGAGCCGAAATGCCGACGTGCAGCACTTTCGGAAAAGGTGCCGGCCGGGCCGAGAAAGGCAACCGTCAGCGGCTGCTCAAGCGCCAGACAGTGCGACATGATTTCGCGGAACACCGTCTTGACCGCGTGGCCGGGCAGCGGACCCGGATTGTTCTCTTCGAGCCGGCGCAGCACCTGAGCTTCGCGTTCCGGGCGATAGATATTGCCCTGCTTGATCTCGCCGATGCGGTGCGCAACGCGCGCCCGTTCGGAAATGAGTTGCAGCACGCGCTGATCGATGTCGTCGATCGCATCGCGCAGCTTCAGCAATTCCTCCAGCTCGGAAGTGGATGTCGGGGGAGTCGGATCGGATGCCATCGTTCAACCGTACCTGCGTTCAAATTCAGTCATGTAGTCGGCCAGTGCCCGCGCACCGTCGAGCGGCATCGCGTTGTAGAGCGACGCGCGCACACCGCCCACTGCGCGATGTCCCTTCAGGTTTATCAACCCGCGCCGGCGAGCACCATCGAGAAAGCGTGTTTCCAGCCGGGGCTCGCGGAGGAAGAACGGTATGTTCATGCGCGAGCGCGACCCGGGCTGGATACGGTTCGTGTACAGCTTCGAGCCATCGAGCACGTTGTAGATGAGCGTCGACTTGGCCGCGTTCTCACGCTGCATCGCCACGACGCCACCGGCCTTCTTCACGTGCTCGAATACCAGACCGGCAACCCAGATCATGAACGCTGCGGGTGTGTTGTACATCGAATCCCACTCGACGTGGCGCGCGTAGTTCATCACCGACGGCACCGCAGCGCGGGCACGGCGCAGCAGGTCGTCTCGGACGATCACGATTGCCAGCCCGGCCGGGCCGATGTTCTTCTGCGCGCCGGCGTAGATCAGTCCGAAGCGCGACACGTCGATCGGCCGCGAAAGGATGTTGGAGGACATGTCCGCGACCAGTGGCACGCTGCCGGTGTCCGGGTAGTCGGCAAATTCGACGCCACCTATCGTTTCATTGGCGCAGATGTGTACGTAGGCGGCCTGAGGATCCAGTTGCCAGCTCGCCTCCTCCGGCACGCGATCGAATTCGCTTGCGGCCGCACTGGCGGCGATGCGCACATTCACCAGGGGTGCGGCTTCAGCCATCGCCTTGTCAGACCAGTAACCGGTGTGGATGTAATCCGCGCTCTGCCCCTCACGCGCCAGATTCAGCGGCACCATCGCGAAATGCGGCGTGGCACCGCCGTGAAGAAACAGCACGTGGTGAGAATCCGGGATCGAGAGCAGATCCCGCAGATCGGCTTTCGCGCGGGCGAGAATATCGGCAAACGGCTCGCTGCGGTGCCCGAGTTCAAGCGCCGAGTAACCGCCACCGTCAAAATCCTGCCACTCGCGCGCAATCCGCTCGATCACCGGGTCCGGCATCATCGCCGGCCCAGCCCCGAAGTTGTACGCGCGGTCGCCCATGTCAGACCTATTCCGCGCCCTCGTCCCCGGCATCGGCTTCACCGGCCGACTCGGCGTCGGAGTCGACGTCGGCTTCGCTGTCGCTTTCGATCACTTTTTCGACGCCGGCGAGGCGGGTGCCGTCGTCCAGGTTGATCAATGTGACGCCCTGGGTCGAACGGCCCATTTCCCGGATGTCTTCCAC
This sequence comes from Methyloversatilis sp., assembly GCA_016791045.1. GTDB lineage: Bacteria > Pseudomonadota > Gammaproteobacteria > Burkholderiales > Rhodocyclaceae > Methyloversatilis. Next base: position 6,483 of record JAEUNO010000008.1, on the reverse strand, counting down.
CCGCGTGCGGATCAGCACGCCGCCGGTCGAAATCAGCATGATTTCATCCCGGGTATCGACCAGCACCGCACCGACCACCGCGCCATTGCGCTCGCTTGACGCGATCGCCATGACGCCCTTGGTACCGCGACCATGCTTCGGATACTCGGTCACCCTGGTGCGCTTGCCATAACCGTTCTCGGTTGCGGTCAGCACACTCAGTTCATCATTCTTGGACACCAGCATGCAGATCACGCTCTGGCCGCCTTCGATCATCATCCCGCGCACGCCACGTGCCGTACGGCCCATCGGACGCACGTCAGCCTCGGCGAATCGCACCGCCTTGCCGGCATCAGAGAACAGCATGATGTCGTCGGTTCCGTCAGTGATCGCGACGCCGATCAGCACGTCGCCCTCGTCCAGATCGACGGCGATGATGCCGGCCTTGCGCGGATTGCCGAAATCCGACAACGGCGTCTTCTTGACCGTGCCTCGGCCCGTGGCCATGAATATGTAGTGGTTCTCGTCGAATTCCTTCACCGGCAGCACGGCCGTGATCTTCTCGCCTTCCATCAGCGGGAACAGGTTCACGATGGGCTTGCCGCGCGAGTTGCGCGAGCCTTCCGGCGCTTCGTACACCTTGAGCCAATAGACGCGGCCGCGGCTGGAGAAACACAGGATGTAGTCGTGCGTGTTGGCGATGAACAGCTGGTCGACGAAATCGTCTTCCTTCACCGCAGCCGCCTGCTTGCCGCGTCCGCCGCGGCGTTGCGAGCGGTAGTCGGCCAGCGGCTGGCGCTTGAAGTAGCCGCCGTGCGACAGCGTCACGACCATGTCCTGCTGGGCGATCAGATCCTCGATGCCCAGATCCTGGGTGTGCGTGACGATTTCCGAGCGGCGGCCGTCGGCGAACTGGTCGCGGATCTGGCGCAGTTCGTCGGAAATGATCCAGTTGATGCGTTCCGGGCGGGCCAGGATGTCGAGCAGGTCGATGATCTGTGCGATCACCTCCTTGTACTCCGACATGATCTTTTCCTGCTCCAGGCCGGTCAGGCGGGCCAATTGCATGTCCAGAATGGCTTTTGCCTGCGCATCCGACATGCGGTATCCGTCGGCGAACGAACCGAATGCAGCGTCAAGACCATCCGGCCGGAAAGCGTCGGCGCCGGCACGGGCCAGCATTTCGTCGACCAGCGGCGACTTCCACGGGCGCGACATGAGTGCGATCTGCGCTTCGGCGCGCGACGCCGAGGCCTTGATCAGCGCAATGATTTCGTCGATGTTCGACAGCGCAACCGCCAGACCTTCGAGCACGTGGCCGCGTTCGCGCGCCTTGCGCAGCTCGAACACGGTGCGGCGGGTGATCACCTCGCGCCGGTGCGACAGGAAGCAGTCCAGCATTTCGCGCAGGTTCAGCAGGCGCGGCCGGCCATCGACCAGCGCCACCATGTTCATGCCGAAGGTGTCCTGCAGCTGGGTGAGCTTGTACAGATTGTTCAGGATGACTTCCGGCACTTCGTTGCGCTTGAGTTCGACCACCACGCGCATGCCGGACTTGTCCGACTCGTCGCGGATGTCGGAAATGCCCTCGATCCGCTTTTCGTTCACGAGCTCGGCGATGCGCTCGAGCAGGGTCTTCTTGTTAACCTGGTACGGCAACTCGTCGACGATGATGGCCTGGCGACTGCCGCGGTCGATGTCCTCGAAGTGCGTGCGGGCGCGCATGACGACACGGCCGCGGCCGGTCAGGTAGCCCTCGCGCACGCCGGTCAGACCGTAGATGAATCCGCTGGTCGGGAAATCGGGGGCCTGCACGATGTCGATGAGCTGTTCGATCGTCGTTTCAGGCTCTTTCAGCAGCAACTGGCAGGCGTCGAGCACTTCGCCCAGATTGTGCGGCGGAATGTTGGTCGCCATGCCGACCGCGATGCCCGCACTGCCGTTGATCAGCAGATTGGGAATGCGGCTGGGCAGCACCAGCGGCTCCTGCTCCTTGCCGTCGTAGTTCGGTCCGAAATCGACGGTTTCCTTGTCGATGTCGGCCAGCAGTTCAGCGGCAATCTTGTCCAGGCGGCACTCGGTGTAGCGCATTGCCGCCGCGTTGTCGCCGTCTACCGATCCGAAATTGCCCTGACCGTCGATCAGCGTGTAGCGCAACGAGAAGTCCTGCGCCATACGCACCAAGGTGTCGTAGATCGCCAAATCGCCGTGCGGGTGGTACTTACCCATGACGTCGCCCACCACGCGGGCGCACTTCACATAGGGTCGGTTCCACTGGATGTTCGCCTCGTGCATCGCGAACAGCACACGGCGATGCACCGGCTTGAGGCCGTCACGCACATCGGGCAGCGCGCGGCCGACGATCACGCTCATCGCGTAATCGAGGTAGGAATGCCGCATTTCGTCTTCGAGCGAAATGGGCAGCGTTTCCTTGGCAAAAGAAATGGTCATCTGAGGGCGGGAGGCGGACTGCGGCTGTCGTTGTATGAAACCAGTCAGACGGCGAGCTGTCTGTGCGGGCGGTTTGTGCAGCCAAACCGCAAGTTTAACATGCGCTTGCACTCGCCCCGGGGCCGCCGCACGTCACCCGGACAGACTAGACTTCGTCGAATTCCACCGAACTCCCCACCACCCGACACCCATGCAGACAGCGCAAGCGCCCATTGCCATCGACCTCTTGATCGAAGCCCGCTGGATCATCCCTGTCGAACCGGCCGGGGTGGTGCTCGAACATCACGCCGTTGCGGTCAGCAACGGCCGCATCATTGATGTCCTGCCGGCGGAAGACGCACGCCAGCGCTACGCACCGGGTGAACTGCGGACGCTTGGCGACCATGTATTGATTCCGGGTCTGGTCAATGCCCACAGCCACGCCGCGATGAATCTGCTGCGCGGCTATGCGGACGACCTGCCGCTGATGCGCTGGCTGAGCGAGCGCATATGGCCGGCGGAGCAGGAGCATGTGAGCCACGACTTCGTCCGCGACGGAACCGCGCTGGCCTGCGCTGAAATGCTGCGCGGCGGCGTCACCTGCTTCAACGACATGTACTTCTTTCCGGACGCGGCCGCCGAAGCGGCGATCGATCTGGGCATGCGCGCCGTGCTGGGCATCGTGGTCATCGAGTTTCCCAGCGCCTGGGCGAGCGACGCCGATCAGTACATCAGCCGGGGGCTCGCAGTGCGGGATCACTACAAATCCCATCCGCTGATTCATTTCACGCTTTCGCCCCATGCGCCCTATACGGTCTGCGACGCCACGTTCGAACGCATCCGCACACTCGCCGAGCAACTTGACCTGCCCGTCCACATCCATGTGCACGAAACACAGAGCGAAATCGCGCAGAGCATCGCCCAACACGGGATACGGCCGCTCGAACGTCTGCGCCGACTTGGACTGATCGGGCCTGGACTGATCGCAGTGCACGCGGTGCATCTTAATGGCGACGAAATCGCGCTGCTGGCCCGCGAAGGTTCAAGTGTGGCGCACTGCCCCACCTCCAACATGAAACTTGCAAGCGGCGCAGCGCCCGCGGCCGCGCTGGTATCCGCGGGCGTGAATCTCAGCCTGGGCAGCGATGGCGCCGCCAGCAACAACCGGCTCGACCTGTTCCAGGAGATGCGCCAGGCGGGGCTTCTTGCCAAGCTGACGACGGGAGATGCAGCTGCGTTACCTGCCGTTCAACTGTTGCACATGGCAACACTGGGTGGCGCGCGCGCGCTCGGCCTCGAGCACCTCATCGGGTCCATCCGCCCGGGCAAATCGGCTGATCTCTGTGCGGTGGCGTTCGACGCAGTGGAAACATGCCCACGTTACGCGCCGCTGTCGCACATCGTCTATGCCGCAGGGCGGGAACATGTCAGCGAAGTATGGGTCGCAGGACAAGCCCGCGTCAGCCGTGGCATTCTGTTGCACCCGCACAACAACGAATTGAAGGCGCGCGGGCGGCTGTGGCAAAATAAGGTGATTAAATAACGGCTTGCCGCTGCCGTTCTAGCGGATATCGCTGGTAATCGTGGCTTCAGCAAAGGCTTTGGGAGCGTTTCCGCCGGAATCTTGCGAATCCACGAAGGGTCCGATTTACAACCGATTCAAGTCTCATACGAGGGGATCATGCTAAAACAACTGACGCAAAAACCGCTGCTCATCGCTCTGCTCGCCGCATCCGCCGGCTTTGCTTCGAATGCATTCGCGGCTGAAGACATCAAGGTCGATCCGAAGATCCAGGCCCACGTCCCGTATGTGATCGACAGCCGTGGCGTTGTCGTCCGCAACGCAACCGGCCTCTGCTGGAGAACCGGATTCTGGACGCCGGCCTATGCCGCGTCAGTGCCCGCAGTCGGCTGCGCCTGCGACAAGGATCTTCTGCCGAAGGATGTCTGCGAGCCGCCCGCTCCGGTAGCCGCACCGGCACCGAAGGCTGAACCGGCACCGGCACCGGCTCCGGCACCGAAGCCCGCCGCACAGAAGATCACCCTGTCGGCTGATGCCCTGTTCGATTTCGACAATGCAGTGCTGCGTCAAGAAGGCAAGGACAAGATCGACGACGTGGTCAGCAAGCTTGGTTCAATCGACCTCGAAGTGATCATCGCCGTCGGCCACGCAGACCGCATCGGCAAGGAAAAGTACAACCAGACGCTGTCCGAGAAGCGCGCAGCTGCAGTCAAGGACTACATCGTCAGCAAGGGTGTCGAAGCCAACCGTGTATACACGGAAGGTAAGGGCGAATCGCAGCCGGTCACGGGCGACGCCTGCATGAAGATGGGCGCAGAGAACTTCCGCAACAAGAAGCTGGTGAACTGCCTCCAGCCTGACCGTCGCGTGGATATTGAAATCATCGGCACCCAGAAGTAATCGGGTTCCATGATCTGAAAAGCCCTGCATTCGTGCAGGGCTTTTTTTCGTCCGACTTTTCCAGAGGCTGCGTATAACATCGCCTGCAACCGATGCACATCTCGCCCTGTCCATACGCACATGACTACTCAACAGAACGCCGATCCGCTCGAGCTGGAGAAGTTTTCCGAGCTCGCGCACCGCTGGTGGGACCCGGAATCCGAGTTTCGCCCGCTGCATGAAATCAACCCGCTGCGCCTCGACTGGATAGACCGCTGCATCGGCATAGCCGGCAAACGCGTACTCGACGTGGGTTGCGGCGGTGGCATCCTGTCGGAGAGCATGGCCTCACGCGGCGCGGATGTGACCGGCATCGATCTCAGCGAAAAGGCGCTGTCGGTCGCACGTCTTCACCTGCTGGAAAGCGGTCGCAACGTGCGCTACTTGCTCCAGTCGGCGGAAGACCACGCACGCGAGAGTGCCGGACAGTACGACGTGGTCACCTGCATGGAAATGCTGGAACACGTGCCTGATCCGGCGAGCACCATACGCGCCTGCGCCACAATGGTGCGCCCGGGCGGCACGGTGTTCTTCTCGACGCTGAACCGCAACCCGAAGTCCTGGCTGTTTGCCATCGTCGGTGCGGAATACGTTCTGCGCCTCCTGCCCCGCGGTACGCACGAATACGAAAAGTTCATCAAGCCGTCCGAACTTGCACAGGACGCGCGGGCAGCGGGCCTGCGCGAGGCCGAAATGATGGGAATGAGCTACAACCCCCTGACCCAGGTCTATTCGCTCGGCCGCGACAGCTCAGTCAATTACCTGATGCGATGCGTGCGCGATGAATGAATTGCGTACGCGTGGTGTGCTGTTTGACCTGGATGGCACACTGGCCGACACCGCGCCTGACCTCGGCGGCGCGCTGAACCGGTTGCGCAGCGAATCCGGCCTGCCTGAACTGCCACCCGAAGTGTTGCGGCCTCACACTTCGGCCGGCGCACGCGGCCTGATCGGCGCCGGATTCGGAATCACCCCGGACGACGAGCGATATGCCGCCCTCGCCAGTCGGTTCCTGACGATCTACGAAACGGCACTGTGCGTCCAGACCCGCTTGTTCGAGGGAATGGGTGAAGTGCTGACGCGACTCGAACTCGCCAGCCTGCCGTGGGGCGTGGTCACGAACAAGGCGGCTCGCTTCACACTGCCACTGATGCGCGAACTTGGTCTGCACGAACGCGCGTCCAGCATCATCAGCGGCGACAGCGTTGCCGTGCCGAAACCGGACCCTGCAGGCCTGAAGCTGGCGGCCGCGGAGATGGCGGTCGACCCGTCGCGCTGCATCTACGTCGGCGACGACCTGCGCGATATCGAGGCCGGGCGGGCCGCAGGCATGCGCACCGTCACGGCGGCCTTCGGCTACCTCGGCACCGGCACGCACTTTCGCGACTGGGGTGCCGACCACATCATCCACCACCCGCTCGAACTGCTTACTCTCTTGTAATCGCTGTCGGGTGGTACCATATATGTGCTGAGGGGGCGACCTGGTCTCGACGTGGGTCGCGAAGCAGCGCAGGGCATACCGAGGGTCGGAGTACCTCGTAAATCCAACCGAAAATTAGATAGTCGCCAACGACGAATCTTACGCTCTGGCCGCTTAAGGCCGGACGCTGCAC
>JAEUNO010000042.1 GCA_016791045.1 Methyloversatilis sp. | reverse complement strand
GGCCATCGCGCACAGCCCGGAAATCAGCGTGGACGTGAAGCAGCCCTACACCGAGCCGGCCAAGCGCTTCCCGCGCATCGGCATCGAAATCCCGCCGCACTTCAACCCGGCGCCGGACATCGGCTGGGAGCCGCGTGAAGTCTATGTCGTTGAAGGCATCCCGCCCCCGGAACACCCCTACAGCAAGAAGGTGGTGTACATGGAAGTCGATTTCCCGCGCCCGTATCTGGGCTACGCGGAAGACCGCAAGGGCGAGTTCTGGAAGATGTTCATCTTCCAGAACCGGCCTGACATCGGCGATGACGGCTACAAGGCGGTCATGCCCGTGATCGGACACATCATCGACGTCAAGCGTGGCCACGCCACCAACTGGTCGTCGAACATGAAGTCCAATCCGGCCGGCGTCAAGGAAACCGACGTGTCGCTCAACGTGCTGGAAGAAGTCGCAACCGGCAAGTAAGACCGCCAGCCCTCACCCGGAGGCCCGTCCGTGCTGTGCGCGGACGGGCCTTTTGTTCGATGGCGCTTGCTGCGCGAATGCAGGAGTCATCCACGAGCCCGCGCGCTGCGGGTTCCCGGAATGCGCCTGCTTCCGGTCCGGAAATCGGTCACCGTGGTCGGACGGGGTCCGACTTTCGTCCCTTGATGAGCGGCGTCGTCCCGGCATACGGCGCGCAGCCGTCACGCGGCGCGTGGCATGGCCCGTGCTTCATGATTAGACCACTAATGTATTGAACCCGGCGCTTACCGGGCACCCCAGGAGACTGTGCATGTATACAAAGGAATTTCACGCCGACTCGCTCGCATGGGAACCCAGCGGCATTGACGGCGTGCACTTCAAGGTCATCGACGGCGAACTCGCGACGACGGCATCCACCGTGCTCTACAAGTTCGACGCCGGTTCGTGCGTGCAGTCGCACCTGCATACGCAGGCCGATGAAGTCGCTTACGTACTCGACGGTCAGTTCATCGAGAACGGCAAGACCTATGGTCCGGGTTCGGTATTCACCGCGCCGGCCGGCACGGCACATGGACCGCACACGACCGACACCGGCTGTACGGTGATGTTCGTGCTGTCGAAAGGCCTGGATTTCATCCCGGTCGAATGATCCCTCCGCGCTGCCGGTGGCGGCAACGGTCCTCGTTGCCGGCGGCGCACCCCACCAGCCTTCCCTTTGCCTTCCTTCGTTTTCCGGCCTTCGTTCTTCCCCTTCGTTCTGCCCGCCTGATCAATCCTTCGCTCGCATTGCCCGTCGGCGTCAGAAAACCTGGGCGACGACCTGCACGTGCACGTAATAGCCACGCGGCTCCTGCGGACGGTCGCGGATCGGCAGCCCCAGCGTCACCCGGGCCGAAATGTTCTGATTGATGTTCGCGTTCAGACCCCAGCCGTAGCTCGCCATCGTGTCGCTGCCGCGCGTCGATTCCGGCGGACGGAAGGGCTCCACCGCGCCGTAGTCGAAAAACAGGAAGCCGCTGGTCCTGATCGGTGCCACCGGCGCCTGCGGCAGCGGGTGGTGCAGTTCCACCGATGCGATCAACCCCTTGTCGCCGCTGAACAGACCCGTCTGGTAACCCCGCACACTGCCTTCGCCGCCGATCAGGAACTGTTCGCTCGAGGTCAGGTTCTCGTCACGCGTGTACTGGAAGGCCACCGTGTTGTGCATCGACCAGCCTTCGCCGAATTCCTGCACGCGGCGCACCGAGCCACGCCAGATCTTGAATGAGGTCGACACCACATCGTCGATCGGGTCGGCGTCCCCCGCCGAGTAGGTCAGCGATCCGGTCCAGATCCGGTCGCTTTCCCACCACTGCGCATCCACGCCCGCCGACACGTCGTCGATGTCGGTCGACTGGAACTTGCGCCCCTCGATCCAGCTTTCCGTCTTGCGCTTCTTCGCCCCGCCCAGCACATCGAGCTGGTAGTTCTTGCCGATCAGCAGCGGATGGCGCAGCAGCGCGGTCCATGCCGTTGACTCACCGCGGATGCGCAGCGGCGCGAACGGGCCGTTCTTGATCCGCGTGTGGTCTTCGAACCAGGACAGCGTGAGCCGCGTGCCCAGCGTGCCCAGTGGAATGCTGTACGACAGCGCGCGGCCTTCGTGCCCTCCCGTCTCCGCGCCGATCAGCGACGCGCTCAATGCGTCCCGGAAGCCGAACAGGCTACGGTTCTGGTAGAACACGCCGGCCCGATACACCCCGGTCGCGTAGCTGCCGCTGGTGTCGGCGAAGACGCGCATTTCATGCTTCGGCGGCTCGACCGCCGTCAGCGCCACATCGGTTTCGCCGAACTTCGCGCCCGGCTTCAGTTCGGCGCGCAGCTGCACGTCCTGACTGCGGTTGAAGCGCATCATGCTGCGCTCCAGCGCGCCCACGTCCGCCAGTTCGCCCTTCGTCTGGCCGAGCCGCGACAGGATGAAGCTGTCGGCGGTGCTCGCGTTCCCTTCGAGCAGAATGTCACCCACACGCCCTTCGACCAGTTTGATCGTCACATTGCCGTCGGCCACTTCCTGCGCCGGCAGCACCGCCTGTGCGGTCGGGATGCCGCGCTCGCGATACAGCGTGTTGATGCGCTCGACGACTTCCACCACTTCGGCCAGCGTGACTTCGCGTCCTTCGACCGTCGCCGCCAGCCCGCGCAGCGTCTCTTCCGACAGCAGTTCCGACTTCGTGAAGTCGATGCGCTTGAGCAGGAAGCTCGACGTCACCGCCGGTTTTCTGGCCGGCGCAGGCTTGAGCCCTTCGCGGTCGATCGAAGGCTCCGACTCCGGCCGGCGTTCGCGCTCTTCACGCAGCCGCCGCTCCAGCTCCAGCGAGCGCTGCTGGATGCTGCCCGGGTCAGCCGCAGGCGGCAGTTGCGGGGTCACCTGCGCCTGCGCCGGCGCCGCCGCGCCCAGGGCGCACGTCAGTGCGGCCACGGCCAGTGGAGTCCTGCGGGCATGTCTGCCGAACAACCTGTGTGCGCGCCTCACGGTGCGGTCTCCTTCGGGGTTTCGCCGGTTGTATTCTGCGCCTCGTCCTCGGCCTTGCGGCGGGCTTCGGCTTCCTCTTCCGTCTCTTCCTCGCCCGAATTCACGGCCGGAATGTCCAGCGGAATGTTGATCGCGATCTGCGACAGCGCCGGCACCACATTCACCGCCTGCGGACGCGTCGGATTCGGCACCCGACCTTCGATCGCGTTGCGCGACTCCTCCCGCCCGCTGTTGTCCGGATCCGTCTCATTGACCACTTCGTGCAGCGGGCTGCGCGTCAGCGCCGTCTCGTCGGTCACCAGACGGTAGCGTTCCAGACGCAGCGCAAACTGCCCATCCGGCGCATTGAGCTGGATGTCCGCCGGCTGGATCACCGTCGTCGCGTTGTCCATGTAAACGTCGCTCTGCGGATTGATGAAGCGCGCCTGGTTGTCGATCCGACCATCCAGCACCTCCAGCCAGCCACGCTCCGTCTCGATCCGCGCGTCCTGCGAATTCAGCTTTTCGAAGCGCGTGCCGATCGGGCTGTCGAACGTCAGATCAACCCAGCGCGCCATGCCGCCCTGCGGGCCCGTCACGTTCATCAGCAGCGGACCGCTCGTGCCGGTATGTATCACCCTGGCCGTGATCGACTCGGTGCTGAAGCTCATCTTCGATTTCACGCTGAGCGTACCCAGATCGATGTCGCCCTTGCCGGAAATGTCCAGCGTGTCACCCGCCAGCCGCTTCACGCTGACGCGACCGTTGATGGCCTGGAGCTTGACGCCCTGCCCTGCGGTGACGGCATCCATGATGATGTCCTGTTCGGCGATCACCGTCGTATTGCCGGCTTCCGCCGTCGCCTCCAGCACGGTGACGCTGTTGCCGGACAGCAGGTCGAGATTGCCGCGCGCGGTGTAGGCACTGTTGCCGCTGATGGTGCCGCCGGCCTTGACCGCCAGATCGCCATCGGTGTCGACGGTGCCGAGCGCGACATCGTCCTTCTCGTCGATCTGCAGGCCGCCCGCCGTCGACATGGCATCGATCATCGCGATGTCGGTTTCGAGTGCATCGGCCACCGGCAGTGGCGTGCCGTTGTTCCAGGTGGCGCTGCCGATGCCGTCGGTCGCTTCGAGCACGACACCGGCGCCCGGCGTGGCGGCGACCAGGTCGTAGGTGCCGATGTCGCCACCGTCGTGGATGCCGCCGCCGGCGACGATGCGCAGGGCCTGGGCGGTGGCGTTGTGGGTCGCCTCGATGCGGCCGACGACGACGTCGCCGGTGGTCGCGATGTCGATGCGGCCATCGCGGGCGCGCAGCGTCGCCCCGTCGGCCATGATGTAGCGCGCGGCCGACAGGTCGATGTTGCCCACCGCCGCCACGGTCTGTGCCGACTGCATCACGTCACCGGCGGCATCGAGCATCAGCTTGCCACCCGCGTCGATGACGCCGATGTTCAGGTTGCCGGGCGAGCGCAGCGTGACGTCGCCGGCGCTGGACAGCGCACTGCGCACGTCGAGCGCACCATCGACGGCGCGCACATGGATGCCGTCTGCGGCCTCCAGTTCGACCCAGCCGTCGGGCGACGCACCCAGATCCAGCGCGTCCAGCTCGCTGCTGCCGGCGCCGCCGATGGTGGTGCCGGCGAACAGGCTGAGATAGCGCGCCTGAATGTCGCGCTGCAGGTCCGACGATACTTCGACCAGCGCACCGGCAGCGCGGATGCGGGCCAGGCCCGGTGTGTAGATCTGGTCGATGCGGAGGTCGCCGACCAGACTGGACAGGAACAGGTCGCCGCCGGCGCGCGCCGTGACGGTCGCGTTGTTGGCCACCTGCACGATCAGGGCCAGCGCGTCCTGACCCAGATCGCCGCTGCCGGCTTCCAGCGTCACATTGCGCGACTGAACGGCCGCCTGACCGGTCGTCGCGGCGCTCAGCAGCGCGCCGGCGGTCTTCAGGCGCACATCGGCCGGCGTCGAGATCGACACCACCCGCACATCCTCTTCCGAGCCGAGGTAGATGCTGTCGGTCGCCGTTGCGGTGATCGTGCCGTTGTTCCGCGCGGTGAAATCGACGTCGTCCTTGCGCAGGATGGTGATGGTCTTCGCATCGGTGTCGATGCGCACGTCGGCCCGCTCGGCAGCGATCAGCGCAAGCTGCTGATCTTCCGTCCACGCCGTCGGGTTGGTGCCGATGACCAGCGCGGCGCTTTCCTTGCCGACGCCGCGCGCCGCGATCAGCTGGATGTTGTCGCCGATGACATTGGCCTCTTCGATCAGCACTTCGGTGTCCGACGTGTCCTTGAACAGGCCGGCCGCGATGCGGTTGGTGACTTCGGCTTCGGTCCAGGCACCGCCGTCGCTCAGCGCACTGGCGCGCGTGGCGTCCTGCGTGGCAACGTTGTAGCTGAAGTTCTTGTTGAAGCTCGCGGCATCACCGGTGCCGAATTCCGCCGCCGCCTGGTGGAAAAAGGCGGTGCGCTGGTTCTGGTAGGCGGTGATTTCGGCGTCGCCCCAGCCATTGGCGGTACGCAGCGCCTGCGCGGTCTGGGCATCGAGCACGAAGGTGTAGCCGGCGTCGTAGGCGGCGGCGGTGAAGCCGGTCGATACGCCGTTGGCGTCGAAGTTTTCCTTCAAACCGCGCATCTGCCAGTACTGCAGGTAATCCTGTTCCTTCTGGTCGTTGTAGGCCTTGAGCGTATTGTCGACGCTCCGGTTCGCGCCGGCCGACGCGGTCAGCCGCGCACGCTGTGCCACCTGAAGCAGCTGGGCGCGTGTTTCCACATCGACCTGCTGTGCTTCATTGACGTCGAGTATCGACCCATTGACCGACTCGAGCCGCACGTCGCCGCCATTGGCCGACACGGACAGCAGGCGCATGTCACCGTCGGTTTCGGTGAGCCCGGTGTCAGCGGCCGCGCTCGTCTCGATCCAGCCGGTCGATGAGCGCACGTCGATTTCGAGCGGATCGGCAAGGCTGCCGATGCCCGCGTTCTCCGACGTGAGCCGCACGAAACCGCCCACGACATTGTTTGCAGTGCCATTGGCGTCGACCAGATTGGCGTCCGCCTTCAGGTCGACCAGGCTGCCATTGCCGCCCGTGACATTGACGAGGCGCATGTCGCCCTTGGTTTCCCACAGCGCCACGCCACCGGTGGCGCTCGCGGTCAATGCCCCCGTGCCCTGCAGGTCGAGCTTTATGTGGTTGCTGCCGGCCAGGGCCGGGCCGCCGATCGAGCCGTTGGTCGCCGTCATCGTCAGGTTGCCGGCAACGATCTGGGCGACGTCGCCCGCCGCGATGCCGGTGCCGGACAGCGACGTGTTTCCGGTGAGATTGCGTACAGCGCCCTGCAGTGCCAGCGCGCCATTGCTGCTGACGTTCAGCAGACCGGTGTCGTGACCGATGAACTGGATGTTGATCGCCTTCGATGCATTCAGGCTGTGTACATAGTAGTTGCGCTCGGTCCACTCCCATTCCTTGCGCGACACATACGTTTTCGAGACGCACAGGTCACCGGCGCAGTCGGAACCGTAGCTGTCGACGACCCACAGCGAGTCAACACCCCGGGTCGCGACACCGCTTCGCGTCTTGGTGAAGTCCATGATGTAGTCAGCCGTGCGGTTGTCCTGCGCCAGCCAGTCACCGCTGATGCGCTCCGTCCGCGTGGTCGTGGTGTCACCACCGGACCGTCCGCCTGGATCCCTGGACAGCGCGTCCAGAAACTCGGCATCGAACAGCAGGCTCTTCGAATAGGTTTCCCATTTGAAGACGTCATAGGTTTCGGCATTGATCCACTTGAAGCGGCGCTCCGCGCGCGGGTTGTATGTCGCGAGCCTGCCGGAGGAGTCGCCCAGTACCGTGACCGTCGGGCGGAGTCCGTCAGACGAGGCATTCGTCTGCGTGTAGGTCACCTGACCGTTCAGCCGCTTAATCACGGTTTCAACCGGCAGGCCGTTCAGCTTGGTGCTCGTGTCGATGATCTTGATCGTGCCGGCCGCGGCCGAACCGGTATCGAGCCGGTTCAGCGCAAGATTTGCACCCGAAGTGTTGCTGACTTCGATCCGCCCGTAGCCGTCGCGCACCTTCAGCTGACCGTTACCGGTGCTGAAGATGTCGCCGTAGAACTGCATGTAGCCGCCCTCGACCTGGATCGAGCCCAGCTCGAGGGTGTTGCTGGCGTCGTCCCAGCGCACCTTGGGCCTGAACACATCGGCCAGCGTGCTGCCGGCCGACGGCAGTTCGAGCGCGACCCAGCCACCATTCGCCGCCTTCGCCTGATTCAGCACGGTCGAATTGATCGTCAGGTTGTAGTCGGTCAGCCCGCTCTGGATCAGGCCGTTGATGTTCAGCTTCTCGCCGCTGATGAACACGTTGTTGCCGGCGATGGTGCTGCCTTCGGCGGTCAGCCCGGCATTGGCAACCGAATACGCCTTGTAGTTGTTGTACCAGGGGGTGGTCGAAAAGGCACTGGTGGCGACACCGAATTCCGACTTTGCGATCGCCTCGTACTGCTGCTGGTAGCCGTTGACGAAATTGCCGGCGCTGTTGATGTAGCCGGCGACGACGTCGTACAGCGATGGGTCGCCCGCGAGGTGGCTGAAGCCGAGCGAGAACGTCTTGATGAAATCGCCCTTCGTCGCAATGTCTATGGTCTGGGCGACGACATTCGACGCCACCAGCACGGAGCCGGTGCTTTCGATCTTGACGATGCCGCGTGCGTTGGACAGATCGCCATCGACATGGATTTCCGGCTTCAGCGCATTCAGGTTGACCGGATCTTCATAGGTGTTCTTCAGCAGTATCTTCGGGTTGGGCGAATTGGTGCGGTCGACCACGTTGCCGGCAGCGAAGCTCGCCACTTGACCGTACTGGTTGCGCGCGTTGATTTCGGCCGTTGAGCTGACCCGCACGCCGTTGAGCGTGACCAGACCACCCGCCTCGCCAGGAATGCACAGCGCCGCCATGCAATCGAGCGCCGCGACACCCGGCTTGATGCGCACGAACTGATTGCCGTTGTTGATCACTTCGATGATCGAATCACCCGGTGCGATCAGTTCAGCCGCCGAAGCGCCCGTGAGCCAGTCTCCGGTAATGCTGATGTTGCCCGTATAGGCTGCGGCCGGATCGATATCGACGAAATTCACTGTCGCCCCGACACCCAGCTGGGTCTGACGCGCCTGCAGTATCTGGATATCGTTCAGGAAACCGTTGGCGACATCCGGATTGTCATTGCGGTACTCGTTGTAGAGCAGTTGCAGCGCGTCGATCCGGCTCTGGATTTCCCGCTGCAGCGACACGTTGTTCCGCCGGCTGAAGCTCATGTTGTCCGACTGGCGCAGCACACTGCCGTTGGCCGCGAACTCCAGATACTGGTGGTGGCGCGTGCCCGCAAACACCGTGCCATTGACGTTGACGCCGGAACGCGAATCGGTGAATTGCGAGCCGCCCTTGATGTCGAGGCTGATGTCGTCGTCGAAAATCCTGCCGAGCGCTTCCAGCGCTTCGCGGTACAGGTCGGTGCCGCTGCCGTAGCCGCGCGTCGTGTGGCTGCCCTCGCCCGCCTTCAGGTCGATGTCCTTGACCGAAGCGACAGCCGCACGCGCGATCTGCTGTTCGCGGATGCCGGTGATGCCGGTCAGGTCGGCACTGTAGGCGGCGATGTTGATGCGGTTGTCCTGCCGGATTTCGCCGTGCGCGTCCGGCACGCTGTTGATCGGGATGACCGTCTTGTTCCACAGCCGGGTTTCGGCGTCGGCGACGAGGTTGTTGTTGTGCCCGGCCAGCAGGCGGATGTTTTCTTCCGACTCCAGACGCGCACCGTTCAGATGGATGTCGTTGCTGGTGATCAGGCGCGACAGCGACTCGCCGGACGGCGCACCCGCCAGACCGTAGGTCTTGCTCTGCGCCTCGGTGTCGACGATGGCTTCGGTGCGTGCATCGAGCACGATGTCGCCGTCGCTCTGCAGCAGCGTGCCGGCTCCGATCGTGATGTCCGCGTCGTTCTTGTCGGCATTGATGAAGGATTCGGTGTGCGCGATGGCGATCGCACCCCCGGTGTCGAGCAGCACCGAATCGTACGCATCGACATCGTTCTTCGCGCCGAGGCGTATCGCACCGGCGTTGAGGCCGGCCACCCGCGCATCGATGAAGGCGTTGCTGCCGATCAGCACGTCGGTGTCGTTGCGTATCGTCGAATAGCTCGCACCCGACGCACCGGACAGGATGCCGCCCGATGCCGCCTGCACTGCCCAGTCGGCGCCGGCCGACCCCTTGATGACACGCGTTTCGGCATCGATGTCGACGGTCTGGGCGTTCTCGATGCGGGTGCCGTTCAGCAGTTCGACCTTGGTCGTGTTGTCCACCGTGTTGGTGACCCAGGCCCCGGAATAGCCGGCGACCGAGGCCGACGTGCTGTCGGCCGTGCCCTGGAAATCGGTGGTGTGCTTCGCGTCGATATCGACCGTGGCGGCACGCAGCGTACCGGCGACCTGCGTCGTGGTCGTCGCATCGGCATCGTTGACCACGCTGGCCGCCAGCAGCACGCCCAGGCCGCCTGCACCCGATGTCGATCTGGCATCCAGTTCATCGCTGCTTTCGCTGCGGATGACGACGCTGCCGGCGTTGATCGTACCGGCACCGATCAGCGCTTCGGTGGTGCTGTCGACCGTCGTTTCCGCACTGTTGCCGCCGGCCGCGATGAAGCCGATCGCGATGCCGCTCACGTCGCTCAGCCCGCTGACGGTGGACTTCGACAGTGTGTTGAACACGCCATTGCCGAGCTTGATGTTGTGACCGGCGCCCATCTGGACGCGTGTGATCGATTCCACCGTGGCGATGGATTCGGTGGCGGTTGCGCCCAGCAGCAGACCACCGCCGGCTGCGAGCGCATCGGCGCCTGCCGTGTCGTATCCGGCGCGCGGCAGGGTTTGCGCCTTCAGCGTGAGGTGTCCGGCCGTCACGTCGAAGCCGGTACCGATGTTGACGAGAGAATCGGTATCGACGGTGGCTTCGGCCAGCGACACGCCGATCGACAGCCCGGCCGACACCGCTATGCCGACGGTGATCGCTTCCGCAACCGGATCGCTGTCGGCGCGGATCTGCGTCAGGCCGCCGACAGTCGTCACCTTCACGTTGTTGCCGACTGTCGCCCGGGCGGCTGATTCGTCGCTCACATTGGCATCGGCGCCCGCACCGGCCACGATGCCGCCTGCGGCCGCTTCCACCTCGCCCTTCGAAGTCGTGCGCGACTGTCCGTACACGTCGAGCGACTCGGCGGTGATATCGGCACCGTTCAGCAGTTGCGCTTCGGCGGAACTGGTTTCATCGACGTAGGCGATCGCGGCGCCGATGCCCACGACACCCAGGGCGGCTGCGCCCCCTTCGGCATCGAGGTTGTGATCGACCTTCGCATTGACCGTCACGCTGCCGGTGCTCGCCATCACGATGCCACCGAGACTGGCCGTCGCAGTCGAGGACTTTTCGTGCCACGCGAAGCTGGCGGCGAGACCGGCCAGACCGGCGCCGCCGGCGTAGGTGCGCAGCTTCGAAACATTTGGCTGATCGTCGGTCGCCCGTACGGTCACGTCACCGCTTGCCGTGGTCGAACCGGCCAGACTGGCCAGCGCGCGATCCTCGACCATCGAAATCGCGATGCCGCCGCCCAGCGACACGCCGCCGGAAATGGCCGCACCGATCGCCGTGGCATCGGTATCGCTGCGCGTGTGGGCAAGCACTTCGACGTTGCCACCGGCATTGAGCGCGGCGCCACTGGCCACGATGGCGGCGGCGGACGTATTGCTCGGTGTCGCGTTGAAATCGGATGAGGCGTTGATGCCCGCACGCGCCGCGTTCGCGCGCGCCGCCGACGCATCGGCCGCATCGGTGTCGCTGTCGATCTGGTTGCCGGTGGCGCTGCGCGACGCCAGTTCGGTCGCCTTGCTGACCGATCCGGTGGTGTTGTCGCTGGCGTCGCCATCCGGCCGGGTACCGATCGAAATGACCGATACCGCGCCGGCGATGCCGGCACTCAGCCCGCCCGCCGCAGCGGCGGTGGTTGAGTCGATATCGCGCACGCTGTCGGCGGTGACGGAAATGTCGCCGTCGGCAGTGATCTTCGCGCCGGTCGCCACCGTGGCCGACGAACCGCTGCGCACCAGCACGACATCGACCGCGGCACCGACGCCGGCACCGCCGATGCCCACGCCCAGACTGCCCACGCCGCTCTCGACCCTGATGAGATCGTCCGCTTCGATGAACACATCCTGCGCATCGGTACCGCCGAATGCCGTGTCCGAATTGATTTCCACACCGGTGCCGACCTGCGCATCGGTCGTGCCCTTGGCCAGGACGACGTTGATGGTGCCGGCCACGCCGACGCCGCCGGCTGCCGCCGCCGTGGCGGCGAGCACTTCCTGATCGAAGCCGGAATCGGCGCGGATCGTTGTCGCACCGTCGGCATCGAGCCGACTGGTGCCGCTGACCCGGGCCAGCGTGGCCTGCTCGACGACGGTCACTGCGGCTGTGATGCCGACACCGGCCACACCGCTGACCGCAAGCGCGCCGGCATCGATATCGACTTCGGTGTCCGATGTCGCCTCGACCTTGATCGATCCCTGAGATTCGAGGTCGCTGCTGTTGACCAGCGCCTGCGTCGTGCCATCGACCAGCAGTACGCCGATGGTGCCTGCCAGACCGGCATAGGTTCCGCCGCCGACCGCGAGGATGGCCTGTTCGAACTTGCTGGTCGAACCGGCATCGACCGTCACCGCCTTGTTTGCCTGCAGCGTCGCGCTGTCGACCTTCGCCGTCGTCACATGCGACACCACGGCCGTGTCGGCCGCACCGCCGATGCCGGCGTCACCGCCGATCGCCGCACCCCCGGTGGCGGAGCCGATCTGGTCGTGGTGATAGGCCGCGACCCGTACTTCCTGATCACTGGTGCCCAGACTGGCATTGAGCCTGGCCCCATTGGTGACCTGGGCTGTCGTGCTGCCGCCCATCATCGCGATGCCGACCGTTGCGGCGACACCGGCGTTGCCGCCGCCCGCCGCGCTGAGCGCGATGTTCTCGACCATCGCGGTGGACGACGCCACCACGCTGACGCCCTTGACGCCGTCCTTCTGCTGGCGTCCGGACAGCGGCTGCTGCGACGGCAGCAGATTGTTGTTGTAGAGGGTGAGCGAACCGTTGTCGACCAGCTCCGCCGGGCTGTTGCCCAGACCGGTGACAGAAGTATTCGCGCCACTGATTTCCGCCGTCGTCGTCGACTGGATGTCATTGAACGCGATGCCGCCGGCCGCGCCGATGCTGCCGCCGAACGCCACGCTGCCGGCGCGCGACTTGATGAAGTCATCGGCCTCCGCGGTGACCACTGCATTGCCTGTCGCATTGACGATCGCACCGTCGTCGATGCGCGCGGTCGTGCCGCCGCCGGCGTTGTTCAGGGCGATCGAGCCGGCGAAGCCGGCGGTACCCGCAGCAGAGCCGGCGATGGCCCATACGTCGAGCGTGCCCTGACGTTCGGCATCGACGCGCACATTGGCGCCATCGGCACTGCCGCCCGACAGTTCGGCACGCACTTCGCCACCGATCGAGTTGTAAGAACCCGCCGCGCCCACCGCTGCCGTGCCGGCACCGCTCGCCGCGCCGGAAATCGACAGGATTTCCGACTCGTCGCGCGCCTTGATCGTGATGTCGCCGCTGGCATCCAGGTCGGAGCCCGAGGCGTGGGCCACGGTGCTGTTGCTGATCGTGTTGATGCCGAGCGAACCGGTCACGGCCACCTTGGCCGAGCCGCCGCCGCCCGCGGCGATCGCCTCGATCTCGGCGTTCTCGGTGGCTTCGAGGCGGATGCTCGTGCCATCGACATCCGAGTTGGTCACCAGCGCTTCGGTGGTGTTGTCGATCACGTTGTAGGCGACGCCGACGCCGATCGCCGCGCCGCCCAGCGACAGCGCCGCGCTGCCGGCGATCGACAGCATGCCGGAGGTGTCACGCGCGGTAACGATGACGGCGCCGTTGTCCGCCTGCGCCTTCGAGCCGACGATGCTGGCACTGACCGTGTTGTCCGTTTCGACCGACGAGAACGATCCGGACACCGCCACCTTGTCCGCCACGCCACCGGCCACCGCCGTGGCATCGATCCGCGTGTCGGCGGCTGCATCCACCTTCAGTTCGCCATTCGTCGTGCGTACGTCGGCACCGCCGGCGATGGTCGCCTTCACCGAATTGCCGACTTCGCTCCAGGCGACCGATGCGCCGATGCCCGCGTTGCCGCTGGTCGCACCGATGGCGCCGGCCAGCGCGAAGATTTCCGAGTGGTCCTTCGCCAGCACGGCGATGCCGCTCGCGGCGTCCATGCCGAGCGCGGTCTTCTTGCCGAAGATGCGTGCTTCGGTCGTGTTGGTGATGGTGTTGACCGCCACCGCGCCGGACCCGGCCAGCGGCCCCTTGCTGAGGCCGAGCGAGGCCGAAATGGTGTCGATGTCGTTGTCGGTCTGCGCGTCCAGCGTGATGCTGCCGCCGGCCTGCAGATCGGAGTCATCGACATAGACGAGGGTGTCGTTGTCGAGCTTGTTCCACGCGAACGACAGGCCGATGCCGGCCTTGCCGCCAAAGGCGATGGCGCCCGCTATGGACTGGATGCCGGACAGGTCGCTTGCACCGATGAACGCAGTGCTCACGCCACTCAGCGATGAGCGCGCGACGTAGGCGTGCGTGGTGTTGCTGATTTCGTTGACCGACACCGAACCGGCCACGCCCGCCTTGCCCTTGGCACCGGCCAGACTGGCCGACAGGGTCTTGATGTTTCCATCGACGTCGGCGTCCAGCGTCAGCGTGCCGTTCTGCGTCACGATCGCGTCGGCGATGTAGGCGCTGGTGGTGCCGACAAGCGTGTTCTGCGCGTACGAGCCGGCGATGCTGTTGCCGTCCTGCTGGGTCGAAATGGTCACCGCGCCGGACAGTGCATTGATGTCCAGCATGTTGTCTGCGGTGACCGACACGTTGTCGGCCTGCTGTATCTGCACGCCACTCGAAATGTAGGCCAGCGTGTCGGCTTCGATGTCGTTGACCGACGCGTCGCCCGACACCGCGATGCCGAACTTGCCCTTGCCGGTGCCCGACCCCGCACCGCCGCCCGACGAGCCGGAGCCGGCCGAACCGCCGCTCGACGAGCCCGATCCGGCCACGGCGGCACTCGAACTGCCGTCCTGCGTTTCACCGGCACCGGCCGGCACGTCGGTCTGCGACTTGCTGCTGGTGGCGACCGCGCCGGCCAGCGAGTAGGCGCTGATTTCGGTGTCGGCCATGGCGGCCAGCGTCAGGTTGTCGCCCACCTTGATGATGCCGGTGGCCGGTGCCAGATCGAGGAGGGGGTCGCGATTGCCGATGAAGGCGCGCACGTCGGCGTCCAGCGTGTTCAGCGACACCGACAGCCCGATGCCGACCGGCCCCTTGGTGACGACGATGCCGCCGGCCACGGAGATCGTGCGGATTTCGCTGTCGGCATCAAGCGTCAGATTCTTCCCGGCATCGACCTTCGCCTTGTCGTCGATGTAGGCGATGGTGTCGGTGCGCACGGTGTTCATCGACAGCGCGCCTTCGATGCCGACCTGGTCGGAGCTGCCGCCCGCCTCGGTCACAGTGACCATCTGGTTGTTGCTTTCCGCCTTGACCTCGACGTCCTGCTCGGCCCGCACGTCGGCACCGTCGCGGATGCCCGCCACCGCCTCGCCGCTGATGTCCAGCACATTGGCCGAACCGCCGATCGCCGCCTTGCCGCCGCTGTTGCCGAGGAATTTCTTCGACAGGATGCCGACCGCATTCACGGTATTGACATCGTTCTTCGCATACACCGTGACCGACTGCCCACTCAGATCGAGCAACGGATCGACCGTGTTGTCGTAGAACGTATTGAGTTTCGCGCCCTCTCCGACCCAGGCGTTGGAATTGTTCTCCAGCGTGAACACGGTGACCGCCGCCGCGAGGCCGAGGCCGCTCTTGCCGCTGGCCGAATTCAGGGCGAACGTGGTCAGCACGAGGTCGAGCAGATTGCCCTGCAGGTGATTCAGGATGACGGCCGGCGAGCTCCAGTCGATCTGCCACGGATACGGAACGTGCGTCTGCGCATCGACCCGGATCGCGCCGCGTGCGTCGACCTCGGCCAGATCGCCGATCCACGCATCGCTGTTGTTCTCGAAATTGGCAATCACGACCGAGCCGCCGATCGCGGTGCCGGTCGAGGTGGCCTTGGCGTCGGCGCTTGCGCTCGGACGGTCGTTGATCAGGGACACCACATCGACCTTGCCCTGCGCCTTGACGCTGGCGCCGGCCGCAATGCTGGCGCTCGCGTTGTTTTCCGAGTCGGTGTAGGACACGGCACCGGCGGCATTGAACTTGCCTTCCTTGATGCCGGGGAACATGAAGTCGGTGATCTTGCTGGCCGTGCCGGAACTGACCAGGCCGGTGGCGCCGAGTATCGAACTGCCGACATTGCGCTGGATGCCGGCGGTGAAATTGGTCATCTTCGCCGACAGCGTGTTCGGGTTGCCCAGCGTCGCCGCTTCGGCTGCACTGCTGTTCTTGGCGATGTCGGTCTTCGCGTCGACCTTGACGTCGCCACTGGTGGTCGTGACATCACCGCCCAGCGTGGCCGTGGTGTTCGTGGTCGACGTGGTCACCGCGACCGAAATGCCCAGACCGCTGCCGCCGGTGTTCGACGCGATCGCACCCGCCGAAATGTCGGCCTTGGTGTTCGCTTCGACCGTGACCGACCCGGCCGTGGTTGTCGTGTCGTCACCGACGACGGCGCTGGTGGTGGCGTTGTTTGACGCGCGCACGAAGGTCGCATCGATCGGCTTGTTGGTCGAATTGACGCTGGCGGTCACGTTCAGTTCGGTGTCGGTCACGGCCTTGACCGATGTCGCGTTGCCGCTGACCAGCTTCGTCGTACCTCGGACCCTGGTTTCGGCGATTGCCGTGGATTCACCCCATGCAACCGAAAAGACGATCAGCCCGGCAAATGTGGGCTTGGCGGCCGACGTGGCCGACGAAGACAGCGTGAGCGTGTCGGTCGCCGTCAGTTCGGTCGCACCATCGATGGTGACGCGCGCGGTGGATTCCGACAGCGACACCAGCGGGATGCTTGAAAAGTCGAACAGCTGGTCGTTCAGCAGCTGCACCTCACCGCTGTCTTCGGCCGGCAGCCAGCTCTGGTCGGCCAGCCGCAGCGCGTTACCCAGCACGTTGAAGGTGAGCGAGGTGTCCGACGTCGCCGCGACGTCGATCTTGCGACCGCTGATTTCGCTGGCGACACCGTTGTGGTCGCCGATGGTCACATCCGCCGTGGCAATCTTTTCGAAGCCGGCGCGCGCGCCGGCATGCGCCTTGATGGTCACGTCGCCGCTGCCGCTGATCTGCGAGCCCTTGATTTCGGTCAGCGCAGTGGCGTCGGTCGTGATGGCGAGGTATTCGCCGCCGGGACCGTCGGAAATGTCATCCATTTCCGTGTCAAGAAAGGTCTGCGCCTGCGACAGCGAGATATTCGGCGCGGTTTCCAGCAACTGGACGATCTGCGAGGTATCCGCCAGCGCCGACAGCTTGATGTTCGCGCCACGTACGGTCGCGTTCTCGAGCTTGATCCGCGCATCGGCCGAGCGGACTGCGCCGATCGCGTTGATGTCGCTTGCCAGCAGGCTGACATCGCCGGCGTTGAAGGCGCCGGTCGAATGGGCAAGCACCTTGCTGCCCGACTTCAGTTCGATCTCGCGCGCCTCGAAGGTGATGCTGCCGGAATCGCCGATCGACACGCCCCCCACGTGATCGCTGTCGACCAGACGGCTGGATACGACGATGTTTTCATTGACCGTGATCTTGTTGGTCGCCTGCAGCAGCAGGTTGGCACCGGTGACGCTGACGCCGCTGTCCGGCCCCGCCGGAACGCCCGTGTAGCCACCCGCTCCGCGCAGCAGGTTCGCGCTGAGCACGATGTTCAGCGGATCGATCAGCACCAGGCCCGCTGCACCGCCGTTGCGGCCATCGGCCAGAAACTGGCCGCCGGCCAGCTCCACCGTGTCCTTCGCCGAAAACTCCACGAAGCCGCCGTCGCCGCTCGCCCCCGCACTCGCGTCCATCACCGCACCACTGCGGATGAGCGCACTGCGCTCGGCCATCGAATACACCCGACCGCCGTCCGAATCCGCGCCGTCACCCGCCGCCGTCACCATCGCGTCGATGTCGACCAGGATGTCGCGCCCCGCCTTCAGTTCAATCTCGCCCCCGTCGGCGCCACCGCCGCCGCGCGCATCCAGCGTGCCGGCAATTTCGATGTCCTCGTCCGCCGCGATGTAGATGCGCCCCGCTCGCTCGACCAGCCGGCTGCCCGTGCTCACGCCCTGCGTATTGACGATGTCGGTGAAGTCCGGCGCGCGCCCCTCGAAGCGCGCACCCGTCAGCACCGCGCCGGCCACGCTCACCGTGCCCGCCGCCAGCGTCACGCCGTCGACCGCGTTGATCCGCCCGTCGATGCGGATCGCCGCACTCGACAGCGGCGCCGTCCCGTTGAGCAGCTGGCCCACGGCGCCTGCGTCCGGCTGGCCATTGACGAAGAAGCGGTCCGCGAAGCTTTGCGTCGGCGTGCTCACCGACAGCGAGCCCACATTCACCACGCCACCCGCGCCGACCACAAATCCGTGCGGATTGGCAAAGAACACGTTGCCGCCGATGCGACCGTCGCGGATCGCGTTCAGCGTGCCGTGGATGTCCGTGCGCGCGTCGCGCACGATATTCACCAGATTCACCGCACCGCTGGGCACGTGCAGGTTCGCCGTGTGCCCCGAATTGACGCTGAAGGTGTTGAACGAGTTGAAACCCGAGTTGCCCGCAATCGTCCCCGTCCGGATGTCCGTCACCGCTCCGGCCGTGCTCACCGTCGTCAGCGTCCGGCCATCCGCCTGGATCGCCTGCGCCCACGCCGCCGGTGACATCAGCAGCGGCAGGCTCGCCATGCCGATCGCGAGTCCGTGCGGGCGATGCAGATTGGCCACCAGGGTGCGCAGCCTGGGCAGGTTGCGACGACGTTGTGCGGTCTTCATGGTGTGGCTCCCGATTGCTGCCGCAACCGCGCCTGGCGGTCGCTCGTAGGAAAATTTCCTACATGATTGTAAGCTGATGTGACAGTGGTGTTGTTCAATGCATCACGTCGGGATTCCGCCGACACCCCAGCCCGACGCCGTATCTGTCAATTTCTGCAAAGCGCTCCGCTGCGTCGCCGCAGCGCATGCAGCGCCGCGACAGCGAGCCCGGTCAGCGCCAGCGATCCCGGCTCGGGCACGGCCGAAACAAGCGGCCCGGACAACTCGAAGGTCGCCCGCACATCGCGAAAGTGGTACAGGGGTGTGTTGGCCAGAAACTGCACCGACTGGGTGCGCAGCGGGTCCGGTGTCACGGTGAGCACGCCGGTCGCCCCCAGGTCGAAGGTCAGCGTCGGCAGATCGAAGGCGTACAGTTGGTACTGGCCATTGGCGATTTCCTGCATGCCGATGTTGACCTCGAACGATCGGGTGAGGCCCATGACGGTCATGCTCAGCGCGTGGGTCCGATACTGGATGCCGCTCATGCCGGTTTCGTCCGCCGGTCCGGTGCCCGCGAACAGCTTGAAGTAGTTGGCCAGCACGGGCGTGTCGCGCGTGAGATCGAGCGCGCCGCTCAGCCCGTCAATGCGCGAACGCGCGCTCGCCAGCGGCTGCCCCTCGAAATAGGTCTGTTCGGACGAACCGGTCGTCACGAAGCTGATCGGCACGGCGCACGCTGCGCCCGCCCACAGACACACGGAAAAAACGGCACAGCGCAGCGCACCGCCAGCGGGAATGGTCATCTGAACCTCCTTGTCGTGGATCGCGGCGGGCGCCTTGCCCGCCCGCGACGTCCGGACCGTCACCGCATCGAATCGGGCACCCGGCAATTGCTTCGGGGGCGGAATTCGGCGCACGCACAGCCGGAAATTTCAGGACGGATTAGGCGCGTGGCCCGGTGGACGGTAAATACGAACAAGCGCGTAGCCGGCGCCCTGAAATGCAGGCCGGCAGGAACTGGATCACGGCCCGATCAAGCCAGGGGCAGGCGCTGACGGATCGACCAGGCGACGAGCTCGGCCGCATTGCGCAGGCCGAGTTTGCGGGCGATGTTTTCGCGGTGCTTGCGCACCGTATGTTCGGAAATGCCCAGTTCGGCCCCGATCTGCTTGCTCGACAGGCCACGTCCGACACGGCTGGCAATATCCATTTCCCGGCCGGTCAGGCCTTCCTGCCCGGCCGCCGCGCCATGGCCGAACAAGGTCGCCAGCTCCGGGCTGACGTGGTAGCCGCCGTCGCCCACGGTATGGATGGCCGACACCAGCGCGTCGGCGTCGTCGGTCTTCAGCATGTAGCCATGGGCGCCGAAGGACAGCGCGGCCTGCACGGTGGCGGCATCCTGACGCGCCGTCACGACCAGCACGCGGGTCGGCAGATGGGTCGCGGCGATGGCCTGCATCACTTCGAGCCCGTCGAGCCGCGGCAGGCCGAGATCGAGCAGCAGGACATCCGGCTTGAGCTCGCGGGCGAGCCGCAGCGCGCCTTCGCCATCGCCCGTTTCGCCCAGCCAGCGCACGCGCGGCGCACGCGACAGCATCAGACGCAGGCCCTGGCGCACCAGGGCGTGGTCTTCGGCAACGACGATGCTAATCTCGCGGGCTTCCATGCGCCGGAAAATACCATGGCGATGACGTCGATACCGCTCGACGCACACGACTGCACGGATGACAGCGCGGACGAGCGCGAGGCGGTCCGGCGCGACCTGCTGGGCGTGCTGTTCGGCCATACGCCGACCATCGTTGCCGGCAACGTGGCCGTGGCCAGCACCGCCGCCGCGGTGCTGGTCAGCGCCGAGGGACACGCGGCGGTCTGGGTCTGGCTGGCCGTCGTCTGCCTGCTGGTCGCCGTGCGCGCCCTCTACGTGCGCTGGATGCAACCGCAACTGGCCGGACTGGCCGGCCACCAGCTCGACCACACCGAGCGCATCTACACGGCGATCGCCGCGCTGACCGGCCTCGCCTGGGGTGTGCTGCCCTGGCTGGGTTACGAAGGGCGCGACCCGTTCATGGACTTCTTCAGCGTTGCCATGCTGGTCGGCATGGCCGGCGGCGCCGTCACCGCCACCACGGCGCTGCCGCGCGCGCTCAATCTGTATCTGGTGTGCGCGCTGGTGCCGTTCATCGTGAAGTCGTGGCTGATCGGCGGCGCCATCAGCATCGCCGGTGGCGTGACCATCGTGTTCTACCTCGCGGTACTCATTTCATTCGGCCGCAATGCGCACGCCACGATGCGCAACGCCCTGCTGCTGACCCGACAGAATGCCCGCCTGGCCGACACCCTGCGACGTGAGCGCGACGCCGTGCAGGCGGCGATGCGCGCCAAGAATCTGTTTCTCGCCGGCGTGACGCACGACCTGCGCCAGCCGGTACACGCCGTCGGCCTGCACATGCGCTATCTGCGCTCGCTGCGCGACGACGAAGTGAGCCACGCGACGGTGAATGAGGCCTGCGCCGGCGTCGACGAGGCGGTGCGCGCGATGAGCAGCCAGCTGTCGCGACTGATCGAACTGTCGAGGCTCGAGGCCGGCGAGGCGCGTGTGCTGCGTCGGGCATTGCCGCTGGCCGAGGTGTTCGCGTCGTGCGCCGCCCAGTTCGGCCCGCTGGCGCGCGACAAGGGCATCGAACTGGTGGTCCGGCCGAGCCTCACCATCGTGGACAGCGACCCGATGATGCTGCGCTCCATTCTCGACAATCTGGTGTCGAACGCGGTGCGCTACACCGACCGCGGCCGCGTGCTGGTCGCCGCCCGCCCGCGCGCGAGCGAAATGGAATTGCAGGTGTGGGACACCGGGCCCGGCATCGCCGACGAACTGATCCCGCAGATCTTCATTCCGTACCGTCGCTTCGACGACCGCCAGACCCGGCACGACGAAGGCCAGGGTCTGGGCCTGGCCCTGGCGCGCAAGCAGGCCGAACTGCTAGGGCATCCGCTGAACGTGCGCTCGCGCGTCGGCCGCGGCAGCGTGTTCGCGCTGAGGGTGCCGAAGGCGTAGCTCACAGCGCTGTTGGAGACGGTTCCAGCAGGCGCGGCAGCTCCCGCAGGGGCCGCTCCCGCGACGGCTCTTTCCACAGCCGGCCCGGCTTTCCGGCTCATGTTGCAGTGCAATCGCGCAGCGCGCCGTCGCCATCGACCGCAAGGCCAGACGGCAGGCGGACGACCGCCCGGCAGGCTGCCTGTCAAGGCTGTTGCGGCGTGTCACCGAAGCGTAAAGTTCGGTGAAACGACGTCAGGAGACACCCCATGCAACAGATCGATCTGGTCCCGCTGACCGAAGAAGAGAAAATCGCCTGCCTGCCCGAACAGGAAATTTCCAGCGAAGTGCTGATTGAGAAGTACGCCAAGGGCGGCGAGACGACGGTGGCCGAAGTGCGCCGCCGCGTCGCGAAAGCGCTTGCGCAGGCCGAGGCCGAGGACCGCCGCGCGCACTGGGAAGCGAAATTCCTCGACGCGCAGGAACGGGGCTTCGTGCCCGCCGGACGCATCAGCTCGGCCGCCGGCACCCAGCTCACCGCCACGCTGATCAACTGCTTCGTGCAGCCGGTCGGCGACTCGATCACCGAAATCGAAGACCAGCGCCCGGGCATATACACCGCGCTGGCGCAGGCCGCGGAAACGATGCGCCGCGGCGGCGGCGTCGGTTACGACTTCTCCAGCATCCGCCCGGTCGGCGCCCGCGTGCGCGGCACGCAGTCGCGTGCATCCGGCCCGGTCAGCTACATGCGGGTGTTCGACCGCTCGTGCGAAACGGTCGAATCGGCCGGCAGCCGTCGCGGCGCACAGATGGGCGTGCTGCGCTGCGATCACCCGGACATCGAACAGTTCATCCACGCCAAGGACAGCGGCGATCTGACCAACTTCAACGTGTCGGTCGGCGTCACCGACACCTTCATGAAGGCGGTCGAAGCCGACGGCACGGTCGACCTGGTGCACAAGGCCGAACCGGCCGGCGACATCAAGGCAGCCGGCGCGTATCAGCGCGAAGACGGCCTGTGGGTCTATGCCAAGCCGCGGGCGCGCGAACTGTGGGACCAGATCATGCGCTCGACCTACGACCATGCCGAGCCGGGCATCCTGTTCCTCGACCGCATCAACCGCGACAACAACCTGTACTACTGCGAAAGCATCGAGGCGACCAATCCGTGCGCCGAACAGCCGCTGCCACCCTACGGCTGCTGCGATCTGGGCTCGATCAACCTGACCCGCTTCGTGAAGAAGCCATTTGGCGAGACGGCCGAGTTCGATTTCGACGGCTTCGCCGAAGTCTGCGCGGTCGCCATCCGCATGCTGGACAACGTGCTCGAAGTGACGCACTGGCCGCTGCCGCAGCAGCGCGACGAAGCCATGGCGAAGCGCCGGGTCGGCCTCGGCTTCACCGGCCTGGGCGACGCGCTGATCATGCTGCGCCAGCGCTACGACACGCAGGAAGCACGGCTGATGGCGTCGCGCATTTCCGAGGTCATGCGTGACGCGTCCTATCTCGCGTCGGTCGAACTGGCGAAGGAGCGCGGCAGCTTCCCGCTGTTCAACGCCGACATGTATCTGTCGGGCGGCAATTTCGCGTCGCGCCTGCCGGCCGAGGTGAAGGAGCAGATCCGAAAGCACGGCCTGCGCAATTCGCACCTGCTGTCGATCGCGCCCACCGGCACCATTTCGCTCGCCTTCGCCGACAACGCGAGCAACGGCATCGAGCCGCCGTTCTCCTGGACCTACACGCGCAAGAAGCGCATGGCTGACGGCACCTTCAAGGAATACGCGGTCGAGGACTACGCCTGGCGCATGTACCGGCACCTCGGCGGCGACGTGACGAAACTGCCGCCCTGGTTCGTGACGGCGCTGGAAATTTCCGCCGCCGCGCACAAGGACATGGTGGCGGCGGTCGCCCCCTATATAGATACGTCGATTTCCAAGACGGTGAACGTGCCGGCCGACTATCCGTACGCCGACTTCGAGGATCTGTACCTCGCCGCCTGGAAGGCCGGCCTGAAGGGCCTCGCGACCTACCGGCCGAACAGCGTGCTGGGCAGCGTGCTGTCGGTCGACACGCCGAAGACGGAAGAGAAGAAGCAGCCGCACGACGTCGAAATCATCACCGGCACCAACCAGCGCCTGTCGATCGGCGCGCTGCCGGCACCGGTGCTGTCCAGCCTGCGCTGGCCCGGCCGGCCCGACATGCCGGACGGCAACCCGAGCTGGACCTACATGCTGAAGACGCCGGGCGGCGAATTCGCGCTGTTCGTCGGCCACATCGAAAACGAAGGCCCGGATGGCCGCATGCAGACCCTGCCGTTCGAGGTGTGGGTCAATGGCGCCGACCAGCCGCGCGGTCTGGGCGCCGTCGCGAAGACGCTGTCGATGGACATGCGTGCCAACGACCCGGGCTGGCTCAAGCTCAAGCTCGACGTGCTGGCGCGCACCGCCAGCGACCAGGGTTTCGACATGCCG
This sequence comes from Methyloversatilis sp., assembly GCA_016791045.1. Lineage (GTDB taxonomy): Bacteria > Pseudomonadota > Gammaproteobacteria > Burkholderiales > Rhodocyclaceae > Methyloversatilis. The sequence continues at coordinate 7,623 of JAEUNO010000042.1, read as the reverse complement.
CTGCCGCCCAGCGGCGAACATCGCCGCATGCCCGGCGTGGTGGCCGCCTTCGCCAACGTGATCCGCTACCGCTGCGACAAGCTCGGTGCCCTCGAACGCGAAGCGCCCACGCCGGTGCTCGACACCCTGTTCGCGCTGCAGGAGCCGAAGACCGGCACCGACGGCACGCTGAGCTGGACGGTGGACATCAGCAACCCGGCCACCGGCGAGGATTTCGTGCTGGGCCTGAAGGAAATCACGCTGCCGGGCGGTGAAACGCGCCCGTACTCGGTGTGGCTGTCGGGCAATTACCCGCGCGCGCTCGACGGGCTGACGCGCATCCTTGCGCTGGACATGCGCGTGATGGACCCGGCCTGGATCGGCATGAAGCTGCGCAAGCTCATCAGTTATCCGGAACCGCTGGGCGACTTCATGGCTTTCGTGCCCGGCACCCGCCGCCAGCAGAACTGGCCGTCGACGGTCGCCTACGTCGCGCGGCTCATCATCCACCGCTACGCCATGCTGGGCATCCTCGACGAAGCCGGCTTCCCGATGCGCGAAATGGGCATCCTCGAATCGCCGCGCGGCGACGACGAGCCAAAGCTGATGCAGGGCGCGCTGTGCGGCGAATGCGGCAATCAATCGGTCATCCGCAAGGACGGCTGCGATTTCTGCACCGCCTGCGGTGCGGTGGGGAGCTGCGGCTGATCTGACCGGGCAGCGTCGGGCCGTCACCGGCCGGGCGCTGCGCCGCGGTGAGCGCGGCGCTTCGAGCTCACCTGACGCGACAGCAAACCCTGATTCCGCGCGACCCACGAGATCCTTTACATGCCGAAACTCGTCGCTTCTGCAGTCGTCATCGCTGTACTCGTCGCGCTCGCCGTCTCGCTGAACCCCGGCCCCGAAGAACATCGCGCAAAGATCCGCGAAGTCGTCGCGCAACGCAGCCCGGTCGCCGGCCTGCTCGGCCTCGGCGCCCTCACCGCCTTCACGTCCACCTACCACCCGCTGGTCGTCGCGTCCTACACGACAGCCAATGGACGCACACTTTCCATCGGAGCATTCGGCGCCGTATTCGTGCTCGATTCGGCTGCGCCGGATTAAGGCGAGCGGGTGACGTTGACTTCATCGCCATGGCGCATCGCTGCCTGCGTCACGCTCTCCATCGCCGTTGCGCTGTTCGCACCCGACGATCCGGCACTGCGCGCCGCGCTCGCGATCTTTGCGCTGGCCGGCGCCTTGTGGATGACCCAGGCCCTGCCACTGACCCTGACCGCGCTGCTGGTGCCGCTGCTGGCGGTGCTGTTTGCAGGCGTGACGCCATCGAAGGCGCTGGCGTCGTTCGCGCACCCCATCATCTTCCTGTTCCTCGGCGGCTTTGCGCTGGCGGCGGCGCTCGCGCGGCACGGGCTGGATCGCTGGCTCGCCCGCCGGGTGCTCGCGCTGTCGGGCGGAAACAGGCTGAGGTCGCTGGCCTTGCTGTTTGCGCTGACCGCACTGCTTTCGATGTGGATCAGCAACACCGCCACCGCAGCCATGATGCTGCCGCTGGCACTCGGTCTGCTCGGCCCCGATGCCGATCCACGCGAACGCACCTTCGTGCTGCTGGGCGTGGCCTACAGCGCCAGCATCGGCGGCATCGGTACGCTGGTCGGCAGCCCGCCCAACGCCATCGCCGCCGCCCAGGCCGACATCGGCTTTGCGGAATGGTTGCGCTTCGGGCTGCCGCTGGTCTTCGTGCTGATGCCGCTGATGGCAGCGACGCTGTGGCTGGCGCTGCGTCCGGCGCTCGGCGGAAGCATCGACCTGCCGGCAGAGGACGCGGACGACGGATGGACGCCCGGTCGTATCGCCACGGCTTCGGTCTTTGCATTCGCCGTCGCCGGCTGGGTGTTCGGTGCGCCGCTGGCGCGCGCACTGGGCGTCGAACAGGACATCGACGCCGTGGTCGCACTGGCCGCGATCGCACTGCTGGTAGCCAGCCGCGCCATCGACTGGCCGGACATCGAATCGCATACGCAGTGGGGCGTACTGCTGCTGTTCGGCGGCGGACTGGCGCTGAGCGCCCTGATGGGCGCGAGTGGCGCGAGCCGCTTTCTGGCCGACGCACTGACCGGACTGCTGCGCGGCACACCCGACTGGCTGGTGTTGCTCGGCATCATCGCCTTCGTGGTCATGCTGACCGAACTGGTCAGCAACACCGCCAGCGCCGCGCTGCTGGTTCCGGTGTTCGCCGTGCTGGCCCCCGACTTCGGCCTCGATCCGCGCGTGCTGTCGGCAGCCATCGCGATTTCCGCCTCATGCGCCTTCATGCTCCCGGTCGCCACGCCTCCGAACGCGCTGGTGTTCGGCACCGGGCACGTGTCGGCGACCTCGATGATGCGCTGCGGGCTGCTGCTGAACGGCGTGTGCATCGTCGTCATCACGCTCTACGCAAGCGTGCTGTGAGCACAGCCGGGACGCCACGTCCGTGCCGCCAGGGCAATTGACTGCTGGCGGAAGCGGTGAGATTCGAACTCTTATCTAAACCGAGACACCGTTGTTACACATGAATCTGTTGTAGGCAAACAGTTCTCTAGTCGCACATTGTGCAACTAGTGGCGGAAGGTCAGGGATTCGAACCCTGGAGTGCCTTACGACACTGCCGGTTTTCCTTACCTGCTATAGCTTTCGCTACCAGACGTTGTCTGTTTGGGGTCTGGACTTTGTCTTCGCCATGGCAAGCTGCGTTGCGTTAGGCGGGAGCCGTCAAGTCTCTACACGTTCCTAGCAAGCTAGGCTTCGCTCGGCATTACCTCGGAGCTACCAGGGGCTTCACCGAATTTGACTCCTTACATCTGCAACGTTTCCGAAGCAGCGCTCGAGTTAACAAGACCGGTGCATTCAACCGCTCTGCCAACCTTCCATCCGGAAAATTATAGCCGACTTGATACCGGTGCGACTTTTGCTGTGTCTGCTGTCCGCCTGCGAGGTGTCTGAGCACGCTATGTGTAATCGTTGTAGCGCCCCAAAGAGCAAATCGTGGTTCCGGATCAGATCATCGAAAACAACAGAGTCATAAGCGATGACACTCTTCGAAGATGGACACACAAGATCTGGCCCCGCTAAAGAAACTCGGTCTCGCGCAGAAAGACTTGGCTCACAAGGCTGAGATCGACCGCTCATACATTGGCGTCGTTGAGCATGGCGAGCTGAACCAAACAGACTGGTGAGAAACTCCGCTCCTATTTCCGGGTGCGGGTCTTATGGAGGACTTCCTCTCGAATAGTCCATCTACTTTTCCAGATTTTCCATGCGCGGCCAAGAGAATCCCCAGACGTCGATGTTCAGCTACGTGAGTCTTGGGCAACATCTACCGACAGACCATCCGCTGCGCAATGTGCGCGCTGACCCTGCTGCTGCAATATGTAGAACGCGTGACTCTTTAAAAGGCATGGCAAGCTCAACCGACAAATTTCAGCGCTTTTTCCAACCTTGGCGGTTCCGAGAACTTAGAAGCATGTCCGATCGCTTGCTCATACGTCGAGCAGCTCCGCCGTCAAGAAGAAGCAGATTTTTTCTAAGGAGTGCACTGCAGATAAGCCAATGTAACTTTTTCGTTCGAGCAGTTCGGGGCCTTAAATATCTGAGGGTGATCCGCGCCGAAGGCAAGCTCGAGCTCAGTCTGTGAGCTTGTTCGAGGTTAGAGTGAAACCGTTTGCAGAATGTAAACGGCGTCGTATGACGCTATGAGTCAAGGCCGCTTTTACGTTAAGGTCATGGCATGAAGAACTCCGAAAATATCCAGTCTTTCCTGCGGCCGCTGTTTCACGCCCTCGTCGGTCAGCATCCATATTTATGGCAGTTCGCCTTGCACGAGCGGCTCATGCGCAATGACCTTCCGCCCCAAATTCTCGCGCCAACGGCCGCAGGAAAGACAATGGCGCTGGCAGCGTTTATAGCCGCGCTCGCTGACCGGACAGTCATGGGAAAACCCGGGCTTTCACGTCGCCTGGTATTTGTCGTCAATCGCCGCGTCCTGGTCGATGATGTCACCCGGCTTGCCGAAGCCATCCACTCGGTGGTCTATGAAGATCGGATTCCCGGTCTGAAGAATGCTCTGGCCTCTCTGTCCGCCACCGGAAACCCGCTTTGCATTGCCACTTTGCGCGGGCAATTTGTCGACAGTGGCGACTGGGCTGTCGACCCGACGACGCCCGCCATTTTATTAGCGACGCCCGACATGATCGGCAGCCGCCTCCTTTTCCGCGGCTATGGACTGGGTCGAAACAGGGCTCCGATGCAGGCAGGTCTTTTGGCTTTCGACACTCTCCTTATTCACGACGAGGCGCACCTCGCTCCGGCATTTAGCGAGCTAATGTTCGATATTTCGAGACGAGCAGGCCGCGACGCGCAAGCCTTGGGTGTTTCAGGCTTGCAAGTGATGGAAATGAGCGCCACCACTCGTGAAACCGGGGAGAGCGCGGCTGCGCCACTGGTCTGCGCGCCCGAGGGAGATCCGAACCTCCTTAAGCGGATGCAGGCGGAAAAGCGGCTCCAGATTACCGACGTGCGCTCGGATAAAGATTGGCTAGAACGGACGAATCAACTTGCAAGACTTCGTGCCACGGAGGGGAAGGCGGTAGCGGTTTTCGTGACGGCACCTGATCTCGCCTTAAAGCTCGCGAACGAACTTCGGCGCGCACCGCGTAAGGGCGAAAACCTTCCACCAGCCATCCGATCGGAGCGTACAGCGGTTCTGACCGGAACAATGCGCGGCTTCGAACGCGAACTTCTGCTCGGCACGTGTGCGTGGCAACGAATCTCTGCCGCCCGAGACGGTACCGACGCGGAAGGTGCAGTCCTTATCGCGACGAGCGCAGGGGAGATCGGTATCGACCTGGACGCCGACGTTCTTATCTGTGATGAAGCTACGCTTGATCGTCAAATTCAACGATTTGGTCGCTGCAATCGGCGCGGGGAACGCATTGGCGAGATCAACCTGATTCGATGGCCTACCAAAACAGTCGTTCAGCCAGCCTCAGCCTCGAAGCGAACCGGGCGCTCAAGTGACCTTTCGGCGCGCGCTCTTCGTGCTACGGAATTGCTCAGGACATTGCCCCCGGCGGACGAAGCGGCGCTTAACGCAAGTCCACTTGAACTGACTAAGTTGCGATCCCACCCGGACTACAACACAGCGATTGAGCCTGTCGCTGCTACACGCCCACTGGAAGAAACCATCCTCGACCTGTTCGCTGCCACCACATACCGGCTAACGGAGCTATCGGCTCCCGATCCAGCAATTTGGATTCATGGTCTTGTTTCTCCGGATCAGGAAGTTAACTTGGTTTGGCGGACTCTCCCGGATGCGGACCTAGGACGTTTCCTTCAGGTGTGGCCGATACACAGAAGAGAGAAGGCGCGCCTCCCGATCAACGGAAAAGTTGAGAAAATTGTCGATGAGATAGCGGAGAGACAGCGAAAGGCCGGGTTGGGCTTGCCAGTATGGCTCGACGGAAGTGGCCAGCTTTCCGAAGTCTTCTCCGGAAAGCTACGCCCCGGAATGACTCTTCTCTTCGATCAACGGGCGGGCGGGTTGGATAACAGCGGCCTGCCCTCCGCAGAATCGACAACTGTCGTGACCGATGTCTCGCCGATCCAATTTGAGTTGGGGCGCATTACCAGTCTCGACATTTGCCACGATGGTGAGTCGGGCATGTGGCGCACAGGGGACCACTCGGCGGCCACAATTCCGACCTTGATCGCAGAAGTATTCCCCGGTGAGGTCTGCGCTTGGCACGCGTTTGAAGGCAACGGAGTGCTGACGCTCTGGCTTCGGGCCCTCAATCGAGAATGCGAGGACGCTGGCGAACTACCAACGACCTACCCCCGGCTACTTGAAGATCACCACGTGCTAGCGGCAAAGGCTGCAAGACGAATCTGCTCTACGCTCGGGCTGCCTTCAAAACATGCAGAAGTCCTTGAACGAGCGCTCTTCCGGCACGATGCAGGCAAAGCACGTCGGTGCTGGCAAATCGCAGTAGGCAACGTGAATCCAACCGTGATTTTAGGAAAATCCGGCTCAGCGCGTTTCGACTTCAATGCGAGTGCGGGTTATCGCCACGAACTTGGCAGTTTGGTGGGTCTTGAGGATTCTTCCCCTCTGGTCCGCCACCTGATTGCATCTCATCACGGTTATGCGAGGCCGAGCTTCCCACTAAGTGCGCGTATCCACGAGGGATGCGCGGAAGAAGCCAGATTGGCGGAGTTCAACTACGCGCAATTATCTCGTACGCACGGCCGCTGGGGCTTGGCCTACCTCGAGGCACTTACGAAGTGTGCCGACGTTCTGGCCGAACGTGCCGCCGATCAGCTAGCGAATGACCCTGCATTCAGCCCTCTTCCTATCGCACTTTCGTACGTAGCCTGCGCTTCAGAAGAGCGCGCAGTCCTCCTTAGATTCGAGCCCCAGAATCCTGGAGAGTACCTCGCTGCCATTGGACTGCTCTGGCTCGCGCAACTCGAAAACCCCTCCGCCGCGCTTTCATGGAGCGATGAAGGCGCTTGCTATCACGGGATCGACACCGAAGCGTTGACTTCAAGCCTTGAAAGCCTGAGTCAGGCAACCGTCCAGATCGATCCTAGGTTTTCATCTGGTAGCGATGCGGAAGACACGCTTGGCAAGTACCCGCCGCTGGTGATCCATCTCCGCGATCAAAGGATTGCAATAAATGCTTGGTGCAACGAGCGGTTTTCCGACAAATCCTCATGGAAGCTTGCAGCCGGGCGATCGGATGGATTGAGGACGGTACGAACTTTACTCGGGTACTGCGCCGACTCCGTGCCTCTGGGCCACCCTGAGGAGGTGCTTTCCTTTGCGATGACCAATGGTCTGGCTGCTGTGAAGGGCAGGCGCGACGGGAGCGCCAAACAGGACATACCGCGCCTGCGTTACGACGCGCGTACAAGCTGGAATGCCCTGGATGTGGGCTGGTCGCCGTACGAGGAAAACATGAGCTTTGCCCGACCGTGGATCGAGATTCTCGCGCTTCTCGGAATCCAGAATGCTCTGCCTCCTCCGGCGCGCCGGGATATCCAGGTTGGGGTCTGGACGGATCCGCGACCACTTCACCTCAGCCTTTTTGCGGTCCGGGCGCTCACGCCTGACGTTATAAGAAAACTCACCGGTCAGTACGCGTTTTCAGGCCAGAACCTTGACGCTTATTTTGCGACGCCAACCCATTCCACTGGAGATACCGCATGTCCTCGAATGTTGCTGATCTGATTGATGCGTTGCTGTTCGGACCCGAAGTCGCTGCGATCGTCTTGCACCAACCCCTAAAGCCTCTCATTGGCCGGACCGTCTATCCGGCTTCCTATGCGCCGCCTGAGTCTGCGGGGCGCGACGGCGGACCCCGCTACTGCATCACGGAACTGCGCGATGGGCACAACATCTGCGTGATCGATTCAATTCCCTCGCAGGCAAATCGAGTTGAAAACGCATGGGCAAGCGACCCGCTCTATCGTAAGCGTCCGACCGCCACCGTCTTCCCTTCCCTGATCCAGCGCGTAATCATCGCCCGCACTCGGGCACCTCAATGTTGTGTCCACAAAGGAGATCATGGACACAAATCCCCGAACGGGACGCGCGTACAAGCGCGGCCC
>JAEUNO010000033.1 GCA_016791045.1 Methyloversatilis sp. | reverse complement strand
TTGCCCCTTGCCCCTTGAATCTTGAATCTTGCCCCTTGAATCTTGAATCTTGAATCTTGAATCTTGAATCTTGAATCTTGAATCTTGAATCTTGAATCTTGAATCTTGAATCTTGAATCTTGAATCTTGCACCTTGAATCTTGCATCTCAAGCCGCAACCAGCGTGTGCAGACCGCTCCACAGCGCGCCGGGCGCCAGTTCGAGCGGCTTGTCGGCCAGCGCCGGTTCGAGGCACAGAAAATGGCGGAAGTCGCGGTCCGGCAGGTCGGTCAGCGCGCGTGCCTTGTGTTCCCACGGATTCCACACGACGAGGTCCGGAAAGCCGGTGCTTTGCAGACCGAGCGCGCGGCCGGGCTCGTTCAGCACGACGCTGTCGGGTGCGCCGACATACACGCGGTCGATTTCGTCCTCGACCACCACCGCATCGAACTTGTCCTGCGTCGCCCGATCCCCCGCGGTCGCGTCCAGATAGCGCTTGCCGCGCAGGCCCTCGACACGGCAGTTCTCGACTTCGCCGACGCGCAGATAGGTGTGCAGCGCGGCGGCGAACACGAAAGGCGCGTCGCCGGTGTTTTCAGTGCTCAGTTCGAGGTCGAGCCGGTTGCCGCTCAGCATCACGGTCAGTTCAAGCAGGAAGGCATGCGGCCACAGTGCGCGCGTGGCTGCGTCATCCTGCAACGTCAGCGTCACGGTGACGAAATCGGCGGCCGCCCGCTGTTCGGCGAGCTGCCACATCCGGGTACGCGCGAAGCCGTGGCGCGGCCCGTCGCCGCGCGCCGCGAACTGCGGAAAGATGACCGGAATGCCGCCGCGGATCGCCGCCTGTCCGTCGAAGCGCGCGTCGGGCGACAGGTAGAGCCGCTCCTTGCCGCCGGCTGGCACCCACGACAGGATGTGACCGCCGAACAGGCTGACGACGCAGCGCGCGCCGTCGGCCGCTTCGAGCGACAGCGCGGGCTGGCCGTGGAATTCGGTGGGAAGGATGTGTCCGGTCTTGTCGGTCATGGTGTCGCCAAAGTAGGAATTCAGTCGTCGAGCCCGGCGCGCACGCAGGCCACATAGGCCGCGCCATCGGGCGGCTGGCGATCGCGCTGGGCGCGCCAGATGCTCTCGCCCAGACAGTCGAGCACCCGGTGCAGCGCCTCGTGCTCGTCACCCATCTTCGCGCGCTGGGCCTCGAAGGCGGCGCGCAGACCGGGTGGCTGGTCGATGGCCAGTTGCTCCTCGATCGCCAGGTGCAGCGACAGGTGCAGGAAGGGATTCGTCTCGCCCAGTTCCGGCGGATATTCGCGCGTCAGCGCGCGCTCGCCCTGGTCGAGCAGCGCGTGGTATTCCGGGTGGCGGCCGATCAGCGTCAGCGCGATGGTTTCCATCTGCGTCAGCGGCTGGCCGCTGTTGCGCTTGGCCCAGGTGTCGAGAAAGAATTGCCGGGCCTGGTCGCGGGTGGGATTGAACATGGGGCGGAGCGGGATCGTGCGGGGCGGTCATTGCACCACAAAGCGCCACCTGGCGTCATCGGCGCGTCAGCTGTCGTCCTCGACATGCACCGCCTGCAGCACGACAGCCGCGATTTCCTCGATCGACTTGTGGGTCGATTCGAGCCAGCGTATGCCTTCCATGCGCATCAGCTTCTGCGCCGCATCGACTTCGTAGCGGCAATTGGAGAGCGAGGCGTACTGACTGCCGCGCCGCCGCTCTTCGCGGATCTGCGACAGCCGTTCCGGCGCAATGGTCAGCCCGAACAGCTTGCTGCGGTACTTCACCAGTTCGGTCGGCAGCTTGCCGCGCTCGAAATCTTCCGGAATCAACGGGTAGTTGGCGACCTTCACGCCGAACTGCATCGCCATGTACAGGCTGGTCGGCGTCTTGCCCGAGCGCGACACGCCGACCAGGATCACGTCGGCCTTTTCCAGTTCCTTGTGCGACATGCCGTCATCGTGCGCCAGCGAAAAATTGATCGCCTCGATGCGGTTCTGGTAGTCGGCACTCTCCTCCAGACCCTTCTGCCGGCCGACGTTGTGATTGGCCGCCTGCCCCAGTTCGTCTTCCAGCGGCCCGACGAAATGTTCGAACAGATCGAGGAAGAGCGCATCGGCCTGGCGCACGGTGCGCGCCACCTCGGCATTGACGATGGACGTGACCACGATGGGCCGCACGCCGTCGCGCATCTGCGCTTCGGTGATGCGTTCGACGCAGTCGAGCGCGTTGTCGACCGAATCGACGAAGGGCACGCGGGTGTGCCGGAACTTCACGCCTTCGAACTGCGAAAGCAGGCTGCGGCCGAGCGTTTCGGCGGTGATGCCGGTGCTGTCGGAAATGAAGAAGACGGTTCTCATGATGTGTTCTGATCCAGTTCGGTGCGCAAACCGCACAGTCCGCGCAAAATTTTCCGCAGTGCACCACCGACATTAACTAAAATACCGCGTTTCCGCGCACCCATCCGGTGCATCGGAGAAATGCACGGTCGCCGCAACAAGCGATCGCCCCATGTTCAAGAGAGGATACCCATGTCTCGCTACGTCATCCCGTTCGAACAGCTGCGCATGACCGACGTCGAAAGCGTCGGTGGCAAGAATGCGTCACTGGGCGAAATGATCAGCCAGTTGCCCAAGTCCGTGCGCGTACCCGGCGGCTTTGCCACCACGGCAGAGGCCTTCCGCGAGTTTCTCGCTCAGGACGCGCTGGCCGATCGCATCCACGCCGCTCTCGAAGCGCTGGATGTGGATGACGTGAATGCGCTCGCGCGCACCGGCGCGCAGATCCGTCAGTGGATGATGGACACGCCCTTCCCGGCAGCGCTCGAAGCCGGCATCCGCGACTCGTACGCCGAGCTGGATGCCGCCGGCAACGGCTCGTTCGCCGTGCGCAGTTCGGCCACCGCCGAAGACCTGCCGGACGCGTCCTTCGCCGGCCAGCAGGAAACCTTCCTGAACATATCCGGCATCGACAACGTGCTGCACGCGATCCGCGAAGTGTTCGCCTCGCTCTACAACGACCGCGCGATCAGCTACCGCGCGCACAAGGGTTTCATGCACGCGGGTGTCGCGCTGTCGGCCGGCGTGCAGCGCATGGTGCGTTCGGACAAGGGCGCCGCCGGCGTCATGTTCACGCTCGACACCGAATCGGGCTTCCGCGACGTCGTGTTCATCACGTCCAGCTACGGTCTGGGCGAAACCGTCGTGCAGGGCGCGGTGAATCCGGACGAGTTCTACGTGCACAAGCCCATGCTGGCCCAGGGTCGCCCGGCGGTCATCCGCCGCACCCTCGGCAGCAAGATGATCAAGATGGAATTCACCGCCAGTGCATCGGCCGGCCGCAGCGTGCAGACGGTCGATGTGAGCGACGCCGAGCGCCAGCGCTTTTCGCTGACCGACGAACAGGTGCTCGAACTGGCGCGCTACGCAATGACGATCGAGGGGCACTACGGCCGCCCGATGGACATCGAGTGGGGCCTGGACGGCATCGACAGCCAGCTCTACATCCTGCAGGCACGTCCGGAAACCGTGAAGTCGCACGAGTCCGGCATGACGCAGCATAAGTTCCGCCTCAAGCAGTACGGCAAGGTGCTGGCCAGCGGCCGCGCCATCGGCCAGAAGATCGGCGCCGGCCCGGTGCGCATCGTCGAAAGCGCGACCGAGATGGACAAGGTGCAGGCCGGCGACGTGCTCGTCACCGACATGACCGACCCGAACTGGGAACCGGTCATGAAGAAGGCCGCCGCCATCGTGACCAACCGCGGCGGGCGCACCTGCCACGCCGCCATCATCGCGCGCGAACTGGGCATTCCAGCCATCGTCGGCTGCGGCGACGCAACCGAAACGCTGACCGAAGGCGAACTGGTGACCGCCAGCTGCGCCGAGGGCGACACCGGCAACATCTATCGCGGCCGGCTCGATTTCGAAGTGGTCACGTCCGACCTGTCGAACCTGCCCGACCTCGATCTGAAGATCATGATGAACGTCGGCAACCCCGAACTGGCCTTCGATTTCGCGCAGCTGCCGAACGAAGGCGTGGGTCTGGCGCGGCTCGAATTCGTCATCAACAACACGATCGGCATCCACCCGAAAGCCATCCTCGAAATCGACCAGGCACCGGCCCGGCTGCGCGAGGAGATCCGCCGCCGCGCGCGCGGCTACGCAAATCCGGAAGCGTTCTTCGTCGACAAGCTGGTCGAAGGTGTGGCCACCATCGGCGCCGCCTTCTGGCCGAAACCGGTCATCGTGCGCCTGTCCGACTTCAAGTCGAACGAATACAAGAAGCTGCTCGGCGGCGACATCTACGAGCCGGACGAAGAGAACCCGATGCTCGGCTTCCGCGGCGCGTCGCGCTACATCGCGCACAGCTTCCGCGACTGCTTCGAACTGGAATGCCGCGCCATGCGCTACGTGCGCAACGAGCTCGGCCTGACCAACGTCGAAATCATGGTGCCCTTCGTGCGCAATCTGGGCGAAGCGGCCGAAGTGGTGAAGCTGCTCGGCGAGCACGGCCTGAAGCGCGGCGAGAACGGCCTGCGCCTGATCATGATGTGCGAAATCCCGTCCAACGCACTGCTGGCCGAACAGTTCCTCGAATACTTCGACGGCTTCTCGATCGGCTCGAACGACCTGACCCAGCTCACGCTCGGCCTCGACCGCGACTCCGGCCTCGTCGCCGGCGCCTTCGACGAGCGCGACCCGGCGGTCAAGATGCTGCTGTCGATGGCCATCCGCACCGCCAATCGCCTCGGCAAGTACGTCGGCATCTGCGGCCAGGGCCCGTCGGACCACGCCGACTTCGCGCTGTGGCTGATGGACGAAGGCATCCAGAGCATGTCACTCAACCCCGACACCGTCGTCGAAACCTGGCTCAAACTCGCCGCCCACGCGACAGAGCAATAGACTCGCCCCAGCGTGGCAGGCACCGCCGCCACGCTCGCGATCGGCGCGCTGATCACGCGCCATCACGTGTTTGCCGACCGCATCGCGAGCACGGCTCGCTCCTACAGAAACCGCGCCACCCTCTGTAGGAGCGACCCCCGGTCGCGATCAACACGTTGATCACGCGCCATCACGTATTCGAAGCCTGCATCGCGAGCACGGCTCGCTCCTACAAGAACCGCGCCGCCCCTGTAGGAGCGACCCCCGGTCGCGATCAACACGCTGATCACGCACCCTCACGTATTCGAAGCCCGCATCGCGAGCACGGCTCGCTCCTACAAGAACCGCGCCGCCCCTGTAGGAGCGACCCCCGGTCGCGATCAACACGTCGACCACGCGCCATCACCTGTTCGAAGCCCGCATCGCGAGCACGGCTCGCTCCTACAAGAACCGTGCCTCCGTTGTAGGAGCGACCCCCGGTCGCGATCAACACGCTGATCACGCACCCT
>JAEUNO010000013.1 GCA_016791045.1 Methyloversatilis sp. | reverse complement strand
GAGGCCCACTGTTCGGTGTGTGCGAGCCCCGCGCGCGATCCGGTGGGCTAACACGTGATGTCGCGTGATCAACCCGCGACTCGCGACCGGGGGTCGCTCCTACAGAGCGGATGCACGGTTCCCTGTAGGAGCGAGCCCTGCTCGCGATCCGGTCGGCAAATACGTGATTTCGCGTGATCGACGCGCCGATCGCGACCGGGGGCTCCCGCGAAAGACCGGCAGCCTGAGGTACTCGCAGAGACCTGCGACCGTCTCGGGGATAAGGGCATCAATGATCCGTCGGCGCCCGGCTGACTGGCACATACGGCAGCCTGAACTCGACCGTGGTGCCGACGGCAAGCGCGCTGCGCACTTCGATGTGGCCGCGCATCAGCTCGGCCATGCGCTGGCAGATCGCCAGCCCCAGACCGCTGCCGCCGAAACGCCGGGTGGTCGAGCCGTCGCCCTGCTGGAACGGATTGAACAGCTGCTCGAGCTGAGTCGCGCTCATTCCGATGCCGGTATCGGTCACCACGAACGTGAGCTGCCCGTCTTGCAGCGACGCCGACAGCGTGACGCAGCCACGCTCGGTGTACTTGACCGCATTCGACAGCAGATTGAACAGCACCTGCCGGATGCGCATCGGGTCGCCGAGGCAGATGTCGGGCAGGTTGGCCGCTGACTCGACCCGCAACTCGAGTCCCCTGGCCTGCGCAAGGACCTTCACCAGATCCACCGCGTGTTCGATGACCTCACGCAGGTCGACCGACGTCTGTTCCATCACCATCCTGCCGGCCTCGATCTTGGAAAAGTCGAGCACATCCTCGATGACGCCGAGCAACCGGATGCCCGAGGTCTGAATCCTTTCGAATGCCTCGCGTGCCTTGTCGCTGTTGCGGTGGTTGCGCAGGCCGATTTCCGCAAAGCCGAGCACACCGTTGAGCGGCGTGCGGATTTCATGGCTCATGTTGGCGAGGAATTCGCTGCGCATGCGCGCCAGTTGTTCGGCGGCCGCCAGCGCTCGCTCGCTGGCGCGCGCGGCAGCGTGCTGCGCGCTCATGTCGACGAAACTGATGACGGCGCCGGTGATGTCGCCGCGCTGCACGATGGGGTGCACTTCATACATGACCGGAATGGCGTAGCCATCGGCGTGCCAGTACACCTCGTCGTCGACCCGCAGCTTGCTGCCCGACAGCAATGCGCCGTGGCTCGGGCATTCCGCCAGCGGGTAAGGCGATCCGTCGGGTCGGCTGTGGTGGAACAGCACATGGCCCGAGGTGCCGATCAGTGTGTCGGCCGGATAGCCCAGCATGCTGCAGGCCGCCGGGTTGACGAAGGTGATGATGCCGTGTGTATCCACGCCGAACAGGCCGGCTGCGCTCGACTGCACGATGTGCGTGGCACGCGCTTCGGTGTCGAGCAGCTCGGCGGTGCGCTGCGCAACGAGGTCTTCCAGGTTGCGGCGGTGCTGGTCCAGCTCGATTTCGGTGCGCTTGCGCTCGCTGATGTCACGCCCCACTTCGACCATGGCACGCCGCTGCTGCGCCTGGTCGAACAGCGGTACACGGATCACTTCGCGCCAGGTCGGCTGGCCGTCGGCATTGACGCCGTGCTCTTCGGTGCGCGACGGCCCGCCCGCGGCCCACGCGGCGTCCTCGTAGGCACGGACCGCCGTCAGCCGGTCGGCCAGTTCCGGATGCCGGACAAGCAGCTCGGCATCGGTGCATCCCTGCCAGTCTTCGGCCGCGAGCCCGAACTCCGTCAAACACACGCTGTTGGCCATCAGCCAGCGGCCTTCGGCGTCCTTGAAGCGGATGGAATCGGGGACGACTTCGATCAGCGTCTGCAGTTGTGCCTTGCGCTCGGCGAGCGCCCGGCCGCTGCGTTCAGCCTCGTCGATCTTGCGCAGCAGGCCGCCGCCAAGCAGTGCCGACAGCAGCGCAAAACCGGCTGCCATGCCGAAGGTAGCCCATGTTTCGCCGGTCCACGAGGCCAGGTAGTCGTCGCTCGCAGTGGCCGCGATGACCACCATCGGCACGCTTTCCATGCGCCGCAGCGTCGCGATGCGCTCGTAACCGTCTGCACCTACTGGCGTGTAGTAGGTCGTGATGCGCGCGCCCTCGCTGTAGAGCTTCATCATTTCCGGCGATACGCCCCGGTTGCCGATCTCGCCCGCCGGCTTGTCCGGAATCGGCGGCTGACGCGCGATCAGACCGAGTTCGGCGTCACGCAATATCAGCGACCCACGGAGGCCAAGGTCATAGCGACTGAGCACCTGTGCGAAGTGATCGACCAGGATGGGCGCCGCGATCACCCCGGCGAAGCGGCCATCGGGATGGTTGTAGCGCAGCGTGAACGCGATGATGTACTTCTGCGCGACGCGGCCGAGTATGGGTTTCGTGACATGAATGGCGTCGTCTGCCTGGTCGCGGTGCCGCGCAAAGTAATCGCGGTCTGCCCAGCTTGCACGCACGCCGTCGCTGACACCCTTGCCCAGAATGACGATGCCGTCGGCATCGGCAACACGAAACGATTCCAGCTCCGGCAGGCGTCCGGCATGGCGTTCGAGCATCCAGTTCATCTGCGCCGCATCGATGCGGCCGTCGGCCAGCTCGCGCTCGAGTTCGTCAGCGACGACGCGCAGCGCGAATTCGATCTTGCCTATGCTGTTCGACAAGGTCTGTTCGAGCGCGACGGCGACGTTCTGGGTCAGCGTTTGCGCTTCCAGCTCGTGCTGTCTGCGACTCTGCAGCACCGAATGAACGGACAGCGCGAGCACCAGCAGGTTGAAAACGATCAGTGCGCCGATCGACCATAGACGCAAGGCACGCGCCGGCGCATCCGGAACGAGCGTGATGCCGCTCATTCGTCCATCCTGTCCGTCTTGCGCTGCCGGACGACTGGGCTCGTCCAGCCAAAGGAACCATTACGCTGAAGGCCGAGCGTGAAACGATCGGTACGCCGCACCACATCAGAACCGTGAAATTGTCATCGGCGCGAAGAATACGCCCTTGTGCCTAGATTGACACAGCCGGGACAGGGTCTTTAACGATTGGGCGCAGCCGGCGGCATCGCCGTCCTTGAGGCGGGTTCAGCGCCGCCACACCGCCCAGGCAAGAGCCAGCCAGCCGCCGATGAATGCGAGCCCGCCCAGCGGCGTCACCGCGCCGAGGCCGCGCACACCGGTCAGCGCGAGCGCGTACAGGCTGCCGCTGAACACCAGCAGCCCGACCATCATCAGCCAGCCGGCGGTGCGCAGCGCGCGGCTGTCCGGCCGATGCAGCGTCAGCACGCCGATCAGGCCCAGCGCCAACGCATGCCAGAAATGGTACTGCACGGCGGTTTGCCAGACGACGAGCAGATCGGGTGTCAGTCTCGCCTTCAGCGCATGCGCGCCGAAGGCACCGGTCATCACCGCCACTGCGCCAGCCAGCGCGGCCAGCGTCAGCATGCGCCGTGCGGCGGGGTTCAAGTCGGTTTGCGTATACATATATGCAGAGAGGGTGGAAAACGCGCCTTGCGGAAAGTGCGCCGTGGAAATTCTCAGCGCACCTTGCGGAACACCACCACATGCTGCCACGGCAGACCTGTTTCGGTACGCACCCATTCCAGCGCGTGGGCCGACGCCTCGAGCCGGATCTGCGCCTCGCTCATCTTGTGCAGCGGCTTGATCGGCACAGTCGGGGCTTCCGCCTTGTACTCGACGAACACCACTTCGCCGCCCGGTCTGAGTGCCTGCAGCACGCTGGCCAGCATCTCGTACGGGTAAGTCAGCTCGTGGTAGACATCGACCATCACCGCCAGATCGACCGACTGCGGCGGCAGATTGACGTCGGTTTCGCTGCCCAGTCGCGGTTCGATGTTCTTCAGCCCGTTGCGCCTGACCAGCCGATCCAGCACCTCGATCATCTGCGGCTGCACGTCCACCGCCAGCACCTTGCCGCCGGGTGCGACGAGCCCGGCCATCCGCCGCGACAGGTAGCCGGTACCGGCCCCGATGTCCGCCACCACCATGCCCGGCTTCAGCGCCAGCGCCCTCAGCAGCAGATCGGTGCGTTCCTCCTGCGCCCGCTCGCTGCGCTCCAGCCAGCCCGCGCCCTGCCAGCCCATCACGGCTGAAATCTCGCGCCCCATATACACCTTGCCGATGCCGTCACGGCTCGGCGAACGCTCGACATAGCGTTCCGACTGCGCCGCAACGGGCGCAACCGCGGCGCCGATCAGTACAGCACAGGTGATGAACAGGGCAGGAAGACGGATCATGGCACTCGCACCGATGAATGAAGGCGTTCTGCAGAGTGAAAACCATGGCAGAAGTTCGACGCCAGGGCGTGGCCATCGAGCCGGGTGCAGCACGACATGGTGCGCAGACGCACCGCTGCAGCACGATGGCTGTGCTGTGTAGACTGTCGACGCCCTTTACACCGATCCGGCCTGCCGACCGGAGTGTCCTGCGCATCGCCCGGAGCGACAAGGTATTGCCGGGCTTGGCATTCATTGGCACGTTGAATGCTTGTGCTCGTCCAGTTGCCTCGACCCGGAGCCCACCCATGTCTGTCCGCCACCTGCTTGCCGCCAGCGCCGCCGCCTTCGCGCTGACCTCTGCCCCCGTTCAGGCCGAACTGCTGTCCGGCGATACCGGGCCGGTCGAGGAACCGACACTGATCTACATCGGCATGGACAGCTTCTTCTTCGAATTCGAATGGAGCGTAAATTCGTCCGACCGTGCTTATCTGTACGGTCGCGGAAACGACATTGCCGTAGCGCCCGGGGTGACCACGGTCGAGCAGATCGGCGACGCCTCGCTGCTCGACTTCACGACCACCTTCTTGGGCCCACTGTGCGACGCGGCATGCGCCGCCAACGGGGTCGGCGACTTCATCGTGTTGCGGCGCGACGGCGCTTATGGCGCGTTCCGCATCGACGACATCATCTACAACGGCGGCGACCCCACCCTCGGTACGCTGAGCGGTACCTGGTGGATACAGCTCGACGGCACGTCGCAGTTCGCGCCGGCGGTTCCCGAGCCGGGAAGCTGGGCCATGCTGCTGGGCGGCATCGCCCTGATCGGTGCCGCCGCACGCCGCCGTGCGTCCTGACGCAATACATCCCGACTGACCAACCGGCGCAACGAGACCTCGGCGAGCCCTCAAGCGCAGGGATGTAGGAGCGACGGCCCCGTCGCGATCCGTGCTGTGACCATCGCAGTGTGAAGTGCGTATCGCGGCGGGAACGGAGCGGGGGTTTCGGCGAGCATTGCTCGCCGCCCGCGAAGCCGGCTGGCCATGCAGGGCCAGCCGTGGAACGCCGCTCTCACAAGAGCGGCACCGCTCACACCATGCGTTCGGGCCTCACCCACTCATCGAACTGTTCGGCGCTGACGTCGCCGAGCGCCAGTGCGGCCTCGCGCAGGCTCAGTCCGTTCGTGTGGGCGTGGTGTGCGACGGCGGCGGCGCGGTCGTAGCCGATGTGCGGGCTGAGCGCGGTCACCAGCATCAGCGAACGTGACAGCAGGTCGGCGATGCGCGCGCGGTCCGGCTCTATGCCGCGGGCGCAGTGGGCGTCGAAACCGGCCATTGCATCAGCCAGCAGGCGCACGCTCTGCATGAAGTTGTGCGCGATCAGCGGCTTGAACACATTCAATTCGAAATTCCCCGACGCCGCGCCGATGCCCAGCGCGACGTCATTGCCCATGACCTGGCAGCACACCATGGTGAGCGCCTCGCACTGCGTGGGATTGACCTTGCCCGGCATGATGGAGCTGCCCGGCTCGTTCTCCGGCAGCACCAGCTCGCCCAGCCCGCAGCGCGGGCCTGAGGCGAGCCAGCGCACGTCATTGGCGATCTTCATCAACGCACCCGCGAGTGTTTTCAGGGCACCGTGCGCGGCCATCAGCGCTTCGTGCCCGGCCAGCGCCGCATAGGGGTTGGCGGCGCGACGAAACGGCAGGCCGGTGTCGTGGGCGAGCCGGGTGACGACCTGCTGACCGAACTCCGGATGAGTGTTGAGCCCGGTGCCGACTGCGGTGGCACCGACCGCCAGCTCGAGCAGGCCGGCCACGCTGGCCTGCACGCCCTGCCCGGCCAGCGCGAGCTGCGCCACCCAGCCCGACATTTCCTGCCCCAGCGTCAGCGGCGTGGCGTCCTGCAGATGGGTGCGGCCGATCTTCACGATGTCGGCGAACGCCGATGACTTGCCATCCAGCGTGGCGCGCAGCGACGCCAGCGCCGGCAGCAGTGTGTGCGTCACGGCCAGCGCGCCAGCGACATGCATCGCAGTGGGAAAGATGTCGTTCGACGACTGGCCCAGATTGACGTGGTCGTTCGGATGAACCCGGCGCGCCTCACCCCGGCTGCCCCCCAGTCGCTCCGACGCCAGATTGGCCAGCACCTCGTTCATGTTCATGTGGGTCTGCGTGCCGGAGCCGGTCTGCCACACCGACAGCGGAAAGGCATCGGCATGCGCGCCGGCCAGGATGTCGTCGGCCGCGCCGGCGATGGCCTGCGCACGCTCGGCGTCGAGCAGGCCCAGTTCGCCATTGACCAGCGCGGCGCTGCGTTTCACCCGCGCCAGCGCGTGCAGCAGCGCATCGGGCATGCGTTCGATGGAAACGTGGAAGTGCGCCAGCGAACGCTGTGTCTGTGCGCCCCACAGCGCGCCGGCCGGTACCTCGATGTCGCCGAACGCATCGCGTTCGGTCCGTGTGGCGGTGGTCATGGCAGATCCTCCCGAGAGATGACGGATCGCAAACCGATCCGGCTGCCTGCTCAGCCTAGCCCTTGGTGGGGAGATGCGCCGGAACACGCGCGGCGAACGCTTGTCATCTATGCTGAAAGTGCGTGGATGCGGCAGTGATCCGTGATGCACACACGCGCCGCGTCCGACGCTGACAACGATGGATCAGAAGAGGAGAAGAACCATGCTTATCGTTCATCACCTGAACAACTCGCGTTCGCATCGTATCGTGTGGCTGTGCGAGGAACTGGGCATCGACTACGAACTGGTCAAGCACCTGCGCGATCCGGACAGCCAGCGCTCGCCGGATTCGCTGAAGACGGTGCACCCGCTGGGCAAGGCGCCGGTGATCCAGCACAACGGGCAGAAGATCGTCGAATCCGAAGCGGTCATCGAATACATCTGCAATGTGTGCGCCGACGGCCGGCTCAGCGTGAAGCCGACCTCGCCCGAATACGGGCCGTACCAGCAGTGGCTGGCGTTTGCCGAAGGCACGCTGTTTCCGGGCCTGCTGGTCGACCTGGTCGATGCGTGGACCGGCCGCGGCAACCCCGACCTGATGGGTTTCTTCGACGTGGAAACCGCGAAGAACCACCAGTTCGCCGAAGACGCGCTGACCGGACGGGATTACCTGCTCGAATCCGGATTTTCAGCGGCTGACATCAATCTGGGATGGGCGCTCGAGTTCAGCGAGTGCCGCGGCTGGCTGCGCGACTACCCGGCACTGCAGGCCTATGTCGAACGTCTGCGCGCCCGCCCCGCCTACCGCAGGGCGATCTCGAACGGCGGTCCGCAGGACCTGTCGGTGTTTTCTGCCGGCGCGCGCTGACCCGAAGCACGCCCGCCGGGCGGTGTCCGGAGGGGCGTCCGGGGGGGCATCATTTCGCCGCCGCGGGCGTCTGCAGGAATGCGTCGAAGGCGGCGCAGAACGCATCCGGCACCTCGAAGTACGGCATGGCGCCAGTCTGGAACACGGTGACCGTCCAGTTGCCGCCGCCGGTCACCATGTCCATCCCGGTGTAGTTGGTGAAGTCGCCGCGCACGCCGTGGCTCACCCACACCGGGTGCGGGATGGCTTCATACACGGTGTGGATGTCGGCGCTGAACAGGCCGCCCGACAGGAAATACAGCGGCGCAAAGCGCGCGCCGGGCTGGCGCGTGGTCAGCACGTCGTACGCCCACATGGTCTCGTCGATGTTCTTGCCGCCCCAGGTGCGCTCCAGAAAGTAGCGGATCACGCCCGGTCGCGTGAGCTGACGGAACAGCCAGTCGGCCCAAAGCGGTGCGCTCAGCGTGGCATACAGCCCGGGCACCGCCCGCGTGCTGCACGGCTCGCCGCGCCGCGACGTGCGGCCATTCAGGCCGGTCGGGCTGACCAGCGCCACGGTGCGCCAGTCGTCCGGCCGCTCGGCCGCGGCCCGTGCGAGGTACTCGCAGCCCAGCGAAACGGCGACCCCATCCACCCGGGCCCCGCCACTCAATGCGCGGATGTGCCGCACTGCCGTGTGCAGCGCATCGGTCATCAGCCGCGGCGAATACACCCGGTCTTCGCGTGGGCTGAAACCGTAGCCCGGCAGATCGATGGCGTAGACGGTGTGCGTGGCGGCGTAACGCTCGTAAAGCGGCCGCACTTCCGCCGCCGACGCGGCCGCGTTGATGCTGTGAACGAGCAGCATCGGCGGGCCGTCACCCGCGCGGTAACAGTTCAGTCCGTCGAAGGACAATCGCTCGCCGGACAGTGCGGGCGGCAGGACAGGCTGGGCGTCCAATGGAATCCTTGTCGGGTCGGTCGGTGGGCGAACAGTAGCAGGATGACGCGTCACCCGATGAAGGTATCGACGGCGAACAGGGAAGGATGAGTTCCCGCGGACTGGACCACAGCCACACGAAGTCACGTCCAGCGGGAAGGGACGCGCTGCGTGCACCGCGCCGAGCGTCAGAAACAAAAAGCGCCCCGGGAGGCGCTTGATCGCTTGATGCGTGGCGGAGAGGGCGGGATTCGAACCCGCGTTAGGTTTTCACCTAAACACGCTTTCCAGGCGTGCGACTTAAACCACTCATCCACCTCTCCGCGAAGCGCGCGACTATAGCAGAAAGCGCCCGGGCGCGGCCGTCAGGGGCCCGGATTGCGCGCAGGCGGCGGGTCGATGCGGTCGTGCGGCAGGCGCGGGTAGCGCAGGTGTTCGATCAACTCCTGCGTGGCGGTGTCGGGCGCCGGGGTCAGCAGGCTGACGATGACCAGCACGACGAAGCCGAACGGGATGCCGAAGAAGCCGCAGGAGATCGGTTCGATGCCCAGCCAGGCGTTGGCGATGCTGCCGCCGAAGAACGGATGGGTCAGCGATGCGTAGTAGAGGCACATGCCGAGGCCGGCCACCATGCCGCTGACGGCGCCGGCCTTGTTGGCACGCTTCCAGAACACGCCGCACACCAGCGCCGGGAAGAAGGCGGACGACGCGATCGAGAACGCCAGACCGACCATGAACAGGATGTTGTCCGGCTTCAGCGAGGCGGTGTAGGCGGCGACCAGTGCGACCACCAGCAGCAGCGCCTTGGAAATGACCAGGCGGCGCTGGGTCGAGGCGTTCGGGTCGATCACCTTGTAATACACGTCGTGCGACATGGCGTTGGCGATGGTCAGCAGCAGGCCGTCGGCGGTGGACAACGCAGCGGCCAGACCGCCGGCGGCGACCAGACCGGAAATCACATAGGGCAGACCGGCGATTTCCGGCGTGGCGAGCACGATCACGTCGGTGTTCAAGGTCAGCTCGGCCAGCTGCAGGATGCCGTCGCCGTTGATGTCCTCGATCTTCACCAGCCCGACCTTGCCCCACGAGGCGACCCAGCCGGGCAAGGTCGAAATCGTCGAACCGACCAGGTTGGTGTAGATCTCGAATTTGGCGAACACCGCGTAGGCCGGCGCGGTGACGTACAGCAGGAAGATGAAGAACAGCGACCAGAACACCGATTCGCGCGCTTCCTTGACGCTGGGCGTAGTGTAGTAGCGCATCAGGATGTGCGGCAGCGAGGCGGTGCCTATCATCAGGCAGATCACCAGCGCGATGAAATTGAGACGCTTGCGGCTCGATTCGGCCTCGTCGCGACCGGCATGGGCGGCGGTGTGCGGCAGTGGCGGCGCCGACTTGGCAATGGCCGCCGCGCGCGCCTCGGTCCAGCGCTTGCGCGCGTCGGCCTCGTCCCGGGGCATGTACTTCAGCGCCTTTTCAGCCGACGAAATGTCCTTTGCCGAGGCATTTTCCTGCTTCAGTTCGTCGAGCCGGACAGTCAGCGCGGCACGTTCGGCTTCGAGTGAAGCCGGCAAACCCTTGATCTTTTCGTCGAAGGCTTCGGCGCGCGCCTTGTACATGGCGTTCACCTCGACCTCGCGCGGCGACGAGAACAGCGTCTGCTCGGTGGTCGTGAGTTTCTGCAGCACGCCGCCATACACCGCCTGCGGCACCGGCACGCCGGTCAGCTTGGTCGACAGGATGACCACCGGCAGCAGATAGGCGACGATGAGGATGATGTACTGGGCGACCTGGGTCCAGGTGACGGCACGCATGCCGCCGAGGAAGGAACACACGAGGATGCCGGCCAGCCCGACGAATACGCCGACTTCGAATTCCAGGCCGACGAAGCGGCTGGTGATCAATCCGACGCCGTAGATCTGCGCCACCACATAGGTGAACGACGCCAGGATGGTGGCGAATACGCCGATCATGCGTGCCGCGTTGCCGCCATAGCGCGCGCCGAGGAAGTCCGGGATGGTGAATTCGCCGAACTTTCGCAGGTAGGGGGCGAGCAGCAATGCCACCAGGCAGTAGCCACCGGTCCAGCCCATGACGAAGGCCAGTCCCTGATAGCCGCCGAAGTACAGCGTGCCGGCCAGCCCGATGAAGGACGCGGCCGACATCCAGTCCGCCCCGGTCGCCATGCCGTTGAACATGGCCGGCACGCGCCGGCCTGCGACGTAGTACTCGGACACGTCGGCGGTGCGGCTCATGACGCCGATGCCGGCATACAGCGCGATGGTGGCGAACATGAACACATAGCCGATCCAGCGCGACGACATGCCCATGCCTTCGGCCAGCGACAGCAGCACGACGAACAGCGCGAAGCCGCCGGCGTACCAGGCGTACATCTTCTTGAGCTGGCGGTAGAACGCCGACTGCCGCTGCGGCATGGTCAGACGTCCTCGTTCACGCCGTACTCGCGGTCAAAGCGGTTCATCACCCGCGCGTAGTAGCCGATGATCAGCACGTAGACGATGAGCGAACCCTGGGCGCCCATGTAGAAGGCGAGCGGCCAGCCGAGGAAGGACCATTCGTTGAGTTCGCGGGCGAAGAACACCGGCACGAAGGTGACCGTGAACCAGACGGCGAGCAGCACCAGCGTGACGCGAAGATTCCTGCGCCAGTACTCGCGATGGCGTTCGGACAACTGCATCAGCGCGTGCTCGGCAGCATTTCGGTGAAATCAGGCCGCGGTAATCGGGACAACCGGCTTCAGGGTGTTGCTGCAGACGCAGTCGCTCGATGCCTGCCCGTGTTGTTGTCGGGGTGATGCACGCCCGGCCGTTCGCCGGGCGCCCGGCCACCGGGAGTCGGCGCAGATGCGCCGACTCCCGGCATTCGATCAGAGGGCTTGCGCCAGCTGTTCGAGGATGGCCGGATTTTCCAGCGTCGAGGTGTCCTGCGTGATCTGCTCGCCCTTGGCGATCGAGCGCAGCAGGCGGCGCATGATCTTGCCCGAGCGGGTCTTCGGCAGGTTGTCACCGAAACGCAGATCCTTCGGCTTG
>JAEUNO010000010.1 GCA_016791045.1 Methyloversatilis sp. | reverse complement strand
GACGGCCTTCGCTGGTGTAATTGACGGTGCCGGCGTTGTTCAGCGTCACACCGCTCAGCGTCAGATGGCCACCATTGGTGTTCGCGTTGAAGGTGCTCGTGCTGCCGGCGGCCAGATTCAGCGTGCCGCCGGTGATGGTCGAACCGCTGGTCCAGTTCATCGCGCCGTTGATGGTTACCGTTCGGTTCGCTGCAACCGCCAGCGTGCCGCTGGTGTGGTTCAGCGCGCCATCGATCTCGAAGTCACGGTTGAACGTGTAGCTGCCCGGAGCAAAGGTCACCGCGCTGCCCAGCACGGTTCGGCCACTGCCGCTGTGGCTGCCGGCTGTCTGACCGAAGGCCGTCGACACGAACAGGTCGCCGGCGCCGTTGAAGGTGCCACCGGTCTGCGTGAAGCGCGTGGCGTCGAGCCGGCCGTTGGTCACCAGCGCGCCGCTGCCGCTCAGCGTCAGGTCGCCGGCCAGTGTCGACATGCCGGTCAGCGTCAGCGAGCCGGCACTGATCGAAAGACTGTTCCCGGCTGTGGTCGTCAGGCTGGCAATGGAATGGTTGCCACTGTTCAGCATCACGCTGCTGCCGTTGTCGAGTGCGATGAACACGAGGTCGTTCAGGCCGGGCAGGGCGTCGCCGGACCAGTTTGCGGCGTCGGTCCAGAGGGCTGTGCCTGCGCCGCCGTCCCAGCAGATACCGCCGCAGACGATGCTGCCGAAGCTGATGCGGAAGGCATTGCCGTCAATGGCGGTCGTATAGCCGGCGACCGGTGTTTCGATCGTTGCAAACGAGCCGCTGATGCCGTTGCCGGCGGTGATCAGGGCGAGCGACAACGGGCCGCGGACGTAGGCGGGATCTTCGGTGACCACAAGCGTGCCGCCGAGCGTGACCGAACCGCTGACAGCGAGCTGGTCGTAGGTGCCTGCAGTGCTGCCGCCGATCCACAGTTCGAGAATGCCGGTGTCGGTCTGCACGAAGTTGCCGGTCACGCTCAGCGTACCGTACTCGAGGGTACCGAGGGCGCCGGCATTGGTCAGCGTGCCGCTCGTGCCGACGTCGATCGTGCCGTTGCCGAAGACGTCGGCACCACTGTTGATCGTGAAGCCGCCGAGGCGGCGCAGTACGCCACCGGCGCCGAGGTCGGCATCGCCGTTGTAGGTCAGTGCGCCACCGATTTCCAGCGTCGAGCCCGAGCCGATCTCGATGAAATTGTTGTGGGTGAAGGTGCCGCCGCCCGGGGCGCCGGAATAGCCGATGTTGAAACGCAGCCGCCCGCTGAAGACGTTGATCCGGCCATTGTTGGTGAAATTGGTGTAATTCGCCGTGCCGCCCGGAATGCCCAGCGTGCCGATTGCGAACTCACCCGTGCCGGCCGTTTTCGATATGACGCCGCTGTTGTGATTCACCATCGTGACGGTGCCGGTACCGGTCGAGCGGTCGCCGAAACTGAAGTCCGAAGCCAGATCGATCAGGCCGTGGTTGTCGATGCGCCCGGCTCCGATGACGTCGATGTGGCCTTCCAGCCAGTTCAGTGTGCCGAAGTTGGTCAGCGAGCCGGCGCCGAAGCGCTTGTAGCTGGTCGATTGCACGTCGTCGCTGCCGGTGCCGATCAGGGTCAGCGATGCGCCGTTGGCGATGACGAGATTGCCGGTCAGCGTGCCGCGCGTCCAGCTGCCACCGCCGGCGATGCTGAACGTCGAGGGACCCGCCAGCGTGCCGCCATTCCAGTTGTAGGTGCCGGCGCCGGACGCCGCATTCAGCGTCAGCGTGCCACCGGTCTGGAGCAGCGTGCCCGCCTGTAGTCCGGCCTGTGCGATGACCTGGCCGCTGCCCGCCAGTTCGAGATTGGCGATCGCGCCCGGCGTGCTCAACGTGAAGCGGGCAGAGTCCTGCACGCGCACGGTGAAGGTGTTGTCGGCGATCAGGGGCGCGGTGGACGAATTGGTTACCTGGGCCGAATTGATGAATTCGATGCGTCCGCCGCCGTCGAACTGGCCTGTCGCGTCGAGCAGATAGGTCGCGCTGCCGCCGTAGCGGCCGGTGGCGCCGAGGGCCACATTGACCACACCGGCATTGCTGGCGCCGCCGGTCGTGGTGAGTGAGCCGCTGTCCAGCGAGAGCCGGCCGCCCTGTTCGATATCCAGACGACGGGTGATCGTGCGCGTGCCGGCGCCGTAGCCGAGTGTCGATCCAGCGGCCAGAACGAGACGCCCGGTGCCGCTGACATCGCCGCCGGTCCAGCTTGAGCCGGACTGGGTGAAGGTGGCCGTTCCGCTGCCGCCAAAGACGCCCGACGACAGCATCAGTCGTGCAAGTTGCGCTGCACCGTTGAAGTTTGCCGTGCCGCCGCTGATGACCAGATCGCCGGCCAATGCGGCCACGTCCGTCACCGTGAGACTGCCGCCCGACACCACCAGCGTATTGCCGGCAGCGGTGTTCAGACTGCGTATCGTGTGATTGCCCTGGTTCAGTTCGACGCTGATCGTGCCCAGATCGATGAACACGAGGTCGTTCGTGCCGGGCAGCAGATCGCCGGTCCAGTTGGCTGCATCGGTCCACAGCAGCGAACCGGCGCCGCCGTCCCAGCACACGCCACCGCAGATTGCGCCGGCGTAACTGAGCACCTGACGGTTGCCGACGACCTGCGTGCTGTAGCCGCTCGGCAGCGTGGCGGTCGAGAAGCTGCCGCTGAGCGCGCTGGCGGTCACGACATCCGAGGTGCCGCCGGTGGCGATGTAGCCGGGCAACTCGCTGACGACGAGCGTACCGCCCAGCGTGGCCGTGCTGCTGATGATCAAGGCATCGGTACCCGCATTGCCGCGTTCGATCTGCAGTGTGCCTGTCGCGTCCTGGGCGTAACGGCCGGTGATGTTGAGCGTGCCGATCGCGCCGGCGCCGCCCGGGCGCACGATGCCGCGGTTGGTGAAGGTTTGCGTACCGAGTGCCAGCGTGCCGAAGCCACTGACGGTACCGGTATTGGTCGTTGCAGCGCTGGAGTTGCCGAAGGTCGTCGATGTGAGCAGTTCGATCGTGCCGGCGTTCGTGAAGGCGCCGGCCACGCTCAGCGATCCCTGGCCGATCGTCACAAGGCCCGGCTGACTGAAGCCGACGTTCGACGTGATCGAGGTCGAGCCACCGCCGACCTTGGTGAGGGTGCCTTCGTTCACCAGCGAGCCGCCGCCGCTCGAGTTCAGGTTGAAGTTGCCGTTGCCGCTGTCGAACAGCAGGCGGGCGCCGCTTGCGTTGCGCAGCGTGCCGCCATTGTTCAGGCTCACTGCGCCACTGGTCTTGAAGATCCGGCTGCTGCCGCTCGCGTTGGTATGGGCGAGCGTGCGGGCATTCAGGAACTGCGTGTTGCCGCCGGTGATCTGCAGCGGTCCGCTGACCGTCAGCGTACCGCTGCCATCGATGGTGCCGGCGGTCCAGTCATAGCGGCCGCTGATCGTATTGGCGCCGGTACCCAGCAGCGTGCCGCCGCTGTGGATCAGTGTCGATGCGATGGTTGCGCCGTCGGCCAGACTCAGTGTGCCGCCGCTCAGCGAGAGGTTGCCGGCTCCTGTCATGCTGCCCGCGGCGGCAAGTGTCGTCGTGGCCCCGCGGATGTCGAGCGTGCCGCCCGCGGCAAGCTGCTGTGCGCCGCTCAGCACTGCCACGCCATTGAGGCTCAGCAATCCCTGCTGGACGGTCAGCACGCCGCGCTGGTCGAACTGCAGACCGCCGTTGTAACCGAGGTCGAGCGTGCCCGCGCCGGTCTTCGTCAAGGTGCCGAGATTGTCGAAGCGGCTGCCTGTACCGGTGCTCTGGTAGAGGTAGAGCGTGTTGTTGTTGTTTCCGGTTTCCAGCGTCAGCAACGCACCGGCCGCGTTCTGAAGCAGTGCGCCATTGTTCAGCAGGACGCTGCGACCGTTGTTGTTGCCGATACGGCTGTTGCCGGAAGCATTTGTGTGGATCAACTGCGTGGCGTTCAGCGTGACCGTGTTGGCGCTGACCTGGGTCAGCACACCGTTGAGGGTCAGCGTGCCTGCGCCACCGAGCGTGCCGCCGGTCCATTGCAGGTCGCCATCGACGATCACCGAAGCGCCCGTCGCAACATTCAGGGTGCCGCCGCTCAGCAACACGTCTGCGGTGATCGAAGAACCATCGCCCAGCGTCGTGATGCCGCCGCCTTGCTGCACGCGGCCGTCGCCGCTGAAACTCGATCCGGCGGCCAGCGTGCTGTTGCTGCTGTTCAGCAACAGCAGCGCATCGGCTGCGATCTGCTGGGTACCGGTAAAAGTGCTGACGGCGTTGTTCGAAAGCGTGCCTTCGTCGATCAGCAGAGTGCCGGACTGCTGGACGATGAGGTTGCCGTTGTAGCCGAGGTCGAGCGTGCCGACCCCTGATTTCACCAGTGAGCCGAAGT
This sequence comes from Methyloversatilis sp., assembly GCA_016791045.1. Taxonomy (GTDB): domain Bacteria; phylum Pseudomonadota; class Gammaproteobacteria; order Burkholderiales; family Rhodocyclaceae; genus Methyloversatilis. Next base: position 72,345 of record JAEUNO010000010.1, on the reverse strand, counting down.
TTTCGAACCGGCTGCCGGTACCGCCGCTCTGGTAGATGTACAGCGTGTTGCCGCTGTCCGGCGTGTCGAGCGTCAGCAACGCACCCGCGGCGTTCCTGAACACGGCGCCGTTGTTGATCAGCACGCTGCGGCCATTGTTCGTGCCGATCCGGCTGCCGCTGCCGGCGTGGGTGTGCACCAGCGTCGCGTTGTCCAGCGTCACGTTGCTGGTGCCGACCAGCTGCAGTTCGCCCGAGACCGTGAGCGTGCCACCGGGCACGAGCACGTTGTTCGCCACGGTGTTGCCGCCGCTGACGGTGCCGGCGCTCCAGTCGTAGCGATTGCTGATCAGTGCATCGATGCCCGGCGCGATCAGCAGGGTGCCGGCCGATTGCGCGAAACGGGTGTTGATCGAGGTGTTGTCGCCCAGCGCGAGGGTGCCGCTGTTCAGGCGGAACTGGCCCATGCCGTCGATGCGGCCGTCCGCCGCCAGCGTCGTCGTGCCGCCGACGACCTGCAGTGTGGCGCCTTCCGAGACCTGCTGCGTGCCGGCCAGCAACACCGCATTGTTCAGCGACGCGGTGCCTTCGCTCACGACGAAGCCACCGAGCTGGTCGAAACTCACATTGCCGAAGCTGCCGAAATCGACGTTGCCGGCGCCGCGCTTGGTCAGCGCGCCGGTGTTTTCGAAGCGGCTGGCTGCACCGGTGTCGTGATCGATGTAGAGGTTGCCGTTCGGCGCTTCGACAATCAGTGCGAGCGTGCCGGTATTGCGGAACAGCCCGCCGTTCTCGATGTTGAAACCGCTGGCTGACGTGTTGGCGATGCGGCTCTCGCCGCTGGTGTCGTGATGCTGCAGCGTCGTGGCGTCGATGCGGACGGTCGTATTGCCGCTCTGGTCGAACACACCGTTCGCGTCGAGCACGCCGCCGCCGTTGATCGTGCCGCCATTCCAGTTGAAACGGCCGTCGATGTCCGCACGGGTACCACTGGCGATGTTCAGCGTGCTGTTGCCGCTCAGGTTGAACGTCGACGCGATGCGTACGCCGTCGCCCAGTATCAGCGTGCCGCCGCTGTGCGCCAGCGTGCCGGTGCCGTTGAATGCGCCGCCCGCAGCAACCGTGGTCGTACCGCCGAGCACCTGCAGGAAGCCACCGGCCGAAATGTTCTGCGTGCCGGTCAGGCTGACCGTGTTGCCCAGCGTCAGGCTGCCCGCTTCGACATTGAGCGTGCCGCCCTGCATGAAGGTCATCGCGCCGAAGTTGCCGATGTCGGCACGCCCGGCACCCACCTTGGTCAGCGTGCCGGTGTTTTCGAAGCGGCCGCCGAGCGGACCGGTGTCCTGATCGATGTAGAGGATGCCGTTCGGGGCTTCGACCGACAGCGTCAGCGAACCGGTATTGCGCAGCAGCGCACCGTTCTCGAGGTTGAAGCCGCTGCCCGACGTATTGGCGATGCGGCTGTTGCCGCTGCTGTTCGAATGCACCAGCGTGGTCTGGCGCAGATAGACCGTTGTATTGCTGGACTGATCGAGCACGCCTGTCAGCGACAGCACGCCACCGCCGGCAATCGTACCGCTGCTCCACGTCAGGTTGCCCGACATGGCGGTATTGCCGGCGACGTTCAGCGTACCGCCCGACAGGTCGATGCTGGCTGCGCTGCTGGCCACATTCAGGTTGACCGTTCCGGAGTCGATGTCCAGCGTGGCCAGGCCGAGGTCGGCATTGATGTTGGCGATGTAGCTCGCGACGCGCAGCGTTGACGACGGCAGCGTGACGGCCGCATTGAAATTCATCGTTCCGCCGCGCGGTGTAAGCACCGCGAAGGCGAGACCGGCTGCATTGAAGGTCGAGGTGCCGTTGCCCTGATCGAAATCGGCAATCGTGCCGCCGCCATTGGCGATGAACTGGCTGGCGGCCGCGCTGACCGACACGCCGTTAAGGTCCAGCGCGCCCAGTGCTTCGAAACGGCCACCATTGATCGTCAGCGTGCGGCCGACACGCGTTGGGCCATTCACGGTCAGACTGCCGCCGCTGATCGTCAGCGACTCTTCGGACGACAACGAACCGATGGTCCATGTACCGGTGCTGATGGTGACGGTCGGCGTGACGCCGACGCGATCGATGAACACCGTCTGCGTCGCGGAATTCGGTGCGGCGCCGAGTGACCAGTTGCTGCCGACCGACCAGTTGCCGTCGACATTGCTGATCCATTCGTTGATGCCGGTCAGCGCGCTGCCATTGCCCAGAACGTAATTGGCCGCGCCGTAGTAGCTGCCGTAGCCGAAGCCCGCCGGCACATCGAGCGCTGCGAATTCGCGACCGGCGATGCGCGCGTTGTAGCGCACCAGACGGAAGCCGGTGTTTGCTCCCGGCGTGTAGCCGCTTTCGTGCGTCGCGCGCAGCGTGCCGCCGAAGGTGACCGTGCCGGTGACGTCCAGTGCGTCGTACTGCGTGCCGCGTTCGCTGCCGGCGATGCCGACCTCAAGTGTGCCGGCCGCACCCAGCACGAGATTGCCGGTGACGGTCAGCAAACCGTCCGGGCGAAGCACGCCGTTGTTGGTGAGCGTGTTCGCACCCAGGCTCAGGCTGCCGAAGCCGCGGATGACGCCGGAACTGGTGAAGCTGGTTGTCGATGTGATCGCGCCGCCTTCGAGGCGCAAGGTGCCGGCGTTGGTCCAGCCGGCATTGCTGGTGAAGGCCATTGTCCTGCCCGGGGTACCGGCGACGGCGGTACCGGAGAAGGTTCCGCCGACGCCCATGAAGATGCCGCCGGACTGGGAGCCGGTGAGGGCGATGCCCGTGCCGACGTTGAGCGTGCTGTTGCCGTGCCAGGCGGTGAGGTCGTTGTTGGCGTTGTCGGCGCCGGCGAAGTCGATGCTGCCGTTGCCGGCGATGTTCAGAGTGGTCAGGCCGGCGGAGGTGTTGCCGCGCAGATAGGTGCTGGAGCCGGTACTGGCGAGGCGGACGGTGGCGCCATCGAGCGTGAGCGTGCCGCGTGCTTCCATGCTCTGTCCGTTGCCGACGACATACAGGCCGGAACCGGTCACGCCATTGACGCCCGCCAGCGTGGTGTCGATCAGGTAGCCGACGCCGTTCATGACGAGCGTACCGCCGGCCGGGTTGTTGGCGCGGAGGGTGCCGCCGGTGATCGAGCCGCTGAGCAGCACGGCGCCGGTGGAGTCATCGAGCAGCAGGGTGGCGCCGGTGTTGTCCAGTGCGCCGGTGAGGGCGAGCGTGCCGGCGGCGACACCGTCGCGATCGAGCGAATTGAACGAGGCGGTGTTGAAGGTGCCGCCGAGGTTGAGCGTGCCGCTGTCCAGATCGAGCGTGCCGGAAGAGGCCCAGGTGGTGTTGGTGTTGGAGGTCAGCGAGACGGTGCCGCCGGCAGCGCGCAGGGTGCCGGCGTTGTTCCAGTTGCTGCCGCTGAACGCCAGCGTCTTGCCGGCGGTGCTGGCGGTGGCGGTACCGGAGAAGGTGCCGCCGACGCCCATGAAGATGCCGCCGGACTGGGAGCCGGTGAGGGCGATGCCTGCACCGACGTTGAGCGTGCTGTTGCCGTGCCAGGCAGTGAGGTCGTTGTTGGCGTTGTCGGCGCCGGCGAAGTCGATGCTGCCGTTGCCGGCGATGTTCAGAGTGGTCAGACCGGCGGAGGTGTTGCCGCGCAGATAGGTGCTGGAGCCGGTGCTGGCGAGGCGGACGGTGGCGCCGTCGAGCGTGAGCGTGCCGCGTGCTTCGAGGAAGCCCCCGTTGACGACGGTGACCAGCGCATTCGATGCAAGGCCGGCGCGTTTGCGCAGCGTGCCATTGGTGATGTAGACGCCGCCGACCTGCAGACCGGTGTCGCCGATGACCAGCGTGCTGTTGTTCACGGCGCCGCCGCCATTCAGCGTGGACTGCGCACCAAGCAGGTTCAGCACGCCACCCGAAATGGCGCCCCCACTGAGCGCGAGGCGGTTCAGGTCGAGCTGGGTACCGACATTGAGCGTGCCGCCCGACACAGACAGCGTGCCATTGATGGTCGAGTCGTCGAGCAGCGTCAAGGTGCCGCTGATGACGGAAATGTTCTCGTTCGAGAACAGGCTGTTGATCGTGATCGGGCCGCCCGTGCTGCGTACCGTGATCGTGAGCTCACCCGCCTGATCGATCACCACGTCGGTGCTGGCGGTCGGCAGCAAGCCGCCGGCCCAGTTCGATGCGATATCCCAGAAGCCCGATGCCTGGGAAATCCATGTGCTGGCAAGCGTGCCGGTGGCAAAGCTCAATGCATTCGAAAACGTCGTGGCCGTTGCCGTCAGCCCGTTGGTGTCGATGCTGGCGAAGCTGCCCGACAGGCAGGCGTCGGCCGGGCAGGACAGCACGGTGTAGCGGTCCTGCGCACCAAGCGTGACACCGTTTGCCGGCGTGATGACCAGATCGCCACCGAGGGCGATGGTGCCGCTGACCTGAAGCATGTCCTGCTGCGCAACCGATGTGCCCAGCAGATCGGCTTCCAGCCTGCTCGCTGCCGTCTGCACCAGATTGCCCTGAATGCTCAGCAGGCCTGCGCTGCCGCTGCCGCCCGGTTGCAGCAGCCCTGCGTTGGTCAGCGTTCCCGTGCCGACGTTGATCGTGCCGATGCCGTCGATGCTGCCGTTGTTCAGCAGGTTGGCGTTGCCGGTGACCAGATTGGCGTTGTTCAGCAGCGTTATCCGGCCGTCGTTGACCGGGAACGCACTGGCCGTCAGTGTCCCCTCTTCGATGCGCAGGGTACCGGTATTGGTCAGTGGCATTGCGAGCGTCAGCGCGGTCGGCCCGCGCTTGACCATGAGCCCGGCGTTGTCGATGCGACCGGTCGTGGTGTGCGTGATGCGCGCATCATTTTCGAGCACGAGGCTGCCGCCCGACGCTACAGCAAGACGTGCACCGTTCAGGCGCAATGCATAGCCGTTCTGGTCGGCGACGGTCAGGTTGCCGGTGATGCGGATTTCGCGCGAACTGTCCTTGTAGGCATTGGACGAGGCAATCGTCGAAGTCCCCGCCAGGGTGACCACGCCGCTGCCTGTCAGCGCGCCGCTGTTCCAGATGTAGCGGTTGCCGACAGTGACGTCGGCGGTGCCGCCGATCGCACCGCCGCTCAGTTCAAGATTGGCAATGGCGGTCGAGGCGGTCGCGGCGAATGTACCGCCACTCAGGCGCAGCAGGCCGGCGCCGTTGATCTGCGTGGCGAGATCGGCGGTGATCGTGCCGCCGGTCTGCTGCACGGCGCCCGGCCCGGCGAACAGGAAGCTGCCGCCGATGACGTTGTTCGACGATCCGTCCGCCGAAATGAACAAGGTGTTGCCTTCGGTTACGACGATGCGTCCGCCGGCCGCAGACGACAGCTGGGCCAGCCCGTTGCCCGCATTGTTGAAGCCCTCGTTCATGTAGAGGTAGGCATTGCCGCTGGTGGCCAGCGTGCCGGTCGCTCCGAGGTGCAGCGTGCCGCCGTCGCGGATGTACAGATCCGAACTGGCGGAATTCGACAGTGTCAGCGTGCCCGCCACGTCGAGGCGGCGCTGCAGGTACTTGATCGTGTTGAGCTGGGTCAGCGCGCCGTTGCCGGCCAGGACCGTGGTTCCGGTACCCGTCATCGTGCCGGAACGCCAGTCGAGCTGGTTCAGCGTGAACGTGCCGGCGCCGTCGAGCGTGCCGCCGGTCAGTTCCAGGTTGGCGATGCTGGTTGCCGCGCCTGCGAACAGCGTGCCGCCATTGACGCGCAGCACGCCGGCGCCGTTGAATGCGCTGGCCTGATCGACAGTGAGCAGACCGGAGTTCATCTGCACGGCGCCCGGACCGGCCAGCGTGAAATTGCCGCTTATCAGGTTGCTCGCGGCGCCGTCCGCCGTCAGGAACAGCGTCGTGCCGTCGGCGACGGCAATGCGTCCGCCGGCTGCGGATGTGAGCGCTGCAACGCCGTTGTTGCTGCCGTTGCTGCTCTCGTTGAAATAGATGTAGCCATTCGACGAGGTGGCCAGCGTACCGGTTGAGGCGATGTGCAGCGTTCCGCCATCGCGGATGTACAGATCCGAACTGGTGGAATTCGACAGCGTCAGCGTGCCGGCGACGTCTAGACGGCGCTCCAGTAACTTGATCGTATTGAGTTGGGTGAGCGCGCCGTTGCCTGTCAGTATCGTGGTTCCGGTGCCGGCCATCGTGCCGGAGCGCCAGTCGAGCTGGTTCACGGTGACCGTGCTGGCTCCGGCGAGGGTGCCGCCGGTCAGTTCCAGATTGGCGATAGCTGTCAATGCGCCGGCAGACAGCGTGCCGCCATTGAGCCTGAGCACGCCGCTGCCGGAAAACGTCGTGGCCTGATCGACGTTGAACAGACCGCTGTTGAACTGCACCGCGCCGGGCCCGCTGAGCGCAAAGTTGCCGCGCAGGTGATTGCTCGCTGCGCCGTCGGCCGTCAGGAACAGCGTGGTGCCGTCGGCGACGGCAATGCGCCCGCCGCTGTCGGCGCTGATGACCACGCTGCCGTTGTTGGTGCCGTTGCTGCTTTCGTTCAGATAGATGAAACCATTGGCCGACGTGGCCAGCGTGCCGGTACTCGCGATGTGCAGCGTGCCGCCGTCACGGATGTACAGATCGTAGTTCGTGCTGTTGCTGAAGGTCAGCGTGCCGGCGACGTCAAGCCGGCGATGGAGGAACTTGTAGTTGCTTGCGGAGCCGATGGTTGCCATCGTGCCCGCGGCCAACACGGTGCGCCCGTCGCCAGCCATCGTGCCGCCCGACCAGTCGAATGTGTTGCCGATCGTGAAGTCCGCGGCCCCGGCCAGCGTACCGCCTGACAGCGTGAAGCGGCTCGTGATGGCCGAATCGGCATTGACGAGCAGCGTACCCCCCGACACGAGGAAAGTGCCTGCACCGGTGATCGGTGCGCCGTCGAGATGGATCGTGCCGGCCGACATCTGCAGCGTCGAGTCAGCGGCGATCTCCAGCGGCTGGCCGGCAATGTTGAAGGTGCTGGATTCCATCAGCACGCCGCCGCCATTCAGCGACGACACGACCATGCCACCGATCGACGCGCCCTGGCCATCGCTGTAACCGTGCAGCCGCAATACACCGCCGCGGCTCTGGATGTTGCCGCTGATGTCCAGATACTGCAGGTAGGCGTTGCCGCTGCCTTCACCCTTGGCCAGCGTACCCAGCCCGGTCAGTCGGCCACCACCGGCCGTGGAACTGGAGCCGCGCAGCACGCCATTGTCGTTCAGCAGCAATGTGCGGCCTTCTGCAATGACCAGTTCGCGATCGATGACGCGCGTGCCGCTCACCGTGATCGACGTATCGAGCACGGTGCGGCCGGCGCCGCCCATATTCCCGCTCAGCCAGTTGAAGTTGTCGCGCAGCGTCAGGTTGCCGCTGCCCAGCAGGTCGGTGTTCAACAGGTTGAACGTGCCGGTGCCACCGATGACCGAATCGCCTTCAAGCGTGAAACGACCGCCGGTCAGCGCAAGTGCGCCGGCGCCCGTGACATTCAGCCGGGCCGAAAACTGGTTGCCGAGGTTGTTGTCGGAAAACAGGCGCATCGTCAGGCCGTCGGCGACGTCGACGGTGGCCCCGGCATCGGCGCTGAACAGCGTTACGCCGGTGGCACCTGCATCAAAGTAGAAATGGCCGTCATGCGTCGTCGAACGCAGGGTGGCTGTCGGTGTCAGGTGCAGCGCGCCACCGTTCTGCACGTACAGCCAGTAATTGTTGTCGGCATCGAAGGTGCCGGAGACTTCCAGCCGCCGCTGCAGAATCTTGTTGGCGGTCACCTGCGGCATCGACGCGTCACCGCTGATGTGCGTCGTACCGGCGCCGTACATGCCGCCGCTGGTCCACACGAAGCGGCTGTCGATATCGAGATTGCCGTTGCCGCTGAGACTGGCGCCCCTCAGCGCCAGAAGGCCGTCGCCACCGATGGTCGAATCACCGGTCAGTGCGATGTTGCCGCTGGTCAGCGCAAACGTGCCGGTGCCGGTCAGATCGACATCGACCGACATCTGGTTGCCGAGGTTGTTGTCCGACGACAGGTTCAGTGAGCGACCGGCTGCGATGTCGATCTCGGCCCCGGCGTCTGCAGTGATGCGCGCGATGCCCGATGCCCCCGCCTGCAGATAGATGTTGCCGTCGTTCGTCGTGCTGCGCAGCCGTCCGGTCGATGTCAGGTGCAGGGTGCCATCCGCCTGCACGTACAGCAGGTTGTTGTTGTCTGCGTCGAGCGTGCCGCTGACTTCAAGCCGGCGCTGCAGGAATTTGTTGGCGTTCGATTGCGGCAGCGAAGCGAGTCCGCCGATGCGCGTGATGCCGCTGCCGCCCATGGAGCCGGATGTCCAGACGAAGCGGCTGTCGATGTCGAGATTGCCCGCGCCGCCGACGTTTGCCCCGGTCATGGCAAACAGGCCGGTGCCGCCGATGGAGGAATCGCCGCTCAGCGTGATCAGGCCTCCGCTGAATGCGAAGGTGCCTGCTCCGGTCAGGTCAACATCTGCCGAGAAGGTGTTTCCGGCATTGCTGTCGGTGAACAGGTACAGATTGCGCGAGGCACCGACATCGATCCGGGCACCCTGGTCGGCGCTGAATGCGGCACTGCCGCTGCCGCCGGCCTGCAGGAAGATGTTGCCGTCGTGCGTCACCGAGCGCAGCGTGCCGGTGGACGTGATGTGCAGTACGCCGCCGTTCTGCACGTACAACCACTGGTTGTTGTTGGCGTCGAGCGTGCCGGCCACCTCCAGCCTGCGCTGGATGAACCGGTTGCCGGCCGCCTGCGGCAGCTGGGCCTGACCGGTGATGCGCGTCACCCCATCGCCATACATGCCGCCATTGAGCCAGCGGAAGTTGTTGCCCAGGGTGAGGTTGCCGCTGCCGAACAGGTCGGCACCCGCCATGGCGAAGTTGCCGCTGCCGGAGATCACCGAATTGCCGGTCAGCGTGAAGCGCCCCCCGGTCAGTGCAAGGGTGCCCGCGCCGCTGGTGGTGAAACGGGCCGATATCTGATTGCCGATACTGTTGTCGGAATACAGGCTGATCTGTCGCCCCGCGGCGACATTCACCTGGGCGCCGGCCTCGGCGCTGAACAGCGCCGTACCACTTGCGCCACTGTTGAAGTAGATGTTTCCGTCATGCGTCGTGGACTGCAGTACGCCGGTCGACGTCAGGTGCAGGGCGCCGCCGTTGCGGATGTAGAGCTGAAGGTTGTTCTTCAGGTCCAGCGTGCCGGCGATGTTGAGTGTGCGGTCGAGGTAGCGGTAGTTGAAATTCGGCGGCAACTCGCCGGCACCCGTCAGCGTGACGGCTCCGGTGCCGGTCATGACGCCGCTGTACCAGGTCAGCCCGCCGAGCGTCAGCGGTGCACTGCCGTCGAGCGTACCGGAGAGGTAGAGCGTGCCGGAAATCGCAGCGCTGGCGCCGTCGATGTCGAGCGTGCCGTTGTCAAGCGTGTAGTCGCCGTCGATGGCCACGCCATCGCTGCCCTGCAGGCGATGGCTGCCGACATGCATGTCGGCCGAGGTCTGCAGCACGCCGTCGGTGGTGACGGCATTGCGGAACTGTATGGTCGAACCGGTGCCCCGGACCGTACGCAGCAGGATGCTTCCGTCGCCGGCCGTGAGCACCGGCACGATGATGTCGGCGCGTTGATCGCCGACTGCGGTACCGTTGCTGTAGCCGGTCTGCATCGTGATGCCGCCGGTACCCTGAGTGATGATGCGCAGATTGACGCCGTGTAGGCCGCCGGTCACGAGGTCGATGCCGGCACTCGGGCCGCCTTCTTCGCCGCCGAGATTGCGCGTTTCGATCAGCAGGTTGCTGCCATCGGCGAGTACCAGCGTACCGGCAGCTTCGCCGGCAAGATTGCCGCTCCCCGTGTAGCTGAATGCACTGCTGCCGACCGTCACCGACCTTTGCGCACGCAGGATGATGTCGGTCGTCTTGCTCTGTTCCTCGATTTCGCTTTCGAACAGCAGCGTCGGGCCGAGCGCGTCGGCCGTGATGGTGCCCGGCGTGGCGCCACTCCTGAACAGCTGTGAGCCATCGGTGCTGCCGTCGCCGCTGCCGCCTTGAAGAATGATGGCCAGCGGGTCGAGCAGCAGTTCGCCATTGCGGCCGCGCTCGGCGCGTGTGTCCGTGCGGCCGCGGTAGAGCAGGGCCACCTTGCCCGAAACTTCCACCTGACCGCCGTCACCGCCCTCGCGACCGCCGCGCGCCCAGATGCTGCCGGCGAAGGCGGTGGCTTCGTCCGCCCAGACGACGACCTTGCCGCCATCGCCCTTGAGCAGCGCATCGGACAACAGGCTCACGCCATGCCCGACCCAGCTGATGCGGGCGTTGCGCACCTCGGCATTGGCGCCTTGCCAGTCGCCACCGACCAGGATTGAACCGCCGCCGGCGTCGCCCGATGCATCGAGCACTGCATCGCCATCGAGCACGACGGTCTCGGCGGTGACGACGATCTCGCCGCCCCGGCCGAGCGGTACGCTGGCCGGTGCCACGGGGGCGGGGCCAGCCGCGGTGACCGGCAGGTCGATGTCATCGCCGACGGCCGGTGTCGGTGCAGTCGGGGCAACGGGAGCGGGCGTGCCTGCGGCAGGGCCCGAATCCACACGGCCGACCGCGCGCAGCGTGCCTTCGACCGTCGCGCGCTGTTCGGCGCTCACTTCGATCCGGCCACCCGCCGTACCGCTCGCATCCACCAGGGCGCCCGCATCCACCTTCACTTCGGGGGCGCTGATGTCGATCGAGCCACCCGTGCCGTCGGCGGTTTGGGCACTCGTTTCCGACTGCGCGGTGAGCGTGACGGATTTCGAGCCGCGCAGCACGATGCGGCCATCTTCGGTGCGGTGGGCACCGGTTGCCGATATCCTGCCCGCCTGCGTAAGCGCTGCGCCGAACATGCCGACGCTGCCGCCGCGTGAAATCAGCTGGCCGAGGTTGATCGCCTCACCACCGGCTTCTATCTTGACGCGCAGCGACGGCTGATGCGGATCGGCGATTTCGACACTCTTGCCGGCCGCCAGCACGATGTCGCCGTTCTCGGCCGTGATCAGCCCGGTGTTTTCGACATCGGTGGCGATCAGGATCAGCGGGCCGCCGGTCGTTTTGAGCGTGCCGTCGTTGCGCAGCTTGCCGGCGTTGCCCTCGGCATCGAACTTCATCCTGCCGGCCAGGAAGTCTTCGTTCCGGATGTTGAGCGTCGACGCGACCAGCCCCGCGGTGTCCACCTTCGCGCCGGCACCGAACAGCACGCCATTCGGATTGATCAGGAAAACGCGGCCATTGGCGATCAGGTTGCCGAGGATTCTCGACGGATCCTGACCGACCACGCGGTTGAGCACGCTGGCGGTCGAGCTCGGCTGGATGAAGCGGGTGGTTTCACCCGGCTGGATGGAAAACTGCTGCCAGTTGATGATGGCCTTGTCGCTGGCCGTGATGTTCAGCGTACTGCCCTGGGCCTGCACGCCGACATCGCCGTGGATCGCCTGATGACCGGTCGGGTTGGCGATCGCAAGCCCGGGCAATGCGGCGGCCATCGCCGCCACGACGCGCCGCAGCGCACGCGCGCCGCCGCCCTTGCCGCGTGCCTTCGTTTCTTCCGGCACCGGGACGTAGCCGCCCTTCTCTTCGGAAAAAACCAGTCTGTAGCGACCCTTGTTCATTTCGGCCTCAAGTTCTTCTCCGCGAGGCCGTGAACACGACTACCGATGCTGCAGGTAATCCGGTTCAGGCCCGCGCGGGCCAACGCAAAAATTCCGACTGCATCCCCGCATGTCGTAATGTCTGAAATGGGCGATACCGTTTCCGCCCCTTGTGATGCTGTCGCCTAGAAACTCAGGCTGAACGACGCGTGAACCCGGTGACTGCCGGACGCGTAACGGTCTGCGCCGTCGATCAGGCGAGCGTAGTCGATCCGTCCCGAGAGCCATGTGGAATAGTTGACGCGCAGGCCCACGCCGGCCGAGAGCACGCCATCCCCTGCAGTTTCCCCCGGCAGCGGATTGACTCTGTAAAGATGTGCAACGTCGCCGAACAGCACGCCTCGCATGACCCAGATGTCTTCAGTCCAGGCCGGTGTGTCGAGGTCGGCGCTGACCCGCCAGCCGCGGTCGTTGGCCAGTACGCGCTCACGCAAGCCGCGCACAGACTCGGCTCCGCCGATGCCGAACTGTTCGCCGGACACCAGCTCGTCGCGTGTGTACTGACCCTGCGCCTGCAGCCGCACGCGCCAGTCACGCGGCAACAACTGGAACCACGAGGCGCTGGCGCGCATGACTGCGAAGCGCGCATTGGCGCCCGCACGCAGAGCGTTAAAGTCTGTGTCTCGACCATGCTCGCCGCCCTGCAGGTTGCGCGCGACGCTGATCTGCACGCCAGCTTCCCGCGTATCGCCGCGCCAGTTGCCGCTCCACGAGAGGGAAATCGGGTGCGTGATGACGCGCGGCACGAGGTTGCCTGGCGTGTTGTCGAGCAGGAAGCTGCTGTCGAAATCGCGCCAGTCGGCGGCCAGGCTGATGCGCTGGGACAATTCGCCGATGCGCGGCAGATGCCAGTTGTGGCGCGCGGAAAAGATGCGACCGCTGCCCGACACGGTCGCGGTCGAATTCAGCACCTGCACCTGACCTGAACTGACGCTGGAAAATCCGCCGACCAGATCGATGGAGTTGCCACTTTCGTACAGCGGAATGCGATAACCGAGACCGACGATGGTCACGTCGGACGGCTGTTCGATCGAGGTCGTGTATTGCAGCGTTGCGACGTGGTCGCGGTTGAACAGGTTGTTGTGCTGCAGGCCGACCGAAATGCGGTGCGTGCCGGTGGACGGTGTGCCGCTGTTGTCGACGGTCACGAACCGGCGCAGCGGATTGCTGTCCGTGACCGAAACGGTTGCGGCGATTTCGCCCGGTTTGCGCGCCGAGCGGAACGTCACGTCGGTCTGCTTCGACGCGTTCTCGTTGGCCAGCGCCAACTGGTGCGCGACGGCTTCAGTATTGGGCATGCTGCCTTCCGCCAGGGCGGGCAGGCTGCGCCGGATGTTCTCGTCGTCGTGGTGGCGTGCGCCCTGCAGCGTCAGCGCTTCGAGCTTGGGCTCAAGCACCTCGAGCGTGACCGTGCCGCTGCTCAGTTCCTGTTCGGGGATGGTGACCTGCGCCGCACCGAAGCCGCGCTGGTGGTAAGCGGTCTGCAACGCAGTGCGGGCCGCTTCGATCTCGGCAAATCCGACCGCCTTGCCGACATAGGGCGTCAGGAGTGCATCGATTTCCGGTGGCCGGAATACCGAGCCGCCGGCAACCGCATAGCTTCTGACCTCGAATCGCGGACCGTCAGCGGATTCTTCCGCATGCAGGTTCGCCGATGCGAGAATGGCCCCGCCCGCTACCGCGAATGCAAGTCCCGCCCTGACAATCGACACTGACGACCCCCGTCCATCTTAAGTTCTTGTATCTGGCGGAGTTTAGAGGGTTTGCGGCGGATTTACACCCAGCCGAACAGCCTAGGTTGACCGGCAGCGGGTTTTGCCGTTGCGTGGACGCAAAAGGGCTGGCCCGTCACACGGCAATCAGGGTGCGCGGGCCGTGCAGGCAAACGGAAAAAGCCTCAGTCTGCTGCCGCTGCGGCCTCCATGGCAGCCAGCCCGGCATGTCGCACGTCGGTCCCCTTGACCATGAACACCACGTATTGCGCCATGTTCTTGGAGTGGTCGCCGATACGCTCGATCGCCTTGGCGATGAACAGCATGTCCAGACCGCAGGAAATCGTCCGCGGATCTTCCATCATGAAGGTGATGAGCTGGCGCATGATGGATTTGAATTCGGCGTCGACCTCCTTGTCCTGGCGCACGACTTCGGTGGCGCTCGCCAGATCCTGGCGGGCCAGCGCGTCCAGCGTGCGGCGCAGCATGTCGACCGCCATCGACGCGGCGTGGCGCAGCTCGACACGCGGCACGAAGATGGCGTCGGATTCGAGAATGTGCCGGCCCATCTTGGCGATCTTCTTCGCTTCGTCGCCGACGCGCTCCAGATCGGTGATGGTCTTGACCATCGACATGATCACCCGCAGGTCGCTCGCAGCCGGTTGACGCTTGGCAATCAGCTGATTGCACGCTTCATCCAGTTCGATCTCCATCGCATTCACCTTCTTTTCGGTGGCGATGACTTCTTCGAGCAGCGGCAGGTTGCGCTCGATCACGCCGCGCATCGCGTGTTCGATCTGCTGTTCGATCAGGCCGCCCATCTGCAGCAAGCCCGTGCGCAGGCCTTCCAGTTCGTGGTCATAGCGCTTGGAAATGTGCTCGCTCATGTCAATGCGTTCCGGAAGGTGGTGTGAGGTGAGACTGCGTCTGCACCAGAGTGTTCAGCCGCGCAGTGTCTGCACGCCATTGGCCGAGGATATCAGCGCAATGTCGGCGCGGCGACGGGCGAACAGGCCGTTGGTCACGGTGCCTGTCAGATGGTCCAGTTCGGTTTCCAGCGCGACCGGATCCGTGATGGACAGTCCGGCGACGTCGATGATCAGATTGCCATTGTCGGTCACGAAGCCTTCGCGCACCTTCGGCACACCGCCCAGCCGCAGCAGTTCCCGCGACACCAGCGCAACCGCCATCGGAATCACTTCGACGGGCAGCGGGAAGCGCCCCATCACATCGACGCACTTCGACGCATCGGCGATGCACACGAAACAGTCGGATGCCGCGGCCACGATCTTCTCGCGCGTCAGCGCGCCGCCGCCCCCCTTGATCAGGTGAAGCCCGGGATCGATCTCGTCCGCACCGTCGATATAGACCGGGATGCGCCGACCGGAAGTGATCGCCTCGTCCAGCGTCAGCACGGTAATGCCGTGACCGCGCAGCCGGGCCGCCGAGGCCTCCGAACTGGCGATCGCGCCAGCGATCTTCAAGCCCTCGGATGCCAGCAGGTCGATGAAATGATTGGCGGTCGAACCGGTGCCGACACCGAGCAGTTCGCCCGGCACCACGTGGGCCAGTGCCGAACGGGCCACGGCTTTCTTCAGGTCATCACTGTTCATCGCTCATCTTGCCGTTTCGGATTCGTCATCATTATCGGTCTTTTTTGTCAGTTTCATGACGGCTTTGCGGCTCAGATGGACGACCAGCAGATGGATCGGCATACGCAGCCAGTGGCCGCGCAGATACAGCAGGAACAGGCTGACGGGTGTCAGGGCATCCATGGCGCTCTCGTGATGGGGCGACAGTGCGCGGGTGAATAGCGTGTCCAGTACCTTCAGATGCAGCGGGTTCGGGGCCACGCGCTGCAGTTCGGATGCCGTGTGGGTCGGAATGTCGAGCGCCAGGATCCGATGCAGGTATCGGAAGGCAAGAAAGAGGGGGCGCGTCAGGCCGACACCGGCTGCGCGCGCAAGGAGCTTCTGATCGAAGCAGGCGTCGCGGCTGCGGAACTCGGTGACCAGCGAGTAGAGGTCGAAAAGATCACGCAACCCGCTGTGAAACTCGCTCTCGAGAAACAGGTGTGTCGCGCTGTGCAGCACCATGTCCTGAGGTGAGAGCGTCATCAGCCGGTTGTCCGATGGCAGCGGTTCGGCTGCCGCGAGCATCGCCGACGAATCAGCACGAATGCGGGATGTCAGCGGCGTCAGCGCGTGATGGATATCGAGCGTGGTGCCGCGACGGATGTGGGACATCGGCGGAATCTCATGCATCCATTGCCGATAGTAACGCTGGTCGTAGGCGTCACGATGCTGGCTGACCCAACCATCCACCATGAGCCGCGCTTCGACTTCCCCAAGTCTTTCGCGGGGCACCAGGATATCGATGTCGGAAAAGGTCCGGCCATGACCGGCCGCGAGACCGCGCATGACGTATGCGCCCCCCTTCAGCACCACAATCCGGCCATCGACGGATTTCAGTGCGTCCAGTATCTGACGGATTTCATGGCCCAGCGACAGATGCTGCTCCGCCACCAGTTGCGCGGCCGAGGCGAGGTGGTGCCACACCCGTTCCGGTACTTGATGCGCATGTCCGCTGACGGAAAGGACGTGATGCAGAAGCCCGAGCAACTTGGATTTTCTAGCTTGCACGATGACGGTCTCCCAATCCCGCAAGGACATGTCGGCCGCCCGTGCAGGGGTCACCAGCAACGTGCAGAGCGGCAGCCTTTCCGGGGTCATCGCGACGCGCGCATGTCGGCCAGCGCATCGAAGCAGGCTATCGCTTCGTCGAGCATGCTGTACTCGAACTCGAAACATCCGCTTGCGGCTGCGGTGCTCGACAGCGTGCGGAAGGCCTGCTCGCCGAGACGATCACTGTTGAACGAGTTGTCGGCAAGCGCAAGCACGGTGCGCGCACGGGTTATCGGTGACAGACGCAAGGTGCTACCCGCCCGGTACTTCGGAAACGCGATCCAGCCGGGACGCGCCCTGATGAGGGTGTTCGCGAGTGCAGAAGACGGCACCTTCATGTGCGCCACATCGCCCTTGTGGGTATCGGCAAAAACAGGCCCGATGACATCGCCGCCCGCATAGTCGCGCATGACGTCGATCGACCGGTTCTTCAGGCTGATCGGGCGCGGAAATGGAATCAGTTCGAGGGTGTCCGGAGTGATCATCGCGAGCTCATCGGAGAGCAGCCGCCAGCCGCGCGCAGTCAGGCCGGCGCACAGCGTGCTTTTGCCGGAACCCGGCGGTGCGGGAAGGATGAGCGCGAAGCCGTTGCGCTCGACGACCGCGGCATGTATCAGTACGCAACGATGCATATGCATCGCGATGCACCAGTTGAGACCCCACTCGAAAAGCGGAAAGGCCTGGTGTTCCGGCAGTGGCTTGAATGGACGCACGCCATCGAGATCGAATGTGATCTGCGGATGGATCGGTCTGCGGATAAGTCCCGGCGTGACCAGCCGTACGGAGAAATCGCAAAACCCGTCGGCCGGCTCAGGCGGGTTGTCCGCATAAAAAAAGTCGAAAGCACGCCAGAACGCAGGCACATCGCACTGCACGCGTACCGAAAAGCTTCCGATTCTGATCTGGGAGTGTTTCAGGGGAACAACCTGCTGCGCGGATAGATGGTCGGTCCGCGCAGCTTAACGGCTTGTGACGCCAGCTGCTTACTGCTGCAGCACTTCCACGACAGCGAGTGTGCAATGCGCCGCGTCGTAGACCACGGCTTCCGTCTCGTCGGCAAACCGGGCCACAAGCAATCCTTCGGTCTCGATGAACTCGACCCGACAAGGCGGGTTGTCGCTCAATTCCACGTAGTGTTCAGGTAATCCTGGATTTCGCCAAAATCGAGCCCTGTTCCCATCAACTCGTACTCACCCGAGGTGCTCGTTCCGCCACCTGTGATTGCATCCCAGATCGCGCGAAGCTGGGGGATCGTGATCGGGTATGTTCCCGGGTAGGCCTTAGCGTTCAATACCCCGGCGGCTATGTGGCGGGCGAACTGTCCGATCTGTTGCGGAAAGGCGGTTTGGTCTTCGCCGTAGGCGACCAGCTCCCAAAGAGACACTTGGCGCGAACTGCCATCAGCCAAACCAGGTATGCCGGTCAGACCGACAGCAGTACCCAACACGGAAGCCAATGTTGCACCGAGCGTGCATTCAACCGGTGAGCCGCTGACCATTACCGTACCGGAAACTTTAAACAATTCAGTGTTCGTTATCTCGGAGAACTTCGGAGGATTTGTCCTCGTGTAGACCCTCCAACTGCCATTAACTTTTTTGCAGATCTTCGGGGCCGTGACTTTCCAGTCGGTGGTGAAGCGACTGCACTGTTGCCAGTAGCCGGGTGACAACCCGATCTTGCAGTTCGGTGTCGTTCCATCGTTCCGGCTTACGTTGCCCGACATCTGGCCGGACAGCGTGCATTGATAGGGTGTTTCGAACGTGGATTTCGCCTGCCGCGCCATCAGCACGCCGCCCACACCGAATCCGGCCTTGAGCAGGCTGCGGCGCAGTGCCGTTTCCTGTGGTGTCGGTAACGAAGCCTCGCGAGTGCGATCGATTTCCGAATTATTTTCCATTTGTCCGTTGCCCAATATGTTGTAACCGCCATGCGTGCCGGAGTCTATCGCCAAATACAGGGCTGATGCCTGTGGAGGTGATCACGTCACGCGACGGTATCGAGCAGATACCATGCAAGAAACAGGCCTTCAAACGGCGGTTTTTCAACACCATGTTTTTAAGCGGTTAATTTAATCTCCGTTCCTTTTTCCCCGGTTTTTGTAAGAAAAGTCGACAAGTGTGCTGCGCGGTCATCGGGTCGATCTGGGCAAATCGGTGCAGCTTCCCTCCGCCACTTCAGCCGCCAGCCCGATGGATTCCCCCAGCGTCGGGTGCGGATGGATCGTGTGGCCGATGTCCACCGCGTCGGCGCCCATTTCGATCGCGAGCGCGATCTCTCCGATCATGTCGCCGGCCGATACGCCGACGATGCCGCCGCCCGCGATGCGACCGCTGTCCGCGTCGAAAATCAACTTGGTGAAGCCCTCGTCGCGACCGTTGGCGATGGCCCGTCCGCTGGCTGCCCACGGAAACTTGCCGACGGTCACCTTGCGGCCCTGTGCCTTGGCCTCGTCCTCGGTCAGTCCGACCCAGGCGACTTCGGGGTCGGTGTAGGCCACCGACGGAATCACCGTGGCGTCGAAATGACGCTTGTGGCCGGCGATGACTTCCGCCGCGACGTGGCCTTCGTGCACCGCCTTGTGGGCCAGCATGGGCTGGCCGACGATGTCGCCGATGGCGTGGATGTGCGCCACGTTGCTGCGCATCTGGCTGTCGACCGGGATGAAGCCGCGCTCGTCCACGCGCAGGCCGGCGGCCTCGGCGTTCAGCCTGCGTCCGTTCGGCGAGCGGCCGACCGCGACCAGCACGCGATCGTAGATCTGCGCCTCCGCCGGCGCCTTCGCGCCCTCGAAGCTCACCTTGATGCCCTCCGCCGTCGCCTCGGCGCCGGTCACCCGCGTGTTCAGCATGACGGCGTCGAAGCGTTGGGCGTTCTTCTTCTCCCACACCTTGGCCAGATCGCGGTCGGCGCCCTGCATCAGGCCGCCGGTCATTTCGACCACGTCGATGCGGGCGCCCAGCGTCGAATACACGGTAGCCATTTCCAGGCCGATGATGCCGCCGCCGATCACCAGCATGCGCTTCGGAATGTCGGCCAGCAGCAGCGCGCCGGTCGAATCGACGACGCGCGGATCGTCCGGCATGAAGGGCAGTTTCACCGCCTGGCTGCCGGCGGCGACGATGCAGTGGCCGAACTTCAGCACCGACTTCTCGCCGGTTTCCGCCCTGCCGTCGCCGGAGGTGAGGGCGACCTCGACATGCTGCGGATCGACAAATCGCGCCGTGCCGCGCACCACCTTCACCTTGCGTGCCTTGGCCATGCCGGACAGACCGCCGGTCAGTTTGCCGACCACCTTGTCCTTCCAGCCGCGCAGGGCGCCGAGGTCCACTTCGCGCGCGCCGAACTTGATGCCGTGTGCGGCCAGCGCTGCGGCCTCGTCGGCCACCGCCGCGACGTGCAGCAGCGCCTTGGACGGGATGCAGCCCACGTTCAGGCAGACGCCGCCCAGCGTGGCGTAGCGCTCGACGATGATCACATCCAATCCGAGGTCGGCGGCGCGGAAGGCCGCCGAATAGCCGCCGGGGCCACCGCCGATCACCAGTACGGCGCAGCTTTCATCGACCCTGGCCGGTGCGCGGCCGGTGGCCGGGGCAGGTTCGGCGACCGATCGCGGCGCGGACGCTGCGCCCACCGGGGCGGCTGCAGCAGGAGCCACTGCCACAGGGCTTGCGCCCGCAGGTGCGGTTGCAGCGGACACCGCCGCCTCCATCGTCAGCACGACGCTGCCTTCGGACACGCGGTCGCCGACCTTCACCTTCAATTCGACGATGCGGCCGGCTTGCGGTGCGGGGATGTCCATCGTGGCCTTGTCTGACTCGAGCGACATCAGCGGCGCGTCCGCCTCCACCGTGTCGCCGGGCTTGACCATGATTTCGATGATCGGCACGTCCTTGAAGTCGCCGATGTCGGGGATTTTTACAGTCAGTGTGCTCATGTCGGTCTCCTTACATCAGCACGCGGCGCATGTCGGCCAGCAGCGCCGCGACATGGGCGTTGAAGCGGGTCGCCGCTGCGCCGTCGACGACGCGGTGATCGGCCGTCAGCGAAAGCGGCAATATCAGGCGCGGCTGGAAGGTCGAGCCGTCCCAGACCGGTTTCATC
Source organism: Methyloversatilis sp. (assembly GCA_016791045.1). Lineage (GTDB taxonomy): Bacteria > Pseudomonadota > Gammaproteobacteria > Burkholderiales > Rhodocyclaceae > Methyloversatilis. The sequence goes on along the minus strand of JAEUNO010000010.1, from coordinate 52,174 downwards.
GTGGTGCGGCTGACGCCGAGGATGGCGACTTCCGGTGCGTTGATGATGGGCGCGAATCCGGTGCCGCCCAGACCGCCGACGCTGGAAATGGTGAAGCAGGCGCCCTGCATCTCCGCAGCAGACAGTTTCCCGTCGCGCGCTTTGGCCGCCAGCTCGCCGCATTCGGCGGCCAGCTGGGCCACGCCCTTCCTGTCGGCGTCGCGGATGACCGGCACCATCAGCCCGCCCGGTGTGTCGGCGGCGAAGCCGATGTGGCAGTACTGCTTCAGGATCAGCGCCGGTTCTTCGGCCTGCAGGTCGATCGAACTGTTGAAGTCGGGAAACTTCTTCAGCGCCGAACACACCGCCTTGATGATGAAGGCGAGCATGGTCAGCTTGATGCCGCCCTTGGCCTGTTCCGCGTTGATCTGCTGGCGGAAGGCTTCGAGGTCGGTGACATCGGCGTCTTCGTGATAGGTGACCGCCGGAATCATGACCCAGTTGCGCGACAGGTTGGCTGCACTCAGTTTGCCGATGCGCGACAGTGGCTTGCGTTCGATGTCGCCGAATTTCGTGAAGTCGACCTTCGGCCAGGGCAGCAGGTCCAGTCCGGCGCCGCTTCCGCCCGCCGCTGCGGAGGCGGAAGCGGGCGCCTGCAGCGCACCCTTGACGAAGGCGTTGATGTCCTCGCGCATGATCCGGTTCTTCGGTCCGCTCGCCGCGACGCGGGTCAGATCGACCCCCAGTTCGCGTGCGTAGGCGCGCATCGACGGACTGGCGTGTGCCTTGCTGCCGCCGACAGCGGGCTGTGGCGCAGCGGCGCTGGCGGCAGCCGGTGCGACAGCTCCGGAAGCGGACGGGGTGGGTGCGGCCGGCACGGCGATCGCGCTCGGCATGACCGGGGGCGGCAAATCGGGTAGTACAGCGGGCAGTACAGCAGGCGGTGCTGCCACCGCGGCCGTCGGTGCGGTCACCGACGCGGCGGTCGCCTCCGGTGCGCCCGCTTCCATCGTCCCGATGGTCGCGCCCTGCGACACGCGGTCGCCGACCTTGACGGTGATCTGGCCGATCACGCCGGCGGCCGGCGCCGGAATGTCCATCGTGGCCTTGTCGGATTCCAGCGTCACCAGCGGTGCGTCGAGTGCGACGCGGTCGCCCGGCTTGACCAGGACTTCGATGACCGGGACATCGGCGAAGTCGCCGATGTCAGGTACTTCTATATTGATGGTGCTCATTTCAGCCTCGCTTGTTCAGGTGCGGCCGCGCGCGGCGCGGCCGGAAAGGCGCCCTGCCGCATTGCGGCTCGGGTCAGCCTGCCGGTCAGTGCCGACTCAGACGTACAGCGGGTTGGGCTTGGTCACGTCCAGCCCGTAACGCGCGATGGCTTCGGCCACCCTTGCACGGTCCAGCGCGCCGTCGTCCGCCAGCGCCTTCAGCGCAGCGACCGTCACCCAGTGCTTGTCCACCTCGAAATGCGCGCGCAGCGCCTCGCGCGTGTCGGAGCGCCCGAAACCGTCGGTACCCAGCACCACGTAGCGGCGTGGCACAAAGGCGCGGATCTGCTCGGCAAACAGACGCACGTAGTCGGTCGCGGCGATCACCGGTCCGCGCGTATCGCGCAGGCAGTGCTCGACGTGCGACATGCGCGGTGCTTCCAGCGGATTGAGCAGGTTCCAGCGCGCGCAGTCGGCGCCGTTGCGCGCCAGCTCGGTGAAGCTGGGGCAGGACCACAGGTCGGCCTCGACACCCCAGTCGCTGCGCAGCAGTTCCGCCGCGGCGATCACCTCCCGGAAGATGGTGCCGCTGCCGGTCAGCTGCACGCGCGGACCGTTCGATGCCGCACCGCGGCGGAACAGGTACATGCCCTTCAGGATGTCCGCTTCGGCGCCGTCCGGAATCGCCGGGTGCTCGTAGTTCTCGTTCATCACCGTGAGGTAATAGAACACGTCCTCCTGCTCCGCCATCATGCGGCGCAGGCCGTCCTGCACGATGACCGCGACTTCGTACGAGAAGGTCGGGTCGTAGCTGATGCAGTTGGGGATGGCGGCCGACCACAGATGCGAGTGGCCGTCCTCATGCTGCAGGCCCTCGCCATTGAGCGTCGTGCGCCCGGCCGTGCCGCCGATCAGGAAGCCGCGCGAACGCTGGTCGCCGGCAGCCCAGATCAGGTCGCCGACGCGCTGGAAGCCGAACATCGAATAGAACAGATAGATCGGGATCGTGGCGACGCCATGCACCGAGTAGCTGGTCGCGGCGGCGATCCAGTCGCTCATGCCACCCGCTTCGTTGATGCCTTCCTGCAGGATCTGGCCGGTTTTCGATTCCTTGTAGAACATCAGCTGGTCGGCGTCCTGCGGCACGTACTTCTGGCCCTCCTGATTCCAGATGCCGATCTGCCGGAACATGCCTTCCATGCCGAAGGTGCGCGATTCGTCCGGCACGATGGGCACCACGCGCTTGCCGATGTGCGGGTCGCGCAGCAGGATGTTCATGATGCGCACGAAAGCCATCGTGGTCGACAGCTCGCGCCCGTCGCCGGACGCCTTGAGCAGGGCGTCGAAGGCGGACAGCGGCGGCACCTCGAGCGGCTCGGCCTTCGTGCGGCGGCTCGGCAGGTAGCCACCGAGCGCCATGCGCCGTTCGCGCATGTATTGCAGTTCCTTCGACCCTTCCTCGAACTTCAGGTAGGGCAGGTTTTCGATGTCGGCGTCGCTGATCGGCAGGTCGAAGCGGTCGCGGAAGCCGCGCAGTGATTCGAGGTCGACCTTCTTCTGCTGGTGCGAAATGTTCTGCGCCTCGCCCGAGCCGCCCATGCCGTAGCCCTTGATGGTCTTGGCCAGGATGACCGTCGGCTGGCCGGTGTGCTTGACCGCCGCGTCATAGGCGGCATACACCTTGTGCGGATCATGGCCGCCGCGGTTCAGGCGGAAGATGTCCTCGTTGCTCCAGTTGGCGACCATGGCCGCCAGTTCCGGGTATTTGCCGAAGAACTGCTCGCGCACATAGGCGCCGTCGCGCGCCTTCATGGTCTGGTATTCGCCGTCGACCACTTCCATCATGCGCTGCGCCAGCAGGCCGTTCTTGTCCTGCGCGAGCAGCGGGTCCCAGTAGCCACCCCACAGCAGCTTGATCACATTCCAGCCGGCGCCGCGGAAATCGCCCTCCAGTTCCTGGATGATCTTGCCGTTGCCGCGTACCGGGCCGTCGAGGCGCTGCAGATTGCAATTGACGACGAACACCAGGTTGTCGAGCTTCTCGCGCGCCGCCATGGCGATTTCGCCCAGCGTTTCCGGTTCGTCGGTTTCACCGTCGCCGATGAAGCACCACACCTTGCGGCCTTCGGTGTTGGCGATGCCGCGGTCCTGCAGATACTTCATGAAGCGGGCCTGATAGATGGCCTGCAGCGGCCCGAGTCCCATCGACACCGTCGGAAACTGCCAGAAATCAGGCATCAGCCATGGATGCGGGTAGCTCGACAGGCCTTCGCCGCCGACTTCCTGGCGGTAGTTGTCGAGCTGCGACGCGCTGATGCGGTCGAGCAGGAAGGCGCGGGCGTACACGCCAGGCGCCGAATGGCCCTGGAAGTAGATGAGGTCGCCGCCGTGGGTCGGGCTCGGCGCATGCCAGAACCAGTTGAAACCCACGTCATACAGCGTCGCGCTCGACGCGAAGCTGGCGATGTGACCGCCGACATTGGTGTGCTTGTTGGCGCGCAGCACCATCGCCATCGCATTCCAGCGGATGTAGTTGCGGATGCGATGTTCGATTTCGTAGTCGCCGGGTGCCTGCACCTGCTTGCCGGCCGGGATGGAGTTGATGTACGCCGTGGTCGCCGAATACGGCAGGTTGATGCCGGCGCGTCGCGCCTGTTCGGTCAGCCGTTCGATCAGGTAATGCGCGCGTTGTTCGCCCGCGTGCTCGATCACGCCTTCAAGCGCGTCCAGCCATTCCTGGGTTTCGATGGCGTCCGGATCCGAGACCAGCAGGGGGTGGGGTAGTGCAGACACAGGACTTCTCCTCTTGTTTGATCGACCGTTCGATCAAATGCACTGCCGATGCACAACCCGACCGGGGCATGGAGCCCGTCCGGGGTGGTCAGCGTGCCGGGCGAAGAGAGGCTCGTCCGGGGCGCCTGTCCGTCTGCGCATGGGTGATGCAAGTGTCGACAGCTCTGAAGCGGCAGCGGGTGGCTGCCATGGCAGCGCCGTACGCAGGGATCGCCCGCGTCAGCGTGACCGCATTATGGGTCACGCCCGGGACCGGCGACCAGTCGTGGATAACCGAAACGTCACACCGGTGCTCAAGGCGCGTCAGGATTGTTTCCCGGTGACATCAAGTTTTGCCGCGGGGTGTCGATAGGTTTGCAGACCATCCATTTCGGAGTGACAGATGATTCCTGTTCGCAAGTCAGACGTCGCGATCGGCAGGCCTTTGCCGTATTCACTGTACGACCAGAACAACAAGTTGCTGTTGAAAGCCGGCGTGATCGTGCAGACGCAGAACCAGCTCGACGTGCTGAGCGAACGCGGCCTTTACCGGGACAAGATCAATACCAGCCTGCCGTCGGTGACCGCACGTGCCGGTCAGGAAAACGAGCCCAAGCGAGAGGGCGACAAAGCTGGCGTGCAGCTCGATCTTGAAGAAATCCGTCTGCAGATCGGTGACATCTTCCAGCTTCAGGGTACCGGCGACGACGGGCAGCGCTACACCGTGCGGCTGCTCGGCTATTCCAAGGGCCGCAGTGTCATGGTGACTGCGCCGATGGTCGAAGGTAGCTATGCGATCGTGAAGCAGGACGCCGCGTTTGTCGTCCGCCTGTTTTCGGGCAAGAGCGTGTATGCCTTTCCGGCGCATGTGCTGAAGATGGCGAACACCCCCTTCCCCTACCTGCACCTGAGCTATCCGAAGAAGGTCAGCGGCATGCGCGTGCGCCAGGCTCAGCGGGCGCCGGTCCGGATCATTGCCTCGGTGACCGACGCAGCCGGCGCGGCGCACGCAGCGACGCTGATCGACATCAGCAAGGGCGGCGCGCTGCTGGCCGGCAAGTCGGCGCTGGGCGCAACCGGCAGCACATTCACCTGCAAACTCCGGCTGCAGTTCGACGACATCGACCAGTTCGTGCAGGTGGGCGGCGTCATCCGTTCGGTCACGCACGCCAGTGACCCGGAAAGCGAGCAGGCCATCCTGAACCATGGCGTTGAATTCACCGATGTTCCGGAGCAGGACCGGCTGGCACTGACGGCATTTGTCTACAACAGGATCATCGCGCTCAGCGAAGGCGGCTGATCAGTGGGATCGTGATGGCTCCGTGCGGGGTGCCGTAGCGTCCTGCTAGGCGTACCATCGCCGCGGATCATGCTCGGAGCACCCCGATGAAATGCCCCTTCTGCAGTTCGCCCGACACCCAGGTCGTCGAAACCCGTGAAAGCGAGGACGGCGACATCATCCGCCGCCGCCGCCGCTGTGCCGCCTGTGACAAGCGCTTCACGACCTACGAGCGGGTCGACCTGAAAATGCCGCAGGTGGTGAAGAAGGACGGTCGGCGCGCCGACTACGATCGCGAAAAGCTCCGCGCCAGCATGATGCTGGCACTGCGCAAGCGGCCGGTCACGACCGAATCGGTCGATCTGGCGATGGATCGCATCGAGGAGCGCCTGCTCACCATGGGGGTGCGCGAACTGGCCACGGACCGCCTTGGAGAGCTGGTCATGCGCGAGTTGAAGAAGCTCGACAAGATCGGCTACATCCGCTTTGCCAGCGTGTATCGCAATTTCGAGGACGTTGACGAGTTTTCGGAAGTGGTGCGCGAAGTCACCAAGCCGGCGCGCGCGTCGCGCAAGGCAGCGACCTGAATGGACGATGACGCACACCACATGGCGCGTGCCCTGCGGCTGGCGGCGCGCGGCCTGAACACGACAACGCCCAACCCGCGCGTCGGCTGCGTCATCGTGCGAGACGGACAGGTCGTCGGCGAGGGCTGGCATGTGAGGGCGGGCGAGCCGCACGCCGAGGTGCATGCGCTGCAATCCGCCGGCGATGCGGCGCGCGGCGCCACCGCGTACGTAACGCTCGAGCCGTGCAGTCATCACGGCCGCACGCCACCGTGCGCCGACGCGCTGGTCCGGGCCGGTGTGACGCGCGTGGTGGCCGCCATGCAGGATCCGAACCCGCTGGTTTCCGGTCAGGGGCTGGCCAGGCTGGCCGCAGCCGGCATCGCGACCCGTTGCGGTGTGCTGGAGCAGGAGGCGCGCGAACTCAATATCGGCTTCGTGTCGCGCATGACGCGCGGTCGACCGTGGGTCAGGTTGAAAACCGCTTCGACGCTGGACGGAGTGACCGCGCTCGACAACGGCGTCAGCCAGTGGATCACCGGCCCGGCGGCGCGGCGCGACGGTCACCGCTGGCGCGCGCGCGCCTGCGCCGTGCTGTCCGGCATCGGCACGGTGCAGGAGGACAACCCGTCACTCACCGTACGGGATGTGCCCACGGAGCGCCAGCCGCTGCGCGTCATCGTCGATGCCCGCCTGGCGCTGTCACCCGCTGCGAAGCTGTTCGCCGACATCGACCGCGCGCCCGTGCTGGTGGTGTGCGCATCGGACGACGTGCCGAACGCCCACGCGCTGCGCGATGCCGGTGCCGAGTTGCTGGTGCTGCCGAACGATGGCGGCAAGGTCGACCTGCCAGCCCTGCTGCAGGCGCTCGGCGCGCGCGGCATCAATGAGCTGCACGCCGAATCCGGTCACAAGCTCAATGGTTCGCTGCTGCGTGAAGGCTGCGTCGATGAGTTGCTGATGTATGTCGCGCCGACCGTGCTCGGCCGCGGCATGGGCCTGTTCAACCTCGGCCCGTTCGACACGCTGGATCAACGAGTCGATGTCGATATCCGCGACATCCGGGCCGTCGGGCGCGATTGGCGCGTCCTGGCGCGGTTGAGATCGTCGAAGTAGGAGCGGACCCTGTCCGCGATACGCACGCCGATCAAGCGCTGTCGCGTGTCCGGAGACCGGATCGCCTGCGAGGCAGGCTCCTGCGAAAACCGCGGTGGTGTTGCCTTTCGTAGGAGCGGACCCCGTCCGCGATCCGGACGTCGATTACGCGACGCCGCATTTCGGAGACGCGAATCGCCTGCATGGCCGACCGTGGGACGGCTCCTACGAAAACCGCGACGGTGTTGCCTTTCGTAGGAGCGGACCCTGTCCGCGATACGCGCGTCGATTCCGTGTGTCGCGTCCGTGACGTGGCAGACGATGCGATCAACCCGCCCGGATCGGCACGAACAACCGGTTGTCGCCACGCTGGATCAACAGGGCGACGCGGCCCTTGGCGCGTTCGACCAGGCGCGCCAGTTCTTCTGCACTGCCCACCGGCTGACCATTCACCGCGAGGATGGCATCGCCCGGCTGGATGCCGGCCTGGGCCGACGGGCCCGCCGCGTCGGACACGACCAGGCCGCGATTCACGCCCAGTTGCTGGGCTTCACCTCCGGTGAGCGGACGCACCACCAGACCCAGACGGTCGCGTGCCGGCTGCGCGTCGCGCCCCGGATCGGCTTGGGCGACCGCTTCGGCGTCGCCCTGTTCGCCCAGCGTCGCCGTCACGGTGCGTTCCGCGCCCTGACGCCATACCTTGAGCTTCACCGGCTTGCCTGGCGGCAGATTGCCGATCACCTTGGGCAGGTCGAACGAATCCGCCACCTCGCGACCATCGACTGACAGCACCACGTCACCGGGCTGCAGGCCCGCCCGGTCCGCCGGACCGTCCTTCTCGACATTGGCAACCAGCGCGCCGCGCGCACGGTCCAGCCCGAAGCTGTCGGCCAGGTCGCGCGTGATCGGCTGGATGCTGATGCCCAGGCGCGCATGCTTGGCGCGGCCGAACTGCTTGATCTGGTCGGCCACGCGCATTGCGACGTCGATCGGAATGGCGAACGACAGTCCCATGAAACCGCCGGTGCGCGAGTAGATCTGCGAATTGATGCCGATGACCTCGCCCTTAAGGTTGAACAGCGGACCGCCCGAATTGCCCGGGTTGATCGCCACGTCGGTCTGGATGAACGGCACCAGCGATTCGTCAGGCAGTGCGCGCGACTTGGCACTGACGATGCCGGCGGTCACGGTGTTCTCGAAGCCGAAAGGTGCGCCGATCGCAGCCACCCATTCGCCGACACGCACCTGGTCCGCATTGCCGAGTTTGACGGCCGGAAGGTTCTTTGCCTCGACCTTGATCAGCGCAACGTCGGTGCGCTTGTCGCTGCCGATCACGCGCGCCTTCAGTTCGCGCTTGTCGGTGAACTTCACCGTGACCTCGGCGGCCTCCGACACCACGTGCGCGTTGGTCAGGATGTAGCCATCCTGACTGATCACGAAGCCGGAACCGATGCCGCGCGGTGTCGGGCCCTGGCCATTGCCCGGTCCCTGGCCGCCGCGCGGGTCCTGCGGCACCGGAATGCCGAAGCGGCGGAAAAACTCGTACATCGGGTCGTTCGGATTCATGGCCGGCGACTTGGCCGCCTTGCCGACGACGCTGATGTTCACGACCGATGCCGAGGTCTGGTCGACCAGCGTCGTGAAGTCGGGCAGACCGGTCACCAGATTGCCGGTGCCGGCGGCCGCCGTGGCCGGTGCAGCCTGCGCCAGCAGCAGCGGCTGGCTGTCGGCAGCGGCCTGCGCCTTGTGCATCCAGTCGATCGTGGTCGCCGTCGCACCAAGGCCGAAAGTTGTCGCGGCGATGGCTGCCAGAGCGGTACGTGACAGGGTGATCTTCATCGGATGTCCTCTCCTGACTGTTATTGCCCGCAGCAGCGAAGCGCTGCGGGGCTTGTGAGCGAACGATGGAGCCGCGCGGGCGACACGCTGTTCCAGCGGTTTACATCCCGAAACAATGGGCGTCATCGCGCAGGTTCGAGGGGAATCTGGGGAGCTAAATTGCCATATCAAGAGTCCGAGTCGATGAACCGCACTTGAAAACAGGGGGCTGCGCCGCCACCATGCTCAGTCCGGGTGTCACGCAGCGGCATCGCATCGCGATCGCGCCGCTCTATATATAAGCAAAAACGGGATGACCATGAACCATTCAGACACCACACGCCCGAGCCGGGAAGAAGCCGAGGCGGCTGTCCGTACGCTGATTCAGTGGGCCGGCGACGATCCGACGCGCGAAGGCCTGCTCGATACGCCCTCGCGCGTCGTCAAGTCGTACGAGGAATTCTTCGCCGGCTATTCGATCGACCCGCGCGAGGTGCTGTCGCGCACTTTCGAGGAGGTCGAGGGGTACGACGAAGTGATCGCGCTGACCGGCATCCGCTTCGAAAGTCATTGCGAACACCATATGGTGCCGATCATCGGCAAGGCCCACATCGCCTACCTGCCGGACCGTCGCGTCGTCGGCATTTCCAAGCTGGCGCGTCTGGTCGAGGTGTTCGGCAAGCGTCTGCAGATCCAGGAGAAGATGACCGTGCAGATCGCGGACGCGCTGTACGAAGTGCTGCAGCCGCGCGGCGTTGCCGTGGTGATCGAGGCGGCGCACGAGTGCATGACCACGCGCGGCGTGCACAAGCCGGGCGTCGCCATGGTGACCAGCCGCATGCTGGGCGCCTTCCGCGACGACGCCAGCACCCGGCGCGAGTTCTTCAACCTGATCGGCCGGACCGCGGGCGGCTGCGAAAACTGAGCCGACGCGTCAGGTCGGGCCGCGCGGCGAGGCGTTGCTCCAGTGCACCGGGTTCGGTCGCGCGGGGCGGGCCCCGCCGCGCTGCGTTGTGACCGACGGTCTCGCTGCATCCGCCCGGGTCCATGCCCTTCAGCCAGCGTTCGCCGCAGAGTGCCTGTCTCGGTGGACCTTGTGCGGAGGCGGGTCTCGCATCCAGTCAGAGTCGATCCGGTATTCGGCGTCGCCGTAGTCGCGCGCGGGAGTGTCGAGGCGTGATCCGCCCAGCCTTTATCGCCTGACGCCTCAGGCGCTGCATATATATACGTGCAACGGCGAAACCCTTGCCGAACCCGGAACGGCGATCCAACAAGTCCGGAGTGGTGTCTCGCCTACGAAGGCTCTGTCCTGGCAGAGGTCAAGCCAGCCTCCCTCGAACCGCTGTTGCACGAAAACCACAACGCACCGGACGGGTGCATACGTAATTCTACGCATGGCTTGCAGGGAGCTTTCATGCTTCGGTACAGTGCGGTCCACCTTCTGAATGTCCGAAGGTGTGTAGCCCGGCAGTACAATCGCTCTGCGATCAAACATGATCCGGGCACCCACTATCATCGCAAGAGGAGAATTGCGTAATGTCCAAGAAATTGCTTGCAGCTGCGATCGCAGCCGCACTCGTACCGACCGCCGTGCTGGCCGAAGCCTCGAACGTGACCATGTACGGTCGTATCGACTACGGTTTCATGTCGCGTGGTGGTGACAGCGGTGGTCTGTCGCAAGGTGGTCGCGAAGGTCGCCTGAATGACTTCGAAGATGGCATCCAGGGCACGAACCGCATCGGTTTCCGTGGCAGCGAAGCCCTCGGCAACGGCCTGAAGGCAATTTTCGAATTCGAATTCGGTTTCTCGGGCGACAGCGGTCAGTCGTTCGGTGACGCGTCGAACCGTCACAGCTGGATCGGTCTTGAAGGTGCCTTCGGTACCGTCCTCGGCGGCCGTGTTGATGGCGCCCGTTACTCGTTCGTCGGCCAGTATGACCCGTTCAAGAACCAGACCGTCGCCAACGCCGGTTCGCTGTTCGGTGTGACGTCGGGCCTCGGTCAGGCTGACCGTGCCGACAACGCTGTTGTCTACATCACGCCTGAAGTCGCTCCTGGCCTGAAGTTCCTGGCTGCCTACACGACTTCGCTGCTGTCGGAAGCCGGTTCGGGTGCAATCGCCGGTCAGGACACCGAAACCGGTGACACCCCCCTGTACGCGCTGGCTGCCCTGTACAACAACGGCCCGATCAGCGTCACGCTCGACTACGAAAACCTCAAGATCAAGCGTGCAAACGCGGGTCGCGACCTCGAGTTCGATCTGTGGGTTGCTGGCGCCAGCTACGACTTCGGCGTTGCCAAGCTGTCGGCCTACTACGAAAACACGAAGGGTGACGACACTGCGTCGGAAGCCATTTCGGACGCTGATGGCTGGCTGGTCGGTCTGACGGTTCCCGTCACCACCAACTTCGCGATCAAGACCAGCTACGTCAAGGCGAATGACGATGCCCGCAACAACGCAGACTGCAAGAAGTGGGGCGTTGGTGGTGAGTACTCGTTCTCGAAGCGCACCCAAGCGTACGCAACGTTCGCCAAGCTGAGCAGCGACAGCGCAGCGACCTGCGGCATCTCGAAGAACGCCGCCGGTGGTAGCGGCACGGGTTCGAACGGTGCTGGCGGTACGGGCTACGGCGACACCGGCTTCAACATCGGTCTCGCACACACGTTCTAATCGGTTTCCGATCAGAAAGCTGTGTTGAAACGGGCGCCTTCGGGCGCCCGTTTTTCGTTGACATCGCGGCATGCAGCCATTAACTTGACTAAAAGGTTGGTCAAGTCGGAGAACGCCATGCGTCAAGTCAACATGCTGGAAGCCAAGACAGCCTTGTCGGAGTTGGTCGCAGCAGCATTGCGCGGCGAAGAAATCGTGATCGCCCGTGCCAACAAGCCGGCGGTCAGGCTGGTTCCGGTCGAGCCCGTTGCGCCCGTTCGTCGCTTTGGATGGGCAGCCGGAAAGATCAGCGTCGCCGAAGATTTCGATGCGCCGCTGGACGCGTTCAGCAGCTATCGTTGATGCGCATCCTGCTCGACACCCATGTGATCATCTGGCTGGCTTATGCCCCCGGTAAAGTCGCCGAGCCGACGCGCGAGCGGATCAGTGATCCAGCCTCGACGATTTACATCAGTCCGGTATCGATCTGGGAAATGACGATCAAGTGCGGCATCGGAAAGCTTGATCTGGGCAGCGATGTCGCGAGCTTCGCCCGCTCGTCCTATCAGGCGCTGGCGGCGCTGGATCTACCGCTCGCACTCGACCATTTCCGTCATCTGGCCGAACTCCCCCTGCATCACCACGATCCGTTCGATCGTCTGCTTTTTGCACAGGCACGCAGCGAAAAACTCTTTCTGGCGACAGCCGACAGTGCATTTGACGCCTACGGGGACGCCGGCGTCACAATGCTGCGCTGCTGAAGAACAGGCGAGGCGCTGCGCCGATCAGTTGAGGTTTTCGGGGTCATTGCGCATCAAGCAGGATATCAATGCCGCCGCCGGCCAACGCAGACGGATCCTCCTTGCGTCCGATCAGTCGATACACCACGGTGTCGCCCTTGCCCTTCAGATAGAGCGTCTGCGGCGGGTGGAAGTCAAAACGGTTGCGCAGGCGGAGGTAGGTCGTCGTATCCACCTGCACCATGCCGGGCACGCCTTCGGTGGTGATGCGACTGGCCAGATTGACGGTGTCGCCCCACAGGTCGTAAATGAATTTCTTCTTGCCCACCACGCCGGCGACGACCGGACCGGTGCCGATGCCGATGCGCAGATCGAGCAGCACGCCGGTGCCGGTGGTCTGGTTCCTGAGCCAGTCGCGCATTTCCAGCGCGAGATCGGCCAGCGCGGCGGTGTAGTCCGACGTGTTCTCGTTCAGTCCACCCGCCACCATGTAGGCGTCGCCGATGGTCTTGATCTTCTCCAGACCGCGCGCACCGGCCTGTTCGTCGAAGCGTGAAAACACCCGGTTGAGCATCGAGAACACCTGGGCCGGCGTCATGCCGGCGGCCACCTGGGTGAAATTCACGATGTCGGCAAACATGACGCTGACGTCGGCAAAGCCGTCGGCGATGTTCCTTTCGTTCTGCTTCAGGCGTTCGGCGACCGGACCGGGCAGGATGTTCAGCAGCAGGCGCTCCGAGCGCTCCTGTTCGCTTTCCAGCAGCGCGTGCGCCTGGGCAAGCTGACTGGCGGTGCGCTGCTTCTGTTCGATCGCAAAGCGCAGCAGCATGAATACGATGGTCGAAACGGCGAGGAAGTTGAGCGCGAAGAACACCACGCTGGTTTCCACCGACACGGTGGCGTCGCGGTAGGTGCTGGCGTCGGCAAGATAGAAGTCGAACACGCCGGTCAGCACGATCAGGAAGGCGTAGGCGAAGAACCAGGCCAGCGCCTCGCGCGCGCCGATGCACAGGATGGCACCGACCGGCGCCAGCAAGCCCCACAGCAGGATGCCGCTGGCGGTGATGAAGTTGCCGATGGCCCACTGCGCGACGAAGGGCACGAACAGGAACAGTCCGAGCTGCGTGCTGCGGAACAGCTTGAAATTGCCGCTGCGGATGTACAGCAGCAGGTTGCCGGCCAGCAGAAGCTGGTAGGCGAAAGGCAAGGTGGCCGACAGTTGCGGGCCGATCGACCAATACACCGCCAGCCACAGCATCGACGCCACACAGACCAGGCCGGTCGCCAGCACCAGCAGCGACTTGTTCAGCCGTTCTTCGGCACTGTCGCCGGGCAGGATGCCGCCGCTGCGCAGGCGCGACAGAAAGCCGGGTGTCGCGGCGCTCACGGCAATTGCCCCGCGTTCATCATGCGACCGAACAGCACGAAGCGCGATTCCCATGCCACGAGGTCATCGAACTCCCCGCCTGTCGCGGCCGTGTTGACGCTGCCGTCGCGCGCATACAGCACGCCCGAGGTGCCCGGCTGCGAACTGTTGACCTGTTCGTCGGCGTTGCTCGCCGAATCGTGGGCGATCAGGCTGCCGATCGCCGTCGTGGCACCGCGCCCGTTTTCGCCATGCGACCACAGCGCGAAGGCCACCGCGGTGGCGCTGTTCAGCAGCACCTCGGTTCCCGCTGCGTCGCGCGTGCGGATGACGATGTCGCCTTCTCCGGTGAGCGCGATGCGCTGTCCGGGTGCAACGATCAGGCTGCGCGCCGCGGTGGTGTTCTGCGACACGACATAGCCGAGCCGGTTGCCCCAGCCGTCCAGGCCGCGTACGCCCAGCGTCTGCCAGGGCAGCAGGCCGCGCCGGTTGGCGCAATTGCCGCCGGCGCGGCTTTGTTCGGTGCCATCGACCTCCGACACCGCCGGGCAGGGCAGCGAACGATTCACCACGGCGAACGCGACAACCGCCTCGCGGGCTTCGCGCAGCGCCGTCTGGGTATCGGCGATGCGCGTGCGCAGCATGGCGAGTTGCAGTGCGGCGATCGCCCCCACGCTGAGCAGCGCGACGATGGTCAGCACCACCGCGATTTCGATCAGGGTGAATCCGCGCTGGCGCGTCATGATCCGGTGCACACGCCGGCGCAGGCCGGCAGCAGCGACAGCGCCCGCGCCACGCGCGAACCATCTGCCAGCGCGACGACGCCCTGCGTCCCCGACGTGCAGACGTGGGCGCACCACTGATTGTTGATCCACCAGGCGTACGGCGGTGTGCCGTCGCTGGCCAGCGAAATGTCGCCCAGCACGCGCGCGCCGGCGCTGGCGAACAGACGGCTGGTGGTGAGCGTGAGCACGCGGTCGTTGAAATCGTCCTGCGCGCGCAGCGCGATGGCATGCTCACCGCCGGTGTGCGTATAGGCGTTGCCGGCCACCGTCGCCCCTTCGACGAATTGTTCGATGCCTCCTTCGCGGCAGCCGGACTCGCCAAAGCCGCCGCTGCGCGACTGCCCCGGCAGTGCGGAGCCGGGTGCGATCAGCACCGCCGCCACCGGCTGGCCGGCGCCCGCGGCACTGACCTCGACGATGCCACCCGGGGTTGCCGGGTTCAGTGCCGGCTTGTCGGCGCTGCTGCCGCGTTCGCTGGTCTGAATGTTGTTGCTGAAGCGTGCGCTGCGCGCATACCACAGGCATTCGCCGGCGCCATCGAGCACCGGGCCCATGCCCAACGTGCGCCAGGGCAGACGACCGATGTGGCCGTTGCAGTTGAAATCGGACACGCCGTCGTTGTCGAGATCCGGGCAGGGCAGGGCGCCCGGCGAGTTGTCATGGTTGCCGGCGACATTGCCCAGCGCACCATAAGCCGCCAACGCATCGCGCGCCCGGGCCAGCGCGCGCTCGGTCGCCAGTTCGCTGTCGGTGCCGGCAGGCGACGACAACGCGCGCGCCAGCGTGGCGATGGCCAGCAGGCCGAGCAGGGCGACGGCGATCAGCAGCGCGGCGCCGCCCTGGCGTTGCCGTGTCGACGGCCATGCGCTCATCGGCTGCGCCCCGGCTGCACGTCGATCACGCCCGAAGCCGGCGCTGCCTGACCGGCTTCGTCGACGGCGGTCTGCTCGCCCGGTCGCAGCCTGACCGCCTGACCCGCGTTGCCTTGCAGCTGAAGTGCGGTGCCTGCCGGCTGCGCCTGCAGCGACGGCAGTGCGCGCGCGTCCAGCGCACCGCCATTGACGAACCAGGTCACCGGGCCGGACGAGCGGACGACGATACCGTCGTGCCGCACGGTGCCGACAGCACGTGGCACGGTGGCCGCCTGCACCGGCTGGCCGCGCAACTGCTCCAGCCGCGCGCGCTCCGCCTCGCTGTAGAACAGCCGCCCGAGCGGCTGCGCCGCCACCGCATGTGCGACACCGCACAGAAGCAGGAGCAGCGCGCGTTTCACGACGCTCCCCCCTCTTTCGGACGGAACGTGATCCAGTCGAGCAGACAGTCGGCCTGCAGCGTTTCCGGGGTCGCGTCGGTCACCACGCGCCGCACCATGCTGCATTCACGCACCCGTACCAGTGCCGGCGCGTGCTGGCTCAGTTCGTCGAGCAAGGTCAGGAGGTCGCCCTCATGCAGCAGGGGCAGGCGCAGGCGCAGTGTGCTGCTGCTGACTTCAAGCTGGCCGGCGTCAGAGGGCGCAATCGAGCGATCGAGCGGCCGCTGCGGCGAAAATTCGTAATCGAGCGCACCCAGGCGATGCCGCGCCCGGGTATCGCGGATCAGTTCGACCCAGGCCAGACGCTGTTCAGCGCCGATCGCGCCGCGCGCGGCGAGCTGACGGTAACGGTCGATCTTCTGCGCGATTTCCAGCTCTTCGGCCTGTGCAGCGGCCAGCCCGCCCTGTGCGGTGGCACGCGCGGCGATCGCCCGGCTGTGGTCCTGCTTCGCTTCGTCCGCCAGCCGGGCGCTCGCCCACAGCGCGCCGGCGCCGGCCAGTGCCATCAGCGCAGCCAGAACGGCGGCGCCGCGCAGCTTCTTCAGGTCGGCGGCGTTCACGGCGCGAGCCCCCGGCTGATCAGCAGCGCGAACTGCGGCGTGCTGTCGGCGTCGCTGCGGTCGCTGCGTGCCCCGCCGCGCAGCACCTGACCCGATTCCAGATCGAACGGCGGACGCGTGACCTTCACCTGCAGGCCGTCCGCTGCACGGCCCAGGTCGAGGGCAAGGGCATCCACCAGTTCCAGCGCGCGTCGCTGCTGGGCGCCGTATTCGGCGGGCAGCCGCGCCTGCACCAGCAGTTGTGCCTCGACCGGCGCCAGTCCGTCGGCCGCCGGCATGCCGGCACTGCCCAGCTTCCAGTCGAGTCGGTCCAGTTCAACCTGCGGATAGCGCTCCAGCACGGCGCCGAGCGCCTGCAGCAGCCCGGCCGGTACTGCGCTGCGCTGCTCCAGTTGCAGGCTGCGTTCATGCACAACGCGCAGCGTGTCCAGCGGCACGGGTGTTGGCGGCAGGCGCGCAATGATGTCGCGCCGGGCGGCTTCGGCACGCCGCGCATCGTCCTGCAGCCGCGCGCTCTTTTCCCGCAGTTCGAGGCTGTCGAGTGCGCTGTGCGTGGCCATCAGCAGGCAGGCCGCCAGCGCCACGCTGCCGGCGGCGATCAGCGCGAAGCGCGCCTGCCAGACGCGGAAGGCGCGACGTTCGGTTGCCGGCGCGAACTGTTCGGCCGGCGGCTGGCGCATCAGCGCCTGCACGAACAGCGTTTCGCAGTGCAGGTCGTCCGGCGCCGGGCGCAGGCCGAGCCGCTGTGCCGCCAGATGACTGTCGATCAGTTCGAACTGCAGCATGTCATTGCTGCGGCAGGCCTGCGAAAACTCGTCCATGCGGGCCGGCGGCACCAGCACGCGCACGCTCAGCGGCGCGTTGCGGGTGACCAGGCGCTGGCTCAGCAGATAGGGGTGCAGCCGCCGCGCTTCTTCGGCGCAGGCGCGCGGCAGGTCGTTGCTCGACAACGCGCCGAGCGGCGTCAGGCGCGAGAAGCGCAGGCGGCCGTCTTCGAAGAAGCTCTGCCGCACGCCGGTGCGGGTGATGGCCAGCAGCAGCGTGCTGCCCTGCGCAATGCGCAGTCGTTCGAGCACCGGTTCGCTGGCCAGTGCCACGCTGTGGATGCCGCTCAACGCGACATCGGCATCGCGCAGCGCCGCCAGCCAGGGTTCGAGCATGGCGGGCCGGGTCAGCGCGCAGAACAGCATCTGTTCGTCGCGCCGTCCGGCGCGCGAGCGACCGAGCGAGCGAGCGCAGGTGAGCGTGGTGCCGAAGAAATGCTGGCCGAGCTTGCGCCGGATCAGTGCCGCGCGGTCACCGCCACGTACGAAAGGCACCATTTCGGCGATGAAGGCCTCGTCGGCCAGATCGCACAGGATCAGGTACAGGCCGTCACGCCGGGTGCGCAGGAAGTCGGCGAATGCCGCCACGCCGTCGCTCGTCGTCGCGAAGCGGGCGTGCTCGGTCACCTCGCCGGCGCGCCAACCATAGGCGACAAGCTGCGTCGCGTCGAGATAGAGGACGTGGCGGCGCGGCATCAGGTCTTCAACTTCGTCAGCATGTCGTACACCGGTCCGAGTACGGCGAACGCCACCGCCATCAGCAGCAGGCCGAGCACCAGCGTCAGCGTCGGTTCCATCGCGGCCTGCGCGCGCGCAATCGACTCACGCACGTCACGCGTGTAGAAGTAGGACACCTCGCGCAGCGCGCGGTCGAGCGCACCGGTGCTTTCGCCGACCCGCAGCATGCGCACGACCAGCGGCGGAAACAGCCCGACGCTCTGGAACGCGGCCGTCACGTTCTGGCCCTGGCTGATCAGCGCGCCGGCACGCGCCAGCGCGTCGCGCACGGCCTCGTTGCCGACCACATCTTCCGATGTGCGCACCGCATCGATGATCGGGATGCCGGCGCCGTACATCATGGCGAACATGCTGGCGAAGCGCGACAGCACCACCTTGTGCAGGATCGGGCCGATCACCGGCACCGACAGCTTGAAACCGTCGAAGCGCTGCCGGGCCACCGGGTTGTAGCGCAAGAGCGCCACGGTGCCGACGGTCGCCGCGACCATCAGAAACAGCACGGCCGGCCACCAGGCCTGCAGGAATTCCGAGGTACCCATCAGGATGCGTGTCTGCAGCGGCAGCTCCAGCCCGGTGTTGCGGAAGAAGCGCGCGAGGTCGGGGACGACCACCAGCATCAGCACCGCGATGACGAACAGCAGGAAGGTGCCGACGATGGCCGGATAGGTCAGCAGGCGTCGCGTCTGCGACACCAGTTCGTCTTCCCACTTGAAGGCGTCGATCTGTTCGCGCAGCACCTCGGCCAGATTGCCGGTCAGTTCGCCGGCACGGACCAGTGCGCAGAGTACCTTGCTGAATGCGGCCGGATGTTCGGCCATGGCCTGCGACAGCGATCGGCCGCCCTCGATGCCTTCGACCAGCGAGGCGACGATTTCGCGCATGCGCGGGTGTTCGGTCGAATCGCGCAGGTCGGTCAGCGCCTCGATCAGCGGCACGCCGGAGCGCACCAGCTGTTCGAGGTGGAAGCTGAAGTTGATCAGTTCGAGCCGCGGCAGGCTGTGGCCGAACAGCGGCTGCGCGTGCTTCATCGGCTGGCCGTTGACGAAGTCGAGCTGCATGCGCTTCAAGCGCATTTCGAGGTCGACCAGATTGGCGGCATCCATGCGGCCGAACACCATGCGGCCCTGCGTGTTCATCGCCTTGTACGAAAACATCGCCATCGTCAGCGCGCGTACCAGTCCGGACCGCTCTGGGCCATGCGTTCGGTGAGGTCGACCACGCGCGCCAGTTCGTCCAGCGAGGTCGAGCCGTCGATGACGCGCCGCAGCCCATCTTCGGCCAGCGAGCGGAAGCCCTTGGCGCGGGCGGCGTTGCGCAGCTCGCGCGCCGTGGCGCGCCGGGCCACCAGTTCGTCGAGGTCGGAATCCATGCGCAGCAGTTCCATCACCGCCAGCCGGCCGCGGTAGCCGGTGAATTCGCACGCCGGGCAGCCGACCGCATCGTGGATGTCCGGCGCTGCGCGGTCCTCGCGCAGGCCGAGCAGATGGATTTCGTGCGCCTCGGCCGGTCGCGCCTTTCGGCAATACAGGCACAGCTTGCGCAGCAGGCGCTGCGCCATGACGCCGATGATGTTGCCGGCCATGATGTCGGGCAGGATGCCGATGTCGAGCAGACGCGGAATCGCGCCGAGCGCCGAGTTGGTATGCAGCGTGGAATACACCTGATGACCGGTCATCGCGGCGCGAAAGGCCATCTCGGCGGTTTCGGCATCGCGGATTTCGCCCACCAGGATGATGTCCGGATCCTGCCGCATCATCGATCGCACGCCGTTCGCGAAATCGAGCTTCACCGCCTCGGCGACCGAGGTCTGGCGGATCAGCGCCATCGGGTATTCGACCGGATCTTCGAGGGTCATGATGTTCACGCCCTCGGAATTGATGTGGTTGAGCACCGAATACAGCGTGGTGGTCTTGCCGCTGCCGGTCGGGCCGGTGGCGAGGATGATGCCTTCGGGCCGGGCGATCATCAGCTTCAGCTGGTCGAGCTGCGAATCGGCCAGCCCCAGTTCGTCGAGCGCGACGATGCCGCGCGCCCGGTCGAGGATGCGCAGCACGATGTTTTCGCCGTGCAGTGTCGGTTGCGACGACACGCGGAAATCGACCGGCCGGCCGCTGATGGTGAGCGAAATGCGGCCGTCCTGCGGCGCGCGCATTTCGGCGATGTTCATGCCGGCCACCACCTTGATGCGCACCGCCATCGCTGGCCAGTAAGAGCGGTGCAGCGCGCGGATCTGCCGCAGCAGGCCGTCGATGCGGTAACGGATGCGCAGGAAGCCGGCTTCCGGTTCGAAGTGGATGTCGGAGGCGCCGCGCTTGACCGCATCGGTCAGCAGCGCGTCGATCAGGCGCACCACCGGCTGGCTGTATTCGTCGGCCGACGAGGCCAGTGCACGGTAATCGACCTCGCCGGTTTCCAGCTCGGTCAGGATGCCTTCGATCGACAGTTCGTGGCCGTAGGACTGATCGATGGCGTGTGCGATTTCGGTCTCGCCGGCCAGTACCGTTTCGAGCTCGATGCCTTCCGGCAGCAGCGCACGCAGCTGGTCGAGCGCGACGATGTCGTTCACGTCGGACACGGCGACCGTCAGCTTGCGCGTGCTGACCAGGTAGTTCAGCGGCAGCAGACGGTGCCGCTTGGCCAGCGCCTGCGGCACCAGCCGCAGGGCGTCGGCGTCGATCAGCGCATGCGACAGATCCACCGTGCGTTTGCCCAGCGTGACGCCGAGTGCCTCGCGCAGCGTGGCTTCGCTGACGAAGCCGAGCTGCACCAGCAGGCGACCCATCGGAATGTTCAGCTTCTGCTGTTCCTGCAGCGCGATGCGCAGCTGGTCTTCGGTCACCAGACCCTGCGCCAGCAGCAACTGGCCGAGCGGGCGGCGCGGTGCGTTGGCCGGCGAGTTCATGTGTTCAGGGCCCATCCGGCGCGGCCTGCAGCGCGGCAATGCGGGCGGCCACCGCGTCTGCGTCGAAGGCGGCCGAGCGCTGGCTGCGCAAGGTCAGGGCTTCGCGGTAGTACTGCAGCGCCAGACGTGGCTGACGCAGCTGGTCGAGGCTCACCGCAAGGTTGTACGCGTGGTCAGGCTGGTCGGGCGCCAGCGTCCAGGCGTTGAAATAGGCCTGCTGCGCCTCGCGCCAGCGGGCCTGTCCGGCATATAGATTGCCGAGCGCGAACGCGGCGGGTGCCGATTGCGGCTGCGCTGCGGCGATGTTCAGCAACCGTGCCTCCTGTGCGACCGGGTCGACGTTTTCGCTCAGCGCCACCTGGACCGACGGATCGGCCGGATCGATTTCGGCGATGCGCCGCAACAGCATGCGCGCCTGCTGCGCATCGCCCCGGACGTCGGCCAGCGCCATCAGGCCGTGCAGCGCATCCGGATTGCGCGGATCGGCACGCAGCGCGCGTTCGTAGGCGACGCGTGCGCGGTCGTACTCGCCTGCATTGAACGCCGCATAGCCTTCGTTGATGTCCTGCGGAATGACGGGTGCGTTGCGGGTGATGCGGATCGGCGGCGCCGCGGGCGCTGCGGCGGGCGGCGGCGTCGGTGCCGGCGCATCGGCGGCGAGCTGACCGGACAGGAAGCGGCTCGACGGCGCGGCCGCCAGTGCGTCATCGGGTACCGCTGCGGGGGCGGTCATTGGCGCACCAACGGGCAGTGACAACGGTGCAACCGCGGCGACGGACGCAGCGGATTGCGCAGGCGAAGGCACGGGTGCGGGCGTGGGCGTCGCGATGCGCGCCGCCGGCGGCGACGGGGAGGCGGCGGGTGCGACGGCCCGGCCGTTGTCCAGCAGACCGATCTGCCACATGACCCAGCCGCCGATGCCGAGCAGCAGCAGGCCGGCCACAGCGATCAGCCAGGTCAGCGGAGACTTGCCGCGCGGCGCCGGGCGTTTTGCGTCGAACAGCACGCGCGCCGCCTCGGCCCCGGGCACGGGAGGCGGTGGCGTAGCCGGGCGCGGCTCCGGTACGTCCAGACCGGCGAAGCGCGCGGCCTGGGCGAATTCATCGTCGATCAGTTCCAGCTCATGGGCCGGCGTGATGCGTGCCGGCGGCGGGGCCGCAGCCGGCGCGGCTTCGCTCCCGGCTGCGGGGTCTTCCTCGCGCCGCTTGGCGGCCTCAGCCTTCTTCAGCGCTTCGAGCAGCAGGCTCACTGCGCCGGCTCCACTTTCCGGTTCGCGCCGGGCAGCGGGAAGGTCGGTTTCATGAAGCGCTCGTCCGGCAGCGAATCCACCAGCGATCGGTAGTCACCGTCGAGGCTGGCGTCTTCGATCACGACCGGGCGGATCAGCACGACCAGTTCGGTCTTGCGCGACGTTTCGTTGCGCGCCGACAGCAGTGCGCCGATGAAGGGCAGTGCGGACACGCCGGGAATGCTGTCGCGGCGGAAGTTGAGCTCGTCCTGCATCAGACCGCCGAGCACCGCGGTTTCGCCGCTGGCCACGCGCATGACCGATTCCAGCTCGCGCGTCTGAATGACCGGCACCAGATTGGGCGAACTCAGGTCGGGCGTCGGATCCTGCGCGTCGCCCACCTTGCGTGAAATGGTCGGTCGCACGTTCAGCAGCACGAAGCCGTCGGCGCTGATCTGCGGTGTGACCGCCATCACCAGGCCGACCGATACCGAGCGCGGTGTGGCGGTGAAACTGCGCACGGCCTGCGTGTTGGTATTCGCGACCACATCGGACTTGATCTCGAAATAGACGATGTTGTTGACCACCTTCAGCAGCGCGGTCTGGTTGTTCAGCACCGACAGCTTGGGGCTCGACAGCACTTTCACGTCGCCGTAGGTTTCAAGCAGCTTGATGCTGTCGACCAGTTCGCGGTTGCGCCCCAGACCGATGGCGAACGGCGCGTTGGTGGTCAGATCGGTCGAGCTGGTGTTCAGCGACACCGTGGCACCGCCGCGTTTCCCACCGCCGGCAAAGGCGGTCCAGTCGATGCCCTGCTGGTAGTTGTCGGTCAGCTGCACCTCGGCAATGGTTGCTTCGATCAGTACCTGGCGACGTGCGATGCGCGTCACCTGGCTGATGAATTCCTGCACCTTCTCGTGCTGGCGCGAGGTGGCGCGCACATTGATGACGCCGGTTTCGGCATTCAGGATGACCGACGCCGCCTCGCGGAAGGTGGCGCGTCGCTCGACCGGCGGGGCGGCGACAGCCGGATCGGTACCGGCGACCGGCGCGACTGCCGGTTCGGTCATCGTGTCCGGCAGCAGCTTGTCGGTTTCGTGCAGCAGGTCGCGGATGTTGCGTTCCAGCGACTCCCAGAATCGGTTCTTCGCGACGTTCTCGATCCGGGTGCTGGAGCTGTTGCCGGCATTGCCGGTCTGCGTGGCGATGTTTGCAGTGCCGCCGGTGCCGGTGACCGCGGCAGAACTGGTCGAGGCGATCTGCGTGTTGATAGACACCGCACCGGTGACGTCGCGCGACATGTTCACGTAGTCGACCCGGTAGCTGCGCAGGTAGGGCGCGTCGGGCATCACGACCAGGTTCGGTCCGTCGAGCTCGAAACGCATGTCGACCTGGGTGGCGATGCGGGTGAGCAACTGCGGCAGCGTCTGGTCGATCGCGTTCAGCGTGACCGCACCCTCGATGCCGGGGTGGATGTCCACATTCACCTTGGCGTCACGCGCCAGCGCGAACAGCAATTCGTTTACCGGCACCCGGTTGACCACCACGCTGTAGGTTTCCGACTTGTGCCGTGGCTGTGGCTGGGGCGGTGACAGCGGGCGGGCGACCGGCGGCGGGATGCCTTCGCGCGCCGCGCTGGCCGCACCGTCGGCCTTCTTCGCCACGACGTGCGCATCCGACATCGGCTGGGGGGTGTGCGCCGCACAACCGGCAAGCAGGGCCGCAATCACGGCGCAGGGCAGAACAGGGCGCAGCAATGCTGTCATGGGCACGGAGACGGACGGTGACTCGGAATGAAACTGAATTCGGATGGTACGCGGAATCCGGGGTCGATCAACATGATGCGCAGCCGGCCCTGTTCCGTCAATGCCTCTGGCATTTTCAGGGCTGGCGCAGGCTGCGTACCTGCCGCGCAATCGGCCGCGCGGTGGCGATCCAGTCGGGCAGCGTGGCGAGCGCCTGCTGCGCAGTGCGCTGATCCGGGAAGTCGCCGTAGATCACCGCCAGCTTGGTGCCGCCTGAAGTGTCCGCGCGATAGGCCCGCAACTGCTGTGCGTCGAGGGTACGCCGGGCGCGCCGGACATAGCGCTCGACCTGTTCGCCCTGGGCGACCGGGGCCGACATCAGCTGGATGAACCAGCGGTCGTCGGGCGCCGAGGTTGTCCATGACTTGCTCGATGCCAGCAGTGAAGACAGGTCGTCGGCAGGCGCGGGAGGCGCCGCAGCCGGTTCCGGTGCAGCGGCGGGTGGCGCTGAAGCGATAGTGTCCGGCAGTGCGGCAACCGGCAGGACGGCCGGTTCATCCGCCGGGACTGCAGGTGGGGCCTGTTCAGGCGCCGGGGCCGCGGCCGGCGGCGGCTCCGGCGGGCGACTGGCCGGGGCGGCCGCCGTCGTGTCGCCGGCGGTCGCTGCCGGGAGGGCTGTTTCGGGAGGCCGTTGGTCGATGCTGCGCCCGAGCAGAAAACCGGCGGCCAGCAGCACGACGGATGCCGCGACCGCCAGCGCCAGCCGTGTCGGCGTGACGCCGCCCGCTGCCGGCACGCGCAGTTCGGTGTCGGCGAACGCACGCGTGGCGTCGGCTGCCGTGACGCCGTGCGCGCCGCGCGCGAACGCCGCCAGCAGCGCCTTGTCGGCCAGGATGTTGATGCGTCGTGTCAGGCCGCCCGAATCACGCGCGATGCGTGTCACCGAGGCAGCGTCGAATACGTTCGGTCCGCGATAGCCGGCGGCGCGCATGCGGAAATCGATGTAGGTGCCGACGTCGTCCGGCTGCAGCGGGTCGAGCCGGAAATGCTGGGTGATGCGGTCCTTCAGTTGCCGCATGTCGGTGCGCGCCAGCAGGTCGTCCAGCTCCGGCTGGCCGAACAGCGCGATCTTGATCAGCTTGTGCCGTTCGGATTCGAGGTTGGACAGCAAGCGGATCTGTTCCAGCGTTTCCGCCGGCATTGCATGCGCCTCGTCGATCAGCAGCACGATCTGGCGACCGGCGGCGAATTCGGCCACCAGCGCCTCCTGCACCGCGCGCAGCAGCCGGTGCGCGCTGCCATCGCTGCCGGTGGCGGGCGCGCAGCCCAGCTCGTCGGCCAGCACGGCGAGCAGTTCGCCTCGGTTCATCAGCGGGTCGGCGAGATAGATGGCGCGCAGATGGGCGGGAAGGTGATCGATCAGCACCCGCGCCAGCATGGTCTTGCCGGTACCGACTTCGCCGCTGACCTTGACCAGCCCCTCTTCGCGTCCGAGCGCATAGACGAGCGCGTCGAGCAGTGCCCGGCGGTTCGCGCCGCCGAAGAAGAAATCGGCATGCGGGGTGATGCGGAACGGTGATTCGCGCAGGCCGAAGTGTTCGAGATACATGTCAGTCGCCGCGCCCGGCGTCGGCATCCGGCGTGTCCATGCGGTGGTACAGCGTCGTGCGCGCGATGCCCAGCAGTCGTGCGGCTGCGCTCACATTGCCGCGCGCCAGCCGCATGGCGGCATCTATATAGGCGCTTTCCCATTCGCGCAGCCGGGCGTCGAGCCGGAAGCCGCCGGCGCGCAGCTCGTCGAGTGCAATATCCGACAGCTCGCGCGCCGGTGCGTCGTGCAGCGCCGGCGCGGCCGGTGTGTTGCCGGCCGGGTCGAATTCCGCCTGCAGATCGGCCAGTCCCACTTCGCGCCCCGGATACTTGGTGGACAACCGGATGACGATGTTGCGCAGTTCGCGCACATTGCCGGGAAAGCCGTAGGCCAGCCAGGCCGCGCGCGCATCGGCTGCCAGCGAAAACGGCGGCCGTTCGAGCTGGGCGCAGAACTGCCCGCGGAAGTGCTCGAGCAGCTGCAGCCGGTCGCCGCCCATGTCGCGCAGGGCCGGCAGGGTGATCGTGAACACGCTGAGCCGGTGATACAGATCCGACCGGAAGCGCCCGGCGCGGACTTCCTCGCTCAGATCGCGATTGGTGGCGGCGATGATGCGTGCGCTTGAACGGCGCAACTGCGTCTCGCCGACGCGCTGGTATTCACCGTTCTCGAGCACGCGCAGCAGCTTGGCCTGAAGATCGAGCGGCAGCTCGCCGATCTCGTCGAGAAACAGGCTGCCCGACGCGGCCTCCTCGAAATAGCCGGCACGTGCCGTCTGCGCACCGGTGAACGCGCCGCGCGCGTGGCCGAACAGCGTCGGCTCGACCAGACTGGGAGAAATGGCGGCGCAATTGAGCGCCAGAAAGGGCTGACCGCCACGCGTCGTGCCGGCGTGCAGGCAGTTGGCGACAATGTCCTTGCCGGTGCCCGATTCGCCTTCCACCAGCACCGGATACGGCAGGTCTGCGTACTGCACGATCTGTGCGCGCAGCCGGATCACCGGTTCGCTGTCGCCGATCAGCGCCGGCAGGGCGGGAGGTGGCGGGGTGCAGGTTTCGGCCAGCTGGCGCAGCAGCGCATGCAGCACCGCGGGCTGCGCCGGTTTGGACACGAATTCCGTGGCGCCAAGCGCCCGCGCATGGCGAGCGAGGCCTTCCTCCCCCTGGCCGGACAGCACCACGATGCGGGTGTCCGGCGCGTGGGCCAGCAGGTCGGCGATCAGCGCATACCCTTCATCGGGTCGATGCGGGCAGGGCGGCAGGCCAAGATCGATCAGCGCCAGTTTAGGTGCTGCCGGCTGTTCGCGCAGCCATGCGATGGCCGCTCCGCGGGAGGCGCGGCTGGTGACGAGGAAATCCGCCTCGAGCAGGAAGCTGAGTGAATCGGCAATCAGCGGATCGTCGTCGACGATCAGCAGTCCGGGCCGCGGCGCTTCGGTTTTCGTCGGGCGGGCAGCGTTCGCGAAAGTCATGACCGATGATAGCGCACGCCGATGGCGCATCCTGAAGCGTCGCTGCGGCCCGTGGAGCGCCTCTGCTACAATCGCGCTCCCTGCTACCCGCATACCCTGTTCTCGTGTCACTGTCCCCTCCGGCCAACGACATCCTGGTCGACCTGAAGAACGTCGACTTTGCCTACGACACGCGGCCCATTCTTTCCGGCATCAATCTGCGCATTCCGCGCGGCAAGCTGGTCGCCATCATGGGCGGCAGCGGCTGCGGGAAAACGACGCTGCTGCGCCTGATAGGCGGTCAGCTCAAGCCGACGGCGGGCCACCTGACGGTGGACGGTCAGGAGCTTGCGCGGCTGTCGCGTCGCGAAATGTATGCGGCCAGGCGGCGCATGGGCATGCTGTTCCAGTTCGGCGCGCTGTTTACCGACCTGAACGTGTTCGACAACGTGGCTTTTCCGTTGCGCGAACATACCGACCTGCCGCCCGACATGATCCGTGACCTGGTCATGACCAAGCTGCATGCGGTCGGGTTGCGCGGCGCATGGAAACTGATGCCGGCCGAACTTTCGGGCGGTATGGCGCGGCGCGTCGCACTGGCCCGCGCCGTGGCGCTTGACCCGATGCTCATCATGTACGACGAGCCCTTCGCCGGGCTTGATCCGATTTCCCTTGCCGTGGTCGGTCAGTTGATCCGCCGGCTCAATGACGCACTTGGCGCCAGTTCGATCATGGTGACGCACGACGTGCACGAATCGCTGGAAATCGTCGACTACCTGTATTTCCTGTCGGCCGGCAAGGTGGTGGCCGAAGGGACGCCGGACGAGATCCGTGCCTCGACCGATCCGTTCGTGCATCAATTCGTCAACGCGGAGATCGACGGGCCGCTGCCATTCCATTTTCCGGGTGACGATTACCGGACAACCCTGATGGAGACGCACGCATGATCGCCCGGGTGCTTCGCTCGATGGGGGCGCGCACGCTCGACGGTCTGTGGCGGCTTGGCTTCGCCAGCCGCTTCTTCGTTGCGGTGCTGATGCGCTCGGGTACGGCGTTTTCGCGCTTCTCGCTGACCATTCGCGAGGTGTTTTCGACCGGCGTGCTGTCGCTGATCATCATCATGGTGTCCGGCTTCTTCGTCGGTCTGGTGCTCGGTCTGCAGGGGTACGAAACACTGCAGCGCTACGGTTCGAGCGAGGCACTGGGCATTCTGGTGGCGCTGTCGCTGGTGCGCGAACTGGGGCCGGTGGTTGCCGGGCTGCTGTTCGCCAGCCGCGCAGGTTCGGCGCTGACGGCGGAAATCGGCCTGATGAAGACGACCGAACAGCTCAAGGCGATGGACATGATGGCGGTCGATCCGATCGCGCGCGTCGTCGCGCCGCGCTTCTGGGGTGGCGTCATTTCTATGCCGCTGCTGGCGGCGTTGTTTTCGATGATGGGCGTGTTCGGCGCCTGGTTCATCGGTGTCGTGTTCATCGGCGTCGATGACGGTGCCTTCTGGTCGCAGATGCAGGCATCGGTCGATTTCCGCTACGACATCGTGAACGGCATCATCAAGAGCGTGGTGTTCGGCTTTGCAGTGTCGCTGATCGCGGTTTTCGAAGGTTACGATTCGGCCCCGACCGCCGAGGGCGTGTCGCGCGCGATCACGCGAACTGTTGTCAATTCGGCGCTCACCATTCTGGCGCTGGATTTTGTGCTCACATCCTTCATGTTCAGGGGTAACGGATGAACCGTACTGTGCTCGACCTCTGGGTCGGTGTGTTCGTGGCGATCGGCGTGGCCGCAGTGTTGTTTCTGGCACTAAAGGTCGGCAACCTTGCGTCCGCTAACATAGGCGAGACATACAGGCTGCAAGCCAACTTTGATAACATCGGTGGCCTGAAGCCGCGTGCCCCGGTAAAAAGCTCGGGTGTCGTGGTCGGTCGAGTGACGGAAATCACTTTCGACCCCACTCTTTATGTCGCGGTGGTCAAGATGGATGTCGATAAGCGGTATGTTTTCCCGCGTGACACGTTTGCGACCATCCTGACGTCGGGCTTGCTTGGCGAGCAGTACATCGGTTTTGAAGTCGGTGGCGATACGGAAATGCTCGCCGCCGGCGCAACGATAACGAAGACGCAGTCTGCGGTAGTGCTTGAAAAGCTGATCAGTCAGTTCATGTTCAACAAGGCTGCCGAGAGCCCGCAGGCTCCCGAGCAGTGATGTGCGTAACGCATAGCCGGGAAGCTCGCCAGATGACCCATACAAAAAAGCAGATATCCAACATACGTCCGGTGCTCGCTGCAGCCATTGCTGCAACGCTGATGACCGGTTGCGCGACCTCGGGCAATCCGAAGGATCCGATCGAAGGATTCAATCGCGCGGTCTTTTCATTCAATGAAACGGTCGACAAGGCGCTCATCAAGCCGGTCGCGCAAGGCTATGACTACATCACGCCGACGCCCGTCCAGACGGGTGTGTCGAATTTCTTCGGCAACATTGCCGACCTGTGGATCGGTTTCAACAACCTGATCCAGGGCAAGCCCGGTGAAGCACTGTCCGACGTCGGGCGCGTGGTGATCAACACGACCATCGGCATCGTCGGCCTGTTCGACGTCGCCACCGGCATGGGACTGGAGAAACACGAGGAAGATTTCGGCCAGACGCTCGGCCGTTGGGGTGTGGGCGATGGTGCCTATGTCGTGCTTCCGATCATCGGGCCGCGCACGCTGCGCGACACCGGCGGCTTCCTGGTCGACGTCTGGGTTGATCCGGTCGCCAACCATGATCCGGTCTCGGTCCGCAATTCGGCCCTGGCGCTGCGTGCCGTCGATATGCGCGCCGATTTCCTGAAGGCTGAAAGCGCGATCGAAGCTGCCGCGCTCGACAAGTACGCTTACGTGCGTGATGCCTACCTGCAGCGTCGCCGCAGCCTGATCTATGACGGAAACGCACCGCGTGAAAGCCCGTTCGCACAGCTTTCGCCGAGCGAGAACCTGATGACCATGTTACCGATTGAAGCAACTTGGCGCTTCATGCTTGTCGGCACCCCTGCCACCATGGGCGTTGATGCCATGAGTTCGCAGGCTTCGACGGAGCTTGCCGTAGCGTCGAACTGACCGCTTCAGTGCCCCGGCCAGTCTGGCGGGGCGGCATGGTCATAACGGCCTGTCGCATGGCGACAGGCCTTTTTCATCTGGGAGAACCCATGTTCAAACGCATATTTCAACTGTTTCTGCTGAGTTTCGCCCTGAGCGCCGGTGCCCAGGCGAACGTCGCGAAGACGCCCGACACGCTCGTGAAGGAAGTGACCGAAGAGGTGCTGAACACGCTGCGAACCGATGCAGCCATCAAGGCGGGCGACAAGAAGCGCGCGGCAGAACTGGTGGAAACCCAGGTGATCCCGCACTTCAATTTCTCGCGCATGACGCAGCTGGCGATGGGGCGCGAATGGGCGAACGCGTCGGACGAGCAGAAGGGTCAGTTGATCACCGAGTTTCGTACGCTGCTGGTCCGCACCTATTCGAACGCGCTGACCAGCTACAAGAACGAGACGGTCGAATTCGATCCCTTCCGCATGACGCCCGAGCAGACCGACGTGACCGTCAAGACCAAGGTCGTTCGCGCAGGCGGTCGGCCGATCCCGATCGACTACGCGCTCGAAAAGAACGGTGAAGGCTGGAAGGTGTACGACGTGAGCGTCGCAGGCGTGAGCCTGGTGACCAATTATCGCGAAACCTTCGCCTCCGAAATTCGTGCCGGCGGCGTCGACGGACTGGTCAAGTCCCTGCGTTCCAAGAATTCGCCTCCGGCAGCCGCTGCAAAATGATCGCTCTGGATGGCGATGTGCTGCGGGTGACCGGCGCGATGCGTCTGGCCGAGGCGGTCAGCCTGCGCGACGCCGGACTCGCATTGATCGGCTCCGCCCGGTCGATCGATCTGTCCGGTGTGAAGGAAGTGGATTCGGCGGCCATCGCTGTCCTGCTCGCCTGGGAACGTGCATCGACAGGTTCGGCCGGCCCGTTGCCGGTCGTCGGTGCGCCAGACGGACTGCTCAGCCTGTCCAACCTGTACGAAGTGTCGTCGTTCTGCGGACTTGACGCCGCGTCGTCGGCACGCTGATCGTTCCCGCTGATCGTTCCATTTCCCGGCGCCGCTTCGGTGCCCGTTCCGAAGCCTGTTCATGTCTGATCCGTCTGCCGCCTTGCTGATCGATGGCGTCTGCAAGCGATATGGCTCGCTTCAGGCACTCGATCACGTCTCGCTGACCGTGCGGCAGGGCGAGTTCTTCGGCCTTCTTGGTCCGAACGGTGCCGGCAAGACCACGCTGATCTCGCTGCTTGCCGGACTCGGCCGCGCCGATTCCGGCGTGATACGGGTGATGGGGCACGACGTGGTTGCCGACTATCGCGATGCGCGGCGCAACCTGGGTGTGGTGCCGCAGGAGCTCGTGTTCGATCCCTTCTTCACGGTGCGCGAAACGCTGCGCATCCAGTCGGGCTACTTCGGACTGCGCCGCAACGATGACTGGATAGACGAGATCCTGCATCACCTCGACCTCCACACGAAGGCTGACGTGAATATGCGTGCGCTGTCGGGTGGCATGAAGCGGCGGGTGCTGGTCGCGCAGGCGCTGGTGCACCGGCCGCCGGTCATCGTGCTGGACGAACCGACCGCCGGTGTCGATGTCGAGCTGCGCCAGGGCCTGTGGGCCTTTGTGCGCGATCTGAACCGGCAGGGCCACACCATCGTGCTGACCACCCACTATCTGGAAGAAGCGGAAAGCCTGTGCGGGCGCATCGCCATGCTGAAGCAGGGGCGGGTGATTGCACTCGACAATACGGCCGATCTGCTGGCGCGGCCGATCCAGCAGTCGCTGCGTCTTCGCCTGCGCGGCGACGTCGCGCTGCCAGCCGATCTGCGCGCCGTGGCGCGCGCGACTGCAGACGGGCGTGTTGCGCTTTCGCTCGACAACGCCGATGCAGTGAGCGCCTGCCTCGCCCGCCTGCACGCCGCCGGCGTCGGACTGGAAGAGATCGAACTGGTCCGTCCGGATCTGGAAGACGTGTTCATTTCCATCATGCAGGAGGCCGCGTGAGCATTGCGCTGCGTACCCTTCTATATAAGGAGGTGCTGCGCTTCTGGAAGGTCGGCTTCCAGACCGTCGGCGCACCGGTACTGACCGCGTTGCTCTACCTGCTGGTGTTTTCGCATGTGCTCGACCGTCAGGTCGAGGTGTATGGCGGTGTGAGCTACACAGCCTTCCTGGTACCCGGTCTGGTGATGATGAGCCTGCTGCAGAACGCGTTCTCCAACAGTTCGTCGTCGCTGATCCAGTCGAAGGTGACCGGCAACATCGTATTCGTGCTGCTGCCCCCGATCTCGTATCGCGAGTTCTACGCCGCCTATGTGCTGGCGGCGGTCATCCGCGGGCTGGTGGTCGGTGCCGGCGTCTGGCTGGTGACGCTGTGGTTCGTCGAATTGCCGTATGCGCATCCGCTGTGGATACTTTTTTTCGCCACCCTGGGCGGCGCCATCCTGGCCAGCCTGGGTGTGATCGCCGGCATCTGGGCCGACAAGTTCGACCAGCTCGCAGCCTTCCAGAATTTCGTCGTGATGCCGCTCACCTTCCTGTCCGGTGTGTTCTACTCCATTCACTCGCTGCCGGCGTTCTGGCAGACGGTGTCGCACGTCAATCCGTTTTTCTACATGATCGATGGTTTCCGTTACGGCTTTTTCGGCCAGTCGGATGTTTCGCCATGGATCAGCGCCCTCGTCGCGGGCGGCAGTTTCGTGGCGTTGACCTATGCCACCCTGAACATGCTGGCCCGCGGCTACAAATTGAGAAGCTGATATGGTTACTCCGCAAAGCATTGAATCCTCCATCACAGCCGGCATCGCCTGTGACCACTGTCAGGTGTCCGGTGACGGCCAGCACTTCGAGGCGGTCATCGTGTCCGCGGCCTTCGACGGGCTGACCCGCATCCGCCGTCACCAGCTCGTCTACGCCGCGCTGGGCGATCGCATGCGCGAGGAAATCCATGCGCTGTCGATGAAGACGCTGACGCCGGCAGAGTGGAAGGCCTGAACGCACGATGGACAAGCTGTTGATCGAAGGCGGTCATCGCCTGCAGGGCGAGGCCGAGATGTCGGGTGCGAAGAATGCGGCGCTGCCGATCCTGTGCGCCGCGCTGCTGACACGTGAGCCACTGACGCTGACCAATGTGCCGCAGCTCAACGACATCGGCACCATGCTCAAGTTGCTGGCGCAGATGGGCGTGGCGGTGCAGCGCGACGGCTCGGTCGTCACGCTGGACGCGTCGGGGCTGGACAATCCGCTGGCGCCGTACGAAATGGTGAAAACCATGCGCGCCTCCATCCTCGTGCTCGGCCCGCTGGTCGCCCGCTGCGGTGAGGCGAAGGTGTCGCTCCCGGGCGGCTGCGCGATCGGTGCGCGACCGGTCGATCAGCACATCAAGGGGCTGACGGCGATGGGCGCCGACATCGCGGTGGAGCACGGCTATGTCGTTGCGCGCACGTCGCGCCTGCGTGGTGCGCGCCTGTTCACCGACATGGTGACCGTGACCGGCACCGAAAACCTGATGATGGCGGCCGTGCTGGCCGATGGCGAAACGGTGATCGAGAACGCCGCCCGCGAGCCGGAAGTCGTCGATCTGGCGAACTGTCTGGTCGCCATGGGCGCGCGCATATCAGGCGCCGGCAGCGACGTGATCCGCATTCAGGGCGTCGAGCGGCTGCACGGCGCGACACATCGCATCATGCCGGACCGCATCGAAACCGGTACCTATCTGTGCGCGGCAGCGGCCACCGGCGGCGAAATCCGCCTGACCGGCACGTCGGCCGCCTACCTCGATGCGGTGGTCGACAAGCTGATGGATGCCGGCTGCGACATCCGCACCGAAAAGTCGCCGTCCTTCGAAGCCATCGTGCTGCGGGCGCCGCAACGGCTGAAGGCGGTGTCGATCCGTACGGCGCCCTATCCGGCCTTTCCGACCGACATGCAGGCACAGTTCATGGCGATCAATGCGCTGGCCGAAGGCACGTCCATCATCCGCGAAACGATTTTCGAGAATCGCTTCATGCATGCGGTCGAACTGGCCCGGCTGGGCGCGGACATCCGCATCGACGGCAATACCGCGGTGGTGCAGGGCGTTGCGCAGCTCGATGGAGCGACCGTCATGGCGACCGATCTGCGCGCGTCGGCCGGGCTGATCATCGCCGGCCTTGTGGCGCGCGGTGAAACCGTGATCGAACGCATCTATCATCTGGATCGCGGCTACGAGCGCATCGAACAGAAACTGACCGCGCTCGGCGCCACCGTCAGGCGCCTGTCCTGACCTGCCACCGACGTTCCCGCGGCCGACTCAGCCGCCGCCGATCCAACCGCTAACGAGGCACACCGTGCAAGGCATCACCCTCGCCCTGTCCAAGGGTCGCATTTTCGAAGAAACGCTGCCGCTGCTTGCGGCGGCCGGCATCGAACCGACCGATGATCCCGAGACGTCGCGCAAGCTCATCATCGGAACCAACCGGCCGGATGTGCGCCTGGTCATCGTGCGCGCGTCCGACACACCGACCTATGTGCAGTACGGCGCGGCGGACATCGGAATCGCCGGCAAGGATGTGCTGCTGGAGCACGGCGGCGCCGGTCTGTACCAGCCGATCGACCTGAAGATTGCGTGCTGCCGCCTGAGCGTGGCGACGCAGGCCGGTTTCGACTACGAGCAGGCGGTGCGCCGCGGCGCGCGCCTCAAGGTGGCGACCAAGTATGTGCACACGGCGCGCGAACATTTCGCGGCCAAGGGCGTCCACGTCGACCTGATCAAGCTGTATGGATCGATGGAACTGGCGCCGCTGGTCGGACTGGCTGACGCCATCGTCGATCTGGTCAGCAGTGGCGGCACGCTGCGTGCGAACAATCTGGTCGAGGTCGAACACATCATGGACATCAGTTCCCGTCTCATCATCAATCAGGCTTCACTGAAGGTGAAGCACGATGCGCTGTCGCCGATACTCGAGGCGATCGCCGGGGCGGTGCAATGAGTACCGCCATCCGACGCATGGATTCCGGCGCGCCGGACTTCATCGAACAGCTCGATGCGCTGCTCGCCTTCGATGCGTCGACCGACGACGCCATCGAAGCGGCAGTGGCCGGCATCCTGCGCGATGTGCGTGCGCGCGGCGACGAAGCCGTGCTCGACTGCACCCGCCGCTTCGACCGCCTCAACGCGGCGTCGATGGTCGAACTCGAACTGCCGCGCAGCGTGCTCGACGAGGCCTATGCCAGTCTGGGCTACGAGCAGCGCGCAGCATTGGTCGAAGCCGCCGACCGCGTGCGCCTGTATCACGAACGCCAGAAGCAGGCCTCGTGGGAATACACCGAAGCGGACGGCACCACGCTGGGGCAGAAGGTGACGCCGCTTGATCGCGTCGGCCTGTATGTGCCCGGCGGCCGTGCGTCCTATCCGAGTTCGGTGCTGATGAATGCCGTGCCCGCCAAGGTCGCGGGCGTATCGGAATTGATCATGGTCGTACCCACCCCGGGTGGCGAGCGCAGTGCACTGGTGCTCGCAGCCGCCGCCATCACCGGCGTCGACCGCGTGTTCACGATCGGTGGCGCCCAGGCGGTCGGCGCGCTTGCCTACGGCACGCAGAGCATTCCGCAGGTGGACAAGATCGTCGGCCCGGGCAATGCGTATGTGGCCAGCGCCAAGCGCCGGGTGTTCGGCACGGTCGGCATCGACATGGTCGCCGGTCCGTCCGAAGTGCTGATCATTTCCGATGGCCACGGCAATCCGGACTGGGTCGCGATGGACCTGTTCGCCCAGGCCGAGCACGACGAGCTTGCCCAATCCATCCTGCTGTGCACCGACGCCACCTTCATCGACCGTGTGCATGCATCGATAGACCGTCTGCTGCCTGACATGCCGCGACGTGACACCATCGCCACCTCCCTTGCCAACCGGGGAGCGCTGATCAAGGTGCGCGACCTCGGGGAGGCGTGTGACATCGCCAACCGGATCGCGCCGGAGCACCTCGAAATCTGCACCGAAACGCCGCGCGACTGGGTGGACCGCATCCGTCATGCGGGTGCCATGTTCCTCGGTCATTACTCGGTTGAGGCCCTGGGCGACTACTGCGCCGGTCCGAACCACGTGCTGCCGACGATGCGCAGTGCGCGCTTCTCCAGCCCGCTGGGCGTGTATGACTTCCAGAAGCGCACCTCCATCCTCGAAATATCCGCTGAAGGCGCGCAGAAGCTCGGCCGCATTGCGTCGGTGCTCGCGCATGGCGAAGGTCTGCAGGCACACGCACGTTCGGCCGAAATGCGTCTGAAAGACTGATTCCCCCGGCTGCGACGACTCGGCGTAAAGTGGCGCCGGGTCGCGCGCCGGCAGGGTGGTCGGCGCGCATCAATGCAGTGATGCGGATGAGGGGTGTACGCATGCAGCCATCTGAACTGCCGACCGGAGAAAGTCCGGCCGAGGGTGATGCACAGGGGCTTCCGTTTCCGGTCGTCCGTGAAGTGACACTGTTCGCACCATTCGACTGGCTTGCCAAGGGTGCTGCGGATCTTGCAGGCAATCCGGCCGCCAGCATTTTCTACGGCGGCTGTTTCGCCTTCATGGGCGTGCTGCTATCGGTCGTTTTCAGCCACGCGTATCACCTCACCTCGGCGCTGGTCTGCGGCTTCCTGCTGCTGGGCCCCTTCCTTTCACTCGGTCTGTACGACCTGTCGCGCCGACGCGAAGCCGGTGAAACACCCATGCTGGCGCACTCGCTCACCGCGGGTCAGCACAATGCCGGGGCAATCGGCGTGTTCGCCGTCGTGCTGATCATCATCTTTCTCGTGTGGGCGCGCGCGTCGCTGGTCGTGTTCGCGCTGTTCTATACCTCTGAAATGCCGTCCGCCAGCCGATTTGTCGAACAGGTGGTCAGTCTGGAGAACGTCGAGTTCCTGCTGGCCTACGCAGTGGTCGGCTTCATCTTTGCGTCACTCGTGTTCGGCGCCAGCGTGGTCGCCATTCCGTTGATGCTGGACCGGCGCCAGGACGCGGTCACTTCGATGCTGGCGAGCCTGATCGCGCTCGGTCGCAACCCCGGCCCGATGCTGGTGTGGGCCGTGCTGATCGTGTTGCTGACCGTGGCCGGCTTCACGACCTTGTTCCTCGGTCTGATCGTGCTCATGCCGCTGATCGGGCACGCAACGTGGCATGCCTACAGGGCGCTGGTCGAACCCCTGCCAGCGCCCTGAGCTTTCCCGCCCGGTGCAGTCGCCTTATCGACGCAGGCGCGCGGCCACCAGCGCCAGCCCTGCGAACATCATCCATCCCCCGGATACCTCCGGCACCGGCGACACCGCTACCGTAAACGCCGCGAGGGCAGGTTGCGCGTCGGCGTGATCGCCATCCGTGAAGCCGGTCCAGTTCGATGCGGCGTTGACCAGCAGCCGATAAGCTGCGAAATCCGCTTCGCCGCTGCGTGGTCCGGTGTAGTCCGCGAAGTCGGTGCTGGCCGGCAGAATGATGGCATCGACGCCGGCCTGCAACCCGGCGGCAGAGAGCGCGTTCGTGGCGGCGGCGCCGGCTTCGGATGACACCGCGGCAAGGAAGGTGGTCGGGCTGTTGGCGGCCGTGCCCAGGTAGGCATACACGGTTTCGGCGGTGCTGCTCAGCGCACGGCTGCCCGACGAGCTCAGCGCGCCGACCGACACCGCGCGGCTGGCCTGATCGATCTGGCTGAAGCGGATCACGCTGCCCGCGGCGATCGATGCCGCGCCGGTGTTCCAGGTGTGAAATCCTTCGGCGCTCGAAAATGCCGCGCCGCCCCAGTTGCTGTCGGTGAAATAGATCGTGCTGTCTGCCGCCAGGTCGGCAAGGGTCACGATGGCCCAGCCATCTTCATCGGTGTTCAGTGCGGTGAACGCAATGTCACCGGTACTCAGTGCGAATGTGTGCTGCGCCGACAGGCACAGCGAGACAGCCAGAAGCTTGCGTGCTGACAACATGGGACTCTCCTTGGGAAATGTGATGAGCCGCCCCGGTGAAGGCGGATTTCTTCGGGTGTGTCCCTGGCAGCCGTTCAAATGCCGCTTGTTGAATTATTCGTTGTGCATACACCCGGGTCGAGAATATGCCATGTGGATGAAATGATCAAACGCCGCGGCTTGAGGTACCGCAGGGAAGAGTCAGCGCAAGGTCATGCCGGTCCAGCCATCCTTGCGCAGGCAGTCGTACAGGCCGCGGGTGACGGTCTTGGCGACCGGATCGGGTTCGTGGCCGGCGCCGAGTGTCGACAGGCAGGCTGCCTGTGAAGCCATCAGCGCGGAGCCGTCGGCACCGGCCTTGGCCCACATGGCAATGGTGATGCGCGACAGCGGGTCTTTCGGTACGGCAGGTTTGGCGGCCGCTGCGGCGGCGGGTCTGGCCGCGCTGGTCTTCTTTTCCGCCGGGGCAGAGCCGGAAGAGGGTGCAACGGCCGGCTTCGCGCCTGCAGTCGCGCCCGCCGCTGCGGCAGAAGTCACTGCAGCGGCCACCGGCGCGGCAGCTTCTTCCTCGACTTCGGTGGCGTCCTCGTCCACCGGCGCGAATCCGAGTTGCGACAGTTCTTCCATCGACCGCGTCCACCATCCTTTTTCGTCCATGCACCGGGAGAAGGCGCTGCGCTCCGAAGTGGTGCTCTTGCATTCGGCTTCGGCGCGGCGGAAGTCCTCACCGCCAGCGCCTTGCTTGAATGAAATGCCGGTGCAGCCGGCGAGCGCGGTGATCAGGGCGGACTGGAGCAGGGTGCGGGCGAAGCGATGCATGACTGAACGACCTGTGGATGTTGACCCGACACCCCTAGCAAGAAGCGCTCCGCCGTTGCGGAATCGGGTCAGGAAACCTGCAGGATGTCCCGCAGCGCGGCGACCAGCGATGCGCAGTGCGCATCGGTGCCGATCGTGATGCGCAGAAACTGGTCGATGCGCGCGGCCTTGAAGTGACGCACCAGGATGCGCCGCTCGCGCAGTGCCAGCGCCAGCGTGGCCGCGTCGTGCGCAGCATGGCGGACGAACAGGAAGTTGGCGGCCGAAGGCAGCACTTCGAAGCCCAGCGCGGACAGATCAGCGCGCAGCGCCTCCCGGCTTGCCATGACGCGCTGTCGTGTCTGGTCGAACCATTCGACGTCCTTGATCGAGGCGGTGGCGCCGACGAGGGCCAAGCGGTCGAGCGGGTAGGAGTTGAAGCTGTCCTTGACCCGCGTCAGCGCCTCGATCAACGCCGGGTGTCCGACTGCGAAACCCACGCGCAGACCGGCCAGCGAACGCGACTTCGACAGCGTCTGCGTGACCAGCAGATTGGCGTGGCGATCGATCAGCGCCACCGCCGACTCGCCGCCGAAGTCGATGTAGGCCTCGTCGATCACCACCGGGCAATCGGGCAATGCAGCGGCCAGCCGTTCGATGTCGTCCAGCGGCAGCAGGCAGCCGGTCGGTGCGTTCGGATTCGGAAAGATCACTGCACCGGGCCGGCGCGCGATCAGATCATCGACGCGGATCGCGAACTGCACGTCCAGCGGCACGCGCTCGAAGGCGATGCCGTACAACTGGCAGTAGACCGGGTAGAAGCTGTAAGTGATGTCCGGGAAAACCAGCGGTCGGTCGTGCTTCAGCAGGCCGATGAAGGTGTGCGCCAGTACCTCGTCGGAACTGTTGCCGACGAAGACCTGATCCGTCCCGATGCCGAAACGTGCGGCGATCGCCTCGCGCAGCAGCAGGCCTGTCGGTTCCGGATACAGCTTCAGCCGGTCGCCGTCGTGGCCCAGTTCGGCCTGTATGGCCGCCACGGCGTGCGGGCTCGGTGGATAGGGGCACTCGTTCGTGTTGAGCTTGATCAGGCCTTCTATCTTCGGTTGTTCGCCCGGGGTGTAGGGCGACAGGGTGCTGACGACGGGGCTCCAGAACTGGCTCATGGTGATCGCGGCGGTGACGTGTTGAAACGGGGGAACGGGCAGTCGGCGCGACGGGCGCTGCAAATGACCGCATCCGAGTCGATGTTATCATTCGGTACTTGCGATTCCGGCGCTGCGCCGGAGCGATTTTCCGACGGCGATCCGACCATTCATGCGGCAAGCAGACATCACGCGCAACACGCTCGAAACCCAGATCAGCGTGCGCATCAATCTCGATGGCAGCGGCCAGGGCAAGCTCGATACCGGCATTCCCTTCCTTGACCACATGCTCGACCAGATCGTTCGCCACGGCCTGATCGATCTCGACGTCAGTGCGAAGGGTGATCTGGAAATCGATGCCCACCACACGGTGGAAGATGTCGGCATTTCGCTGGGTCAGGCCTACGCCAAGGCGGTCGGCGACAAGAAGGGGCTGCGCCGCTACGGCCACGCCTATGTGCCGCTCGACGAAGCGATGTCGCGCGTCGTGGTTGACCTGTCCGGCCGTCCGGGCCTTGTCTACAACGTCGATTACACGCGGGCACGCATCGGAGATTTCGACGTCGACCTGGTGCGCGAATTCTTCCAGGGCTTCGTCAATCACGCGCTCGTCACACTGCACATCGACAATCTGCGCGGAATCAATGCCCACCATCAGTGCGAAACAGTGTTCAAGGCCTTTGCCAGAGCCTTGCGTGCGGCCAGCGAGCGCGATGACCGCGCATCCGGCCAGATGCCGTCGACCAAGGGCTCGCTCTGAGCGTTCGCCTGATTTCGAGCCCCACCCTTCCGCGTTCCACTCCTTTCCGCGCCACTCATGACCCGCGTTGTCATCATCGATTACGGTATGGGCAACCTGCGTTCGGTCGCCAAGGCGATCGGACACATTGCGCCGGCTGCCGATGTCGTCGTCAGCAGCGACCCGCGCGACGTCGCAGCGGCCGACCGGATCGTGTTTCCGGGGCAGGGGGCCATGCCCGACTGCATGCGCGAACTCGATCTGCGCCAGTTGCGCAGCACGGTGATCGATGCCGCCGCGAACAAGCCCTTCCTCGGCATCTGCATCGGTCTGCAGATGTTGTTCGAACACAGCGAAGAGGGTGATCATCCCGGTCTCGGCGTGCTTGACGGCGAGGTCCGGCGTTTCGACGATCCGGTCGATCCGGTGAGCGGCGCCCGGCTGAAGGTGCCTCACATGGGCTGGAACGGCGTGCGGCAGACACTGAAGCACCCGTTGTGGGCAGGCATTCCGGATGAAGAACGCTTCTATTTCGTACACAGTTACTATGTGGTGCCGCGGAACGCTGACGTGACCGCAGGCGAAACCTGTTACGGCGCGCCCTTTACCAGCGCCATAGCGCGCGATAATATTTTTGCCGTTCAGTTCCATCCCGAAAAGAGCGCGCACGCCGGACTGCGCCTGCTTGCCAACTTCGTCGACTGGACACCCTGATGGACGAAGCCGGGCAGCGCTGCCCGACCTTGGCTGTCTCCGATATCCCTTTTCTGACCCGACCCGACCTCGTGCCATGCTGCTGATTCCTGCCATCGACCTCAAGGACGGCCACTGCGTACGCCTGAAGCAAGGCGACATGGATGTGGTGACCGTATTTTCGGAAGACCCGGCTGCCATGGCCCGGCATTGGCTGGATGCCGGCGCGCGCCGCCTGCATCTGGTCGACCTGAACGGCGCTGTCGCCGGCAAGCCGAAGAACGAATCGGCCATCAAGGCCATCGTGCGCGAACTGGGCGACGAAATTCCGATCCAGCTCGGCGGCGGCATCCGCGACCTGGACACCATCGAGCGCTACCTGGATGACGGCATCAGCTACGTCATCATCGGCACCGCGGCGGTGAAGAGCCCGGGCTTCGTGCACGACGCCTGCGGTGCCTTCCCCGGTCACATCATCGTCGGGCTGGACGCGCGC
This sequence comes from Methyloversatilis sp., assembly GCA_016791045.1. Taxonomy (GTDB): domain Bacteria; phylum Pseudomonadota; class Gammaproteobacteria; order Burkholderiales; family Rhodocyclaceae; genus Methyloversatilis. The sequence goes on along the minus strand of JAEUNO010000010.1, from coordinate 10,700 downwards.
GACGGCAAGGTTGCGGTGGATGGCTGGTCGAAAATGACCGGCCACGATGTCGTCGACCTGGCGAAGAAGTTCGAGGACCAGGGCGTCGAAGCGGTCGTCTACACCGACATCGGTCGCGACGGCATGCTCGGTGGCGTCAACATCGAAGCGACCGTCAAGCTCGCCCAGGCGCTGCGCATCCCCGTCATCGCCTCGGGTGGCGTGACCAATATGGACGACATCCGTGCGCTGTGCGCGGTTGAGGACGAGGGCGTCATGGGTGCCATCACCGGACGCGCCATATATGAAGGCACGCTGGATTTCGCGGCTGCCCAGGCCGAAGTCGACCGTTTGAACGGCGACGCCTGACCCATCACTTTTGACGCGCGCCGCGCGGGAGTCCCATGCTGGCCAAGCGCATCATTCCCTGTCTGGACGTCAACGCCGGCCGCGTGGTCAAGGGCGTGAACTTCGTTGCGCTGAAGGACGCCGGTGATCCGGTTGAAATCGCTCGTCGCTACGATGAGCAGGGTGCTGACGAGCTGACCTTCCTCGACATCACGGCCAGTTCGGATGCGCGCGACATCATCCTGCACGTCGTCGAGCGGGTGGCCGATCAGGTGTTCATCCCGCTGACGGTGGGCGGTGGCGTGCGCGCGGTCGAAGACGTGCGCCGACTGCTCAACGCCGGCGCCGACAAGGTGAGCATGAATACGGCGGCGATCAACGACCCGGAACTGGTGGCACGGGCGTCCGGCAAGGTCGGCTCGCAATGCATCGTGGTCGCGATCGACGCAAAGCGCGTAGCCGACCGCGACGGTCAGCCGCACTGGGAGGTGTTTACCCACGGTGGCCGCAACGCGACCGGCCTGGATGCGATCGCCTGGGCGCAGAAGGTCGAATCGCTCGGCGCCGGCGAAATCCTGCTCACCAGCATGGACCGCGACGGCACGAAGAGCGGCTTCGACCTGGCGCTGACGCGCGCGGTGGCGGACGCGGTGCGCATCCCGGTGATCGCCTCGGGCGGTGTGGGCACGCTGGATCATCTGGTTGACGGCGTGCTGGATGGCGGCGCAGATGCCGTACTGGCCGCCAGCATCTTCCACTTCGGCGAGCACACGGTACGCGAAGCCAAGGAACGCATGCGCAGCCGCGGCATCGAGGTCAGGCTGTGAGCGGGCCGGCCTGGGCAGACGACATCGAATGGGACGCGAACGGCCTGCTGCCGGTCATCGTGCAGGAAGCGGCCAGCGGCGACGTGCTGATGTTCGCGTGGATGAATCGTGAGGCGCTCTTGCGCACGGCCGAACTGCGTGAAGCCGTTTTCTGGTCGCGTTCGCGCGGCAGGCTGTGGCACAAGGGCGAGGAATCGGGTCACACGCAGAAGGTGCTGGACATCCGCCTCGACTGCGACCGCGACGTCCTGCTGCTGAAAGTTGAACAAACCGGCGGTATCGCCTGCCATACCGGACGTCACAGCTGCTTTTTCCATGCCTTGACGGATGAAGGCTGGAAAACGACCGAGCCCGTACTCAAGAATCCGGACGACATCTACAAATGATCGATATCGAAGTTCTGCATCGAGTGGCGCAGACCATCGCCGAACGCAAGGCGGCCGAGCCGGGCTCGTCGTACGTGTCCTCGTTGCTGCACAAGGGCACCGACGCGATCTGCAAGAAGGTTGCCGAAGAAGCCGCCGAAACCATCATGGCGTCGAAGGACGGCGACGCCGGTCACCTGGTGAAGGAAGTGTGCGATCTCTGGTTCCACAGCATGGTGCTGCTGGCGCACCATGGGCTGACGGTCGATGACGTGCTGCACGAATTCCGCCGTCGCGAGGGTATTTCAGGTCTGGACGAAAAACGTTCGCGTACGACCTGACGCTCCATTGGCAACACACAATACGGTAATACGCGTATCCCAGAATGCGCCCCTCACGGACACACTGACGCCATGCAAGACAACGACTGCATTTTCTGCAAGATCATCAGCGGCAGGATTCCGTCGCGCAAGCTGTACGAAGATGATCTGATCTACGCGTTTCACGACATCAATCCTGTCGCGCCGGTGCATTTCCTGATCATCCCGAAAGCCCACATTCCGACGCTGTCCGATGCGGGTTCGGCACATGAGGCGGCGCTGGGCCGCATGCTTGCGAAAGTCGGCGAACTGGCGCGCGAAGCCGGTTGCACCGATGGCTATCGCACGCTGATCAACTGCGGAAGGGTGGGTCGGCAGGAGGTGTATCATCTTCACATGCATGTCGTGGGCGGGCCGGATCCCCTGCCGCCCATGATCGTTTTCGAGAGGTAATCATGGGTTCATTCAGCATCACGCACTGGTTGATCGTTCTGGTCATCGTGCTCCTGATCTTCGGCACGAAGAAGTTGCGCAACATCGGTTCCGACCTCGGCGGCGCGGTCAAGGGCTTCAAGGACGGTGTGAAGGGTGGCGAGAACGATGCCGCCGGTACACCTGAGCAGCCGACTCAGCACGTGGGCCGCACCATCGACGTCAAGGCCGAAGAGAAGGTCAAGTCCTGACCCTGGCGGCCCGCCCCCGGTCGGGCCGCGTCCTCACACGGCCTCCGGGACGCAGTGCCCGGTGCCTCATCCGTCCAGTCCATGTTTGACATCGGTTTTTCCGAATTCCTGATCATCGGCATCGTTGCGCTGCTGGTGCTCGGCCCCGAAAGGCTGCCGCGCGCTGCGCGGACGGCCGGGCATCTGCTCGGCCGCCTGAAGCGCTACGTGAGCGATGTGAAATCGGACATTTCGCGCGAGATGCAACTGGACGAGTTGCGCAAGCTGCAAGCCCAGGTTGAACAGCAGGTGCGCGATGTCGAGCGTCAGGTCGATGAAACCGCAGCCGGCGTCAATAACGAAGCGGCCGGTCTGAGTGACCAGATGCGTGCAGCAATGGCCGAGCAGGACAAATACGCCGCCGTTGAAAACACCCTGATGGACCCGCCGCCGCCGGCCAACCCCGCCGTACCGGCCGAAGACCCCGCATCCGGCCAGCTGTCGCTCGACATTCCGCCGCCCGGCGCGAACGAGCCGGCAAATCGCGAAAAGGCATGAGACGCCGGGCATGAACGAACAGACCGAAAGCTTCGTATCCCATCTGGTCGAATTGCGCGACCGGCTGCTGCGCGCCGTCATCGCGGTGGTCGTCGTATTCGTCTGCCTGATGCCGTGGGCGGCGGACATCTACGACATCCTTGCCCATCCGCTGATGGTGGCGCTGCCGGAGGGGACGAAGATGATCGCCACCGGCGTCGTGACACCGTTCTTCGTGCCGGTGAAGGTGACGCTGATGCTGGCCTTCCTGATTTCGTTGCCGGTCGTGCTCTACCAGGTATGGGCCTTCATCGCACCCGGTCTGTATGCACACGAAAAGCGCCTCGGCCTGCCGCTGATCATTGCCAGCACGCTGCTGTTCATCACCGGCATGGCGTTCTGCTACTTCCTCGTCTTTGGCGTCGTGTTCAGCTTCATCGCGGAATTTGCGCCGAAAAGCATCACGCCGGCACCGGACATCGAGCAGTACCTGTCCTTCGTGCTGACCATGTTCACCGCCTTCGGCGTCACCTTCGAGGTACCGATCGTGGTCATCGTGCTGGTACGTTTCGGACTGGTGACGATTGCGCAACTCAAGGAAGCACGGCCCTATGTGATCGTCGGAGCTTTCGTCGTGGCGGCCATCGTCACACCGCCGGATGTGGTGTCGCAATTGCTGCTCGCGATTCCGCTGTGCCTGCTGTACGAGATCGGCATCCTGTTCTCTCGCTTCATCAAGGCGTCACCCGAGCGCAACAAGGCGACGCAGGACGCCTGATCACTCGTCGCGGCGTTGTGCCTGTGCAGTGACGGGGCGCTTGCCCACCGTGACGCCGAGGTCCTTTTCTGCGCCGCTGCGATAGATCTTCAGCGTGGCCTGCTGACCCGGCACCAGTGCCGCGATCAGCTGCAGCATGCCCGACGCGTCCTTCACCTTCCTGCCATCGACCTCGAGCAGCACGTCGCCGGGGCGGACGCCGCCGCGATCAGCGGGACTGCCGCGCATCACGCCGGCGATCAGCGCGCCGCCGGTCGCGGGGACCTTGAAGCTTTCTGCCAGTTCGGGCGTCAGTTCCTGCACCTCCACACCGACCCAGCCACGCGTGACCGAGCCGTTGGCGACGATCTGTTCCATCACGCTGCGCGCCGTACTGACAGGAATGGCGAAGCCGATGCCCAGCGAGCCGCCGCTGCGCGAGTAGATCGCCGTGTTGATGCCGACCAGATTGCCGTCGGCGTCGACCAGGGCGCCGCCCGAATTGCCCGGGTTGATCGCCGCGTCGGTCTGGATGAAATTCTCGAAGGTATTGATGCCCAGCTGCGAGCGGCCGAGCGCTGACACGATCCCCATCGTGACCGTCTGTCCGACGTCGAAAGGGTTGCCGATCGCCAGCACCACGTCGCCGATGCGCAGGCCGTCGGTTGCACCGAAGCTGGCAGCCGGCAATTTGGTAGGGGCCTTGACCCGCAACACAGCCAGATCGGATTCGGGGTCGCTGCCGATCAGCGTTGCCGGATACTTGCCGCCGTCGTTCAGCGATACCTCGATTTCGTCGGCCGCCTCGACCACGTGGTTGTTGGTCAGCACGACGCCATCCTCGCTGACGATGACGCCCGAACCCAGCCCCATCTGGCGCTGTGGCTGGTTGCCGAGCCGGTCGCCGAAAAAGTGGCGGAACACCGGATCATTCATCAGCGGGTGCTGCGGTGCCTTCACCGCCTTGGTCGTGAAGACGTGCACCACCGACGGCAACGCCTTCTGCGCCGCGTCGGCGTAGGTGACGACCCTGGCGGCCTCGATGCGCGCGGGCGCCGTCACCACATCCGGCATAAGGGCCGCCTGCGCGGCCGCTACGGTTGCACTGCCGCCAGTCTGGCCGTTGCGCGCGGGCAGCCAGTCGGGGCGCAGTGTCGCAACGACGAAAAGCACGGCCAGCGCGGCGGTGACCGATTGAGCGAAGACGAGCCACAGACGCTGCATAATCAGGAGTTGGAAACCGGGGGGAAAATGAACAGGACTCAGCTGCAACGCCATCTTGACGAACTGCTGGATGCCGCGCGCTTCAAGGATTATTGCCCAAACGGACTACAAGTGGAAGGCGCGTTCGAAGTGTCGAAAATCGTCTGCGGCGTCAGTGCCAGTCTGGCTCTGATCGATGCTGCGATCGAGCGCGGTGCGCAGGCGCTGCTGGTGCACCACGGCTGGTTCTGGCGCGGTGAGGATGGCCGGGTCACCGGTACCCGACGCGCCCGCATGGCGCGCGTGCTGGCGCATGACATCAATCTGCTGGCCTATCACCTGCCGCTGGATGCGCATCCCGAGCTGGGCAACAACGCCCGACTCGGACGCCTGCTCGATTTCCGGCCGACCGCCACGACCGGCGAGCAGGGTCTGATCTGGCTGGGCGAACCTGAACATCCGGCCACGGCCGCCGAGCTGTGCATGCGTGTCGGGCGTGTGCTGGGTCGTACGCCCCTGCTGGTCGGTGACGCGCAGGTCGTCGTGCGTCGCGTCGCCTGGTGCACCGGTGCGGCACAGGGATTTTTCGAGCAGGCCATCGATGCCGGCGCCGATCTGTTCATATCCGGGGAAATTTCCGAGCCGACCGCCCATCTCGCACGCGAGTCCGGAGTGCCTTACATCGCCGCCGGTCATCATGCGACCGAGCGCTACGGCGTCATGGCGCTGGGCGCGCATCTGGCCGACCGCTTCGGGCTGACGGTCGAGTTCGTCGACATCGACAACCCGGCGTGATCCCGGTACGGCCTTTTACAGCAGCGCCATCCGCGTCGTCTGCGTTTCCGTGATGGACGGGTTGGCGATCAGCCACTCGAGCATCGCCTTCAACAGCAGGATGTCGTCGATCACGCCGAGTGGGAAGCCGACGCGGGCGCCGGCGCGGTTGTCCCGCAGCAGCTCCGTCAGATAGTCCAGACAGTCCTGATTCGGCCAGCTGGCATTGATGCGCGCCATGATGTGTCCGAACTGTTCGACCGATTCCGACGTCGTCGGGCCGCTGAAATGTTCCCAGTCCGGCACCTTGGCGTTGAATGCGCGATTCAGCTTGGGCGCCAGATCGTCGTATTCGCCGCGCCGACCGCTCGAGTGGTAGAGATCGAGCAGCTTGAGCCAGGGGATGATCGATTCCTTCGGGTAGTCGCGCAGGAACTCGGACAGGGTCTGTGCCGCACCCTCGGCACGACCGAAGGACATCATGATTTCGGCCAGCTCCAGCACGTGTTCGGGCGAAGGCGGCGCTTCTTCATTCGCCGGCCGGGCACTCTGGTCGAAGCTCAGGGCAGCGGGTGCGGTGGCGGTGATGCTGACCAGCCGCGGTCCGAGCGGTGCAGCACCGGTTTCGGTCGCGCCCAGGCTGCTTGCCGAACCAGTGAAGCTTTCGAATTCAAGGTCGAGTCGCGCGGGCGTGTTCGCCTCGTTGCCGTCGATCTGCCCCAGTTCGAAATCAACCGCCGACGCCTCGCCCGAAGCCGTTGCGTCGAAGCCATCGCCCGGGTGGGCGGTGTGCAGGTCCTGGATATTCTCGGCCGGTGCTTCGCCGGGAAAATGTTCGAACGATGTCGTTTCGGTCGCGCGTGCTGTCGGTCCGGCCGGATATTCGGGGGCCAATTGCCGTGGCAGCGACTGCGCCATCGTGTCCATGTCTTCCCGCGTGGTCGACGTGGCCGATGTGTCGGCGGCCAGCGGCGGCAGGCTCTGGCTCATCATCATGCGGGTCACAGCCTCTTCGGCATGCCGGCTGCGCAAGGCGGTGGCGGCTGCGAGCTTGCGGGCGCGTCGGCGCCAGATCCAGGCGCCGCCCAGTACCGATCCTGCTGCCAGCGCGCCGAGCGCTGCGACCAGCCAATTCACGCCGGTCGCCGCCGGGACATCCGGCACGGCGTCGGGTGGCAGCTTGTTGATGACGCGCACCGGCTCGTTGGTCAGTCCGGGAGGCGGCGCGGCAACCACCTCCTGGATTGACGGTGTGTCCGCAGCGGTCGATTCGACCGCCGGGCTGTCGCCGGCGGGTGCCACTTGCGTCAGGGCATCCGGTTCGAGCGGTGCGGCGGGCGGTGCTTCCGGCGTCACCTCAGGTCGGTCGGTGGCGGGCGTGGCGGCGGCCTGAGCCGGCGGCAAGGCGGCGTCGATCGATGCTTCGGTCCGACCGAGCTGCTTCTGCAGTTCGGCCATGCGTGCCTCGAGTTGCTTGACCTTGTCCGCGATGGCGAGATGTGTCGCGATCTGCTCATCGAGCGCGGCGAGCAGCCTCTGCTCCGTGCGAAGCACCTCGCGCTGGGCCTCGCTGGCCTCGGCGCGACGTGACAGGCCGCCCGACATTTTCAGTCCGTTGCCGGCGTCGGCATTCGGTGCCACCCACAGCCTGTCGACCGTCGGCGCTGCCTTCTGGCGGCGCGGCTTGCGCTCCGCCTGCGGTTTCGGAGGTGCCGGCCGTTCATCGGCGACCGGTGAAGCCGGCGCGTCGATCGGGGAGGTCGCCGGTCGGACCGGCGCTGCCGCGCGGCGCGGCGGAGCCACGGCGGGTGCCGCCGGCGCGACCGCCGCGGTCTCCTCGATCGGCGCGGCGCCGGACGGCTGCAGCAGCACCGCGTATTCGCGTGCCAGCTCGAAGCCGCATCCGACACGTACCCCAACCATCAGGATGGGATCGTTGATGGCCTGGGTGCTGCTGATGAAAACGGTGCGTCCCTGCGTGCGGATGCGCGCGCTCGACAGCCACGGCAGATCGTCCGCCGCAGCCGTGGCCGGGGCATCGATCGAAAAGCAGGTGCTGGCCGGCACGGCTTCACCTTCGCCGAGTACGCTGATTTCTGCGCGGAACGGCTCGCCGATGACCGACTTGGTCCTGATGGCACCCAATCCGAGCGCGAGTGCATCCTGTGCGTGCAGACCCGCGGCGAGCAATGCGGCTGCCAGCAGTGTCGGCCGCAGGTACTGAAGCGTGCGTGGATGTAGCGGACGTCGAGGGGTCACAAGGATCTCCGAACCTGCATTCGCCTGAGAATATTGATCGATGTCAGTGCTTTCGGCCGCGCGAGGGGAAACTTTACTTTAATGGCGCAAGCCAGCCCGAGCCGCGCCGTGCCAAGCGATGCCGCTGCAGGCAAACTTGTATGTCACGACAACCCTGCAGGAGCCGGCCATGCCGCTGATGCTGTTTCCGTTGCCTCAATCGACGCTTCCGGTACTCGGTGAGCAGGCGCTTTTTCCGGTGCGGCGCATCTATTGCGTCGGGCGCAACTACGCCGAGCATGCGCGGGAGATGGGCCATGACCCTGCGCTCGAGTCGCCGTTCTTCTTCTCCAAGCCGGCCGATGCAGTGGTGCACGGGCCCGCTGCGGTGGCCTATCCGCCTGCGACGACTGACCTGCAGCATGAAGTGGAACTGGTGGTGGCGCTGCACGGGGGTGGCCGCAACCTGGACAGTGCGCAGGCGCGCGCCTGCATTTTCGGCTACGGCGTCGGGCTGGACCTGACCCGGCGCGATCTGCAGCGTGCCGCCCGCGACAAGGGGCAGCCGTGGGACATGGGCAAGGGCTTCGACCAGAGTGCGCCGGTGTCGCAGCTGGTGCCGGCCACCGCATGCGGCCACCCGCGCGCCGGACGGATCGAACTGTCGGTGAACGGACAGTTGCGTCAGCAGGGCGACCTGTCCGACATGATTCTCGATGTCGACACGCTGCTGGTCAGGCTTTCGCGGCTGGTCGAACTGCGCGCGGGCGATCTGCTGTTCACCGGCACGCCGGCAGGCGTTGCGGCACTGCAACCCGGTGACCGCGTCGACGCACGCATAGACGGTGTTGCCGACCTCAGGGTGGATATTGCGCCGCCACAAGATTGATCGGCGTTTTGCCGTTGCGAGGTTTCAGCGCAGCTTATGAGCTGTATAATTATGGATTATACGAGGCGGTGCGCACGCCGCCCCGTTGGATGGTGCGCCAACCGGCGCCCCGTGCCTGAAGGACCTGTCCGGTGGAACGCGCCGGGCAGGCATTCCAGCAACAGTGCGGACAACAAGGCGAGGAATACGCATGAAGATCCATGAGTATCAGGCGAAAGAGGTATTGCGCCGTTTCGGTGTAGTGACACCGCGGGGCGTGCCCTGCTTCGAAGCTGATCAGGCAGTGGCAGCGGCCGAGTCGCTGGGTGGCAAAGTATGGGTGGTGAAGGCGCAGATTCACGCCGGTGGCCGCGGCAAGGGCGGCGGCGTCAAGGTGGCCAAGTCGCTCGACGAAGTGCGTGAGTTCGCGAAGCAGATCATGGGCATGCAACTGGTGACGCACCAGACCGGCCCGGAGGGACAGAAAGTCCGCCGCCTTCTGATCGAGGAAGGCGCCGACATCAGGAAGGAATACTACGTCGCCGCGCTGACGGACCGCGCCACGCAGAAGGTGGCGCTGATGGCGTCCAGCGAAGGCGGCATGGACATCGAGGAAGTCGCCCACAACACGCCGGAAAAGATCATCAAGGTGTTCGTCGATCCGCTGGTCGGACTGACCGACGCGCAGGCGAAGGAACTGGCGGATGGCATCGGCGTCCCGGCGGCGTCGCAGGCCCAGGCCATGGATACCTTCAGGAAGCTGTACACCTGCTACATGGAAACCGACGCCTCGCTGGCCGAAATCAACCCGCTGATCCACGAAGGCGACGGCACGGTCAAGGCCATCGACGCCAAGTTCAATTTCGACTCCAACGCGCTCTATCGCCAGCCGGAAATCGTCGCCATGCGCGACCTGGACGAAGAAGACGCCGATGAAATCGAGGCTTCCAAGTTCGACCTCGCCTACATCTCGCTCGACGGCAACATCGGCTGCCTGGTGAACGGTGCCGGTCTGGCCATGGCCACGATGGACACGATCAAGCTGTTCGGCGCCGAGCCGGCCAACTTCCTCGACGTCGGCGGCGGCGCCACGACCGAGAAGGTCACCGAAGCCTTCAAGATCATGCTCAAGAACCCCAAGGTCAAGGGCATCCTGGTCAACATCTTCGGCGGCATCATGCGCTGCGACACCATCGCCACCGGCGTCGTCGCCGCTGCGCGCGAAACGCACCTCTCCGTACCGCTGGTTGTCCGCATGAAGGGCACCAACGAAGATCTGGGCAAGCAAATCCTCAAGGATTCCGGTCTGCCGATCATCTCCGCCGATTCGATGGCCGAAGCTGCCACCAAGATCGTCGCCGCGGTCAAATAACGGAAACCCAAGGAGTTATTGAATGTCCATTTTCATCAATAAAGACACCAAGATCATCACTCAGGGTATTACCGGCAAGACCGGTCAGTTCCATACCGAGAAGTGCATCGAATACGCAAACGGCAAGAACTGCTTCGTCGCTGGCGTGAACCCGAAGAAGGCCGGCGAGAAGATTTTTGACGTGCCCATTTTCGGCTCGGTCAAGGAAGCTGCCCAGCAAACCGGTGCCACCGTTTCCGTCATCTACGTGCCGCCCCCGGGCGCTGCCGCCGCGATCTGGGAAGCCGTCGAAGCCGACCTCGATCTCGCGATCTGCATCACGGAAGGCATCCCCGTCCGCGACATGCTGATGGTGCGCAACAAGATGAAGGAAAAGGAAGCCAAGGGCGGCAAGAAGACCCTGCTGCTCGGCCCGAACTGCCCGGGTCTCATCACCCCGGACGAAGTGAA
>JAEUNO010000007.1 GCA_016791045.1 Methyloversatilis sp. | reverse complement strand
GGCCGTAGTCGGCGTTCCAGCTTTCGAGCTGCTTGCGCGCGGCGTCGGCGAAGGTCACCTGGCCAGCGCCGTAGATCTTGGTGGCGATGGTGGTGATCTTGTCCTGCAGCGTGGCGTTGGCGTCGTACACGAAGGTGTGCTGGCCGGGCGCGTTGTCGCAGATGTCGGCGACCATGCGGGCCAGCTCTTCGGCGCCGGCACCATCGCCCGCCCAGTGGCGGGCGATGACGTGGTGTGGAGCGCAACTCCACTGCCGCCACGCTTGCAGCGTCACAGGCCACCGTCCTGCAGTGCGGCAATCAGTCCGTCGCCTTCCAGCTCCAGCACCGCGCCTACTTCGTCCAGCAGCTCTGCGAAGCGCGGGTCGTTGAGGATGTCGTCGCCGAACTGCCAGCGTAGTACGTGCTCGGCGAACACGCGGGCGGTCTTGCGGCGGCGGTCGGGGTCGGTCGGTTCGATCGACTGCACGGCTTCGCTGATGCCGCGTCGCAGTTCTTCAAGCGTTACCGCTCCGCCCCCGGCCATCGCCACCGTCGAGCCCGGCGCAGGATGGGCTGCCTTTCCCGTCGCCGTACCCTGCTCGCTGCGGCGGCTGGCGAGGCGCTGGCCGAGCAGTGCGTTCAGCGCGGAAAGCGGTTTGATCGGGTCCATGATGTGGTTTCCGCGTCAGGGTCAGGGGGATTGCGGCGAATCTGCTCAATGACTGCCGTCATTCCGGTAGGCGGACAGCCACACGTGACTACTGTCGGAATCCTGCGCTTCTTCGACCGGCGAGGCGTTGATGCGCGCCAGCAGGTTCTCCATGTCGGTATTCAGTTCGGCGCTGAAATCATTGGCGGCCAGCCCGCTTTCGATCAGGCCGCGCGCAGCGTCGATGCGTTCTTCCGACAGTGCTTCAAGCCCCTGTTTGAACAGCACCAGCGCATGGCCGGCGGGCAGCATGTCTTCCAGCGGCCGCCAGCCCGTACGTGCGCCCTCGACGTTGCCGTTGGTCATGCGCAACAGGCCGAGCTGGAAGCGCGCGGTATGCAGTTCGGGCGCGAGGTCGAGCGCGCGTTCGAATTCCTGTTCGGCGCGGTCGTACAGGCCGATCTGCGCATGCTCGGCGCCGAGCATGTAGGCGAGCCTGGCATCGTCCGGAAAGCGCTGTGCGCCCTCCTTCAGGAAAGCGAGTGCTGCGCCGTGGTCGCCGCGGCGGGTGGCGTCGATGGCCAGATGCAGCAGTTCGTCCTGGTCGAATACCGCTGAGGAGGAGGTCATGGTGCGCCTTTCGTCTGTGGGTTGCGGATCGCTCAATAGTCGGTGCGATGCACCTTGAGCCGGTCGTAATGCTCGCGCATGCGTCGCAGTGCGCGATGGTGGATCTGCGATACGCGGCCTCTGGATATACCCAGTTGCTGCGCGATGTCGTCGATCCGCATCTGCTGGAAATAATGGTAGCGGATCATCCGGCCTTCCTGATCCGGCAGGGTATCGACAATGCCTTCGAGCAGTCGCGCGAGATCGCGCAACTCGCGGCTGCGATAGATGTTGTGCTCGTAGGCCTCGTCACCCCTGAACAGGCCCGAGTCTTCAAGCATGAATCCGATCGCCGCACCGATGGCGATGTCGACCAGGCGCGTGAAAGGGTCGCTGCCCGCCTCTGCGGCGCCGGTCTGCAGCGCGCCGACGCGCTCTTTACGCAGGCGTCGCCGCATCGCCATCTGCTCCTGCGCTTCGCTGTGCTTTTCGATGCCATTCAGGATGGCACCGCGTATGCGCTGGCTGGAAAAGGTGCGGAAGCTCGCACCACCTTCCGGCCGATAGCGGTCCACCGCCTCGATCAACCCGACCAGCGCATAGTGGCGGAAGTCGTCGAAGTCCATTTCGCGCTGCTGCCGGCGCCGGAATGCCATCGCCGCGTGCAGATTGGCCAGCGAGGTGTAGTGGCCGATGAGATTCGCGCGCGCCATGGCATCGCCCTCGGCGATGAAGCGCTGCCAGACTGCCTGTTCCTCGCGCGCATCCACAGCCGGCTCCCACGCTCTTACTGGAAGCTGCTCATCAGCGAACGGACGACCAGATTCCAGCCGTCGATCAGGATGAACATCAGTATCTTCAGCGGCAGCGCGATGGTGATCGGCGGCACCATCATCATGCCCAGCGAGGTGAGGATGCTGGCGATGACGATATCTATCATCAGGAACGGCAGGAAGATCATGAAACCGATCTGGAAGGCCGAGCGCAGTTCACTGAGCATGAAAGCCGGAATGAGTTGGGTGATGCCGATATCGTCCACCGACTCGGGCTGTGCCGTGCCGGCCAGTTCGACCATGAGCGCGAGATCGTTCTCGCGCGTCTGCCGCACCATGAAGTCGCGCAACGGCTTCAGCCCTTCGACAAGCGCCTGGTCAAGAGATAGCTGACGGGCCTGGAAAGGCTGCCAGGCATGCTGGTCGATATTGCGCAGGACGGGCGACATCGTGAACAGCGTCAGGAACAGCGCAATGCTGATCAGCGCCGCATTGGGCGGTGTGTCCGGCATGCCAAGCGCCTGTCTGAGCATGGACAGCACCACGATGATGCGCAGGAAGGATGTGGTCGCGATCATCAGCGCCGGCACCAGGCTCAACACCGTGAGCAGTACGAGGATGCGCAGCGCGTTGGACAGTTCGGCCGCGTCTGCCTTGCCGGGTGCCACCAGCGATGCCAGTGCGTCGGTCGCAGCCGGCGCATCAGCCTGCACGCAAGCCGGTAGCAGACCGCCAGCAAGAACGAGCACGGCAACCACCGAACCCCTTTTCAGCCTTTCATGCATGGTCGCCATCCTCACGCGCGGCGCCCGACGGCGGAACCACCACGGACGCTGCCGTATCCAGACGAACGACACGGTCACCGCTGACGGCAAGCAGCATTTCCTCGTCGCGATAACGCACGACGACGAGCATGCTGCGCGCCGTGAGACGCGTCCGGCCAATGACCTGCAGCGGCCGTTGAGACGGCGGGAACAAGGGCGTTCCCGGGCGCAGTTTGCGCTGTAACCACAGGCCGCCGAGGGCGAGCACGATCAACCCGCCCAGTGCATAGAGCACGCGTTCGCCATGCGTTTCGAGCGGCGATGGCTCGCTCTTGAAAGGAATGGCACTCTGCGGGGTGGCCGCCAGGGCTGAGTGTGGCGACAGACCGTCGAGCAGGCCGCCGAATGCGATAACGACAGCAAGCAGCACGATACGAACGCTCATTCCGCCAAAGCTGGCGCAGGCAGGATATCGGACACCTTGACACCAAAATGGTCGCCCACGACCACCAAGGTTCCGGTGGCAATCGTCTGCCCATCAAGGCGCACCGACACCGGCGCGTCGTACAACTGGTCCAGGACCACGACCGATTCCGCCCTCAGATCGAACAATTGCTGGATGGTCATTTCGGCCTCGCCCACCCATACATCCACTTTCACCTTCACGCCGGATACGATGGACAACCCGCCATTCAGCAGCTTCTGACCGCTCGTCGCCCCGGCCGGAAGTTCGCGCAGCGTCACGATCTGGGCTGGCGGTGCGATGTGCTTTGATTCTTCATGCATGTTTCGCTTCTTTCCTGTCTGAAATCTGTACTGCCATCTGCACGGCTTTGTGGTCTTCGCGGAGACCGAGGTAGGCGGCTCCCACCACACGCCCGCTGCGCGTGCGCACGCTCAGCGGTTTGCTGTGAAGCGCGTCAAGCCGGATCACGTCACCGATCATGAGTTGCGACAATTCACCCACCGTGAGCTCTGCCTCCCCCACCCTCACCTCGACCGCGATGCGCCCTCCTGCAATACATGCCTCGCGCGGGCTCAAGGGCTGCACCCGAGGGCTGCGAGGTGTGTCACGGGCCGCAAGCGCGGTGACGACATGGCCGCCAATGCCCAGATCGATATGCAAGGCCCCCAGCGACACTGCCGCCAGGAGCGCGCCCGAGCCGTAACCGGTACGCAGACTCGCCAAACCCGCGGCGGGGTGACTCACGGCTTCACTCCCCCCGGCTGCAGCCAGCAGGCGGTTCAGGAGATCGCCTAACGATTCGTCCATGACTGCGGACATCAGAACACTGGGTTGCGCACCGCCCAGACCGCTTGAACCGAACAGCTCTGCGGCCAACTCTCGCCACAGACCATCGCGCAAGCGCAACGCCACCCAGCTTTCGTCACCGGCTCCTGCGTGACGCCAGCCGCCGTCCAGCAGTGCGCATTCGCCGATGTCGACTTCGACCTGGGGTTCCTGCGGCTGAATGAACCACTCTTTCGCCCAGGCGGTCGCCTCGATGCGCAGCAGTGCTTTGACCGCCGCATGCGCACGCTCGCCCGACAAGCGAAAAGGCCTGGCCTGCATCAGCGACGCCCCCGGATTTCGCCCAGCTGCTGGATCATTTCGTTGGCAGCCGAGATGACTTGCGAAGAGGCCTGGTAGCCGCGCTGCACGACGATCAGTTCGCTGAACTCGCGCGCCAGATCAACGTTGGACAGCTCGACACTGCCCGCACGCAGGCTGCCGAACACCCCTTGCCCGGCGGTACCCAGCTGTGGCCGTGCTTCGCCGAAGACCGCGAAGCGATTGCTGCCCTGCTGTTGCAGCACCGACGTGCTGACGAAGTTCGCCAGCGCGAGGCGGGGGCCGTTGATCTTGTCGCCGTTGGAGTATGACAACACGAGGCCACCCTGGGCATCGAGTTCGGCCGACGACAGGAAACCCGCCGCCTTGCCGTTCTGCGAACCGACCTTGAGTGTTGACGTTGCACTCGAAAAGGCATTGGACGCCGAAAAATCAAGCGTCACCGCCGTGGCACGAGCGCCATTGCCGGGCGAGTAGGTGAAGACGCGGCGCTCGAATCCGGCGACCGGCGTGCCGCTGCCCGAGTAACGGACCTCGCCGGTCGTGAGCACCTGGCTCCCTTCGTTGAGCGAGTAGGTCCAGCTTCCCGGCGTGGCGGCATTGTTGTTGGTCAGCGCCAGCGTGAGCACATGCTGCACACCCAGACTGTCATACAGGCTGATATTGGTCACCTCGAAACTGGGCGAGCCCACCGACAGCGAATCCGTGAAGCTCACCTGTGTAGTCGCCGTCGCTGCCACGCTGCGACGGCCTGCAAGACTGATCGTCGTCAGTCCGCCGCCCTCCAGACCCGCCACCTGCGCGCCGTCCTCGCGACTGACCAGCACCCCCTGATCGTCAAACTCGAACTGCCCCGAGCGGCTGTAAATGGTTTTGCCATCCTTCATCAATACGAAGAAACCATTGCCGTCGATCGCTGCGTCCAGCAGGTTGCCGGTCTGGCGGAAGTCCCCCTGGGAAAACCGCGTGACGGTCGCCCCGGTCGTGACGCCGGAGCCCTGCGCGTAGGGCGATGACTGTTGATCCGGTGAACCGGAGTACTGGTGGCGATAGAACAGGTCGAGGAACTCGAGATCGCTGCCCTTGAACCCTGCCGTGTTGAGGTTTGCGACGTTGTTGCCAATGCTCGACAAGCCCTTTGAATAGCTCATCAGGCCGCTCATGCCGGTGTAGATGGAGTCGAACACGATGCTTCTCCTAGCGAACGACGGAAATCTGGGAAAGACGGATGCCGGTCAGCAATTCGCCCGACGCGGTACGTACCGTGATGTCAGCCTGGCCGTCGACGAAGCGCAGCGAGGCCACCTGCCCAACCCCGCCCGCCCCGGATTCACTGCTCACTTCGACGGTGCGTCCGATCAAGCCGATTGATTGCGTGGCGGCCTGGATGCTCAACAGCGTATCGACGCGATCGTTGAGTTGCGAGGTCTGCGCGAGCGCCGAAAACTGGGCGATCTGGGCAAGAAACTGCTGGTTGTCGAGCGGCTTGAGCGGGTCCTGAAATCGCAACTGCGCCAGCAGGATGCGCAGGAACTCCTCCTGCCCGAGCGCCGAAGACTGCAGATCCAGCGCTTCGGTCGCTGCTGCGGCCGAGCCGCCTATCAAATCAACTGCCATCGCGTGTCACCTCGGAATGTGGACGTCCGGCACGGGTGGCCGCGTCCTGTCGATAGATCACTTTTCCATTGACGGCCACCTTCACGAGGCTGGCCGCCGTTTCACCAAAGGTCCGCCGCAGGTCCTGCAGCAAGCCGGCCACGCGGGATGCGCCGCTCAGGGCCGCGTCGCGCACCCACACTTCGACGCCGCCCTCCGCCGACGGCAGGACGGTCAGACGCTGCCGCTGCCACAGCAGCGCTTCGGGGCGACTGCTCACCGGACTGGCAGGCAAGGATTCGACGACGGGTGCCGTACTGCGCACGCGAGGTGCCCGTTCGATTCCGGACACGGCAGCTCCCGGTGACGACCGCATCGCGTCATGTGGCGCGCGCATCGCCGTTCCTTCGCCGTGCGCAGGATCCGGGGTTGCCCGGCGCACACGTGCAGTCGCCGTGGGCGATGTGGCACCCTGCGACGTCGACACGCCGATGGGCACGACCGGCGACGCCGGCCGCCCGCGTTCGCGTTCGTCGCCTGCCGGATCATGGGCGGGCATTTTCCAGCGGTCGCTGCGGCTCATCGAAGCGTCTTCGAGCGCGTCGAGCCAGGCTTGCCGGTAGCTTCTGGCGCGCCCCGAGGTACCCGATGCGCTCGTAGCGTCGTGCGGCATGATTCCGGACAGGTCAGCCATCTGCGCACGCCTTGCCCGCACGCCCGACCAGTTGCTGGGCATCCGCCATGATGCAGTCCTTTCGTTGCGCTTCGCCGCGAAGCGTGATCGCCCGGCGTTCGAACAGCTTCTCGAGCACCTTCACATCCTTCCGGGCCCGTTCAAGCGCGTCGCGCGCCTCGTCCACCTGCGCCACGACGCGACGAACGCTTTCGTTGCAGCGGAAAACGCCCGCAGACAGATGTGCGAGATAGGCGCGATGTTCGATCATCGTGTCGGCACGCATCCCGGAGCGCTGCTCCGCCGCACGCATCACGTCCAGGAAACCGCTTTCCACCTCCAGCGCCTGCGCATGCTCGCGTTCGACCTGCTGCTGCAGATCGCGCAAACGCATCAGATCGGCGCGCAACGCGTCGACCTGCTGGCGTTTCATGTCCGCCAGTCGCGTCAGTGAACGCTGTGTCCGTTGCGCACCCACGGCTCAATGCGCTCCTTGCGACATCAGCGATTCCAGGCGCGCGTACATGTCGTCGCGTGATGTGTGCTCGCCTGGCCCCTGCAGAAGGAAGGCCTCCAGCGCGGGATACATACGGATGACGTCGTCAAGCTCGGGATTCGAACCCGCCTTGTAGGCACCGATCTCGATCATGTCGAGCTGGCGCTCACGCACGCTCAGCCCGCGCAGTACGCGTCGCACCAGATCACGCTCGCCAGCGGACCACAGATCGCCGGACAGGCGGCTGACGCTCTTGAGCAGGTCGATGGCGGGGTAGTGCCCCTGGTTTGCGAGATCCCGCGACAGCACGATGTGCCCGTCGAGTATGGCCCGCATGTGATCGGACACCGGCTCGTGCAGATCATCGCCCTCGACCAGCACCGTGTAGATACCCGTGATCGAGCCGCAGCGTTCGAAGTTGCCGACGCGCTCCAGCAGCCGGGGCAACGCGGCAAAGGCAGATGGCGTGTAGCCACGCGCGGTCGGCGGCTCGCCCACCGACAGGCCGATCTCGCGGTGCGCCATCGCGAACCGCGTCACCGAATCCATGATGAGGAGCACATCCTCGCCCTGCCCGCTGAAATACTCGGCGACCGCCGTTGCCGTATGCGCCGCAAGCTCACGCACCAGCGCCGGCTGGTCCGACGTCGCAACCACGACGACAGAGCGGGCGAGTCCTTCAGGGCCGAGCACCCGGGACAGAAAATCGCCCACTTCCCGACCCCGCTCGCCGATCAGTGCAATCACGTTCACATCGCTTCTAGCATCTCGCGCGACCATGCCAAGCAGCGTGCTCTTGCCGACACCGCTGCCCGCAAAGATGCCCACGCGCTGCCCCTTCCCCATCGGCAGGAAAACATCGATCGCCCGCAATCCGGTCATGAAAGGCTGATCGATTGCGCGGCGACTGAGCGGATTCCGGTGCTGCCCCCGCAAGGGCAGCGACACGTCCGCGTCCAGGAGCGGCTCGCCGTCGATGGGTTGGCCGAATGGATCGATCACGCGTCCGAGCAGTCCTCGACCGACCTTCAACGAAACCGGACGGCCAGTCGACACAACCTCGCTGTCGAGGCCGATCCCGCGCGTCTCGCCGAACGGCATCAGCAGCACGCTGCCTTCACGCAAGCCGACGACTTCGGCCAGGCAGGTCTCGCCGCGCCTGCCGGCGAATTCGATGCGGCACAGCTCACCCACGAACACATCGGGACCGGATGCTTCCACCATGAGGCTGGACACACGGTTTACCCGCCCGGTACGGCGACGGAAGTCGTCATGCGCAAGACCTGCGCGCAAGCCCTGCCAGCGGGCGAGTCGTTCGCTGACGTCTGTTGTCATTTCACCGGCGCACCACGCACGAATTCTTTCATGCGCTGGGCAAACATCTGCAACTGGCCGTCGATACGGGCATCGATCTCGCCATGACGCAGCGACAGGACGCATCCGCCGGCTTCGACCGATTCGTCCGCCACAAGAGGAATGTTCCGGAAAACTGGGTGACTGTCGTCATCCGGCGCCACATCGCTCAAGCGCGCCACGTCCTCAGCCGACACCCGTATCGCCAGAATGCCGGATGCCTTCTCGCGCTCGACGATGCCGGCGACCAGCGCGCGACAACCCTCTTCGGTCGTCAGCGCATCGCCGGCAATCCGGCACACCGCTTCGAACACAACGGCGCCCAGAACGTGTTCGAGTGCGTCGAGCTCTCTGGCCTGAGCATGCTCGAACGCGCGCACAACGGCGTCCAGTCGCTGGACCGCGTCGCGATACTTCGCCAGCCCGGTCTGTTCGCCACGGGCCAGTCCCTCGGCATGGCCTTTGGCTTCTGCATCCTGACGCAGGGCCTGCAGCATTCCCGCTTCTGCCTTTGCCATCTCCTCGCGCGAAATGACCACCGGCTCCTGCGCGACCGCCACGGGTGGAACACCCGCCTTGTCAGGTGCGTCACCCATCAACATCTGGCGCGCAGGCGCCTCGGTCGCCGGATGTGGCGAGGCATCACGCCTGGATGTTCCGGTCGGGACAGCCAGCAGAAATCCTTCTTCTTCCAGCGATGTACGGATCAGCGCGCTCACGAGCCCCCTCCGATGCGTTGTCCGAGTGCGCGCTTCGCCCACTGCCGCGCGGACGAGAGCGCCGACGACATGTTCGGAGAAAGGCGTGAAGTACGGCTTGGCGGCATCGCCGACGATACGCCCCGGTGCTCGGGCAGGCGCACAGCGGCAGCTTCGATCAATGCCCGGCGCGTCCGCGTCGTCAGCGTTGCATCGGTCACATGCCCGCCGTGTCGTTCGCGCTCGTGCAGCGTGCCCGCCCACGGCCAGTGCTGCGCATCCAGCAGCGCATGTGCGATGGCAGCAGGTTCTTTCGCGAGCAGCCGGCGGATCTGCTCGGCGTGCGCCGTCATCAGGGCACTGGTTGCCGGGTCTGCAACGGCCGTTGCGACCGATCCGGACGACGCTCGCGTGCGCGCCGACATCCCGGCGATGGCGGCGTCATCGATCCTGAATCCCAGCTCGTCAAGTTCGGCCAATAGTGCCTGCAGTCGAGCGCGAGCCCCTTCCGGCAACCTGGCCAGCATCCATTCCCTGTCGGCAGGGTGCAGCGCAGCGAGCCGCAAAGCCGTCTCGCGATCTCTGGCGCTCAGGTCGGTGTCATGCGTCGTCGACACGCTCATGTCCGCGGCCCGCTTGCCCATTCGTTTATTTCGGCCAGCATGCGCGCGCGCGCATCCGGGCTCAGTCTTGGCGCGGCCGGCCGGCGAGCGCGAAACGCGTAGACCAGCACGGCTGCCACTGCAACAAACAACAGTGCCTGAAGCGCCCATTCCGGCAATTCGGGGATAGCCGGCACACGCGGCGCCGTGTCCCGCCGCGCGGGCTGCAGGTCGTCCGCTGCAGCAACGCTGTCCTCACCGTCCAATCGCTGAGCATCAAGACGCTCCGCGCCAATGACTGTCGCGCCCTGCGCCGGCACGGCAACGTGATACACGGCCAACGCGTCGCCACGCGCAGTGTTGATGCCCGCAGCCATGGCCACCATCTCGCGCAGCTTCGCCAGTTCGACCGGATCCGACACCTCGGGGACCAGTACACCGACGCTGAGGCGGTGGATGCCACCCGGTGCATAGACCGCGTGCTCGACGCGTCGGCCGTTCGAGAACTCCAGCTCGGTCGTCGATGAAACGGGGCCGGACGCCCCGCTTGCGTCGCTCGACGCTTGCGTACCCGTCAGTAGATCGAGGCCGCCCGCACCCTGGCGCGACTCGCGCCGACGAACCAGAGCGCCCTGCGTATCGGGCCCGGTTGGCAAAACGTCCTCACGGGTGACTTTCAACTGATCGTAGTTGATCGACGCATCGACACTGACGATGGCCTTGCCGGGCCCTACGGCGCGGTCAAGAACGGCCACGATCTTGCGCGCAAGGTACTCCTCGATCTTCTGCTTCGCTTCCCAGCGGGCGGGCACGCCCGCGTCGCTGTCGCCTGCTGGCAGCGGCCGGGACAGTGCGACACCACGGTGATCGACAAGGGTCACGTCCTCCGGGCGTATGCCGGGTACCGACGCCGCAACCAGGCGCTGGATGCCCGAAATGCGGTCGGCGGCAAGCTCCGCGTCGCCCTTCATCAGCACGCTGACCGACGCCTTGGGCTGTGCGCTCTGGCGCTTGAACAGGCCGGTTTCGGGCAATACGAGATGCACGCGCGCCTGTCTGATTTCGTCGAGTGCCATGATGGTGCGGGCGAGCTCGCCCTGGAGGGCGCGCTGGAAATTCACCTTCTGCGCGAACTCGGTCATGCCGAAATCGGCTTCGTTGAATATTTCGAACCCAACCGCACCATGCAGGTCGAGGCCCTTGCCCATCAGACCCAGGCGCGTCTTGTAGACCGAAGCGCGGTCGACCAGGATGGTGGCCCCTTCGTCCGACAGTCGGTAAGGCACCTTCATGCGGTCCAGTTCCTTGACCATGGACGCGGCGTCCTGCGCATTCAGATCGGCGAACAAAACGTCGTAATCCTCCTGCATCAGCCAGAAGGCACCAGCCCCGAACGCCACCAACACGATCAGTACGCCGACCAGCAAGGCACCCCGCGCGGCCATCGAAGCACCCGGCCAGCCTCTCGTCATTGCTTCAAACACGCTTCATCTCCAAATCACCAGAATGCGTTCCGGAGACCCGGAACCCCCCATACGGCAGCCGCATCGTCAGATCTGCATCCGCATCAGTTCCTGGTATCCGTCCAGCACCTTGTTGCGGACCTGAACCAGCAGTTGAAAGGACAATCGGGCCTCTTCGAGTTCGAGCATCACGTGATGAAGGTTGCTGACCTCGCCTGAAGCGAGCGTACGAAGCGAGTTCTCGGCGCCCACAAGCTGGTCGTTGACCGCAGATATTTCGGCGTGCAGGCGCTGCGAAAAGCCGGCCCCCGTGCTCGAGTGTTCGGCGAACGGGGTGGCTGCCGTCGGCGAGGCGTCCAGCGCAAGCCCGGCGATACCCGAAATCGACGTGGTCATGACGCGCTCCCGATTTCGAGGGCGCGTGTCGCCATGGCCTTGGCTGCGTTGAGCGCGATCACATTCGCCTCGTACGCCCGTACGGCCGTCATCAAGCCGACCATTTCGGACACCGAGTCGATGCCCGGATACGCGACGAATCCCTTTGCATCGGCGTCGGGATGACCCGGCTCGTGCACCAGTCTGGGCGCCAGGCTGGTGCGCTCCACCGAAACAACGGCCGCTGCGGGAAACTGCGCCATGGCCGCGCTGTGAAGATGTTTGCCGAAAGGCGAATGGGTTCCGGAAACGACGCGCAAGGGCTTGAACGGCCCGCCTTCCGCGCTGCGCGAAGTGTGAATATTGGCCAGATTGATGGCTGCCGCATTCAGGCGTGCCGATTCGACATCCATGCCGGACGCACTGATGGCAGAAACGCTCGCGAAATCCATCAGCGTCGCCCCTCGTTGATGGCAGTCGAGAGCGACGCCATGTGCTTTTCCAGACCCCTGATCAACGCGTGGTACTGCACCACATTCTGGTTCAGGCGAACGATTTCGGCTTCCACCGCGCGCTGACCGGTCAGGCCTGCACGCGGCAGGCTTTCGGTGACCAGTGGCGGGGGCAAATGCTCGGTGCTCGCACCCATACCCGCACCGGTCCGCTGCTGCGCGAGCAATGCCGACAGCTGTGCCTCGAATGCGACCTCTCGCGGGCGAAACGCCGGCGAGTTCGCATTCGCGATGTTCGATGCAATCGCTGCATGGCGCAACGAAAGGCCGTCGAGCGCATAACCGATCACGCCTGCGGTAAATCCACCGATTGCTGCTGATGTCACGACGATTCCTTCCAGATATCTGCTTGCGGTTACTGGATGATCAATTCGGCATGCAGTGCGCCTGCCGCCTTGATGCCCTGAAGGATGGCGATGATGTCGCGCGTGCTGGCGTTGATCCGGTTCAATGCCGAAACCAGTTCCGCAACACTGCTGCGCGTCGGTATCTCGACCACCCCACCGACGCCTTCATCCACATTGATCCGCGTATTCGGGATCACAGTGGTACGCAATCCTGGGCCGGGCCGGCCAACGACGATGGGCTGAGACACGGCAAAATCGGTCACGACCGACACCTTGAGATCGCTGTGCGCGACGGTCACCTTCGAAATGCGCACATCGCCGCCCGAAACGATGATGCCGGTACGCTCATTGATGACGACGCGGGCGCGCACGTCCGGCGCGACCTCCAGATTCTCCAGACGAGCAAGAAACGCCGGCAGGTCGCCGGTCAATGCCGCGGAAGGATGGATGCGGATGGCGCCCGAATCCCGAACCTCGGCAATACCCATCCCGAATGAGGTATTGACGATGGCGGCGATACGCTGCGCCGTCGTGTGGTCAGGCTGGCCAAGAACGAAATCGAACGACCCGTCGCTGCGCAACGAGTCGGCGAGCACCTCCGCTTCAACCTGCGCGCCTCCCGGAATCGAGCCAACGGTCGGATGATTCTTCTGCGCGACATTCCCGTTCTGATCGTATCGGTAGCCGCCGATAGAGATCGGACCCTGCGCCAGTGCATAGACGCGGGCGTCCGGTCCCTTGAGCGGTGCAAGCAGGAGCGTGCCGCCCACGAGGCTGCGCGCATCGCCGAGCGACGTCACGACGACATCGACCCGATCACCGCGGCGGGTAACCGGTGGAAGCGCAGCCATCACGCTGACGATGGCCACATTCCGGCTGTTGATCTGGTCGGCCGTGATCGTCATGTCGAAGTTCGAGAGCAGATTGGCCACGGACTGCCGGGTCGCCTTGCTGCGTGGCGAATCCCCGGTACCCGCAAGACCGGTTACCACGCCGAATCCGACAAGGTGGTTCTCGCGCCAGCCATCCAGCCGACCCAGATCCTTCAACCTGACCATGTCCTCGGCAAAGGCATTGCATGCGCACAGCAAGAGCATCGTCCAGATAATCTTCATGACTTAAAGCAATCCGAGCAATGAAAGGATGCGCGGCAGCCAGCCCTTGCGCTGGCTCTCCGCGAGCACACCGTCGCCGATGTAGGTAATGCGGGAATCCGCAATCCGGCTGGACAACACCGCATTGCCCTCGCTGACATCGACCGGCCTGACACGGCCTTCAAGATTGATCGACTGCTTCTCGCCGTTGATTTCGATCAGCTGTTCGCCCCTGACCAGCAGATCGCCATTCGCCTGGACACCGACGATGGAGACGGAGAGCTGGGCCAGCAGGCGTCCGGACCGGCTTACCTTGCCTGAACCGTCGAAATTCTCTTCGAGGCCCAGACCGTAGGATCGCTGCCGGTTTGGCGACGCGAAGCGCACGCCGGAGTCAGCCTCCTTTTCGGTATTGGTGCCGGCACTGCTCGACGCACTCGAGTTCTCGACGACCAGAACGGTCAGCACGTCGCCGACCGCTCTCGCTCGACGATCCGAAGTAAGAGCGCGATAGGACCCATCGCTATAAAGATCTGCAGCCATTGCAGGCTGCGGCAACACCGCAGACACGATGGCCACGATCGCCCCAAGCAAAGCTGCCCGGTCAGTTTTCATCGACTCGCACCATTCCCGCCGCCATGACCTGCCCCGACAGCGTCGCCGCTGACCCCTGTCGCCGGATCCTGACCGGAGCACCGATTGCCGCGTCGTCCAGCGCAACGCCTTCGGTTTCAATCCTCAAACCGCCGCCATCAACCAGCAGTCGCACCGGCTGGTCACGCCGCACGGCAACGCTCTCCGCACTTCGCCCCGCCCCCGGGCCCGGCACATCCGGACGCAGCAAACGGATGTCGAAGCGTGCGTGTGCAACAGCCATCGGAATACCGTCGACATAGGTGCGGAGCGGCACATCAAGCCGCGATCCGATCAGCACCGCCGCCGCAAAATCGGGCCGGGCCTCGAACCGGCCCGGCGGCAGTTCCAGCGCACCGGGTGCAGTCGCCAGACGGACCTCGACGACGCGTCCGGACCCGAGGCGACGGAAAAGCCCGCGCGCCGCATCATCGACCGCCGCGCCGAGGTCGCGCCGGATGGGTCGCCCGCTGGCCCGGGTCTCCGCAGCGCCGCCCCACAGGACGGCTGACGCCAGCCCGGGCAGAGCGATACGTACGGCCGCCTCGGCGTCCACCTGACGTATCCGCACCGGAACGGCGATTGACTGCAGGCGCGCGATGACGACACCTGACAACTGCCGCGCCAGCAGCGCATCCGAAGACGACACCGACGCCACATCGCCGAGCCGCACTTCCGCCCGGTCAAGCAGTGCGGATGGCTCCATCCGCACGAAAGCCGTCCCGGCCCATGCCGGTATCGTGCTCGACAACGCGAACATCATCAGTGACAGGAAAGCGCGCAGCATGACCATGCGGATCAGCGGCGCAGGTTATTGCTGATCGACAGCATTTCATCGGACACCTGGATCACACGTGCATTGAGCTCATAGGCACGCTGAGCCAGTACCAGATTGACCATTTCCTCGGCCAGCTTGACGTTGGACGACTCAAGAAAGCCCTGGGCCAGCGCCCCGCTGCCTTCTTCACCCGGCCGAACGACGAGTGCCTGGCCGGAAGGTTCGGTTGCCAGATAGAGGTTTTCGCCGATCGGATCGAGCCCTGCCGGATTGGTGAAGGTGGCCAGTTCGATCTGCCCGATCTCGCTCAGCGTCGTTTCGTCGGGCATGCGTGCCGACACGACACCGTTCGGCGCGATGACCACTTCGAGCGCGTCGGTCGGAATCTGCAACGACGGCTTGAGCGGATGCCCGGACGTCGTCGCGAGCGCACCGTCGCTGTTGACCCGAAACACCCCGTGTCGGGTGTAGGCCGACGAGCCGTCCGGCATCGTGATTTCGAAGAAGCCATTGCCACGGATAGCCAGATCGAGCGGCGATTCGGTCTGCTTGATCTCGCCCGGCAGAAAGGACTTCGCGTTGCTCGACACCAGCGTACCCAGCCCCAGTACGAGCGGCTGAACGCCCGCGGTGGGATCAGCCTGTCCGGCCTGACTGATGCGGTAGAACGCGTCCTCGAACGAAACGCGGCTTTTCTTGAAGCCCGTTGTATTGACGTTGGCCAGATTGTTCGCGATCGAGTCGACATGCAGTTGCTGCGCATGCATGCCGGTCGCGCCGATGTACAGGGAATCGATCATTGCATTCTTCCTCCGTCTGAAATCCGTGAATGGCTGCCCATGCTCAGAACTGTCCCAGGCTCGTGAACACCTTGTCACGTACCTGGTCGTAGGCCTGCAGCACGCGGCTGCTCTGTTCGAAGTGTCTGAAGGTTTCCATCATCTGCACCATCTCCCGCGCTGAATCGACGTTGGACGCCTCCAGATGCGCCTGTGCAACCCGTGGCTGATCGAGCACCCGGTGACGCGACGAGGCGTGCGGCACAAGCAACCCGCCACCGATCCGGCTCAGCGATTCGCCTGCCTCGAATGTCACCACCTTCAGCCTGCCCAGTTCCCGCGTGCCGTCGAATATGCGACCGTCGCGACCGATTTTCGGCGTCGGGCTGGTCAGCACGATTTCGCCGCCGGTGCCCATGACGGCGTGCCCCGCTTCGGTCACCACGCGCCCGTCGGCATCCAGCCGCCACGCACCGGTGCGCGTATAGGCAAATCCATCCGGGGTGCGCACCTCGAAATAACCTTCGCCCAGCAGTGCCACGTCGAGCGGATTGCCTGTCTGCCGGGGCGTACCGGGGCGATCGTCGGAACGTATGCCCAGCAGGGGAATCCCCTCGGCACTCGCAGCCAGACCGGAAGGCGCCGCCGTGCGGTCGACGACCTGACCGGCGATCACGCCAAATTCACGCTTGAAACCGGGCGTGAGCGCATTCGCCGCATTGTTGGCAATCAGGTTCATGCGCTGCATGTCGTTCTGCATGCTGGCGAGCGTCAGTGTGATCGGGTCAAGCATCTCGATTGCTCCGCAAATGGGCTTCTACTGCAAAGACGTGTACCAGCAGCAAGGCGACAAGCCGGTAAAGATCCGGTGAAATTTCCGCGTCGGTCGGCAGTCGGAAGAGCTTGTCGACCAGTGCGTCATCGCGAACGACGCGGTGTACGCCATGCCTGCGCACGAAGGCGTTTCGAATGTCACCCGCGGCGGGACCGGAGCCTTTCAGCACCAGTCGCGGCAATACGCGTCCTGACTCGCCTCCGTATGAAAGTCCCACGACGCGCTGTGCCGGTTCGCGCATGTCAGATCACCATCCTCAGGCTGTCCTGCGCCAGCACGTGAGCGATCACGGCATCTGCAGCGCCTGCATCGACGACCGGGCCGGCCAGGTAGTCCGCCTGTTCGAGCGCCCATCCGGCAGAATCAAGGTCGTGTTCCAGTTCCGGTCGGAACGAAGAAAGTGCCAGCGCAAAGGCCTCGTTCTCCGCCGTGATCGCCATGCGGACGCGCTCACCGGTGACCCGGGCATCCAGTTGCACGACACCCAGCGTGGTCTGCAGATCCATGCGTATGCGACGACTGCGCGTTGCGGACTTTTCATCCGGCGCCTGATGATCGAACAGCGCCAGATCGAACTCGATCAACCGGCCATCGATCACCACCGGCAGGGTCTGGAAGCGATGCTGGAACGCAGCCCCGGTCCGTATGTTCAGAAGTTGGCGAATCAGGTCGGCCGGTGCCCGCTCGGCACTCTCGCCGTCGCTTGCATCGCCCTCAGCCGGGTCGGCCGCAGCGTCGTCCGTGGGTGCGTCATCGTCGATGTCGCGCCCTGACCGAAACCACAGATCCGCCAGCTCGGCGGCGACGTCGCCTTCTGCCGGCAGCAGCGCCTCATGAAGCGACTGCAGTCGGGGCACCTGCGCAAGCTCCGGCGTCGCCACCGCCTGCGCGGAACGCAAAGCCGGCGAAACGGCGTCGTACAGCACCCTCACGAGATCGGCAGACAGCGGAAGCCCGAGCCGCACCAGAAAACGACCGATCCGGTCGGCCAGTGCAGGATCAGCAAGACTGCGGCTGATCCGGGCAAGCGCGGCGCGCTCGGTCGCGTTCAGAACGCCGTCCGCCGCGGGCGGATGGCGGGCCACAGCGCCGCTGTGCTCGCCGTCGCGCGGAATCCCGGCCGCATGAATATCCCGCGGGACCTGCACACGCTCAAGCATGACCTGACCGGAAAGCCCGACCACCTTGCCATGCAGGACATCGCCGACCGACAGCGGGATCGCCGAATCGACTACGCGCGTCTGCCCGGCGAAGTCGAGCTGGTAGCGTCCTTCGGAAAGCTGGCGAAGCACCCGGGCCTTGAGTATCTGGCCCATGGTCAGCGTATCGGCCCAGGCGCCTCCATCGGCGAGAGACAGAAACTGTGCCTGGCCGGATTGTGGCTGCGCAAGCGGGATGGCGGGCAGTATCTTCATACCTTCACCACACCGTAGGAGCGCAGGCTGCATGTCGGCGGCACTTCGGCCATGGACAGCACCGCGAGGTGCGGCAGCACGCGCTCGGTTATGCGTCGCAGATGGCGCCTCAGTTCCGGCGCGCACAACAGCACCGGCGACACATTGCTCTTCATCATCTGCTCGACCTGGCCCGCCAGACGTCCCACCACGGCTTCAGCGAACTTCGGTTCGAGCAGCAGGCGCACGCCATCGTCGGCCGCCTGCAGGCTGCTGGCGATGCGCTGTTCCGTGGCCGGATCGAAGGTCAGCACGGGCAGCTCCCCCTTGTTGCCGACCAGGGACTGGCAGATCGCCGCGCCCAGCCGCTGCCGCACCGTCTCCGTAAGCGCGTCCGCACTTTTTACGCTCCGGCCTGCATCAGCCAGCACTTCGAGAATGGCTTCGAGATTCCGGATCGAAACCTTTTCGCCCAGCAGGTTCTGCAGCACCTTCTGAATTTCGACCAGCGAAAGCACACCCGGCACGATCTCCTCGACCAGACCGGCGTTGCGCTCGCGCACCCGCTCGATGAGCGCACCGGTCGCCGAACGCGTGAGCAGGTTGGCGGCGTTGCGGCGCAGCACCTCGGTCAGGTGGGTGACGAAGACGGTCATCGGGTCAACCAGCGTGAAACCGGCGCTTCGCGCCACCGCCTTCTGCGCGTCATCGATCCAGAGTGCAGGCAAGCCGTAGGTGGGATCTTTCGTTTCGATGCCTTCGAGCGCGCCCTTGCTGCCACGCGGATGTATGGCCAGCATCCGGTCCGGCAGCAACTCCGCCTCGCCGGCCACGATGCCGAACACCGATATCTGATAACCCTGCGGTGGCAGCTTCTTGTCGTCACGGATCTTGATGCCCGGCACGATGAATCCGGCGTCCTGGGCAAATTGCTTGCGGAACGCGGTGATGCGGTCGGCAAGACCGGCATCGGTGTCGTTCACCAGCGCGATGAGGTTCTGCCCCACCCTCACCTCGACCGGCTCTATCGTCAGCAGGTCCTCGATCTGCTCGCCGGTCGCCTGCGCGCCCGCCTTGTCCTCCGCCGATTCGGCAGCGCTCCGCGCCACGCCACGACTGACCATGTAGGCAACGGCGCCCATCACCAGAGCGACCGCCAGCACCGGCAGCATCGGCATGCCCGGCAGCAGGCCGATGCCGAGCAGCGCGATCAGCACGATGACGATGGCCTTAGGAAAGGCTGCGACCTGAGTCATGACTTCGCGGCTCAGGCGGCTGTCCGAACCGGATCGCGTCACGATGATGCCCGTGCCTACCGCAATGACCAGTGCAGGCACCTGGGTCACGATGCCATCACCCACCGTGAGCAGCGTGAACGTCCGGGCTGCCTCGCCCCACCCCATGCCCATCTGCATCACACCGATGGCCAGCCCGCCGAAAATGTCGATGAGCAGGATGACGATGCCGGCAATCGCGTCGCCCTTGACGAACTTGCTCGCGCCATCCATCGCGCCGTAAAAGTTGGCTTCCTTCTCGATTTCCTTCCGCCGCCGCTGCGCTTCGACCTGATCGATGAACCCCATGTTGAGGTCGGCGTCGATGCTCATCTGCTGGCCCGGCATGCTGTCGAGCGTGAAGCGCGCGGCAACCTCGGCCACGCGCTGCGCGCCGTTGGTCACGACCACGTACTGCACCACGACCAGGATCAGGAAGACGATCAACCCGATGACGTAATTGCCCTGCACCACATAGGAGCCGATCGCACCGATCACCTTGCCCGCGTCGGCGCCGGAGAGAATCAGGCGAGTCGCCGCGATGTTCAGCGACAACCTGAACAGCGTCGCAATCAGCAGCAGCGAAGGATAGGTCGAAAACTCCACCGGCTTTTCGACATAAAAGGTCAGCACCAGCAACAGCAGCGCGAAGGCGAGGTTGGCCAGCAGCAGAAAATCCAGCACCTGCGGCGGAATCGGCGTGAACAGCACGATGAGGATGCCGAGCATGCCGACAACCATCAGCATGTCGGAGTTGTCGCCAACAATCCTGCGCAACTGGCTGATCATGCCGGCACTCCCGGCGCCGGTCGCCGCATCGAATAGACCCAGACCAGCACTCGGGCCACCGCCGAATACTGCTCGGGCGGCACCGGCCGATCGATCGCCACACCATGGAACAGCGCGCGGGCAAGCCGGCGGTTTTCGACCACTGGCACGCCGTGGCGGCGTGCCATCAGGCGCATGCGGGCGGCCAGAAAGCCCGCGCCCTTTGCAATCACCCGCGGCGCATCGAGCGTATCGCGGTCGTAGCGCACCGCCACCGCCAGATGTACCGGGTTCGTGATCAGCACATCGGCGTCCTTGACACGCCCGAGGCTGGCGGCACG
Source organism: Methyloversatilis sp. (assembly GCA_016791045.1). Classification (GTDB taxonomy): domain Bacteria; phylum Pseudomonadota; class Gammaproteobacteria; order Burkholderiales; family Rhodocyclaceae; genus Methyloversatilis. The sequence continues at coordinate 28,637 of JAEUNO010000007.1, read as the reverse complement.
CTTCAGCGCCTCGCGCTGCAATTCGCGCACGCGCGATTTCACGCGCGGGTCACCTTCCCGTCGTTTCACCTCGTCGCGTACATCGCGGCGACTCATGCGCATGCGGCGGGCGAAATCCCAGCGGCTATAGACGGCATCGATCAGGGCGACCACCAACAGCGCCGCGGTCATCCGGAACAGCAGATCACCCAATTCCGGGAGGATGATGCGCCCCACCGAAACCGGCGCCACGGACAGGCTGCGCAGAAAGGCCGGCAGCGACGAGGAAATCGCCGCATAGAGCACCGCCCCGAGCAGCAACATCTTCAACACGGTCTTGACACCTTCGACCAGCAGGCGCATGGAGAACAGCCGCTTGAATCCGCTGACCGGATTGACGCGGTCAAGATCGGGCTTGAGCGGGAAGAAGGAAAAGACCGGCCCGGTCTGAAGGAAATTGCCGAGGGCGGCAATCACGACAACGGGCAGCAGCACGGGGAGCAAGGACAACAGCATCTCGACCAGCAACTGGCCGAAATAACTGGACAGATCGCCGAGCGCGAACGAGCGCGCATCGGCATTCGACAGCATCGACCGATACAAGGCCAGTTGGCTCGACACGATCTGGCTGCCCGAAAAATGAAGCATGAAAGCCGCCGTGCCCAGCACCAGTACGCTGTTCACGTCCATGCTTTTGGCAACGGAACCGCGCTTGCGCGCCTCCTCCAGCTTGAACGGTGTCGCGGCTTCGCTGCGATCCTGGTCCTGCTGCTGCTCGGCCATTACGACACCACCCTCGCCCAGCCCTCGAACACGGCGTCGAACACCCTCTGCATCACGGCGCCTGCGAAAGGTATCGACAGGGCGAGCACCACGAGGCCAACCAGCACCTTGACTGCCAGCGAAAGGATGAACACATTCATCTGCGGCATGGTGCGCGACATGAACGCCATGCCGAGATCGACCAGCAGCAGGCAGATCACCACCGGCGCAACGATCATGAAGCCGAAGGAGAAGGCACTTCCGAACTGCGCCACGACGGCGCCGGCATCGATGCCGTCGAGCGCGCCGCCCGGCGGTATCCGGGTCAGCGACAACTGCAGGACGTGAAACAGCACGTGGTGTCCGTCGATCGCAAAGAAGAACAGCACGCCGGCCATGCTGAGCAGGGTGCCGATCAGCGGCATATTGGTGCTGTTGGCGAAATCGACCAGGCTGGCAATCCCGAAACCGATCTGCAAGTCCAGCAGGCGGCCGCCGAAATGCAGCGCGGCGAAGCCGGTGTACAGCCCCGCGGCGAGCGTTGCGCCGACCAGCAACTCGTGCAGTGCCATCCACGGCAGGGTTTCGACGTTCTGCGGCGCGACGGTCAGACTGCCGGCGAGGCCGGTCGCCAGCGCCACCAGCAGCACGATGCGCGCGGCGGCCGGCACCGGAATGTTGCCGAATACGGGCGCACCGACGACCAGCGGGGAAAGGCGCAGCGAAACGAGTGCGACCTTGAAAAGCCATTCCATGGCTTCAAAAGAACCCCGGAATGCCTGAAATCACCGAGGCCGAGTAGCCCACGAGCTGCTTCAGCATCCATGGCCCGAACGCGACAAGCACCAGCACCACAGTCAGCAACTTTGGAATGAAGGACAGCGACATGTCCTGGATCTGTGTCACCACCTGAAAGATGCTGACCAGCAGACCGACAGCCAGCGTGATAAGTAGCAATGGCGCCGAAATCTGCACGGCCACCCAGAGCATTCTTGCAAGCAGTTGTAACGCCACATCACCCGTCATGAAAGCCCCGCTGCGTGTATCTGATGCATTCACATCGCCGGACCGGGAGTTTCTCCCGGTAAAAATGCACAGGTCCTAGTCATCAAACATGGCGGGCGGAGGTTATACAAAAGCCAGCGACGCAACAATCATCCTTTGGGTAGAGTCGATGCTCGGTAGTGACATAGCCTGATCGCGTCCAAATCCACACCAGGCAGGAAACAAGTCGCGAAAGGCGAACGAAAATCGATCGCAAAGCCGCCGCGTCGGTAACAAATATTCACGAACGCGATTGACCGTCCGATGATTTCATCGCGCCGCGGACACCCAGGCGCTCGGCCATGTCGGCAAGCGTGCCGGTACCGCCCGGCGCACGCGTTGCCTGCAACACCTGCCTGAGGAAGCGTTGCGTCACGGCCGGGTCCATCGGTGCGTCGCGGTGCGCCTTGAGCAAATCCACATAGCGCACCGACATCGATTCGGGGTCGAGCCGTTTCGCCACCTCGGCCAGTCGCTCGGCCTTGTCCCATTCGCCCCGCGTGGCCGCGACAGCCGCCAGCGCACCATGCGACTCGCCGAAGGTGTCGTCGATATCGAACGCCGCTCTGAAGCTCGCTTCGGCCGCATCGACCTGCCCCTGCAGCAGCTGCACCCAACCCAGCGTGTGCCAGCTGCCGATATGCGTGGGCATGTTTTTCACGGCCTGACCGAACATGCGTTCGGCAGCAGGTAGATCGAAAGTCATCATTTCGGCCAACCCAAGCCCGGCCCATGCGCGGCCGTTGCGTGGCTGCGCGCTCACCGCCCGCTGCAGCAGGGCCTTTCCGGCATCGACCTCCTCGTCGCTCAGCGCCACCATGCCGGCGGCCAGCAAGGCATCGAGATTGTCCGGCGCACCGCCCAGCGCACGCGCGCCCCATGTCCTGGCAGCGCCGAAGTCCTCGTTGTCGAAATGAAGCAGCGCCAGCATGCCCGCGACGTCGGCGTCGTCGCCATGCGCAGCCAGATGCGCATCCGCCACGGCGATGGCTTCGTCCAGATCGCCCAGATAGTGATGGCAGCGGATGAGCAGCCGGACCACCATCGGGTAGGGCACTTGCTCGTCGTGGAGACGCGCGAGCATCGGCAAGGCCTCTTCGTGCCGCTGCAGCGACACCAGCGCGAAAGCATGGTTGAAACGGACGGCCGCCTCGTCGACACCGTCATCGAGCAACGCCGCGGTCAGCGCCAGGCCGTCGTCGAAATTGCCCTCGGCGATTGCCACCGAAGAAAGCTGCTGCTTCAGGGGCGCATTTCCCGGTGCAAGTTCGAGCGCACGCTGCAGATGCTCTCTCGCACGCGGCAGATCGCCCTGCGACAACGCGCACTCGGCTGCGTCGGCAAGCAGATTCACGTTATCGGGATCGCGTTCGATAAAACCTTCCAGGCGTTGCAGGCGTGCGCGTGCGGCATCGGTGGTTGACGGTGTTTTTGACATGATCGAACGCAGATCGGATGTGGTTTGACGGAGGCAGCAGACTAATCGATTCGCCCGGAACAGGCTACGAACGCGGGGCATGGCAGGATGCAAGAGATGCAACCGGGGTGGTGGGTCGCACAGACGGATGCTGCAACAAGGGGGATGCATGCGGGTACCGCGATGGCAACAACGAAACATGCCCGGCAACTCATCGTCGAAAACCTGGAGAAACCGCTGCCCCGCCCCGCGCGCATCGCCGCTGCAGGTGTTCCGCTACACATGATCCAGCGCGGAAACGCGTGACAGACCCACGTCTACGCTGATGTCCCCACGTTCACCTGCCGATGTCGTCGCACGCCCCCCTTCCCCCGCACACCGGTGTCACGATGAGACGGCTCGGCCGGCACCACATCGACTGACCCCGCTCCGTGCCAGCATCGTTGCCCCCCCCACCCGCAAACTACCGCGGATCCTTCCAACGCGCTGCCACGCCGTGCGAATGGAATCCGCTTCTCGCATCGCCCTCCATCCCGCACTTGCCGACACGCAGAAGCCCGACCTCGCGCCCGCTGCGACCCGACCTCGTCCGTCAGTATGTCGAACCTGCCTGATCGACCGGAATCAACGGGCCACCAGCAGCAAGCTCATGCCCGGCGATGATCGCTTCACCCAAGACAAAAGTCCGGCGTCCCGGAAAGGCCATGATGCATGAATCGGAAGAACTGTTCCGGTCCCGAAACAACGCGCGGCCCCCGCATCGCGCTCGGACATCCACCCGGGACTGTTCGTTTGGCATTCGCGGCACGCCCCCGCTGTTTTCGATGTCACGAAACACAATCCGTGTGTGATGCCCCAGCCTCGATTCGCGTGTTGCGAGCACTGTTCAGCCCAGAAATGAGAAGTTTCCCATCACACTGGGAGCGCGGGCTTCGATGGTCAACTCCGACGATCGGGCATAAATGATTCGCGGACCATTTCTGGCTTCACTTCCATTGATGGTGATTGACGAATCCTTGCCACCCACCGCAATCAGACTGTAGCGATCCATCGTGATGGTTTCTCCGGCATCCAGGCTGACCACGTTCAGATGCACCGCTTGTGCGATTCCAGATGCCGATACGCACACATACGCGCACTCGGTGATGGCAATCAATGTAGCCTCTTCGTTGATTGCCGGAGGGGGCTTCGCGGTATCGTGATACAGGCGACCGCCGACTTCCAATTCGGAATCGAATTTCCTGTCGGATTTCCATGTAATTCCAATTCGGCCTTCCGTGACAAATTGTGCACTACCCAACTCTTCGTCGATCGTCCGCGGGATCGAAAAGAAAAACCGCTGGATATCCCCGGCCTTTCCGCGACCCAATGCGATGCAAAACGGGCCGATATATGCGGCAGTGTACTTGAACGACATTAAAATATCTCCACCGGAATATCCAGGGAATATCGTCTCAAAAGTGGTTCCAGCTTGAAGACGCGTTCCTTGCCATCCCGGATGTATATGAACTCTTCATCCGCCTCTTCCATCGGAGACGTGCTTCGAAGTGCCTGCCCCAGTTCTCCCTCCACGGGCGGGGCGATGACTTTAAGCGCACGCGCGCGCTCGAAAATGTCGGTCGGAACATGATTTCGTATGAGTCTGTCCAGATCCGCACCCTGAGGGTATCGACCACCACCGATGGGCAAGGAGATGGAAAACATGACGCCTTGCGGCAGGTCATCGTTGTAAAACCTGACCTGAATGCTGCCGGTTTCCGGATAAAATTCAACCATCTCGTATTGTATTTCCACAATCCCTCCTTCCGGGCTTGAGTCAAGCAAATTCATGATCAATATCGACCGCCCGGGTTTTACGCCACGGAAATCCCTTTGACGGAATTCGCGTCTTCAGGGCGCAAAGGTACGGTACTGTGCGCAGCGGTTGATGCGACAGCAGCAGCGGCGACTGAGGCGCAGCAGCGAAGGTGATGCCGGCCGTAGTCTCGATCTGCGCCAGGCGGCGGTCAGCAGCGTACTCGTGGAATCAGTGGTTCGACCCTTATTTCTCCCTATGACAAAGAATCTTGCTCTGACCCTTATTACCTCTTACCCTTGGGATTTTCTTACTACTCTTCTCGATGCGGGACAAATGCCGGAAATTTTGCGCCGCGCGCTTTCAGCATCTCGATCACCTTTTCTTTCCAACTTTGTTGCTCGGAACCAGGGGGTACCACTCTTACTTCAACGGTCCTCGCCAACCCTTGCAAATTGTAATCAAGCCCAATATCCAAGAACTTCGCAACCAAATCGTATCGGCCATATCCCGCCGCTTTATTGGCTACCGTTTCGTGATGGCGGTCCGTTTGGTTGAGGTTCGCGCCGTATTTGAGCAGTAGATCAAGATTTTTGTCTCGAAGTTGCGAGACGGCAATCATCAACATCGTGTCGCCGCCCGGCCCAAGCAGATTCGGGTCTCCTCTGTACTGAAGCAACAGTTCCAGAATATCCGCCCTGTCTCCACCCGCAGCTAAAGACATCGCCGAGGCCTGTCTCTCGTTATCACGGTAATTTGGGTCGGCGCCTTTCTTGAGCAGGTATTCAATCTTGCTGACGTTCAGCGTAGTGCCCATTACCCATAGCAACGGGGACAGTCCCTCGGCACCCACGGCATTGACATCCGCGCCTAACTGAAGCGCTTTGTCGGCGGCATCCATGCTTCCCTCGCTGACCGCAGCCACAAGCGCGGCGACGCGCCGATCGATAAACACCTCGTGCACACCTTTGCCACCGACTCTGGTTTCCGCACAACTCGTCGTCATGATCAGACAGCCAGCGAGTGCGGCGATCCAGAACTGTTGTTTCCCCATGTTCTCTCCATGTCAGCGAATGTTTCTAAGGTAATTGGCGGGCAACGTACCGTTCGGTTGCATCTGGGTATGTAGCGATTGCAGTGCATAGTCCATGAAGTGCAATGAGACGGTATTGGTGAAGCGATCTAGAACATCAAGAGATTGCCCACTTAAATTCACTGCGGGCATCTCAACGCGCCTCCCTTGCGCTGACGCGACGACCGGCAAACCGAGCCGCGACGTGTCAGGGACAGTCCCACTCAAGACGTCGCCTACCATGCCAGCTAATCCGAGGAGATTTTTTGGCACTGTGCCGTAAGCCAGCGTGATTGCACTACTGATCGGACTGTCTTGCAAACGTGCGAGCACCTCACCATTGACATAAAAGGCAGCGATACGCTGATCGATCCCTTGCGTATTCAGACCATAACGCCGGATGGTGCCATCGCTGAGACCCTCGGCGTTAAAAGTAATGGCGCGACCATTCTGAACCGCCATTGCCTGAGCTGCTGCCAGTCCTCCGCCGAGTGAGTGCCCGGTGAAGGTCATATTCCCACCAAGTTGGTCATACAGCACTCGTCCTACATCAACCGCTTTCGCAAATTGCGCATCCTTGTATCCGAACGCTTGAAGGAAGTTGGTGATCCAGTCGCGGAATCCAGCCCCCCCGGATTCCGTTCCGCGATTGGCAAAAATATAGGTCGCTCGCCCTGATGATGTGTTGGTGTTTTCGTAAAGTGCACCGAAAAAACCTTCTTTGTTCTGTAAGTCTGTGTTCGTATAACTCAACTCTTTTGCTGCCAATGCGGCGTCGTTCATGCGACTGACACCATTCGGTAAGATTTCTGAAATACTTTGTCCAAAGTAGACGTCTTTGCTGGCCAATGCGTCGATGAGTACTGTGCGAGTCTTAATCAAATCTGGCCGCGATGGGTCGTCTGTATTGGCCGCGATGCGCTCAGTAAGACTATCCACTTCTCGCTTGATGTCGACCAAATTTGCAGTGATAGCAGCATCTTTTTCAGTTTTACCTTGTTCAAGTGCTTTGGTGTAGGCACGCATTTTTTCTGCATCATCAGCGTACGCGCTTATCCCTTTGTTTATATCCACATTTGCCGACGCTTGCTTTAGGGCACCGTCGACTATGTTGGAAAGTTCAATCGCCCCGTCTCTCGAAATCCTGCTGCTTACAAAACTACTCAACGCATCTGCGGCAACGGCTTCCCATTGAAGCCTCCCACCGACGATAGCGACTCTCGTCGTCGCTGAAACCAGTGCACTGGTCATGCTCTCCGCCAGGATCTTGGCCGTCTGATCGACGATGCCTAACGACCCACCGTAACGCAATCCGTCCTTCGCCACGTCACCGAAGAGGCTGTTGTTAATGCTGCTGGCAATCGGCGCACTGATCGCACTCGCCGCCACGCTGGCCCAGCTGAACCCGCGCTGCTGTCCGGTGACGTTGGCCACGCCCTGGCGCACGACGTTGTTCAGGGCGGCGGTGGCTGCGGCGGACTCTCCCACGACCGCGCCAAGCGGTGTGTTGCCGAGTAATCCCCGGGTGATGCCGGCGCTCAATACATCAGTCGCCAGACCGCTGAAATTGAAGCCGCTCTGCACGCCGATGGCGTTGCCGACGATCTGGCCGGCGATGTTGCCCATGCCTGCCGCAAATGCGGCGGACGCCACCGCAGACCCCTTCAGTGCGGCAGGAATGAGTTGATAGTTCGAGGTGGCCACCGCTACCGCCACCGTCACCACCGCCACGATGATGCCGCCCAGCCCCCCGCACTTTTTCTTCTTGCGCGGCGGTGGCGGTGGCGGCGGCGCGTCCGGCAGCGTCGGGCTTGTGTCGCCGATGATCTCGCCCGCGTTGTAGGGCCGGAAGGTGCTGCTGTTGTTATGCAGGTTGGTGACCTTGTTCGGAATGGTCAGCACCTGCCCGGCAGTCAGCGCGACGCCTGCGTTCAGACCATTGGCGTCGGCCAGCAGATACCACAGGCTGGCATCGCCCCACACGCTGGCCGCGATCTGATAGAGGCTCTCGCCGGCGCGCACCGTGTAGCTCGACGCGGTGGCACTCGGGTAGCTGGCATTGATCGGCTGGTAGTTCTGGTCGAAATCGGCACTGGCGATCGGCTGCCAGTTCCTGTACTGGGTCGCCCGGTCGGTCGGCGCTTGCGCCAGACTTTGGGCGTAGTCCAGGCGGGTGTCGCCGTCGTTGCCGATGTCGCCCACGGTCTGGCCGTTCAAATAGAGATAGCGGTGTTGCTTGTCCAGCCCGCCGCCCTTCATCTGGTCTCGTCGCAGGGTCAGACCCTGGGCGTTGTCGAGGTAGCTGAAGCTCACGTCGTCGGCCGTCCCCACCGACCCGTCGGCGCCGGCATCGACCGCGCTGCTCAGGTGGCCGTTGACGTTGTAGCTGTAGGCTGAAATGCCCTTCTTCCACAGGCTGTTGTTCGCGCCCAGCGACGAATTGGAGGCGCTGATCGTCTGGTACAGCTGTTTGGCGTCGTCCCAGTAGGTGTAGCGCGTCCAGCTGTTGGTCACGGTGGGTGCGGCGCCATTCACCGAGGTCGACGTGCGCAGGTTCGCCAGTTCGCCCGCGCCGTTGGTGGCCAGTACGCTGGTGTCGGTGTAAGCGGTGGCGCTGGTGACGCTGTTTTCTCCGGCGACCGAGGTGTAGTAGCGAAAGGTCGTGCTGGCGGTGGTATTGCTTGAGACCGTGGTCTCGACCTGCGTCAGGCTGCGGCTGTCGGCGTCGTAGGTGGTGGTGCGGGTGAACTCGATGGCGCCTGTACCAGTGTATTCGGTGTAGGCGGTCACGCGGCCCAGTGTGTCATTGGTACGCGCCGCAGCGAGGGGGCCCTGGCTCGCGCTGCCGCTGCTGTTGAGCCAGGTGTTGGCCAGATAGCCTTCAACGGTATAGCTGTAGTCTTCGCGATGGCCGTCACGCGCGGAAATGATGCGCTTGCGCTGCCCGGCCAGGTCGTAGAACAGCTGCACGCCGTCCGGATTGACGACGGCGCTGCCGGCCGCATTGCCCAGCACGATGGCAACCGTGGCGTCGCTCTCGCTGGTACCCCGGTGTCCGTCCGCGCTGCCCAGCTTGCCCATCGACAGCGTGAAGCGGTTCATGCTGTCGTAGAGGTACCAGTTGTCCTGGGTCTGCATGCTGCCGCCGATGCCGTCATGGTAGTAGCTCCAGACCCGGCGGCGGTTGCCGTTGGCGTCGTATTCGTAACGGATGTCGGCGCGCAGGTCCTTGATTTCCTGCACGCGGTTGAGCGCGTCGTAGGTGACGCTGGCGTTCTGCAGGTTCTCGGTGACGCCCCCCACTGTGCGGCTGTAGGCCTCGTAGGTGCGGTTGCCGTTGGCGTCGTACTCGTAGTCGGAGACTGTGCCCAGGGCTACATCGGTAATGCGTTTGACGTAGCCGTTGGCGTAGTAATCGGTCACCACGTTCTGGCCGGCACTGTTGCTCTGGTTGGTCAGCCAGCCGGCATTGTTGTAGCTGTAGCTGAATACATGCGCGCCACGATCGATGTGCTGGGTCACCCGACCGAATTGATCCATGCGATCGACCAGTGTGCGTCCCAGCGGATCGGTTGCGGTCTTGATCCAGCCGCCTGTGCGCTGACTGGCCAGTCCGACGACGGTAGCGTCCCAGGCATAGGTGTAGGTGGTGCTGCGACCCAGCGCCGTGGTGCTCCTGGTCACGCGCCCGAGACTGTCGTACCAGGTCTTGTCTACATAGTCGCTTGCGCTGCTGGCGGCACCGTCGGCGCGGGTGCGATGACTGATGCGGTTGCCGGCCGCATCGTAGGCGTATTGGTCCCAGGCGTGCAGGTCGGTGCGATTGCCCGCCGCGTCGTAGGTGGCGGTGGCGCGGCTGGGCCGATCGAGGCGCACCAGGCGGCTGGCCTTGTCGTAGCTGTAGTCGGTGCGGCGCCCGATCTCGTCGATGCCGTAGCGCAGGTCGCCAAAGATGTCGTAGCCGGATCGCTTGATGCCGCCATCTGCATGGAATTCGGCGAGGACGAGCGGCTGGTCGTCCTCGCCGTCGCCCGGCAACAGGGTCTGTTTGCTGTAGTTGCCGTTGGGGTCCTGCATCGCCACCAGATGACCCGCCAGATCGTAGATGTAGCGGGTGGTCGGACGCAGTGTTTGCTGGAAGCCGTTGGCGAGCGTGGCAGTGGTGGTCGGGTCTTGCTTCTGGACGAGCCGGCCGAGCGCGTTGTAGCTCAGATCGGTCACGTTGCCCAGGCCGTCTGTTTCCTGGATGACCTGGCCAAAGGCGTCATGGCTCTGACGCCGATGGATGACGCTGTTCAGAGTGGTGCTTCCGGTCGCCACGTAGACCAGTTCCGGATCGCTTGCGCTGGCACCGACCTGGAGTGTGCCTGCAACCGTTATGGCAGCACCGGAGGCATCAAGCAACAGCGTGTTGCCCGCGTTCTTGAGCGTGTAGCTGTAGTCGATGCTGCCGGTGCCGCCCGGCGGGATCAGGGCGCTGGCGTCCCAGACGAAAGCTTGCGCGGTGTCGGTTCGCGTCAGTGTCGTCGTGCTGTAGCTGCCACTGCCTGTGAGACGGTACTGCAGCAACAGTTGCGTGGCTGTCGCTGCAACCGGATTCCCTGTCGGCGGCTGAAGACTGAGCAGGGTGGGTATCGGGTCGTTGATGTGACTGATCAGCGCAGGTGCGGCTCCAAGCGTCACCGTACCGTGCGCCTTGTTCACCACCACGCCATTACCGTCATAGCTGGTGTATTGATATTCGTAGCCGGCGCTGCTCGTGTCCGACGCGAAAACGCTGCTGGTGTCCCAATCGAACGCACCACTGCCAACCCGCGCCAGGTCGATGTGGGTGAAGGCACCGTTGCTGCCGACAGGTCGGTAACCCAGTTGCAGACGCGTCGCACTGGCCGGCTGGGTAGTGAAGTGCATCACTACCGGCGGCTCGAGATACCCGGTCAGCGCGCTGACGCTGTTGGCCACACCGGTCGTGAAAGAGCCGGCGACCTTGTTGATGATTTGACCACTGGCATTGCGCGCTTCGAGCACGTATTCGATGTTGCCGGCCAGTCCGAAGGACGCCGCATCGAATTGGAACCAGCCCGGCGTCAAAACGCCCCCGCGCGTTGCGGGAAGTAGCGTTTGCCGGGTACTCCAGAGCCCGGCAGAACCTGCGGTGCGATAGCGGATCGTGGCCGTTGTCGCCGAGGCCCCTTGCTCGGTGAAGTTGAGCACGCCGCTGATGTTGGTGCCCATGAATGCTCGGCCGGCGCCGCCAATCAGATCATTGGACAGACTGATAGACGGTGCCCCGCTGGACAACACCATCGTACCGGCACCGGTGTTCAGCACGTTGCCGGCGGCGTCCAGTGCGCTCTGACGAATTTCATAGGTGGCAAGCGCCCATGAACTCCAGTCCAGCACGAATTGACCCGGCAGGGAACCCGCTGGCACCGATGTCGTCGACCAGCCGCTACCCGAACCGGCGACCCGGTACTGAAGCATCAGTCGCGTCGCTGACGCGGGAGAGACGGTAAAAAGCGTGCGGTTACCGGTAATGACGGAATTGGAGGCAACCGTCTTGGAGGTGACCCGGGAGCTTCCGCTCGTGCTGCTCCCGGTTGACGTGTAAGCGCCAGCACTCGCCGTGTTGCCGGCGTACCCGCCGAGATAGATTTCGCCGTTAGCCGTCTGCTTGTATAGGGCGTAGCTGTAATTTGCGTCGGTGGCACCGAAGTAAAGACGTAATGTTGAATTGTAGGTCGACGTCACCGACTCGGAAATATCGATCGTTACAAGCTGCGCGCCGCTACTGACATACGTATTGCTGCTACCGCCCCCATAGGTAGTACTGTAATTGGTGGAGCTGAAACTCCCGCTGCTGGTGGACCCAGCAACATTGACCGCAATACGTACGTTGCCGGTACCCCACGCACTGGTGTCGGGCACCGAGAGCGTGAACCTGTCGTTCAGACTTTGTACAACATGCTTTCCAGCCATATAGCTGGTATCCGTAAAGGTGCGGGAAACGGAGCCGCTGACCGCAAGTACGCCGGCCGAGACTGCGCTCACACCCACCGTCGGATTCGTCTGTATCGTTGTCCCGGATGGATCGACGACGCTGTTTGCATTACCGACGGCAAACGTCCCACCGCCCTTGTTGATCGTTGCGCCGGCCGCATTCCTGGCGGTGATCTGATATTCGTAGCCGCCTGACAGTCCGGCTGTTTCCAGCACAAACCAACCATTGATCGCCGCCCCGCCGATCATGTACGGGGTCAGATTCACTGTGGTCCATGCGTTGCTGCTGTTCTCGGCCCGGTACTTCACTTCCAGCTGCGTCGCGCCATTTCCCTGTTCGGTGAAATGCACTTTTCCAGCGGAATCCATGAAGGCGCGCCCGGCACCGCCGATACTGTGTGCCACCTGGGTGGCACTCGGCGCGGTGTTGCTCAGGACCAGCGTGCCTTGCTCCGAATTGATCACGCTGCCGCTGGCGTCAAGTCCCATGTATCGAAACTCGTAACTCCCTGCCGCCCAGGAGCTCCAGTCCAGCGCAAACCCCCCGGCCACAGCCACTCCATTCACCAGATACTGCGGTACGTTGGTCACGGTCCAGCCACTGTTGGCACCTACCGGTCGGCTCAACAATACCAACCGGGTCGTACTCGCGCTCTGCCCGGAGAACTGGATCAACTTGGGCACCACGGTCGTGCTCGAACTGGTGGAGGTTGTCCCCACGGTGCTTCCGCTTCCCATGGAAATCCCGGTCGGCCCCGATGCCATGCCCGTATAGCTGCCGAGCAACACATCGCCGGTCGCAGTTTGCTTGTACAGACTGTAGCTGTATGCACGGTTAACCGCCGCCGATGTCCCAAGGGAAGACGCTGAAGCCAACCCGCCCTCGGTGAAGCTCACCGTTACGCTGCCCGACGTTGGCGCGGTCCAGACATCCTTGTGAGCGCCAGTGCTCACTTGATAAGTAGTCGTCACCCCGTTCATCGTGGTGTTCACGAACCCGGGGTCGATATCGAAATGAATCCGAACGTTCCCCGAGCCCCAGGCACTGGTATCGGGAAGATTGAGCGTCAGCGAGTGGGTCGCGCTGCTCAAAGTTCTTGTGTAGTAATCGCCGCCCCATACATAAGTTGCGTTATCCGTGACGTTCAGCGCCTGGCTGCGGGAAACCGTTACGCCGCCGACAATTGCCGGCATGGTCACTGCGCCCGCAACGCTCTGGCCCGCCGCCACGCCCAGCGTGCTCCCTCCCACGCCCGCAAAGGACGTGCCACCCTGTTCGGCCAGCGTCTGCTGGATCGCGATCTGGGTATGCCCGCCAGTCATGGAAGGCTGGATTGTGTCGATGAGCTGATTGCGTGCATCGAACACGCTTACCGTCTGGCTGTTGCTGCCGAGCGCAAGCGTGCTGGCCAGCGTCTGGCCAGCCAGATTTGCCGAAGGGTTGCCAAGTGTCAGCGTGGCGTTGCCGTTGGCATCGAATACATAAACCCGTGTAATGCCGTCCCCGAAGTTGCTCCGCCAGGCACGCCCCGCGCGGTCATAATCGGCACTTTCCTGCCACGTCACGTCGGTACCGCCGCCGTTGATCCGCTTGCCTGAAATCTCTCCGAAGGTGTTGTAACGCACCTCTTGCGTCGTCCCTGTACCAACGTCGGTGCTCCGGATCTGGCGGTTCAACGCATCATAGATATAGGTCGTGACATCATTGGTACTCGCGCCATCGACATTCAGACGCCCAAGCAGTGTCTTTCTGGTGATGTTGCCATTGGCATCGACCCCATAGACCAGCTGAGCGCCGGCCGGATCAGTCTGGCTTGCAAGAAAGCCACCTGTGCCATAGGTGTACGTCGTGATGCGATCATCGGTCTCGACATTGTTGTTGGTGCCGCGCTCCAGCTCGCGCTTGATCTGATTGAGGCCGTCATACTCCCAGTCCGTAGTGGGTCGAACCATCGTCCCCTGATAATCCGCATAAGCCGGACGCTGCTCCTGGAGCTTGCGCCCAAGCCCGTCATAGGTCCAGTTGCCAAGGGCACCCGTCGCATCGATTTTCGTCGTGACGTTGCCCAAACCGTCGTAGACGTAACTTGTGGTTGCGTTGGTCACGACTTCTGTCAGCACACCATTGCTCGCATTGACGCTACCCGATGAAACGTTGGTTACCGTCTGTGCAAGCACCCGGTTAAGCTTGTCATACACATAAATGGTTGTGCGATCGGAGGTGCTTTCCGTTACGGCGCTCGTCAGGGTCGCAAGCGTCGTACCGTTGCTTACTGCTAGCGTCAGTGCGTTGGCGTAGCGGGTTTCCTGTGCAACATTGCCGTAGGCGTCGCGCGTCCAGATCGTCAGGTAGTTCAGTGCATCGAGCTGTCCGGCCAGCTGTCCGGCAGCGTCGTAGTAGCGTCTAGTCACCTTGCCATTGGCGTCGATGATCTGCGACACATTCCCGCTGGCGTCATAAACCGTCTGTGAGAGCAGGCTGTCAAAGTTGATCTGGTACTGACCCTGCCCACTTAGCGCCGAGGGGTCGTAGGCGCCGATCATCATTCCATCAATACGGCTACCGGTAAGGCGACCCATTGAATCAAAGCTGAAAAATGTGGTGCGATCGTTGGCGGTATCACGCAACACATAGGTGCCGGCGACAGGCATGCTGCTTACGACGAGCGGTATTGCACCACCACTTTCCAACTGGTTCGGGATTGCTCCGGGCCCGATGACTTCGACCGCATTGGCATAGCGTGTCTCGCTGATCCTGTTGCCTGCGGCATCATAGGCCCAGGCAGTGTAGGCACCACTGCCGTCGATCCGCCCGACTTCGCGACTGGCGTGATCATAGTAGTGCAGCGTGCGTGCGCCTCTGGCATCGACCTCCTCAATCAGATTGCCGAGGCGATCGTAGAACGAACGCTTGACAGGAGTAACCATGCTGGTCGTTCCACTGACCGCGTCAAAGACGCCAAGCTGCTGCCCTGTTTCGGTCAGGCGCCGGTTCGCCTTATCGTAGGAGTAGGCGGTCTCGCGCTGCTCCATCGCACCAACAGCCTCGGCCCGGACGGTGATATTGCCAAAGGCATCGTAGGCGAAGCTGTTCTGTACGGAAATGACAGCACCACCACTGGTCCTGGTGGTCACGGGCAGTGTTTCGCTGCTCTTCTGACCAAGCGCGTTGTAGGTATAGCTGGTTGTAGCGCCATTGCGGGCCGTATGGCTGAGTACGTTGTCGCCAGCGTCATAGGTGAATGCTTCGGTGTAGAAGTCGACTGCATTCGCACCAAACCAGGTCTTGATTTGCGAAGCGCGACCACGCGCATCAACGATCGTGCTCTGGTGCTGATCCGCCCCGGCATCGGCGACGACATACACCCCTGTACCGGCCGCTTGAAGTATCTGCACAACGCTGTTTTCGTTGGGTGTTCCCTGAACCCGATTCGCAAACTTGACAACGTCGACGGCGTTACCGTGCAGATCGTAAGTGGTCCGGATGACCGCGCCTGCAGGGTCGATCTGCAGAGTCACGCGGCCCAGCGCATCGTTATAGAAGTAACCGACGTTATTCAACGCATCGGTTACCTTGACAATATCTCCGAAGACGTTGTGCGTGGTCCTTGTGATCGCGCCCACCCCGTCGGCAACACTGATCTTTCGACCGACTAGATCAAAGGTCTGTAACGTCGTGCGAACGGCGCTCGTACCCACGGCAACCATGATGCCCGTTTGATTTCCGTGGGCGTCGTGGGCGTATGTCGCGGTACTTGCGTCAGCCGTACCATGGGCGATTGTTTCCGTGACGATGCGACCGGCAGAATCGTAACTTCTTGATGTAACGGATGCGGACGATGTACCAAAGGCTTCCGTGGTTTCCAGCAGGTTGCCAACGGCGTCGTAACCATAATGCGTGATATTGCCCAGCGCATCGGTGAGCGTGAGCAATCTCCCGGCACCGTCATAGTCATATCCGGTGGTCCGGTCTCCGGACAGGGGATCTGTCGTGGCAATCGGATTCGCGCTGTGGCCTGTGTAGGCCCAGGCGTCGTCGCTGACACTGAGTGTCACCGCCTTCAGATAGCGCGTTTCCGATTGTTTTTGACCATCTGCGCGCCATGTTGTATCCGTCACGTAACCGCCTGCGTCGATACGTCTGATCTGGCGGTTCGCGGCATCGTGGGCGAACCACTCTCGCTGCCCACGCACATCGGTGTGGCGGATCACATTGCCCACCTTGTCGTAGGCCCACGATTCGACGGTTTCGATGCTGACGGCAGCGTTGTTGGGGTCTTTGGCGCCCACGCCGTCGCGCTTCTCGATCAGGCGGTTGAAGGCGTCGTAGGTGTAGCTGCTCGTGCGGTCGGCCGTACTGGTGACGACCCAGGCCCCGCTGGAGGCGGGTGTGCTCACGACCTGCGGCAGCGTGTTGGCGGCCAGCGTGCCGGCGAGTGCGTTGGCGTAACGCACCTGCACCTTGAGGTTGCCGGCGGCGTCGTACTGCCGCTCGGTCACCGCGCCCAACGCGTCGATCACGAAGCGCAGCCGACCATCACGGTCGTAGGCCGAGCGGCTCACCCGGTTGTTCGGGTCGGTCTGGTTGAGCAGTGCGGTGACCAGGGGCAGGGTGTACGTTGCGGGCGCCCCGAACGTAGCCATGTTGATGGCCTGCGCGTAGGCCGTGGTGCGCACGATGCGACCTTCCAGGTCGTATTCGTTGCGCGTGACCCCGCCGAGTGCATCGATGGTGTCGGTGAGCCGGTCCAGCGCGTCGTAGGTGTAGCGCGTGGTGCGCACCTCGGGCGTACCCACGCCGTCGATGCGTGCGACCACATTGTCGTTGCCGTCGTAGGTCCAGGTCGTCGTGAGTTTTAACCCTGTGTAGCCGGCGGCGTCCGGATCGACCACCTGCTTTATGCGCCGGCCCAGGTTGTCGTATTCGTAGGCGGTGCGACGCGCCTCGGGCGTGCCATACCCTTCGGTCAGCGTGAGCACGTGACCGTCCAGGTCGTACTCGTAGCGCGTGCGCAGGTTCAGGCTTGCCGGATCCACCGCCACTTCGATCACCCGGCCCGAGCGATCGAAGGTGGTCTGCGTGACGTTGCCGTTGGCGTCGGTCACCGTGACCGCCTGGCCCTTGGCGTCGTACTGGTAGGTGGTGGTGAGGTTCAGCGTGCCGGCGCCCACGTTGCGGGTGAGCACGCGGCCGGCCGCGTCATAGGTGTAGGCCACCAAGTTGCCGTTGGCGTCGGTCGTGCTGAGCTTCAAGAGGCCGGCGGTGTCGTAGCCGTGGGTCGCGACCGTGGTTTCGACGTTGGCGGTCTTGTCCCAGCGCTTCTCGCTGACGAGGTTGCCGTTCTTGTCGTACCCGAAGCGCGTCTCGTTGCCCAAGCCATCGACCAGCACGATCACTTCGCCGTGCCGGTTGTGCGTGGTTTTGGTGACGATGCCTTCGGGCGTGGTCACCGTGACCGTGCGGTTGGCCGTGTCGTAGCTGTACAGCGTTTCCCGGCCCAGCGCATCGGTCTGCTTGATGACCCGGTCGAAGGCGTCGAAGGCAATCTGGCGCAGGCGATTGAGTTCAGGTGCGCCGGTGGCGTCGTCCGGATCGGTGCGCACCGCGATCTGCCGGCCCAGCTTGTCGTAGGCGTAGCGCTCGATCACGCCACGCGAATCAATGCGCCGGGCCAGATCACCGAACGGGTTCCATTCCTGACGGACCTGATTGTCGGTAGCGGGACCACTGCCCACGGTGCCCTGACTGTTGGTCCAGGGTACATCCTGTTTGTGCCAGGTGAGCAATCCGCGCCGATCGTAGTAAAACTCCTGCAAGTGTGTGCGCCCGGACACTTGAGGGGTGTAGAGCGCATACAACTGACCGAAGGCGTTGTAGTGCTGGGTGACGGTTGTTGTCTGCGCCGTCGTTGCGTCCAGATAGGTCTTGGTTTCCTTGATCTGCCCGGTCAGGTAGTAGGTGTAGTCCAGAACGCGGTCGTCGGTGGTTTCGGTGGGCGCGCCACCGGCCGTGATCTGCGACTGCGCCCCACCCGTGAGCGTCGCAAGCCTGGTGGCGCTGATGAAGGTGGCCATCTGTCGCTCGCGCGTGAGCTGCCCCAGCGCGTTGTACTCGCGCTTGCTCGCTTCGCCGACCCACTCGCTGGCGTGGGCGGGGTCCGGGTTCTTGACGCGGCGCACGGCGTAGGTGATCCGGCCCATGGCGTCGTAGAAGAACAGCGTCTGGTTGCCGTTGGCGTCCGTCGTGCGCGTGCGACGCCCGGCGGCGTCGTACTCGTGGCGCGTGCTGTAGGCGGCCCACACGGCATCGATCTGCGCCTGTGTCGGAGTGCTGCCCAGTGCCGCCAAGGCAACCGCCCCCAGTGCATTGAGCTCACCGGTCAGCCGGCCCTGCAGGTCGTAGCGCTGTTGCTGGCCGCGCACGTCGGTCGCGACGAAGGAGCTGCCCGACAGCGTCCAGCCCGTGCTGCTCGATACCACCCGACCCGCCGTGTCGTAGCCGATGCGGCTTACCGTGCCATCTGCCGCTTGTTGCCAGAGCAGCTGGTTGAAGGCCGAGTAGCCGCTCGACAGGGTCTGGTCTTCGGAACCGGTCTTGACATATCCGCCTGCGGGCGTCGTGCCCGGGACCGTGGCGGTGAGCAGCGGCGGCTGACCGGCAATCGCGGTGCCCACCAGCGCGTTGGCGTGGCGTTTCTGGCTGACCCGATTGCCCGCCAGGTCGTAGCCATAGGTTGTGTAGTAACCCGCGTCGTCGATCTCGCCGGTGACCCGGCCCTGACCGTCATGGAACGTGTAGTGGTTGAGATTGCTCGAAGCGCTGCTGACCACGGCGGTGCTGGAGAGCAGTTGCGCCAGGGTGCCACTGGCTCGGTACGCGCTGTCAGTCGCCCCCGCGTGGCGGATGCGCTGTGTCATCCGGTCCAGCGCGTCGTAGCGGTACTCGGTCAGATAGCCCACAGCGTCGAGTTCTGCGCGCAGCAGTCCGTCACCGTCGTAGAGGCGACGGGCGACGCGGTCGTTGCTCGCGTCGCGGTGGATACCTGTCTGACCGGTCACGGGCGCTGCATCGAGCAGGGCGATGTCGCTTGGCCGCGCTTCGCGCCCGAGTGCGTCCAGGCCAATGACATTGGTCAGGGCGCGCGCGTAAGCCAGCGTCTGGATCAGGCGACCGGCACCGTCGTAGCGCGACTCCACCACGTACCCGCGTTCGTCGATCCGGAAGCGTTCCCGGCCCGTCTCGTCGAAGATCGTCCGTGCAATCTGATCCGCACCATTGCTGGCCGGACGCACCGACGACAGAGCAACGTTGCCGATGACTTGGTTGGCATTCGGCGCAAACAATGTGGCGAGACTGGCAGTAACCGCGTTGGCGTAACGCTGGGTCCGAACGACCTGTCCAGCGTTGTTGTAGATGAACTCGGTCAGTGCGCCCGAGGCATTGATGAAGCCGGTCTGGCGTCCTGCGCTGTCGTACAGATAGTAGGTCTTGCCGCCGGCAGCGTCGGTGAGCACGCGCAACCGGCCGGCCGCGTCGTACTGGTAGGTGCTCGACGCGAGCAAGGTTTGCGTGCTGTTGCGCTCTTCGGAACGGATCAGCACCCCTCGCGCATCGTACTGGCTGATACGGATCAGCCCGTCGGCCTGGGTGAGCTGGATCTTGCCCGTGGCATCCTGATAGCTGGTGGAGGTGTGACGTGTCGTGCCGCTACCCACCGCGCTGCCCGCCTCATCGTACTGGGTGAGTGTGATCACCCGGCCCAGTCCGTCGTAGACGTAGGAAGTACGGTAGTCGTTGCTTACTCCAGTGCTGGCGACACCTCGCGCATCAATGCTCTGGAGTAAGCGGCCAGCGGCATCGCGGACATACTGGGTAATCGAGGTCGATGCGTCGACGATGCCCGCACCAGCGCTGTCAGTACGCGTAAAACGCTTGATCTCCTGCAACAGGCCGCGCGCGTCGTAACCGTAGTCCGTGCGTTCGATGCTGCTCTTGTCCTGACTTGCCGACCAGGTCTCCAGCGCGCTCAGCCCCGCCTGCGTGGTGACCGAGAGATTATCCAGAACGATCGTGTTGGTCGAACCCGGCGCTGATGTGCCTCCGGCAGCTCCACTACCCGCATAAGTCGAGGCCACGAACTGGGCTTGCGTCCAGCCACTGAGTTTCCGTTGGTTGACGTAGCCCTGAGCGGGCGTGAGCCCCTTCTCATAGATGTAGAGCGTCGAGCTGCCGTCCGGCTGTGTCGCCAGTTCGACCACATAGGTGGTGTTGGCTTTGACCGTCCCCAGTGTGACCGAGCCCCCCTTCGTGGCATCCCCTTCATAGACCTGCGCTTGAACGACACCTTCGTTGTTGCCGTTCCTGGTGAAGTTCACAAAGTGGCGTCGGTAAGCCGATGTGTTCCACGTGCCCGACTGAACCCCCGCCTGCAGCAAACTGTTACTGAAGCTGGCCGGTGTCGTTACTTCGAAACGCCAGGTCGCCCCAAGAGGCATCGCACTACCCGTAACTGAGGGCCAGGAATCCGTCGCTTGCTGCGTCGATGTGATCGTCAGCGCGTTGTTGGTGCGCAGGATCGCCGCCGGCAACGCACTCAGACCCGCGGTGCCCGCATTGAAGTCCTGCGAGTAGTTCAGCGAGGCAAGACTGGCCAAATCGATCACGCCGGCGTGCTGGATCGAGGCACTTTGCTGGCCGTAACCGTCGTAGCGGTACTCGGCCACCCGTCCTTCGGGGCTCACGGCAAAGCGCAGACGCTGGTTGGCGTCGTAGATGTAGTGCGTGCTCTGCGCCTGCGTGGCCTGCTGCGCACCGGCCACGCCGTCCGGGTCGGCCACGGCATACACCGTCTGGCGTACCAGCTGGTTCGACGCGTTGTAGTAGCGCTCGGTCACGTTGCCCGCGGCGTCCTGCTCGCGGATACGGTTGCCCTGGCTGTCGTAGCCATACATCGCCACGTTGCCCCGGCTGTCGGTCACCTGCGTGACGTCGCCGCGCGCGTTGTACGTGTAGCTCACGTCCTGCCCGCTGCCGGCCGGCCCTTGTAGGCGCGTCAGGTTGCCGTTGCTGTCGTAGTGCAACGTGGTGACCTGGCCCAGCGCGTCGGTCACCGTGGTGTTACCGCTGTTATAGGTCAGCGTGGTGAGGGCACCGCTGCCATCGGTGTAGGTGTGAAGCTTGCCGTCGGGGTAGTAGGTAAAACTGAGCTGTGTGCCGTCACCGTGGGTGATCGAGGCCACCCGGTCGGTGGTGCCGTGGTAGGTGTAGGTGGTAACGAAGGTGTTGTTGTCGGCGACCGATCCGTCCTGGGGGGTGAGGTCGGTGTCCACTTTTAACAGGCGAGCGGTAGGCGCCGTGCTCTCGTACTCGTAGCGCACCCGTGTAGTGGTGACGTTGCCCGCGGTGACGATGTCGATCCGGGTGAGCTGGCGGCTCGCGTTGTACTGCAGCAGCGTGGTTTCGCCGTTGGCGGTCTGCACGCTGGTGATGAGGCCGCTGGTGGTGTCGTACCCGTAGGTGAGCGCATTGCCGTCGCGGTCGGCCACACTCTTGATGCGCCATTCGCCTGCGGTGGGGCTGGTTTCGAAGGTTTCGGTGAGGCCGCTGTCGCCATCGCGCCATGTCCAGGTGTTGCCCGTGGCGTCGTAGCTGAGCGTGTCGTAGGCGCCCGCGCCATCGCGGTTGATGTACTTGCCCTGCGCCGCATCGAATGCATAGGTGAGCTGGCTGCCATCGGCCTCGAAGCGCTTGATGGTGCTGCCGGCAGTATTGAGGGCATGAGTGCTCTTCTCGCCAAGCTTGCGGTACAGCGACAGCTGCCAGCTGTCACCATTGTCGAAGTCGAAGCCGCCCTGACTGTTGTAGGTGCGCACGACCCCGATGTCAGGACCTCGCCCGGCCAGCAGTTCGTCCTGGCGCTGCAAGAGCAGGTTTCCGGTCTTGGCGTTGATCCAGGCGCCTTCTCCGGCCTGACCCAGACCGGCCGCACCCGTCTGACCCCCGCTGCCCAGCACACCCGCTGAACCACCCAGCAGACCCAGTCCGTTACCGCTGACGATTGCAACCATTGCTCCGACCTCCAGTACCGCGTCCATGACCCGGCCGGTGCAATGCGCTCAACTCGATGCACCGGCCTTAATGACCAATACATCCAGCGATTCCGGAATTTGTTTAGCGATTCAGATAAAAAATGTTTTCCGGGAGGACTTCCAGATTCAAGCGGGCCGCGCGCTTCGACTGTCACGGACTGCAGCAAACATGGAAAAGAGGCTTCGAACACCATCCCCGTGCGATGGGCAGGAAACAGAAAAGGCCGCCCGAAGGCGGCCTTTTTCATTGCGGGCGTAACGGAATCAGAACAACCCCGACACCTTGCCGTTGTCGTCGATGTTGATCTTCTCCGCGCTCGGCAACTTCGGCAGCCCCGGCATGGTCATCATGTCGCCGCAGACAGCGACGACGAAGCCGGCGCCGTTTGCCAGGCTCACTTCGTGCACGTTCAGGATGTAGCCGCTGGGGGCACCCTTGACGTTGGCGTTGGCGTCGGCCGAAAAGGACATCTGGGTCTTGGCCATGCACACCGGGAAGTGGCGGTAGTCGGCCGTCCAGCTTTCGAGCTGCTTGCGCGCAGCATCGGCGCCGCCAATGGCCAAGGCTCCGAAGTTCCATACCGCAACATCACCCGAAACGTGTTCGGTCTGAGCGACACCAAACCAAGATGAAGGTGACCCGGCACGGGGGCGCTCGACTTGACGAAGCTTGCCACAAGCACGGTGTCCGGCGCGGCGGGTTTCCGTTTCGACTTCGCCCTGTCGCCGTGCTCGGAAGCTAATTCGACGACGGGCAACCGGCCACAAGGCAGTCGGCGGATAACCCGCGCATCGTCGGCCGCTGCACCGTCACACCGTCAGGAAGACGGTCCGATGGCGCCGGGGCATAATGAGTCGCCATCCGCTCGCCGGTATTCTTCCGCCTCATGATCACCCGCTTCTGCATCCGGAATTTCAAGCGCCTGACTTCGGCCGAACTCGAACTGGGTACGGCCGCCGTTTTCATCGGGCCGAACAATTCAGGCAAGACGACTGCCCTTCAG
The DNA here is from genome assembly GCA_016791045.1 of Methyloversatilis sp. Classification (GTDB taxonomy): domain Bacteria; phylum Pseudomonadota; class Gammaproteobacteria; order Burkholderiales; family Rhodocyclaceae; genus Methyloversatilis. Next base: position 5,475 of record JAEUNO010000007.1, on the reverse strand, counting down.
GCGCTCGCGCTGTGGGACATCGGCTGGCGGCGCTGGGCGGAAAAGCGGGATCGCAGCAGTGCCAGCGAACGCCAGGGCGTGACGATCAACCGGCGTGATCTGAATGCGATTCCGGTGCCGAATGCGCGCCTGCTGTGGAACGACCTGCACACCCACGACAGTGACCGCAGCAGCGGCAAGCCGAAGACCGAGAAGGTTTACATCACGCTCGAAGCCGACGGCATTGAGGACGACCTGCCCTGGCGCTGCGTGCTCGACTTCTATTACGCCAATGAAGAGTCCTTCTACTGCCGCTTGGTCGAAGGCGACACCGAAGGCAAGGTGCCGGCTGCCGCGCGCAAGCACGCGGTAGTGTTCCTGCCGCCGATGTCCGGGCTGGCCGAGCGCGAGTACCGCAAGGAAAAGGGCGAAATCGGCGTACTGATCGGCGAAGGCCAGACCGCGCAGGTATTGCGCAATCTTTGCTGGCAGCTTCATTCGCAGGACGACAAGGCCGGCTGGAGACTGCTCGTCGAGCGCATCGACGCGCTGTTCCAGATCCGCTTGAACGACCCGCAGTACATCAAGGAACGCAGCGAACTGGTGCTCACCTACCGCGAGCGCAATGGTGTGGAGCTGGATCTGTCCTCGTCCGGGCGCGGCTGCCAGCAGGTCATCCTTCTGCTGTCCTTCCTGCTCGCCAACCCCGGCGCCGTGCTGTTGCTCGACGAGCCGGACGCGCACCTTGAAATCCTGCGCCAGCGCGACGTGTACAACCTCATCACCGAAATCGCCGCCGGCAATGGCTCGCAGATCGTCGCCGCCAGCCATTCCGAAGTCGTGCTGCAGGAGGCGGCCGAGCGCGACGTGGTGATGGCTTTCGTCGGCGCGCCGCACCGCATCGACACGCGTGCGCGCGGTCAGGTGAAAAAGGCGCTGGAAAGCATACGCATGGCGGACTACTACCTCGCCGAGCAGAAGGGCTGGATGCTCTATGTCGAAGGATCGACCGATCTCGCCATCCTGCGGCGGCTGGCGCAGCGGCTGGATCATCCGGCGCAGGCGGTACTGAACGATTCGGTGCCTGTCACCTATCTCGGCAGTAACCAGCCGCAGGACGCGCGCAACCACTTCTACGGCCTGCGCGAAGCCAAGCCCGATCTGGTCGGCTACGCACTGTTCGACCGGCTGGACAGAGAACTGCAGGCCGGTACGCCACTGACCGAATATCAGTGGTCACGACGCGAAATCGAGAACTATCTGGTCACGCCCGACAGCCTGCGCGGCTTCGTGCAACTCGACCTGCGCGACAACGATCTGGTGGACGCCGCCGAGCGCGCGAAGCGGCTCGAGGTACTTGAACGCTGCCTCGCCGAACTGCTGAAAGCGCTCGAAATCACCCGCCGCCCTTCACCCTGGGGCGCCGACATCAAGGTGACCGACGAATTTCTCGACCCGCTGATGGAAAACTACTTTCAGCAGCTCGGCACACCACAGCAACTGTACAAGCGCGACTACCACGGTCTGGCGGACGCACTGCCGCTGGATCAACTGGATGCGGAAGTGCTGCGGGTGCTGGATGACATCGTGGCGGTGGCGCGGCGGGCGACGCCGAGGCTTTGAGAGACCTAGGAAAAAATTGAAGCGTAAGAAGCAGACAACGAATACTCGCTCGAACACCGGATATCTATCTCGTGGCCTACCCCGCATCAATTTTCGCAGAACTAATACCACGAATAAAACAAAATTAAATGCAGGCCAAGCCTAGAAAAAATTAAAACAAAAGAAACCTAAAAATTTTTATACAATCTGGAGAAATCATGTCTTTAGAAAAAATAAGTTACGCTGAGTACAAAGATACTCCGAAGCACTGGGAAATAGCCGACGCCACATTCTCAAAAATAAATCTAGTCGTAGGAAAAAACTCAAGCGGGAAATCACGGCTTTTGAGTGTAATCAACTCATTCTCAAAACTAATTACCGGTCAACACCTACCTTACGAAAACTGCAGTTTTTCCGCCCGAATAAATATCAATAACAAAATTTACGAGTACGAAATTAATTTTTTAAACAAATCAGTCTCACACGAGCTCCTTAAAATTGACAGCGTAGAAAAAATAAGGCGAAACAATGATGGAGCTGGTTCAATCTGGTACGAAAAAGAGAGGCAATACCTTGACTTTAAGCTTCCTGCGGACGCTTTAGCAGCAGTTAATCGCCGCGATGAAATCCAGCACCCGTATTTAATGGATTTGAATCAATGGGCATCAAGTGTCGCGCTCTATCATTTCGGGTCTGACTTTGGCCGTACACGCGTTCTAGGCATTCAGGAGGCAGAGATCGCTTTTCGTTCTCCAAACACTCCACTATTCGACGACCCCGACAATCTCGTTCAGGTTTACTCTTCCGCCTTTCTAAAATACGGCGAAGATTTCGACAAAGCAATAATCACTGACATGGGAAAACTGGGCTACGAACTCACCGATGTGGGCTCGGAAGATTTACGCACAATAACAAACTACTTTCCAGCGGCAGCTATCGGCATATTCACGGTCGAGAAGGACCTTGGATTTAAAGTTCCACAAATGCATCTTTCTCAAGGAATGTTTAGAGCTCTTGCTCTTACCATTCACCTAAATCTCTGCACGTTCTCCAATAACAAAAAGTTAATTTTGGTCGACGATATTGGAGAAGGACTAGATTACGATCGAGCAGTGAGAACGATCAATCTTTTGATTGAAAAAGCCAAAAAAGGAGAACTCCAGCTAATCATGACCAGCAACGATCGTTTCGTCATGAATGAAGTCCCTCTAGAATACTGGTCAATATTAGAACGTAGCTCTGGTAAAGTTAATATTTATAACTCAGAGAACTCAAAAGATATCTTTGAAAATTTTAAGTATGTCGGATTGAACAACTTCGACTTTTTTGCCTCTCGTTTCTTCAAACCAGAAGGTAAAAAATGACTAAAAAAATCGCTGTATTTGTCGAAGGGTTAACCGAACAAGAATTCACCTTAAAACTTATAACAGAGCTAACCGGAAGGAGGGGCATCAGTTTCGAGATTGCAATGCAACGAAATGGCCATCTCTCAACCGTTGAAGTTCGGAAAAAAAATACAGCCACCCCGGAAATTCACATACTTATTGCAAACTGCTGTTGTGACAACCAAGTTAAATCTCAAATTCGAGATCAGTACAACAACCTTCTATCCGTTGGTTACTCGATGATCATCGGCCTCAGAGATGTATTCCCATTTAGTCATTCAGAAATTCCAGATCTAGAAGAGAATTTATACACCGGCTTACCAAACGGCGCCGTGCCAATACGAATTCACTTGGCGATCATGGAAATAGAAGCTTGGTTTCTCGAAGAAATCACACACTTCCAAAGAATTGACTCAAACCTTAGCAAACAAAGCTTGATTGACAATGGATTTAATCCACTAACCACACGCGCCCATGAACTCCCTAATCCCGCAAGAACCTTGGATGATATCTACAGTACAGTAGAAAAGAGATATCAAAAGAGCAGAAGGCAGATCCAAAGAACAGTTAACTCTTTGTCTTACGAGGAGCTTTATCAGGCTGGTGAGAAACCCCGCTCCTGTTTCCGGGCGCGGGTTTTGAGGCAGACTTCGACCTCGAATCGTCTTCCTACTTTTCCAGATTTTCCATGCGCGGCCAAGAGAATCCCCAGACGTCGATGTTCAGCTACGTGAGCCTTGAGCAACGTGTTCCGAAGGACCATCCGCTGCGCGCCCTGCGTGCGCTGGTCGACGGCATCCTCGCGAACATGAGTGCATTGTTCGACGAACGCTATTCGCATACCGGCCGCCCGTCTATCCCGCCCGAGCAGTTGCTGCGCGCACTGCTCCTGCAGATCCTTTTCACCATTCGCAGCGAGCGCCAGCTCGTCGAGCAACTCGACTACAACCTGCTGTTTCGCTGGTTCGTCGGCCTGGGCATGGACGATGTGGTGTGGGATCGCACGGTGTTCAGCATCAACCGCGACCGACTGCTCGACGACGACATTGCCCGCCCGTTCTTCCGCCGCGTGCTGCATCTGGCCCAGTGGCAGGGTTTCGTGTCGGATGAGCACTTCAGCGTCGACGGCACGATGATCGAGGCCTGGGCCAGCCACAAGAGCTTCGTGCCCAAGGACGGCAGCGGCCCGGACAAACCGGCGGGGCGCAACCCCGAGACGAATTTCAAGGGAGAGAAGCGCAGCAACGCCACGCACCAGAGCACAACCGACCCGCAGGCGCGGCTGTACAAGAAAGGCGAATTCACCGAGGCGAAGTTGCGCTACATGACGCATGCGCTGTCGGAGAACCGTAACGGGCTCGTCGTCGACGTCGAGAGCACACAGGCCACCGGCCGCGCGGAGTGGGAAGCGGCGCTCCGGATGGTGGATCGCAGCGTGCGCAAACCGGGCGCCTCGATCGGTGCCGACAAGGGCTACGACACCGCCGAATTCGTCGGCGAACTTGAGCGACGCGGCATCCGCGCGCATGTGGCTCGAAAGGTCACCGGCAGCGCAGTCGACGGACGTACCGCGCGCGGCAAGGGCTATGCGATGAGCCTGAGACGTCGGAAGATGATCGAAGAGGCCTTCGGCTGGATCAAGACGGTGGGCGGTCTGCGCAAGACGCGGCACAAGGGGCTGGAGAAGCTGTCGGGGCAGGCGCTGTTTGCGTTCGCGGCCTACAACCTGACCAGACTGCTGAATCTGATGCGGCAGGCGGCGACCGCGTAAGGACAAGTGCGTCCGCCGCTTGGCGAGCGGCGGAGTGCAGGGGTGAAAGAGCCCTGAATCAAGCGCCACGGCGCACTTCCGGTGCCGGAAAAATGAACGGAAGGTCATGATCCGGAAGGATTCAAGGGTTTCTCACCAGCCTGTTATACCAATGTTCGTTCAAACTCACCATCTCTCGATCAATACGTATCATGCTTGGAAGATGCAGTTTTCAATTAGTAAAGCATCGGGCAATCGACCACAAGTAGTTAGTTAGCGTAGTTAGTTAGCAAAAACGCGCGGCTAACGATAGCACTCGTGCAGTACTCCACACGCACGCGTAGTGCGCAGCATAAATGCCAAATGCGAAATACGTGGGTAGATCACTACGCCCATAAATGAAGAAAAAACGCCGCCCGAAGGCGGCGTTTTCATTTCATCTCCATCAACCCAGATCAGAACAACCCCGACACCTTGCCGTGGTCGTCGATGTCGATCTTCTCCGCGCTCGGTACCTTCGGCAGGCCGGGCATGGTCATCATGTCGCCGCAGACGGCGACGACGAAACCCGCGCCGTTGGCCAGGCGCACTTCGCGCACGTTCAGGGTGTGGCCGCTGGGGGCACCCTTGGCGTTGGCGTCGGCCGAGAACGACATCTGGGTCTTGGCCATGCACACCGGGAAGTGGCCGTAGTCGGCGTTCCAGCTTTCGAGCTGCTTGCGCGCGGCGTCGGCGAAGGTCACCTGGCCAGCGCCGTAG
>JAEUNO010000025.1 GCA_016791045.1 Methyloversatilis sp. | reverse complement strand
GGCCTGGATCAGCGCCGTGTTGGCGCTGGCAACCAAGGGCGCATTACGCACCTCGCCAGCGAAGGGAATGGTGATGGCGAAACCGATGCTGTCGCGTGGAGTGGCGCCGGAGGCATCGCGCTCCCGTCGATATTGCACGCCAATGCTGGGCGAATCGCGGCGCGACTCTTGGGCCAGTTTCATGGCGGCACGGGCACGCTCGGCAATGGCCTGCCCGGCCGCCAGGCGGGGATGAACATCTTCAGCGGCTGCTGCCATAACCAGCTCTTGCGGATTGTCCGGCAAGCGGTCGCTGCCGGTCAGGACCCGGTAGCGCTGCGTGCTGCGTACTACACGTGCGTTCGCTTCGGCCGCAGCGGCCCGAGCGTTGCTGGTTTCCTGCTTGACGAGAAGCAGATCGGAGCGGGCCATTTCACCGACTTTGACCCGCTTGGCCACATCGTCTTCCAGTTTGGCCGCTGCCTCAAGACGTTCAACGGCAACCGCCGCTTCACTTTGCGCCAGATAGAGCGTCCATAGGGCCGTCCGCAATTCGCCGGCGACGGCCAGCCGGGTGGCGGCAATGCTCCGCTGACTCTCGTCGCTATCGGCATCGGCAACCGCTATCCGGGCTGATTTTTGACCGGGTAGCCAGAGCGGAACTGAAATGCCGATTTCGCTTTCTTCTTTGCCGAGATTGTCGTTCCAGCGGTCAGTGCGCTGCGCCAAGCCGATTCTCGGGGTGCCGGGAAACAAGGATTCGGCAACGGTGCGGCTGGCGGTCGCTTCCTCGCGTCTCGCGACTACTGTTTTCCCTTGAGGGGAATTGGCCCACGCTTTTTCAAACACATCGCGCAGGGTTTCCGCCTGAGCGGAACCAATTGGAGTGGCCAGCAAAAAGAACAGACAACTGATCCATGTGCTCATTTTTGTGGTTGGCTGATAGCAATTCATTGAGGTAAATTCACAATAAGCTTTCGTTCAAATGACAACATGGTACAGAGCACTCCCTAACTGGAAGCTGATCGATAAACTACGATCCGTCAATACATCTTGCTTCAACGCGCTCCGGCTAGAAGCACATGGTAGATATCATGCTTTCGCCGAACCAACATTTTGCTGACTTGCGGATTACATTTTCGTAATCTAGGCGTTTGGCCTTTAAAAGCGACGGAAAATGCGCCATCAATAGCCACTGGATGGCGGAGAAAGCGATGAAAATTCTTGTGGTGGAAGATGAAACCAAAACCGGCACCTACCTCAAGCAGGGCTTGGTCGAGGCAGGTTTCGTTGTGGATTTGGCCGTCAACGGCCTCGACGGGCTGCATCTGGCGCTGACAGAGGCTTATGATCTAGCGATCCTCGACGTCATGCTCCCGGGTATCGATGGCTGGCAGGTGTTGCAAGGCATTCGCCGGGCGGGCAAGGAAATGCCGGTGCTGTTTCTGACGGCACGCGACCAGGTGGAAGACCGGGTCAAGGGACTGGAACTGGGCGCTGACGACTACCTGGTCAAACCATTTGCCTTCTCCGAACTTTTGGCTCGGGTCAGAACCCTGTTGCGTCGGGGTGGAAAAGCCAAGGAATCCGAGTTTCTGCGCGCTGCCGACCTTGAACTTGACTTGCTGCGCCGCCGGGTCAATCGGGCGGGCAAACGCATCGATCTAACCGCCAAGGAATTTGCCTTGCTCGAATTGTTGCTGCGCCGTCAGGGTGAAGTGTTGCCTCGCTCATTGATCGCCTCCCAGGTCTGGGATATGAATTTCGACAGCGACACCAACGTCATAGATGTCGCGATCAAGCGCCTGCGGATCAAGATCGATGAAGGATACGAACCCAAATTGATTCGTACCGTACGTGGCATGGGCTATGTTTTGGAGATTATTGATTGACCCCAACCCGCCGTCCCTCACTGACGCTTCGCCTGACCCTGCTGTTTGCGCTGGCCTCAGCCTTTGTGCTGTTCCTGCTTGGCCTACTTATTGGCAATGCGGTTGAACGCCACTTCGAAGAGCAGGATTTGGATGTGTTAAATGGAAAAATGCAGTTGGCGAGGCATATCCTGGAACGAGATCCGGGCAGTCAGCCGAAAGAGACGCTGACCCAGCAATTGGACGATGCGCTGACGGGGCATCATGGGCTGATCGTTGCTGTCTATGACCAGAATGGCGAAACGCTGTATGCCAACGAATCCATGGTATTTCCGCAGGATCTACTGACCATTGGCGCGACATCAAGGCGCAAGCAACCCGTCAAATGGAGCACTAACGACGGCCAGCCATGGCGGGGAATTTCCTCGATGCTCAAGCTTGGTGCCGATGGTAGCGGCAGTTACGCCGTGGCAATTGCCACAGAAATCACCCATCACGAGCACTTCATGACTTCCTTTCGGCAGACCTTGTGGGGGTTCATGAGCTTGGCAACCCTGGCGATGGGATTGCTCGGCTGGTTTGTCGTCCGGCGCGGCCTATTGCCGTTGCTGGCCATTAAGCGCCAGGCTGCCGAGATTACCGCCAATCGCCTGCATACCCGCTTGCCGGTCGAAGCCATCCCATGCGAATTGGCTGATCTGGCCGACACCCTGAATGGCATGCTTTCTCGCTTGGAGGAGTCCTTTCAGCGTCTGTCGGATTTTTCATCGGACTTGGCCCATGAGTTGCGCACGCCGGTCAGCAATCTATTGACCCAGACCCAGGTCACGCTCTCGAAAGCACGCTCTGCGGACGACTATAGGGACATCCTGGCGTCGAATGCAGAAGAGTTCGAGCGCTTGTCGCGTACCATTTCGGACATGCTCTTTCTTGCCAAGGCCGACAACAAGCAAATCATCCCGAACCAGGAACCGATCAATCTCGCCGAGGAAATCGGCGATTTGCTGGAGTATTACGAAGTACTTGCCGAAGAAAAGTCGGTCGCCCTGTCACTCTCTGGTGGCGGCCAAATCTCTGGGGACCGATTGATGCTGCGCCGTGCAGTCAGCAATCTGCTATCCAATGCGCTGCGACATACACCGAACGAGGGCAAGGTTACCGTTCGAATCGAGAAAAACAGTGAAGGCAGGATTCTGGTCTCCGTCGAGAACACAGGGAGCGACATCCCGGCCGAACATTTGCCTCGTCTGTTCGATCGTTTTTACCGTGTCGACAGTTCGCGCCTGCGCACGACAGAAAATTCAGGCTTAGGGCTCGCGATAACCCAATCTATTGGGTTCGCTCATGGCGGGGATGTGGGCGTCAATTCGGAAGGTGGAAAAACACGCTTCACGCTCTCTTTACCCTGTATCCATCAGTAGTCGTTGGATACTCTGAAAAGACGACGACGATAAACCATGTTATCTCTTCCCCGATACCGCTGAAGGCTCCAACATCCAACGTAGTTAAGTGTCAACCATCATAGGAATACCTGAACTACTGCCATTGACCCGAAAATTCCGAACAGCGTCCGCAAACCAGCGTGTTGCCGACGTACTTAGGAGTAATGGCCAATGGCGGCATGGCCGGCCACTTCCTGCTGATCCGCGCGATGGCCTTAGCGCCGGCGTCGACGCTGAGCCCGCTCATCTATGTACAACTGGTCTGGGCGACGCTGATGGGCTGGCTGGTGTTCGGTGACCTGCCGGGCGCCAGTGCCATCGGCGGGGCGGCCATCATCGTGGCCAGCGGACTGCTGAGTGCCTGGCTGGCGCACCGACGCTGAGCGTGTCCGGTGTGACTGCCGCCGCATGGCGCGCACGAGCGCGATGCTAGAATCCGCCGCTTCGATCTACCGGTCACTGCCATGCGGGAAAATGAACAGCTGTCCATCGAAATCCAGCGCAATGTGTCGCAGGCGCTCGCCGAGGATGTCGGCACCGGCGATCTGACGGCGCGCCTGATTCCGCCCGGGCGTGCTGCGCAGGGCCTGGTGACGGCGCGCGAGGAAGCGGTGCTGTGCGGTCGCGACTGGTTCGAAGCCTGCCTGCGCGCGCTCGATCCGAAAGCGACGGTCGCCTGGCACGTACCCGAAGGCGAATGGGTGGCGCCGGACCAGAAGCTGTGCGAAATCCTGTCCGAGACGCGTGCCCTGCTGACCGCCGAACGTGCTGCGCTGAATTTCGTGCAGCTGCTGTCCGCCACTGCCACGATGACGCGCCGTTTCGTCGATGCCATCGGCGGTACCTCGGCGCGCATCGTCGATACGCGCAAGACCTTGCCCGGCCTGCGACTGGCGCAGAAGTACGCGGTGCGCATCGGCGGCGGGCTGAACCACCGCATGGGGCTGTATGACGGCATCCTGATCAAGGAAAACCACATCATGGCGGCTGGCGGCATCCGCCCGGTGCTGGCACGGGCGCGCGGCATTGCACCGTCGAACGCGTTCATACAGATCGAGGTGGAGACGCTGGCGCAGCTGCGCGAGGCGCTGGACGCCGGTGCCACCATGGTGCTGCTGGACAACATGAGCATCGACCAGATGCGCGAGGCGGTGGCGATCAATGACGACCGGGCAGAACTCGAAGCGTCCGGCGGCGTGGATCTGGACCGGGTGCGCGCCATTGCGGAAACCGGTGTGGACCGCATTTCGATCGGCGTGCTGACCAAGAACGTGCGCGCGATCGACCTTTCCCTTCGTCATGTCGAACGCTGAGCGTCCGGCACACTCGACCGACACCTGCGGAGACCCGGGCTGATGTGGTTCATCCTGTATTACATCGTTGCAATCACCGTACTCATCCTGCACTTCACCGGTTTTCTGGCCCGCAACAACATCGAATGGCTGGTGTTCGTGCTGGCCGTGACCGTATTCCCCGCGGTGCTCTACCTGTAAGCCTGCGCGCCATACCGGTGCTGGTCACCAGCCACCATCGGCGCGAACACCCGCTACCCCGCAAATCCTGACTGCCCGTCAACCGGCCAGCAGTGACGACCCGTCACGTGCCTGGAAGCGGTTCAATCACGACACAAATAGAAATGGTTCTTTAAATCTAGTTGAGAACTATTTACGATACGTTTACATTACGGAGCTGATTCAAGCCGTTCGACGACCGACGTCACTTCCCTAATGGAGCTACAGCCGTGAAGCACCTGCCCCGTCTCATTCCCCTCGCAGCCGCCCTTTCTGCTGCCCTGTCATCCCCCACATTCGCGAACGAGAGCCCGACGATACTCATGCCTCGCGTAGATGTCATCGGAACTGCCAATCGGCTACCGGACCTTGCCGGGACCGGGCAGATCATCGACAGCAAGGAACTTGAAGGTAGCCGCGTATTCACGGTCAATGAAGCACTGCGGCGCGTCACAGGGGTAAACGTGAGGGACGAGGAAGGGTTCGGACTGCGTCCCAACATCGGCATCCGTGGCCTCAACCCGACCCGTTCAACCAAGGTGACGTTGCTTGAGGACGGCGTGCCGCTGGCCTATGCGCCTTATGGCGACAACGCGAGTTACTACCATCCGATGGTCGATCGCTACGAGCGCATCGAAGTGCTGAAAGGTCCGGGGTCACTGCTGTTCGGTCCGCAGACGGTGGGCGGCACGGTGAACTACATCACTCCCGCACCGCCGCAGGAGGTAGGGGGGTACATACAGGGCGCTGTCGGCAATCGGGACTACGCAAATGCAAAGTTCAACATCGGTGGTCACGGACTGCTGCTTGATTACACGCGCAAGCAGGGAAATGGCGCGCGCGACAACCTTGATCACGAACTCGACGACCTGAACGTCAAATATGTGATGAACCTCACCCGTGACCAGATTCTCACGCTGCGTGGAAACTACTACACAGAAAACTCCACACTCACCTACACGGGCCTGACACAAGCCGAATTTGATCGCTTTGGTGCGCGCTACAACCCGTTCAAGAACGACCGGTTTGACATCAAGCGTCACGGCTTCTCAGCGACGCATGCAATCGCCGTCACCGAGAAAGCCGTGCTGACGACCAATCTGTACTACTCGCATTTCGATCGCGACTGGTGGCGACAGTCGAGCAACAGCACCGACACGCAGTGTGGAACAGGATTCCGCGATAGCCGCCTCGCCGGCATCGCAGTCGATCCGGACAGCTGCAACTCCATCCAGGGACGTCTGCGCGAATATGACACCTGGGGCGTCGAGCCCAGGCTGACCGTAGAGCATCAGTTCGGTGAATTCCAGGCCGGCGTCCGCATGCATTACGAGGAACAGCGCCGAGTACAGATCAATGCAACGTCACCGACCGGACGCACCGGCACCGTGACGGAAAACAATCTGCGCGAAACCAAAGCGTTCAGCGCCTATGTCTCGAACCGCTTCGACATCGGAACGTTCAGCATCACGCCCATCATTCGTCATGAGGACATCGATGCTGAACGCAGGAACCGGCTGACAGGTGACACGGGTGATACGCGAGTCAGCAAAACGACACCGGGCATCGGCGTTACCTGGAACCCATCCGATGCACTTACAGTGTTTGCCGGCGCACACAAGGGCTTTGCCCCTCCGCGCGTGGAAGATCTGATTGGTGGTACGGGGACAGTGACCGAGGTGGATCCGGAGGAGTCGACCAACTTCGAACTTGGAGCGCGCGTGCGCCCGACCGACAAGATCGCGCTGCAGGCTGCCTATTTCAGGTCTGATTTCGACAATCTGATCGCGGTGGGTTCGATCGCTGGCGGCAACACGCCGCTGTCCCAGGGAAAGGCGTTGTTCGAAGGCGTCGAATTCTCAGGTCAGGCCTCGTTGGCAGGCGGTGCATTCACACGCGTCGCCTATACCTGGTTGCCGGTCGCCGAGCAAAGTACGTCTTTCAGAAACGTCGCAACGCAGGCAGTCATCGCCGGAAGCCAGTCCGGTCTGCGCCAGCCCTACACGCCGAGGAACACCCTCACTGCAGCAGCCGGCTACGAGAAGGGATCGTTCCGCGGAGAGCTCGAAGCGCAGTACGTCGGCAGCCAGTTTTCAGACTTTGCGAACGTGACCAATCCTACGGCTGACGGTCAGCGTGGCGAAATCTCGTCCTACACTATCTGGAATGCCAGCCTCAACTACCGCTTCGATCGTGCGTTCAGCGTTTTCCTGACCGCGAAGAACCTCGGCGACAAGACTTACATTGTCGACCGCACACGCGGCATCCAGGTTGGCATGCCAAGGCTGGTGTTCGCAGGTATTCGCTACACCTTCTGAAATCACCGACGCGACAGGCTTGCTGCAACCTGTGATAGCTCCTGGATCCTTCCTCACTCGTTCTGCCCTTGCCCATTCATGTTGCTGACAATCGACGACCTGCTGCCGGGCGACGAAGTCGCCCTGGTGCGCGCCCTGCTCGACCGCTCCGAGTGGTCGAGCGGTGCGGCCACCGCCGGCACGCAGGCCGTCACCGTCAAGAACAACCGGCAGATCGCCGAAGATGCGCCGCTGCTGCCGGAGTTGCGGCGCATCGTACTGGCGGCACTGAACCGCTCGCCGATGTTTTTCACCGCCGTGCTGCCGCACCGCATCGTGCCGCCCTGCTTCAACCGCTACGCCGGTGACGCCGACCGCTATGGTGCGCACATCGACAATTCGATGCGCGCCCTGCCGGATGGCAGCGGTTATGTGCGCGCCGATGTATCGGCAACGCTTTTTCTGTCAGATCCGGCCGATTACGACGGTGGCGAACTGGTCATCGAAGATACCTACGGCCGCCAAGAAGTGAAGCTGCCGGCCGGCAGTCTGGTCATCTATCCATCATCGTCGGTGCATCAGGTGCAGCCGGTGACGCGCGGTGAGCGCATCGGCTGTTTCATGTTCATCCAGAGTCTGGTGCGTGACGCCGAGCAGCGACGCCTGCTGTTCGATCTCGACATGGAATTGCTGGCGCTGCGCCAGCAGTTGGGTGAAACCCCATCCATGGTCAGACTGACCGGCGTCTATCACAACCTGCTGCGTCGTTGGGGCGACACCTGAACGTGACCCTGCCCGCGCCGCGTTCCATCGCCGACTATCGCGAGCTGGCGCGCGCGCGCCTGCACCCCGAGCTCTGGCAGTACCTCGACGACGGCCGCGATTCGCCGTGCGGACGGGCCAATCGCGCCGCCTTCGACGCCGCGCCGCTGATGCCGCGCCCGCTGACCGATGTGCGCGGCGGCCATACCCGCATCGAACTGTTCGGCGAGCTGCTTGGCCATCCGATGCTGCTCGCCCCGCTCGCCTATCAGCGCCTGTATCACCCGGACGGCGAGCAGGCGAGTGCCATGGCAGCGAATGCGCAGGACGGGCAGATGATCATCAGCTCCCTGGCCAGCCAGCCGTTCGACACGATCGCACGGGCCGCAGAACGCGCACCGTGGTTCCAGCTTTACTGGCAGGGCAGCCGCGACGCGACACGCCGGCTGTTCGATCGCGCCCTCGCTGCCGGCGTCCGCGCGGTGGTGTTCACGGTCGATGCGCCGGTGAAGCAGACCGCGCTGGCGCTGCCGGCGCAGGTCGGTGCGGTCAATCTCGATGCACCCGCGCGTCCGATCGCCCTCGCCGACGGCCAGAGTCAGGTGTTCGACGGCTTGATGGCGCAGGCACCGACCTGGGACGATCTGGCCTGGCTGCGCGACCTCACGCCGCTGCCCCTGCTGCTCAAGGGCGTGCTGCACCCGGACGACGCGGTGCAAGCGGTGCGTCGGGGCTGTGACGGCATTGTCGTCTCCAACCACGGCGGACGCGTGCTGCCCGGGGCACCGGCCAGCCTGTCGGCGCTGCCGGCCATCGTGAGTGCCGTCGGGCCGGGTGTACCGGTGCTGCTCGACAGCGGCATCGACAGTGGTATCGACGTGCACCGCGCACTGGCGGCGGGCGCACATGCAGTACTGATCGGGAGACCGTGCATCTGGGGGCTGGCCGGCAACGGTGCGCTCGGCGTTGCGCACGTCATGCGGCTGTTGCGCGACGAACTGGAACAGAGCATGGCGCTGTGCGGCCATGCCAGCGTGGCGGCCATCCGCCCCGGCAGCCCCTAGCGCAGGAAAGTCCGGCTGATTTCGCGGAACTCGTCCGAGCCCGCCGCACCCAGCCATTCGAACGCCACCATTTCGCGCGACACCACGATCACGCCGTGCTGACGCATGCGGTCGAGTGCCACCTGGCGGTTGGACGGGTCGCGCGACGCGACGCAATCGGCCGCGACGAACACCTGCTTGCCGCTGGATTGCAGCGCCAGCGCACTCTGCAGCACGCAGATATGCGCTTCGATGCCACAGATCACGACCTGCGGCCGCTGCAGCCCGGCCATCGTGTCCAGGCAGCCATCGGTGACGCAAGAGAAATGCATTTTGGGCGTGATGGACTGAGCCGGCACGAGGTCGCGCAGCGCCTGCACCGTCGCGCCCAGACCTTTCGGATTCTGCTCGCAGATCGAAACCGGCACCGACAGGCGTTGCGCGATGCGCACCATCCAGACGACATTGTCGAGCAGGCGTCCCGCGTCATCCATCGCGGGCAACAGCCGCTCCTGCATGTCGATCAGCAGCAGCGACGATCCGTGGCGGTCAATCAGCATCGAACACTCCGTCGATCCATTCTTGCAAAGATGATTACCAGCGCTTGATGACAACCGTCATCGCCCGGCTCAGAGCAGCAGCATGGACGCCACCGACAGCTCGTCCAGCCGGGCCAGCTCTTCGGTGGTCTGCCAGGCACGGTATTCGATCACGCCGAGCGCGACCGCGGCCAGCAGGGAACACAGCACCAGCCCGGTCATCCAGCCACGCAGCACGCGTGGGCGACGATGCGGCGTACCGGCAAGCAGCCGTCGCTGCAGGTCCGGCGACGGCGATGGTTCAGGCAATGCGCGCAGCGCACTGCGCAGCGCATCGTCGGCGAACAGGCCCGATGCGGCATCCGGTGTGATACCCGACAGTGGTTCAGTCATGTGCGTCCCCTCCTGACAGCAGGGTCTTGAGCCGGGTCCGGGCCCGGAACAACAGTTGATGGACTGCATTTTCGGCCAGCCCCAGCTCGCGTGCAATGGCTGCGATGTCGCATTCTTCCCACGCCCACATCATCAGCGCACTGCGCTGGCGCGCCGGCAGCCGTTCGAGGGCCTCGTGCAGGCGCGCGCTGCGTACGCCCGCCAGCCAGTGCTGCTCCGGTGTGGCTGCCGGATCAACCAGATCGTCGAGTACCGATGGGTCTGCGCGTTCCACTTCGCGGCGGAAGCGGTCCATGCACAGATTGCGCACGATGGTCAGGAACCAGGTCGACACCGATGCGCGGGGCTCGAAGCGCGGCGCGTGCTGCCACAGACGACAGAACGCCTCCTGCACGACATCCTCCGCGTCCGCCCTGTTGCCGGTCAGCCGCCACGCGACTGCATGTGCCTGTGGCAGCAGGCGTCGCACCAGTTCGTCGGAGGCGGCCCGCGTCCCCGCATGCGCCTGCTGCAGCAACGCAGCGTCACTGCGCCACGCACGCGGCAGCAGGCCATCGAGTGCCGGCAGGCCGAATTCAGCAGCCACGGATGTCTGCGGCCACGGGTCTAGCGTCCGATCTCGCGCTGCCATCGGCGACGCTCTTCGGGCGCCATGCGGTCAAGCAGTTCGCGCCGCTCGCGCAGCAGTGCCTTGCGTTCCTCCGCCGACAAGGAGCGGATGTATTCCCGCCGCTCGGCACGCAGGCGATCCCGATCAGCGTCACTCATGGCTTTCCAGTCTTCGCGCAGCCGGTCAGCGATTTCGCGCCGCTGCTCCGGCGGCAACGCCGACAGACGTTCGCGCAGACGTTCGCGAAACTGCCGGCGCTCGTCCGGCGTGGCGGCGCGCAGCTTCTCGCGCAGGGCGCCCGCACGCGCATCGCGCTCGGCGGCCGGCAGGGTGCTCCAGGCCTGCGGGTCGGGTACTTCGGGCAGCGCGGCCTGCGCGCTGCCCGGCAGCATGCCGAACGCGAGCACGCACGCGATCAGGAGCAGGATCGGGATCGGGCGGTACGGCCGGCACATGGCGTCGTCGGAGGAAAGTGAGAACAAATCGGTTCCAGGCATCACGGTCACCGGCATTGAACGCGCCGGACGACGGATTCTTACGCGACATCCGGGGCCGCCGCAGAACCTTACATCCTCTTACATGCGGGCAACGTAAGGACCGGCGGGCGCGCAGCGTTCAAGCGATGCAGGCGATGCATCCGCACGCCGCCGATCTTCTGGAGACCACCATGAAAACCCTTCCGCACGCCGCCCTGCTCGCCCTTGCCTTCAGCACCGCGGCACTCGCTCAGACCACCCCGTCCGATCGCATGGAAACCCGCATCGACAACCGACAGGACAGACAGGAAACGCGGATCGACCGCGGAATCGAAAAGGGGACGGTCACCGCGCGCGAAGCCACCCGGCTGGAACATCAGCAGGCGCATATCGATCGCGCGGAAAACCGGGCACTGGCCGATGGCGCGATCGATCGCAAGGAAGCGGTCAGGATGGAACGCATGCAGGACCGCGCCAATGCCGGCATCCGGCATCAGAAGCATGACCGTCAGATGCGTCGCTGACCGTCGGCCGCCCTTAACGCGCGCGCTGCTGGCCGAGCGCCTGGCTGACCGCCCGGTCGAACATCGGCTCATTGTTGACCACGCGTGCTTCGCCGTTGGCCAGCTGCAGCGCCAGCGCGTCGGGTGCGATCGAGGTGGCCCGCGTCGAACCGGGATTGGTGAACAGGTAGATGCCGCGTTGCGGGCTGACCCAGTTCAGGCGCATGCGCACGAAACTGCCGTCAGCCTGCCGGAACTCGATCCAGTCGCCGCGCTTGAGTTCGAATACGCGGTCCTGCTCCTGGATGTCGAGCGGCGCCGGCAGATTGAGTGAAATGTCATTCAGCTCAAGACCGTCCTGCTCGACATGCTCGCTGACGACTTCAGGCGCCGGCACATCGTCATTCGCGGAGTACGCGTCCGGCACCCACTGTTCGACCGCCGGCGGCGCGGCTGCCGCGCCGGGCTTGATCCACTGCGCATGCAGGTCGAACAGGCCGTTGAGCAGCATCAGCTTGTCGGCCGGATGGGCGCCTGCCAGATCGAAGCCCTGGTTGAGGCGGCGCAGCAAACCGGGCAACGCGACCACGAGGGCGCGGCGTTCATCCGCATCGGCCTTGGCCTGCACGCTCCAGATCAGTTCGTCGATGGTGGCAAGCGCCTGCTGGTAATCGACCGCCGCGTCCGGACCGGCGTCGACGTGCTTGCGCAGCAGTCTGCGCCATACGCCATCAAGCAGACTTTGCACGACACCGGGCAGCGGCTTGCGCAACCGGTCATCGATCTCGTCGTCGGCAGCGCGCCGCGCGTCCTCGCGGTGCAGCCGCTCCTGCTCGCGCGCGCTGGCGATCAGCGCCGCAGCTTCCGCGCGCTTCGTCTCGTCCGCCTCGAGTTCGATGACGAAGGCGCGCAGGTCGTCGCTGCAGGCCTCGAACAGGCTCAGATCGCGGTCGAAGTCGCGCAGGATGCGATCGACGATTTCAGCCAGCTTGATGTACAGCGGGTCTTCGTGACCGACGTCGCGCCCCCAGCGCATCATCGAATTGGAAATCAGGTCGAGCAATCGACGCGCCGGATGTGCCTTGCTGGAGAAAAAGCTGCGATCCAGCATGGCCACCTTGACCAGCGGAATCTGCAGCCGGCCGACCAGCGCCTTGATCGGATCGGCGATATCGGCGTCGTCGAAGATGAGGTCGAACAGCATGGCGACGATGTCGACCGTGATCGCATCGAACTGCCCGAGGTGGCGGCCCAGTTCCGAGGTGCGGAAGTTGCGCAGCAGATTGGGCGGTATGCCGAGGTTGTAGGACGCGGCGGCCGGCACCGAAAGATCGGCGTCGGACTGCAGCGCGCTGAGGGCCTCGAACACGAAGGGTGATGCCAGCCCGGCCGGACTGGCTCCGGCCGCGCCGATGGGCGGCAGCGCAATGCCCTGCGCCGCCATCTGGCCCTGGACCAGTTGCGACAGCATGGCGTAGATGTCGCCGTCCGCTTCGGCGGCGCCACCGAACGCAGCCTGCTCGCCGAAGCCGCCATTGACCGACGACATGCCGAAACCGGGCATTGATGCGGTGAAGCCTGAGTCCTGGGCGCTGCCTGTCGAAGGAAAGCCCCCCTGCCCGCTTGCCGACGGCGCAAAACCACCGCTGGCCATTCCCGCCGGATCGCCGGCTGCGCCAACGCCCTGCGCGGGCGGCACGCCCGCCACGCCTGCACGCGCGCCGACATTGCGGCGGAAGCCGCGACGCAGTCCCGGCAGGACGTTCTGTCGCTGCAGTCGTACGTTGAGGTCCTGGTAAAGCTTTGAAAGTTCGCGTGAAATCTGCGATTCGAGCGATT
This sequence comes from Methyloversatilis sp., assembly GCA_016791045.1. Classification (GTDB taxonomy): domain Bacteria; phylum Pseudomonadota; class Gammaproteobacteria; order Burkholderiales; family Rhodocyclaceae; genus Methyloversatilis. The sequence goes on along the minus strand of JAEUNO010000025.1, from coordinate 77,840 downwards.
GCAGAAGCACCAGCCGCATCTGCACGCTGGCATCGACCTCTTCGCACGCCGCGCGCAACGCCTTGGCGACGCCTTCGGTGCCGAGCGGATTGTCCTGATCGGTCGGGTCTGACTTGCCAAGCAGCGAACCCAGACGCTGTTCGACGCCGAACAGTTCCTCGTCGCAGTGTTCCTTCAGCTTGCGGGTCAGTTCATGGACAGCCAGATCCTGCGTCAGGTCGTCTTCGCCCACCAGGCTGAGTTCGTCGAGTGAAGTCGGAACCGCTGAGCGCGACGATTCGACCGGCTCGCCGCGTACGCGCGCGTCGAAATAGCGGGTCAGGTGGTCGATGAAGGTCTGTTCGATGCCGGCCCACTGCTGGCGGGCCTTGCCGCAGGTGAACATGTAGAGGTTGCGCTGGTCACGGTCGAGTTCCGCCTCGGCCCGGGCGACCAGATCTTCTTCGATCTTTTCCAGCATGCCGCGCAGCGAATCACGCAGGCGCCGGATCGTGAAATCGCGGCAGTCGCTGATCACCCGCCCTCGTTCGGGCGGTACGGCAGTCTGTTTCGGCAGGGGTACAGCGCTCATGATTCACCTTTGCGGCCGCGCACGGCGGTCGGTAAAGGCTGAAACGGGGCGCAAAGTCAGGACCGGACGCGAGGCGGGGTTACAGCTTCGCGGCGGCCCCGCTGTCGTGGGGCGCTGGGCACCCGGTAGACCGGAAACTTTGCGTCGCCACCTTTCGGTGGGTTTGCCCTGGTTCAGCTTCAATATGTCGTCACATCATTTAACGACTGCGCTGCGCCGGACTTTAGGGTCCGCAGGAATTTGATTCGTACATCACTTCTACAGTCGGCGCATCGCAGGGCAACGCGACGCACCGGTCAAACGAGAACAGATTCAAACCCTCAAATCTGCAATGTGGCGATGATGGAGTCGATCTCTTCCTTGGATTCCGCAACCACCGCTTCCAGCGTTTCGTTGTCGATGTCCGAGGTTGCCGCATCGGCAAGCAGACCATCTTCTTCCGGCGACAGCGTGGTGAATGGATTCGGAAATGCCGCCATGCTTTCGGCAAGGAACAGCACGTCGCCCAGCGAGCGGGGCGGCACGACGGCCCCTTCGAACGACGGAGCGTCGACGGCGGAAATGACCTGTTCCGGTACCTTGAGCGACTCGAGCACGGCGCGGCCGACGCTCTGGCTGAAACTGTACATCAGCCCGCCCAGTTCGGCTTCGCGCTGCAGCAGCGCCGGGAAGGCCGAGGCGCGGGCCAGCAGGTAGAACTGGCCGATTTCATGCACCAGACCTGCGAACATGGCCGTGTCTGCGTTCAGCCGCGACAGGCGACGCGCGATCACGTAGCTCAGCGCCGAAACGTGGATGGTGTGGCGCCACAGGTCATGCGTCAGCACGCGCAGGCGTTCGTCGGCGCGCGCATCGACCATCTGGCGGACGATGAGCGACATCGTGAGCATGCGGATCGGTTCGGTACCGACGCGCGTCACCGCGGTACGGACGTCGGTGATTTCGTTGCCGCTGCGGTTGTAGGCGACCGAATTGGCGAGGCGCAGCGCTTTTGCGCTGAGCACCGGCTCGGCGCCAACCAGCCGGCAGACCTCATTGACGTTGATATCGGGGTTTTCAAGCGCCTGCCGGATGCGCAGGGACACATCGATGCTGGTCGGGAAGACGATGTCGCCCGATTCAAGTTCGGCTGAAAGCCGCTGCAGTGCTTCAAGCGATGAATTCACCGGCTCACCCATGACATGTTCTCCGTGGCGCACCGCGGTGCGCATGTGGTTCGATGTCTGTGTATACGGCAGCGTGCGGGCCGGACTTGATCCCCGATTCAGCTCGCGCTGCCCCTGCCTGCCGGCAGATTATCCGGTATTGCGGGCAATGAAGGCCTTCATGGCGGCCACGTCCGTACCCATCACCTCGTAACGCTGCGGCAGCGACTCGAGGTGTTCCATGCCGCTCGGGCGGACCGGCTCGCAGCCCAGGGCTTCGACCACGGTTTCCGAGAACTTGGCCGGCAGTGCGGTTTCGAGCACCACCATCGGCACGCCGGCTTCGCGCCGCTCCAGCGCCACCTTCAAGCCATCGGCGGTATGTGTATCGATGGCGCGCCCCCATCGCTGATGCGCCAGCCGCATGGTGGCCACACGATGGTCATGGTTGCTCGAACCGGACTGGAAGCCATACTCGGATGCGACCTTGCCGAACAGTCCGGTGCCCGACAGATCGAACGGGCGGCCGCGATCAACTTCGCTCCACATCGCCCTCACCTGAGCGGTGTCGCGACCGGTGAGATCGAAGATGAAGCGCTCGAAATTGCTCGCCTTGGAAATATCCATCGACGGGCTCGTGGTGTGCAGCGTTTCCGCATTGCCACGCGGCCGATAGATGCCGGTACGGAAAAACTCGTCGAGGACGTCGTTCTCGTTCGTGGCCACCACCAGATGCCGGATCGGCAGGCCCATCATGCGGGCGATGTGACCGGCGCACACATTGCCGAAGTTGCCGGACGGCACGGTGAAGCTCACCTGCTGGTCATCGCGCTGCGTCGCGGCGAAGTACGCCTTGAAATAGTAGACAACCTGGGCTGACACGCGCGCCCAGTTGATCGAATTGACAGTGCCGATGCGGTACTTCGCCTTGAAATCGAGGTCGTTCGACACCGCCTTCACCATGTCCTGGCAGTCGTCGAACACACCGCGCACCGCGATGTTGAAGATGTTCGGGTCCTGGAGACTGAACATCTGGGCGCTCTGGAAGCGGCTCATCTTGCCGTGCGGACTCAGCATGAACACGCGGATGCCGCGCTTGCCGCGCATTGCGTATTCCGCGCTCGAACCGGTATCGCCCGACGTGGCGCCGAAGATGTTCAGCTCGGCACCATTTTTCGCCAGTGCATACTCGAACAGGTTGCCGAGCAACTGCATCGCCATGTCCTTGAACGCCAGCGTCGGGCCGTTCGACAGTTCGAGCAGGTGCAGGTCCGGCTCCAGCGTGTGCAGCGGCGTGATGTCACGGGCGTCGGAGCCTGACACGGTGTTGCAGTAAACCTCGGGCCGATAGGTGCGTTCGATCAGCGTGCGCAGATCGTCGGCCGGCAGATCGTCGGCGAAGCGCGACAGCACCGCAAAAGCCAATTGGCGGTAATCCATGCCGCGCATGGAGCCGAGCTCGGCCGGTGTGAACGTCGGGTAGTGCACAGGCATGGCGAGACCGCCATCCTCCATCAGACCGCCCAGCAGGATGTCGGTGAAGCGCTTCTGCGGCGCGAGGCCGCGGGTGGATACGTAATACATCGCGTCGTGCATCGGAGTCGTGGTCGGGAGGCGGTCGGGCGCAGCGCGCTCGACAGCGTCAATACAAGGGGCATTAATCTAGCACAGCACGCCCTCCCCGCCCGCGCCGACGCTCCCCGGGTTATGGCGACATGAATGCACCAAGTTAGGGCGCAGGGCTACACTGCAGCGTTTCGACTGGAAGCTTGCCATGATCGGCCTGTCCGAACTGCTGCGCCGACATCTGGTATCCGACGCCCCGCCGCTGTCGCCCGCCGAACGGTGGCGCAGCACGCTGGCCGGCCTTGTCGGCCTGCTGCTGTTCGAAGGCGTGCTCCATGTATTGCCGCTCGGCGCAGACGAGAAACGCATCCTGGCACCGCTGGGCGCGACGTCGGTCATCCTGTTCGCGCTGCCGCACAGCCCGCTGGCGCAGCCCTGGTCAGTCATCGGCGGTCTGCTGATATCCGCGCCGCTCGGTTACGCCTGCGGTTACTGGCTGCCGAGCGGGCCTTGGGTGATGGCGGTGGCACTGGCCGCATCGATCTGGCTGACCGCATGGGCGCGCTGCATCCATCCGCCGGCCGGTGCGATGGCGCTGACCATGGCGATGGCCGCCGCCCAGGGCGCTGCGATCGAGCCGGCGCTGATGGCGACCGCCGCGAACACGATTGCCATCATGGTGGCGGTCATGGTGGTGAATAACCTGATTCCCGGCCGCCACTATCCGCAGGGTACGCCACCTGCCGCGCAGCAGCGGATGCACCGGGCGCCGCCGGTGATCGCACACCGCGATCTCGAGGCGGCGCTGGGTGAAATCGACGGTTTTCTCGACGTGCGTGAAGACGACCTCGTCGACCTGTACGAACGCACGCTCAGACACGCCTTCATGCGCGTCCATCAAATGCGCTGCAGTGACCTGATCGAGCGTTCGGACAGGGCCGCGCCGGCGCTGGAGTTCGCCACACCGCTTGCCGACGCCTGGCGCTTGATGCGTACGCTGCGCGTCGACACGCTGCCGGTGGTCGATCGCAGCCGGCGAGTGATCGGTCTGCTGTCGCTGGAAGATTTCCTGCGCGAGGTGTCGCCTGATGCAAATCGCACGATGGGCGATGCGGTACGCCACCTGCTCGCGCCTTCGCCGCAGATGCATTCGGACAAGGCGGAGGTGGCCGGACAGATGATGCGCGACGTGCGCGACGGCGTGCTGGTGTTGCGCCAGCACGACAGCGTGGCCGCGGCAGCCGAGGCGATTGCTGCCGGCCGTCAGACGGCGGTGCCGGTGATCAACGGCGCCGACCGCCTGGTCGGGCTGCTGGACCGCACCGATCTGGTCGCGGCGCTGTATCACCGGATGGCGCTGATCGACGCAAAAAGCGAGGCGTCGAACGTCGAACCGGATGCCGCGCCGGCGCAGGCCGGCTGAACGCCGGCCCCGCCGGTTCAGCCGTTCAGCTCTTCAAGACGCAGACGCGTCACGCTGCCTACCGTGCTGTCGAGTGCTTCGATGCGGACGATGGCGGCATCGACCTTCTTCTCGCGCGTGACATGGGTCAGCATGATGATGTTCGCCTGTTGTTCGCCTTCCGACGGCTCCTTCTGCAGCATGGCGTCGATGCTGATTTCCTGGTCGGCCAGGATGCGCGTGATGTCGGCCAGCACCCCCGGTCTGTCCTGCACGCGCAGGCGCAGGTAGTAGGCGCTTTCGACTTCGCTGATCGGCAGGATGGGGGTGTCGGACAGCTGGTCGGCGCGGAACGCCAGATGCGGCACGCGATGTTCCGGGTCGGCCGTGTGCAGGCGGGTCACGTCGACCAGGTCGGCGATCACCGAGCTGGCCGTCGGCTCGGCGCCGGCGCCGCGGCCGTAATACAGCGTCGCACCCACCGCGTCGCCTTTCACCAGCACCGCGTTCATCACGCCCTCGACATTGGCGATCAGGCGCTTCGACGGGATCAGCGTCGGGTGCACGCGCAGTTCGAAACCGTCGGCCTTGCGCTTGGTGATGCCCAGCAACTTGATGCGATAGCCCAGTTCTTCGGCGTAGCGGATGTCGTCGGCCGTCAATTTCGTGATGCCTTCGATGTGCGCGCGGTCGAACTGGACCGGGATGCCGAACGCGATCGACGACAGCAAGGTGATCTTGTGCGCGGCATCGACGCCCTCGATGTCGAAGGTGGGATCGGCTTCGGCATAGCCCAGCCGCTGTGCGTCGGCCAGCGCGTCCGCGAAGGTCAGGCCCTTGTCGCGCATTTCCGACAGGATGTAGTTGGTGGTTCCGTTGATGATGCCGGCCACCCACTCGATGCGGTTGGCGGTGAGACCTTCGCGCACCGCCTTGATGATGGGGATGCCGCCGGCCACCGCCGCCTCGAATGCCACCATGACCCCCTTGGCCTGCGCCGCGGCGAAGATTTCCTGCCCGTGCGTGGCCAGCAGCGCCTTGTTGGCGGTCACCACGTGCTTGCCGTGGGCGATCGCTTCGAGCACCAGCTCCTTCGCGATGGTGTAGCCGCCGATCAGTTCGACCACGATGTCGATGTCGGGGTCGCGCACGACCTCGAAGGCATCGCCGGTCACCTTCACCTTGCCACCGGTCAGCTGCTGCGCGCGGGCGGTATCGCGGTCGGCGACCGCCGTGATCTGGATCGGCCGGCCGGCGCGGCGGGTGATTTCTTCCTGGTTGCGGGTCAGGACCGTCCAGGTTCCGCCGCCGACGGTGCCGATGCCGAGCAGACCTACATTGATGGGTTTCATGCCTTGCCTCGTGTGGAATGTCGTTGCGGGACGGTGTCCAGATCCCGCGAAAATAGGAAACAGGCGATGTGCATGCCTTCGCGATGGTAGAAGCGGTGCGCATCGACGCGCTGGGTGCCGGAATCAAGCCTGAGTCGCGTGGCCCCGCGTTCTGTCGCCTCGTGCGCCAGCCAGTCGAGAAGGGTCTTGCCGACCCCCTGCGAGCGAGTCTCTGGTGCGCTGACCAGGTCATCGATATAGAAGTGCACACCGCTCGACGTATTGCGATGGCAGCGGAAGACCGCCACGCCGACAACCTGGTCGTCGCGGACGGCCACCGCCATTTCGCCGCCGTCGTCGAAAATACCCTGCAAGGTGCCTGCGTAATCCGCCGGCAGATCCGGCCGGAGTGCTCGATGTACCGATTCGGCGCGTGCCAGCCACAAAGGTTCCAGCACGGCCCGCTTGCCGGCCACCCGCACGACGGTAACCTCAGCGGCCATGACGCTTTCGGAAGCCGTCGAGGAAACGGGCGATGCGCCCGATCGCTTCGCGCAGGTCATCTTCATGCGGCAGGAAGACGACGCGGAAGTGGTCAGGCCGCGGCCAGTTGAAGCCGGTACCCTGCACCAGCAGCACGCGTTGCTCTTCCAGCAGTTCGAGAATGAAGCGCTGATCGTCTTCGATCGGGTAGAGCTTGGGGTCAAGCCTCGGAAACAGGTAGAGCGAGGCGCGCGGCTTGACGCAGCTGACGCCCGGGATCTGCGTCAGCAGTTCCCACGCCGTGTCGCGCTGTCGCGCCAGTCGTCCGCCCGGCGCGACCAGATCGTTAATCGTCTGGTAGCCGCCGAGTGCGGTCTGGATCGCGAACTGGCCCGGCACGTTGGAGCACAGTCGCATCGACGCGAGCATGTTCAGCCCGTCAATGTAATCGCGCGCATGACGCTTGTCGCCCGACACGACCATCCAGCCGGCGCGATAGCCGCATGCGCGGTAGTTCTTCGACAGGCCGTTGAAGGTGACGAACAGCAGGTCGTCGGCCAGCGAGGCGATCGACGTGTGGGTGGCGCCGTCGTAGAGCGTCTTGTCGTAGATTTCGTCGGCAAACACGATCAGGTTGTTCTGGCGCGCGATCTCCACCAGATCCTGCAGCAGCGCGTCGGAATACAGCGCGCCGGTCGGATTGTTCGGGTTGATGATCACGATGGCGCGCGTATTGGGCGTGATCTTGGCGCGGATGTCGGCCAGATCAGGCATCCAGTCGGCGCCTTCGTCGCAGATGTAGTGACGCGCCGTGCCGCCGGCCAGCGTCACTGCCGCGGTCCACAGCGGGTAGTCGGGCGCCGGCACGAGTACTTCGTCGCCGCTGTTGAGCAGGCCCTGCATGGCCATCACGATGAGCTCGGACGCGCCGTTGCCGATGAAGATGTCGTCCACACCCACGCCCGGAATGCGCTTTTCCTGGCTGTACTGCATGATGGCCTTGCGCGGTGCGAACAGGCCGCGCGAATCGGTGTAGCCGGATGCGTCGGGCAGATTGCGGATCACGTCCTGCACGATTTCCTCGGGCGCTTCGAACCCGAAGGGCGCGAGGTTGCCGATGTTGAGCTTGATGACGCGCTGCCCTTCTTCCTCCATCTGGCGGGCCCGGGCGAGTACCGGGCCCCGGATGTCGTAACAGACGTTGGCGAGCTTTGAAGACTTCGAAACCGGAGGATGCACGATGGGGCGATCTGGAGAGGCGATGATTGGATGACTGGGCATGGGAGGGATTGCGGCGGCCACCGGGATGACCGCCGTCGCGCGGACTACATTGTCCGTCGGCGAAAAAAGATATGATTGTATGCGAGCCCGCAAGGCAGGGCAAAAGCCGGTTGCCGGCGGCACCCGAAGACCACCTCGATCCTCTCCGACCGAACCACCGTGAAGCTGCACCAGAACCCGCGCCCGACCACCTACCTTGTCACCGGATTCGGTGATGGCTATCTGCAGATCGGCGAGCGCCAGCTGACGCGCACCGTGGTGCTCGGCCCCGGACTGCTGCGCGAGGACTGGGGCGCCGGCAGTATCGACCAGCTCGATGCCGCCGACTTTGCGCAACTGACCACGCTCGATGCACAGATTCTTCTGCTCGGCACCGGCCCGACACAGCAGTTCCCGCACCCTTCCCTGCTGCGTCCGCTGATCGACGCGGGCATCGGCGTTGAAGTCATGGACACGCTGGCTGCTGCGCGCACCTACAACATACTGGTCGCGGAAGGCCGTGCCGTGGCTGCAGCACTCATCCTGCCGGAGGCAGTGCCGCCAGCGTGACCCCGAAACCACTCAAGGAGAGACGGCTCAGATGAGCACCACCCCGATCGACGATTTCACACTCGCTTCCACCTCGGGACAGGACTTCAACCTGTCCGCCGCCGCCAAGCCGCTGGTCATCTACTTCTACCCGAAGGACAGTACACCGGGCTGCACGACCGAAAGCGCAGCCTTTCGCGACCTTTATCCGCAGTTCGTTGCCGCCGGCTGCGGCGTGATCGGCATTTCGCGTGACAGCATCAAGTCGCACCAGAATTTCAAGGCCAAGCTCGATCTCCCGTTCGAACTGATATCCGACCCCGATGAAACGGCCTGCGCACTGTTCGACGTCATGAAGATGAAGAACATGTACGGAAAGCAGGTGCGTGGCGTGGAGCGGAGCACTTTCGTGATCGGCACCGGCAACCTTATCCTGCGCGAGTGGCGCGGCGTGAAAGTGCCGGGCCACGCGGACGAGGTGCTCGACTTCGTCAAGACACTCTGAAACCCGGCGCAACCGACACAGAAAAGATCCAATGGCCACCCGACGCCCCGCCGCAGCACCCGCACCGCGCACCCGCAAGTCCGCCCCGGCCACCAAGCTCTTCATCCTCGACACCAACGTGCTGATGCACGACCCGACCAGCCTGTTCCGCTTCGAGGAGCACGACATCTTCGTGCCGATCATGACGCTGGAAGAGCTGGACAACAACAAGAAGGGCATGACCGAGGTCGCGCGGAACGCGCGCCAGGCCAGCCGGCTGCTGGACGAGATCGTCAGTGGCGCGGAAGACCGCATCGCGCTCGGGATTCCGCTGGCGGCGGCGTCGAGCGACCTGGCGAGCGGCCACCTGCTGCTTCAGACCGAGGCGATCGACGGCGTGCTGCCGGCCGGACTGCCCACCGCCAAGGCGGACAACCAGATCATCGCGGTCGTGATGCATCTGTCGCAGCGCTACCCGGCGCGTCAGGTCATCCTGGTGTCGAAGGACATCAACATGCGCATCAAGGCCCGCGCGCTCGGGCTGCATGCGCAGGATTACTTCAACGACAAGGTGCTCGAAGACACCGACATGCTCTACACCGGCACGCGCGAGCTGCCGGAGAAGTTCTGGGACGAGCATGGCGGCAACCTCGAATCGTGGAAGGAAAACGGCCGCACGTTGTATCGGGTCAAGGGCCCGCTGTGCCCCGACCTGCTGATCAATGAATTCGTTTACCGGGAAGCGGGTGCGAAGCAGGACAAGCCCTTCCATGCCGCCGTGCGGGAGCGCAGCGGCAAGACCGCCGTGCTGGAAACGCTGGTCGATTACGGGCACCACAAGAATTCGGTCTGGGGCATTCTGGCGCGCAACCGCGAACAGAACTTCGCGCTGAACCTGCTGATGAATCCGGACATTGATTTCGTCACGCTGCTCGGCCAGGCCGGCACCGGAAAAACGCTGCTGACGCTGGCTGCCGGACTGACCCAGGTGCTGGAGAGCAAGCTCTACAGCGAAATCATCATGACGCGCGTGACCGTGCCGGTCGGCGAAGACATCGGCTTCCTGCCGGGTACCGAAGAAGAGAAGATGACGCCGTGGATGGGCGCGCTCGAAGACAACCTCGACGTGCTGAACAAGACCGACGATCCGAATGCCTCCGGGGAGTGGGGCCGCGCCGCCACGCTCGACCTCATCCGCAGCAGGATCAAGGTCAAGTCGCTCAATTTCATGCGCGGGCGCACCTTCCTGAACAAGTTCCTGATCATCGACGAGGCGCAGAACCTGACGCCCAAGCAGATGAAAACGCTGATCACCCGCGCCGGCCCCGGCACCAAGGTGATCTGCCTGGGCAATATTGCGCAGATCGATACGCCTTACCTGACCGAAGGCAGCTCAGGTTTGACCTATGTCGTTGACCGTTTCAAGGGCTGGCCGCACAGTGGTCATGTGACCTTGCAGCGCGGTGAGCGCTCGCGCCTTGCCGACCACGCAGCCGAAGTGCTATGAGTGCCATGTGTGAAGTGATGAAGGAGCCGCAACCATGATCGATCCGATGCTTCTTGACCAGCAATTGTGTTTCGCCCTCTATGCCGCGACGCATGCCATCACCCGTTGTTACTCGCCAGGGCTAAAGGCCCTCGGCCTGACCTACCCGCAATATCTGGTGATGCTGGTTCTGTGGCAGGAAGACGCGCTGACGCTCAAGGCGCTTGCCGAACGTCTGGATCTCGATTCGCCCACGCTGACGCCGCTGCTCAAGCGGCTTGAAGGCGCCGGCTACATCACGCGGGCGCGCAGCCGGATCGACGAGCGGGCGCTGGAAATCCGGCTGACCGATGCCGGACGTGCGCTGCGGGAACAGGCGCGGCCCGTGCATGCCGGGGTGGCCGAACAATCCGGTCTGCCACCCGACGTGTTTGCGCGGATGCGTACCGAACTGCACATGCTGAGCGCGCATCTGAAGCAGCACGATCAGGCCGGCGCCGGCTGAACGAGCCGTCGCTCGCGGCCAGCCACTCAGTCGCCCAACAGTTTGCCCACCGCTTCGCCGACGCCTTTTACGACCGAACTGCCGGCACTGCCTACCCCGCGCACCAAGCCGCCAAGACTGACGCCGACCGATTCCGCGACGGCGCCGGTGACGCGGGTGGCGAATCCTTCGTTCAGCGAGAACGACGGATCATCGATGCGGCCTTCCAGCGTGAAATCGACGCTGATGCGCTCGTCCCTGTCCTTCATCAGCCCGACCACGGCCGCCCGCGGCAAGCCCATGAACGAGCCGCCGGAGGCAAGTTCCAGCCCGTTCAGCGTCAGCGTGCCTGGCGCCTTGAGGCGTTTGTCGACAACGACCGGCCGGATATCGAGATCCATCGTGCCGCGTTTGACGCCGGTTTCCGCCGCCTTGATCAGATAAGGCTGGAAGGCCACCAGATCGACATCGCGCAGCGACAGCGCCAGCCGCGCATCGCGTGTCGAGGGCACCACTTCGCCCTGCAGCGTCAGACGGCCGTCCTGTCGCACGCCTTTGACGATGCCTTCCAGCTTGAGCGTACTGGCGGTATCCAGTGCGGGAAGATCGACCGGCCCGATTTCGGCGTTCAGCGCCTGCAGAGCGAGTCGGTGCGGTGTGCGGCGCACGCTGGCATCGTGAAAGTCGAGCGATGCATCGCGCAGTTCGATCCGCGACACGTGAACCGGCACAGGCGTTCGGGATGAACTGTTCCGGGCGTCGTCCGTGACGGGCGACTGCTCGAGCAACGCTGGCAGCACGCGAAGTGCGCCGTCACGCGTGCGCAACATCGACAGATAGGCGCCATCGATCGTGATGCGCTCGATGCGCACGCGCGCAGACAGCAGGTCGCGCAGCTGCGGACGCACGTCGACGCGTCGCGCGCGCAGTTCGTCATCGGTCGGCCATCCCTGCTTGCCATCGCGCACGGCGCGAATGCGCACGTCGTGCAGCACGACGGATCCGAATCCGACCTCGATCTTCGCCACCTCGCCGCGCGGCCCGAGAGCCGCCTCGATCTGACTGCGAAGCAGAAGCGGCGCGAGCAGGAAGGCGCCGAGCACCGCCACGCCCGTCAGGACCAGGAGCAGAACGGCGCGGCGCAGCCCGGAACGCATGTGCGCGTCAGTAGGAACCCGGCCGCGCCGCGTTGACGAAGCGGGTGTGTTCGCCCTGGAAGCCGAGCGTGACCGTGCCGGTCGGGCCGTTGCGGTGCTTGCCGATGATGATTTCGGCCAGCCCCTTGTCCTGCGTGTCCGGGTTGTAGACCTCGTCCCGGTAGATGAACATGATGATGTCCGCGTCCTGTTCGATTGCGCCCGATTCGCGCAGGTCGCTCATCACGGGCCGCTTGTTGGGGCGTTGCTCCAGTGCGCGGTTCAGCTGCGACAGCGCGATGATGGGTACATGCAGTTCCTTGGCCAGCGACTTGATGGAACGGGAAATTTCGGAAATCTCCGCCGTCCGGTTCTCGCCGTCGCGCGTGCCCGACATCAGCTGCAGGTAATCGACCACGATCAGGCCGAGCTTGCCGCATTGCCGGTACAGCCGCCGCGCACGGGCGCGCAGGTCGGTCGGATTGATGCCGCCCGTTTCGTCGATATGGATGGGCGCCTCATGCAGCTTGCCGAGCGCCATCGTCAGCCGGCCCCAGTCATCGTCGGTCAGTCGTCCGGTGCGCAGACGGCTCTGATCGATCTTGGCGACCGATGACACGAAACGCATGGCCAGCTGGGTGCCCGGCATTTCGAGCGAAAAGATGGCCACCGGCAATCCCATGTCGACGGCGATGTGCTCGGCGATATTCAGTGCGAACGATGTTTTGCCCATGGCCGGGCGTCCGGCGACGATGATCATGTCGCCGGGCTGCAGGCCGGCCGTCTTCGCATCGAGGTCGATGTAGCCCGTTGGCACACCGGTGACGTCGGACGGATCGTCGCGGTCGTACAGTTCCTGGATACGGTTCACCACCTGGACCAGCAAGGGCTGGATGGCGACGAAGCCGGAGCCGCTGCTGGCACCGGCTTCCGCAATCTCGAAAATCTTCGATTCCGCCTCGTCGAGCAAGGTCTTGGCATCGCGCCCACGCGGCGACAGCGCACTTGCCGCGATTTCGTCGCCCACGCTGACCAGCTTGCGCAGGATGGCGCGCTCGCGGACGATTTCCGCGTAACGGCGGATGTTCGCCGCCGACGGCGTGTTGTTGGCGATCTCGCCCAGATACGCCAATCCGCCGGTCTGTTGCCCCTCGTCGGATTTTTCGATCGACTCGTACACCGTGACGACGTCGGCTGGCTTGCCCTGTTCGATCAGCTTGGCGATGTGGCGGAAGATGCGACGATGGTCATCGCGGTAGAAATCGGATTCGCCGACCTGATCACCGACACGGTCCCAGGTACTGTTGTCGAGCAACAGCCCGCCGATCAGCGATTGTTCGGCTTCGATCGAATGCGGCGGCAGCTTCAGTGCAGCGATCTGCCTGTCCTGCGAAGCCTGCGCGGCCTGCGCGTCGGGGTTGCCTGCGTTGCGCACGATGCTCATTGTGGTGTTTTCGTTTCCTGGAAGCGGTGCCGTCAATCCGGCAATCTAGTCCGGCCGGGCGTGCGGCACAACGGCACAAGCTGTGGATAAGCTGTGGGCAGCCATGTTGGGGTGCTGGAAGTACCTCCGGGCGCCAGCTCGAAAACAAAAAAGCCACCCTGAGGTGGCTTTCTTGCTGCGATCCGGCCAGCCGGCCGGAGGCGACGATCAGCTTTCGCCGACCACTGCCACCGTCACATTGACCAGCACATCCGAATGCAGCGCGATTTCGAACTGGCTTTCGCCGGTCGTCTTCAGCGGACCATCGGGCATGCGGACCATCGACTTGTCGACCGGGAACGACTGGGCGACCAGTGCCTCGGCGATGTCGGACGTCGACACCGAGCCGAACAGGCGGCCATCGACACCGGCCTTGCGCACGACCTGAACGGTCACGCCTTCCATCTTTTCGGCAACAGCCTTGGCGCCCGCCAGACGTTCTGCGGCCGCCTTTTCCAGCTCGGCGCGACGGGTTTCGAACACTGCCAGGTTTTCCGGCGTGACGCGCTTGGCGCGGCCAGTCGGAATCAGGAAATTGCGGGCGTAACCGTCACGCACCTTCACCACATCGCCCAGATCGCCGAGCTTGGCCACTTTATCCATCAGGATGACTTGCATGGTCGTCTCCTCGCTTACTGGTGCAGGTCAGTGAAAGGCATCAGCGCAAGGAAGCGGGCGCGCTTGATGGCCGTGGACAGCTGGCGCTGATAGCCGGCACGGGTGCCGGTCAGTCGGGCCGGCATGATCTTGCCGTTCTCGGAGATGAAATCCTTCAGGATTTCAACGTCCTTGTAATCGATTTCTTCGATCTTCTCGGCGCTGAAGCGGCAGAACTTGCGGCGCTTGAACATGCTGCGCGATCCGCGATCGTCCTTCTTCTTTGCGTTCTTCGGTCTGAAAGCCATGGTGGTTCCTTCCATTTTTGCGACGGTTCGCGGGTCAGCGTTCCGTCACGAATTCAATGCTGTTCATGTGCATGACTGCCTGCCTGCTTCGTGCGCTGCGGGCAGCCATGAATCCTTGTGCGATCAACGCGGTTCCGAGCGGTGCGGCGGCGAGCAATCCGGCCTGGTCTCCGAGCAGCACGAAGTCGGTTTCAAGCCTGACTTCGCGCGGCACGCCGTTTTCGATCTGCTGCGAGTGGTGTTCGAGACATCCCCGCAGGATCGGCACGCCAGCCGGTGTATGCCTCAGCGCATCACGTTCGATCAGGGTGGCGTGCAACGTGAAACTGTTGATCGCCTGACCGGGCGGATTCGCCTTGCGCTCCGTATCCGTTCCGCCGTCGATCAAGCGGCCGGCTGTTCGGCGACCGGCTCGGCTTCCGCAGCCGGTGCCGAGTCAGCGGACGGTGCCAGCAGCGAACGCGACTTCTCTTCCTTCATCATCGGCGAAGGCGTCACGACAGCCTTGCGCATCTTGATCGTCAGATGGCGCAGGACGGCGTCGTTGAATTTGAAGGCGTGCTCGAGTTCGGCCAGCGTTTCGTTGTCGCACTCGATGTTCATGAGCACGTAGTGAGCCTTGTGCACCTTCTGGATCGGATAGGCCAGCTGACGGCGGCCCCAGTCTTCCAGACGGTGAATGCTGCCACTGCGGCCAGTGACGAGCGTGCGGTAGCGCTCGACCATCGCGGGCACCTGTTCGCTCTGGTCCGGATGGACGATGAAAACCACTTCGTAATGTCGCATGTAATCTCCTTGCGGTTTTTGCCGGCCTGCCCTGCGGCAGACCTGGCGGTTAAGCCTCCCGGCATGCGAGTCCGGTGAGGCAAGGTAAGCCAGACATTATAGCCCGGAAAATCAAGGCCTCACAAGCCGGACCGGGCGCTGCGCTGGCGTCTGGCCTCGAACAGGCAGATGCCGCTGGCGACCGATACATTCAGGCTTTCGACCGTGCCATGCATCGGAATCATCGCCAGCACGTCGGCGGTTTCTCGCGTCAGCCGGCGCAGGCCGTCGCCTTCGGCGCCGAGCACCCAGGCGACGGCACCCGACTGGTCGACGGCATACATCGACTGCGTCGCCTCGCCGGCCGCACCGATGGTCAGGATGTCGCGCTCCTTCATTTCGCGCAGGCTGCGCGCGAGGTTGGTGACGGTCACATAGGGCACAGTATCTGCCGCGCCGCTGGCCACCTTGATCGCGGTGGCGTTGAGGCCGACCGCACGGTCGCGCGGCGCGACCACGGCATGGGCACCCGCCGCATCGGCGACGCGCAGGCAGGCGCCGAGATTGTGCGGATCCTGGATGCCGTCGAGTACCAGCAGCAGCGGCGGTTCGGACAGCGCATCGAGCACGTCGTCCAGCGAGCGATAGGGAATCTGCGCCAGCACGCGCGCCACCACACCCTGATGGCGGGCGGCCCCACCCGCCAGCCCGTCAAGCCGCGCCGGATCGGTCTGCACCAGCTTCACACCGGCCGCTTCGGCCGCGCGGACGAGGTCGCGCATGCGGCCGTCGGTCCGAGCCGTGGAGACGAACACTTCCTTCACACTGTCCGCCGCATGACGGATTTTCGCCGTCACCGCGTGGAAGCCGAAGATGTAACGCGTATCGCCGCTCATTTCCGGCCACCGCGCTTCGGTGCGGCCGACTCGGGCGTGGCCGGTTTCGTCCCGCCGCCGTTTGCTGCGGCCGGCTTCGATGACTTGGCGGGCGACTTCGACAGCAGCAAGGCCGCGGGTTTGCCAGCAGCTTTCGCGGACGGCTTCGTGGTCTGCAATTTTGCAGCTTCGCGCTTCGCGGGCTCCGGTTTTGCAGCCTTGGGTTTCGCAGCCTTCTTTGCGCTGCTTTTGGCTGACTTGGCTGGTGCCTCGGGCGCTGCCTTCGATGCCGCTTTCGGTTTCTTGCCAACGGACGGCTTGTCCGGGATCGCGTACGGGGACGAAGCCGCCGCGGACGCCTGAGCCGCCTTCCGGGCGGCCCGACCCCGACCGGTCTTCACCGCCTTCGGCGGCGGCGTGGGCTCGACCGGTTCGACGGCGACCCGCTTGCGCGATGAAGGCCCGGTCGGCCCGGCTTTCGGCGTCAGCGATGCGCGGGGCACGCGACCGAAATCGTCGCCACCGCCCGCCAGCCTGAATTCGATGCGCGTGTTGTCCAGATCGACCCGCACGACCTGAATGCGCACCCGGTCAGCGAGGCGATACATGCGTCCGCTGCGTTCGCCGACCAGACGATGCTTGCCCTCTTCGTAGTGGAAGTAGTCGGCGCCCAGCTCGGAAATGTGCACCAGTCCTTCGATGAACACGTTGTCGAGCGCGACGAACAGACCGAACGGTACGACAGCCGACACGCTGCCTTCGAACTCTTCGCCGACGCGATCCTGCATGAAATAGCACTTGAGCCAGTTCTGGACGTCACGGCTGGCTTCGTCGGCACGCCGCTCGGTGGTCGAGCAGTGCAGGCCGATGTCCGACCAGTCACCCGGCTCGTAACGCTTCTTCGCCAGCGCCGCCTTGATCGCGCGATGCACCAGCAGGTCGGGATACCGACGGATGGGCGACGTGAAGTGGGTGTAGGCCTCGTAGGCGAGACCGAAGTGGCCGACGTTGTCGGGGCTGTACACCGCCTGACGCAGCGAACGCAGCATCACGGTCTGCAGCAGCTGGCGGTCCGGACGGTCGCCGATCTGCGTCAGCAGTGCGGCGTAGTCCTTCGCGTGCGGCTTGTCGCCACCGCCGAGCTGGAAGCCGAATTCGCCGAGGAAGGCGCGCAGTTTCTGCAAACGGTCCTCGCTCGGGCCTTCGTGCACGCGATACAGCGTCGGCTGCTTGCTGTCCTCGAGAAAGCGTGACGCACACACGTTGGCCGCGAGCATGCATTCCTCGATCAGCCGGTGCGCATCATTGCGGGCATACGGCACGATGCGGTCGATCTTGCCTTCATCATTGAACAGCATCAGCGTTTCGACCGTTTCGAAGTCGATTGCGCCGCGCTTGGCACGCGCCTTCTCGAACACGCGGAACACCGCATCAAGTGCTTCGAGGCGTGGCAGCAGCGGCTTCAGGCGTTCGCGCGTCGCAGGGTCCTTGTCGTAGATCGCCGCCGCCACTTCGGTGTAGGTCAGGCGTGCCTTCGAATTCATCACTGCAGCGTAAAAGCTGTAGTGCTGGATGGCGCCGGTGGCCGACACGTCCATGTCGCACACCATGCACAGGCGATCGACTTCAGGGTTCAGCGAGCACAGGCCATTCGACAGTTTTTCCGGCAGCATCGGAATGACGCGGCGCGGGAAGTACACCGAATTGCCGCGTTCGAAGGCGTCGATGTCGAGCGGCGCGTCGGGCTTCACGTAGTGACTGACATCGGCGATGGCGACGATCAGGCGGAAGCCCTTGCCCTGGCGTTCGGCGTAGACCGCATCGTCGAAGTCGCGCGCGGTTTCGCCGTCGATGGTGACCAGCGGCAGCGCGCGCAGATCTTCGCGCTTGCCGATGTCTTCCGGCCGTACTTCGTCGGGCAGGCGTTTTGCCGCAGCCAGTGCCTTGGCGGAAAATTCGTGCGGCATGTCGTGCTTGCGCAGCGCGATTTCGATTTCCATGCCGGAATCGCCGAAATTGCCCAGGACCTCGACCACGCGGCCGATCGGCGGCGTGTAGCGGGTAGGCTGTTCGATCAGTTCGACTTCGACCACGCTGCCGGCCGCGGCCTTCAGTGCCCGCTTGCCCTTCTCGGGCGCGGCCAGCACGATCTGCTGACGGATGCGGCGGTTCTCGGCGATGCAGAACTGCACGCCGTGCTCTTCGACGACGCGGGCGACCAGACGCGTATTGCCGCGCTCGGTGACCTCCACCACCCTGCCCTCACGGCGGCCGCGGCGATCAAGTCCGGTGACGCGCACCAGCACACGGTCGCCATGCAGCACGCTGCGCATTTCCTGCGCGCTGAGGAAAATGTCGCCCTTGTCGCCTTTCTCACCCTTCTTGTCCGCCTTGCCGTCACCGGTAATGACGAAACCGAACCCGTCCGGGTGTCCTTCGACTCGACCCGCGACGAGGTCTGCCTTGTCGGGAATGATGTAGGCATCGCGTCGGTTGCGCATCAGCTGCGCCTCGCGCTCCATCGCGCTCAGGCGGCGCACGAAGTGCTCGCGCTCCTCGGGCTGGATGTCCAGCGCCTGCACGAGCTCGTCGGCGCTCATCGGCATGCCGGTCTCTTCGAGCGTCTGCACGATGTACTCGCGGCTCGGCAGGGGATTGTCGTAACGCGTCGACTCGCGTTCGAAGAACGGGTCGGCGCGTCGGATCTTGCTCGGTGAATTCTTCTTCTCTGTTTCTCTTGACAACGTGAATGCTTTCTTTAGAATGCGCAGCCTCTTGCCCAGGTGGCGAAATTGGTAGACGCGCTAGTTTCAGGTACTAGTGCCGCAAGGTGTGGAGGTTCGAGTCCTCTCCTGGGCACCAAGAAGCAAGGACGAAAGCCGACAGCGATGTCGGCTTTTTTCTTTTCCTGTCCGCTTTCTTCCTGCCGACGTTCCTGACTGCATCGGTCACTGTATCCATTATGAACCGCATGGCCTTCACGGACATGCGGCCCCCGGCCCCGCCATCCCTCACTCGAACGGATGGCGCAGCAGGATGGTTTCGGTACGGTCAGGCCCGGTGGAAATCATGTCGACCGGTACGCCGCAGATTTCCTCGATGCGCTTGAGGTAACTGCGGGCATTCGCCGGCAGTTCATCGAGCGCCTTGATGCCGAAGGTCGTGTCCTTCCAGCCCGGCAAGGTTTCATACACCGGCTCGCAGCGCGACAGCTCTTCTGCGCCGACGGGCAGGATGTCCGACAGTTCTCCGTCGATGCGGTAACCCGTACACACCTTCAGTTCCTCGACGCCATCCAGCACGTCAAGCTTGGTCACGCACAGGCCGGATATGCCGTTGATCTGGATCGAACGCTTCAGCGCAGCGGCATCGAACCAGCCACAGCGACGCGGGCGACCCGTGGTGGCACCGAATTCATTGCCCTTGGTGGCCAGATGGCGTCCGGTGTCATCGAACAGTTCGGTCGGGAACGGTCCGCCGCCGACGCGCGTCGTGTAGGCCTTGGTGATGCCGAGCACGTAGTGCAGCATCGTCGGACCGACGCCGGCTCCCGCCGCCGCGGCACCTGCGACGCAATTGCTCGACGTCACAAAGGGATAGGTGCCGTGGTCAATGTCGAGCAGCGTGCCTTGGGCCCCCTCGAACAGCAGGTTCGAGCCTGCCTTGTTCGCTTCGTACAGGGCGCGCGGCACGTCGGCCACCAGCTTTTCAATGCGCGGCGCCAGCGCCAGTGCGCCGTCCAGCGTTTGCTGGAAGTCGACCTTGGGCGCGCCGAAATACTGCGTCAATACGAAATTGTGATAATCGAGTATTTCCGCCAGCTTGGCTGCGAAACGCGTCGGACGCAGCAGGTCCTGCAGGCGCAGCGCGCGGCGCGCCACCTTGTCCTCGTAGGCCGGGCCGATGCCTCGACCGGTGGTCCCGATCTTGTTTTCGCCCTTGGCCGTTTCGCGGGCGCGATCGAGCGCCTGGTGGTACGGCAGGATCAGGGGACAGGCTTCCGAAATGCGCAGGCGCGCCGCAACATCGACTCCGGCAGCCTCCAGCTCGTCCATCTCGGACAACAGCGCCTCGGGTGACAGCACGACACCATTGCCGATGTAGCAGGCCACGCCTTCACGCAGCACGCCGCTCGGAATCAGGTGCAACACGGTCTTCTTGCCACCGATCACCAGCGTGTGGCCGGCGTTGTGACCGCCCTGGAAGCGCACCACGCCCTGTACTGAATCGGTCAGCCAGTCGACGACCTTGCCCTTGCCCTCGTCGCCCCACTGACTGCCGACGACCACTACGTTCTTTGCCATGCTCAAACCTTTCTATCGAGCGACACGATCTGCCACTCACCTTCAACGAATTCCAATTGGCGGTCACATCCCAGTTCTGCGACGTCGTCCGGATGCCCCGGCAGGTCCGCCACCACGATTTCGCCGGCGTCACGCAAGGCTCGAACCCGCTGCATCAGCGCAGCATCATGGACATACGGTGCGCGGATGCCCGACCGCCGTTCGAGTTGCGGCGTCTGACGCGCCAGCTGGCGCAGATCCAGACTGAATCCGGTCGCCGGACGCGCCCGGCCGAAACTCTTGCCCACTTCATCGTAGCGCCCGCCAAGCGCGATCGCCTGCGCCTGACCGGCACAGTATGCGGCGAACGTGATTCCACTGTGGTAGTGATAGCCGCGCAGGTCCGCGAGGTCAAAACCGAGCGCGTCGGCATCGACTGTCGCACCCACGCGTTCCAGTTCCGCGAGCGCAGTCGCGATTTCCGGGAAATCCGGCAGCGCAGCGCGTGCGCGCGCCAGCGTGTCAGCTTTCCCGTAAAGATCGGGCAGCGCGAGGAAGGCAGCCTTGAGCGTGGCGCGTTCATCCACCAGCAGTTGCCGAAGCGACGGCATGTCCTTGGCCTGAAGCGCCGCAAACAAGTCCTGCAACCCGTCTTCGCTGCGCAGTTGAGGTGACTCCAGGCGGTCGGCCAGTGCTCGAAAGATGCCGACATGGCCAAAATCGATGCGCGCCAGCGCAACCTGCGCAACATCGAGCGCCCTCAGCAGCAACGTGACGAGTTCGACGTCCGCCTCGATCCCTGCGTGGCCGTAAAGCTCCGCACCGAGCTGTATGGGCTCTCGCGTCGCGTTGAATCCGGAAGGCAGCGCATGGACGACCGGGCCGCAGTAGCACAGGCGCACCACGCCGTTGCGGTTCAGCAGGTGGGAATCGATGCGCGCGACCTGGGGCGTGATGTCGGCACGCAGGCCCATCGTCCGACCGGACAGCTGATCCACCAGTTTGAAGGTACGCAGATCCATGTCGCGCCCGCTGCCGGTCAGCAGCGATTCGATGTATTCGACCAGCGGCGGGACGACCAGCTCGTAGCCCTGGGTCAGGCACTCATCCAGCAGGCGCCGACGCAGGTTTTCCACCTGGCGTGCCTCATCGGGCAGCAGGTCTTCGATCGATTCGGGCAATAACCAGCGACGCATCACTTGAACAGCGCAATCAGCGCAATACCGATAATCATTGAGGTCAGACCGACGAAACGAAGCTGACCGTCGGCCAGCTCGGTCGCTCTGCGAAAGGTTTCACGCCACAGGCGCGGCGCCACGAAAGGCAGCACGCCCTCCAGGACGAGCATCAAACCCAAGGCGATGAGAAGTATTGAATCCATCACGAAAAAAGCACAGCCCGCATTGCGGGCTGGTGACTTTTCATTCCGTACGGCGAATAAATAACCGGTGGACTATACAGCAGCGCGGACGCCTGGGGTTCCGATGCTCATTTCACCGGCTGCCGACCGCTGTTGTTGAGATAGCGGAAGAAATCGGACGTCGGCTCGATGACCATCAGGTCGCTCTTGTTGCGAAAGCTCTTCTGATACGCATCCATGCTGCGGTAGAAGGCATAGAACTCCGGGTTGGAGCCGAACGCATCGGAGTAGATGGCCGCTGCCTGCGCATCGCCGTCACCCTTGACCTTCTGGGCTTCCCGGTAGGCCTCGGCGACGATGATTTCACGCTGACGGTCGGCGTCTGCCCGGATCTTTTCCGCCTCGGCTGAACCGAGCGAGCGCAGCTCGTTGGCAACACGCTTGCGCTCCGCTTCCATCCGGCGATACACCGACTCGGACACCTCGGTCGGCAGATCGACGCGCTTCAGCCGCACATCGACTATTTCCACGCCAATCTTGACCGCATCGACATTGGCCTTGCTGCGCATGTCTTCCATGATCTTTTCGCGCTCGCCCGACACGACCTCATTGACCGTGCGCCGACCGAATTCCTCGCGCAGCCCTGCGTTCACGGTCTGCAGCAGGCGCGTTTCCGCAAGTCGCTCATTGCCACCGACCGAGATGTAGTACTGCTTGACGTCGGTGATGCGCCATTTGATGAACAGATCGACCAGCACGTTCTTCTTTTCCGACGTGATGTAGCGCTCGGGGTCGGCGCTGTCGAGCGTCAGGATGCGGCGATCGAAAAGGCGCACGTTCTGCACCAGCGGCCACTTGAAATGCAGGCCGGGCTGCTCGATCACGGTGCGCACTTCACCGAGCTGGAACACGATGGCGTACTGGCGCTGATCAACTGTGAAAAGCGAACTGGAAAGTACGATCAGGGCGACGATGATGCCGCCGAAGAAGAGAGGCAGTTTTTCGCGCATCAACGCTCTCCCCGCTCGCGTGCGCGCAGCGCATCGCGCGATCGCATGTCGGCAGCGGCCGCATCGCCCGACATAGACGGAAGCGTCATCGTTTCGTTGCTCCGATTGCCTGCCGCGACATCGACCGCAGCGGCCCCCGCCTGTTGCATCAGCTTGTCGAGCGGGAGATACAGCAGGTTGTTGCCGCCCTTCGCGTCGAGCAGCACCTTGCTCGTATTCATCATGACCTGTTGCACCGTGTCTATATACATACGCTGGCGCGTCACTTCGGGCGCCTTCACGTACTCGGCAAGAATCTGCTTGAACCGGCTTGCGTCACCCTGCGAGGTCGCAATGATCCGTTCCTTGTAGCCGTTGGCCTCTTCAAGCAATCTCGAGGCGGTACCACGCGCCTTGGGGATCACGTCATTGGCGTACGCCTGCCCTTCGTTCTTCTGCCGTTCCAGATCCTGTCCGGCCTTGACCGCGTCGTCGAATGCGGCCTGCACCTGCTCCGGCGGCTGGGCATTCTGCAACGTCAGGCGGCTGATCTGGATGCCCGTCTGATAGCGGTCGAGTATCTGCTGCATGATGCGCTGCGCGTCGGCTGCGATCTGCTCGCGCCCTTCGTACAGCACGAAGTCCATCTTGCTCTTGCCCACTACCTCGCGCATCGCGGTTTCAGCTGCATGCACGACCGATTCCTCCGGCAGGCGGTTCTGGAAAAGATAAGCCACCGGATCCTTCAGGATGTACTGCACCGCGAACTGGATATTGATGATGTTCTCGTCGTCGGTCAGCATCAGTGCTTCCTTGAGCACCTTGTTGCGTTCCGCGCCGCGATAGCCGACTTCGACCGTACGTACGCCTGTCAGGTTGACCAGTTCGTGCGAGTCGATCGGATACGGCAGGCGCCACTGCAGGCCCGGATCTGTCGTTTCGACAAGCTTGCCGAAACGCAGCACGACACCACGCTGGCTTGCATCGACGATGTACAGGCCGCTGGCCAGCCAGACAATGACGATCAGGCCGAGCACCACGCCGATGCCACCGCCGAACTGGCGCGGCGTCACAGGCGGACGGCTTTCGCCACCGCCGTTGTTCGACTTGCCGCCGAACAGCCCCGCGAGGCGCTTGTTGAAATCGCGCCACAGGTCTTCCAGATCGGGAGGTCCCTGATTGCCGCCTTTATTGCCATTGCCGCCCTGATTGCCCCAGCGGGGGTCATTCAGCGACATCAAGATCGCATTCAGCACGTTCGGATTGGTCAGGTAAGGATGAAAGTTGAGGGGAGCGTTCGTCGCCTTCCGTGGAAGACGTGTCGCCGCTCTCTGATGAGCTGATCACTCGGAGTGCGGAATTCGTCCGCGGTTCCAGGTTCAGGCCTCGAGGATCGTCGTTCGGACGCACGCGCTGCGCAGCGGCGACCTTTTCGGCCTGCAAACGTGACGCGATGACTGCCCGCAAATCGGCCAAACCCGCACCCGTGCGAGCACTCACGCGAACTTTGCAAATATTATCACAGCCTGCCGGATCAGCTCCCGGCTGCAACGCAGGCATCAGGTCCACCTTGTTCAGCACCCTTATCTGAGGCACCGCGTCGGCTCCGATCTCCGCCAGCACGCGGTCAACCGCTTCGATCTGTGCTTCGCGATCCGGCGCAGACGAGTCGATGACATGCAGCAGAAGGTCGGCGCCGGCAGTTTCTTCCAGCGTCGCGTGGAAGGCGGCAACCAGCGTATGCGGCAGGTCGCGGATGAAACCCACCGTGTCCGACAGCACCACCTGCCCGAATTCGCCGAGATAGAGCTGACGCGACGTCGTGTCCAACGTGGCAAACAACTGATCGGCGGCATAGCTGCCCGCTTTCGTCAGTGCATTGAACAGCGTGGACTTGCCGGCATTCGTGTAGCCGACCAGCGCGACCACCGGCGTCGACTGCCGCTCGCGCGACTTCCGGCGGACGCCGCGTTGGCGCTCGACCTTCTCAAGTCGCTCTTTCAGCGCCTTCACCCTGTGGCCGAGCAGGCGGCGGTCGGTTTCGAGCTGCGTCTCACCCGGACCACGCAGTCCGATGCCGCCCTTCTGCCGCTCCAGGTGGGTCCAGCCGCGGACCAGACGGGTCGACAGATGTTCGAGCTGGGCCAGTTCGACCTGCAGCTTGCCTTCATGACTGCGCGCACGCAGCGCGAAGATGTCGAGGATCAGCGCATTGCGGTCTATGACGCGCCGCGACAGCGCGCGCTCGAGATTGCGCTGCTGGCTGGCCGAAAGTTCGTGATTGAACAGCACGATGTCAGCTTCGTTGGCATTGGCGAGGTCGAGGATCTCGGCCACCTTGCCCTTTCCGGCAAAGGTCGCTGGATCCGGGGCCTGTCGCTTGCCCCCTGCGCGAGCGACCGGCACCGCGCCCGCACTCAGCGCGAGCAGCGTGAATTCGTCCAGCCGGTCTTCGTAGTCACCTTTCCCGAGATCAAGCTGGACGATGACCGCGCGCTCGCCGGTCTCTGGCCGCTCAATCATGCGAGCGAAGTGCCTGCAGGTGACCGTTGTCGCCGGTCAAGCGCTGTCGCCCTGATCGTGCTGGATATTGACCGGACGCGCGGGTACGACAGTGGAAATGGCGTGCTTATACACCATCTGCGTCACCGTGTTCTTGAGCAGAACAACATACTGGTCGAACGACTCGATCTGGCCCTGCAGCTTGATGCCATTCACGAGGTAGATCGCGACCGGAACGTGCTCGCGGCGCAGGGTGTTGAGGAAGGGGTCTTGTAGCATTTGCCCTTTGTTGCTCATGTGGACACCTCTTGTTTATTTGAAATAGGACTCTACTGGATTTTTTGATGCACCGCAGCTTCGGACCCCGGACCACGCATTTTGATCCCCGATCGCGACATCATTTCTTCGATGCGACGAACGGATTGTGCGCGGTACGGAATTCGACCCTCAGCGGCGTGCCCTGAAGTCGGAATATTTCCAGAAAATAGTGTTCGAGATAGCGCCGGTAACTTTCGGCAATATGTTCGAGCGCGGCGCCGTGAATGACGATGACCGGCGGATTCATTCCGCCCTGGTGGGCATAGCGCATCTTGGGCCGGAACAGGCCGTGTTTCGGGGGCGACTGTTTCTCGACCGCCGCCTGCAGCGCGCGCGTCAGCCGAGGCGTCGGAAGTTTGGTCATCGCTGCTGCGTAGGCAGCGTCCACAGCGCCGAACAGGCCGCTCACGCCCAGTCCTTCCAGCGCCGAAATGTACAGATGGCGCGCAAAGCCCAGAAAACCCAGCTTGCGTGCGATTTCACGCTTGAAGATTTCGCGCCGGTAGCTGTCCACTGCGTCCCATTTGTTGACGGCAAGCACCAGGGCACGGCCGCTTTCGACGATGAAGCCGCCGATATGGGCGTCCTGATCGGACACTTCCTGCGTTGCATCGAGCACCAGCACGCACACGTTTGCCTGCTCGATCGCCTGCACCGTCTTGATGACCGAAAACTTCTCGATCGTTTCGAACACCCTTCCCTTGCGGCGCAGCCCGGCGGTATCGATCAGCGTATAGCGCTTGCCGTTTCGTTCGAACGGGATGCTGATCGCGTCGCGCGTCGTTCCGGCCTGGTCGAAGGCGATGACACGCTCTTCGCCGAGCAGCGCATTGATCAGCGTCGATTTCCCGACGTTCGGGCGACCGGCCACGGCAATCTTCGGGACCCGGTCATCCGGTTCCACCTCGTCGTCGTCGGCAAAGCCGCTCAGGCAGTGATCAAGCAGGCTGCGCACGCCCTCGCCGTGGGCGGAGGAAATCACGTGCAGATCACCCAGCCCGAGCTCGTGAAACTCGGCCGCGACGATTTCCTGCCGCATGCCTTCCGCCTTGTTCACCGCCACCACCAGAGGCTTGCCGACACGGCGCAGACGGGCGGCGATTTCCCGGTCGTGCGCGGTCAGGCCGGCCCGGCCATCGACGAGGAAAATCAGAACGTCCGCTTCGGCAATCGCCTGTTCGGCCTGTGCCGCCATTTCGACCATGATGCCGTCGCGGGCCGTCGGCTCGAAACCACCGGTGTCCACCACGAGAAACGGCCGGTCGCCGAGGCGGCCGGTACCGTAGTGACGGTCGCGCGTCAGGCCGGGGAAATCGGCGACGAGGGCGTCACGGGTTTTGGTCAGCCGGTTGAACAGCGTCGACTTGCCGACGTTCGGGCGACCTACGAGTACCAGTACAGGTTTCAAGCTAGATCCTCAGCGGGCCGCCAGGGCCCGTACGATGCCGGCGCGGCTCTGCGCCACGAATGCGGTGCCGTAAGGACGCAACGACGCATTGAGCGCGCTGCCGTCACCCTTGACCCGCGCGACGAAGGCGCCGTTCTCGGTACTCAGCAGGTGCAGCAGCCCTTCGCCATCGGCGACGGCAACAACGCCCTCGAGCGCGAGTGGCCGCCCTGGATAGCGGCGCTTCAACTTGTCCTGCTTCCACACGCTGGCGCCGGTCGCGCGATCCAGCGCATGGATGGCACCATTGTCATCGCTGACGTACAGGTTCTGCGCGTCGATGTCGATGCCGGCAGCGCTCGAAATGTCGCGTGTCCAGATGGATTTGCCGGTACTCAGTTCGAAGCACGCCACCCGCCCCTGAAAGGCCGAGGCGCAGACGTCTCGACCGACGATGACCGGCAGGCTGGATACGTCGGCGATGCGTTCAAGTTCCGTCGCGCCACGCGACAGTGCCACATTGGATTCCCACACCGCCACGCCGGTACTGCGGTTGATGGCAACGAGCTTGCCGCCCGGGAACCCTGCAATCAGCAAGGACGGGGTGCTGATCACCCCGGCGTGGGTGCGCAGCGTCAGCGACGGATTCGGTCGCTGGTAATTCCACTTGCGCGCGCCATCGATCGCGGTGAACGCCTGGATGCGGCTGTCTGCACTGCGCACGAACACCATGTCGTCGGTCACCAGCGGTGCGCTCAGCACTTCGGAACTGACGAGACCTTCCCACAGCGGCTTGCCGTCGAGGTCGAATGCCAGCACGTCGCCCTTTTCAGTGCCGACGACAAGTTGCCGCTCATTGGCGCCGATGCCACCGGAAAGGGGCTTGCCGGCGTTGATCTTCCAGATCTGCCTGCCGTCGTCCAGACGGGCGATCGTGCCATCGCGCGCGGCGACGAAGATGCTGCTGCCAATCACCGCAGGTTCGAACACCGCATTGCCCGACTGACCGATTTCATAGCGCCACAGTTCGGTCACCGGGGCACTGGATTCGAGCGGTTCGAGTACCGGCATCTTGGGCCTGGGCGGGCCGCTGAACGGATTGAGGCTGTCCAGGCTGTCGAGCGTTGAGCCACACCCCGCCAGCAGTGCGCTGGCCACCAGCAGAACGGTCAGTCGCGTCACCGGGCGCCACCGACCGCATCGAGCTTGATCTCGACCACATTGCGGTAGCCCTGCGGTGCCGCGCTGTCCAGCGCGCCACCCGCCTTGGCGTTCTCATCGATCTTCGTCAGCGCGGACTGGTAGGCCGTGCGGGCTTCGTCACGCTTGTCCTGCATCAGCAGCACGTCGCCGCGCGCTTCGAGAAATCGCGCTTCAAGCGTGGGATCGACCTTGCCGTCGAGCTGTTTGGTTGCCTCGTCGAACGCCTGTTCCTCGATCAGCACATACGCAAGTCGCAGGCGGCCGAGGTCGCGCAGCATGTTTTCCGGCGCGTTCGCCTTGACCCATTCCAGCTGTGCGCGAGCAGTCTTGGTGTCGCCGTTGTCCACATGCAGCTTGGCCGACAGCAGGGCACCCAGGCTCGCGTACGAACTGCCGCCGAAATGTTCGGTCAGCTGCCCGGCGGTTTCGCGGGTCTTCTTCAGGTCACCGGCAAGCGCGGCGTCCTGCAGCGCATCGAACACGATGCTGGCCTTCGCCGACTGGTCGCGGTTGTACCAGTTCCACGCCTGGTAGCCGATCAGAGACGCCGACACCGCGATCACCGTCCAGGTGATCAGATTGCCCCAAGCCGCCCACCACGCCTTGATGGTCGAGAGCTGTTCCTGTTCTTCAAGATCGAGTGCTGCCATGTCCTGGACTCCTGTCCGGTGTTTCCGGTTGTGGTTTGATTTTCAGTGCAACAACGGTTCTTCGTCGTCGGTGTCGTCGCCACCGAGCAGCAGCATGGCGAGGTGTTCGGCCACGTCGTCACGGCTGATGCGCATCTGGTCACCCCCGCGCAGGGGTTTGAACGTGACAT
This sequence comes from Methyloversatilis sp., assembly GCA_016791045.1. Classification (GTDB taxonomy): domain Bacteria; phylum Pseudomonadota; class Gammaproteobacteria; order Burkholderiales; family Rhodocyclaceae; genus Methyloversatilis. The sequence goes on along the minus strand of JAEUNO010000025.1, from coordinate 49,053 downwards.
CGCCGGATGCGACTTCGTCTTCGCCGAGTATCAGCGCGACCGCAGCGCCGGAGGCGTCGGCGCGCTTCATCTGCGACTTGAAGCTGCCACCGCCGCAATGCATCAGCGTGGCGAAGCCTGCGTCGCGCAGCTGCTCCGACAGCGCGAACGCCTCGGCCTGAACGCCTTCGCCCGAGTGGACGACATAGGCTTCCGGGCGTTCGATCAGCGCGTCGGCCTGCACCGGATTCCACAGCGACAGCAGACGTTCGATGCCCATTGCAAAGCCCGCTGCCGGGGCAGGCTTGCCGCCGAGCTGCGAAACCAGTCCGTCGTAGCGGCCGCCGGCACACACCGTTCCCTGGGCGCCAAGCTGATCGGTCACCCACTCGAACACGGTGAGATTGTAGTAATCCAGGCCGCGCACCAGCCGCGGATTGATGCGGAACGGAATGTTGGCGGCGCGCAGCGTGTCCTGGATGGCGGTGAAATGCGCCAGCGATTCCTTGCCCAGGTAGTCGGACAGCTTCGGCGCCGCCTCGACCAGCGCCTGCATGGCCGGGTTCTTGGTGTCGAGGATGCGCAGCGGGTTGCTGTGCAGGCGGCGCTTCGCGTCCTCGTCCAGTTGTTCCTGGCGCGCCTCGAAATAGGCGATGAGTTCGGCGCGATGCTGCAGGCGCTCCTCGGGCGAGCCGAGCGAATTGATTTCCAGCCGGATGCCCATCAGGTCGAGGTCGTCCCACAGGCGCTGGCACATCATGATCAGTTCGGCGTCGACATCGGGCCCGGCGTAGCCGAGCGCTTCCACGCCGACTTGATGGAACTGGCGGTAGCGACCTTTCTGCGGGCGCTCGTGACGGAACATCGGGCCCATGTACCAGAGCTTGCGCGGGCTGTCATACAACAGATTGTGCTCGGTCACGGCGCGCACGCAGGAGGCGGTGCCTTCCGGGCGCAGCGTCAGGTTTTCACCATTGAGCGCATCCTCGAAGGAATACATTTCCTTCTCGACAATGTCGGTGACCTCGCCGATCGCACGCTTGAACAACGGCGTGTGCTCGAGCAGCGGCATGCGGATCGGGCGGTATCCGTAGGCGCGCAGCCAGTCGCGCACGATGGTCTCAAAGGCTTCCCAGCGTTCTGCCTCGTCCGGCAGGATGTCGTTCATGCCGCGAACGGCTTGCAGTTTGCTCATTGTTCTTCGTTCAGGCGCCGGTCGTGCCGGCGATCTTCCGGGTGTAGGTGCGGGCGACGTAGGCGTCGACGATGCCGCGGAACTCGGCGGCGATGTTGTCGCCCTTCAGCGTGACGGTTTTTTCGCCGTCCTCGAACACCGGTGCCACCGGTGTCTCGCCGGTGCCCGGCAGCGAAATGCCGATGTTGGCGTGCTTGCTTTCACCCGGGCCATTCACGACGCAGCCCATCACGGCCAGCGTCATCCGTTCGACGCCGTCGTACTGCGTTTTCCAGTCGGGCATCCGGTCGCGCACATAGCTCTGGATGTCGGACGCCAGTTCCTGGAAGAAGGTCGACGTGGTGCGTCCGCACCCCGGGCAGGCTGCGACCATCGGCGTGAACGCACGCAGCCCCATGGTCTGCAGCATTTCCTGCGCCACGATCACTTCCTTCGTGCGATCGCCGTTGGGTTCGGGCGTCAGCGATACGCGGATGGTGTCGCCGATGCCCTGCTGAAGCAGCACCGCCATCGCCGCGGTCGATGCCACGATGCCCTTGGAACCCATGCCGGCTTCGGTCAGGCCCAGATGCAGCGGGTAGTCGCAGCGCTTTGCCAGTTCGCTGTAGATGGCGATCAGGTCCTGCACGCCGCTCACCTTGCACGACAGGATGATGCGATCCGGCGGCAGGCCCCATTCCACGGCCTGCGCCGCACTTTCCAGCGCGGACGTGACCATGGCTTCGCGCATCACTTCGATGGCGTCCTTGGGCTGAGGCCGGCGGGCGTTCTCGTCCATCACGCGTGCCAGCAAGGTCTGGTCGAGGCTGCCCCAGTTCACGCCGATGCGCACCGGCTTGTCGTAACGGCAGGCGATCTCGATCAGCGCTGCGTACTGTTCGTCGCGCTTGCTGCCCTTGCCCACATTGCCCGGATTGATGCGCAGCTTGTCAAGCGCCTCGGCGCAGGCCGGATGCTCGCGCAGCAGCTTGTGGCCGTTGAAGTGGAAATCACCGACCAGCGGTACATCCACATTCATTTTCAGCAGCTGCTCGCGCACTCGCGGCACGGCGGCCGCGGCCTCCATCGTGTTCACCGTGATGCGCACGATTTCCGAACCGGCGCGTGCCAGCTGGGCCACCTGGATGGCGGTCGAAATATGGTCTTCGGTGTCGGTGTTGGTCATCGACTGCACGACCACCGGCGCTGCCGAACCAATCGTGACGCCTGCGACCTTCACCGAACGTGTCGCGCGGCGGACCAGCGAACTCATTGCTTGATCACCCATTACTCGAGCCTCAGTCGCGCGACATCAACCTTGATCGACGGCGCCAGATCATGCGGCTGTCCATCGACCTTCAGGGTCACGGAACGCGCATTTCCGATGACCAGGGAGACCGGAAAGGTGGCATTGACCGTCCGCGTGCTGCCGCTCCGGTTCAGGTCCGACAGCAGGATGGCGTCGCTGGCATCGCGGATTTCCACCCACGAGTCCGTGCTGAAGGTGAATTCGAGTCGATGCTCTCCGGGGGCTGCCGCGGAAACGGCTTCCGACGGCGCGGACTGGACGATCGCATCGGAGGCTGCATCACTCGACAATTCGGCCGGCAACGGCAATACGTCGCTGGCCGATGCATCGGCCGGATCCAACCGGACATCGCCGGGGGCTTCCGCGGACACGGGGCCGTCCAGCGGCGATGGATCGGGCAGCGAAATATCCGCCGGCCCGGTGACCGGCTCATCAGCAGGCCAGAACTCGAACCAGACATACAGCGCAAGCCCTGCCAGCACCGGAACGCTCATGGCAAGCAGCGGCAGCAGCCACTTGCGCCGGGCCGACTGCACCGGCATGGCGACGCCCACATTGGCCTGTTCGATCAGCTGCGGCGTCGCCCTCACATGCTGCTGGTCCAGACTGCCCAGCAGGGTCTGCGCGTCCAGACCGATCAGCGCCGCGTAGTTGCGTATGAAACCTCGCACGTAGGTCGGGCTCATCAGGCTGTCGAAATCGTCCGCTTCGATGGCTTCAACCTGACGCGGTGCCAGCTTGATGGCACGTCCGACACTGTCGATGGACATGCCGCGCGCTTCTCGCGCCTGCCTCAGTCGCGTGCCGACCGAACCTGTGAGCGCATCGCGCGGCAGATCGACCACCTCGTCCTGCTCAGACATCAGTCGTAGTTCCCCTGCATCAGTTGCTGGTGTTCAGGCGTGCCCGCGAAGCGGCGGCGCAACTGGCTGGCGAAGCCGGCCTCCGACACCTTGTCGCCCAGTTTGCGTTCGATGCGCACGGCAAGCCAGAGACTTTCCGCCACCGAATCGCGCTGCGCGTGGAAGTTGCTCAATTGCTTGCGCGCCTCGAGATAGCTGCCCTTGCGATACAGCAGTGCCGCCAGGTTGTAGATCGCCTGCGTATTGCCAGGATCGGCGTTGATCGCCAGCAGGAAATTGACTTCCGCAGTCTGCAGGTCATTCCCCTGCAATGCGCACAGCCCGGCGTTGGTGTACGGACGGGTCGGGGTGGCATACAGCGGGTTCCTGATCGCCTCGTTGAACAGCTGCATCGCACGCGCGGTGTCGCCGTTCTGGCACAGGAACCAGCCGTAGTTGTTGTTGATGTCCGGATCGCTCGACGCAAGACGCAGCGCGCGCTCGAAGTTGTCGCGCGCCTGCTGCTTCTCGCCAAGGTACATGTGCGCCAGACCCATCAGGTTGTAAGCCGGACCGTAGGACGAGTCGTCGCGCAGTGCCGTGCGCCCTTCTTCAAGCGCGATCGCGACATTTCCCGCCTCGAGGTAGGCCATGCCCAGCTCGGTATGCGATTTCGCACGCGTGCGGGCCGCCCCCGTCACGATGGGTTCCAGCGGCTTGTACTCCGACGACTGCGCACCGGTACGACTCTGCACGGTGGTGGTCGTATTCGGATTGCCCGTCGTGGAGCCGGTTGAGTTCCCGCCCTGGCTGCCTGCGCATCCGGCGAGCAGGACGGCGAGCGACAGAACGGTCGCAACACCTGCTGAAAATCTGGTCACCGTGCTGGAACCTCCACGAGTGGAATGGTTTTCTGCGTACGTCGGGTCCGGTCGAGCACCTGGCCGGCAAGTTGCCCGCAAGCGGCATCGACATCGTCGCCACGCGTCTTGCGGGTCGTCGTGACGATGCCTTCCGCCATCAGGATGTCCGAAAACGCACGGATGCGCTCTTTCGACGACCGCCCGAACGGCGCCGCAGGAAACGGATTGAACGGAATCAGGTTGTACTTGCACGGCACCTGACGTGCAATCGCGATCAGTTCGCGCGCATGGGCGTCGCTGTCGTTCAAGCCGTCCAGCATCACGTACTCGAAGGTGATGAAATCGCGCGGCGCGTGATCGAGATAGCGGACACAGGCGGCCAGCAGTTCGCGCAATGGATACTTCCTGTTGATCGGCACCAGTTCGTCGCGCAGCGCATCATTCGGCGCATGCAGCGACACGGCCAGTGCGACCGGGCAGGCTTCGCCCAGGCGGTCCATGGCCGGCACGATGCCGGAGGTCGACACCGTCACCCGACGACGTGACAGGCCGTAGGCGTTGTCGTCCAGCATCAGGCGCAGCGCCTTCACCGTGGCATCGAAATTGGCCAGCGGTTCGCCCATACCCATCATGACGACGTTCGAGATCACACGTTCGCCGTCATTCTCGCCACCGCGCACGGCGCCCAGCGCACGATTGGCCAGCCACAGCTGGCCGATGATTTCCGACACCTCGAGATTCCGGTTGAAGCCCTGCTTGCCGGTCGAGCAGAACGCACAATCGAGCGCACAGCCCGCCTGGGTCGAAATGCACAGCGTGCCGCGACGTTCTTCGGGAATGAAGACGGTTTCGATGGCGTTGCCCGCGCCGACATCGATCAGCCACTTGCGCGTGCCATCTGTGCTGGTGCTGTCGCGCACCGGCACCGGCGCCTCCACGCAGGCGATCTGTTCGAGTTTCGCACGCAACGACTTGGCGACGTCGCTCATCTGAGCGAACTCCCCCTCGCCGTTGCGGTGAATCCAGCGCATGACCTGCCGCGCGCGGAAGGGCTTCTCGCCAAGACCGGTGAAAAAGTCTGCGAACCCTTCGGCGTCGAACTGCAGCAGGTTGGTGCGGGTCACGCGGCGGCTCTCAGCGCGAGTAGACGTTCAGCGCGGGAAAGAAGTAAGCGATTTCGACGGCGGCCGTTTCCGGCGCGTCCGAGCCATGCACGGCATTGGCATCGATCGAATCGGCGAAATCGGCGCGGATGGTGCCGGGCGCGGCCTTTTTCGGGTCAGTGGCACCCATCAGGTCGCGATTCTTGAGGATGGCGCCTTCGCCTTCCAGCACCTGGATCATCACCGGGCCGGAAATCATGAAATCGACCAGATCCTTGAAGAAAGGACGCTCGCGGTGCACGGCGTAGAAGCCTTCGGCCTCGGCGCGCGACAGCTGGGTCATGCGCGATGCGGCGATCTTGAGTCCGGCGTCTTCGAAGCGCTGGTAGATCTTGCCGATGACGTTCTTGGCGACGGCATCGGGCTTGATGATCGAAAGGGTGCGTTCTGCTGCCATGGTGAATCTCCGGAAAAATGCTGCGGGACGTAGAAGGACAACCATAGAGTGTAGCAAGACCGGGGCCACAAGTCTTCGCCCTTGACGTCGAGGATCGGCGTCACGGCTGTCCGACGACGTCACTGCTTCAAGGTGTTATCGAAATTTCAGAAATTACTGAAAATTGATGTACATTAACGAAACCGCAAACAGCCCTTGCAATCCACACGTTCATGACGCCACTCGTACAGAGCTTTGTCGGCCACTTCGGCGAAATGGGCAGCCGCTGGGGCATCAATCGAACGGTCGGCCAGATCTATGCGCTGATCTTCGTGTCGCCGACTGCGCTGTGCGCCGACGAGATTGCGGACACGCTCGCCTGTTCACGCTCCAATGTGAGCATGGGGCTGAAGGAACTGCAGTCGTGGCGGCTGGTGAAGATGAAGCACGTCGCGGGCGACCGGCGGGAATTTTTCGAGGCCCCGACCGATGCCTGGGAAGTATTCCGTACGCTGGCCGAAGAACGCCGCCGGCGCGAGATGGAACCGACACTGTCCATGCTGCGCAGCGCGCTGCTTGAAGAACCGGGCAGCGAAGCCGACCGCATCGCGCAGGAACGCATGCGCAGCATGCACGATCTGATCGATCTGATGAGCACGTGGTTCGACGATGTGCAGCGGCTCGATGCCCAGACACTCGCCAAACTGATGCGTATGGGTTCCAAGGTGCAAAAACTGCTGGAACTGACCGGCCAGCTCAAATCCGGCAGCAAGGAGTGACCTGATGGATCTCGATCCCGTCCTGCTGGCGCGCATCCAGTTTGCCGCCAACATCACCTTCCACATCCTGTTTCCGACCATCACGATCGCGCTCGGCTGGATGCTGCTGTTCATGCGCTGGCGCTGGCTGAAGACAAATCAGCGCCCCTGGCTGACGGCCTATCGTTTCTGGACCAAGGTTTTTGCGCTCACTTTCGCGCTGGGCGTGGTCAGTGGCATCACGATGAGTTTCCAGTTCGGTACCAACTGGCCGGGCTTCATGGAGAAAGTCGGAAACATCGCCGGTCCGCTGCTGGGTTTCGAGGTGCTGACCGCCTTCTTTCTCGAGGCGACCTTCCTCGGCGTCATGCTGTTCGGCCATGGCCGCGTCAGCGAACGTATACATATGCTGGCCACCTTCCTGGTGGCCTTCGGTACCACCATGAGCGCCTTCTGGATCCTGGTCCTCAATTCCTGGATGCAGACGCCGGTCGGCTACGAAATCATCGATGGCGAATTCCACGTGACCAGCTGGCTGGAAATCATCTTCAATCCATCCTTCCCGTGGCGATTCGCGCACATGCTGCTGGCCTCCTTCCTGACCATGTCCTTCCTGGTGGCGGGTGTATCGGCCTGGCAGGTACTTCGGCGCAAGGCCAATCCGTCCAGTGCGGTGGCACTGCGTGCCGCACTGACGCTGGCCGCCCTGCTGATTCCGGTGCAGATCGTCGTGGGTGACATGCATGGCCTCAACACCCTGCAGCACCAACCGCAGAAGATCGCAGCGATCGAGGGGGTGTGGGAAACCGAGAAAGGCGCCCCGCTGCTGCTGTTCGCAGTGCCGAACGAGGCGGAACGGCGCAACGACTTCGCGATCGGCATTCCGAAGATGGCCTCTTTCATCCTGACCCATGAATGGGACGGCGAACTGAAAGGACTGAACGAATTCGAGAACCACCCGCCGGTCAAACCCCTGTTTTTCGGCTTCCGCATCATGGTTGCGGTCGGGACGCTGATGCTGCTGGTCAGCTGGGTCGGTTGCTGGATACTGCGCCGTCACGGCTGGCAACCGGAGCGGGCACCGCGCTGGCTGATTGCGTCGATTGCCGGCATGACCTTTTCCGGCTGGGTGGCCACCGTCGCCGGTTGGTATGTGACCGAAATCGGTCGTCAGCCGTGGATCGTGCAGGGCCTGATCAAGACCGCAGACGTCGCGTCGTCGACGCCTGCGCCCTACATCGCACTCACGCTGGCCGGCTATCTGATCACGTACGCCGCGCTGATCGCCTGCTACATCGGCGTGCTGCGCTACATGGCTGAAAAGCCGTCCGACACCTACGACCCGGCGCCCACCGGCGGCGCGGCCGTGCTCGGTGGCGCGCAACTGGCGCGCAAGGCAGGTGAAGCATGACCTGGGCCGAGTTTCTGCCGGTCATCTTCATGGGCCTGATGGGCCTGTCGATGTTCCTCTATGTGGTGCTGGATGGTTTCGACCTGGGTGTCGGCATGCTGCTGCATCGCGCCGACGACCGTCAGAAGGACATGATGATCGCGTCCATCGGACCGTTCTGGGACGCCAACGAAACCTGGCTGGTGCTCGGCGTCGGCATTCTGCTGATCGCCTTCCCGAAGGCACACGGTGTCGTGATGACTGCGCTCTATCTGCCGATCGCGCTGATGCTGATCGGGCTGATCCTGCGCGGCGTCGCCTTCGATTTCCGGGTCAAGGCGCAGGACACCCACAAGCCGCTGTGGAACCGCGGCTTCTTCATCGGCTCGACCGTCACCTCGGTGGCGCAGGGCTGGATGCTCGGACGCTTCATCACCGGCTTCGCCGAAGGCGCCGTCTATGACCTGTTCGCGCTGGCCATCGCCATCGCCCTGCCCTGCGCCTACGTGTTGATGGGCGCCAGCTGGCTGGTGCTCAAGACGGACGGCGAGCTGCAGCGTCGCGCCGCACAGTGGGGCCGGACTGCGCTGATACCGGTAATCATCGGCATGGGCCTGATCTCGCTGGCCACGCCCTGGGTCAGCAGCACGGTTGCCGAGCGCTGGTTCAGCCTGCCGCAATTGATCGGCCTGCTGCCCATACCGTTTGCCACCTTCGCCTGCTTCGTGGCGCTGTGGTGGACCCTGTCGGGCACGCGCGCGCTGGGCACGCTGTGCTGGCTGCCGTTCATCCTGACCATCGGCGTGTTCCTCATGGGGGGCCTGGGCCTGGCCTACAGCCTCTATCCGTACGTCGTCATGGACCGCATCACGATCTGGCAGGCCGCCAGTTCAACGGCTGCCCTCAACCTCATCCTCGCCGGCTGCGCCTTCACGGTGCCGGCCATACTGGGTTACACCTTCTTCGCCCATCGCGTGTTCTGGGGCAAGGCCACCGAACTGCGCTACGGCTGACCCGCTGGGGGGCGGAGACCACGAGGCATCCGCCCCCTCAGCCGCAGCGCAGCATGTCGCGCCCCAGAATCCGGAATTTCTTCGCGCAATCATCGTCCCTGCCGCGTGAAGAAATGCTTCAAGTATCCCGTCGTAGTGTCCGCTAACCACGAATCCACAAGGCGTGCCGATCGCCTTGCTACAGGTTCGCCACAAGCGGACACATAACGGGGGAATAAAAACATGCTGAACAGCCTTTTCGGGTCGAACTTGCATCAGGAAATCCAGAAGATTGCAGACAACGCATCGCGTGGCGACGGCTACGCACCTCCAGCCCGTGGTGGCGCACGACAGCGTGCGCTGCTGGGTTCGCTGGCGACTGCGCTGAATGGCCTGAGAAAGGGTTTGCACCACGCGGAAGAGCAGGTTCGGCAGCTGGAAGGCGACCTCGCGGCCACGAAGGCCGAACTGAACGAAGCGCGCGAGGCAGGTGATCATGCGCGTACGCGCAGCGAAATGATGGCATCGGTGTCCGACGCGGGTTTGTGGGAAGCCACGCCCGGCGACAGTCGCACGCTGGACCCGAAAGCATCTGTCTGGTGGTCCGACACCGTGCGCCACATGCTGGGCTTCGACAGCGAAGCCGACTTTCCGAACCGGCTCGAGAGCTGGTCGAGCCGTCTGCATCCGGATGACCGCAAGGCCACCCTGGAGGCACTGAGCCACGCCTGGTGCAACCGTCGTGAGGGCAGCTGGCCCGACATGCAGTACCGGATCGCCGCCAGGGATGGCAGCTACCGCTGGATGCGCGGCCGCGTCGTGACGGCCTTCGATGCATCAGGGCAGTCGCTGCGCATTACCGGATCGCTGACCGACATCACGCAGCGCCGGGAAGACGAAGCCATGCTGGACATCACGCTGACCCGTTTCACGCTGGCCAGCGAAATGCTCAACGACGGCATCTGGGACCTCGACGTCGTCGCCGGCGACCCGGTCAATCCGTCGAACACCTTCTGGTGGTCGGACCAGTTCCGCCAGCTGGTGGGATTCGAGACCGAAGAGGAGTTTCCGAACGTACTCGACAGCTGGGCTTCGCGTCTGCATCCGGACGAAAAGCAGGCCGTGTTCAAGGCCTTCATCGACCATCTGATGGACCGCAGCGGTCGCACGCCCTACTGCATCGACTACCGGCTGCGCTGCAAGGACAATCAGTACCGCTGGTTCCGCGCCCGTGGCCGCACCCGGCGCGCCGCCGACGGCACGCCGCTGCGTGCGGTCGGCGCGCTGACCAGCATCGACAGCGAACTGAACGAACGTCATCTGCAGGAACTGGAACTGAACCAGCGCCAACAGCTGAAGGACAACGTGCAGAAGATTCACGAAATCGTCACCACGATCCGCGACATCGCCAGCCAGACCAACCGCCTGGCGCTCAATGCGGCGATCGAGGCAGCGCGCGCCGGTGACGCCGGCCGCGGTTTTTCGGTGGTGGCCGACGAGGTGCGCACGCTGTCCGAACGCACGCGCGAAGCGACCGAACAGATTGCCCACATCATTCCGGCGCAGGACGCGACGCACTGAGCGTGCGCCGCGCCTGCGGCAGGCCTACTTGATCGAAAAATCGGCGCGAGCGGGTGATGTCTTGGCATCACTTGTCTTGTCGCCGTTTTTCGTCACCGTATTCGGTGCAATGACGAACAGCCGCGCGTCATCGACCTTCGCCTGCTGCGCGAGATAGTCCTTCACCGCCTGCGCACGCGCCAGACCGAGCAGGCGAAGATCTTCATCGCTCACTTCGGTATTGGTGAGCAGAAGGGTTTCCATCTCGCCGACCGGCAGGCTTTTCGTCAGCCCGACAATATTGCGCGGCTTCGGAAACGACGCCGCCTTGTACACCGTCTCCAGCAGATCCGGGTACTCCGCCGGATCAACCACCACCTCGTCCACCGGCACCTTCGTTTTCGCCGCCTTGACCGCTTTCACCTTGCTGTCGAGCAGCGCGCGGCGATACCCCTCGACGTCGGTCACGCGGTCGGTACGGCCCGTGACTTCGATCTTCAGCGCCGGCCGGTCGGCCAGCGCCTTGCCGAGCGTGTCGAGCTTGCCGCGCGCGGTGTCGCCAAGCGAAGCCCGTCCGGGTTCGAACGCAACGTGGTCGAGGTCGGCATCCGAGCCGAACAGCGAGCCGAGAAGCGCGAATGGCGATGTGACGGCCTTGACGATCAGGTTGACGATCACCTTCACCACCAGACCACCGATCGAGAACTGTGGATCGGACAGCGAACCGCTGATCGGCAGATTGATGTCGATGACGCCGTTGCGGTCCTTCAGCAGCGACACGGCAAGAAGGATCGGTGCCTTGATCGCGTCCGGACTGTCGACCGGCGCACCGAAGGTGAGCTGGTCGAGCACCACATTGTTCTGTGCCGTGAGCTGGTCATTCTCGATCTTGTAGGCGATGCTGACGCTCAGCTTGCCCTTCTCGATGCCATAGCCCACGTACTTGCCCGAATACGGTGACAGCGGCGCCAGTTCGATGCCGCGCGCATTCGCCTTGATGTCGAGGAACAGCGGCCCGGCCAGCGGGTTGATGCGGCCCGTGATGTCGATCGGCGCCGAACCTTCGACCACGCCGCGCAGTTCGACTTCGCCTGCGGTACCCGACTTCGAACTGAGGCCGGACACCCGTCCGCCGAGTTTCGACAGTTGCGCGCGGTAGTTCGGCTTGATGAAGAAGTCGCTGAAATCGACCTGTCCGCCCTGCAGTACGATCGTCTTCACATCGACCGGCGGCCGCGCCGCATCGATCATCCTTGCCAGCGCTGCACCCTGGGAGGCCGATGGCTTGGGCGGCGCCGGCTGGGCGGCGGCGACCGGAGGGGCCGGCGGTGCTACGGACGTGGGGGCGCTGGCAGGCTGCTTGACGATATCCTGCAGATTGAGGCGCCCCTCTTTCGAAAGGATGATGCGGGCGAAGTAATCGGACAGCGCAACCTCGCCGACCGACAGCGACGACAGCAGATCGGGTTTGCTGCTGTCGAGCTTCAATGCCACCGCACCGATGAACAGCGTGCGCCACTTCAGCAGGTCGGAGGCATGGATCCTGTCGGTCAGATGCACATCGGCCACCGTCGTCTCGCCGTTCCACGACAGGGCCCAGGTCCCTGCCGGGGCAACCTGCACGCCCAGATCACCGCGCAGGCTGACATTGCCGCGGAGCAATTCGGCGTTGAGCCGCTCGGCCATCCAGGGCTGTCCGGCCAGCAGGTCAAGACGTCGCGCGTCCAGCTTGAGGCTGGCCGACACCGGCTGCATCGAAAAGCCGCCGCGCGCACCGAACAGGCCGCCCGCCGCGTCGCGGAACGCCAGGTCTATACGTGACTTGAGGGTCTTGTCGGTGCCGATGTTGTCCACCGTCAGCGCGATCTTGTCCAGTTCGACCACGCCGGGCTTGGCCAGCGTGCGGTCTTCGAACCGGACCGCACCCTCCTTCATGCGGAAAGCGCCGAGCAAGGCGGTCCACGGCGCACCGTTCGGCTGGGGGTCGCCTGCAGTCGATGCCGTCGTCACGGGCGGGGACGACGCCGTGACAAGTCCAGCGAGGTCGATGCTGCCATCGGCTTCACGCGCCGCGCGCAGCTTCGGATGCACGATATCGAACGCGTCCGCCTTCACTGTTCGGGCCGCCAGATCCACTGTCGCGCCCGACAGCACGATGTCGTCTGCCTGCACGAACGGCTGCTTGGCGCCCTTGCGTACCAGCTTGAGCCCGCCCACCCCCGCTTCGGTCACCGTCACTTCACCCTGCGGCACGCCCTCGACCAGCGCGATCTTCAGCTTCGCGCCGAGCCGCGCCTGCGCCTGCTCGATCACGAAGTCGAGCGATGTCGGCAGATAGCCGGCAAAGCGCGGGATATCCAGGCCGGCGATGGACAGCTCCCCGTCGGCAGTCATGGTCGCGGGCGTCACACGGGCATCCACCTTGATCTGAAGGCCGCCATCGCCCTTCGCGTCCACCACCAGCGTGGCCGGCGCTTCGCCCTGCAGCGAAAAGTCGCGCAGCACGACGTCGATCGGTTCGACGACGAAGGCGAACGGACGTACCGGCACCGCATCGATCACGCCGATGCGTGCCTGCACCACTTCGAGCAGGGTGATCCTGATATCCGGCTTCGTGGCAGCTGCCGGCTGCACCGCGGCGGCGGTGTCAGCCGGGGCCATATCGGTCGGCCCCGTCCCGCCCGAGGGCATCAGCGACAACAGATTGAGGCGACCGTCCTTGGCGCGCGCGACATCGATGTCCGGTTGGTCGATGCGGACGCTGGCGATATCGACCTTGCCGATCAGCGGTTCAATCTCGTTGAGCACGACGTCGAGCGCCGGCAGCTTGATCAGTGCTGCACCGGCCTTGTCGTCAAGTCTGAAATCGTGCAGGCCCAGCGTTCCACGCAGTGTGATGCGTGGCTCGCCATCCAGCGGCTGCCGGAAACCGATCTCTATATCGGTATCGAGCGTGCCGGTGGCGATTCGGAAGTCCAGCGGTACCGGCGAGTATTCGTCGCTGCGCGCCAGATCCAGCGCCTTCAGTTCCAGTTTGAGCGTCGCCTCGCGCTCGTCGGTGAAGGGGCGTACCTTGCCTTGCAGCGCAAACGCGGCGTCATTGACCCGCGCGGAAATCGACGGCTCGACATGAAGCGTGATGTCGGACGGCAGATTGGACACGAAGGGCAAACCGATCTCGATGTTGCTGATCGTGTGCTGACGCCCCAGAGGCTGGTCATCGATGTCGATGTGGCCGCCGCGCAGCACGATGTTGTTGATCGAAAAGCGCGCTGGCTCGTCATCGGTCGACGGTTGCTCGAGAATCTTGTTCAGTACGTCGCTGAAGTTGTAGGTCGATGCATCGATGCGAGCGAGACGAATGCGCGGCTGATCGATCTCTACCGAGCGAACGATCGGCGCACCACGGAAGAGCGAAGACCACTCGACATCCAGCGCCAGCCGGGCAAGGCTGAGTGCCTCGGTTTCCTCGTTCGACTCCAGGATGCGCAAGCCGGCCAGCGACAGTTCAAGCGTGTAGGGATTGATCGAAACCTCTTTCAGCGTGACCTGCCGGCCCAGAAATTCCGAGCCATGCTTTTCCGCCAGTGACCGCACGATGTGCGGCGCTGCAAAGAAGCCGAACAGGCCGAATAACACAAGAAAAATGATCAAACCGATCAGTGTCTTGCGAAGGCGTGGGCGGGATTCGAGAATCTGGACAGGCATGCGGCATCCATCAGGTACTGGGAATGCGGAGCGTATCACCGCGCAGCGACTGCGGCGCTCCGTACGCCCGGGACGATCGGCGCCCTGGACGCCCTAAAGTGCAGGCCGAAGCGGGCCGATAACCCCTACGAATCCCTTCCTCCCGGGCACGTCGCCGTTTATGTCAGACCTCATCGGATCAGTCGCCAATCTCACCGGATACCGCGACCGTGATCTCATCGACAGTACCTTCGTTTCGGTGCTCGGGGACTGGCTCGACCCGCTGCGTCTGAATCTGTATCGCTGCGTCGGCGACGGATCTGACCTGCGTCTTCTGCTGCAGGCCGGTATGGAAAGAGGTCAGGGCATGGTTGCAGCCGACCCTTCCTGGACGCCGCTCGAAGCGCTGCCACAACTGTCGTCGCGCCTCCAGTTCGAACAGGCTTTCGCACAGGACGAACCCCTGCTTGATCTGCCGCTGAGCGACGACGAGGGTCCGTGGCTCAATCTATTTGCCGTCTGGGCCGGACCGCGACGCTTCGGCATCATCGAGCTGATCAGCGAGCAGCCACTGTTGCCGGTGCAACTGCGTCTGGTGAGCGGCCTGCTGAAGATCTATCGCAACCAGATCACGCTGCTCGACTACAGCGAACGCGACAGCCTGACAGGCCTGCTGAACCGCAAGACCTTCGACGAACAGTTCCTGAAATGCATTGAACCGACAAAGGACGACAGGCCCTTGTCATGGTGGCTGGGCGTCATCGACATCGACCATTTCAAGCGGGTGAATGACAATTTCGGTCATCTGATCGGCGACGAAGTGTTGCTGCTGGTCGCACGTCTGCTGCGCAGCGCATTTCGCCAGAGCGAACAGCTTTATCGTTTCGGCGGTGAGGAGTTCATCGTGCTGTTGCGCGCCGAGCATGAAGGTGAAGCCATGCTCGCGTTCGAGTTCTTCCGCGAACAGCTTGCCGCCTTCAGCTTCCCGCAGGTCGGCACGGTCACCGCGAGCGTGGGATTTACGCGCGTCCGCGCGATGGACAACGCAAGCAGCGCTGTGGACCGCGGTGACCGCGCCGTGTATCACGCGAAGAAGCACGGTCGCAATCAGGTGCACTCGCACGAGGCGTTGCTGCGCAGCGATGAAGTGCTCGAGGTCGACAACTGCGGTGCTATCGAACTGTTCTGAATCGGCGGGAGCGATCGTCCGCAACGGTCCGAACAATCAGCAGAACCGAAGCAGCCAGGACCGACAAGAAAAACCAGAAGGAACAATCGAAAAGAAAAGGGCCGCATGAGCGGCCCCTTCTTTGACCGAAGCGCGTGCTGCGCCCCGGTTATTGCTGGCGGAGTGGACGGGACTCGAACCCGCGACCCCCGGCGTGACAGGCCGGTATTCTAACCAACTGAACTACCACTCCTTGTTGGTGCCGGCACTAGCATTTCCGGACTCACTTGACTGACCAGCGTAATCACTGGCGTCCCCACGGGGATTCGAACCCCGGTACCTACCGTGAAAGGGTAGTGTCCTAGGCCTCTAGACGATGGGGACCTAGTTTTTGCTTCTACTGCCGTTTCTCTTTCGCCTGGTGGAGGTAAGCGGGATCGAACCGCTGACCTCTTGCATGCCATGCAAGCGCTCTCCCAGCTGAGCTATACCCCCGTCGAAAGAGACGCGCATTATAAGCAGTCCGGGCGCTTTGTAAAGTGAGCCAGGCGATTATTTTTGCCTGACCCGCGCATACATTCCATATGCGTAGCGCTTCCGCATATCGCGGCAGTGTACCTTCAGGTGGAAGTAGGTGGCAGCAGCTTCCCGGGATTCATCAGCGCTTGTGGATCGAGCGCATGTTTCACTGCGCGCATCAGATCCAGCTCGACCGGACTTTTGCACGCGGCCAGCAGCGTTGGCTTGAGCTGGCCGATGCCGTGCTCGGCGGATATCGACCCCGCCAGCGCGTGCACCGTTTCGTAGACGAGTGCATTGGCTGTTTCCGCGTCGGCCATCAGCCGCGCGTTGTCGTCCGCCTGGGGGAAGGACAGGTTGTAGTGCAGGTTGCCATCGCCGGCATGGCCGAACGCCACGATACGTATGCCGGGCAGCGCCTGCGCGATGCGTTCCCCGGCCTGATCGATGAAACACGGAATCGCGCTGACCGGCACACTGATGTCGTGCTTCACGCTGAAACCCTCGATGCGCTGCGCCTCGGAAATATTCTCGCGCAGTGCCCACAGTGCAGCCGCCTGCGAAAGATCCCGTGCGATCACCGCGTCGCGCATCACGCCCTGCTCCATCAGAGCGCCCAGCAGCTCACCCAGACGTTCATCGAGCCCGGGCTGGTTGCCGGACAGCTCGATCAGCGCATACCAGGGCGAAACGCCAGGCAAGGGGTCGCGCGCGGCGGGCAGGTGCTTGAGCACCAGCGCCAGCGCCTCGCGCCCGACCAGTTCGAAGGCATTCAGCACATCGCTTGCCTGTGCGCGCAGATGCGCCAGCACATCGATGCCGCGTTGCGCATCCTCCAGCGCCACCCAGGCCAGTGCCGAATGCGCCGGCAGCGGCGACAGCTTCAGCACGGCCGCGCTGATGAAGCCCAGGGTGCCTTCGGCGCCGATGAACAGATGCTTGAGGTCATAGCCGGTATTGTCCTTGCGCAAGGCGCGCAGGCCGTCCCACACGCGACCGTCCGGCAGCACGACTTCAAGCCCGAGCACCTGATCGCGCGCATTGCCGTGACGCAACACATGTACGCCGCCCGCGTTGGTCGACAGGTTGCCGCCGATTTCGCATGAGCCTTCCGATGCGAGACTGAGCGGAAACAGCAGGCCCGCGTCGCGTGCCGCCGCCTGAACGGACGCCAGCTTGCAGCCGGCCTCGACCGTGATCGACGCATTGTCGCGGTCCAGCGTGCGGATGCGGTTCAGGCGCGACAGATTGACCAGCACCTCGCCCTGCCCGGCACGCGGCGTGGCGCCGCCGCACAGGCCGGTGTTGCCGCCCTGCGGCACCATCGGAAGCCCGGCATCGGCGCACAGCCGCACCACGCGAGACAGTTCTTCGGTTGTCGCGGGGCGCACGACGCACAGCGCATCGCCAAAGTAGCGGCCGCGCCAGTCGGTCAGGTACGGGGCGGTATCGGCGGCGGCTGTCAGCACGTGGGCGTCGCCGACGAGGTCGCGCAATCCGGCGAGCGCGTCAGCGAGGCGCTCGCGCTCCATCGTCAGTCCTCGATGACCAGCTCGGCATACAGGTCATGCACGTCGCAGTCGGTGATGCGAACGCGTACGAAGTCGCCGACATCAAGGTCCTGGCCGTCGAGGATGTGCACCAGACCGTCGATGTCCGGCGCGTCGCCCTCGCTGCGCGCCACGGCGCCATCGTCATCCACTTCGTCGACCAGCACGATCATTTCGCGATCGATCTTCTCTTCCAGCCGCTGCGTGCTGATGTCTTCCTGAAACTCCATCAGACGCTGCCTGCGTTCCTCGCGCACCTCTTCCGGCACCGCCCCCGGAAGATCGTTGGCGGTCGCACCATCGACCGGGGAATAGGCGAAACAGCCGACGCGGTCCAGCCGCGCCTCGCCGAGGAACTGCAGCAATTCTTCGAACTCGGCGTCCGTTTCGCCCGGAAAGCCCGCGATGAAGGTGCTGCGTATCGTGATGTCCGGACAGATGTCGCGCCACGCGCGGATGCGTTCCAGATTGTTCTCGGCGTTTGCTGGCCGCTTCATCGCCTTCAGGATGCGCGGGCTGGCGTGCTGGAACGGCACGTCGAGATAGGGAAGTATCTTGCCCTCTGCCATCAGCGGCAGGATGTCGTCGACATGCGGATACGGGTATACATAATGCATGCGCACCCAGATGCCCAGTTCGCCCAGCGCGCTGGCCAGGTCGTACAGCTTGGTGCGCAGCGGCTTGCCGCCCCAGAAGCCGGTGCGGTACTTCACATCGACGCCATAGGCACTGGTGTCCTGCGACACGATCAGCAGTTCGCGCACGCCGGCATCGCGCAGCGTTTCGGCTTCGCGCATGACGTCGCCGATCGGCCGGCTGACCAGATCGCCGCGCATCGACGGAATGATGCAGAAGCTGCAGCGGTGGTTGCAGCCTTCGGAAATCTTCAGATAGGCATAGTGCGACGGCGTCAGGCGAATGCCCTGAGGCGGCACCAGATCGGTGAACGGGTCATGCGGCCTGGGCAGATGGCGATGCACCGCATTCATGACCTCCTCGGTCGCGTGCGGACCGGTCACGGCCAGCACCTGCGGGTGCGTTTCCAGCACCTGCTGGCGCTTCGGACCTTCAGCGCCCATGCAGCCGGTCACGATGACCTTGCCGTTCTCGGCCAGCGCCTCGCCGATTGCATCGAGCGACTCCTCGACCGCGGCATCGATGAAGCCACAGGTGTTCACCACGACGATGTCCGCACCGTCGTAGGTCGGTGAAATGTCGTAGCCCTCGGAGCGCAGCCGGGTCAGGATGGATTCGGAGTCTACCGTGGCCTTGGGACACCCCAGGCTGAGGAAGCCCACACTCGGATTCTTGCTCATGAAGCACTCGATAGGAAATCAACGCGCAAGTATACCGCCCCGCCCGTCCCGGACCGGTGATCGGACGTGGTCGATCATGTCGCGTGGCAAGTCGGCATGGGGCGGCATCGAATCAAGGCGGCGAAAGCCCATCGATCCGAGCATGCGGAGCGACGTCAGATTGTCGCGATGCACTGCAGCATGCACGGGCCGTTCGTCGCCCAGATCGGCGAGAAGCCCGAGTGCGGACAGGCAGGCTTCGCGAGCGAATCCCTTGCCCCAATGCGCGCGGGCGAGGAAGTAGCCGATCTGCAGGTCGCCGTTGCGCCGTTGCCCGAGTTGCAGGAAGCCGACCGGTTCGCCCGTTCTGAGCCGGATCACGTGCTTGATGCGGTGTGCGTCGTTGGCGACCACGCTGCGTACCCAGCGCCCGGCGTCGAATGGCTGCGGAATGTCCGGGATGTAGCGGAAAATCGACGCGTCGGCCGCGATCAGCGCAAGATCGGATGCATCGTCGTGCGTCATCGGCACCAGCAACAGCCGATCGGCGAGCAGGCAGGCATTGATCAACGCGGCGGCTCCGCAAACAAAAGAGCCGATCCTGCGGATCGGCTCTGAGTGGTTCGCACCATCTTCCGTTGCCGCTTACTTGGTCGGCGGCGGACCCTTGTCGCCACTTTGCGGAGGCGTGAAGCCCGGAAACTTGAAGCCGGACATCATGGAGCGCGTCTGCTGTTCGATCTGCTCCTGCATCTGCACGAACATGCGCTTGCTCTGCTCCATGTAGGCACCCATCATGCTCTGCATGGCCGGGCCCTGGAAGTTCAGGAACTGCGCCCACAGATCCTTGCTCATGGCGTTGTTGTCGCCATAGATGGCGCGTGCCTGATCCTGCAGCTTGGACTGTACGTCCGTGAAGGCCTTGATGTTGCCTTCCAGATATTTGCCCATCATGCCCTGCATCGCATTGCCATAGAAGCGGATCATCTGCGACAGCAGGTCCGACGTGAACATCGGCACGCCTTCACTCTCTTCTTCGATGATGATCTGAAGCAGGATGCTGCGCGTCAGGTCGTCGCCGGTCTTCGCATCGACCACCTGGAATTCCGCGTTTTCGAGGACCAGTTCCTTCACGTCGGACAACGTGATGTAGGAACTCGTACGGGTGTCGTAAAGCCGGCGGTTGGGGTATTTCTTGATCAGCCTGTGGGTGGAACTGGTCCCCTCGCGGCTTTGCGAAACGCTCATTGTGTCCTGTCCTCGCTCGTTGGCTCTTCGTCGGGACGGTGGGTTCCGCCCGCAGCATTTTTGATCATACAGCAAGCAAAGGCCTTATGCGGCAGTGCCGCATAAGGCCTCCGGCTCAATACTTAGTGCAACAATTCTTTACGCTCTAAACTTACTGGTAATACAGCCCGCCGTTGATGTTCAGCGTTGCGCCGGTCACATAGCCGGCCAGTTCCGACGCAAGATAGGACACCGCCGCACCGATCTCTTCCGGCTTGCCCAGACGCTTCATCGGCACCGAGTCGATGATGCTCTGACGGATGTCGTCGCGGATCGACATGACCATTTCAGTGCCGACGTAGCCCGGCGAAATGGCATTGACGGTGACGCCCTTGGTGGCCATTTCAGCCGCCAGCGCCTTGGTGAAGCCGATCACGCCGGCCTTTGCGGCCGAGTAGTTCGTCTGGCCTGCCTGACCCTTGACGCCATTGACCGACGAAATGTTGATGATGCGTCCCCAGCCGCGCTCGGCCATGCGGCCGGCGACCTGATGGGTCACGTTGAACAGGCTGTCGAGATTGGTGGTCAGCACGGCGTCCCACTGACCCTTGTCCATCTTCGAAAAGAACTTGTCGCGGGTGATGCCGGCGTTGTTGACGACGACGTCAACCGGTCCGAAATCCTGCTCGACCTTTTCGATCATGGCCTTGCAGGATTCATAGTCCGACACGTCACCTTCGGCAGCCTTCAGGTCGAAACCTTCCGTCTGCATCTTCGTCAGCCATTCGTCCTTCTGCGGGAAACCGGGCAGACAGTTGGCCACCACGGTGTAGCCGTCCTTTGCCAGTGCCTTGCAGATTGCCGTTCCCAGGCCGCCCATACCGCCAGTTACCAGCGCCACTCTTTTCGTCATCACTCATCTCCCAGCCAGCTGCGTCAGTGAGCTTCCACCCCCGCCGGACGGGGTGGAAGTTTTGCGCGGACATCCGCGCTGGCGGTCAGGCCATATGCTGACCACCGTTGATTGCAATATTGGCGCCGGTGACGAAAGCCGCTTCGTCCGACGCCAGGTAGGCCACCAGGCCTGCAATTTCCTCCGGCTTGCCCAGACGCGACACCGGAATCTGCGGCAGGATCTTGCTGTCGAGAATCTCCTGCGGAATCGCCATCACCATCTTGGTGCCGATGTAGCCCGGCGAAATGGTGTTGACGGTCACGCCATTGCGCGCCACTTCAAGCGCCAGCGCCTTGGTGAAGCCATGCATGCCGGCCTTGGCGGCCGAGTAGTTGGTCTGTCCGAAGGCGCCCTTCGAGCCATTCACCGACGACACATTGATCACGCGGCCCCACTTGCGCTCGGTCATGCCGTCGATGACCTGCTTGGTCATGTTGAAGCAGGAGTCGAGATTGGTCGAAATCACCACTTTCCAGTCCGCCGCCGTCATCTTCTTGAAAGTCATGTCGCGCGTGATGCCGGCGTTGTTCACCAGCACATCCACCGGCCCCACTTCCCGGGTCACGGTGTCCACGCATGCCTTGCACGAATCGAAATCCGACACATCGCACGCGTAGGCCTTGAATCCATACCCCATGTTGTTCATCGCCTGCAGCCATTCGGCTGCCTTCGTATTGCCCGGGCTGTGCGTGGTGACCACGCGGAAACCCAGTGCAGCGAGCTTGATGCAGACCGCTTCACCCAATCCGCCCATGCCGCCTGTTACCAGTGCAACTCTTGCCATGCTTGTCTCCTCCGATTTTTTTGAGGGTATTTCGCTGCCGCGGCCCCCCTCTTTAAGGCCGCCATTTCTCAAGTCGTTGCAAGCCCTTTCACGTACCGTCCGGGCGCCGCTTCAATCACGGCGTATCGTGCATTTCCGGGGGCTTTCGGGGCGGCGACCTTCTTGCCGGACTTGCCCGCCAGCCACACGGCGTAGTGCTTCCACCAGCTGCCCAGATGTTCGGTCGCACCTGCGCGCCATTCCAGCGCAGTCGATGCATCGCCACCGGTCCAGTGCGAGCGCTTGTCCTTCGAAACCGGATTGATCGTGCCGGCAACGTGGCCGCTCGCGCCGAGCACGAAGGTGGTGTCGCCACCCAGCAGGCCGCGCGCCAGATAGGCGCCGGTCCAGGGCACGATGTGATCTTCCGATGTGGCAAGCAGATAGGCCGGCATGTCGACCTTGCCCAGATCGAGCCGCACGCCGAGTACCTCGAGCTTGCCCGGCACGCGCAGGCTGTTTTCCAGATACAGGTTGCGCAGATACCAGGTCAGGAAGGGCCCGGGCAGATTCGTGCTGTCGCAGTTCCAGTGCAGGATGTCGAAAGGCGGCGGCGTTTCGCCCTTGAGGTAGTTGCCGACCACGTAATTCCAGATCAGGTCGTTCGGCCGCAGGCTGCTGAAGGTCTGCGCCAGTTCGCGCCCGGGCAGCAGGCCACCTCGTCCTATGGTTGCTTCGCGCGCAGCCACCATGCCTTCGTCGATCAGGCAGGCGAGTTCTCCGGCGTCGGAAAAGTCGAGCAGCGTGGTCAGCAAGGCCATGCTGGCTGCCGGCTTCTCGCCGCGACCGCAGGCCACGGCGAGCGCCGAGGCCAGAATGGTGCCGCCGACGCAGAAACCCAGCGTATTCGGCTGTGCGTCACCCGTGATGTCGCGTACGACATCCAGCGCAGTCAGCGGGCCGAGACTGAGGTAGTTTTCCCAGGTCAGGTTGCTCATCGAGTCGTCCGGATTCCGCCACGACACAAGGAAAACCGTGAAGCCCTGTTCGACCAGATAGCGTACCAGCGAGTTTTCCGGCTGCAGGTCCATCAGGTAGTACTTGTTGATGCAGGGCGGGATGATCAGCAGCGGCTTCGCATGCACCTTGGCGGTCAGCGGCGCGTACTGGATCAGCTGTATCAACGCGTTCGCGAACACCACCGAACCCGGCGTCACGGCCAGATTCCTGCCAACCTCGAAGGCGCCCGGCGCCGACATCGAAATGTAGCCCTGCTGCAGATCGCGCAACAGGTTTTCCATGCCCTTGCGGATGCTTTCGCCTTCGGTGCGCAGTGCCGTCTGGATGAATTCGGGGTTGGTCGCGGCGAAATTCGCCGGCGACATCGCCTCGATCATCTGCTTCGACAGATAGCGCATGCGCTCCTTGGCACGTCCGTCGGCGACCGGCGTGGCCTCGATGCACTCGCGCATGAAGGTCGCGTTCAGCGCATAAGCCTGGCGCAGATAGTCGAAATACGGGCTGTCCGACCATTCCGGCGCACGGAAGCGGCGATCCGACGGATCCATCCTGACCACCGGGGTGCCCGGTTCATCGGGTTTGCGTTGTGCAAAGGCCTGCCAGAGCTGATGTTGGCTGTTCAGCCACTGCTGGTGCAGGGCGTTGAAGCGTTCCGCTTCGGGCGGCGGAAAACCGATTGCCGGAAAAGGTGTCTGAGCGGCGGCGGCGCGGGCAGCGTCCGGAATCTGCTGGCGTGCCATGAAGTCGCTGAAGGTGCGACTCATGGCAGTCATGATGGACATCCAGTCCTGGGTCTGCGCACCGGACGGCGGCACTGATGAAGACGCGGGCGTTGCCGATTCGCTGCTCATCTAATTCGATTCCTGTCGTTCCTGATGTACCCGGATGCGCGGCAAGCGACGGTAAGCTGCAGCGCCATCGGATACGGATATACGGCTACCGAGCATAGCAGCGGCAACTTGAAAGGACCTGTCTTCCGGTCCGGCATTGCATGAACGCAGCACGATCAGCTCTATTACCTCTCGCAACATTCAGCCTTCCCGAGAATTGTTGCATCGCACAAAAACTGTGTCAATCCCGGAATGCGGAAGGAGTCACACTGGATGTACATCGTCGCAATCGCCTGGATCTACGTCGTGCTGATGATGTCGATCACCGAGCAGTCAGTCATCGCCGGCATCATGACCTTTGTTTTCTATGGTCTGGCGCCGCTGGCGCTTTTCCTGTGGATTTTCGGCACGCCGGCGCGACGGCGCTCCGCGCACCGCAAGGCGCTGCTCGCGCAGGCCGAAGCTTCAGTGGGCGAATCCGTCGACCAGATGGTGGATCAGCACGATGCTGCCGATGCCGGCCGAAATGAGGACCACCTGCTGAATGGTGGCGGACAGTTCGGCGCGGCGGTGCAGACCGGGGATCAGGTCGGCGACGGCGACGTAGATCATGCTGGCCGCCGCGATGCACAGCAGGTAGGGCACCGCCCCTGATATCGACGCCAGCGCGAAGTACGCGCCCACGGCGCCGACCAGCGTGGCCATGCTCGACAGCAGATTGAAGGCGAGCGCCTTCATGCGGCTCATGCCCGAGTGCAGCAGGACCAGGTAGTCGCCGACTTCCTGCGGGATTTCGTGCGCCACGATCGCGGTGGCGGTGACGATGCCGAGCGGAATGCTCTGCGTGAAGGCAGCGGCGATCAGCACGCCATCGACGAAATTGTGGAAGGCGTCACCGATCAGGATCAACGATGCGCTGCGCACGGATTCCTCGCTGCCGTAGCCATGCGCATGGCCGCCGCCCGCTGCATGACCGTGGGCGTGGAGCGTCACGGGCGCAGTCGCCTGGGCGACCGGCCGGTACGAATGCGCCGTCGTCGCGGGACGCTTCACTTCGACCGGGTCATGCGCCTCGCAGCTCACTTCATGGCAATGCCGCCAGAGCACCAGTTTTTCCAGCAGGAAGAAACCGAGGATGCCGGCCAGAAGAATGCTCGTGGCGACCTCGACGCTGCCGATTTCGGTGATCGCCTGTGGCAGCACGCCCAGCAACGATGCACCGAGCAATGCACCGACCGAATAGCTGATGAGCAGCGGAATGCTGTGCGGCTTCGCGGCAAAACCGACCAGGGCAGCGGCGCATACACTGATCACGCCGCCCACGAGCGAGGCGAGCACGATCCACATGAGTACAGACATAAAGTGCCGCGCGTAGCTGAAAAGAGGCCGGATTATCCTTGATCCGGCGACGCAGCGGGGCCTGCCGTCCGCCAGACCAGGCTGGCCATGCGTCCGGTACGTCCGTCGCGACGGAAAGAATGGAACAGGCCGGCCTGTCCAACCGTGCACAAACCGCCTCCGTATACCGCGTGCACGCCGGCCTGCGCCAGTTCGAGCCGGGCCAGCCGGTAGATGTCGGCAAACAGCCGGTCGCCCTCGCCGGGCCTGAAGGCGTCTTCCGCCCGCGCCAGCCGCGCCGCAAAGGCATCCTTCACTTCAGGTCCGACCTCGAAGGCATCCGGTCCGATGGCCGGTCCGAGCCAGGCCAGGATGTCTGACGCCGGACAGCCCATGCGTTCGACGGTACGGCTGAGCACGCCGGCGACCAGCCCCCGCCACCCTGCATGCGCGGCAGCCACCACCGTGCCTTGCCGGTTGCAGAACAGCACCGGCAGACAGTCGGCGGTCAGCACCGCGCACACCGAACCCGGTTGATGCGACACCGATGCGTCGGCGCACGCCGTGCGGTCGCGGTCCGCATCCGCCACGTCCGCGCCGTGTACCTGATCGAGCCACAGCGGTTCGGCAGGCAGGCAGGCGCGCAGCAGCGCGCGATTCGCCGCGACCGCTACCGGATCATCGCCCACGTGCGAGGCCGGGTTGAATGGACCGAAAGGCGGCGGGCTGACACCGCCGAGCCGGGTCGTCACGGCGGCATGGACGCCGGGCGGGGCCGGCCAGTCGGGGCGGATCAGCGGCAGCGTCATCGGGACGCGCGCAGGCTGTCGATCAGCTGCACCAGGTCATCCGGCAGCGGCACTTCCCAGGCGACGTCGGCGCCACTTTTCGGGTGGATCAGACCGAGGCGCCAGGCGTGCAGCGCCTGCCGGTCGAACTGCGCCGCCACCGGGCGCGGCGCATAGGTGTCATCACCGAGCAGCGGGTGACCGATGGATGCCATGTGTACGCGTATCTGGTGTGTGCGGCCGGTTTCCAGCCGGCACTCGAGCGCCGTGGCGTCGCGCAGGCGGTCGCGCACGGCGTAGTGGGTGCGCGCCGGCCGCCCGGTCGGTACGACGGCCATGCGCGTGCGGTGCACCGGATGACGGCCGATCGGCGCGTCAACCACGCCGTCGGCCCGCACGGCACCGCGGACCACCGCGATGTAGCGGCGCGACACGGTGCGCGCCTGAAGCTGGCGTACCAGATCGGTCTGCGCCTCGAGCGTGCAGGCCACCACCAGAAGGCCGGTCGTATCCTTGTCCAGCCGATGCACGATGCCGGCGCGCGGAATCTGCGCCAGCGCCGGGCGGTGATGCAGCAGCGCATTGAGCAAGGTACCGTCCGGCACGCCATTGCCCGGGTGCACGACCATGCCGGCCGGCTTGCTGACCACCAGCAGCGTGTCGTCTTCGTGAATGATGTCGAGCGGGATGTCCTGCGGCGCATGCACGGTGTCCGGCGCCGGTGCGTCGGGATCGAGTTCGAGCCGCTCGCCGGTGAAGGTGCGGCGCCGGGTGTCGCTCGCCACCGCCTCGTCCACCTTCACCCGACCCGCGCGCAGCCAGTCCTGAAGCCGCGCCCGCGAGTACTGCGGCCACACGGCAGCGAGCACTATATCGAGCCGCTGGCCGACCACGCCGGGCGGCACCACTGCATGAAGTCGATGACCGGGCGGCTCGGCGATATAATCCTCGTCTTGAATCTCTTCCAGGGCTGGTTCGGTCATGTGGCGTATTTTAACGATAGTGCTTGTGGTGATGCTGTCCGCTGGCTGCAACATCCTGCCGAAGAAGATCGACGAAACGGCCAACTGGTCGGCGCAGCGCCTCTACACCGAAGCCAAGCAACTGCTCGACGAAGGCGCCTTTGACCAGTCGGTCAAGATGTACGAAAAGCTGGAAGCGCGTTACCCCTACGGCCGTTACGCGCAGCAGGCCCAGATCGAGGTGGCCTACGCCTACTACCGCTCCGGTGACCGCGTACAGGCGCTTGCCGCCTGCGAACGATTCATCCGCCTGCACCCCAATCACCCGAACATCGACTACATCTTCTACCTGCGCGGCCTGGTCGATTTCAACGAAGACATGGGCTTCATGAGCAAGATTTCGCGTCAGGACATGACCGAACGCGATCCCAAGGGCCTGCGCGACTCGTTCGACGCGCTGAAGGAACTGATCACGCGCTATCCGGACAGCAAGTATGTGCCGGACGCCAAGGCGCGCATGGGCTATCTGGTCAATGCGCTGGCCGCCGCCGAGGTACACGTGGCGCGCTATTACTTCCGGCGCGGCGCCTATCTCGCCGCGGCGAACCGCGCACAGTTCGCGATCAGCAATTTCCAGGAATCGCCGTCGACCGAAGAAGCGCTGTACATCCTCACCCGCTCGTACGAGCAGCTCGGTCTGAGCGACCTGCAGGAGGACGCCAAGCGCGTCATGGTGAAGAACTTCCCCGACAGCACCTACCCGGAACTGGGCTTCCAGGACGGCAAGGACGACCCGTGGTGGAAGCTCTGGTAAACGTCTTGTCGCGCACTTCCGCGCGGCAGATCTGACTGTATCGACAGGGAGCATCCCATGTACAGCAAGGTCCTGCTCGCCTACGACGGATCCGAATCCGGCCGCCGTGCGCTGTTCGAATGCGCCGACATCAACAACCTGCTGCATGCCGAAATTCACCTGCTGGCGGTTGCACCCATCGCACCGACGCTGTTCGTCGCCGAAGGCTTTGTCGCCGACGTGCCACAGGAAGAGGAAAACGCGCGCTTCGCGCAGGTGCTCGATGATGGCCTGGCCCAGCTCGCCGCACGCAACGTGAAGGCGGCCGGCCATCTGGTGACCGGCGATGCGGTGCGCGAAATCAGCCGCATGGCGCGCGAACTGAAAGTCGACCTCATCGTGATCGGTCACAAGCATCACCCGTCACGGCTTGAGCGCTGGTGGAAAGGTTCGGTCGGGGCTTCGCTCGTCGAAGAAGCGCCGTGCAGCATCCTGGTCGCCGTGCAGAATCCGTGACGGCTGCAGCAGGCGCGGGCACGCGCGACTGGCAGCAGTATTCGGTGCTGGTGGTCGATGACGAAGAAGGCATGCGCAGCTTCATTACACGCGCCCTGGGTGCGCGCTGCGGTCTGGTGGAAGCCGCCGGCAGCGTTGAAACCGCGCAGCAGCTGTTCGCCCGGTTGCACTTCGACCTCATCATCCTCGACATCACCCTGCCCGGCCGCAGCGGCCTCGAGTGGCTCAACGAGCTGCGCGAACAGGGGCACCAGTGCGATGTCATCCTGATCACCGCGTTTGCCGACATCGAAACCGCCATCAACGCGCTGCGTGCCGGCGCGTCGGACTTTATCCTGAAGCCCTTCCGCATCGACCAGATGATGAATGCCGTCGGCCGCTGCTTCGACCGCGCCGGCCTGCTGCGTGAAAACTATGTGCTGCGGCGGGAAATCGCGCGCCAGACCGAAGGCGTTGAAGGCATGGTCGGCGAATCCGCACCGGTACGCGAACTGGTGACCGTACTGCGGCGCGCCGCGGCGATGCCCAGCACCGTGCTGCTGACCGGTGAGTCCGGCGTCGGCAAGGAAGTCGCGGCGCGCGCGCTGCACCAGATGAGCCCGCGCGCCGCAGCCCCGTTCGTGCCGGTCAATTGCGGCGCCATCAGCGCCGAACTGATCGAATCCGAACTGTTCGGTCACGTCAAGGGCGCGTTCACCGGCGCGCAGGACAACTACCCCGGCCTGCTGTTCTACGCCCAGGGCGGCACGCTGTTCCTCGACGAGATTTCCGAGCTGCCGCAAGCCATGCAGACCAAGCTGCTGCGCGTGCTCGAAGATCGCATGATCCGCCCGGTCGGTTCGACGCGCGAAGTCCCGGTCGATATCCGCATCGTCGCCGCCAGCAACCGCGACCTCGCCTCCGAAGTGCGCACCGGCCGCTTCCGGCAGGACCTGTTCTACCGGCTCGACGTCGTGCGCATCACCATTCCGCCGCTGCGCGAACGGCGTGAAGACGTGAAGCTGCTGATCGCCCACTTCATGGCGCAACTGTCGTCCCGCCTCGGTGTGGCGCCGATTCCGCTCGACCGCGACACCGTGTTGCGCATGGCCGGCTACGACTGGCCCGGCAACATCCGCGAACTGCGCAACCTGGTCGAACGTGCCCTCATCCTCGGCTACTTTCCGGCCGACGCCCTCGGCAGCCTGTCCCCGCCCGCCGCAGGCGAGCGCACCGCGCTCGATGACGTCGAACGCAAGCACATCCTCGACGTGCTCACCGCCTGCGGCGGCAACAAATCCGAAGCCGCCCGCCAGCTGGGCGTGTCGCGCAAGACCATAGAACGCAAATGCGCGATGTGGGGTGTCGCCGGGGTTTAGCGACGCATGCGTCGCTCCGGCGACACGGGTCGGCTGTATTCAGCCGACCTCCCACATAAGGATAGAGGCGACGCACTGCGTCGCCCCTGCGAGGCGGGCTCGCCATGCAGGGCGAGCCTCCCACCCAAGGATAGAGGCAACGCATGCGTCGCTCCGGCGACACGGGTGGTCCGGGCGACCGACGAGCCGTCAGACGACCGCGTCGTGCTCGATGGCGCGCAGTTTCTGGCGCACGCGCCGCACCGCTTCGCTGTCGAGTTCGCTGCCGCGTTCGCGCCCCACGCACAGCGCGCCGCGAAAGCCAAGGTAGTCGGGAGCCTGCAAAGCCAGTGCGTCGATGTGCTCCACACACAACGAGCCGGCCAGGCCGCACATGAGGCGGCGGCCGTGAGCGCGTGCAACGAAATCGGCCAGCCACCCGGAAGATGCGGCATCGCACAGGCTGCGACCCTGCTTCAGCGCAGTATCGACCATGACACCGTCGAATCCGGCGTCGGCCACCGCGTCCACCAGTTCAAGCGGCGGCGCGAGATCGGCAAAAAGGACCGCAATGCGGCGCGCGCCGGGCAGCGGTTGCAGCCCGGTGAGACATTCCAGCACCTCGACGTAGCCCCGCCCGCCGTGCGCCCAGCCGCGCGGAAACAGACCGGCCTTCACATAATCGACGCCGGTGGCGGCGATGCGCGCCATCGCCGCCTGCAGTTCGCTGGCATCCGGGTCGAGGTTGCCGGCAGTGGCGCTGGTGATCGTGCGGCCGGCAACGAAGTCGACGACTGCGCGGATGACATCGACCGGCAGCGCGCCGAGGGCGCCGTCAGCGGGGTTCTTCAGATCGATCAGGTCGACGCCGGCGTCGAGTACGACCCGCGCCTCGGCCATGTCTCGCACGCTGGCGAGCATGCGGATCAAGACCGCACTCCGGCCCGATGAGCGTCGATCTTCTCGATCAACCAGCCCCAGGCCTCGCGTTCGGCCGGGCCGGCGGTCTTGTCGATGGCAATCTGCAGATAGGCCCGCTCGGCATCGATCTTCTCGATGGGCAGCATGTGCAGGCGGCTGACCAGGATGGCGGCTTCGACCACCGCCGATCGGGCGCGGTTGAAACCGGGGAAGGCACCGTGACTGGCCTCGTGCACGGTGCGGCAGTAAAGACGCGGGCGCACATCGTCGTCCTCGACCTCGACCAGTTCCAGTTCGCGATGGGCCAGCGTGTTGACCAGCCGCGCGCAGGCGACTTCTTCACCGGGTTGAACCGGCCAGTCGCGCCGGCCGGTCAGACACCCGGCAAACACGCGCACATCGTCGGTGAAATTGACCACCGCCACGCGGTTGGCGAGCACATTGTCCAGTGTGGAGGACGGACGGAACGGCGACAGCACGGTGAGCCCGCGCTCCTCGCGGATGCCTAGCGGGGTGATGTGGGTGCGGCCCTGCACGTCGACGGTGGTGAGTATGGTTTCCCAGATCATGGCGTGTCCTGTATGCGGTCCTGGTCGGGATCCTGTGTGCCGTCGGGCATGCTGCCTTGCTGTGCGTCGGCCAGCCGGTCAGCGGGCTTCTTCGGCTTCTTCTTCGTGGTGCTGCCCGGCGCGCGATGCACCTGCAGGTCGACCGGCTTCGCGTCGACCGCAGCGCCCCACTCCAGCTCTTCATCCTGTGCGTAGCGCTTGCCCAGCTGATACGCGATCTGCGCGCGCGCCAGCTCCACACCGAGATAGAACGCGTGACCGGCGTCGTCCTCCACGCCGAGCTTCGGGTAGAGATCGAACGGGTCGGTCGCCACCTGATGACCATCGCGGTTGTAGATATGCACGCCGTCCTCGGCGACCTGGATGCGGAAATTGCGGTCGCGCACCGCGCCGGCCACATCGACGATCTCCGGCGGCGTGTCGGTGTAGGGACGACGCGCATGCGTGGTCATCAGCGCACCGGAATAGTCGCGCGGCAGCGCATTGTCCTCGCGCGCGGCAAACATGATGCGGCGCGCCCAGTCGGCCTCGCGCACGGCGCGGCGCGCATGCGGGCTGACTTCGGTGGCGAGGATGGCGCCCACGCGCAGCTCCGAAATGATGCCCATCAGCAGCGCATTGATGCCGCTGGTGTCGGCGTCGGTCAGTTCGGTCAGATTGCCCACGCCCATCATCATCGGAATGTCCGGGTGGCTGCGCCGCAGGTCGTGGAAACGCACGATCGACGCCGTCAGCCCGAAGTGGATGGGTTCCAGTATCGGGTCGGCGAAGAAAGGCCGGCCGCGCTCGAGCATCCGGTCGACCACGCGACGCAGTGAATCGAGATCGCCCGGCGTGTTCGGGATCAGGATGGGCGTGGCGTCGACCTCGTCGGCCACCCACAGCGTGTCTTCCTTCAGGCTGAGCAGGAAATCCGCGCCGGCATGGGCACCGCGCAGCAGGTCCTTCGGATCGAGCGAATCGACGCTGACGCGGAAACCTTCGGCCTTGAGCGCGCGCACGCAGTCTTCGAGATGCGGAAAATCGGTGTCGGGCAGGCAACCGATGTCGATCACGTCCGCCCCGTCGCGCCGGTAGCGCTGCGCACGTTCGACGACGGCGGCCACTTCGACCCGCGGTGCATCGACGATCTCGGCAAAGATCAGCACGTCGTGCTTCGACAGGTCGGCCACCTTCGCCTTGCGCCCGAAGTGCAGCGGCAGGTCCTTCAGTTCGTCCGGCCCGCGCTGCACCGGCACGCCATAGTGCTGCGCCAGCGCCTCGAGATCGCCACGGCAGCGGCCGGGCACGATGATGCGGTCTGCAGCGACCGGCGCCGGCAGGCGGCGACGGATCAGTTCGGCCGTCATCAGCCCGGCGACATTGATGCCGATGTCCAGCACCTCGGGCGC
The DNA here is from genome assembly GCA_016791045.1 of Methyloversatilis sp. Taxonomy (GTDB): domain Bacteria; phylum Pseudomonadota; class Gammaproteobacteria; order Burkholderiales; family Rhodocyclaceae; genus Methyloversatilis. Next base: position 17,018 of record JAEUNO010000025.1, on the reverse strand, counting down.
GAAGGGCAGCGGCTGCATGTCGTCGAGTATCCGGTGCAGGCTTTTCTGCGCCAGATGCCCGGTCAGGAAGAGGACGCGTTCGACGGAGCGGGCGGAGTCGTTTTCAGGCATGCCAATCTTCGCTTGAGCGCTGCGTTCAGCGCCTCGACGCTGTCGACCACGGTCACGTGTTCGAAGGTCCCGAGGGTCGCGGTGTGTGCGAGGTCGATGGCGCGCGGATACAGCGTCACCCATTCGCTGGGCGATTCGGTGATCACCACCGGCTCGCTGTCGCAGGCGAACACGATGGTCGGAATGCGCAGCTTGCCGGCCTGCGCAAAGATGTTGCTCACCAGCGTATCGGAAATGCCCAGCGCGCACTTGGCCACGGTGTTCGACGTGGCCGGCGCGATCACCACGGTGTGGTACTGGCCCTGATAGAACAGCCCGACCGGCGCCGCGCTCGCGGTGTTGTCGCGGAAGATGCGATAGCGCTTCTTCATGTCGGCCAGCGGATAGCCGTACATGTTCAGCACTTCCTCACCGGCGCGCGTCATGAACAGATCGATGCCGTTCATCGCGTCGGCCAGTTCGAGCGACTCCTTCAGGAAGTGACCGGAACCGGTCAGCCCCCACGCAATGCGCGCGTCGGGCAACAGTTCCAGCGGGTCCCACTGCGGGTCGAGCCGCGGATCAGAAGCCATCGCCCACCTGCGCGTCCGTGTCGATATCGAGCCGCTTCATCTTGCGGTAGATGGTGTTGCGGCTGACGCCCAGCTCGCGCGCCAGTCCGGCGATGTTCCAGCGATGGCGGCGCAGTTCGCCCAGCAGCGCGTCACGCTCAGCCGATTGCAATGGATTGAGGTTGCTCGGCGGCGCCGACGGCAGCCCTGCGGCCTCGTGCGCAGATTCGTGCGCCACGGCGGCGGGCGGCATCGGCTCGGGCGCGTCCAGCATTTCGGCCGGCATGTCGCGCAGCGTGATTTCCGGTCCGTCGCACAGCGCGACCAGCGTGCGCAGCACATAGCGCAGCTGCCGGATATTGCCCGGCCAGCGGAAGCGGTCGAGCACATTCATCGCCGCATGGCCCAGCCGCACCGGCGGGTGGCGCCCGGCACTTTCCTCGCTCAGGCAGCGCTCGATCAGCGAGCGACGGTCCGTGCGTTCGCGCAACGGCGGCAGACTGATTTCCATGCCGCGCAGACGGTAGTAAAGGTCTTCGCGGAAGCTGCCGTCGCGCACCATGGCGCGCAGGTCACGGTGTGTCGCGCACACCAGCTGCAGATCGACCGGTACCGCGTTCTCGCCACCCAGCGGCGTCACCTTGCGCTCTTCGAGCACGCGCAGCAGCCGTGCCTGGAGCTGCAGCGGCATGTCGCCGATCTCGTCGAGGAACAGCGTGCCGCCGTCGGCCTGCAGCACCTTGCCGCGACGGCCGTCGCGATTGGCGCCGGTGAAGGCGCCCTGCTTGTAGCCGAACAGTTCGGATTCGATCAGCGCTTCCGGCAGCGACGCGCAGTTGATCGCGACGAAAGGCCCGCGCGCGCGCTGGCTCGACGCGTGAAAGGCGCGTGCGAACACTTCCTTGCCGGTACCCGTTTCGCCGGCGATCAGCAGCGGAATGTCGCGATCGAGGATGCGCATCGCGCTGTGCACATTGCCGGCCATGCGCAGGTCGCCCAGGTCCAGCTCGGCCAGCGCCTGCGCCGCCGACGCGGAATCGCTGGCGCGCGTGCCGCTCTGCGTGCGGGTACGCGACGGTTGCTGTGCCAGCAGATGCCAGGTCTGGTGCTGCGGCATCGACAGCGCAAGCGGATGAAAACCGGCGCGGAAGGTGCGCGACAGCAGCTCCGGCAGCGATTGGCCGAAAAATTCGGTCACTTCGCGTCCGAGCAGCGCCTCGCCTTCCGGCGACAGCAGTTCGAACGCGATGTGGTTGGCTTCGATCACCTCACCCTCCGGCGACAGCGCAAGCAGACCGTCGACCGCGGTCAGCACACGGCCGGCGTGCGCGTGGAAGCGGATGATGTAGTCGGTGGCGTGACGGGCGCGGAACGCCCGGTGTTCGATCACCCGCGCCGAGCGTTCGATCAGCGCGCGCAGCGCGCGCGCGCCGCCCGGCGCCAGCGAACACACGGCCAGCACCGCTGCCGCCTCGCCGACACCGTCGTAGATCGGTGCCGCGGCGCACACCATGTCGGTGTGGCGGGCGAAAAAATGTTCCTCGCGCGCGATCACCAGCGAATGACGTTCGGCCAGCACGGTGCCGATGCCATTCGTGCCCTGCACGTCCTCGCTCCAGCGCGCGCCTTCGACCAGTCCGCGCAGCGACGCTTCACGCGCGAAACCCGGGTGACGCACGATGCTGACAATGACGCCCTCGGCGTCGGCCAGCACCAGCGCAGACTGCGGGTCGTCGAGCTGACGGTGCAGGGTCTGCATTTCCGGGATGGCGCTGTCCATGACCTCACCCAGCCGGTCGCCGCGCTCGCGCCAGGCCTGGGGCGCCAGCGGCGGCGGGCTGTCTTCGGCGGCCGGGTCCAGACCCAGTTCATGAAAGCAGCGCAGCCACGAGCGGGCCACAAGTTCGTGGCCCGCCGGGCGTTGCGGACGGCTGATGATGGCGTGAACCGAACGGACGTGTTCCGCCACCGAATTGGAAGACACCATGAATTCAAGCCTTGGGAGCCCGGGCCGCTCAGAGCGCGCCGCGGTGTGCCGGACGCATCGTTTTGCAGGCCGCGCAGGTCGTGGGAAAAGCAGCGAATGGTATCACCGGGGCAACATCCCGGGCCAGCCGGCGCCCTGCCCGGCCGGACACCCACGGGATGGCGGCCGCACCGCCGCGCGGACGCGGCTGAGGGGATGCCCTGCGCGGTGGCGGCGGTCAGTCGTAGATATCGGTCGACATGGCGCCCGGATCGGCGCCGAGCGCCAGCAGGTGGGCGACGGCCAGCCGCTGCTTCTTGAATACCGCCCAGTACAGCGCATTGAAACCGCCGCGATCCGGAATGTTCGGGTCGAAACCGGCCGCCAGCAACTGGTCGAGCACGTTCAGATGCCCCAGTGAGGCCGCCAGCGACAGCGCATGGCGGCCGAATTCGCGCTCGGTCTGCAACTCCCACTGCGGACGGTGGCGCAGCAGCACGGCCACCACCTCGCTGCGGTCGAGCATCACCGCGTCGATCAGCGGCGTATGGCCGTTCGAACTTTTGGCGTCGATGTCGGCTCCGGCGCGCAGCAGCAGATCGACCACCTTGTGATGGCCGGCGAGCGCTGCTGCGCCCAGCGGCGTGAAGCCCTTCGAGCCGCGCCGGTCGACGTGGGCGCCGGCGTTGATCAGCGCGCGCACGAATTCGGTTTCACCGGCTGCCGCCGCATGGACCAGTACGCTGTCGCCCCACACGTCTCGTGCGTTGGCCGGCGCACCGGCCTTCAGCAGTTTCGCCGCGGTGACCCATTCACCGCGACGCGCAGCAGAGAGCAGCGCGATATCCGCTGCACGATAAGTGCGCGGATCGACGTCGGCACCGCTGCGCCGCATGTCGGCGTACTCGAGCGCAGTTGCAGGCACGGCCGCGCGCGGCCGTTCGGGTTCGGCGATGCGCCCCTGCCATTCGGGCGGCACATCCTGCGCCTGCGCGCCGGTCAGCCACAGACCCAGCAAGAGGAAAGCGGTCTTGCTTCGCCGCATCGATATCGTCCTGTTCATGACATGTCCCGCGCCGTTTCGGCGCCGCCTTCGTGTGCGCGCAGCGCAGTGACTCGCGCCACGGCCTGTGCGCGGTTGGTCACGTCGAGCTTGCGCAGGATTTTCTGGATATGGTTCTTCACCGTCAGCGGGCTGATGTCCAGGATCTGCCCGATCTCCTGATTGGTCTTGCCTTCGCGTACCCAGTCGAGCACCTGCAGTTCTCGCCCGCTCAGCGTCGCCTGCAGCGTCGGGCGGACGACGGTGCGATCCCCCGATTCGGCGCGCTCGAACTCGACGATGCGCAGCAGTGCCAGGTGAAGATTGGGCATCAGCAGCTCGATGTGGCGCGCGTCCTGACTGGTTGGCGCCGCCGGCACACCGAGCAGCGCAAAAAACGTCGACTGTTCGCCGCGGGCCTCGCGACAGCCGTGCGCCAGCGCATGTTCGATGCCCAGCGTGCGCAGCATCGCCGTGCTGCTGTCGCGGTTGCGCGGCCCGCTCGAACGGGCCAGCGGCTCGCGCGCGCCGTTGCGCCAGTCCTCGATCAGACGACCGATCAGTCCATCGACCGGGTTGGTCAGCTGTGCCTCGACATCCGGCGCCAGCACGGAGCGCGAAAAAACCAGCGCGCGGAAGTTGCCGCGCTCGAGATCGCCACAGGCGCACAACAGTGTTTCATGCGGCAGGAAGGTCTGCAGCGACCCCTGGGCCCACAGGAAGAACTGGAAGCGCTTGACCACCCTGATCGACGTTTCGATCGTGAACAGCAGCAACTGAACGTCCACCTGTTCCTGCGCGAGCGAATCTTTCATGGAGCGCCTGAACGGTCGTGTATGTCTGGACGCATGACCGGTCCGTCGTTGTGTGCGGTATGTCCTGTCCGCGAACCCCTGATGGATACGGACTGGAAGCGGAATGGGGTCTTCTCGCAGCGATGCGTCGCACGCCGCGATGGCGGATTCTCAGGGCTGAATGTTGCAATCGGGTGACGGGAGCGCCAGCCGTTGCTGCGACGTGTGGGGCGCGAGGATATCCGGCCCGCCCTGCAGCGGCTCGCGGTGGCGGCTCAGCCGGGTCAGACGGGGCTGGCGAGGCGGGCAGACAAGGCGTCGAGATAACGCGCCATCAGCGCCTGCGCGTTCTGCCCGAACAGGCGGATGCGGCCGGTGTTGTTCAGCATCAGCAGGCCGACGGTGTGGGCGAAGATCGCGGTGGTTTCGATCACCGCCTCCGCTTCATTCAGACCGAGCCGGACCAGCACGTCCTGGATCGGCTGCAGCGTGGCCTGCAGCCGGCCGTTCAGCCGCTGGTTCAGTTCCGGGGTCAGACCGCGCGGCCGCGCGCCATTGAACAGATAGAACCCGAGGTCCATGTCCTGCGGGTGCTCGCGATAGAAGTCGAAAAAGGCCATCACCCGGGCACGCAGCAACGCGATCAGCACGGCACGCTCGTCCGTCGCGGACGCGCTGTCCGCCGGCGTCGCGTCATCCACACGGCGCTGCAGACGCAGCAGCGACTCCCCGAGCAGTGCCGCGTAGATTTCCTCGCGGCTGCCGAAGTAGCTGTACAGCGCGCCCGGTGTGTAGCCGGCACGCTTGGCGATTTCCCGCAGGCTGGCGCCATCGAGCCCCAGTTCCAGGAATGCTGACCGCGCGGCATCAAGAATCAGCGTGCGCCGCGCTTCGTTGATGACGGCCTCGCGCAGCACGCGCGGCCCGCTCGGCGCAGCCTGCGCCGGAGCGTCGTCCGGTGACCCTGCGGTTGACTTGACCATGGCGTGATTTTAACCTGACGCAATTATTTAAACAGTGTTCAATCAACGGAACACATCACACTTCCCATGCACAAGCACGCGCCACCCGGCACCGCCACGCTGATGACCGGTCAGGACTACCGGGAGTCCCTGCGCAGGTACGCCCCCACGGTGTACGTCGATGGCCAACGGATTGATGCGGTCGTCGATGCGCCGTCGCTGCAGCCCGGCATCAACGCGCTTGCGGTGAGCTACGACTTCGCGCACGACCCGGCCAGGGCCCCGCTGATGACGGCCGTGCAGACGCGCAGCGGCCGGACGGTCAATCGCATGCTGCACATCAACGAGTCGTCCGGCGACCTGCTGAACAAGCTCGAGGCGGTGCGCATCCTGTGTCAGGAAACCGGCTGCGCGCAGCGCTATCTGGCGCACGACGCACTGAATGGCATCGGCCAGGCGGTGGCGCGGCTGGATGACGCGCGGGGCAACACCGAATACGGCGCCCGCTTTGCCGACTATCTGCAGCGCGTGCAGGACGAAGACCTGACGCTGGGCATCGCGATGACCGACGCCAAGGGCGACCGCAGCCAGCGGCCGCACCAGCAGTCGAATCCGGACGTCTATCTGCACATCGTCGAGCGCAACGCCGGCGGCATCGTCATTTCCGGCACCAAGGCCATCGTCACCGGTGCGCCCTACATGCATGAGTTTCTGGTCATGCCGTCGCGCAACATGACCGAAGCGGACGCCGACTTTGCCGTGTGCTGCGCGGTGCCGGTCGACGCGCCGGGCATCACCATCGTCGCCCGCCCCGCCGGGCGCCCGGGCGAGAAGCCCGAGCACGGCTCGCCGCTGTTTTCGCGCCGCTACGGCCAGTCCACCGGCGTGGTCATCTTCGACCAGGTGTTCGTGCCCTGGGAGCGCGTGTTCCTGGCCGGCGAGTGGGAACACTCGGGCGCCGTCACCTACAACTACGCCACCCATCACCGCCACAGCTGCATCGCGGCGCGTGCAGGCTTCGGCGACCTGCTGATCGGCGCCGCCGCGCTGATGTGCGAAGCCAACGGCCTGGACCCGGACCGCAAGGCCAATCTGCGCGACCCGATGGTCGAGCTGATCAAGATCACCGAAGGGTTCTACGCCTGCGGCGTGGCGGCCAGCGTCTATGCGGCGGCCGATCCTTACTCGCACACCTTCATGCCGGAGCCGGTGTTCGCCAATATCGGCAAGCTGCTGCTGTCCACCCAGATCTACGACATGCACCGGCTGGCGCACGAAGTGTCGGGCGGCCTGATCGTCGCCCTGCCCGGCCCGGACGAAGACCACAACCCGGCCACGGCCGCGACACTGGCCGAGGTGCTGCGCGCCAATCCAGACATCCCGTACGACAAGCGGATCGAGGTCGCGCGCTTCATGGAAGACCTGACCGCTTCGTACCAGGGCGGCTGGTATTCGCTGATCAGCCTGCATGGCGGCGGATCGCCGGCCGCACTGAAGCAGGAAATCTGGCGCAACTACCCGGTCGGCGACAAGGTCGATCTGGTCGAACGTCTGCTCGATCGCGGTGTGCTGGCCGACGAAAAGCGTTCGATCACGCGCAACCGGCAGCCCGGGCGCTGCTGCGACGCAGGCTGCAGCCAGCCCGGACAGGCGGTGATGGTGCCGCTGCCGGCAACCGCGACACCCAAGAAAACAGGGGGCACATCATGAGAGTCCATGCATTGCAGTCCGTACTGCTCGTGATCGACCTGCAGGGCCGTTTGCTGCCGGCCATCGAAGGTGGCGCTGCGGTACTGGCAAACGCCATCTGGATGGTCGATGTCGCACGGGCCCTTGGCGTGCCGGTGCTGGCAACGGAACAGTACCCGCAGGGTCTGGGCCTGACCGATGCGGATTTGCGCGCGCGCCTGCGCGACGACGCCATCATTGGCAAGACACACTTTTCGGCTGTGAGCGAGGGCGCACTGCTGGCATCGGCCCACGCGGTGCGCAAGCAGTGGGTCGTGGTCGGAACCGAAGCTCACGTTTGTGTGCTGCAGACGGTGCTCGATCTGCTGGCCGCCGGGCGCGAAGTCTTCGTGGTGGATGACGCCGTGGGATCGCGCCGCGCCCGTGATCGTGACCGGGCCCTGCAGCGGATGGAAAACAATGGCGCTGAAATCGTCACGCGCGAAATGGTCGCTTTCGAGTGGCTGGGTCAGGCCGACACACCTGTGTTCCGCGACGTATTGAAACGCTTCCTGCGCTGACGCCCTCCCGCCGGGATCAAGCGACCCGATGGCGGAAGGGCGTTTCGACCGCGCACCATCGACCGGCGCTTTCAGGGCTGATCCAGGCTGCCCATCGCACGCGGCCAGGTCACGACCCCCCAGGGCAGCTTCTTGTCCTCGATGCGTGCGGTGACTTCGAGCTTCGCCGCGTCCACCACCACGAGCTGATTCGAGCGGCCGCACGCCACCAGGATCTGCTTTTCGTCCGGCGTGAAGGTGAAGTGCCAGCAGCGTTCGGCGGCGAGCGGCACGTCCTTGATCTTGGCGAAGGTTTTCGCGTCGAACACTTCGAGCGCCTGGGCCCGCGCGGTGGCCACATACAGCCGCTCGCCCTTGCGGTCGAAGGCCACGCCATAAGGCGTCTGGCCGGTCGCAACGGTCTTGATCGGCGTGAGCTTGTCGTCCAGCACCAGGAAGTTGTTGCCGAATTCCAGCGTGGCGATGTAGGTCTTGCCATCCGGCGACAGCTTGATGCCGCGCGGGCGGGCGCCGTACTTTTCGACATCGACCTTCTTCACCAGCTTGCCCGACTTGATGTCGTGCAGCGTCAGCGTGTTGTCGGCTTCGTTGGTGACCACCAGGCTCTTGCCGTCCGGCGAAAACTCGATGCCTTCCGTCTCCGGGCCGCCTACGATGTTGCGCACCACCTTGCCGGCCTTCAGATCGACCACGGCGACCTGTGCCGGCTCCCGGTCCTCGTCGTCATCGTCGTCGTCTTGCCCGTGGGCGCCGTCCTTGCCACCGTCCTTCTTTTCTTCCTTCTTTTCCGCACCCGGCTTGGGCGGCGGCCCGAGTTTGGAAGTCGGTTCGAAGGACACGAACGCCATGTCTCCGCGCACGCGCACGAATTCCGGGTTCTTGCCGATCTTGACGCGCTTGAGGATCTTGCCGCTGGCCGTGTCGATCAGCGCAACGTCACCGGTTTCACGTACCGCGACCACCAGCGTTTTGCCGTCGTCGGTGACACCGAGGCCGCGCGGCACCTTGCCGCCGACCGCGTATTCGCCGGTCACCTGCATCCTGGCCAGATCGATGATCGAAATGCCGCCTTCCTGATTGCTCACGTAGGCCGTGCCCTGTGCCTGCGCCAGACCGGCACCGGCAAACAACGAAAAAAGTGCGGCAGACCACAGGCTGCGCGCTGCGAACATCGTGGGGGTCATCTTTTTCATGGGGTTTCCTCCTTGATTCATTCTTATTGGACGGCCGTCGGCCACATCGAACCCGAACGCGCGTGCCAGGCGCGGGGACGACATGATCGAAGCGCCGCAGTATAGAGACCGTCGAGCGGCCTTCGGTTCAGGAAATCCGCCAATCGGGGGCTGCGGGCGACGCGGATGCGACCCCGCCGACCGGGAAAACCTCCCGCTACGGTGTCGCACCGCCACCCCGCGTTACAAGGGAAATCGTCCCGCCACACCCACGACCCGGCGCGGGCGAACAGCGCTCGCCGCACGGCTGCCACGGGCCTGCGCACCATGGCCGGCCGCTGCAGCCGGTACAATCATCGGTTTTCCGTATTCCGGGCCCGCACATCATGGAAGCAGAACGTCTCAACGCCATCGCCAATCACCTGACCGACCTGCAGTCGCGGGCCGGCGAACTGCGGAGGTATCTTTGACTTCGATGCCAAGGCATCGCGGCTCGAAGAAGTAGAACGCGCGCTGGAAGATCCGGGCATCTGGAGCGACACCGCACGCGCGCAGGAACTGGGCAAGGAAAAGCACACGCTGGAGGCGGTCGTGCGCGCCATCGAATCGATCGACGCGCGGCTTGCCGACGCCAGCGAACTGTTCGAACTGGCGCGCGAGGAAGCCGATGAAGACACCGTGGTGGCGATCGAAGCCGACAAGGCGAAGGTCGAAGCCGACGTGGCCGGACTCGAATTCCGCCGCATGTTCAACAACCCGCAGGACCCGAACCCCTGCTTCCTGGAAATCCAGGCCGGCGCCGGCGGCACCGAAGCGCAGGACTGGGCATCGATGCTGCTGCGCATGTACGTGAAGTACTGCGAGCGCAAGGGCTTCGACGTCGAGGTGATGGAAGAATCGGAAGGCGACGTGGCCGGCATCAAGAGCGCCACCATCAAGGTGACTGCCGAGTACGCCTACGGCACGCTGCGCACGGAAACCGGCATCCACCGGCTGGTGCGCAAGAGCCCGTTCGACTCCGGCGCGCGCCGGCACACCAGCTTTTCCAGCGTGTTCGTCTATCCGGAGGCGGACGACTCGATCGAGATCGAAATCAATCCGGCCGATCTGCGGGTCGATACCTTCCGCGCGTCGGGCGCCGGCGGTCAGCACATCAACAAGACCGACTCGGCGATCCGCATCACGCACATGCCGTCCGGCATCGTCGTGCAGTGCCAGAGCGACCGCAGCCAGCACCGCAACCGCGCCGAGGCGATGGCCATGCTGAAGTCGCGCCTGTATGAAGCCGAACTGCGCAAGCGGCAGAGCGAGCAGCAGGCGCTGGAAGATTCCAAGACAGACATCGGCTGGGGTCACCAGATCCGTTCCTACGTACTCGACCAGAGCCGCATCAAGGATCTGCGCACCAATTACGAAGTGGGCAACACGCAGGGCGTGCTCGACGGCGACCTCGACGGCTTCATCCAGGCCAGCCTGAAGCAGGGCGTGTGAAGTTGCTGAAGTTCCTGCTGTGGGCGGTGCCGCTGTCGCTGCTGCTTGCGCTGGCCGCCGTGATCGGTGCGGTGTCTCTGATGCTCGATGCCAATCCGGCACTGCCCGAGCCGCCGGTGGTGGCGCCGGCCGCCGCCGAAAAGCTGCTGCAGCAGCTGGCGCTGAACGACCCGCGCCGCCTGCGCACCGGCCAGCGCAGCGAAATCCGTCTCGGCACGGCTGACCTGAAGCTGCTGGCGCAGGAGGCAGGACGCCGGCTGCCGGCGACCCGACTCGATCTGCAGCCGGATGCCGGCGGAATGAACATCGCCGCCAGCGTCGAGCTGCCGGTCGCAGCACGCTGGGTCAATGTGCAGGCGCGCGTGGCGGTGTCCGACGCCGGCCAGCCTGAGCTCGACACCCTGCGCATCGGTCAGCTCACCGTGCCCGACTTCATCGCGCAGCCGCTGGTGCGCCGCGCGGTGCCGAAGGCGCTCGAAATGGCTGGCGTCGGCATCGATCCGCAGCGCTTCATCGACCTGCTCGACCGGGTGCAGATCAGCCCGGCGGGCATCGCGCTGAACTACGTCTGGTCGTCCGAACTGTGGAAGGAAGGCGTGCAGTCGATGCTGCCGGCCGGCGAAGCCCAACGGCTCGGCTTCTATCACGAGGCGCTGGTGAAAGTCGTGGTGGGCATGCGCAAGGACGGCGACAGCGAATTGCTGCGCGCCATGCAGGCGCTGTTTGCGCTGGCCGAACAGCGCTCCGGCGGTGGCGACGCGCTGGCTGAACAGCGGTCCGCCATGCTCGCGCTGGGCCTGTTCGTCAATGGGCGCCATCCGCGCGATCTGGTGCCGCAGGCCGCCGAATGGTTGCGCGTGCCACGGCTGAGCCTGACCCTGCGCGGGCGGGAGGATCTGTCGCAGCATTATGTCGGGTCCGCGCTGCTCGCCCTGCACGCGGGTGCGGCGTGGGCCGATGCCATCGGCCTGTCGAAAGAGGTGAGCGATGCGCGCATCGGCAGCGGTTTTTCCTTCACCGACCTGCTGGCCGACCGCGCCGGCACCCGGCTGGGCGAACAGATTGCCGCGGGCCGCGGCAACATCGCGCAGCGCTTTGCGGCCGGTCTGCCAGTCGACGACGTGCTGCCGCCGCTCGACGGCCTGCCCGAATTCATGCCGGAAGACGAGTTTCTCCGGCGCTTCGGTGGCGTCGATGCGCCCGCCTACCAGGCCGTGATCGAAGACATCGAGGCACGCCTCGCGAAACTGGAGCTGTACCGGTGAGCGCGGGCGAATTCCGGATGGATCCGGCGGTGGACTTCGCCGATTTTCTGTCGCCCGGCGTCAGCCCCGGCGACCTGCCCGAACTTGACCGGCTGGCGCGCGCCCGGCCCCTGCTGTCCGCCTTCACCACGCTGTTCCACGGCTCGGAAGCCGAGGTGCTGCTGCGCGTGCTGGTGCTGGGCGAAATCGGCCGCACCGCCGACGCGCCACGCTGGTCGCCCGACGCGCTGCGCGCACGCTTCGCCTTCATCGATCCGGTCAAGCTCGAAACCGTGCTGCGCCGCCTGCGCGACCACGCATTGCTGCGCGTCGCGGACAGCCAGTACCAGTTGTCCGACATCGGCCGCAACGCATGCGCCGCGCTGGCCATGCTGCTCGAACTGTCCGGTGACGAAGATGTGGAGCTGGGCTTCCTGACCGCGCAGATCGCCGGCCTGCAGGCGGTCGATGGCGACACCGGCGACGCGCTGCAGCACCTCTTGGGCAAGCTGAACGATCTCACGCTGCACTTCGAGGACGCGATCGCCTCCGGGTCGGAATTCCGCATCATCGCGGCGCGCCGACGTCTGGATGCCAACGGCCGCTGGCTGGAACGGGGTACCGCGCTGCTGCGCGACCTGCTCGCCGATGAGGACCAGCCGTTCGAGCGCGCCCGTCTGGCACAGCGCATCGGCCTGGCGCAGTCACGCCTGGCCCGGGTCGATGCGTCGTTCCAGCGCGCGCTGAACAAGATCGAGTCGCAGCGCGTGACGCTGGGCGGCTCGGGCATTTCGTCGTCGGACGTCGCCGGCTGGCTGCGCCGGCTCGACAGCGCGGCGCTCGCTGCGCTGGCCGCCGACGCACTCGCGCCCTGCCCCGACCTCACCCTGCTGGCCGGCGACCACGAACTGCTGGACCGCGCCGAACCGACCTTGTCCGCCGAACCGGTCAGCGAAGCCGATTCGGCGCTGCCGACGCCCGACGACGCACCGGTCGCCGCGGCACCGCCCGCGGAAGACCTGCACCTGCTCGAGCGCTTCGCGCATCGACTCGGCGCGCTGGCCGGCCCGGCGGCGCTGGCCGAGGTGATCCCCGGCAGCGGTTTCGCGCAGGCGTCCTATCGCATGTCGCTGCTCGCGCTGCTGCGCGACGCCGGTGCCGGCGGCGACCCGGCGGTCGAAGCCGGCGAAGGCCCGGTGGCCGACTTCCTGCGTCTGGCCATCGACGTGCGCTTCACCGAAGACCTGCAGCCGCTGGCCGACGACGACATCGCCGCGATCACGGTCGGCGCAGTGCTCCCGCGGAGCGCGTCATGAAGCGTCTGCGCGCCGGATGGACGCAGCCAAAACGGAACGCGGCGACCTTGCCGCGTGTTTCATCCGCCCTGACCGGGTCGTCCCGCGTTCATTCGCGGCACATCCCTTGAGCTGACCGACATGGAAACAGAACTTCGCACCCTGACCGCGCGCCTGCTGGCGCACCGCTCGATGCCGCGCACCGACCTGCTGGCGCGCCGCGCCCTGGTCGATGACGGCTTCCGCCACGCGCTCGACCAGCGGCTGGCCGCAGTCGGCCTGCAGCTGTTCGACAATCCCTATGCCGCGCACATCGCGGTCGGCATCGCCGACGACATGCGCGAGCCGGTGTTCGGCCAGACACGCGAATACGCCGCCAGCAATGTCGGACTGATGCGCGACGAACTGGCCTGGCTGATGGTGATCTGGTCGCTGATCGTGCTGCCCAAGCGCGAACGCCAGGTCAGCCGACGCGCCCTGAACGACGAAGGGCAGGACGACATGTTCGGCGCCGAACAGCCGGTCGAGCATGGCGACGCGGTATCGGGCGCACTCACCGAAGCGTCGCTGGTGGCCGACTTCGGCGCCCGGCTTGGCGGCATCACGAAGCTCAGATTCACGCTCGGCAAGCTGTCGCGTCTCGGATTCATCGAGCGGCGCAACGGCCTGGTGTTCGAAGGCCCGCTGCTCGACGTGCTGCTCGACTACCGCATTCTGGCCGACCGCGTCATCCACGGCACGCTGGCCGACGTGCTGACCGGCGCCGGCCACGCCATGCCCGAAGCCAATGCCTTCGAACTGGCGGCCGCGGCGGACGACGACGAGGCCGAAGCATGATGCGCCCGTCCCTGGCCGGCGCGCGCCCTGCCTGTGATCAGGCGCTTGTCGATGATTGCAGTCTGTATCGCGGGCAGGGCCCGCTCCTGCGAAAGGCAAACACCGTCGTGGTTGTTACAGGAGCCTGCCCTGCAGGCGATACGCCCGTCGATCATCGGCCGGCGGCTGATCACTCGCATGCGCTCTGCCGCCCGCTCCCGCACACTTCTCACGCACGCTGACGAGCCACCCATGTTCCACATCAAGCAACTCGAACTGGTGCATTGGGATTTCTGGCGGCGCTTCACGCTGCCGCTCGATGCACAGATCATCACCATCGTCGGGCCGAATGGCTCGGGCAAGACCACGCTGCTCGATGCGCTGCGTACGCTGTTCGCGCTGCGCTGTTCCGGCAAGCGCGACTTCCGCCGCTACGTGCGGCGCGGCGATCACGACTACGCATGGATACGCGCCGTCGTGGCCAACGTGGCGAGCGGCACCGGCAAGCGGCCGTTCTTTCCGTGCGTCCATGATGAAGTGACGCTGGCCTGCCGCATCAAGCGCGCCAGCGGCGACTGGACGCGCGACTACGCCATCCTCGACGGCAATGTCGCGATCGAAACGCTGGAATCCGGTGGCGAATGGACCGGCCTGCGCGACTACCAGAACCGCCTCGCCTGGGGCGGTCTGACGCCGGCCATCGCCAAGGTGCTGTCGCTGGAACAGGGTGACACCGACAAGCTGTGCGAATACTCGCCGCGCGCCCTGCTCGACCTGGTGTTCGACGTGTTCGGCGACAAGGAGGTGCTGGACAACTACCAGGCCGCGCGCGAGGAACAGAAAGGCGCCGAACGCGAACTCGAAGGCATCGGCCTCGACCTCGAACGACTGCGTGCACAGGCCGAAGCCAAGCGCCTCGAAGCCGACAACTACCGGCAATGGAAGCAGCACGCCGACGAGGTCCTGGCACTGGAAACCGAAATCGTGCCGCGGCTCGAAGTCGCCGAACTGACGCGCGACATGTCGAACGAGCGCGGCGACCTCGCCCGCCTCCGCGACGACCTGCGCTGGCTCGGCCGCGAGCAGGCCACGCTTTCGGACCGGCTTGTCGCCGTGACCGCCGAACGCGAAGCGGCTGTCGCGGCACTGGCCGAGGTGCGCGCCGATGCGCAGCAGGCCGAAGCCCGCCAGCTGGCGGCCCACGATGCGCTGCGCGATGTGGAGCGGCTGCTCGACGAGGAACGCAAGCTGCGCGAGCGGGTGGCCAGCGAACATGGCGCCGATGCGCTGACGCTGGAAGCCGAGCACGCCGCAGCCGAAGCGCTGGCGACGAAGCTGGCGGGCGACGAGCGCATGCTGGTGGCGCAGTTCGAAGACAAGGCCGAACAGCTGCGCGCCGCACAGGAACGTCGCGGCGCGCCGGGCGACGCCGAGGTGAGCGCCTTCCGGGCGAAGCTGGATGAAGCCGGCATCGCGCACTGCGTGCTGTCTGACGTGGTCGAGGTGACCGACGTCGCCTGGCAGGCTGCGCTGGAAGCCGTGCTGCGCCCCTACCGCCACCTTGTGTTGCTGGAACGCGAAGACGACCGTCACGCCGCGTGGGCGCTGGGCGAACAGGTGCGCTTCCGCCACTTCATCGTCGCCGAACGCGAAACCGCGGCCGCACCGCGTGCCGGCTCGCTGGCCGAAGTGGTGCGCTTTGCTGCCGCGGTGCCGCGCTGGCTCGCCGACCTGCTGGGCCGCATGCAGCGTGTGGACAGCGCCGATGCGGCGCGTCATCTGCCGCGCGATACCGAATGGATCACCCGCGATGGCTATCACCGCGAGCGCCGCGGTGCGCGTCACCTTGGGCGCCCGGCCGAATTCCACTTCGGCGAACTGGCCCGGCAGGCGCGCATCGAGCAATTGGGCCGCGACATCGCCGGACTCGATGTCGCGCGCCGCGCGCTCAGCCCCGAGCTGGACCGGGCACGCGAACAGGTGAGCGCGCTGCGCGCCCGCCTGCTCGGCCTGCAATCGGCCAGCCTGCTGGCCCTGCGGAGCAATGAATTTGCGCAGGCCCGGGCGGCATTGCCCGGTGCGCGTTCCAACAGCGACCAGACCATCACCGCGCGCGATGCCGCGCTGCGCGAAGTCGAGCGCCTGCGCGAAAACCTGACTGGCATCGACACCGAAATCGACCGTCGTCGGCGCGAGCTGAATGCGGTGGGTACGCGCCTGCGCGATCTGACGCAGCAACTGACGCCGCGTCGCACCGAACAGGCGCAGCGACTGGTGGCGCTGCGCGCCCGCCGCCGCGGCATGCCGGCGCACTGGCTCGACCCGCGCGAACTGGCCCAGCTGACCGAACGCTACGGCGACGCCCGCGCCGCGCGGCGCGAACTGGGTCGGCTGCGTGATCTGCTGGCGTCCGGCGACTGGGTCACCGATCCGTCAGCGCTGACGCTGCGCGACCGGCTGAAGGATGATCTTGCGCGGCGCGAACAGGACTACGCCAGCCGCCAGGGCTACTGCGCCACCGCCCGCCGTCACACCGACGACGCCCGCGCCGCCTACATCGCCAAACTGCGCGCCACCGTGCGTCAGTACGGCAAGAACCTGCGTGCGCTGGGCGAACTGGCCAACGTGGGCGTGGATTGCGGCGCGCCGCCGCTGGACAACGACGATCTGGCGCTTGCCCAGGCCGGACTGGACGTGAGTTTCGACTTCGACCGCAAGGGCGCCGTCGGCCTGAATGACGGCGAAGCATCGGGCGGCCAGCAGGTGATGAAGTCGCTGATCCTGCTGATCGCGCTGCTGATGGACGACACCCGCCCCGGCGGCTTCGTGTTCATCGACGAGCCGTTCGCCCACCTGGACGTCGCCAACATCGACCGCGTCGGCCGCTTCCTCGGTGCCACCCGCGCGCAATACCTCATCACCACCCCGGTGACGCACAACGCGAACGTGTTCGCGCCCTCGCAGCTGACACTGATCACCAGCAAGAAATCACCCACCGAAAGCTGGGCTCCGCCGATCGGCATCCTGAAGCGCGCAAAATGAGCCCTGCTCGCGATCCGGTCGGCAAACACGTGATGTCGCGTGATCAACCCGCGAATCGCGACCTGGGGTCGCTCCTACAGCGGAGGCACAGTTTTCTGTAGGAGCGAGCCCTGCTCGCGATCCGGTCGGTAAACACGTGATGTCGCGTGATCAACCCGCGAATCGCGACCGGGGGTCGCTCCTACAGCGGAGGCACAGTTTTCTGTAGGAGCGAGCCCTGCAGAGCGGAAGAGCGTCTGTAGGGAAAGAGGGTGCTAACTCGTGGCGATGGGGGTGGGGGGGG
>JAEUNO010000044.1 GCA_016791045.1 Methyloversatilis sp. | reverse complement strand
GAAAATGAAGGGCAGGTCGAACGCCTCGAATTCCTTCACGCCTATGGGGCCGAATTTGGCCAGCGACGGCGCCAGCATCTGCACCGCGCCGAGCTGCAGCGCCTCCATCTCTTCCTTGTCCTTGTACAGCTGGCTGTTCGGGTAGACCTCGACCTTCACCTTGCCGCCGGTCAGTTCCTCGGCGCGCTTCTTGAAGTAGTCCGCCGCCTTGCCCTTCGGTGTTTCGGTCGCCACGACGTGGCTGAACTTGATCACGATGGGCTGTTGCGCCACTGCAAACGGGGTGAGGCCGAGCGCGATCAGGCCGAACAACATCGAATGAAGTTTCATGAGGTCTCCTCCTTTATGGATGCACCGGACGCGAACGGCCCGTGTGATGCACAAATTCTGGGCGCGTCACTTCACAAAGGACATTGTGGATATCCGCAACCGCGATTGCGTCTGGCAGGTTGTGGATTTCCGACCTGCAGTGCGTCCGATACGCGCCTTATGATGTGAGCTGTGCGGTACGCACCAGGCGCATGCTGCGCTCCATCTTCCGAAAGCCAACGAGCAACGTGGAATCCCTGCTTCGCCTGCCGCAGTCCGCAGCACCGCCCACCGTTGCCCCCGGCTGGTACTGGGTCCTGCCGCGCGTGGCACTGGTGCTGTTCCTCGCTGCCATCGCGGCACTGGTCTGGCTGCTGCACAGCAAGGATCAGGAGGACCAGCGCGCGGCGATGATCAGCGACGTGCTGTGGATGGAACAGGACTTGCGATTCCACCTCGATCGCAACGTGGAACTGATCGGGCAGCTGGGTCGCGAGGCCGCCGAAAAGGGCTTCGATGCAGCCGCGCTCGAACTGCGTGCGCGCAGTCTCGTGAGCAATGGCCAGGGCTTGCTGAGCGTCGAGCGTCTGCTCGCGATCGACCCCAACGATGACGCACTCGCCGCACCGGCCCGGCTCGCGGACCGGATCGGACAGGCGGTCTATCTGCCGCCCCGCGCATTGCACGACGGCGATGTGCAGTTCGACGTGCTGGTGCCGCTGGGCGCCGGCCGGGGCTGGATGCTTGGACGCTACTCACTGGCGCAGATGCTCGTGCGTTCGGTGCCGTGGTGGTTTGCCGAGCGCTATGCGGTCGAGGTGATCGACAACACGGAACGCGTACTGGCCAGCAAGTCGAAGGTATCGTCCGGCAACAGCGATCTGGGCTATTCGCTCTCTTTCGACCCGCCGGGCCACGGGCTGCGGCTGCGTGTCGCCGCCTATCGCAGCGAAACCCGCCTGCTGCCGGCGCTGCTGGTGGTCACCCTGGTCGGCCTCGCACTGACCATGCTGTGGAGCCTGTGGGCGCTGCGCCGCCACCTCAATCGCCGGCTCGCCGCCGAGCATGCCCTGCGCGAGGAACATGCCTTTCGCACCGCGATGGAGAACTCGCTGATTATCGGCCTGCGCGCGCGCGATCTCGAAGGCCGCATCACGCACGTCAATCCGGCGTTCTGCCGCATGGTCGGCTGGAGCGCCGAGGAGCTGATGGCGATGCGCCCGCCGATGCCCTACTGGGCACCCGAACACGCCGAACAGATCCGGGCGCTGCACGACGGCATCCTCGCCGGCAACGCCGAAAAACGCGATGCGATCGAACTGACCTTCATGCGGCGCGACGGTGAACGCTTCGACGTGCTGATTTCGGAAGCGCCGCTGGTCGATGCCGAAGGCCGGCACGTCGGCTGGATGAGTTCGGTGCTCGACGTCACGGAAAGCAAGCAGGCCGAGGCGCTGTACCGGCAGCAGCAGGAGCAGCTGCAATTCACCGGCCGGCTCATCACGATGGGCGAAATGGCGTCCACGCTGGCGCACGAACTGAACCAGCCGCTTTCCGCCATTTCCAGCTACAGCACGGCATGCCTGAACATGATCGAAACCGGCCAGGGCCACCTGTCCGACTTCAGGGAACCGCTGTCGAAGATGAATACGCAGGCAAGGCGTGCCGGCACCATCATCCGTCGCGTGCACGAATTCGTGCGACGGTCAGAGCCGCAACGCGTGCGCTGTGCGCTGAATGACATCGTCGACGACGCGGTGGCGCTGATCGAAGCCGATGCGCGCAAGCGCAACATCCACATCACCACGTCGCAGGCGCCGGATCTGGCCGACGTGCTGGCCGACCGTGTGATGATCGAGCAGGTACTGCTGAATCTGATCCGCAACGGCATGGACGCCATGGCCGGCAGCTCGGCGGAAAAGCGGCGGCTGCAGATCGATACCCGGGCCGACGGCGAAGACGTGCAGGTGGCGGTGCGCGACAGCGGCGCCGGCATTCCGCCCGACATCGCGGAAAAACTCTTCGCGCCCTTCTTCACCACCAAACCGGACGGCATGGGCATGGGATTGAACATCTGCCGCTCCATCGTCGAACTGCATCACGGCCGGCTGTGGTTCGAAGCGGCCGAGGGCGGCGGCACCGTGTTCATCCTGAAACTGCCGGCGGCCGACGCAGAGGTGCTGTCGACATGAGCACGAACCAGATCTTCATCGTCGACGACGACGACGCCATCCGCGATGCGCTCGGCTGGCTGTTCCGCTCGCGCGGCCATGTCGCGCGGCTGTGGTCGTCAGCCGAGGCGCTGATTGCCGGTGGCGAGATCGGGCGCTGCGGCTGCCTGCTGCTCGACATCCGGATGGACGGCATGAGCGGACTCGAACTGTTCGAATGGCTGCGCGAGAACGGCCATGACATCCCGGTCATTTTCCTGACCGGGCATGGCGACGTGCCGATGGCGGTCGCCGCGCTGAAAAAAGGCGCCTTCGATTTCGTGGAGAAGCCGTTCAACGACAACGAGCTGGTCGACCGTGCGCTGGCCGCGCTCGACATCCACCACCAGCGCTCGAGCCGTCAGGCCGCGGCGCGCGAGGTCGACGAGCGCCTCGCACAGCTCACCAGCCGCGAGCTGGAGGTGATGGAGCGTGTGCTGGCCGGCCAGATGAACAAGGTGATCGCGATGGATCTCGGCGTGACGATGCGCACGGTCGAGGTGCATCGGGCACGCATCTTCGACAAGATGGGCGTGCGCTCGGCGGTCGAGCTGGCGCAACTGCTCACCGCCCGCACCCCGAAGCCGGATTGAGCTGGCGCGCCGCCCGGCGTGAAGCCTTGCGGGCCGATCAGGCCAGCACCTGCAGCAACCAGCGGTTCAGATCGGCGATTTCGTCCGGACACAGCTCGTGGTCCATGTCATAGGTGTGCCAGTCACACGACACCGACAGCTCGTCGAGTACGGCGCGCGCCGCCAGCCCGCGGTCGATATCGACCACGCTGTCGTTGAGGCCGTGCGCCAGAAACACCGGCACATCGCGGTTGGCGGCGCTGCGCTCGCCCGCGGTCTTGCCGGCCAGCGGCAGATAGCCCGACAGCCCGACGATGCCGGCCAGCCGCTCGGCGTGGCGCAGGCCGGCGACCAGCGCCATCGCGCAGCCCTGCGAAAACCCCATCAGCACGATGCGCGACGCCGGCGTGCCGCGTCCGGTTTCGCGCGCGATGAGCGCCTCGACGATCTGTTGCGACGCGCGGATGCCCGCCTCGTCATCGATACCCGAGCCCGGCGCGAACACATCGAACCAGGCGCGCATGATGTAGCCGCCGTTGCGCGTGACCGGGCGCTCGGGCGCGTCGGGCAGCACGAAGCGCACCGGGCCGACGGCATCCAGATCCAGCGCGCGGCACACCGGCACGAAGTCGTTGCCGTCGGCACCCAGGCCATGCAGCACGATTACGGTTGCACTCGGCGCAGGGCCGGATTCAAGTTCGATCAGGTTCACCGCCATGTTCCAGCTCCGGAAAGTCATTGTCGAAGACCGGGCTGTCGCTGAGCCGACAACACGACCCGGATGCGCATCCTACCGAACACGCGCCCGATCACCGGCCGGGTCCGGCCGCCGGGATACCCTGAAGATCAATTGACCCGGCACGCGACCGGCGCGTTACAGTGCCGCCACATCAACCGGAGAATGCAATGAAGACACTGACCGTACACCTCACTGCCGAACTGCAGGTGCCCGATGACTGGACCCTGGTGGACCACGCGTCGGGTGTCACCGTACTCAAGGTCGGCGACCAGTTCATCGACTTCGACATCACGCCGCTGTCCACGCGCGAGGACGACCCGGAAGCACTGTGGAGCGACGATGACCAGACCCTGACCAGCCAGGTGCTCGACTGCGTGACCGAACTCGATACTGACATCGAAATTGCCTACCATCAGTAGTCAATGACCGGGGTGAGCTGCGACGGGCGCGCAGTGCCCTGACGGAGTTGGGTATCGCCCGAACGCACGGGAGTTCGACCATGACCTTGCGCACCCCCACAGGCCTGGCCGTCAGTGGCGCCAGCCCACGCAGTCTTGAACTGCTCGAACGGGCGGAACACCAGTTCCGCTGCTTCATCGGCGACCCGGTCGCAACCGTCAGCGCAGCCCTCGAGGACAGCCCGGACATGGTCATGGGCCATGTGCTGCTTGCCTACCTGATGCTGCTCGGCACCGAACCCGCCGGGCTTCCGGTGGCCGCTGCCGCGTGCAGAAGTGCAGAAGGTTTGCCCGCCAATGAGCGCGAAGCACGCCACGTCAAGGCGGTCGGCCTGCTGGTCGGTGGCCGCTGGCGCGCCGCTGCGCGCGTGCTCGAAGACCTCGCCATTGACCATCCGCTCGACGTGCTGGCGCTGCAGGCCGGCCACCAGACCGATTTCCTGCTCGGCGATTCGCGCATGCTGCGCGACCGCATCGCGCGCGCCCTGCCCGCGTGGCACACCGACATGCCGGCCTGGCACGCGGTCGCCGGCATGCTGGCGTTTGGGCTGGAAGAAACCGGCGACTATGCACGTGCCGAGCACTACGGCCGGCAGGCGGTCGAGCGCCAGCCGCAGGACGGCTGGGCGCAGCATGCCGTCGCGCACGTGATGGAAATGCAGAACCGGCGGCACGACGGCATCGCATGGATGCGCGCCGCACCCCGTACCTGGGCGCAGGACAGCTTCCTGTCGGTGCACAATCACTGGCATCTGGCGCTGTTCCACCTCGGGCTGGACGACATCGACGCGGTGCTGGCGCTGTACGACGGCCCGGTATGCGCCGACGCGCCGGGCCTGGTGTTCGACCTGGTCGACCAGTCTGCGCTGCTGTGGCGCCTGCATCTGCGCGGCATCGATGTCGGGACGCGCTGGCAGGCGCTGGCCGACCGCTGGGCACCGATTGCCACCACCGGCCGCTACGCCTTCAACGACATGCATGCCACGATGGCCTTCGCGGCGGCCGGTCGCACCGACCTGATCCGGGCGATTGCCGATGCGCAGCAGGCGGTCATCGAAGGCGACGGCCACCACGGGACGGACAACACGCGTTTCACCACCGAGGTCGGCCGTGCCGCAACCGCCGCGATGGCGGCGTTCGCCGACGGCGACTATGCGCAGACGGTCGAGCTGTTGCGGCCGATCCGCCATGTTTCGCACCGCTTCGGCGGCAGTCACGCCCAGCGCGACGTGATCGACCTGACCCTGATCGAGGCGGCGGCACGCGGCGGCCAGCCGTCGCTGGCGAACGCCTTGCGCGCCGAACGCGCGTTACAGATGGGCCGGCAGCCGACGATCTGACGACCGTCCGCGGCGACCGCGTGGTCAGGGTCCGCCGGGCCCCAGGTAGCGCCGGTCCGACCAGGTTGCCAGCCATTCAGGCACGAAGGCCACGAAGATCGACACCAGCATGCCGGTGATGAAGGCATCGCCCCAGGCCATCAACCAGCGGGCGACCAGCGCCTGTTCCATCGCGACGCCGTCGATCAGATGGTGTGCGAACTCGTAAGCCACCCCGGCCAGGAACAGGCAGAGCGCGGTGCCGATGAAGGCGCGGCCCAGCACGTAAATGAAAGGATGCGGCGGCAGCGCGCGTCGCAACACCTCGCCCAGCGCCAGTGCAAGCGTTGCCGGTACCAGGCCGATCCATACCAGCTGCGACAGCACCGCGGCCCACCCGAGCTGACCGAACAGCCACACCGCGAGCGCAACCAGCAGCAGTTCGATGACCGCCAGCGGCCAGCCGAACATCAGCACCAGCAGGCAGGCGCCCGACAACTGGATCGAAATGCCGGCCGGCAGGTTCTGCGGCAGCACCCACAGCAGCGACAGCAGCACCCATGACGCCACCCAGGGCGCGCCGAGCGGGCCGCGCAACATGCGCCACGGACGCAGCGCCACGCTGACGCCCAGCGCCGCAATACACAGCAACACTTCGATGATGATCACGATGCCCGAACGCCTGAGACAGGGATGATCGACAGTGTGTCACGCCGTTCCGGCGGCTGTCGCGCTGCGCATTCGATTCCGTCGGCAGGGTGTCACCAAGCTGTCACGCAGGCTGCTCAAACTCCAGGGTGATCGTTCACAACAACAATGGGCGCAGCCTGCCGGAGGTCACATGAAAAAATCCCTGATTCACCTGTCCCGCCTGACGTTCGCCGGCGCACTGCTGCTCGGCGGCGCGCAGGTTTCGTTTGCGCAAACCCTCGTCAATGGCACCGCGTTCACGCTGCACGAACTGGTCGGTGTAGGCCGGCTGGCCGCCAATCTGCGCGACGAGCACGGTGAAACCTTCGGCTCGATCTCGGGCCTGGTGGCCGATGCGTCGACCTGGACACGCACCGGCGACCGCTACACCGGCATCTTCTACGCCTCACCCGACCGCGGCTACAACGTGGCGGGCACGATCGACTACACGGCGCGCATCAACCGCATCGCGGTCGACTTCACGCCTGCCGCAGCAGGCAGCACCGGCCTGGGCCAGAACCAGATCGGCCTTGCCCTGACGCAATCGACGCTGCTGTACGAAACGCTGGCTGGTGGCGGTACGCGGCCGTTGAGCGGTATCGACGCAAAACCCGGTGGTGTGGCCACCGGCGGTGCGCGCCCAGCCACTTCGCTGCTGCCGGAACTGCCGCAGGGCTACAACGGCAAGCTGTCGCTCGACGCCGAAGGCATCGTCATCCTCGCGGATGGCTCACGCCTGATCAGCGACGAATACGGTCCTTCGATCTATCGCTTCTCGGCCGCAGGCGAATTCATCGGCGCGCTGCCGGTGGCGCCGTCCGTGCGTCCGCTGCGCAATGGCGTCACCGACTACAGCTCGAACAACCCGACCGCCGGTCAGCCGGCACCCACGCCGGCCAATCCGAACTTCGGCCGCGCCAACAATCAGGGCTTCGAAGGTCTGTCGCTGTCGCCGGACGGCAAGACGCTGTTCGTCGCGCTGCAGAGTGCCGCCCGTCAGGACCTCGCGAATGCCGCCACGCGCGACAATACCCGCCTGTTCACGTACGACGTCAGCAATCTGGACCAGATCGCACTGACCGGTGAATACGCCGTGCAACTGCCGAAGTTCCAGCAGGGCGCGAGCACGCTGGTGGCCGCACAGAGCGAAATCCTTGCCGTGTCCGACACCCAGTTGTTCATCCTGCCGCGCGACAGCAACGGCTTCCTGGTCGGCACGCAGGAATCGAATCTGCGCCGTGTCGATGTGATCGACATCAGCGAGGCGACCAACATCCTCAACGAGAGCTACGAAGGACAGATCGCCCCGGGCGGTGTGCTGAATCCGGCCATCACGCCGGCGCTCTACACGCCCTTCCTCGACATCAACGACGACGCCGAACTGGCGCGCTTCGGCCTGGCGAACGGCGTACAGCCGGGTCTGGACAACCTGTCAGAGAAATGGGAAGGCCTGGTGCTGCTGCCGACACTGGAGGAGGGCCGCCCGAACGACTACTTCCTGTTCGTCGCCAACGACAACGACTTCGCCACCACCGATGGCTTCCAGGTCGGCAGCGCATACGACGACGGCAAGGACATCGACACCATGTTCCTGGCTTACCGCGTCACGATCACGCCCGCGGTGCCCGAGCCGGAAAGCTGGGCACTGATGCTGGCCGGCCTGTTTGCGGTGGGTGGCGTGGCCCGTCGCCGGCTGCGTTCGGGCAACTGAGCCCGCTGCGCTCGTCCCGCCCGTCGGGGGCGGCATCCGACCCGGATGCCGCCCCCTTTTCATTGCAGACCTCGTTGCAAACCTCTCCCGGCCGGCAGATTTCCCCTGCAGGCGACGTCAGCCCTACAGGCTTCGATAGTCCGTTCGGCTCATCCACGGGCTGCGATCACGTCTTATCCCTGTCAAACACGGCCGACACACTCCGCGGGTTCGTCGGCGCGCGCGTGTGCGCGCCTGCGACTGACCCGTCCACACCGTCTCATCAGGAGAACCCATGTCTTCCACACAGCATCCCGATAACGACCTGACGATCAACCCGTCCGGCAATGAATCCATCCGCGACGTGATGGACCGCTTCACCGGCCGCCGCAACTTCCTCAAAGGTTCGCTGGCGACCGCAACCTTCGCCTCGCTCGGCGGCTTCAGCCTCGAATCGCTGGCCAACGGCGCGTATGTCGGCAGCCCGGCACCGACCGGCGGCATCGGCTTCACCGGCGTGCCGGCCAACATCTTTCCGATGACGGACGGCATCACCGTGCCGAGCGGCTACACGGCGAAGACCTTCATCGCCTGGGGCGACGCGATCGGCAAGGCAGGCCCGGACGCCATGACGCACTGGGATCCGTCCACCGCCATGACCGAAGCGCGCCAGCTGACGACCTGGGGTTCGCACAACGACGGCATGCACCTGTTCCCGTTCCCGGCGGTGGGTGCCAGCGGCCTGAGCAATGACCGCGGCCTGCTGGTGTCGAACCACGAATACGTCGATCCCGGCCTCGTCGTGAACAGCATGACCTACGGCACCGATGTGATCACCAAGCCGATGGTCGATGCCCAGGTTGCCGGCCACGGCGTGAGCGTGATCGAAGTGCGCAAGATCAGTGGCGAAATGAAGGTGCAGCGCCCGTCGGCCTTTGCCCGCCGCATCACCGGTGCCACACCCTGTGCGATCAGCGGCCCGGCTGCCGGTCACCCGCTGATGAAGACGGCAGCGGACCCGTCGGGCAAGAATGTGCTCGGTACGCTGAACAACTGCGCCCACGGCTACACGCCGTGGGGCACTTACCTCACCTGCGAAGAGAACTTCAACGGTTACTTCGGCACCACCGCCGCCAAGCTGGCTGCCCAGCCGCTGAATTCGCTGGAAGCCCGCTACGGCATGGCTGCCGGTGGCTTTGGCTACCGCTGGCACGAAGCCGATCCGCGCTTCGATTTCCGCGACAACCCGAACGAACCCAACCGTTTCGGCTGGATCGTCGAAATCGATCCCTTCAACCCGAATTCGAAGCCGGTCAAGCGGACGGCGCTGGGTCGCTTCAAGCATGAGTCGGTCATCGCTTCGGTCGGCACGGACAACACCGTGGCGTTCTACTCGGGCGACGACGAACGCAACGACTACATGTACAAGTTCGTGTGCGCGAAAAAGCTGAACACGAAGAACCGCGCCGCCAACCGTGACCTGCTCGACAGCGGCACGCTGTATGTCGCGAAGTTCAACGCCGACGGCAGCGGCCAGTGGCTGCCGCTGGTGTGGAACCAGAACGGCCTGACCGCCGCAAACGGCTTTGCCGACCAGGCCGAAGTGCTGATCAAGACGCGCCAGGCCGCAGACCGCGTCGGCGCCACGATGATGGACCGCCCGGAATGGGTTGCGGTGCACCCCACGACGCGCGAGGTCTATCTCACGCTGACCAACAACAACCGTCGCGGCACCAACACCGCATCGTCGAACAACCCGAACGGTACCACCACCGCCGGGTCGGCCCGCCCGCCGGTCGATGCCGCCAACCCGCGCCGCGACAACCGCTACGGCCACATCATCCGCTGGAACGAAGCCAACGGCGATGTCGCCGCGACCAGCTTCCAGTGGGATATCTTCGTCGAATGCGGCGACAGCCTGAACGCTGCGCCGAACCTGCAGGGCAACATCATCGGTGACGACCTGGGCGCGCCGGATGGCCTGTGGTTCGACAAGGACGGCCGCCTGTGGATCCAGACCGACCAGGTCGGCAACGCCACCGGCGACTTTGCCAACATCGGCGGCAACGCGATGTTCTGCGCCGATCCGGCCACCCGCCAGATCACCCGCTTCCTGACCAGCCCGCGCAACTGCGAAGTGACCGGTGTGGTGTCGACGCCGGACGGCAAGACCATGTTCGTCAACATCCAGCACCCGGGCGAAGACTGGTCGGGCAGCTACACGTCGAACAGCACCTGGCCGGACAGCGGTTTCAATGGCCCGACGACGCAAAGCACCAATGGCGCCATCAAGCCGCGCTCTGCCACGGTGGTCATCACCAAGGACGACGGCGGCGTGATCGGTACCTGAGCGCCTCCTGTTCGATAGCCGTTTAACGCATCGACACATCGTTTTCACATGGGCGTCACGGTGGCAGATCAGCTTTGCCACCGTGCCCCTCACCAAAGGATTCATCATGAAACTGACTTTCATCGCTGCTGCATTGGCCTCGTTCGCCATGCTGCCGGCGCACGCCGCCCTGACCAGCGACGTCGCTGACCTGTACAACCCGGCCGTCGTTGATTTCGAGAGCTACGATGGCTTTCTGACCAGCGGCCCGGAAATGGTTGCGCCCGGCGTCACCTTCACCGGTGATGAAGGCTCGCAACTGGGTGCCAACATTGCCGTGCTCGGCACCAACGGCGTCTGGGGTGTCGGTAATTTCTTCGCCGCCAGCGGCTTCATCGGCGAACTGCGCTTCACGTTCTCGGACCTGACCGCCGGCGCCGGCGCCTTCGTCAATCACTACGCCGACGACCTGCTGCCGTTCGGCATCGTGGTGTCCGCCTACGGCGACAACAACCAGATCATCGAGTCGTACACCCTGAGCATCGACACTGACGAATTCGGCTACAACGAAGGCCAGTTCGTCGGCATCACGCGCGCCACGGCCGACATTCGCTCGATTTCGTTCAAGGGCAACGCCGTCGTGCTCGACAACCTGGCCGTCGCCACGCCGGTGCCGGAACCGGAAACCTACGCGCTGCTGCTGGCCGGTCTGGGCCTGATCGGCATGGCCGCCCGCCGTCGCATGTAATACGCGTCAGCCTGACCCTCGTTGTTCAAGACCCGGCCGTCGTGCCGGGTTTTTTTTCGCCCGGCATCACGCGCTTCACGATCTGCAGCGGCACGAAACTCGCGAGACCGAGTGCGCAGGCGGCCAGCCAGTGGGCCGGCGCCAGCGGCGTGAAACCGAACTGTGCCGCCAGCCAGGGCACGCCTGTCACGGCGAGCAGCGCCAGCAGCGTGGCGGCGATGATGGCGCGCGCCACCGGTGCGGTACCGCGCAAGGCATCCAGCCAGGCGCCACCGTGGGTGCGGGCGCAGAAAATGAGCGCGATGCCGCTGCTCACCAGCGCGATGAACACCCAGGTGCGCACCACGGACGCGTCGAAGCCCTGCGCACGCGCGAAGGCGTGCACCGCGAGCACGACGGCCGAGGTGACGGTGCCGAGCAGCAGGCTGGTCCAGAGGCGGGCGGGCGGCAGCAGCGGGTCGCTGCCCGGACGCGGCGGCTCACGCATCACGCCCGCATCCGCCTCGTCGGATTCGAACACCACGGAACACGAGGGGTCGATCACCAGTTCGAGGAAGGCGATGTGGGCCGGTGCCAGCACCAGCGGCCAGCCGAACAGCACCGGCGCGGTGGCCAGCGCGATGATGGGTACATGCACCGCCAGCGTGTAGGTCATCGCATGGCGCAGGTTGCGGAAGATGCGCCGGCCGAGCCGGATGGCGCGCACCAGTGCGGCGAAATCGTCTTCGACCAGCACCAGATCGGCCGCCTCGCGCGCCACGTCGGTCCCGCGCCGGCCCATCGCGATGCCGATATGGGCCGCCTTCAGCGCCGGCGCGTCATTCACGCCGTCGCCGGTCATCGCGACGATGTCGCCGCGCGCCTTCAGCGCTTCGACCAGGGCGAGCTTCTGCTGCGGACTGACGCGCGCGAACACGCCACCCTGCGCAGCGGCTGCGGCAAAGGCAGCGTCGTCCATGGCCGCCAGTTCCGGACCGGTCAGCACGCGCGCACCTTCGATGCCGGCCTGAGCGGCGATGGCCCGAGCGGTGCGCGGGTGATCGCCGGTGATCATGACGACACGCACACCGGCCGCCCGGCATTCGGCCACCGCCGCAGGCACGCCGTCACGCAGCGGGTCGGCCAGACCGATCAGGCCGATGAAGCGGAATTCGAAATCGTGCTGGATCGCCGGCGCCTCGCTGCCCGGATGCAGCGCATGCGCCACTGCCAGCACGCGCAGGCCGCGGTCGGCCAGCGCACCGGCCTGCTGCGCCAGGTGCGCGCGCGCCTCGGACGACAGGTGGCACAGGTCGGCGATCGCCTCGGGCGCGCCCTTCGAGGCGACCTCGCTGCGTGCGCTGTCCGGCACCTGCCACAGATGCGACATCGCCAGCAGATCGGGCGACAACTCGTATTCGCGCGTCAGGCGCCAGTCCGGGTGCAGATGTTCGGTATTCGACAGATGCGCATCGGCAAGGCTCAGAAACGCCTTTTCCATCGGATCGTGCGGATCGGCTTCGCTCGCCAGCACCGCGTATTCGAGCAGCCGGTGAAATGTTTCCGGCAATTCGGCCAGCGGCTGGCCGGCATCCAGATGCAACGTATC
The DNA here is from genome assembly GCA_016791045.1 of Methyloversatilis sp. GTDB lineage: Bacteria > Pseudomonadota > Gammaproteobacteria > Burkholderiales > Rhodocyclaceae > Methyloversatilis. Next base: position 44,054 of record JAEUNO010000044.1, on the reverse strand, counting down.
CTCACCGGCGACCAGTGCAGCCACCGCCATGCGGTTGCGTGTCAAGGTGCCGGTCTTGTCGACGCACAACACCGTGGTCTGGCCCAGCGTTTCGATTGCCGGGAGACGCCGCGTCAGCACGCCGTGCGCGGCGATGCGGCGGGCACCGAAGGCGAGGAACACGATGAGGATGACCGGAAATTCCTGCGGCAGCAGGCCCATGGCGAGCGTGATGCCGGCCAGCAGGCCATCGAGCCAGCCGCCGCGCAGCATGGCATAGAGCAGTGCGAGCAGCACGCACAGCACACCGCCGATCACCGCCAGCCGACGCGCGAGCTTCGCCAGCTCCATCTGCAATGGCGACGCACCGCTGCTGATCGCGCCGAGCGACTTGCCGATCCGGCCCAATTCGGTGGCATTGCCGATGGCACTCACTTCGACCGTGGCCTGGCCGCTGACCACCAGCGTGCCTGCGAACACCTGCAGTGCGGGGCCGCCCGCGACCGGCAGCCTGGCCACCGCCACCGACTCGCCGGTCAGCATCGATTCGTCGAGCGTGAAGTCGTGCGCCGACAGCACGATACCGTCGGCCGGCACGCGGTCGCCCTCGTTCAGCAGCATGCGGTCACCGACCACCACTTCGCGTCCGGCCACCCGCATCACCTTGCCGCCGCGCAGCACCAGCGCTCGTGGGCTCGACAGGTCGCGCAGCGCCGCCAGTGCGGTTTCGGTGCGCCGCTGCTGCACCACCGTCACCGCGATGATGACCAGCACGAAGCCGAGCAGCACGAGCGCTTCCTGCGGGTCACCGATCAGCAGGTAGAGCGCGCCGGCACCGAGCATCAGCAGGAACATCGGTTCGCGGGCCACTTCGAGCACGATGTCCGGAATGCCGCGCGTGCGGTCGACAGCAAGTTCGTTCCAGCCGTCGCGCGCGCGGCGCGCCGAGACTTCCGCGTCGCTCAGGCCGGTCGATGCGGGCGCTTCGCTCATGCCTTGCAGGTACCGGTGATCAGCTTTCGAGTATCCACTTGATGACGAACTTGGCGACGAAACCCATCATGCCCAGGCCCAGGCCAAGCAGGATGACGAAGGTGCCGAAACGCCCCGCCTTCGATTCGCGTGCCAGTTGCAGCAGGATGAACAGCATGTACAGCATGAAGGCCGTGACGCCGAAGGTCAGCCCGAACTGCGCGAATTGTTCTTCGGTGATGCCGGACATGATCGGATCGCCCTTCAGCCCGCGGGCGACGCCGTACCGCCCACCAGTTCGCGGTAGGCATGCCAGCTGGCGTGCCCGAGCAGCGGGATGACCACCGGCATCGCCAGCAGGCCTGTCGCCATGCCGAACAGCGTGAAGAACGCGATCGCCGCCCCCCACAGCGCCAGCGGCGCCGGATTGGCCATCACCACGCGCCAGCTGGTCAGCACCGCGCCGAGCACGCCGATCTTCCGGTCGAGCAGCAGCGGGATCGCCACCACGCTGGAGGCGAACAGCGGCGCGGCGAGCAGACCGCCCAGCAGCAGCCAGGCTTCGAACAACCAGCCGTGCTCCGCAAGTACGACGACACGCAGGAAGTCTTCCGGGGTCACCACCGGCGCGGCCGCGAATGACCAGATCAGCGCGGCCGACGTCAGCACCCAGCCGGTACCGGCCAGCGCGAGCAGCAGGCCGAACGTCACCATGCGCCCGTCACGCGGCTTCCACACGGTCAGCGCCGTGGCCAGATCCGCCGGCTCGCCCCGCTCCAGCGCACGACTGATGGCATACAGCCCGGTCGCGATGACCGGCGCCACCAGCAGGAAGCCGGTGAAGGCGCCCCCGAGCAGCCAGAAGCGTTCCGGTATCCACCAGCACAGCGAGGCGCCGAATACGGCCACCAGAACGCCGTGCAGCAGGCCGGGCAGCGGACAGCGCAGGAAATCGCGCCAGCCGGCGACCAGCCAGTTCACCGGGCTGAACAGCGGTACGGATCGGGTCAGGAAATGGCGTGATTCAAGAAGCGCCTGGCTGTCGGACATCGTGCGAGGACCTTTGCGGGTTGAGCGTCAGCGAGATCGCAAAGTATGACGCAGGCCGACCTCAGCCGCTTGATGGCGCTCAAGTCGGAGCCTGCCGACATCGGAACGTGTTCCGCATCGGCAGCGCGGCTGACCCGATCGGTACGCGCGACCGTACGAAGCCAACAGATCCTAACCGGCGAGGCCGTCGAGGATGGGACAGTCCGGCTGCTGATCGCCGTGACAGCACGCCGCGAGTTGCGCCAGCGCTTGCTTCATTGCGGTCATTTCCGCAATGCGGCGTTCGAGATCGGCCACATGCGCCAGCGCGATCTGCTTCACATCGGCGCTGGCGCGGTCCGGCGCCAGCCAGAGCGCCAGCAGATCCGCGATCTCCTTCATGCTGAAGCCCAGGTCTCGCGCGCGTCGGATGAAGCGGAGCAGATGCACCTCGCGTTCGCCATACTTGCGGTAGCCGGTGTCCGAGCGGGCGACCGCCGGCAGCAGGCCGAGCGCCTCGTAGTGCCGCACCATCCGGGCGGACACCCCGGAGCGCGCCGCCACCTCGCCGATGTTGAACGTGCCACTCATGAAGCACCGCCTTTCCAGCGCCGCAACAGCAACGCGTTGCCGACCACGCTGGCGCTGCTGAACGCCATGGCGGCGCCGGCGATGACCGGATTCAGCAGCCCGAACGCGGCGAGCGGAATGCCGACCACGTTGTATGCGAAGGCCCAGAAGAGGTTCTGCCGGATCTTCGCCCAGGTGCGGCGCGAGATGTCGATGGCGTCCGCGACGCGCGCGGGGTCGCCATGCATCAGCGTGATGCCGGCCGCGGCCATCGCCACATCGGTGCCGGTGGACATGGCGATGCCGACATCGGCGGCCGCCAGCGCCGGCGCATCGTTGATGCCGTCACCCACCATGGCGACCACGGCGCCGCCCTGCCGGAGCGCCGCGATGACTTCGGCCTTGTGTTCCGGCAGCACCTCGGCACGTACATCGTCGATGCCCAGCGCAGCGGCCACCGCAGCGGCTGCGCCGCGGTTGTCGCCGCTGACCAGCACGGTGCGCACGCCGGCCGCCTGCAGCCTGCGCACCGCGGCCTGTGCCGACGGCTTGACCGTATCGCCGAAGGCGAGCAGACCGATCAGCAACGGCGCCTCGCTCACGTCGGCCAGCCATGACACGGTGTAGCCCTGCGACTGAAGTTGCTCGGCACGCGCGGTCAGCAGTCGGGTATCGACCTGCAGTTCGTCCATGAAGCGCGTGCTGCCCAGTCGCAGTGCGCGTCCGCCGACCTGCGCAGAGAGGCCGCGCCCGGCGACCGCCGCCACACCGGTCGCCGCTTCGATCGCCAGCCCCTCGCGTTGCGCGGCCGCCAGCACCGCGCGCGCGAGCGGATGTTCGCTGCCCGCCTGCAGCGACGCTGCTCGCGACAGCAAAGCTTCCCGAGTTCCGCCGGCGGGCTCGGCCGCAACCAGTTCCGGACGGCCTTCGGTCAGCGTGCCGGTCTTGTCGAACGCGACGACGGTGATGCGGTGCGCGATCTCCAGCGCCTCGGCGTCCTTGATCAGGATGCCGCGGCGCGCCGCCGCACCGGTGCCCACCATGATGGCCGTGGGCGTCGCCAGCCCGAGCGCGCACGGGCAGGCGATCACCAGCACGGCCACGGCATTGAGCAGCGAATTCGGGACGCCGGCGCCGGCCAGCATCCATCCTGCGAACGTCAGCGCGGCCAGCGCGATGACGACCGGCACGAACACCGCGCTGACCCGGTCGACCAGGCGCTGTATCGGTGCCTTCTTTGCCTGCGCACTTTCGACCAGGCGCACGATGCGCGCCAGCACCGTTTCGGCGCCGATCGCCACGGTGCGCACGATCAGCAGGCCTTCGCCATTGACCGAACCGCCGGTGACAGGGTCGCCGACCTGTTTGGCCACGGGCAGGCTTTCGCCGGTGATCAGCGATTCGTCCACCTGACTTGCGCCTTCGCTCACTTCGCCGTCGACCGGCACACGCTCGCCGGGCCGGATCACGACACAGTCGTCAACACGTACCTGCGCGAGTGGCAATTCCAGCTCCCGGCCGTCGCGTCGCACGCGCGCAACATCGGGCCGCAGCGCGTTGAGCGCGCGGATGGCCTCGGTGGTCTGCCGCTTGGCGCGTGTCTCCAGCCACTTGCCCAGCAGCACCAGCGTGATCACCACGGCCGACGCTTCGAAATAGAGATGCGGCATCGCGCCGTCTTCCGCCGTCAGCCAGAGGTAGACGCTCAGACCGTAGGCCGCCGAGGTCCCCAGCGCGACCAGCAGATCCATGTTTCCGCTGCCGGCACGCAGGGCCCTTGCGCCGGCGCTGTAGAAGCGGGCACCGAGCCAGAACTGCACCGGTGTGGCGAGCAGCCACTGCAGTCCGCCAGGCAGCATCCAGTGCGCACCCCACAGCATGCCGACCATCGGCAACGCAAGCGGCAGCGACAGCGCGATGGCCAGCGCGACCGGCCACCACTCGGGAAGCAGGCGCTTCGGGAGGTCGTCCGCCGCAGGGTGCCCGGTCGGCAGCGACGCCTCATAGCCGGCACGGGCGACCGCAGCCTGAAACGCGGCGACATCCGGCGCAAGACTGATCACCTCGGCCGACTCGGTCGCCAGATTGACGGTGGCCGAAAGCACCCCCGGCACACGCACGAGCGCCTTTTCGACGCGGGCAACGCAGGACGCGCAGGTCATGCCGGCAATGTTCAGCTGCACGCTCTGTTGCGCCACCGCATAGCCCGCCTTGGCCACCGCGTCACGCAGTGCCTCCGGCGTGACCGATGCATCGCCGGTCACCGCCAGCTGCCCGGTCGCCAGATTGACGCTGGCGGATGTCACGCCCGCCACGCGCGTAACCGCCTTCTCGACGCGTGTGGCGCACGACGCGCAGGTCATGCCTTCGATGCCGACCGTCCATGACGGCCGATCCGTTTCCAGCGGCATCACGCCTTCGGGTTTGCCCATGTCTTGCCTCGATTCCTCCAGTCCATCACGTCGGGCAGTGTCAAGCCTCACACGGTGGCAAGGTCAAGCGCTTTTCATCGGCGGCGCCATCGCTTGACCTGACCATCGCAGAAAGGTCCATCATCAGGGGTTTTCATTTCGCTCCAGGGGGTTTCAGATGATCGAATTCACAGTTCCGGACATGACCTGCGGTCACTGCGCCGGCCGCATCCGCAGCGCGGTTGCCGAAGTCGACGTCAAGGCAACCGTAGACATCGATATCGCACGCAAGCTGGTACGCATCGAGTCAGTGCAGGACGAAGCGCTGTTCCGCGAAGCACTGGCCGACGCCGATTACCCGCCGGACTGACCTGCTCGCCCCGCATCAACGGTAGCTGCGATAGACGCTTGCAGCACCGTCGCGCTGCACCAGCAGCACGTCGTAGGGATCCTTGCGGCCCTTGTACTCCGGCCCGTCCATGCCGGGCGATCCGATGGGCATGGCCGGCACGGCAAGTCCGAGCGCCTGCGGCCTTTCCTTCAGCAGGCGACGCACTTCGCTCGCCGGCACATGACCTTCGAGCACGTAGTCGTCTGCGAGCGCCGTATGACATGAACCGTACTTCACAGGCATGCCCAGCCGGGCGCGCATGTCGTGATTGCCGGTGTCGACGGTCTTCACGACGAATCCGTTGTCCTCCAGATGGGCCACCCAGTCCTTGCAGCAGCCGCAGGTGGGGCTTTTCCACACTTCGACCATGGGCTTGCCGGTGTCGCCGGCCCGGGCGGCCAGGGGCAGCAACGCGGTCAGACCGAGCGCGTTCAGCAGTATGCGACGTGTCGCGTTCATGAATGTCTCCTTCAGTGGTGGTCGTGTGCGCCGCCCGCGGGCTTGCGCACCTGGACTTCGATGTCCTTCGCCGGCGGCTGTTGCAGCGGCATCGACGAGGCGCCGTGGTCGTGTCCGCCTGCAGGCTTGGGCGCAGCCGGCGCCCCGGCGCCCGCCTCGTGCGCGACCGTGCCGGCCGGATGGGCATACCAGCCCGGATCGCTGTAATCGCCCGGCTTCTGGTCGCGCCGCACCTTGAACACCGAAAACATGCCGCCCATCTCGACCGATCCGAACGGGCCGTCGCCGGTCATCATCGGCACCGTGTTCTCCGGCAGCGGCATCTTCATGTCCGCCATGTCGGCCATGCCGCGCTCGCCCATCGCCATGTAGCCCGGCACCAGATTCGAAATGCGGTTCGCCAGCCCTTCGTGATCGACGCCGATCAGGTTCGGGATGTCGTGGCCCATGGCATTCATCGTGTGATGGCTCTTGTGGCAGTGGAAGGCCCAGTCGCCCTCCTCGTCGGCGATGAATTCGATCTGCCGCATCTGCCCGACCGCCACATCGGTGGTCACTTCCGGCCAGCGCGCCGACTTCGGCACCGGGCCGCCGTCGGTGCCGGTCACCTCGAATTCGTGGCCGTGGATGTGGATCGGGTGATTCGTCATCGTCAGGTTGCCGATGCGGATGCGCACGCGGTCATTCTTGCGCGCCACCAGCGGCGCGATGCCCGGGAAGATGCGGCTGTTCCACGACCACAGGTTGAAATCCAGCATGGTCATGGTTTTCGGCGTGTAGCTGCCGGGATCGACGTCGTAGGCGTTGAGCAGGAACACGTAGTCGCGATCGACCGTGGCGATGTGCGGATGGCGGCCTTTGGGGTGCGTCACCCAGAAGCCCATCATGCCCATCGCCATCTGCGTCATTTCATCGGCGTGCGGGTGGTACATTAAGGTGCCGGGGCGACGGGCAACGAACTCGTAGACAAAGGTCTTGCCGGGCGGAATGGCCGGCTGGGTCAGGCCGCTGACGCCGTCCATGCCGTTGGGCAGGCGCTGGCCGTGCCAGTGCACGCTGGTGCGCTCGGGCAGGCGGTTGGTCACGAAGATGCGCACCCGGTCACCTTCGACCACCTCGATCGTCGGACCGGGCGACTGGCCGTTGTAACCCCACAGATGGGCCTTGAAGCCGGGCGCCATTTCGCGCACCACCGGTTCGGCCACCAGGTGGAACTCCTTGACGCCGGCATTCATGCGCCAGGGCAGCGTCCAGCCGTTGAGCGTGACGACCGGGTTGTAGGGGCGGCCGTTGGGCGGTGCCAGAGGGCCGCGTGTGTCGGCCGACGTTTCGATCACCGGTTCGGGTACGGCGGCCAGCGCCACGCGGCTGACCGAGGCGGCCGCCACCGCGGCGCCCGCGATGCCTGCATTGAGGAAAAAATCTCTGCGGGAAGTCATGTCATGTCCTTCGAATTCGATGCATCAGAAAGCGGCTCCGTGGGAGGGGCCCGTGTGGGCCCCTCCCTGTGGGACCTGCCCTGTGGGAGCGGCGGCCTCGGGGCTCAGTGGCCAGCTCCGGCGGCTGTGGCGGCGATGGGTGATGCGGGCGCCGCAAGATCGGGCTTGCCGATCAGCGCCATGTCGAGATCGGCCTGGGCGATCCAGAAGTCGCGCAGGGCCTCGATGTAGCCATTGACGCTGGCAACCTGCGAGCGCGCGTCGGCCAGCAGTTCGAATACGCCAATCAGCATGCCGTTGTAGCGCAGCAGGTTTTCGTCGGATATGCGCTTCCTGAGCGGCACCACTTCGTCGCGGTAGTGGCGCGCGATGTCGAAGGCGGAGCGATAGCCGCCATAGGCTTCGCGCACTTCGGAGCGTGCGTTGATCGCCGCATCGGCGACCCGCTCGACCGATTGCATGTAGATGTGCTCGGCGCGTGCAACGCGCGAACTGCCCCAGTCGAACAGCGGCAACTCGAAGCTGATCTCGTAGCCCTTCTTGTACGACTCGCCGCGCCGGCCTTCGAGCACCCGCGCCGGGCCGATCTCCAGCACGTCGATGAAACGCGTCGTCTTCGTCAGGCCGAGATTGCGCGCGGTCGCTTCGGCATCGAGCTTCGCGATCTGCAGATCGATGCGCGACGCCATCGCCTGACGCTCGATATCGGGGGCATCAAGGGCCGCTGTCGGCAGATCGGGCAGACGTTCGGGCAGCTTGAACGCGGTCTGCTCGCCCCACAGCCCGAGCAGTCGGGTCAGCCGCTCACGCGCCGCCTGATGCGCCTGCTGCGCACGGGCAAGATTCAGCGCGGCATCGGCGTAGAAGCCCTGCTCGCGCGCCCGCGCCAGCGCGCTGAAATTGCCTGCGGCTTGCATGCGGCGCGCCAGTTCGGCGCCGGCGTCGGCCGCATCCATCACCTGTTCCATGTAGCGCAGCGTTTCGCCGGCAGCGACCGCCTGCGTCCACGCACGCCGCACATCGGCCGCCAGCCGCAGCACCTGCAGCGACACCGCGCGCTGCGTCTGTTCGAACTGCCGCCTGTTGACCTCGAGCGCCTGCGGCACGGTGAGCAGCGAAAACAGGTTGAAGGTGATGGCCTGCTCGATCTTGTAGTCGCGCACGCCGTTTTCCTTCTTGCTGGCGTGGAACATCGAGAAGTGCGGGTTCGGCAGATTGCCGGCGCGCACCAGCTCGGCTTCGCTGATGCCCAGATCATGGAAACCCGCCTGCAGCGCGCGATTGTTCAGCAGCGCAAGCTGCACCGCATCGTCCGCCGTCAGCGGCTTGCCCAGCAGGCTGGCCACGCGTTCGGCGACTTCGGCGCGGTCGGCTTCGCTGCGCGCCCACTTCACGTCCTTGCCCAGTCGCTCGCGCGCGGTCTGTTCAACCGCGCCGAAGCCGCCGTCGGGGCTGAAGCCGGCGCACCCGGCGAGCAGCGTCAGCGCAGAGGATGCGAGCGCCAGAAGGCGCCAGCGCGATGAATCAGTGGTGCGCATGGCCGCTCTCCTTCTTCATCGGGCAGGCATCGTGCAGGTGCTGCATGCCGTCGCCCCCGGCGGTGTCGTGGTGCATGCAGGTGTGCGGCCCCTTCCCGGCCGCATCGGCTGCAGGCCTGCGTTGATGCATCCGGTGATCGTGCGCCCCCGGCTGGTGGGCGCCATGGTCGTGCGTGCTGGGGTCTTGAGTGCCGTGGTCGTGCGACGGCGCGGCGTCTGCGGGCGCGCCGGTAGCCGCCGCCGCATGTCCCGCATGCGGATCGTCGGCGGGCTGGTCTGCCGGCTGCTCGACGTGCGCACCGTGAGCATGTGCGCCGCCTTGCCGTCCGACCCGATCGTTGGCGTCACGCCACGGCCCGACGGGTTCCACGGCATGACTGCGATAGCCGTCGATCGTCGAGCGATAGCCAACGGACGGCACGGGTGCAGCCGGATCGGCTGGATCGGCTGGATCGGCCGGCCATGCGACCGTCGGAACGAGCGCTGCACAGACGAGCAGCGCCATGGGGAAAGGATGAAACATGATGGCCTCGCGCAGGACGTGAATCGATGCCCGCACCGGATGCGGGCTTCAGGGTTTCGTCAGACGGAGGCGGATCTGGGGGGGTGCTCCGCGCTTTCGGCGATGAAGGACGACGGGCCGCTGAGGTCAGCCAATGGCCGTTCATGGAACGCGGTGTCTGCGCACAGCGGGAGCGCGGCCGGTGTCAGCGCGCCTGCGATGCAGCAGGCGGCGCAATTGGAACAAGGCTGGGGAGACAGCGAAGCGCCCTCATCAAGGACGGCGGATTCGACGCAGTGCGCCGGCAGCGCGTGTGCGTCGGGCGCAGCGTCGTGCCCGGTCGCCGTCGCATGCGCCTGAACCGGCACGCAGCACATCATTGCCGCGGCGACGCCACCTTGCAACGGCAGCGCGACTACGAGCAGGACGGTCAGCAGGAATCTGTTGAAACGGCACATCACCTGCACACGATAGCAGCCACAGCGAAGGTTGTTGCACCGGTGCCGGCGTTGATTGATCGAACGCAAACCCAGGCACACGCCGGCGCAGGCGGATCGGGCGCGACGCGAGGACTGAACGGGCCGCGAGCGGACGACGAACTCGTCACCGCCGCAGGCGCACGATCGGATCGGCGTACCTGCCTTCGATGCTGACCGGCGCGCGAACCGTGGTGGCGCTGCCGCGCAGGCTGACGTCCAGGCGACCGTTGATGAGGCCGTCGGCCAGCCGGATATCTCCCTGGGCACCGACCAGTCCGGACGACATCGTCGCACCGTTCAGGCTGAGGCCGGAGGCATCCGCCACGACGTCGCCTTCCAGTTCATCGAAACGCGTGCTGCCACCGCGCACGCCATCCGCGCGCGGAATGCGAACCGCCTGCACGAGATCGACGCGTTCGATCTGCCCGCGCTGCACGCCCAGCTTGCCCGACGCACGCAGCGTGCGGCGCAGGCCTTCCAGCGTTTCGCCCTCGCCACGGATGGCGATCGCGGCAGACAGGTCTCCGGTCAGCAGCAGCGTGGGCGCAAACACCTTGATCAAATCCGCGATGGCCAGACGCGACGTGGTCATTTCAGCCTCGACGGCGGCCGGGCTGACAAGCCCGACGGACAGGCTGCCCACCGCGTAACCGCCATAAAGCTTGACGTCCACCTTGTCGAACTGCAGACGCTGGCTGTTCAGCGTGCCGGTCGCTTCGAGAACGTCGAGCAGCAGCGAAGGCTGGCCGGGCGTACGCCAGCCCAGGGCCGTGAGCGCGACATTCCACGCACCGGATTCGATGCTGCCCTGCATCTTGAGTCGGCCATCCGCGCTGGCCAGGGACAGCCGGGTCAATGCGCCGTCCTCGTTGATGTCCAGCGTGCCATTCAGGTCGCCGATGGATCCGTCGAGCAGCAGCAGGCTGGAATCGATGACGCTGATGCGCTCGACCTTGAGCCAGCGCGATGCCCAGTTGATGTCCTGCCGCTTCGACAGTTCGGGCAGGAAGGCGATGTTCAGTCCCGCGCGTTCGATGCGCACTTCGCGCATGACCTTGCGTTCCGACAGCAGCGTCGACACCCGGGGGATGAGTTTGACCGTCGCGACATCCAGTTGCCCGCTTTCCCCGACACGCAGGCCTTCGAGCGCGATGGAAGGCTCGGGAAAGATGCTCGGCGACACCGATGCGATGCGCACCGGCTGACCGAGCAACTCGCTTGCCAGTTGTTCCATGTGCGGCAGATGCCTGCTGTAGGGATAGAAAAAGAACAAACCGACCAGCAGCACGAGCAGCAAAAGGCTTCCGACCACAAGCCGCTTTGCGAGCGAACTGGGCGGACCCTTGCGGTCGGCACCGCTGACACGGCCCGCGAACAGGTCGAACAGCCGCCTCGCCGGCCCGGGCGCACGGTCATCGACACCGGCGTCCGCTCCAGCCGTCATCATGGCGCGTCGTATCGCGCCGCGTACGTCATCGCTGTCGGCCGCCGGCGGAGTCGCTGCGGGCGCCGCCGCTGCAGCGGGAGCAGTGAGCTCGGGGATCGCCATCGCGAACTCATCCAGCACCGGCGATTCCTTCGCCGACGAACGGTCGTGCGCGCGCCGGATGTCCTCGGCGACCGGCGTGATCGGCTGACTGACCAGATCCTCGATATCGACCATGATCGACGACAGTTCGGAGCGGTCGGCGTCTTCTTCGACCTGGGCGTTGTCGACCCGGCGCACCAGCCCCCGGTGTTCAAGCTCGCCGACCAGACCTTCAACGATCAGCGAATCACCGAATTGCTGGGCCAGATTGCCGACCGGCGTCCGCCCGTCGATCATGATGAGCACCGAACGCAGGTTGCGCTGGACGATCGTGCGTTTCGACACCGCATCCTCGCCCGCTTCAGTCTTGATGAATACCGCGTTTTCGTTCATTGATCTGCGCTGGCAGGCTGGCCTCGTGCCCTGGGGCGAGCGGTAAGTCGGAATTCCGGCGAAGGCTGATGTGACCTTCAGGTGACGCGATCATAAATCGATAGCGCACCGAAGTGGCGGCGAGTCAGTGCGAAGAAAGTCACGTATCAATCGCTTGACGTGCGCAGGACGACCCCCTATCATCGCGCCCTCTTTGTTCCCCGATAGCTCAGTCGGTAGAGCGCCGGACTGTTAATCCGTAGGTCCCTGGTTCGAGCCCAGGTCGGGGAGCCAGAACACACAGCTGAAAATAAAGGCCTTCGCGAGAAGGCCTTTATCGTTTACGCGTCCAACGCGGTTTTCGTCGGCACTCCTGCGAGCGACTGACGTCGATCCCACGGCGTCTTCTGCATCCGGAAAAGCCCCGCGGCGAAGCGGCACGAGTCGCGGTGAATCGCGGGCAGTCCTTGCCATTCGTGCCCGTCGCGAACGACAGAGGAATCGGGCGTTCAAGCTTCAGTTGCGGGGCTAGGGGGTGGTCTGGCCTTCAGGGCGGCGTTCGCGTTCATCCGCACGCTCCGACGCCTTCTGTTTGGTGTCACGGTCGCGCACCACGTCGTTGGCATGCCCGCTGGGATACTCCCTCGATTGGCGGGCCTGATCCTGTTCCGATGGGCACTTCTTCTGGCTTTCCGACGGTTGCACCTCCGGCACCACCGCCTTCTGGTGCTTGCTCGGATAGGACGACTGGGCGCTGACCGAAACGGACAATGCCGCTATCGCGAGTGCAGCGGCTGTTCTGGATAAAGTCATGGCTGAAATCATCTTGGACCTCCATTGGGTGGCGGGCATCATCGAGATACCCATGATTTCAGCCTAGAACGTGCGGAAAGGATCGATGTAGTCAGCCACCGACACGCTGTAGGACCGACTGTCGACCCTCCGGGCGCGCCTGCGACAGCATTCGGGCACAGACAGGTCCGGTGCGGATTTTCAGGCACCTCGTGCATGCCGCACGGCCAAGGCGCTATAGACGCGCAGGACCCGAAGCAACCCCGGCGAGTGTCGCGACCAAGTGTCCGGGTCACCGTCGACGGCCGCCTGGCTCGCCGAAAGTCGGCGGGTCTCAACCGTCGGCTCTGCCCGCACGACGGGTCACCGTGAAACAGCGAGCCTTGTCGCGCGCACCGCACGCGCGCCGTCATCCGGATGCACCTTGCGCAGACGCGTGTGAACCTGCAGGTAACCCAGCCACAGGTCCTGCCGCACATAGACGATCTGGCCCGGCTTGGCGTCGAACTCGAGCTTCGAAGTGAACTGGAGTTGTGAGCCCAGTGTGTGCCGCCCCGGTTCGATTTCCCTGAACAGATGCGTTTGCGACACGGTCGAGCCGATCGGCTCGCCGTCGAGCAGCACGTCGATCGGCAGTGCGGGACTGCTGTAGCCGGTGCGGAAAACATACACCCCTGCCTTGCCGGGGCTGACTTCGGCCACGCCGGGCGGCGTGGTGGCGCGGGTGTGGTGCGGGGGCACTGCGGCGCAACCGGCGAGCGCAGCCGTCGCAACGATGAGGACGAGCATCCGGTAATTCATTCGGAATCTCCTGGTCAGTCGCGCATGGCGAACGCGTTGATGAGGCGGCGTCCTGCGGTCTGCCCGCCATGCTGCAGACCGTGGCCGTGCCGGTCGGGCGAAGCTGTCCGCGCGCACCGGTCAAGGCATGCCACTGCTGCTTTGTGGGGTGAAGCGCGCGTCAGGTTTCCTGAGTGCGCAAATAATCCTGAAAACCGCCGCTGACCACTTTGAATGTTGATGACAGCCAGCGCCCTTGCGACGGCCCTCGCGCAACCGGCCTTCAGCCTCCGCTGAGGCCGTTCCGACGCCGCGTGCGCCTCAGTCGGGAAGCTCGGGGTCCGGCGACGACCCCTCGATGGCCAGCTCATCGGGCACCAGGCCGGGGCGCAGTTGCCGGGCCGGCTTGACGCCCAGCCGGCGCAGGTTATCGACCTGTCGAACAAGATTGCCGCGACCCGATGACAGCTTGCCGTGTGCGTCCTGATAGGCCTTCTGCGTCTGGTCGATGCGCTTGCCGATCTCTTCGAGGTCTTCGACGAAGCCGACGAACTTGTCGTACATCCGCGCGCCCTGTTCGGCGATCTGCTGGGCGTTGCGGCCCTGGCTTTCCTGTCGCCAGACGTTGGCCACCATGCGCAGCACCGCCAGCAGCGTGCTCGGACTGACCAGCAGCACGTTGCGCGCAAAAGCGTCCTCGAACAGCGTGGTGTCGCTGGTGGCGGCGAGCATGAAAGCAGGTTCTACAGGCACGAACATCAACACGAAATCGGGCGCTTTCAGACCGTTGAGCATCGGATAGTTCTTGTCCGACAGCCCCTTGATGTGGGCGCGGATCGACTGCACGTGCTCGCGCTGCGCCGCCGCGCGCGCGGCGTCGTTGTCGGCGCTGCAGTAGCGTTCGTAGCCGAGCAGCGACATCTTGGCGTCGACGATCATGTGGCGGCCTTCAGGCAGCTGGATGACCACGTCCGGCCGGCGCCGGTTGCCGTCGTCGGCGGCATAGCTCTCCTCGGCCACGTACTCGTGCCCGCGACGCAGGCCGGATGATTCGAGCACCTTTTCCAGCACCATTTCGCCCCAGATGCCCTGCGACTTGTTGCTACCCTTGAGCGCCTGGGTGAGATTGACCGCATCTTCGCTGATCCGCGCATTGAGCAGCGCGAGCCGCTCGATCTCGTTCTTCAGCGTCAGCCGCTCCTTCGATTCGCGGTCGTAGGTCTGCGCCACCTGCTCCTGGAAGGCCTTGATCTTCTCGTTCAGCGGATTGAGCAGCAGACCAAGGTTGTCGTGGTTCTGCTGGGTGAAGCGCTGGCTCTTCTCTTCCAGGATGCGGTTCGCCACTTCCTGGAATTGCAGCCCCATCTGGTCACGCGCCGCGTCGAGCAGCGCAAGCTTTTCGGTCGTCTGGCTGCGCTCGGCGTCGAGCTGGGTGCGCAATCCGGCCACCGCCTCCGCCAGCGACTGGCGTTGCGCTGCGCCTTCCGCCAGCGCCCTGTCGTGGGCGAGCCGGGCGTCTGCCAGCGCCTGTTCGAGTGCCGGCAGACGCTGGGCCTGCGTTTCGGCACGCACGCGTGCCGCCTTCTCCTGCTGCAGCTGAAGGTCGAGCGTGGCCCGGTCGGCGCCGCTCACCTTCAACTCGGCGCGCAGGCGATCGATGTCGAGCGATGCGGCGCGCAACCGCTCCTGCGCGGTCAGCAGCTCGGCCGAGCGCTCGGCCTGCGCACGTTCGATCGCCAGTGCCGTGCGGCTGCGCAGCCAGATGGCGCTCAGCACGCCGCCCAGCAGTGCAGCGGCCAGAAGCGCGAACAATATGAAGGGGTCGGTCAGGCTGACGGGCATGCGATGCGTGATGCGGTCCGGAAAGCCGGACTATAGCCGGACCCGCTCGAGCGCCGCGCGATCCGCGAGGCGTCGCTCAGTGCTTGTGATCCATCGCACCGCTGGCGCCCAGGGCCCGCGCGGTCGCCTTGATGACCACCGTTTCACGCTTCTTGTCGGCGCCCTCGATGACCAGTGTCACCGGCACATCCTGACCTTCGGTGATCGGTGCCTTCAGGTCCATCAGCATCACGTGATAACCGCCCGGCTTCAGCTCAACCGCCTTGCCGGCCGGCAGGTCGATGCCCGGAACGGCGCGCATGCGCATGATGTCGTTGTCCATCGTCATCTCATGGATTTCGGTCACGCCGGCCACCGGTGAGCGGGCTTCGACCAGTCGGGCGGCTTTCGGTGCGGTGATCTGCATGAAGGCGCCGGTGGCCTTCTGCTGCGGCACGGTGGCGCGGACCCAGGGGTCCTTGACGGTGATGTCGGCCAAGACCGGAGCAGTGATCAAGGCAAGCAGTGCGGCAGTCACATAGCGACGCATGATGATTTCCTGTGTTGTGGGTGGGGTGGAGTGTGCGGCGATCGGCACCTCGACACTCGTGGAGGGACGCTAGCGGTAGGAAATTCCCGTGACTTCGATCTCGCGCAACCCGGCCGGGCTCTGCACGCGGACCAGGTCTCCTTCGCGCGCCTTCAACAAGGCGCGGGCCAGCGGCGATATCCACGAGATGCGACCTTCCGAGGCATTGGCTTCGTCTACACCGACGATCTGCACCGTCTGTTCGCGGCCCTCCTCGTCCTCGTAGCGCACGGTGGCGCCGAAGAACACCTGATCGGCGTTCTGCTGGTCCTGCGGATCGACAACGGTGGCGGATTCGAGGCGTTTGATCAGGAAACGGATGCGACGGTCGATTTCGCGCAGCCGTTTCTTGCCATATATATAGTCGCCGTTCTCCGAACGGTCGCCGTTCGACGCGGCCCAGGCGACTGTTTCGACGATGCGCGGGCGCTCGTCGCGCACCAGCTGGTCAAGCTCGGCCCGCAGTCGGCCGTAGCCGGCGAGCGTCATGTAGTTCTTGCTGCCGGGCGGCAGCGCAGTCACGACTTCGGGATCTTCTTCCTCGGCGTCGGTTTCCTTCGTGAAGGCCTTGTTCATCCGGATGTCAGTGATCGCGTGCTCGTTGGACGAGCACGCATCTTACCGAATCAGTGATAGATCGCCGGTTGGGTCAACAACGCTTCCCACGGCACCATGAAAGCGTCGAACGCTTCCGGTCCGACTTCATGATCGACCTCGTGGTCGACCAGCGCCTTCAGTTCCTCGCGGAAGCGCTTCGCTGCATCATCACGGATCAGGGCACCGCGCCCGACGCGCTTGTCGATGACTTCGACCGCTTCCAGACCCGAATACTCGACCACGTAAACCAGCGGATTGTTGAACATGATGTGCATGATGTCTCTCCTTGGCTTGTGCGGCTCACCAGCTTGCAGCCTGACGGTTGTCCGGCTGCTCGATACTGCACTGCAAAACTTCTGCCTAGCAGGTGGGGCAATCCTGCCGCCTTTCAAGTGATATAACGGCCGCACGACCCCGCGCTGAAGGGAGCTTGCACCGGCTGCAACGCGCTCCTAACATCCACCATCCCTTAACGGCGCAGGCCGCACGCCGGTTGTCACGATTCGGCCCCCTACATGGAAGATGACGAACTGCGCGCATCGCTCGAGCTATTGCGCACCGAACACCGCGACCTCGATCAGGCGATCGCCGATCTCCACGCCGCCCAGGCCAGCGACGAGTTGCTGCTGCGTCGCCTGAAGAAACGCAAACTCATGTTGCGCGACCGCATCGACCAGATCGAACGCATGCTGGAACCGGACGATCTGGCCTGAGCGCGGAACGGCGAATCACTCGGCGAGGGTGATCCAGACCGGCTGGTGGTCCGACGCCGCTGTCGATTGATCGACCTCGACCGCTTGCACCCGCGGCAGCAGCGGCGCGCTGGCCAACGCAAAATCACAGCAGAAACGCCGCCCCGGCCAGTCGCAGCCATGCAACCCGACCGTGTCGGCATGCGCCACCGCACCGTGACAGTGCGCCCACAGGTCGTGCCAGCGCGCACCGTTCGACCCATCCGGCGCAACCAGACACATGAATTCGTCGCTGCCCGGTTCGCAGTTGAGGTCACCGCACAGCAGAGCCGCCGCCGGCCGCGGCACGGCTGCGAAGGCACCGCCCGCTGCCTTGGCGGCCGGCGGCGCAGCCGCGTGGGCCAGCGCCTCGGCATTGAATGCGCGCAACGCCTCGATCTGCGCCATGCGCTGCAATCGTGAGTAGTACTCCAGGTGGGTGTTCAGCACCCGCAACCCGCCGCTCGGGCCACCGAGCACGACCTCGACGCAGGCGCGCTGCATGCTCGGAACGGTGCCGTCCGCCGGCCAGGGCAGCAGATGTCGCCACGCGGCAAGCACCGGCAGCCGGCTGAGCGTGAGATTGCCGAACTGCCGGCGCGTGCCGTCCGGGCGCAGACTGTCGGCACCGGGTGCGAAGATCGGCGCGTGATCGGGAAACAGCGTGGCGAATTGCGCCACCTGATCGTCGCCTGTCAGACCCGGCAGATCGTCGTAGCCGCGCGCGACCTCCTGCAGGCAGATCACGTCGGCGTCGGCGAAATCGTTCAGCGCGCGCGCGATCCGTCCCGTGCTGACATGGCCGTCGCAACCGCGCGCCCACTGGATGTTCCAGCTCACCAGCTTCATTGCGTGCCTTCCGTCTTCCGTGTCCGGAAGCATCATTGTGAGGAACGCCGGACGACCGCATCGGTCGATCCGGTATTACCGTGCCGATTGTGCTCCAGGAGAATCCGATGATCCGAACCCTGCTGACCGCCTGCGCCATTGCATTGAGCCCGGTCGCCGCCCACGCGCAGCAAGCGCCGCAGCATCTCAGCGTGCCACCCGGCTTCGGCATCGAGCTGTGGGCCAAGGTCGACAACCCTCGCGCAATGGCGCTGGGCGAGGCGGGCCGACTTTATGTCGGGTCGCGCAAGGGCCACGTCAGCGCGGTGCCGTACGACAGCCACACGATGGCAGCCGGCGCCCCGGTGAAGATCGCGAGCGGCCTGAACATGCCGGTCGGCGTAGCCTGGCGCAAGGGCGACCTCTACGTATCGGCCGTCGACCGCATCGTCAAACTGCCCGGCATCGACAAGCGGCTCGACGCACCGCCGGCACCGGTGCTGGTCAGCGACCGCTTCCCGTCGGACAAGGCGCATGGCTGGAAATTCATCGCCTTCGGCCCTGACGACAAGCTGTATGTACCGGTCGGCGCGCCCTGCAACATCTGCGACCGCGACAAGGACGGATACGCGAACATCATGCGCATGAATCCGGATGGCAGCGGACTCGAAGTGTTCGCACGCGGGGTGCGCAATACGGTCGGCTTTGACTGGCATCCGAAAAGCGGCGAGCTGTGGTTCACCGACAACGGCCGCGACTGGATGGGCGACGACACGCCGCCGTGCGAGCTGAACCGCGTCGCCCAGGCGGGTCAGCACTTCGGCTATCCGTACTGCCATGGCGGCACCATCGCCGATCCGGAGTTCGGACAGGGCAAGTCGTGCGGCGACTACACCGCACCTGCGCTGAAGCTGGGGGCTCACGTCGCGCCGCTCGGCATGCGTTTCTACGGTGGCCAGCAATTTCCGGACGAATACCGCAGCGCGCTGTTCATCGCCGAGCATGGCTCGTGGAACCGCAGCAAGCCGGATGGCTACCGGGTGATGATGGCGCGGCTCGAGGGCAACAAGGTGGTCAGCTACACGCCGTTCATCGAAGGCTTCCTCGGCCGCAACGATGCCGTGCTCGGCCGCCCGGCGGATGTGCTGGAGCTGCCCGACGGCAGCTTGCTGGTGTCCGACGACCACGCGAACGCGATCTACCGCGTCCGCTGGAACGGCACCCGCACCGCGGCCGGCGACGCTGCACCGCCTTGATGCCGCGGCATGGCGGATTGACTTGATGCCCGCACGGGCGTTCACTGTCCGGTGCAACCGGGGAGGACGGACATGGACAGCGACAGCTCAATCGAAGACGGGCGAATAGAAAGTTTCGGCGTGATGGCGGCGCCGGTCGACATCAAGAACGACCTGCCGCTGAGCGCGGCCGCCGCACACAGCGTGAATGACGGGCGCGCGGCCGTGCGCGGCGTGCTCGAACGCAGCGATCCGCGGCTGCTGGTGGTGGTCGGTCCGTGTTCGATGCACGACCCGGTCGCCTGCATGGAGTACGCGCGGCGCCTGCACGGGCTGGCTGCAGAGCTGGCCGGCAGCCTGCTGCTCGTGATGCGCGTCTATTTCGAGAAGCCGCGTACCACCACCGGCTGGAAGGGCTACATCAACGACCCCTTCATGGACGACAGTTTCCGCATCGAGGAAGGCATGCGCCGCGCACGCCGCTTCCTGCTCGATGTCGCCGAAGTGGGTCTGCCGGCGGCCACCGAGGCGCTCGATCCGATCTCGCCGCAATACCTGGGCGATCTGGTGTCGTGGACGGCAATCGGCGCGCGCACCTCCGAATCGCAGACGCACCGGGAGATGGCCAGCGGGCTGTCCACGCCGGTCGGCTTCAAGAATGCGACCGATGGCGATGTGGACGCCGCGATCAACGCCATCATTTCCGCATCGCGTCCGCACAGCTTCCTCGGCATCAGCCGCTATGGCCGCTCGAGCATCATCCGCACGCGCGGCAATCCGCATGGCCACCTGGTGCTGCGCGGCGGTGCCGGGCGGCCGAACTACGATTCGGTCAGCGTCAAGCTGGCCGAACAGTCGCTGATCCGGGCCGCGCTGCCACCGAACATCGTCGTCGATTGTTCGCACGCGAACTCGTTCAAGAAGCCCGAGATGCAGCCGCTCGTGCTGGCGGACGTCGCCGCACAGATCCGCGACGGCAACTGCTCCATCGTCGGCGTCATGATCGAAAGCCATCTCGAAGCCGGCAACCAGCCGATTCCGAAAGACCTGTCGCAACTGCGCCATGGCTGTTCGGTCACCGACGCCTGCGTGGACTGGGCGACCACCGAACGCATCCTGCGCGAACTGGCCGCAACGACTGCCGACGCGCTGCAGCGACGCCGGCCCCCCGCGGGAAGGGAATAATTTGCGGTCTTGCGGCGGATGCAGCCGATAATCCGCGGCAGCGCCCCTGCGGCGCTCCGATCCGAACTTCAAAAAGGAACAACTGATGAACGCTTTTCGCACCTTCGTCGCCGGCACCAGCCTGATGCTGATTGCCACCTGCAGTATCGCCGCCGGCAAGCTGGCGGTCGAACGTGAAGCCACGGTCGACGGTTCGCCCGACACCGTCTGGAAGCTGCTCGGTGATTTCAACGGGCTGGACGTGTGGCACCCGGCCGTGGCGTCCAGCACCATGAAGGGAGCCGGCATCAAGGCCGGTGCAACCCGCACGCTGACCCTGGGCAACGGCGCGAAGATCGAGGAAAAGCTGACCGCCTACAGCGGCGTCAAGTACACCTATACCTACACCATCCTCAGCAGTCCGCTGCCGGTGAAGAACTACGTGTCGACGCTTGCGCTGAGCCCGGCCGGCGAAGGCAAGACGCGGGTGAAGTGGTCATCGACCTTCGATGCCAGTGGCGCCAGTGACGAAGAAGCGAAGAAGGTGATCAGCGGCATCTACGAAGGCGGACTCGAACGTGCGGGCAGCACGCTGAAGAAGTAGGTTCATGCCACGCGGCGGGCCGGTGCGCCGGCCGCGTGCTCAGGCGGCGCGCGCCACCGGGTAGGGGTACAGCATGTTCAGCGCCATGCTCTGGCCGTTCGGCTGAACGATGCGCGTGTGTTCGCGGCGGAATTCGCGCGCATGGCGCAGCCCGCACGAGTGGGCAATCATGTCGATTTCGTGATTCATGTTGAGGCAGTAGTGGGCCACGCGGGCCGCCTTGTCCTCGACGTCGAGCCCCCGATGCAGCTTCGGATTGTGTGTCGTGATGCCGGTCGGGCAGGTGTTCGAATGACAGCGCAACGCCTGAATGCAGCCGAGCGAAAACATGAAGCCACGCGCGGTGTTGACGAAATCCGCTCCGGCCGACAGCGCCCAGGCGGCGCGCGCCGAGGTCACGAGCTTGCCGGCGGCAATCACCTTCACGCGCTCGCGCAGACCCGCTTCGATCAGTGCGTCGACCGCCCGCGGCAACGCCTCGTCGATCGACAGTGCCACGTGATCGGCCAGCGCCTGCGGCGCCGCTCCCGAGCCGCCCTCGCCACCGTCGATCGCGATGAAATCCGGTGCAGCCGCAACGCCACGGCGCAGGATCGCCTCGCACAGATCGTTCATGAAGTGCCAGCCGCCGAGCGCCGTCTTGATGCCGACAGGCTTGCCGGTGACATCGCGGATCAGCGCAATGCGGTCGAGCAGTTGTTCGACGTTCGACACTTCCGGATGACGATTCGGGCTGATCGAATCGACGCCCTGCGGAATGCCGCGGATGCGCGCGATCTCCTCGGTCACCTTCGCCGCCGGCAAGACACCGCCCTTGCCCGGCTTGGCGCCCTGCGACAACTTGATCTCGAACGCGCGCACCGATTCGATCGCGGCCAGCTCGCGCAGCCTGGTCTCCGACAGCAGGCCCTGCGAATCGCGCACGCCGTACTTGGCGGTGCCGATCTGCATGATGACGTCGCAGTTGCCTTCGAGGTGATACGGCGACAGCCCGCCCTCGCCGGTGCTCATCCAGCACCCCGCGTGGGCGGCGCCGCGCGACAGGGCCTGCACGGCCGGCGCCGAAATCGCCCCGAAACTCATGCCGCTGACGTTCACGATTGAGCGCGCGGTGAAGGGCTTGTCGCAGTAACCGTTGCCCAGGATCAGCGGCGGCGTGGTTTCGCGATCCTCGTCGAGGACCGGAAATGGCGCGTTCACGAAGATCAGCGCGCCGGGCTCGTGCAGCGAATAGGTCGAACCGAAGCCGATGATGCCGCCCTCGTTCTTCGCCAGCCGGTACACCCAGCCGCGGGTGGCGCGATTGAACGGCATCTCTTCGCGGTCGCCCAGAAAGAAGTATTGCCGGAAGTACTCGCCCAGCTGTTCGAAGAAGTAGCGCAGGTGACCCACCACCGGGTAATTGCGCAGGATGGTGTGCTTGGTCTGCGTGCTGTCCTGGATATAGCGGTACAGCAGCAGCAGTACCAGCCCGACGACCAGCGCGACACCCAGGCTGACCTGGAACACCGACATCAAGGTTTCCATCGCATTCTCCGGTAGGACGCCGTCAGACGGGCTGCAACAGCGCACGCCGCAGCAGCGCGCGTATCGAAGACGCTTCGAAGGGCTTGTCGCAGATGCCCGACACGCCCGCCTGCTCGACGGCGGCGAGCCGGCCCATGTCCGATTCGCTGGTCACCATCAGGATGGGCACGGACGCCTGCCAGCTCTGCTGGCGCACGTACTCGACCAGCGCGCGGCCATCCATTTCCGGCATGTTGTAGTCGGTGACGATCAGGTCAAACATCGTCTGGTCCAGATGGGCGACCGCCTCGAGCCCGTTCTCGGCCTCGACGAAGTCGCGCAGGCCGATGTTCTCGAGCACCCGGCGCATGAAGCGGCGCGCGTTCCCGCTGTCGTCGACCAGCAGCACGCGCAGCGATTCGAAATCGATGTCGGCATCGTCGGTTTCGCCTTCGGCCAGGAAATCCGCCGTCGCCTCGAGCACGCGACGAAACTGGGCGTCCGAGAAAGGCTTGGGCAGGATGCCGCAGACACCGGACTGACGCACCGGATCGAGCGCCTGCGGTCGTGTTTCGCTCGACACCAGCACGAATGCTACGTGCTGCAGCGCCTCGGTCGAGCGCATCGCCTGCACCAGGTCCGTACCGTCACCATCGGGCAGGTAGAGCGCGCTGATCACCACATCGGGCAATTTCAGCTGCATGGCGGCGAGCGCCGACTGCAGCCCGTCGGCTTCGCGTATCTGCACGATGCCCAGGCTGCCGGCACGTTCACGGATGATTTTCATCTGCGTGGGTGAAGGTTCCACCAGCAGCACGTCGAGGTGCATGAGATCGGGAGACATGGCGGGCCCGGCGGAGGCCGTAACGAATGCGATCTCTCATTAGCGGCTCCGTCGCAGCGCAACATGAGCGGCGCGCCCACCCGCACGATGCCCGCACGGGTCGCGGCGCACGGATCCCGAATGAAAAAGGCCCGCCGGATGTCCGGCGGGCCTTCCAGTGGGTCACTGCGCCGGGCGCAGGATCAGGCAGCCACTTCCTTCGCGGTTTCCGCGTATTCCTCGATCTGGTCGAAGTTCATGTAGCGGTACACCTTGTCGCCGTCCTTGTTGATGACGCCCATGTCGGCGTGGTACTCGGCGACGGTCGGGATGCGCCCCAGCTTGGAGCAGATCGCGGCCAGCTCGGCGGAACCCAGATACACATTGGTGTTCTTGCCGAGACGGTTCGGGAAGTTGCGGGTCGAGGTCGACATGACGGTCGCGCCTTCGCGCACCTGTGCCTGATTGCCCATGCACAGCGAGCAGCCCGGCATCTCGGTGCGCGCACCGGCAGCGCCAAACACGCCGTAATGCCCTTCCTTGGTCAGTTCGGCCGCATCCATCTTGGTCGGCGGCGCGATCCACAGCTTGACCGGAATGTCGCGCTTGCCTTCGAGCAGTTTCGAGGCGGCTCGGAAGTGGCCGATATTGGTCATGCACGAGCCGATGAACACCTCGTCGATGGCCTGACCCTGCACTTCGGACAGGAACTTCGCGTCGTCCGGGTCGTTCGGGCAGCAGACGATGGGTTCCTTGATGTCGGCCAGATCGATCTCGATCACCGCGGCGTACTCGGCATCGGCGTCGCCTTCCAGCAGCTTCGGATCGGCCAGCCAGGCTTCCATCGCCTTGATGCGGCGGGCCAGCGTGCGGGCGTCCTGATAGCCGTTGGCGATCATGTTCTTCATCAGCACGATGTTCGAATTCATGTATTCGATCATCGGCTCCTTGTTCAGCTTGATCGCGCAGCCGGCGGCCGAACGTTCGGCGGACGCGTCCGACAGCTCGAATGCCTGTTCGACCTTCAGGTCCGGCAGGCCTTCGATCTCAAGGATGCGGCCGGAGAAGATGTTCTTCTTGCCCTTCTTCTCGACCGTCAGCAGACCGGCCTTGATCGCGTACAGCGGGATCGCATGCACCAGATCACGCAACGTGATGCCGGGCTGCATCGTGCCCTTGAAGCGCACCAGCACCGATTCCGGCATGTCGAGCGGCATCACGCCGGTGGCGGCTGCGAAGGCGACCAGACCGGAACCGGCCGGGAAGGAAATGCCGATCGGGAAACGGGTGTGCGAGTCGCCGCCGGTGCCGACGGTATCCGGCAGCAGCAGGCGGTTCAGCCACGAGTGGATGACGCCGTCGCCCGGGCGCAGCGCAACACCGCCGCGCGTGCTGATGAAGGCCGGCAATTCACGGTGCATCTTCACGTCGACCGGCTTCGGATAGGCGGCGGTGTGGCAGAAGGACTGCATCACCAGATCGGCCGAGAAGCCGAGGCAGGCCAGATCCTTCAGTTCGTCGCGCGTCATCGGTCCGGTGGTGTCCTGGCTGCCGACCGTCGTCATCTTCGGTTCGCAGTAGGTGCCGGGGCGCATGCCCTTGCCCTCAGGCAGGCCACAGGCGCGACCCACCATCTTCTGTGCCAGCGAGTAGCCCTTGCCGGTATCGGCCGGAATCTGCGGCAGGCGGAACAGCGTCGACGGCGCCAAGCCCAGCGCCTCGCGCGCCTTGGCCGTCAAGCCGCGCCCGATGATCAGCGGAATGCGACCACCGGCACGCACTTCGTCGAACAGCACATCGGACTTGACGGTGAATTCAGCGATCACCTTGCCGTCCTTCAGCGCCTTGCCTTCGTACGGACGCAGTTCGATCACGTCGCCCATGTCCATCTGGCTCACGTCCAGCTCGATCGGCAGCGCGCCGGCATCTTCCATCGTATTGTAGAAGATCGGAGCGATCTTGCTGCCCAGGCAGACGCCGCCGAAACGCTTGTTCGGCACGAACGGAATGTCTTCACCGGTGAACCACAGCACCGAATTGGTGGCCGATTTGCGGCTCGAACCGGTACCCACCACGTCGCCGACATAGGCCACCAGATGGCCCTTGGCGCGCAGCGATTCGATGAACTTGACCGGGCCGCGCTTGCCGTCTTCTTCCGGCGTGATGCCCGGGCGGGTGTTCTTCAGCATGGCCAGCGCATGCAGCGGAATGTCCGGGCGGCTCCAGGCGTCCGGTGCCGGCGACAGGTCGTCGGTGTTGGTTTCGCCGGTCACCTTCAGGATGGTCAGCGTGATCGACTTCGGCACTTCCGGACGGCTGGTGAACCATTCGGCATCGGCCCAGCTCTTCATCACAGCGACCGCGTTGGCGTTGCCCGCGTCGGCCTTGTCCTTCACGTCGTGGAACTGGTCGAACATCAGCAGCGTCTTCTTCAGACCTTCGGCGGCCACGGCGCCGACGTCGGCGTCGTCCAGCAATTCGATCATCGGGCTGATGTTGTAGCCGCCGAGCATCGTGCCCAGCAGTTCGGTCGCCTTGGCACGCGAAATGAGCGCGCACTTTTCGGTGCCGTGCGCCACGGCGGCCAGATAGCTGGCCTTCACCTTGGCGGCATCGTCCACGCCGGCCGGAACGCGGTGGGTGATCAGTTCGACCAGTGTGGCTTCCTCGCCTGCGGGCGGCGCCTTCAGCAGTTCGATCAGTTCGGCGGTCTGCTTCGCAGTCAGCGGCAGCGGCGGGATGCCGAGCGCGGCGCGTTCAGCAACATGGGCACGATAAGCTTCAAGCACGGTGGTTCCTCCGGTGGACGGGTATTTCGCATCATAGAACGACACACCGGCTCGATGGTGCATCGCACGAAGACACGGACAGAAAATCCGCGGCCTGTACCGATGCGAACCGGCGGCCACACAGCGATATCCGCGCGCCGCCGCCATTCGCAAACCCGCATGGCGCACTGCAATAGCGGCGCGCAGCCGGGTGGTTCAAGTCTTATATATGATATCTTTTATTCGATTCATCGCCAAGGCCGTCCTACGCGTGCGGACAGCGGGCACGGCTACGGGCTTGGCTACGGGCTTGGCTACGGGCTTGGCTACGGGCTTGGCTATACTCGCGCTGCCCTTTCCGACCGGCGCACCATGATTCAGCCCGCCCAGACCGACGCCGACCTGCGCCACCTCAACACCCTGCACCTGCCGGCACGCGCTGCGCGACTTCAGCCGGTGGATGACGCTACCGACCTGCCGGCGCTGACCGAAGCGACCCGAGACACCGGCGGCCCGGTGCTGGTGCTCGGCGGAGGCAGCAACATCGTGTTCGGACGGGATATCGATGGCACGGTGCTGCACATGCGCACGCGCGGTATCGACGTTCTGACGCACACCGGCTCCGATGTGCTGGTTTCGGTCGCCGCGGGCGAAAACTGGCACGACTGGGTCGCCTGCGCGCTGGCGCACGGCTGGCACGGACTGGAAAACCTCGCGCTGATACCGGGTACCGTCGGCGCCGCCCCTGTCCAGAACATCGGCGCCTACGGCGTCGAACTGATCGATCGCCTTGACCACGTCGACGCCTGGGACATGATGGACCACCGCTGGCTGCGCCTGAGTGCCGCGGAATGCCGTGCCGGCTACCGCGACAGCGTGTTCAAGCGCGAACTGGCGCAGCGCGCCATCATCACCCGCGTGGCCTTCAGCCTGACGACCGAAGCGCAGGTGCGCTGCGACTACGCCGACCTCAAACGCGAACTGGCTGCGCGCGGCGTCGCGCAGGTGACACCGCAGCACGTGTTCGACGCGGTGTGCGCCGTGCGCCGTGCCAAGCTGCCCGACCCTGCCGTGCTCGGCAACGCCGGCAGCTTCTTCCGCAACCCGGTGCTGACGGCCGATGCCGCAACGACGCTGCTCGCCGCCCACCCGGACGCACCGCATCATCCGGCGGCCAACGGCGCGGTGAAATTCGCCGCCGCGTGGCTGATCGATCAGTGCGGCTGGAAGGGCGTGCGTCGCGGCGATGCCGGTGTGCACGACCGGCAGGCGCTGGTGCTGGTGAACCATGGCCATGCCAGCGCGGACGAATTGCTCGACCTGGCGGCGGACATCCAGACCAGCGTGCGCCAGCGCTTCGGCGTCGAACTGGAACCGGAACCGCTGATCCTGCGCTGAACGCCGACGGGCAATGCCGTCCAGCATCGGCTCAGGACAGGTAGCGTCGCTCGAACTGGCTGATCCACACCGACCAGCCGAGGATCATCGGATGGATCATTTCCATGCCCTCCTCGAACGCCGCCGCGTAGAGCTTGACCATCGATCCGAGCTCGATGCCGTAATCGACCGACAGCGTCGCCGGCAGACGATCGAGCACCTTGCCGGCGACGACCAGCAGGGTCCCGGCCAGCAGCCATGCGCCCGAGCGCGAACGCCAGCCACCGCGCAGGAACAGGAAGCGGCCGATGATGAACCCCGCATAAAGCACCAGTCCGATCAGCACGAGTGCGATGGCACCGCAGATCAGCTTGTCCTCGATCGGTCTCGCGGCATCGCGGTAGAAACTGTTCTTCAGGAAGCTTTCGCCGGTGAAGGCCTTGTGCCAGTCCGCTTCGCGCGCGGCGAACGCGAGGCACAGCAGCGCGAAGGACCACGCGCGCGGACCGAGCGGGCGGATGCGGAAGATCACGATCAAGGCGGTGACGATCCAGGCGGGTTCGGACAGACGCTCGAACGGCCCTGCCTCCGAAAACACCCAGACGAAGGATTCCTCGCTCAGCAACAGCGGGAACAACGCCAGCAGCGCGGTGAACAGCGCAATGGCCAGGACGATGCGACGATCAGCGGAAACCATGTTCATTCCTGTTCAAGCAGGCGACGATAGATTGCAAGATTGCCGTCCACCATCGCATCGACCGAAAACTCGGCCAGTATGCGCGCCCGGCCTGCCGCGCCGAGGCGGCGGCGCAGCGGTGCGTCGTCCAGCAAGCGGCGCAGTGCAGCGGTGAGCGCGGCGACGTCGCCCGGTTCGATCAGCAGGCCGCTGACACCGTCAGCCACTGCTTCGGGCAGTCCGCCGGCACGGCAGGTCACGATGGGTACCGCCGCGGCCGAAGCCTGCAGCAGCGATACGCCCAGCCCCTCCATGTCGGCCGGGTGGGCGAGGATGTCCAGCCCCCCGAGCCAGCGCGGCAGATCGCTGCGGAAGCCGGCGAAGCGGATGACGTCGGACAGCCCGCGCGCCTGCACCTCGGTTTCGAGCGCTTCGCGCAGCGGTCCCTGGCCAAAAAAAAGCACCCGTACATCCGGACCGGCCGCGCGCAGCGCATCGACCGCATCGATCACGTAGCGGTGGCCCTTGCGCGCGATGAGCTGCGCCACGACGCCGATCACGCGCGCGTCGGGCGGCAGATCGAACTCGCGCCGGAAGGCGGCCGCGTCTACAGGTTCGAGATAAGGCGTCGCGTCGACCGCACTGCGCACGCAGCTCACCCGGTCGGCCGCCAGCCCTTCCGACAGCAGCACCTGGCGGATCCCTTCGGAAATCGTGATGACATGGTCGAACAGCCGGTACTTCAGCGCAACCACCCAGCGCGCTTCCGGATTGTCCACGCGGCGCGACAGCACGCAGCGCGTGCCGGTGAGCCGCGCGGCGACGCCGCCCCACAGGTCGGCACCGCGGCGGCTGTGCAGATGCACGATGTCCGGCCGCGCGACGCGTATCAGTGCAGCCAGCCGCAGCGCCATGCCGGCGTCGGCATCGCCGCCCATCTTCATCTCGACCACCTGCGCGTGACCGGCGCACGCGCCGGCGATGCCCGCACCGTGCGGGCAGGCGAGCACGTTGGTCACGCCACGGCGCGCCAGACCCTCGACGATGTAGGCCACCTGACGGGCGCCACCGTAATAGTGCTTGCCGGCTTCGACGTGAAGCACCTTCATGTCGGCCGCACCTTGACGACCTCGTCCAGCACGCGCGCCGGCGTGATGTCGCGCAGGCAGGTCCAGGCGCCACCGCAGGTCGGCCGGCGCCGGCACGGCGAACAGTGCATGCCGAGCCAGATGACGCGGGCGTTGGTACGACCGGTCTTCGTGTACGGGCAGGTGGACCCGAAAACGGCAATGGTCGGCACCGAAAACGCGACGCCCATATGCGTGAGGCCGGTATCGACGCCGACCAGCAGACCGGCGCTGCGCACCAGTGCCGCCGCTTCCGGCAGCTTCGTCCGTCCGACCAGGTTGATCAAGCCGGGCGCGCCGGCCGCGATGCGGGCCGCCGCCTGCGCATCGGCCGGGCCACCGAGCAGCACCGGCGTCAAACCGGTCCGCGCCTGCAGTTGCGGCGCCAGCGCCTGCCAGGCGTCTTCGAACCAGTGCTTCTGCGGCCGCGTCGTGAAGGCTGCGAACACGGCGTAACCACCCGGCGCCAGACCGTATTCCGCCAGCAGCGCCTGCGCGCGCGCGTCCGCCTCGGGTGCCACATGCAGCGCCGGCATGAAGTCGCCGGTGTCGAGTTCGAGCTGTTCGGCCAGGTGCAGGTATTCGGATGAAATGCGGGCGACGTCGCCACCGCGCGGCACCACGCGGCTCATCAGCCACTGGCTGCCCTCGCGCGACCCCAGCCCGATGCGGGTCGGCGCGCCCGAAAGCCAGGCGAGCACGCCACTTTTGAGCAAGCCCTGCAGGTCGAGCACGGTATCGAAATGGTGGCTGCGCAGTTCGGCACGCAAGGCGCACACGCGACGCCACAACTCGATGCGCGGTCCGCTGCGCCAGAGCTGCGTCCACTCGGCCTTCGGCCACAGGATGCGGGCATCGATGGCCGGGTCGTGCGCGATCAGCGCATCGATGCCCGGCTCGACCAGCCAGGCGACGAAGGCATCGGGATGGGTGCGCTTGATCGCAGCGGCCAGTGGCGACGCAAACACCACGTCGCCGATCGCCGACGTGCGCACGATGAGCACACGTTTCAAGCCGGGCGCTCCTTCACGCCACACCACAGCGCAGCGAGAAAAAGCACGTACATCATGCTGAGGTTGGAGCGCATCAGATAGGACTCGAACAGGCAGATCGGAATGAACAGCACCGGCAGTGCCTTGCGGATGCGTTGCCGGCCGTCTGCCGGACCGCGTCGCACGAGCGGAAACAGCAACACCGCCAGCACCAGCACGCCGGCCGGAATGCCGGCATTGGTCAGCGCATACAGATACTGGTTGTGCGGGTTGTACATCGGCTCCCACTGCGGCGTATGGATTGCATTCACCTTGGTGTATTCGACCAGGTAGTCGCCGATGCCCACACCCAGCCAAGGCGACTCGGAAAACATCCGCCAGGCGTTGCTGGCATAGACGATGCGCAGGCCGATCGACGTGTTGGGGCGGTCCTGGTAATTGACCAGTTCATCGATGCCGGCATCGACGCGTTCGCGGAAATAGTCATTGCCGGCATAACCCCCCGCAACGATGCCGAGCGACAGCACGCCGGCCAGCGCGGCCGCCAGCAGCGGCCGGCGCGCGAAGCGCTGGAACACCAGCAACGCGAGCAGCACCAGGAAGCCCAGCAGACCGGCGCGACCACCGGCAATCAGCAGATTGAGCGTGGTGCTCAGCAGCAGGAGCACGTACAGCATCCGGACACCGGCGGTGCGCGCCTCGAACAGCAGGCGGTGGCCCGCCAGATAGCCGGCCAGAGCCAGCGCCGGTGTGTACATCATGCGGTCGACGAACGGAGCGGTGTCGTCGGCGCCCTTCTCCACCCGGATGCCGTCGGGCAGATCCGGCCACACGTGCAGTTGCGCCCAGTTGTAGAAGGCCAGCGCTTCGCAGCAGGCGACAGACAGCAGGAAGGCGCTGACGTAGCGGCCGAAATGCTCGCGCCGCGCGACGCTGAAATACAGCGCGAACAGCAGGAAAAAGCCCTGACGACCGGTCATGCGCCGCCCCCAGTCGAGGTCTTCGGTCCACAGCAGCGACAGCGCGAACACCGCGTAATAGGCGGCGAACAGCCACACCAGCGGCTCGGCCGCCAGTGCCCGCAACTTTTCCGCGTAGCGCCCTTCGACCAGCCAGAAGATGAGGATGAGCGCGCTCAGCCAGTAGGCCGGTGCCACGGTCAGCGGAATCGAGAAGAACACGCCGGCCAGCAGCCAGGAATTGATGAACGGAATCCGTTCGCGCAGCGTGGTGATCATGCGAAGCGCACTCCGCACTGTTCGAAGGCGTGCTTCATGTCGGTCTTTTCCTGCTCACTCTTGAACAGCGCATCAGCCCAGCCGAAGGCGACCACCTGCACCGCCGGCGGATAGATCTGGCGCGCGAACAGCAGCGCGCTCGAGCGCATGCCCACGACGGCATCGTAGCGGGTGCGCGCCATATGCATTTCCAGCGCGCAATCGGGCTCGATCAGCCGGTAATCCGGGTGTCGCAGTTCGTGCCCGGGGTCTTTCGGGTGCGCCTTGTAATCGATCTGCACAATGCCCTGCCCGGCCAGCCAGTCGCGGATGCGCCCGGTCAGCGGCGCCAGTGCGGGCGCCGGCAGCAGACCGGCGCCGACCAGCGGCTGACCGATCACCAACGCGCGACGTGGCGCGGCACCGTCTTCGAAGACCGGTTGCGCGCGGCTGACCAGCGGCGGCAGCACGAACACCTTCCGGGCCGGGTAGGCGTGCGGCAGACCGGGCAGCACGTAGATGCGGTCGCAGAAGTCGGCGTCCGAACCGATGCGGTCGCCGTCGAAACAGCGGTAGCGCAGTTCGGGCGCGATCAGGCGACGCAGCAGGCGGGCGCGCTGCATCAGCCGCTTCGGCAGCGACAGCGGGTAGCGGCGGATGCTGATGAGCCCGTCGGGCAGGATCCGCGCATGCATCGTGCGCGCGCCGGCGCGATGCGGCAGTGCATGCAGGAAGTAATTGATCGCTTCGGTGTCGAACACCGCGCTGTGCAGCAGCAAGGTGTCGCATCGCCCGACCAGACCCGCGACCAGATCGATGTTCGCGCGCAGCCGACGGTGTCGCCCGAACCAGCCGGGCAGCGGCTCCCAGCGCGGCCATGGCATATAGCTGCACGCATCCCATTCCGAGGCGTCGACCACCGGCTTCAGGCCTGGCTTGTACCAGACCAGCACCTGACGCGCGCCCGGCTCGATATCGCGCGCGATGCGCTGTGCCGCGAGGTACTGCAGGGGAGAGGCAACGAAATAGACGGCAACCGTGACGGCGTCCGTTCGGGAATCTGACATGCCGGCGCAGGGCGATATTGCGGAAAGTCGCGATGCTACCCTGAAGGCGCCCGGCGCGCTTCCAGCGGCGCGCAGTCGCGATTGCGGCATCATGGGCGAAATGGTGGAAATGGCCGAACTGGCCGAACCTGCCCGCACGGCGCCCGGAGGGCCGGAAGCATGTGCTCACCCTTTTGGCAACCCTCGAACCGATGAAGCGATTTCTCCCCTTCGCCGCACTGCTGCTCTGTACGGCCTGCCTGACCGGATGCGTGACCCCGCGCCCGCCGATGAGCGAAGCCGAACTCGAACAGGTGCTCACGCGCGATTATCCGGGCCGTACCGCGCAGGACGTGCTGGCCGCCGCCACCCGACTGTGGCGACTGGCCGACGGCGACGACTTCCGGATCAAGCCGGGTGACAACAGCCTGGTGGCCGAACGCGACTGGGTGTTCTATTCGCAGATGGTGCGCATCGTCGGCGACGACAGCTGGACGCTGACGGTCAGCGAAACGGGGGGCGGCACGAAAGCAAGGCTTTCGCTGCTCACCTACAAGCGCAGCACGACCGTGTCGTCCTTCGGCATGACGCCGACCACCCAGACCACGCCGCGCATCGGCGGTCCGGTCAAGGGCACGGCACTCTACGACCTCTTCTGGGCGCGCATGGACCATCTGCTCGGTGTGCGCCCGGACTGGATGACCTGCGCCGAGGCGGAGGCGCGGGTCAGTTCCGGCGCCACCTGGGGCAACAAGGATGCGCTGTGCGCCGGCTACAGCTTCACCGACGCAGCGCCCGGAGCTCCCTGATACAAGGTCCGCACGACTTTCGGTGGCCGGTCACGACCGGTCGAGGAAGGTGCCGATCGGCTCCCAGTGTTCGACGTGCGAACACACGACCTTGATGATGATGAGCATCGGTACCGCGATCAGCATGCCGGCGATGCCCCACAGCCAGCCCCAGAACAGGAAGCTGATGAACACGGCCACCGGATTGAGCGACAGCATGCGCCCGGCGAACATCGGCTGGATGAACTGGCCTTCGATCACCGTGATGGCGAGGAAGCTGGCCGGAATCACCCACGCTTCGGCCACGCTGTCGAAGTTGATCAGCGCGGCAAGCGACAGCGCAAGCAGGCACAGGGTCGGCCCGAGATAGGGAATGAAATTGAGCAGACCGGCCATGACGCCCCAGAGCGCCGGGTTGGGCATGTCGAGCAGATACATGGCGGCGGCCGTCGCCACGCCCAGACCGGCATTGATGGTGCTCAGGGTCAGGAAGTAGCGGCCGATGTCCTGCTGTATCTGGCGCGCCACGCCGATGGCGCGGATCTTGTCGCGCAGGGTCGGCATCAGCCGCACCACCTTGCGCAGGAAGCCGTCGCCCGACGCCAGCAGGAAATAAAGCAGCACCACGGTCGAGGCGGCGCCGATCAGGAAATACTGCGTGCCGGTGAACAGCACCGAGCCCAGGCCCGGCTCCTTCAGCACGACCGACCTGACCTTGGGATTGCCGTTGCTGGACGTCATGGCTTCGAGGCGCTCGGTGGCCTCACGTACCTCTTCGACCGGCCGCTGCAGTTTGAGCAGCTTGACCTCGACCTCGCGCAGCGCGCGCGGCGAGCGTTCCAGCCAGTCGAGCGCCGGATTGGTCAGAAAGTACAGCCCCGCCCCCACGCCGCCGACCATCATCACGACCACCACGCCGGCGGCAATCGACTCATGGATGCGCCACTTCTTCAGCAGGGTGACCAGCGGCGCCAGCAGCAGGGCGAACAGCACCGCCAGCACGATGGGCATCAGCAGGGCTCTGGCAAAGTACACCGCACCCAGTGCGGCCAGCCAGAACAGCCCGATCAGCGCCCGCGAGCCGTTGCGCAGACGCGGCACCGCGGCGACGGCCTGCACGATTTCGGGCAGCGACTCCGGTTCGGATCGGGCAGGCGGCGACATGTCGTCTGCCACGGCAGCCGGTTCGATGCGGGACGGCAGGACATCTTCGGCAGGCGGGGCACCGGGCGGTGCGGAGAGTGGATTCATCGCCGGATACTACCCGAGCCGCCCTGCAACATCCGGGTCCCACTCGCCCTGCAGGGGCCGTCAGCGCGGATCGAACGCCAGCGTCACTTCGACTTCACGCTCGACGTAGGCCCACTCGGGCGAAGCGCGCAGGGCGGCGGTGAGTTCGTCGAACACGGTGGCATCCCGGGGGGCGAATTCGAACCAGGTCAGGAAATCGAACGGTTCGGTCTCCGACAGGTCCCGGCAATGGTGCAGCTTGCGCGCCACCGCCGGCAGCGCGCGCATGCCGAGCGCCACGTGGTGCGATTGTTCTTCCAGGATGTCGCGTCGTTCGTCCTGCGTCAGCGCCCACCAGGCGGCCGACTTGCGGATCGGAATCAGCACGGCGCTGCGCGCCTCGGCACGGGCCAGCGGCGGTTGCAGCGCAAGCAGCTGCTGTTTTTCCGGCCGGGTGACGTAGCGCTCGTTGCTGGCGATGCCGCGCAGCCGCCACGCTCCGGCGGCTTCAGCCGCCCCGGCGACGATGTCGAGCCGCGGCGCCATCGCCAGGCCTTCGCCGATGACGGCGCGCACCCCGGTGATGTGCCACGGCCCGGCATCTCCGGCAGCGAAGGTATACAGGCGCGGGGTTGCCGTCCCGGCCATGACGATCAGTCGCTTTCCGCCCGCATCGCGAGCGCCGCAGCGGCGGCACGCGTTTCGACGCCGAGCTTTTCGTAGACGTGTTCGAGGTGCTTGTTCACGGTGCGCGGGCTCATGCCGAGGATGTCGCCGATGTCGCGGTTGGTCTTGCCCTTGGCCAGCCAGGACAGCACTTCCGCCTCGCGCGGCGTCAGCTGGGCACCGGCGATGCGGGTGCTCGATTCGCCGCGTCGGCGCACATCGAGCAGCAGCATGTGCTCGCCCAGCCCGACTGCGCCCAGGCTGCGCGCATAGAGTGAATTCTCGCCGCTCTCGCCGATCAGCTTTGCGTCGGTGCCCGGTTCGTCCGCCATGCGCGCAAGCTGGGCCAGCGACTCTCCAGGCGGCGTAACGGACGCGTCGATGCCGAACTGCGCGAGGCTGTCCGCGGCCCGCGGCGAGCGCCATGCGATGCGGCCGAGCGCGTCGATCACCAGCACGCCCAGCCCGGCCACATCCACCGCCTGCCGCGCGATGCGCACGGCTCGCGCATTGCGCACATGGGCCGACAGCCGCGCCAGCACTTCCTCGACGCGCAGCGGCTTGACCACGTAGTCGGTGCCGCCGGCGGTGAAACCTTCGACCACTTCCGCCGTGCCCGACAGGCCGGTCATGAAGATGACCGGCACGTGCGACAGCCCGGGCTCTTCCCGGATCAGGCGGCAGGTTTCGAAGCCGGACAGGCCGGGCATGACCGCATCCAGAAGGATGGCGTCGGGCACGACCAGTTCGAGCCGGGCCAGCGCCGACTCGCCGTCATTGGCGATCAGCACCAGATAGCCGGCCTGGGACAGCGCCTCGCACAGGAAACCGAGCGAATCCGGCGCGTCGTCCACCACCAGCACGACCGGCTGATGGAATGGGGAATCATTGGACATGGGCATCACGTTGCAGCAATTCGGTGAAACGGATCAGGTCAAAACCATCGATGAGCTTGCGCAGCCGGCCGCAATCTTCGCGCGCCTCGTCCGACCGTTCCGCGATGGCATCGAGCAGTGTCGCGATGCCGTTCACGTGGCCGAGACGCGACAGCCTGAGCAGCGCCGAGCGTTCCTCTTCGTCCAGCGCCCGCAAGGGTACATCGCCTTCGTCGTTGCGGGATGCAACATTCCGGGATTCCGGTTCATCGACGTGCCAGGTCAGGTCGAGCGCGTCGCGCAATTGTTCCAGCAGTTCCGATTCCATGACCGGCTTGGGTACGAAGCCGGCGCAGCCGGCGTTGCGCAGCAGTTCGCTGCGGTTGTCGAACACATTGGCCGACACCATGATGACCGGGATCGGCGCACCGGCAGCGTGCTGCAGATGGCGCGCGGTTTCCCAGCCATCCATGCCGTCCATGTTGATGTCGAGCAGCACCACGTCGGGGCGCTGCAGCGCGACCCGTTCGAGCCCTTCACGTCCGCTCGCCGCCTCGTCGATGCCGAAACCGAGCGGCAACAGCATGGCCGCCAGCATGTGGCGCTGCGTCGCGTCGTCGTCGATCAGCAGCACGCGCCGGCGCTCGCCGTCGTAACCGATGACCTGGCGCGTCGGTCTGACCTTGGTCGGCACCGACAGGTATTCCGGCAGGTAGAGGCGCAGCCGGAACGTGCTGCCTCGGCCCGGTTCGCTTTCCAGCGTCAGTTCGCCGCCCATCAGCGAAGTGAGCATGCGGCTGATGGTCAGGCCGAGACCGGCCCCGGGCTCGGCCTGACCGCGGCCGGAACTGCTGCGTTCGAATGGCACGAAGATGCGCGCGTGGTCTTCCGGCGCAATGCCCGGCCCGGTGTCGGCCACTTCGAAACGCGCGACTTCCATGCGGTAGTCGATGCGCAGCACCACTTCGCCGCGCGACGTGAACTTCACCGCATTGGCCAGCAGGTTGATCAGCACCTGGCGTAGCCGCTTCACGTCCACCCGCACGTAGTCGGGCATGCGGCCGGTCGTTTCGATGCGGAAACGCAGGCCCTTGCGCACCGCCTGCGGCTCGAACATCTTCGCCAGGTCGTCGAGCAGTTCGCGCATCGGCATCGGCGACGGGTCGAGCCGCAACTTGCCCGCCTCGATCCGGGCGAGGTCGAGCAGGCCGTCGATCAGCCCCAGCAGGTGTTCGCCGCTGCGCAGGATGGTGCCGAGGGCGCGTCGCTGGGTGTCGACCTGGGTCAACGCGCCCGTCGCGGGCGAACCTTTCGCTGCGCCGCCCTGTGCCAGCGAGCCCTGGCCCAGCTCGCGCAGCAGGATCTGCGCGTAGCCGAGAATGCTGTTCAGGGGCGTGCGCAGTTCGTGGCTGATGCCGGTCACGTAGCGCGTCTTCGCGAGGTTGGCCGATTCGGCTGAATCCTTCGCCTTCTGCAAGGCGAGGTCGGTCTTGCGGTGCGCGTCCACCTCGCGCATCAGCAGCTGGTTCTGCCGGTTCGATTCGTCCTGCGCCAGCCGCCGGCTTTCCGAGCCGAGCACGATCCACCAGGCACATACCGCGCAGAGCAGCACCAGCAGCGCGAAGGTCTTGAGCAAGCTCAGCAGCAGGGTTTCGCGTGCCGCCGAATACAGATCGGCGACCACCGCCTCCTGGTAGTACACGACGCCGAAAATGACCGCCAGCAGCGAGGTCAGCGACAGGAACACGACCAGGAAGTGGCCGACCCGGAAATTGACCCGGCGTGCCAGACGCATCGGCAGGATGGCGTTGAGCACGGCATGCAGCTGGTCGGCCGCGCTCGCGTCGGTCTTGCAGCGGTCGTGGCAGCGCGATTCCAGCGTGCAGCAGAGCGAGCAGATCGGCTGACCGTAGGCCGGGCAATAGGCCATGTCTTCCGACTCGAAACCGTTCTCGCAGACGTGGCAGGTGACGGTCTGACCCGGACGCCACTGCATGGTGCTGCGGCGCGCGATGTAGTAGCGGCCGCGCGTGGCCCAGGCGATCAGCGGCGCGGTGACGAAGGCGGTGGCGAGCGAAATGACCGGTGAAAACGCCTGCGCTGCATCCCCCATCCAGCCGGTGTAGGCCAGCACCGATACGACGGTGGCGATCGCCATCGACCCCAGCCCGACCGGATTGATCTCGTACAGGTGGGCACGCTTGAATTCGATGTGCGACGGCGACAGGCCGAGCGGCTTGTTCACCACCAGATCCGCCACCAGTGCGCCGACCCAGGCGATGGCGAGATTGGCGTACAGGCCGAGCACGTGTTCCAGCGCCTCGAACACGCCGAGCAGCATCAGCAGCAGCGCAATCACCACGTTGAACACCAGCCACACGACGCGACCCGGGTGGCTGTGCGTCAGCCGGGCAAAGAAATTCGACCAGGCCAGCGAACCGGCGTAGGCGTTGGTCACATTGATCTTGAGCTGCGACACGATGACGAAGAAGGCGGTCACCGCCAGCACGACGGCCGGAGAATCGAACACATAGCCGTAGCCGGCCAGATACATCTGCGTCGGCTCGAGCGCGCGGTCGACCGGCACCATCGCCTGCAGCGCGAGAAACGCGAGAAAGGCTCCGCCCAGCATCTTGACCATGCCGGGCACGATCCAGCCCGGGCCGGCGATCAGCACGGCCGCCCACCAGCGGTAGCGGTTCTCGCGATTCTTCTCCGGCAGGAAGCGCAGGTAATCGACCTGTTCGCCGATCTGCACCACGAGCGAAATGGCCACGGTGGAGGCGGCACCGAACATCAGCCAGTCGAAGTCGCTGTTGCCCGACGAGCGGCCGCTCATGCTGGTGAAGTCGCTGAACATTTCCGGCGCCTGCAGCCACACGGCGATGTAGGGCAGCACCAGCAGCACGATCCACACCGGCTGCGTCCACAGCTGGATGCGGCTGATCAGCGTCACGCCGTGGATCACCAGCGGAATCACCACCACCGCGCACAGCAGGTAGGCCCACGCGAGCGGCATGCCGAAATACAGCTCGAACGCCAGCGCCATGATGGCCGCCTCGATGGCGAAGAAGATGAAGGTGAAGCTGGCGTAGACGAGCGAGGTGATCGTCGAGCCCAGATAGCCGAAGCCGGCGCCGCGCGTCAGCAGGTCCATGTCGACGCCGTACTTGGCGGCGCAGTAGCTGATGGGCAGGCCGGTCAGGAAAGTGATCAGGCCGACGAACAGGATGGCCCACAGCGCGTTGGTGAAGCCGTAGTTCAGCGCGATTGCGCCGCCGATGGCTTCCAGCGCGAGAAACGACACGGCGCCGAAGGCGGTGTTGGCAACCCGCCATTCCGACCATTTGCGGAAGCTGCGCGGCGTGTAGCGCAGCGCATAGTCCTCGAGCGTTTCGGTCGCGACCCAGGTGTTGTAGTCGCGACGGATCTTGAAAATCTGCTGGGTGGCTTCTGACATCGGATCGGGCGGCTGGAGGACTGCCCGACGCATGCAAGAAACGCTCCGGGCGAGGTGCGTGAGCACCTGCCCGGAGAACAAGGTACAGCTTCCCTCCACGCCGCCGAAAGCGCACCAGAACAGTGCATGAGCCACTTGGTGGTGCAGTGCGTCAGCGCAGGACTTCACCTTAGCACCGAACCCTCCGCATCCCGAGTGTTGCGTAGCGTACTCACATACGTCGATTGACGTATTCCGGCTACGCACCCCCGACAACTACTTTTCGGACCGCAGCGACCGGTTGCGGTGCACCGCACAAAAGTGAATCAACGGCCAATACCGGATCGCCTGAAGCTCCCCAACCCGTCCCCGCTCAGGAGAACAGTTATGGCTGACAAGAAAGACCCGATCCAGACGCCGCTTACCGATGAACAGCGCCGCAAGGTGCTGATGGGCATGGCCGCGATGCCCGCGATGATGATGCCCGGCATGGCGCTGGCCCAGGCAGCGCAGTTCCCGACGGCCAAGGTGAACACCACCAAGCTGGCAGTGACGGATACCGAGGTCGTCGTGGGTCAGCTGCATTCGGCGACCGGCACCATGGCCATTTCCGAAACCGGTTCGATCCAGGCCGAACAGCTGGCGATCGACCAGATCAACGCGATGGGCGGCGTGCTCGGCCGCAAGATCCGCGTGATCAAGGAAGACGGCGCGTCCGACTGGCCGACCTTCGCCGAGAAGTCGAAGAAGCTGCTGGTGCAGGACAAGGTGGCGTGCGTGTTCGGGTGCTGGACCTCGGCTTCGCGCAAGGCGGTGCTGCCGATCTTCGAAAAGGAGAACGGCATGCTGTACTACCCGACGTTCTACGAAGGTCTGGAACAGTCGAAGAACGTGATCTACACCGGCCAGGAAGCCACACAGCAGATTCTTTACGGCCTCGACTGGGCAGCGAAGGAGAAGAAGGCCAAGACCTTCTTCCTGGTCGGTTCGGACTACATCTGGCCGCGCACCTCGATGAAGATCGCGCGCAAGCACATCGAGTCCGTTGCCAAGCTGGGCAAGGTCGCCGGCGAGGAGTACTACCCGCTCGGCCACACCAATTTCAACTCGCTGATCAACAAGATCAAGCTGGCCAAGCCGGACTGCATCTTCGCAGCCGTGGTCGGCGGTTCGAACGTCGCCTTCTACAAGCAGCTGAAGGCTGCCGGCATCACCGCGGACAAGCAGTTCCTGCTGACCATTTCAGTGACCGAAGACGAAGTGCTGGGCATCGGCGGTGAAAACATCGCCGGCTTCTACTCGTCGATGAAGTACTTCCAGTCACTCGACAACGCCAACAACAAGGCTTTCGTCGAGGCATTCAAGAAAGCCTACGGTCCGAAGTCGGTCATCGGCGACGTGACGCAGGCCGGTTATCTCGGCCCCTGGATCTGGAAGGCGACGGTCGAGAAGGCGGGCAGCTTCGATGTCGACAAGATCGCCGCCGCCTCCGGTGGCATCGAGTTGAAGACCGCGCCCGAAGGCTACGTGAAGGTGCATGAAAACCATCACCTGTGGAGCAAGGCGCGCATCGGCCAGGCGCAACTCGACGGCCAGTTCAAGGTGGTCGCCGAGTCGCCCGAACTGATCGAACCGAACCCGTTCCCCAAGGGTTACCAGTAAGCCGGACGGTCCGGGGTCCGTGCGTCTCCTCGCACGGGCTCCGGCCCCGCCCAGGACGTATCCACAAGCGTTCATCGGCCCACGACCTTCATTTGTGAATACCCCCTAGCCGGAGATCACCATGTCACTGACCGACATCATGAACATCACCCTGATGCAGGGTTTCGCAGGCCTCAGCCTGTTTTCGGTGCTGCTGCTGATGGGCCTCGGGCTGGCCATCATCTTCGGCCAGATGGGCGTGATCAACATGGCGCATGGCGAGTTCATGACCATCGGCGCCTACACGATCTACATGTTCTCCTCGCTGACCGAGACCTTCCTGCCCGGTTTCGCATCGATGTACTTCCCGTTCGCCATCGTGGCGGCGTTCTGCATCGCCTTCGCCTTCGGCTGGTTCATCGAGTGGGCGTTGATACGACATCTGTACAAGCGTCCGCTCGACACGCTGCTCGCCACCTGGGGCCTTTCGCTGGCCATGCAGCAGACCTTCCGTTCGACCTTCGGCGCACGCGAAGTGAGTCCGACGCTGCCCGACTGGCTGCTCGGCTCGTGGGCACCGGCAGAAGGTCTCGACATTCCGATCAATGGTCTGTTCGTGCTTGCGCTGACCGCACTGGTGACCGGCGGCGTGCTGCTCGCCCTGTACCGTTCGCGCTGGGGCTTGCGCGTGCGCGCCACGGTGGCCAACCGCCCGATGGCCAACGCCACCGGCATCAACACCAGCCGCACCGACCGTCTGACCTTCGCCATCGGCTGCGGCATCGCCGGCATCGCCGGAGCGGCCTTCACGACGATCGGCTCGACCGGTCCGACCAGCGGTTCGCTGTACATCGTCGATGCCTTCCTGGTGGTGACCTTCGGCGGCGCAGGCAGCCTGCTCGGCACGGTGGCTTCTGCCTTCGGCATCGCCCAGACGCAATCGATCGCCGAGTTCTTCATGACCGGTTCGATGGCCAAGGTGCTCACGCTGATGATGATCGTGACCATCCTGATGCTGCGTCCGCAAGGCCTCTTTGCTTCGAAGATCCGCCGCTGAGTCCGGCTGCGCTCCGACCCCCGAATACCCACGATCCAAGGAGAACCCAATGGACTCAATCAAGAGCTGGCTGGCACGTAGCGGAATGGGCAGCGTGCTGATACTCGCGCTGATCATCGTCGTCGTGTTCCCGCTGACGATGGACCTGTTCCGCCTGAACCTGGTCGGCAAATACCTCACCTACGCCTTCGTCGCTGTCGGCCTGGTCATGCTGTGGGGCTACGGCGGCGTGCTCAGCCTCGGCCAGGGCGTGTTCTTCGGCCTCGGCGGCTACATGATGGCCATGTTCATGAAGCTGGAGGCGTCCGACCCGGAAACCACCAAGATCCAGAGCACGCCGGGCATTCCGGACTTCATGGACTGGAACCAGATCACCGAGCTGCCGCTGTGGTGGGAGCCGTTCCGCCACCTGCCGCTGGCGCTTCTGGCAGTGCTGCTGATCCCCACGCTGCTGGCCTTCATCATCAGTTTCGCGATGTTCCGGCGCCGGGTCGGCGGCGTGTATTTCGCCATCATCACGCAGGCGGTCTGCCTGATCCTGACCGTGCTCATCGTCGGTCAGCAGGGCTACACCGGCGGCGTCAATGGCATCACCGACCTGAAGACCATCCTCGGCTGGGATACGCGCACCGACGAAGCCAAGTACATCCTGTACTTCCTCAATGCCGGATTGCTGATCGCCGCCATCCTGCTGTGCCGCTGGATCCAGCTGAGCAAGCTCGGCACGCTGCTGCTGGCGATGCGCGACAAGGAAGACCGCGTGCGCTTCTCCGGCTACGACGTGTCGATGTTCAAGGTGTTCGCCTTCTGCCTCGCCGCGATGCTGTCGGCGATCGGCGGCGCGATGTTCGTGCTGCAGGTCGGCTTCATGTCGCCCTCGCTGGTCGGCATCGTGCCGTCGATCGAAATGGTCATCTTCGCCGCCGTCGGCGGACGCATGTCGCTGGTCGGTGCGGTGTATGGCGCGCTGCTGGTCAATTTCGGCAAGACCTACTTTTCCGAAAGCTTCCCCGACCTGTGGCTGTTCCTCATGGCTGCGCTGTTCATCGGCGTCGTGCTCGCCTTCCCGAACGGACTGGCCGGTCTGTACGAAAGCCACGTCAAGCCGCGCCTGGGCAAACGCAAGGACAAGCCTGCTGCCGGCACCGACAGCACACCGTCGTCCGACGTTCCGCCCGCCACCCCGCTGCACAGCGGCGCACCGCACGGCGGCAAGCCGCTGGCCCGCACCGCACTGCCTGACGGCGTGCAGGGCACATCCGCCTGATCCGAACGGAGACCGACATGAGCAATACCGACTTCGTACTTGCGGTGGAAGACCTCACCGTGTCCTTCGACGGTTTCAAGGCCATCGACGCGCTGACCCTGTACGTGGATCGCGGCGAGCTGCGCGTGATCATCGGCCCGAACGGTGCCGGCAAGACCACGCTGCTCGACCTGATCTGCGGGAAGACGCGCGCCAGCAGCGGCAGCATCAAGTTCAAGAACCACGAAATGACCAAGATGGCCGAGCACAAGATCGTGCGCTCCGGCATCGGTCGCAAGTTCCAGACGCCGTCCATCTACGAAAACCTCTCCGTCTTCAAGAATCTCGAGGTGTCGTTCCCGCGCGGCCGCAGCGTGTTCGGCGCACTGGGCTTCCGGTGCACCGACGAAGTCAAGGCGCGCGTGCAGTCGGTGGCTGACGAAATCAGCCTGGGCGACTCGCTCGACGTCGAAGCCGGCCTGCTCAGCCACGGCCAGAAGCAGTGGCTGGAGATCGGCATGTTGCTGATGCAGGAACCCGAACTGCTGATGCTCGACGAGCCGATCGCCGGCATGAGCGTGCGCGAGCGCGAACTGACCGGCGAGCTGCTGCAGCGCATCTGCAAGGGGCGCTCGGTGATCGTGATCGAGCACGACATGGATTTCGTCAAGCGCATCGCCCACAAGGTCACCGTCATGCACCAGGGAAAGATCCTCGCCGAAGGATCGATGGACAAGGTGCAGA
The DNA here is from genome assembly GCA_016791045.1 of Methyloversatilis sp. Taxonomy (GTDB): domain Bacteria; phylum Pseudomonadota; class Gammaproteobacteria; order Burkholderiales; family Rhodocyclaceae; genus Methyloversatilis. Next base: position 26 of record JAEUNO010000044.1, on the reverse strand, counting down.
ACGATCCCAAGGTCATCGACGTTTAT
>JAEUNO010000035.1 GCA_016791045.1 Methyloversatilis sp. | reverse complement strand
ATCGCGACCGGGGGTCGCTCCTACAGCCGAGGCACGTTCCTGTAGGAGCGAGCCCCGCTCGCGATTCCACCCTCCAAAAACGCACCTGCGCACGATCAACGCGCCAATCGCGACCTGGGGTCGCTCCTACAGCCGAGGCACGAATTGTGGGAGCGAGCGCCGCTCGCCATGCCACCCTCCGAACACGCACCTGCGCACGATCGACGCGCCAATCGCGACCGCGGGTCGCTCCTGCAGCCGAGGCACGTTCCTGTAGGAGCGAGCCCCGCTCGCGATGCCGCCCTCCACACACGCACCTGCGCACGATCAACGCACCGATCGCGACCGTGGGTCGCTCCTACAGCCGAGGCACGTAATTGTAGGGGCGAGCCCTGCTCGCGATCCCACCCTCTGAACACGCACCGGCGCACGATCAACGCGCCGATCGCGACCGGGGGTCGCTCCTACAGGGGCAGCGCGGTTCTTGTAGGAGCGAGCCCCGCTCGCGATCCCACCCTCTGAACACGCGCCTGCGCACGATCAACGCGCCGATCGCGACCGGGGGTCGCTCCTACAGGGGTGGCACGTTCTTGTAGGAGCGAGCCCTGCTCGCGATTCCGCCCTCTGAACACGTGCCGGCGCACGATCGACGCGCCAATCGCGACCGGGGGTCGCTCCTACAGCGGAGGCACGTAATTGTAGGAGCGAGCCCCGCTCGCGATTCTGTCCTCCGAACACGCGCCTGCGCACGATCAACGCACCGATCGCGACCGGGGGTCGCTCCTACAGCGGAGGCACGTAATTGTAGGAGCGAGCCATGCTCGCGATGCCACCCTCCGAACACGCACCTGCGCATGATCAGCGCGCCAATCGCGACCGCGGGTCGCTCCTACAGCGGAGGCACGTAATTGTAGGAGCGAGCCATGCTCGCGATTCCGCCCTCCGAACACGCACCTGCGCACAATCGACGCGCCGATCGCGACCGGGGGTCGCTCCTACACAGCCGAGGCACGTAATTGTAGGAGCGAGCCCCGCTCGCGATGCCGCCCTCCAGACACGCGCCTGCGCACGATCAGCGCGCCAATCGCGACCGGGGGTCGCTCCTGCAGCGGAGGCGCCGTTCCTGCAGGAGCGGACCCCGTCCGCGATGGCACTCAGCCCGCGGCGAGCCGGTCGAGCATCCACTTGCCTGCGGTGGCCGAGACGGCGCTGACGAAGATGCCCCAGGCGATGTCGATCAGCACGATGCGGACCGGCCAGTCCTTGAGTGTCGCGAGGTTGGTCAGGTCGTAGGTCGCGTAGGCGAAGAAGCCGAACAGCGCGGCGGCGATGAGGGTCTGTCCGAGGCCGGGCTGCGCTGCGAAGGGCCGGATCGTGAACACCGTCAGTCCGACCGCATAGATGGCGTAGAACAGCACGGCCACCGGAATGAGCGGCCGTTCGGCCATCAGGTGGCCGATGCCCTGCTGATAGGTCGATTTCGCGATGACGCCGAGCCATACGAGATCGAGAACGACCATCACGACGAGCGTCGTCGTGAAGGCGGCGGCAAGCCTGAGGGTCGTGTTCATTTCGCGGCCGCCGTGACGCGCCAGATCGTGTTGCCGACATCGTCGGCCACCAGCAGCGCGCCCTGACGGTCGAGCGCGACGCCCACCGGCCGGCCGTAGGCCTCGCCGTCCGGGCTCAGGAAGCCGGTCAGCACGTCGACCGGTTCGCCTGCGGGCCGGCCATCGCCGAACGGCACGAAGATCACCTTGTAGCCACTGTGCGGCCGGCGGTTCCACGAGCCATGCTGGCCGATGAACATGCCGCTGGCGAATGCCGCGGGCAGCGTGGTGCCCGACGACGACGCCAGGCCGAGCGAGGCGGTGTGCGGCCCCAGGGCATAGTCGGGCTTGCGGGCGCGTGCGACCAGCGCCGGTTGCTGCGGCTGTACCCGCACATCGACATGCTGGCCGTAGTAGCTGTAGGGCCAGCCGTAGAAGTCGCCGTCGCGCACCGAGGTGAGGTAATCGGGCACCAGGTCGCTGCCGATTTCGTCGCGTTCGTTCACCACCGTCCACAGCGTCTTGCGATGCGGGTCCCACGCCAGACCGTTCGGGTTGCGCAGGCCGGTCGCGAACAGACGGTGCGTGCGCGTCGCCAGATCCACCTCCCAGATGGCGGCGCGCCCTTCTTCGGCCGCCATGCCGCGCTCGGCGACATTGCTGTTCGAGCCGGTCGTGACGTAGAGCAGGCTGCCTTCCGGATTGGCGATCAGGTTCTTCGTCCAGTGATGGTTGATCGGCCCGCCGGGCAGTTCGACCAGCTTGACGCCGGGTGCGGTGATTTCGGTCGTGCCGGTGACGTACGGAAAGCCGAGCACCGCGTCGGTGTTGGCGACGTACAGCGTGTCGCCCACCAGCGCCATGCCGAACGGCGAATTCAGGCCGGCAAGCAGCACGCTGCGCAGGTCGGCGACACCATCGCCGTCGCTGTCGCGCAGCAGGGTGATGCGGTTGGCGCTGGGTACGCCGGCGCCGGCCCGCTTCATGACCAGTCCGCTGATCCAGCCCTTGAGGCCCTTGCCGTCGTCCGGTGTTGCCGGTGCATTGCTTTCGGCCACGAGTACGTCGCCGTTGGGCAGCACGTGCAGCCAGCGCGGGTGATCGAGGCCGCGCGCGAAGGCGACGACCTGCGTACCGGGTGCGGCGAGCGGCACGCGCCCGTCGGGCCAGCCGATGGCCGGCGCGATGTTCACCGTGGGCAGCAGTGTTCCGGCCGGCGCCGGCAGCACCGGTTCCGGCCCGGTGCCGGCGCTGACCGGCAGTTTCGCTGCTTCGCCGCAGCCAGCGAGCAGCACGCAGAGCGCGAGCATCGCACCCGTCAGATGGCCCGGGCGCGGTGCCACAACCCTGCGTTGCGTCATATGCGACCCATCAGCAGCAGCACGATGAGCACGATGACGACCAGACCCAGACCGCCGCTCGGGCCATAGCCCCAGTTGCGACTGTGGCCCCAGGTCGGGATGACACCGATCAGGATGAGCACCAGCACGATCAGCAATATGGTTCCAAGACTCATGAATTGTTCTCCGACATATATGTATACGGGTTCGCATCGTGGTCATGGGCGCAATCCTTGTCTGTGCGCTGACGGACACAGCGCGGGCGGGGCATTCACGGGCTGAAGGCGGATATCCGCATCGGGCGCCGGCAACGCGTGCGCTGGCGAACAGACCCGATGGTGGCGGGTGACTACAAGGGTACGCATGTTCCAGCACCGCCCCTTCTGCATCTGATGATCGCACCATGAACCGTCTGTTCCCCATCCTTGCCCCGTGTGCACTCGCGCTTCTTTCGATGCCGGCGCTCGCAGCCGGGCCGATGACCCGCTTCGAGTTCGAACTTGAAACGGCGCGCATCGCGTCGACCTTCACCCATGCGAGGGCGGCGTGCGATGCACTGACCGGCAATACCAGGGACATCTGCGTCGAGGAAGCGCGCGCCGTTCAGGCGATCGCGCATGCCGAACTCGCATTCCGTCGCAGCGGCCATCTGTCCGACGCCGCAGCCATTCCCGTGGTGCGCGCCGAAGCCAGGTACGCCGTTGCGCGCGAACGATGCGATGAGCAGGCGGGCGCGGACAAGGCGCGCTGTCTTGCCGCAGCCAAGGCGGCGCAGGCGAGCGCACTGGCCGCGCCGAGGGCCGCCGGCGGCGGCGTTGCCCCGTCATCGGTCGAGATGCGCCGCAACGCCGACTAACGGAGCGCGGTCGCGCAATGTGAAGCCATGGCGGGCGACAAGCGCAGCCACTGCGTCGCTGCCGTGCGGAAGAAGGCCGGCAAGACCTGAAGTGCCCGTGGCATTGTCCAGCCACCGCCCCCGAATCGCAGTCAGATCTCCGCAGCCATCAGCCTGCCCATCCGCTGCGACGCGGATGGCCTATTCCCGGATCGCCTCGACTGCGACATCGATCGTCACGTCGTCGCCGACATGCGGGGCGTATTTGCCCATGTTGAAATCGGTGCGCTTGACGGTGACCGTCGCGTTGGCGCCGATGGCGTCCTTCTTCAGGATGGGGTGCGGCATGGCCTGGAAGGACGTCACTTTCAGCGTGACCGGCCGGCTCACGCCCCTGAGCGTCAGCACGCCTTCGACGGCGGTCGGCGTGTCGCCGCTGAATACCACCTTGCTCGACCTGAAGGTCGCGGTCGGGTGCTTCGCGGTGTCGAGAAAGTCTTCCGCCTGGATGTGTTCGTCGAACACCGCGAAGCCGGTGTCGACCGAGGTCGTGTCGATGCTGATGTCGACCGCGCCGGTCCGGGCTGCGCGGTCCAGCGTCACCGTGCCGGTCGTCCGGTTGAAGCGGCTCAGCTGTGTGGAGAAGCCGAAGTGGCTGTACGAAAAGCGCGGGAAGGTGTGGCCGGCGTCCAGCCTGTACGTCTCCGGGGCCGCCAGTGCGGGCGCGGCGACGGTGGCGAAGGCGAGTGCGGCGACGAGGGTTTTCAGCGAGGTCATGGCGGTGCTCCAGTGATTTTGCATATATAGAGGTGTTGCGGGTGGCGGCTCAGCCGCCGGTGGTCATCTTCAGCAGCGTGCGGTCACGCCTGACGAAGTGGTGGTACAGCGCCGCCGCGGCGTGGCCCGCGATCAGCAGCCAGATGAGCCAGGCACCGAGCACATCCTTGTGGATGAAGTCGATCGGCTTTTCGAAGGTCTTGAAATCCAGTCCCATGCCGTCGGCCACCACGGCCTGGAACAGCGCCGTGCTTTCGAACTTCGGTATGTCGAACAGGAAGAAGAAGTCGGTATCGACGCCGGTACCCAGATAGCCGGTGATCGGCGCGACGATCATCACGGCATACAGCGCCATGTGACCCAGATGCGCGGCGCGGTGCGCCAGCGGCGTGCCCGGCTCGTCGGCCGGCTGTGGCGTGCCCAGGCGCCACAGCACGCGCAGCACGACGACGACGGCAATCGTCACGCCGACCGACAGGTGGATCTGCAGCGCGGTCAGGTTCTCCGGCGTCTGCTTCTCGGTGAACCACTGGCGGAAATAGACCGAGCAGTAGGCGGCGAGAAACAGCGCGGCGGTTGACCAGTGCAGCCATCTGGCCACGCGGCCGTAGTTGTCGCGGGTGTTCGTAAGGCTCATTGCATGTCTCCCTGTAACGCGGGGGTGAAGGTCCAGGCATCCATCGCCAGCACGTGCTCGTCGATGCCTGCATGAAAACGCGTCGCCTGCGCGCCGTCGCCCGCCGCGCCGAGGGCGACGAACAGCGGCAGCAGATGTTCTTCGCTCGGATGCGCCTGCACGCCGCCGGGCGCACGGCGCCGGTAGTCGAGCAGCGCCGTCGTGTCGCCGGCGCCCAGCCTTCCGGCCACCCACTCGGCGAAGCCGCGCACATAGGCCGGTGTGTCGGCGCCCCGCTGCGACACGGCGTGCCAGTCGCGCAGGTTGTGCGTCAGGTTGCCGGAGCCGATGACGACCAGCCCCGGTTGAAGTGCCGCGAGCGCCCGGCCCAGCTGCAATGCCTGCGCCGGCCCGCCCGCGGTCTGGATCGACAGCGCGATCACCGGCACGTCGGCGTCCGGGAACATCAGGCGCAGCGGCACCCAGGCGCCATGGTCGAGACCGCGATTCGGGTCGATCCGTACCGGCAGAGCGGCCGATTCGATCGCTGCCGCCACGCTGCGCGCCAGTTCCGGGCAGCCGGTGGCCGGGTAGCGAAGCGCGTGCAGCGCCGGCGGAAAGCCGCTGAAATCGTGGATCGTGTCGAAGCGGGTGGCCGCACCGACGGTCGGCACGGCGGTGTCCCAGTGCGCACTGACGATGATGACGGCGCGCGGGCGGGGCCGGCGCGCGGCCATCGCCGTCAGCGCCGCGCCGGCGGCACCGGGTTGCAGCGCGAAGGTCGGTGCGCCATGCGGCACGAACAGCGACGCCAGGCCGGCGGCGGCGCGGGGTGAGGCGGTCATCGGGGCGGTGTTGAAGTCCATGACCGAACCATAGCCGTCATCATTGCGCCGAAATAGGACACAATCAGTAATTGATCGTTGCTGGAAGAACAACAATGGATCGACTGGACGCGATGCAGCTGTTCGTACGGGTGGCCGAACTGGGCAGCTTTTCGGCCGTGGCGCAGCAGCTCAATGTGGCGCGCTCGGTGGTGACGCGGCAGATCGCCGCGCTCGAAGCGCATCTCGGCGTGAAGCTGATGGCGCGCAGCACGCGCCGGCTGTCGCTGACCTCGGCCGGCACCGCCTATCTGGAAAAGTGTCGCGTCATCCTGAATCTGGTCGAAGCGGCCGAAACCGGCATCGGTGAGGCACGGCAGACGCCGCGCGGTGCGATCCGCCTCGGCGCGCCACTCAGTTACGGGCTGAAACGCCTGTCGCCGCTGCTGCTCGATTTTGCGCAGCGCTACCCCGAAGTCAGCCTCGACATCGATTACAACGACCGGCGGGTGAATCTGATCGAAGAGGGCATGGACCTCGCCATCCGTGTCACCGCACGGCTCGATCCCGCCACCGTCGCGAGGCGCCTGGCCACCAGCCGCCTCATCGTCGCCGCGTCACCCGATTACCTTGCGCGCCACGGTGCGCCGCAACGCCCGGATGATCTCACCCACCACGAGTGCCTGGGCTACACCGCCAACGCCACGCCAAGCTGGACCTTCAGCGTCGATGGCCAGACCGTCGCCATCCCGCTGCGCGCCCGACTGACCGCCAGCAATGGCGACGTGCTGACCGAGGCCGCCGCCCGCGGCATGGGCATCACCTGCCAGCCCGACTTCATCCTCGATCCCTGGCTGGCCGACGGCCGCCTGGTGCCGGTGCTGGCCGCCTTCGACACGCCCGAACTCGGGGTGTACGCCGTGCTGCCCGGAAACCGCCACGTGCCGCACCGGGTACGGGTGCTGATCGAGGATCTGGCAGAGCGGCTGGCGCGCTGACGGGACCGCTCTGCTGCAACGTCGCAGGGCGTGCCCGCCCGTTCATGGGTGTCGCCCCGAACCGGCTTGTCGGCGTTCTTGACAGTCATTGAAAGGCTGTCGTCGCCGCCCGCGATTCTTGTGAAGAAAATATCAATGAATCAATGGCTTGTGCGGTTTCTAGAGGGCTGGCACGGCGGTTGCCTTGCTTCGTGTGCATCGTGACCTCGAGCATGCGGGTTCTGCGCGCGCGGGCACGACGTGTCCTCGCGGCCTCGGCACTCGATTCGCGAGCCCTTCCGGTTGCTTCGTTTCCTGCCCTCGCCAAAGGAGTGAAGATGTACTGCGCATCCATCAAACCCATCCGCACGCGGGTCGCTGCACCCTTGGTCGCACTCGCGATCGCCGGTCTGTCGCCGGTCGCGCACGCCAATTTCATCGACCTCACGACCAACGTCGATTTCACCACCTGGAGCTTGCAGGGTGACGCGACGGCCTACAACACCGACGTCGGCGTCGGAACGGACAGCTATGCGCAGCTCAATCGCGGCATCGGCGGCGGATCGGTTGGGGGTGCTTTCGCGCCGGGGCCGGTGATCGTCGATTTCAATGCGCCGTTCGAGGTCGCGTTCAGGTTCTACGTCGGGCATGCCGGCGGGGTCGATGACGAAGGCAACCTGACGAGCACGCAGGGCGACGGCCTGACTTTCTTCATGACCGGCAGCACACCGGCGCTCGGTAGCGGCGGCTCCGACCTGGGCTATGGCGGCAGCGGCATGAACGGCTATGCATTTGCTGTCGATACCTTCAATTTCGACGACGAACCGCAGGCGGTCAGCGTGCAGATTCTCGGCGACGGCAGCAGCAGCCCGCTCGCCTACACCGAAACCGGCCTGACCGACATCCAGCCTGCCGGTTACTACCAGTGGTTCGGCACGGTGGGCTACACGCCGTCGGGTAATGGCGACGAAACCGGCGACCTGTACTTCGAAATCCAGCAGGGCTTCACCAATCAGACCTACCGGGTCGAGTGGTCAGGCGCCGACTGGAGTTCCGTCGCGACCGACGTGTATGACGACGAGTCGAACTTCCTCGGCCGCGGCCTCCACATCGGCTTCACTGCCGGCAACGGTCTGGCCGACGACGCGCATTTCGTCGGCTCGCTCACCTTTGCCCCGCCCATTCCCGAACCTTCGACCTGGGCCATGCTGCTGGCCGGCCTTGGCTTGGCGGGATTCGCTGCCCGCGCCCGACGGAACTGAACATCCGCCGGGCGGTGCCGCTGTCCGGCGTCGCGCCCGGGGGAGGACGGCCTGTCTCGGACAGAGCGGGCCGTACCCGCGTGCAGCAATCGTTCCGGCCGGGGTGATGCGTATCGGCCGTGCAGAGCCGGCGATCCTGAGCTAAACCTTGATGAAGGCGGCCCGGTGACGTCATGGCGCATGGTGTCGCCTGCCGTACGAAGGCAGCAATCCGGTTTTCCCATCCACCTGAATTCCGCGGGTCATTCTTCACTGACTGTCGTCGAGGAGGTGCAAGGCCATGAAGTTGCGAAACCTGGTTGTTCTTTCTGTTCTGGCGAGCGCGCTGGCCGGGCCGGTGCGCGCCGAACTGCTGCCGCGGCTGGGCGGGCTGGCGTATTACGACACCGCCGCTGATCTGACCTGGCTGGCGGACGCCGATTACGCCCGGTCTTCCGGCTACGACGCGGACGGGCTGATGACCTGGGCGGACGCGAAAGCCTGGGCGGCCGGGCTGGACATCGGCGGCGTCACCGGCTGGCGACTGCCTTACACCGCGCAACCGGACTTGAGCTGCAGTACGCAGGGGGCGGGGTTTTCGCTCGGCACTGGGTGTACCGGCAGCGAACTGGGCAACCTGTTCTACAACGTGCTGGGCGGTGAGGCGACGATTGCCATCACCGACACCCACAACGCCAACTTCGACCTGTTCTCGAACATCCAGGTCTCGGGCTACTGGTCGGCCGATGTCTTCGCCGGCGATTCCACCGGACAGACGGCGTGGGCCTTCGGCATGGGCGGTGTGCAGGTCTTCGTGAATGTATCCACCCTCGAACCCCGTGCCTGGGCGGTGCATGACGGCGACGTGTCGGCGGTACCGATGCCGGCGGCCGCATGGCTCTTCGGTTCCGGCTTGCTCACCCTGCTGGCCGTGCAGCGCGTACGCCGGTCTCTGCCGGCAGCTTGAAGTTCGCGGCAACCCGGCGGCGCGGCGCGACCGTCGGCGTCCACGTCGCGGGACGGCAGGAGAAGTCGGTGTCGAAGCGGTTCAGGTAGTCGGTCATGGCGCCGATGCTCAGCAGGTGCTTGAGGTAGGCACGCGCAAGTTTCGGCGGCCAGCCGCGGCGCGCCGGGTCGATGGCGGCAAGATCCGCGCGTGCCGGGTAATGACGCTGGGCGAACATCCGGTAGGCGCGCCGAAAACGTGGCGGCAAGGTGCATGCGGTGTCGCGCCACGGCTTGTTCGGGCCGATGAAGTGCACCAGTTTCGGCTCCACCAGATCCGCGAAGAAGCGCGACGACCAGGTGTATTGCCAGTTCCACACCGGGCTCAGTTCCGTCCAGTCGCCGTCGAGCGCAAGGTTGAGCAGCGACTGGTCGTGCCGCAGCACGGCTTCGGGCGACTTGGCGAGCACCTGCAGACAGCGCCCGAGTATGCGTTCCGACTGGTAGCGATCGACGTCGATGAGCAGCATGCCCGAGTTGAAGTAGGGCGAGGCCGGCCTGCCGAGCGCGCGGTTCTCCGGGACGCGCCGCCGCGGCGTACGCCATTGCACGTTATCGCGCACCGCGCCGATGACCGCGCCGAGCAGGTCGATGTCGAGCAGCTGATCGATGCCGGCGCTCATCGGCACGATGTCGCTGTCGAGGTAAAGGATGCGCCGGTAGCAGCCCGCGACCGAACCGGGAATGAGCAATCGCAGGTAGGCCGCTGCGCCGTGCCGATCGGCCTGGGTGCCAGTGCGGAACGGGTTACCGGGCGGCAATTTCATCAGCTTGAGTCCGGTGCCGAGCAACCCCGGTGGCAGCACGAGGTCATCCTGCGAGAACACGCAGATGTCGAAGGTTCGGTCGGGGTGCAGCAACGCGATCTGTTCGGCCATGAAGAACGCGTAGGGCGCATAGTTCGCGTCGCACGCCATGACCACGGCAGTGTCGTGCGGCACGCCCTGTCGGATGTCATGTTGCGTCATGCGTTGGCTGTCCGGGAAGCTGCCCGTCTGACCGGGCTGACGGACACATCCTGAACGCGCGACATTAAGTGCCGCTTAACGCAAGGTCCGGCCGCACGGTGAAGCGTTTCCGGGCAGGGTGCCGACGTGCGCTTGCCCGGCGACGGTGCCGGTTCGCCACCGCACAGACCCGGCGCATCGCGGCTGCCATGCTGCAGCGGTTAAAGCGCCCGATGGTCGGGTGCGCGTCCATCGCGGATGTCGTCGGGTGCCCTTTGGCGCAGCGACCCGGCATCCGCATGGCATCCACAGAAAAGGGCCGTCATGACATCCATCATCGCCGGGCGCCTGCAGCGACAGGACCAGGTTGAACTCGCCATCACCGAACTGCTGGCTGCGGGCTTCCCGCGCGACGGCATCAGTGCCTTCTACGTCAATCCGGCCGGGCAGCACGATCTGTATCCGGTCGGCGGCGACCGCGACGAATCACCGGGCACGTCCGAAGCCGATGAGGGGCTGCTGCGCGGCGCGGCCACCGGTGGCGCCATCGGTGCCGCCGTGGGCGTGGCCGGTATCGCCGTGATGGGACCGGTCAGTTCGGTCCTGGGCGCGGCAGTCGGTGCGCATATCGGCACGCTGGTGGGCAGCCTGTCGCAGATGAAGGAAGGCGGTGAGGATGAATCCGGCACCGACCATGCCCTGCCGCAGCGCGAATCCGGGATGGTAGTGGCGGTGGCGATGAACGGGCAGGGCACCGAGGCACAGGTGATCGCCATCCTCGAAGCGCTCGGTGCCGACCAGATCGAACGCGCCGACGGCACGATCGCCGCCGGCGACTGGGGCGACTTCGACCCGCGCGAAACGCCGAATCTGATCCGCCACCCGGAGTGAATTCGTGCTGATGGACGCTCAAGGCCCGCCGCGGACAGGCGCCCGCGAAGACCGTGTGCGCTTCGCGTAGATGCTCCGTGTGCCGTCAATTCTCTGGAGAGGGATTTGAGAACAGTGACGCGGAGTCGAAGGGTGTGTTGCAGCCGATGCACGGTTCCTGCAGGAGCGAGCCCCGCTCGCGATGCCGCTCTCAAAACATGCGCCGGCGCACGATCAACGCGCCGATCGCGACCGCGGGTCGCTCCTACAGCGGAGGCACAGTTCCTGTAGGAGCGAGCCCCGCTCGCGATGCCGCTCTCAAAACACGCGCCGGTGCACGATCAACGCGCCGATCGCGACCGCGGGTCGCTCCTGCAGCGGAGGCACGGCATGGCTTTCTGTAGGAGCGAGCCCCGCTCGCGATTCCGCCTTCCAGACACGCGCCGGTGCACGATCAATGCGCCGATCGCGACCGCGGGTCGCTCCTACAGCGGAGGCACGGCATGGCTTTCTGCAGGAGCGAGCCCTGCTCGCGATTCCGCTCTCAAAACATGCGCCGGCGCACGATCAACGCGCCGATCGCGATCGCGGGTCGCTCCTGCAGCGGAGGCACGGCATGGCTTTCTGCAGGAGCGAGCCCCGCTCGCGATGCCGCTCTCAAAACATGCGCCGGCGTAAGATCAACGCGCCGATCGCGACCGGGGGTCGCTCCTACAGCGGAGACACGGCATGGCCTTCTGTAGGAGCGAGCCCCGCTCGCGATGCCGCTCTCAAAACACGCGCCGGTGCACGATCAACGTGCGGATCGCGACCGCGGGTCGCTCCTACATCGGAGGCACGGCATGGCTTTCTGCAGGAGCGAGCCCCGCTCGCGATTCCGCCTTCCAGACACGCGCCGGTGCACGATCAACGCGCCGATCGCGACCGGGGGGCGCTCCTGCAGCGGAGGCACGGCATGGCTTTCTGTATGAGCGAGCCCCGCTCGCCGCTCGTGGAGCCAGTCGGCCATGCAGGGCCGACCATGGAATGGCTCCTGCGAAAACCTTGATCGTGCAGCCCTTCGCGGGGGCCAACCTGCCCGCGGGGGTGATTCTGTGCGCCCTTGTCCTGGCTTCCGGCAACACGGCACTTCACTTCCCGCCCCACAGCTCCTTCAGCCGCGCATCGCGGCCGCAGCTCCAGCGGTAGTACTGGTAGCGCGCCGGGTTCTTCTTGTAATAGTCCTGGTGATAGTCCTCGGCCGGGTAGAAGGTGCTCGCCGTGTTGATTTCGGTGACGATGGGCGCCTTGAAGGGCTTGGTCTTTTCCAGTTCGGCAAGCGAGCGCCGCGCGGCGTCGAGCTGCGCGGCGTCATGCGCGAAGATGGCGCTGCGGTAGGAGTGGCCGGCGTCGCAGAACTGGCGGTTCTTCGTGGTCGGATCGATGCTGCGCCAGAAGTGGGCCAGCAGCTGTTCGTAGCTCACCTTTGCTGGGTCGTACTCGATCAGCACCGCTTCGGCGTGGCCGGTGGTGTCGGACGACACCGTCTTGTAGGTCGGGTTGGGGGTCTTGCCGCCGGTGTAGCCCGAGGTGGTCGACAGCACACCCGGCACCTTGTCGAAATCGACTTCGACGCACCAGAAGCAGCCGCCCGCAAACGTGGCTTTCGCAACCGCGGGCGGTGCAGCCGGTGCACCGGCCGGTGCTTGCGCGAACACGACCGCGCACAGCGCGGCGCCGGCCAGTGCGCCGATCAGCTGTTTCGTCACGACGCTCACGCTTCGGCCGGCGCGAAACGCAGCGCGATGCCGTTGTTGCAGTAACGCTTGCCGGTCGGCGCCGGGCCGTCGTCGAACACATGACCCTGATGGCCGCCGCAGCGCGCGCAGTGGTATTCGGTGCGCGGCAGGATGGCCTTGAAGTCGGTCTTGGTGCCGAGTGCGCCGGGCAGCGCGGTATGGAAGCTGGGCCAGCCGGTGCCGCTTTCGTATTTCGTGTCGGACGAAAACAGCGGCAGATCGCAGCCGGCGCAGTGATAGGTACCACGGCGCTTCTCGTCGTTCAGCGGGCTGCTGCGCGGGCGCTCGGTGCCTTCATTGCGCAGCACCGCGTACTGGCCGGGCGACAGGCGCTTGCGCCATTCGGCGTCACTGAGCTTGAGCGGGGTGGGTGCGCCGCTGGCGGCGGGTGCGTCGGCCGCGATCACGCGGGCGGCGACGGCGCCGAGCGCGCCGGCTGCGATGACGCCCAGCCATTCGCGTCGGTTGATGTGTCGGGTCATGCAGAATCTCCTCGTAGGTATGCAGTGCGGCGCAGGGCGCCTCAGCGGGACATGCCCGGGTCGGGCCGCCTCATGCAGGATCAGACCGGCAGGGCAGGGTCAGGCTTACAACGGCCGGCGGCACGGGTGCGCATTGCGACACGCAGCCCATGCGATGTCCGGGCGGACATGCGCCGTGCTGTGTCGGACAGTGCGGAGGGCCGCGAAATCCCGCGGTGTGAAAGACGGTGCGAAAGTGGGGGGGGCGAACTGGCGGCGTTGCGCGGGCGGCAGGACCCGGACCTTGCGGCCGCTTGTGGCGCCTGCACGGGTCCCGGCATCCGCCGTCGGACCGGCTGCGTCTTCAGCTGCGTACCCTCAGCCGCTCCCAGCGTTGCGCGCGCAACGTGCGGCGCGCTCGAGCAGCAGGGTGCGTTCGCGTCCGTTCTGCGTCAGTGCCGCCGCGCGCCTGAACTCCGCTGCCGCCTCGTCCAGCCGGCCGAGCTTGTCCAGCAGATCGCCGCGCACGCCGGGCAGCAGGTGATAGTGACGCAGCGCCGGGTCATCGAGCAGCCGGTCGATGATGTCCAGCCCGGCCTGCGGCCCGAAGGCCATGGACAGGGCGACGGCGCGGTTCAGCTCGACCACCGGTGACGGCGCCAGCTCGGCCAGCGCGTCGTACAGCGCGGCGATGCGGCCCCAGTCGGTATCGGCGGCGGTGGCGGCGCGCGCGTGGCAGGCGGCGATGGCGGCCTGCAGCGCATACGGGCCGTAACCGTCGGCTGACGCGGCGCGTTCGAGTGCCGCCAGGCCGCGCCGGATCAGCAGCCGGTCCCAGCGGTTGCGGTCCTGCTCCAGCAGCAGGATGGGCGTGCCGGACGCATCGACGCGCGCGTGCAGCCGCGACGACTGTATTTCCATCAGCGCCACCAGTCCGTGCACTTCGGGTTCGGCCGGCGCCAGCACGGCCAGGATGCGGCCCAGCCGCAGCGCTTCTTCGCACAGCGTCGGGCGCATCCAGTCGTCACCCGCGGTGGCCGAATAGCCTTCGTTGAAAATGAGGTAGATCACCTTCAGCACCGACGACAGCCGTTCCGCCAGTTCGGCCGGCGGCGGCAGTTCGAACGGCACGCGCGCCTCGGCCAGCGTGCGCTTGGCGCGCACGATGCGCTGGGCGATCGTCGCTTCCGGCACCAGGAAGGCGCGCGCGATGTCGGGCGTGCCCAGGCCGCCGATCAGACGCAGCGTCAGCGCCACGCGCGCTTCGAGCGACAGCACCGGGTGGCAGGCGATGAACACCAGACGCAGCACGTCGTCGCCGAGCGGGTTGTCGACGGCGGCTTCGAGCGCGGCGTCGGGTGCGGGCGGTGCGCCGTCCTGCAACTGACCTTCGAGTTCGAACGCGATCTCGTCGGCCTTGCGTGCGTGCAGCGTGCGCTGGCGCAACAGGTCGATGGCGCGGTTCCTTGCCGCGGTCATCAGCCAGGCGGCCGGATTGTCGGGTATGCCTTTCACCGGCCACTGTTCGAGCGCCGTCAGCAGCGCGTCCTGCGCCAGCTCTTCAGCCAGGCCGACGTCGCGCACCCGGCGCGCCAGCGCACCGACGATGCGCGCCGATTCGATGCGCCACACCGCATCGAGCGTGCGGTGGATGTCGGGCGCGCTCATCGGCCGCGCCCGTGCGTCATGAGGCGCCGGCGTCCATCGCGCGGAAGCGGTCGATCGCCTCGCCCGGCGCGAAGTCGTCCAGCTCGAACAGCTGCCTCACTTCTATTTCGGCGTCGACGCCGTCGCCGGCCGGGTTCGGAAAGCGGCGCGTCCATTCCAGCGCTTCTTCGCGGCTGTTCACCTGGATCAGCGTGTAGCCGGCGATCATGTCCGCGCTTTCGGCGAAGGGGCCATCGGTCACGCTGCGCGCGCTGCCGCGGTAGCGGATGCGCCAGCCGTCGGCGCTCGGCTTCAGGCCCGAGGCGTCAAGCAGCACGCCGGCCCGCATGAGCGCTTCGTGATAGCCGGCCATCGCGGCCAGCAGCGGTTCTTCGGGCATCACGCCGGCTTCGGTGTCGCGCGTGGCCTTGACGATGATCATGTAGCGCATGACGGGTCTCCCCTGCGGTTGCGTGCGAATGCGACGGACGGATGGCGCACCGGCGGCCCGGCGCCGTCGCGTGCTTCACTCATCCCTTGGCATTCAGCCTTTTTGACTCAGCCTTTTTGATTCAGCCTTTTTCGAAGCACGGCCCGACGCCGCGCACTTCCACCGTCGACCAGGTGGCGGCCGGGCAGGCGCGCGCGATGTCGATCGCCTCCTGCCGGTCGTCGGTGGCCAGCAGGAAGAAGCCGCCGACCATTTCCTTGGCTTCGGCGAACGGCCCGTCGACCACGCTGGTGCGGCCGTCGCGCGTTTCCACGCGCGCGCCGGAAGCGGTGGAGTGCAGCGATTCGCTGGCGATCAGCAGGCCGCGTGCCTGCAGGTCGGCGCCGAAACGCATCATGCTGTCGTACAGCGCGCGGCCTTCTTCTTCGGTGCGTTCGGCGCGCTGGCCGACCGGTTCGACGATCAACAACATGTGCGGCATGGTGTACTCCTTCTTCGGGACCGGCGGTGCCGGTCGGCTGGATGAACGGGATACGGCTCCCCGGTGCGAACTCACTGGCCGCCCGGATTGCCCGCGTCGTGGCTGCACATCGCCCGCACCGCGGCCTGCAGTTCGTCCGGGCTGACGTCGCGCAGGTGGGTGGCGACCGACCACTCGTGTCCGAACGGGTCTTTCAGCTTGCCGTAGCGGTCGCCCCAGAACGCATCGTCGACCGGCATCGTGACGGTTGCACCGGCGGCCACTGCGCGGGCGACCACGGCGTCCACGTCGGCGACCTGCAGGTGCAGCGTGACCGGCGAGCCGCCGAGGTGAATCGGGTCGAACAGTCCGCAGCCGGCCAAGGCATCGACCAGCATGACCGTCGAATCGCCGATGCGGATGGCGGCATGGATGATGCCGCCCTGCGGCGCGGCCAGGCGCATCTGCTCCTCTGCGCCGAAAGCGGACCGGTAGAAGGCGATGGCCGCGGCGGCGTCGGCGCAGACCAGATGAGGGGTGACGGTGTGCATGCCGTCGGGGATGGGCTTGACGTGGGACATGGTCGGGTTCTCCTGGGCAGGTGTCGGGCGCCCCGAAAGCGGGCGCTGCACCCTGACGACGAAGCAGGCCGCGCCGGATCGACACGATACGCCCGGATTTTCCGGCGAACGTCGATCCGCCCGGCGCGGACCCGGTTCAGCCCCGACGGTCCGGCGTCGGGAACAGCGCCTGACCCATCCGCTGATAGCGCTGCGTGCAGTTGCGGCCGCGGGCCTTGGCCTGATACATCGCTTCGTCGGCCCGCTGCAGCAGGGGTTCGGCCTCGTCCGCGTCGTCCGGGAACGCGGCGATGCCGATGCTGGCGGTGACGATCGCGTGCTGGTCCGCGCCGAGCGAGAACGGCCGGGCCAGCTCTGCCGACACCCGTGCGATCACCGCCTCGTGTTCGTCGGCCTCTTCCATGTCGGTCAGCATCAGCACGAATTCGTCGCCGCCGAGCCGGCACACCGTGTCGTTCGTGCGCACGCAGCCGAGCAGCCGCGCGGCGACCTGTTGCAGCAGCAGGTCGCCCGCGGCATGACCCCAGCGGTCATTGACCGGTTTGAAACCGTCCAGATCCAGGTAGCACAGCATCAACGGCCGCCGCGTGCGTCGCGCCTGACTGACGGCCTGGATCAGGCGGTCGTTCAGCAGGCGGCGATTCGGCAGGCCGGTCAGGTCGTCGTGAAGGGAGAGGTATTCGGCGCTTTCCTGCGATTTCCGCAGCTGCGTGATGTCGGCGAAGATCCACAGCCATTCCTCGTGGTTGGCCGACATGCGGGTACCGCTGGCATCGATCCAGATGCGCACGCCGTCCTTGCGCACCATTTCGAACTGCAGGCGGAACACGTCGCCCGCACCCGCCTTGGAATACACCTGATGCTCGAGCACATCGAATGCCTTGTCGTCGGAGTACAGCTCCCGTGTGTTCCGGCCGGTCAGTTCGCCGGTCGCGTAGCCGAAGATGCGGTGCGTCGCCCGGTTGGCCCAGATGATCCGCCGGTCGCGCAGCTTGACGATGCCGACCAGATCGTTGTCGAGCATCGCATCCTGCTCGCGCGCCAACTGGCGCAGTGCCTGTCGCGCCTCGCTCAGTTCGGTGATGTCG
This sequence comes from Methyloversatilis sp., assembly GCA_016791045.1. Taxonomy (GTDB): domain Bacteria; phylum Pseudomonadota; class Gammaproteobacteria; order Burkholderiales; family Rhodocyclaceae; genus Methyloversatilis. The sequence continues at coordinate 12,039 of JAEUNO010000035.1, read as the reverse complement.
AACATGACCGACCGGCTCATCAGGAATTGCCCGTCGGGTCCGGTCACGGCGGTGGCGCTGGCGTTGACCCGGCGCAGTTCGCCGCCGAGGCTGACGAGGTCGAATTCCAGATTGCTGACCGAGCCCTCGGTCTTGAACTTCGGGAAGGTTTCCGCGAAAAGCGCCTGGCCTTCGGGGGTCAGCACGTCCGGCAGCTTCAGTTTGCCGATGACGTCGTCGCGGGTGCGCCCGAGCCAGTTCAGCCCGGTTTCGTTCATGCGCAGGATGGTGCCGTCGGCCGACAGGGAGTAATAGGCACACGGCGCGTATTCGTACAGATCCCGCAACTCGTCCATCGACTCGTCGAGCCGGGCTTCGAGTCGTTTGCGCTCGGTGATGTCGCGTCCGACGCTCTGCACCTCCAGCAGCGCGCCCCTGTCATCGAAAAAGGCATGGTTGGCGAACTGCGCCCAGCGCACGCTGCCGTCGGCGACGAACACCCTGTTTTCGATGACCACCACCGGGTTGTCCGGCGACAGCCGGGTCAGTTCGCGTTCGATGTGCGGCAGGTCGTCCGGGTGCACGAGCGGGTGCCATTTCCCGCGCACGATTTCGTCCGATGACGTGCCGAAGTAGCGGCAGTAGGCATCATTGACATAGAGCACCTGCCCGTCCGCCCGGAAGCGACAGATCAGGTCGGTCTGGTCCTCGACGATGGCCTGATACCGGCCTTCGTTCAGTGCCAGCGCATCCAGCATTCTGCGGGTGGCGGCGCTCGCCGACTGCAGCTTGACCACGACCAGGCCGATCAGCGCACTGGTCACCGAAAACACCAGCAGCGACACGATGCCGTTAGATGTGAGGTCGAGACTCGAGTAGGGCTGCGAAAAGAAATAGACGCCGGCGAGTCCGCTGAGCACCACATTCAGCACACCCGGCCCCGGGCCGCACAGGTAGAAGGCGACGACCACGCCCCAGTAGAAGGTCAGATAGACCAGCCCGGCGTCGACCGGCAGCAGCAAGAAACGCAGCGCTGTGGCCAGCACGACGAAGGCCATCGACAGCAGGATGCGCGCTGCAAGAGGCAGGCGCGTATGCAGGCTGTCGAGGGCAGGCATCGGTTTCGGGAAGGGCAGAGGTAGAGACCAATCGACATGATGCCAAGCTGTGCGGGCTTGTGCACACCGCGAAAGGCTTGAAGACATCAAATTGTGATTCTTGCGCAACACCCGCCACAGGGTTTGGCGCCAGTGTCGGCACAGGTGTCGATGGGCAGCGGCCGGACGGGGTGGATTGCGCCGCCACCTATATATAAGCGCACGGCGAATCGGCGGCACGGGCAGGCGCTCCCGCAGGCAGGTGGCTGCCCCGACCAACCTTCTGCGGCTCCGTTCGCGATCAGTACTTGAAATTGCAACACCCAGCCCCTATTATTAGCACTCGTTGGCAGTGAGTGCTAACAAAGCGGTGTGCAAGGCGCGCCGCCCGAATATCGACCATCTCGCGACTTTGTCGCGATTTATTTTTCAAGGAGTCATTGCATGAAAATCCGTCCGTTGCACGACCGTGTGCTGGTCAAGCGTCTGGAAGAAGAGCGCAAGACCGCCTCGGGCATCGTGATTCCCGATGCCGCTGCAGAGAAGCCGGATCAGGGCGAAATCATCGCCGTGGGCGCAGGCAAGATTCTCGAAGACGGCAAGATCCGCCCGCTGGCAGTCAAGGCAGGCGACCGCGTGTTGTTCGGCAAGTACTCGGGTCAGACCGTCAAGGTCGATGGCGAGGAACTGCTGGTCATGCGCGAAGAAGACATCATGGGCGTGGTCGAGGCCTGAGCGCTTCCTGCATCCTGAATCTTTCAAACTTTCAAGGAGTTGAACATGGCTGCAAAAGAAGTACGTTTTGGTGATTCCGCCCGTGAGCGGATGGTGACCGGTGTCAACATCCTGGCCAATGCCGTCAAGGTGACGCTGGGCCCGAAGGGTCGCAATGTCGTGCTCGAGCGTTCGTTCGGCGCCCCGACCGTGACCAAGGACGGTGTGTCGGTCGCCAAGGAAATCGAACTGAAGGACAAGTTCGAGAACATGGGCGCCCAGATGGTCAAGGAAGTCGCTTCCAAGACCTCGGACGTCGCCGGTGACGGCACGACCACCGCCACTGTGCTGGCCCAGGCCATCGTGCGCGAAGGCATGAAGTACGTGGCCGCCGGCATGAACCCGATGGACCTGAAGCGCGGCATCGACAAGGCTGTCGCCGGCATCATCGACGAGCTGAAGAAGATTTCGAAGCCCTGCTCGACCACCAAGGAAATCGCCCAGGTCGGCTCGATCTCGGCCAACTCGGATACGTCGGTCGGCGAGCGCATTGCCGAGGCGATGGACAAGGTCGGCAAGGAAGGCGTCATCACCGTCGAAGACGGCAAGAGCCTGAATGACGAGCTGGAAGTGGTCGAAGGCATGCAGTTCGACCGCGGCTACCTGTCGCCGTACTTCATCAACAACCCGGACCGCCAGATCGCCGTGCTGGAAAGCCCGCTGGTCCTGCTGCACGACAAGAAGATCAGCAACATCCGCGATCTGCTGCCGGTGCTGGAACAGGTCGCCAAGGCCGGTCGTCCGCTGCTGATCATCGCCGAAGACATCGAAGGCGAAGCGCTGGCCACCCTCGTGGTGAACAACATCCGCGGCATCCTGAAGACTGTCGCCGTCAAGGCTCCGGGCTTCGGCGACCGTCGCAAGGCCATGCTGGAAGACATCGCCATCCTGACCGGCGGCACGGTGATCGCCGAAGAAGTCGGCCTCACGCTGGAAAAGGCCACGCTGGCCGATCTGGGCCAGGCCAAGCGCATCGAAGTGGGCAAGGAAGAAACGACCATCATCGACGGCGCCGGCACGGAAGACGCGATCAAGGCCCGTGTTGCCAACATCAACACGCAGGTCGAAGCCGCCACCTCCGACTACGACCGTGAAAAGCTGCAGGAACGCAAGGCCAAGCTGGCCGGCGGTGTTGCGCTGATCAAGGTCGGTGCCGCGACCGAGTTCGAAATGAAGGAAAAGAAGGCCCGCGTCGAAGATGCGCTGCACGCCACGCGTGCTGCCGTCGAAGAAGGCATCGTGGCCGGCGGCGGTGTCGCGCTGGTGCGCGCACTGCAGAACCTGGGCAACCTGAAGGGCGCCAACGCCGATCAGGACGCAGGTATCAAGCTGATCATGCGTGCCGTCGAAGAGCCGCTGCGCCAGATCGTCGCCAACGCCGGTGAAGAGCCGAGCGTCGTGGTGAACAACGTGAAGGAAGGCAAGGGCAACTACGGCTACAACGCGGCCACCGGCGAGTACGGCGATATGGTCGAGATGGGCGTGCTGGACCCGACCAAGGTCACGCGCACCGCGCTGCAGAACGCCGCATCGGTTGCTTCGCTGATGCTCACCACCGACTGCATGGTGGCCGAGCTGGCCGAAGAAAAGCCGGCTGGCGGCGGCATGCCGGGCGGCATGGGCGGCATGGGCGGCATGGGCATGGACATGTAATGTCCGACGCGGCCACCGCAAGGTGGCTGCACCCGGTCACCCGATCCGAAAAAACCCGCGCGAGCGGGTTTTTTCGTTAACAATCGGTCTGCGGCGGATGTGCGAACTGCAACATCGGTCCGAATGAACGGCCGGGCCGGGCACACCTTGGCGGGAACGACGGCACGCAGCGCAGGAAAACGGAAACAAGCCGCGGGAAAAGCGGATCGAAGGATGCAGGAAAGAAAAGGTGGCGGAGGATGCCCCGTGCAGGGAAATGGGGCACCCTCCGGAGCGGGTGCCGGCGTGCCGGCTGCGCCCCCGAAGACCAAAAGACGGAGAACTGCAGAATATTCAGGTGGGCTTACATCTGCCTTACACTTGAATGACGAATGCAGTCACGCGCTCATCGAGGAGGCGGCCGCGAGGCCGCAAGCGACATGCACATACTGCTTGCAGAAGACGATCCGGTCATTTCCGACGCCGTGGTACGGGCGCTCAAGCGCGCCGGCTATGCGGTGGACAGCGTAGCCAACGGCAGTGAAGCCGACGCCGTGCTGCACGGCCAGGGCTTCGATCTCGCCATCATCGACCTCGGCTTGCCACGCCTGTCCGGCATCGAGGTGATCAAGCGCATGCGGGCGCGCAAATGCACCGTACCCATCCTGATCCTCACGGCGCAGGACGGCATCGATGACCGCGTGCGCGGACTCGACGCCGGCGCCGACGACTACATGTGCAAGCCGTTCGCGCTGCCCGAACTCGAAGCGCGCGTGCGCGCGCTGACCCGGCGCGGCACCGGCATGCCGACGCGCATCGAGGTCGGCCCGCTGGCCTACGATCAGGCCGACCACGTCGCCAGCGTCAACGGGCAGGCCATCGAGCTGTCGGCCCGTGAAACGGCGCTGCTCGAAGTACTGCTGCTGCGCGCCGGCCGGCTGGTGAACAAGGAACAGCTGGTCGACCACCTGTGCGGCTGGGGCGAAGAGGTCAGCAACAACGCCATCGAGGTGTACGTCCATCGGCTGCGCAAGAAGATCGAACACAGCGGCCTGCGCATCGTGACGCTGCGCGGCCTCGGCTACTGCCTGGAACGACCGGATGCCGTCGCGTGAAAAGCTGAGGCAGCGCCGCAACAAGGCCGACGAGAGGGCGGCCGGCGAACACAACTCGCTGTTCGGCGAAATCCTCGACTGGATGCTCGCGCCGCTGATGTTCGTGTGGCCGATCAGCATCGCCATCATCCACAACGTGGCCGACGACATCGCCCACGCGCCGTACGACAAGGTGCTCGGCGACAGCGTCTATGAACTGAGCCGCCAGGTGCGCTCGACGCCGGTCGGCGCCGCGCTGGTCAAGCCGCCGCAGATGCGCGACCTGTTCCACATCGACGGCGAAGACATCATCTACTACCAGGTGCTCGACGGCAGCGGCCGCCTGCTGGCGGGCGACGCCGAAATTCCCGACGTGCCGCAGGACCTGCCGTGGAAAGCCGGTGAGCTGTATTTCCGCGAAGGCCGCGTGAACAACGAAGACGTGCGCATCGCCTACATGTTCCAGCCGGTCACCACCATTCCGGACTCCTACGTGACGGTGCAGGTCGCCGAAACGCTGAACAAGCGCGAGGCGCTGACCTCGCGCATCCTGTCCGGCGTACTGCTGCCGCAGTTCGTCATCATTCCGATCGCCGTGGTGCTGGTGTATTTCGGTCTGGCGCGCGGCCTGCGCCCCCTGAACCGGCTGCAGCGCATGATCGAGAAGCGCCGCCCGACCGACCTGTCGCCGATCGAGGTCCGGCGCGCGCCCGAAGAACTGCGGCCGCTGATCAGTGCGCTCAACGACATGATGCTGCGGCTCGAACTGAATCTGGCGGCGCAGCGACGCTTCATCGCCGACGCCGCGCACCAGATGCGCACCCCGCTGACCGGCCTCAAGAGCCAGGCCGAACTGGCGCTGCTGGAAAACGACCCGGCGCAGATCCGCGCCTGCATGGAACAGATCTTCGTCAGCGCCACCAGCTCGGCCCACCTGATCAACCAGTTGCTCGCGCTGGCGCGCGCCGAATCCAGTACCGAAAAAGTGCATGTGGTCGAGCGGCTGGAGCTGAACGGTCTGGTCGAGCGGCTGGTGGCCGACTGGGTGCCGGCCGCCCGCCTGCGCCGCATCGACATCGGCTTCGAGCGCGCCCACGTGCCGCTGCTTGTCGACGGCAATCCGGTGCTGCTGAACGAAATGTTCAAGAACCTGATCGACAACGCCATCAAGTACACACCGATCGGCGGCATGGTCACCGTGCGTCTGCGCGCCGACATCCGCGCGCTGTTCGAAGTCGAGGATTCCGGCCCCGGCGTGCCGGCCGAAGACCGCCAGCGCGTGTTCGAGCGCTTCTACCGCGTGCTCGGCACCCAGGTCGAAGGCTCCGGCCTCGGCCTGCCCATCGTGCGCGAAATCGCCGAACTGCACCGCGCCGACGTCGAACTGCTCGACGCGCGCAGCGTGTCCGGCCTGCTGGTGCGCGTGTCCTTCCCGCGCGTCATGCCTGAAGCCGAAGCGCCGCGCGACGACGACGCACCGAGCTGGCACGCCGCCCCCGCCGGGGCCGGACGCCCGGCATGAGCGCCGGCGCCGATACGCTCGAACTCGCCCTGCGCGTCGTCGTCGTCCTGAAGGGGCTCAACGAGCTGCTGCTGCTCACCTTCATCGCCCAGGGCGCGCTGTGGCTGCTCGCCGGCAGCCAGCGCCAGCACAACCTGATCTACAACGCCTTCAACCTGGTCGGCGCGCGCATCCTCGCCATCACCCGCCGCGCCACCCCCGCGTTCGTGCCCGACCGCCACCTGCCGGCGGTCGCACTGTTCTGGCTTCTGCTCGCCGAACTGCTGCTCATCATCGCCAAGATCAGCCTCGTGCTCGAACTGCAGGCCCGCCCCGCCGCCTGAATGCGCCAAACTCTTTGACACTGCCTGCCCGACGCATTACCATCGCGGCCTCGCGTGGCCTGGTAGCTCAGTTGGTAGAGCAGCGGATTGAAAATCCGCGTGTCGGTGGTTCGATTCCGCCCCAGGCCACCATGCACATAAGCCGGTTCCCGCACACAAGCGCGAATCGGCTTTTCTACATGTGGCGCCGGTGTTCTACAAAAGCGGTGACGTCCTTCTGCGGACCTACCCGTGGACGCCGATGACCTGCTCGGGCGTTCTCCGATCGCCTGAAGTCTCGGCGGATTCTCCAATCCACATCACCCGCCCCGAAAACCAAGGCTCGGGCTGGGCCGAAGAACCCAGGCACATCTCGCGCGCCCGTTACCCACCTGCCAAAAGGGCCCGTCGCGTACATCGTCAGCGTCAGCCTTTCAGACGTTCCAAATAGCAGCCCGATTCATCTGCACCAAAACGGCGGCGCCGACCGGTGCTCGCAATCGCTCGTTCCGCCAATGCGACGAGTCACCGTGGGGCGACGTGAGCGGTTCCTGGCAAAAGTCGTCCGCGGGGTGACCACTCTATGCGGAACGCCTGCGCCAGTTCGGGCAGACTGACGTTCTATGCCCGCGTCACCCGTGCTCAAACTGTAAGAAGTCGATCACAGCTGGCCGATAATGGTGCGCGCAGACAGGGGCAGCGCCCGAGACGCATGCCATTTCGATTCGAGCCCAGGATGCCCGATGAACAAGAAGAACCTCTCCGAGAGCGACATCTGCGACAAGTTCATCCGACCGGCCATGGAGACCGCCGGCTGGAATGGCATGGACCAGATCTATCGCGAGTTCCCCCTGCGCGCGGGCCGCGTGGTCGTTCGCGGCCAGAAGGCGTATCGCGACAAGACCACGGTGCTGCGCGCCGATTACGCACTTTTCTACAAGCTCAACATCCCGCTGGCCGTGGTCGAGGCCAAGGACAACAGCCACGCCATGGGCGCGGGCATGGCACAGGCCATCAACTACGCTCAGTTGCTGGAGGTGCCTTTCAGCTTCTCCTCCAATGGTGATGGTTTTGTGTTCCGCGACGCGACCATGGCCACCGGCGTGCTGGAGCAGACCCTTTCGCTGGAAGAGTTTCCGAGCCCGACCGAGCTCTGGCGGCGCTACTGCACGTGGAAAGGCTGGACGCCCGAGGTCGAGCGGATTGCCGGCTTCGACTACTCCCCCAGCAAGACGCCGCGCTACTACCAGCTCAACGCCATCAACCGCACGGTCGAGGCCATCGCCGGCGGGCAGAACCGCGTGCTGCTGGTCATGGCCACCGGCACCGGCAAGACCTACACCGCCTTCCAGATCATCTGGCGGCTGTGGAAGAGCGGCGCCAGGAAACGGATCCTGTTCCTGGCCGATCGCAACATCCTGATCGACCAGACCATGGTCAACGACTTCCGCCCCTTCAAGGGCGCCATGGCCAAGCTCAGTCCGAACGCCAAGGGCGTGGAGCGCGTCGACGCGCAGGGCAGCGTCACCGTTGAGGACGTGGAACTGGCGGTCAACAAGACCACCAAGCAGGTCGACAAGAGCTACGAGATCTACCTGTCGCTCTACCAGGCCGTCACCGGCACGGAAGAAGAAGGCAACATCTACAAGCAGTTCTCCCCCGACTTCTTCGATCTCATCGTGGTCGACGAGTGCCACCGGGGCAGCGCCGCGGAAGATTCCGCCTGGCGCGAAATCCTCACCTACTTCGGCAACGCCACCCAGATCGGTCTGACCGCCACGCCGAAGGAAACCGACACCACGTCCAACATCCATTACTTCGGTGAGCCGGTCTACACCTACAGCCTCAGGCAGGGCGTCGAAGACGGCTACCTTGCGCCCTACAAGGTCATCCGCATCGATCTGGACCGCGACACCTTCGGCTGGCGCCCCACCGAAGGCATGACCGACAAGGCGGGCAACCTGATCGAAGACCGCGTCTATACCGGCGCCGACATGAACCGCAAGCTCGTGCTGGAAAAGCGCGACGAAGCCGTGGCGGCCAAGATCACCGAATACCTCAAGGCCACCGACCGCAACGCCAAGACCATCGTCTTCTGCGAAGACATCGACCACGCCGCCCGCATGCGTCAGGCGCTGGCCAATGCCAACGCCGACATCTGCGCCACCCAGCCCAGATACGTGGTGCAGATCACCGGCGACAACCTCGAAGGCAAACGCGAGCTCGACAACTTCATCGACCCCGAGAAGCCCTACCCGGTGATCGCCACCACCTCCAAACTCATGAGCACCGGGGTGGATGCGCAGACCTGCAAGCTCATCGTGCTGGACCAGAACATCCGCTCGATGACGCTGTTCAAGCAAATCATCGGCCGCGGCACCCGCCTGCGCGAAGACCTGGGCAAGAGCTGGTTCACCATCATGGACTTCAAGCGCGCCACCGAGCTCTTCGCCGACCCCGCCTTCGACGGCGACCCGGTGCAAATCTACGAGCCCGGTGAAGGCGACCCCATCGAGCCCCCCGTGGTCGATGACCCGACCGTGCCGCAGCCACAGGGCGAAAGCCAACCACCTCTGGGACCGATCACCACCGGCGCCGGCGAAGACGGCAGCACCGAGCCCAGGAAGTACATCGTCGGCGGCATGGTCACCGTCTCCGTCGCCCGCGAGCGCGTGCAGTACCTCAATGCCGATGGCAAGCTCATCACCGAAAGCCTGCGCGACTACACCCGCATCAACCTCACGCGCCGATACGACTCGCTCGACAAATTCCTTCAGGCCTGGAACGACGCCGACCGAAAGGCCGCGCTCATCGAAGAACTGGAGCGCCAGGGCGTGCTGATCGAAGCGCTGACCGATGAAGTCGCCCACACCGGCCTGAAAGACCTTGATCCGTTCGATCTGCTGCTGCACGTGGCGTACAACATGCCGCCGCTCACCCGGCGCGAGCGGGCCAACCGCGTCAAGAAGCGCAACGTGTTCACCCAGTACGGCCCCATGGCGCGCCAGGTGATCGAAGCCCTGCTCGACAAATACGCCGACGAAGGCATCACCACGCTCGAAGCCAACAACGTGCTCAGCCTGCCGCCGGTGAATCAGCTGGGCCTGCCGGTCGAGCTGATCCGCAGCTTCGGGGGCCGCCCGCAATACCTTGAAGCCCTGAACACCCTGGAGCGCGAGCTGTATTCGCCCCTGTCCCCTTGATCGTCTGATTCCCTGATTTCCGGAACACCCCAACGCATGTCCAACCTTTCCCCCGTCATCAAATCCATCCAGGACATCATGCGCCAGGACTCTGGCGTCGATGGCGATGCGCAGCGCATTTCGCAGCTCACCTGGCTGCTTTTCCTCAAGGTGTTTGATTCGCTCGAAGAAGAGCTGGAACTCACCCGCGACGCCTACAGGAGCCCCATTCCCGAAGGCATGCGCTGGCGCAACTGGGCCGCCGACCCCGAAGGCATGACCGGCGAAGAACTGCAGAACTTCGTCAACACCGAACTGTTCGTCACCCTCAAGAACCTGCCCGCCGACCCGGTGCGCAACCCGCGCGGCTATGTGGTGCGCGGCGTCTTCGAAGACGCCTACAACTACATGAAGAGCGGCCAGTTGCTGCGGCAGGTGATCAACAAGCTCAACGCGATCGACTTCAACCGGCAGAGCGAGCGCCACCAGTTCAACGACCTCTACGAAAAGATCCTCAAGGACCTGCAGAGCGCCGGCAACGCGGGCGAGTTCTATACGCCGCGCGCCGTCACCCAGTTCATGGTGGACATGGTCAACCCCCAACTCGGCGAAACCGTGCTCGACCCCGCCACCGGCACCGGCGGCTTCCTCGTCTGCGCCATCGAACACCTGCGCAGACAGGTCAAGACCACCGAAGACGAAACCGTGCTTCAGCAGAGCATTCGCGGCGTAGAGAAAAAGCAGCTGCCCCACATGCTGTGCGTCACCAACCTCATGCTCCACGGCATCGAAGTGCCCAGCAACATCCGGCACGACAACACGCTCGCCCGCCCGTTGCGCGAAGTCACTCAGGCCGACCGGGTCGACGTGGTGCTCACCAACCCGCCCTTCGGCGGCATCGAAGAACCGGGCATCGAGCAGGGCTTTCCCGCCGATGTGCGCACCAAGGAAACCGCCGACCTGTTCCTCGTGCTGATCAAGCACATCCTCAAGGTGAATGGCCGCGCCGCGCTGGTGTTGCCCGACGGCACGCTGTTCGGCGAAGGCGTGAAGACCCGCATCAAGGAACAGCTGCTGACCGAGTGCAACCTGCACACCATCGTGCGCCTGCCCAACGGCGTGTTCGCCCCCTACACCGGCATCAAGACCAACCTGCTGTTCTTCACCAAGGGCCAGCCCACGCAGCACATCTGGTACTACGAACACCCCTACCCCGAAGGCGTGAAGAGCTACAACAAGACCAAGCCCATCCGCATCGAAGAGTTCGATGTCGAAAAAGCCTGGTGGGGCAGCGAGGCCGATGGCTTCGCCACCCGGGTGGAGAACGAACGCGCCTGGAAGGTCGGCATCGACCAGATCAAGACCGCCGGCTACAACCTCGACCAGAAGAACCCGCACGCCGTGGATGCGGTGAGCCACGACCCCGAGGTGCTACTGGCTGAGTACGCCAGATTGCAGGCCGAAGCACAGGCCCTGCGCGACCAGCTCAAGGCCATATTGGCCGAATCGCTGAGCGGAGCCCGCGCATGAGTGCTTTGTTGGAAGCGGAGGAGCCCAGTGCAAAGAACCTGCATGACTTGAATTTCAAGCTGGTGGAGCACTTCGACTTGCTGACTACCGCGCCGGGCGGCGTGGCCAAACTGCGTGACCTGATCTTGACGCTGGCGATGCGGGGTAAGCTGGTAAAGCAGGAACCCGGCGATGAACCAGCCAGCGAATTACTGAAGAACATTCGCGCAGCGAAAGAGCGGCAGACTGCCGAGGGCAAGATCAAGCGCGACAAGCCGATATCATATATTGCGGAGGGGGAAAAGACGGTTCCTTTACCTACAACGTGGGAGTGGGTGAGGTTCGGTGAAATACTTGACTTCCAAGGTGGTGGTCAGCCCCCTAAGAGCAACTTCTCGGACGTTCCTTTACCTGACTACGTTCAGCTAATACAAATTCGCGACCTTGGCGATAGACCTCAGCCTGTATACATCCCGCGAAAGCTCGCTGCAAAATTCTGTACCCCCAAGGACGTGATGGTTGGTCGCTATGGTGCCTCAGTAGGAAAAGTCTTTTGGGGCAAGGAAGGTGCTTACAACGTTGCGCTTGTGAAAATGGTCGATGAGTACCATGCGTTCGATATCAGCTTCTTGTATCAACTCTTGGTGTCGCCCGTTGGGCAAAGCTTGTTTGCAGGGATCTCTCGGTCTGCGCAGGATGGATTTAACAAGAACGACATTGAGCGAAAGTTGATTCCGCTCCCGCCCCTCGCCGCACAATCACGCATCGTCACCCGCATCGAAGAACTGATGCGCCTTTGCGATGCCCTGTAAGCGTCCGACCGCCACCGTCTTCCCTTCCCTGATCCAGCGCGTAATCATCGCCCGCACTCGGGCACCTCAATGTTGTGTCCACAAAGGAGATCATGGACACAAATCCCCGAACGGGACGCGCGTACAAGCGCGGCCC
>JAEUNO010000029.1 GCA_016791045.1 Methyloversatilis sp. | reverse complement strand
ATCGCGAGCGGGGCTCGCTCCTACAGGGCCGGTGCTTCGGCTGTGGGTGCGACCCTCTTTCTCTATGGGCGCCTTGAACGATCGTCGGCTCTTGTGCGGAGGTCGGGATCGCGAGCGGGGCTCGCTTCTACAGGGGCGGTGCTTCGGCTGTGGGGGCGACCCGCGGTCGCGATCGGCGCGTTGATCGTGCGTCGGCGCTTGTGCGGAGGACATGATCGCGAGCGGGGCTCGCTCCTACAGGGGCGGTGCTTCGGCTGCAGGAGCGACCCGCGGTCGCGATCGGCGCGTTGATCGAGCGCTGGCGCTTGTGCGTAGGGCGGGATCGCGAGCGGGGCTCGCTCCTACAGGGGCGGTGCTTCGGCTGTAGGAGCGACCCGCGGTCGCGATAGCGCGTTGATCGTGCGTCGGCGCTTGTGCGGAGGTCGGGATCGCGAGCGGGGCTCGCTCCTACAGGGGCGGTGCTTCGGCTGTGGGGGCGACCCGCGGTCGCGATGGGCGCGTTGATCGTGCGCTGGTGCTTGTGCAGAGGGCGGGATCGCGAGCGGGGCTCGCTCCTACAGGGGCGGTGCATCGGCTGTAGGAGCGACCCGCGGTCGCGATCGGCGCGTTGATCGTGCGTCGGCGCTTGTGCGGAGGACGGGATCGCGAGCGGGGCTCGCTCCTACAGGGGCGGTGCTTCGGCTGTGGGGGCGACCCGCGGTCGCGATGGTCGCGTTGATCGTGCGTCGGCGCTTGTGCGGAGGGTGGGATCGCGAGCGGGGCTCGCTCCTACGGGGACGGTGCATCGGCTGTAGGAGCGACCCGCGGTCGTGGGTCTGCCGGAGCGGCTTGCCCGGTCAGATTCCGGGCGGATCGACCGGTTCGTTCAGTACCAGCCAGTACAGGCCGAGCTGGCCGACGGCGTAGATGAACTTCTCGAAATCCACCGGCTTGCGGATGTAGCTGTTGGCGCCGAGCTGATAGGCCTCGTAGATGTCCTGCTGCTCGCGCGAGGTGGTCAGGATGACCACCGGGAGCAGGTTGGTGCGGGCGTCGGCGCGTACGCGACGCAGCACTTCGAGACCGTCTACGCGGGGCAGTTTCAGGTCCAGCAACACGACCGCCGGTGCCACGGAGAGGTCACGGCCGGCGTGGCTGCCGGTGCCGAACAGGTAGTCGAGCGCCTCGACGCCGTCGCGCGCCACGATGACTTCGTTGGCGATGCGGTTCTTGTTGAACGCCCGCAGCGTCAGCGCTTCATCGTCGGGATTGTCTTCAACCAGCAGTATCGGGCGTTCGCTTGCCATAAGAACCTGTCCAGGGTCATCCGTTTCCGGTCGGAACGGACTCGAGCGTGAAATAAAAGCATGCGCCGCGTTCGACTTCCGCTTCAGCCCATATCCGTCCGCCATGTCGATGGACGATCCGGTGCACGATCGCCAGCCCGATTCCGCTGCCGGTGAAGTCGCCGACCGAATGCAGACGCTGGAACGGTCCGAACAGCTTGGATGCGTATCGCATGTCGAATCCTGCGCCGTCGTCTTTCACAAAATACACGAGCTCCCGATCGCGTTGCAAGCTGCCCACTTCTATGCGCGCAGTCTCGTGGCGACCGGTGAATTTCCATGCGTTACGCAACAAATTATCCATTGCGATACGCAGCAGATTCGCATCAGCATACACGCGCATCGACGGCTGGATGAGGAATTCTGCCCGCCGCTGAGGTTCGCCGCGCGCGAGCTCTGCAGCAATGTCGTGCGCCAGTGCACTGACGTCGACGCTCTGCCGGTTCATTTCATTGCGGGTGATGCGCGCCAGACCGAGCAGGTCGTCGATCAGCCGGTGCATGCGCTGGGTGGCGGCGCGGATGCGCTGCAGATAGTCGCGGCCGCGGTCATCGAGCTTGTCGGCGTAATCTTCCTCGATCATGCGCGAGAAACCATCGATGCCCCGCAATGGGGCGGCCAGATCGTGCGAAATCGAATAGCTGAAGCTTTCGAGCTCGCGCATGGCGGTCAGCAGTTCCGCCGTGCGTTCGCGCACCCGGGTTTCCAGGCGCTGGTTCAGTGCGACCACGCTGCGTTCGGCTTCCTTCTGTGCCCGGATGTCGAGTCCGGAGCCGAGCAGGTGCGGCAGGCCGTCGAGGTCGATGCGGTACAGGCTGAAGGCGTGGGCGCGCGGTTCGCCATCGACCGCCAGCAGGTCGGCTTCGAAAGTGGCGTCGCGCTGGATCAGTGCCCGGCGCGCCTGGCGCCTGAGCAGGCGGTGGGTGTCGGGCGGAAACAGCTCGAGCGTCGCCTTGCCGAGCAGTTGCGCCGCCGACAGCCCGGTGATGGCCTGCAGGTTTTCGTTCCATCTGCGCAGCGCGCCCGTCGCGTCGAGCAGGAAAAACACGCCGGGCATGCTGCGCACCAGCGCGGCCGAGAAATTCTCTTCGCGCCGCGCAAGGTCCAGGGCGCGCCGACGGGCCGTGTCGTCGGAAAAGATCCAGATCGTTTCGCCGCCTGCCTGGACATCGTGTTCGAGCTGCCGCACCGAAATGTAGGCGTGCAGCGCGCTGCCGTCGCTGCGGTGCAGGACGGATTCCTGGGCGTGCGGCGACGGTGCGCTCGATGCAGCGCCCTGCAGCAGCGCGTCGAGATCGTCTTCGTCGTGGAAGAAGCGGCCGACCGTTTCACCGATCAGTTCGTCGCGCCGGCAGGCGAAAATCTCTTCGCAGCGGCGATTGCAGTCGGCGATGCGGCCGTTGCGCGCATACACGATGGCCACCGGCACGTCGTCGAGAAGCGCCTGCTTTTCGGCGGCCAGGGCGCGCGTGGCCTGTTCGGCACGCTTGCGCTCGGTGATGTCGGTGATCGATCCGGAAAAGCGCAGCACCTTCCCCTTTTCGCTGCGCGTCGCCAGACCGCGGTCGCGCACCCACAGATAGTGACCTGACTCGTGCCGCATGCGGTATTCGATGTCGAACGACTCGCGCCGCAGGAAGTGTTCGTCGATCGCATGTTCGAGCCGCGACAGGTCGTCCGGATGCACCCTTTCCAGCAGCTGTTCGTGGGTCTGCGGCTGCAGCGACTGCTGCATGCCGAGCAGCTCGCTCAGGCGCGGCGACAGGTAGTAGCGGCCGGCACCGATGTCCCAATCCCAGGCGCCGTCGAACGAACCACGTACCGCGTGGAACAGCCGTGCCTCGCTTTCGCGCAGCGAATCGAGGGTCATGCGCTCGCGCGTCACGTCTTCGAGCGTGCCGGTCAGGCGCACCGCCTCGCCTGCGGCGTCGTGGCTGGCCACCGCGCGCAGGCGGAACCAGCGGTAGGTGCCGTCGCGGGCGCGCAGGCGGATCGGGTCGTCGCTGCGTTCGATCTCGCGCGCCACCAGGCGCTCCCGCGCACGCCGGACAATCGTCGCGTCGTCGGGATGCGTGGCGGCGGTCCAGTTGAACTGCTGGCCGAAACCATCGTCCGCCTCGTAACCCAGCAGCGATGGAAAGCGTGCGCTGTACCAGATGCCGCCGGTGTCGAGCTGCCATTCCCATTCCGCTTCGTCGTGCGACAGCGCGAGCCGCTCGAGTCGTGCCAGTTGCGCAGCCAGGCGGTCGCGTTCCTGTTCCAGCGCGTCGCCGGCGGCCACCAGCGCAGCGTCCAGCGGTGCCAGCGCATCGTCGGCAGGCAGGACCGCGGCGTCCCGCGGCGTGCCGGCTGCCAGTAAGTGGGTCGCCCCGGTCAGGGCATTTACCGAACGCGCCAGCCGGCGCTCCATCATCCGGCGCGCACCCTGGGTGACCAGAAGGCACAGCGCGCCCAACGCCAGCGCGGCCAGCAGGAAGGGCAGCAGCGGCGAGTTCGCGCCGGTCTGCTGCGCGCCGATCGACAGCCAGCCGAGCTGGACGGTCTTGTGCCGCAACGGTCCGTCGGCCCGGATCAGCACGCCCTCTTCGGCGGAGCCCGAATGACCGACGCGCAGGACGACGCCGCCCTGATCATCGCTGATGGTCGCGTCGGTGATGACACCCCGCTCGATCGGATCGCGCAGCAGTTGTTCGATCTCGCCAATGCGTTGCGCCGCCAGCAGCCGGGCGATTTCGGGGGCGAGTTCGCCGTGCAGCGCGCCGACGTCGCTGCGCGACGACAGTGCTGCCAGGCCGAGTGCCAGCAGCACGACGAAGCCCGCCAGCGCAACCAGGCGCCACAGTGCGCCCGGCGCGCGGCCGGGCGACTTGACCGCAGGCGTCGGCAGGCCGGGCATCAGCCGAGGTCTTCGGCCCGCAGCAGGAACACCGGCGCGCTGGCCGATGGCGTGTCGAGCCAGACCAGAGGCAGGTCGGGCAGCGCCTGTTCGGTTTCGGCCTGGTTGCGACCGACTTCGACCAGCAGCAGGCCGCCCGGATTCAGGTGCGCGCGCGCGTCGGCGACGATGCGCCGCACGATGTCCATGCCGTCGGCGCCGGCGCCGAGCGCCATCGCGGGTTCGCGCAGGAATTCGTCGGGCAGCGCAGCCATTGCGGCGTCGGTCACATAGGGCGGGTTGGACAGGATGAGGTCGTATCTCCGCCCCTTGAGCGGTGCGAACAGGTCGCCTTGCAGCAGTTCCACCCGGTCCGCGAGCCCGTGCTCCGCGACATTCAATGCGGCCACTTCGAGTGCATCGGCCGACAGATCGACGGCATCGACCTGCGCCTCCGGGAAGTAATGCGCCGCGGCGATGGCCAGGCAGCCCGAGCCGGTGCACAGGTCGAGCACATGGCCGGGACCGTCGCCCATGTCGTCCAGCCAGGGCTCGAAGCCGTCCTGCATCAGTTCGAAGATGTGCGAACGCGGAATGATGACCCGCGGATCGACCTTGAAGCGCAGCGGGCCGAGCCAGGCTTCGCCGGTGATGTAGGCGGCCGGTTCGCGGTCGGTGACGCGGCGGTCGAGCACCTGCGCGATCGCCCGGCATTCGGCGCCGCTCAGGTGCGCGTCGAGGAAGGGCTCCAGCCGGTCGAGCGGCAGATGCAGCGTGTGCAGCACCAGATAGGCGGCCTCGTCATAGGCATCGACAAAGCCCTGGCCAAAGGCGACATCGGCGGCGCGCATGCGGCTGACCGCATAGCGCAGCCAGTCGCGCACGGTGTTCAGTTCGGGGGGAGCGGTGACAGTCATGGCAGTTTTGAGTGACCGATCAGTCGGTCGAGCAGGGTGGCATGGATGCGTGACAGCGGTTCGAGGTCGGCCACTGCAACGGCTTCATTCAGTTTGTGGATGGTCGCATTGCAGGGGCCGATTTCAAGCACCTGCGAACAGATATCGGCGATGAATCGTCCGTCCGAGGTGCCGCCGGTGGTCGACAGCGTCGCCTCGACACCGGTGACCTCGCGGATGGCTGCGCATGCCGCATCCACCAGGGTGCCGGCCGGCGTCAGGTAAGGCAGGCCGCCGAGTGTCCAGGCGATGTCGTGGTCGATCCGGTGGCGATCCAGTACGTCGGTCAGGCGCGCCTGCAGCGACGCCGGTGTGCTGGCGGTCGAGAAGCGGAAGTTGAAGCGCGCCTCCAGCGTGCCGGGAATCATGTTGCCCGCGCCGGTGCCGGCGCGGATGTTCGACATCTGCCAGCTGGTGGGCGGAAAGTGCGCGTTGCCGTCGTCCCAGCTCAGGGCGGCCAGTTCGGCCAGTGCCGGGCCGAATGCATGGATCGGGTTGCGCGCCAGCTGCGGGTAGGCGATGTGGCCCTGCACGCCGCGCACCGTCAGCACGCCCGACAGCGAGCCGCGCCGGCCATTCTTCACCATGTCGCCCAGCCGGTCGACCGAGGTCGGCTCGCCGATTACGCACCAGTCCAGCCGTTCGCCACGGGCCGCCAGTGTGCGCACGACATGCGCCGAACCGTGCAGCGCTTCGCCTTCTTCGTCCGACGTCAGCAGGAAGGCGATCGAGCCGGCGTGCTCCGGGTGTCGGGCGAAGAAGCTTTCGGTCGCGGTCACGAAGGCCGCCAGCGAAGCCTTCATGTCCGCCGCACCGCGCCCGATCAGCAGACCGTCGCGGACGACCGGTACGAACGGATCGCTGTGCCACTGATCGAGCGGGCCGGTCGGCACGACATCGGTGTGGCCGGCAAAGCAGAACACCGGCGCTTGCGTACCGCGGCGCGCCCACAGATTCGACACGCCGCCCGCGTCCATGCGTTCGAGCCTGAAGCCCATGGCAGCGAGCCGCGCACCGATCAGGTCGAGACAGCCGGCGTCGTCCGGCGTGATGGACGGCCGGGCGATCAGCTGCTTCGTCAGCGCCAGGGTGTCGGCAGCGAGCGCGGCAACATCAGTCATCGGCGACGCCCGGGCTGGCCGGCCGCCGCAACCGCTCACCGACCGCCATCTTCCAGATTGAGCGAAAACTCGGCGAACGAGGCGCCGCCGGGCACCGTGGTTTCAAGATCGGGTTCGTCCGCTTTCGGTGCGTCGTTCTTGGGGGTTTCGTTCACGCCGAACTGCGAATTGTTGATCAGCCACGACAGGTTGGTCGGCGAGTCGGAATTCGACAGCGCCTCGTCGAGCGTGATTTCACCTTCGCGGTACAGCCGGAACAGGTCCTGCTCGAAGGTCTGCGAGCCGGGCGCCATGCTGCGTTCCATCGCTTCCTTCACGCTGTTGATTTCGCCGCGGTCGATCAGCTCGGAAATGTGGCGCGTGTTGAGCAGGATTTCCACCGCCGGCATGCGTCGGCCGTCCGGCTTGCGCACCAGCCGCTGCGACACGATGGCCTTCAGGGTGACCGCCAGATCGAGGAACAGCAGCTGCCGGCTTTCCAGCGGGAAGAAATTGACGATGCGGTTCAGCGCGTGATGCGCGTTGTTCGCGTGCAGCGTGGCCAGGCAGAGGTGGCCGGTCTGGGCGTAGGCGAGGGCGGCCTGCATCGTTTCAAGGTCGCGGATTTCGCCGATCAGGATGCAGTCCGGCGCCTGGCGCATGGCGTTCTTCAGCGCCGGTGCCCAGCCTTCGGTGTCCATGCCGATCTCGCGCTGGTTGACGATCGATTTCTTGTGCTTGAACAGGTATTCGATCGGGTCTTCGACCGTCAGGATGTGACCCGACTTGTGCTGGTTGCGATGATCGATCATCGCCGCCATCGTGGTCGACTTGCCGGAGCCGGTAGAACCGACCACCAGCACCAGGCCGCGCTTTTCCATGATGACTTCGGACAGCACCGGCGGCAGGCCGAGCGTGTCGAGCGGCGGAATGTCGCCCAGTATGTAGCGCACCACCATCGCGATGCTGCCGCGCTGCCAGAACATGTTGACCCGGAAATTGCCGAGGTCGCGCCGGCCGAACGACAGATTCAGTTCGCGCGTCTTCTCGAAACGCGCCTGCTGCTCCTCGGTGAGCATTTCGTACGCCATGCGCTGGATGGTTTCCGGGTCCATCACGCGCTGGTTGATCGGCACCGTCGTGCCCTGGATCTTGATCGCGATCGGCGCGCCGGCCGACACGAAGATGTCGGAGGCATTCTTGTCCGCCATCACTTGAAACAGCTTGTCCAGGATCATGTCGCCTCCGCGTGCGACCGATCGGCCGCAGTGTCAATGTACAGCCGTATTCTGGCGCGCTTCACGTTGTCATGCACAGTCAACCTTCGACGCGGCCGCCATCCGGCGCTGCGCCCTCACCCCCAACCCCTCTCCCGCTGATGCTGCCCTCACCCCCAACCCCTCTCCCGCTGATGCGGGAGAGGGGAGTCTGGCGCGGCGGTGAGGTGGGGGTAACCCTCTCCCGCATCAGCGGGAGAGGGTGGCGCGCAGCGCCGGGTGAGGGCAGGTGCGCAGCGCCGGGTGAGGGCAGGCGCGCAGCGCCGGGTGAGGGCAGGTGCGCAGCGCCGGGTGAGGGCAGGCGCGCGGCCGTGATCAGGACCGCAGAAGTTCGTTGATGCTGGTCTTGGCGCGCGTCTGCGCATCGACGCGCTTGACGATGACGGCGCAATACAGACTGTACTTGCCGTCGCTCGACGGCAGGTTGCCGCTGACCACCACCGAGCCTTCGGGCACGCGGCCGTACGTCACCTCGCCGGTCGCGCGGTCGTAGATCTTGGTGCTCTGGCCGATGTAGACGCCCATCGAAATGACGCTGTTGTCTTCGACGATGACGCCTTCGACCACTTCCGAGCGGGCGCCGATGAAGCAGTTGTCGCCGATGATGGTCGGGTTGGCCTGCACCGGCTCCAGCACGCCACCGATGCCCACACCGCCCGACAGGTGAACGTTCCTGCCGATCTGGGCGCACGAACCGACCGTGGCCCAGGTGTCGACCATGGTGCCTTCGCCGACGTAGGCGCCGATGTTGACGTAAGAGGGCATCAGCACGACATTCTTCGAAATGAAGGCGCCGCGGCGCACGCTGGCCGGCGGCACCACGCGGAAGCCACCGGCGCGGAAGGCCGCTTCGTCGAAGCCGGCGAACTTCATCGGCACCTTGTCGTAATAGCGGGTTTCGCCGCCTTCGCTGACCGTGTTGTCCTGCAGGCGGAAGGACAGCAGCACCGCCTTCTTGATCCACTGGTGGGTCACCCAGTCGCCGTCGATGCGCTCGGCGACGCGCAGCGCACCGCTGTCGAGTTGGGAAAGGACGAATTCAACCGCTTCGCACAGCTCGGCCGGTGCATTGCCGGGCGAGTACTGGGTGCGGTTTTCAAAAGCGGTTTCGATGATCTGTTGAGCAGCCTGCATATCGGGTGTCCCGTAGTAAATCGTTGAAATGGAAGAAAAAAGATACTGAATGGGTGGCCGGATCGGTAGTCCGGAACAGTCGGGCCGGCGCTCAGAGCGCGTGGCAGAACTGCACGATGCGCTCGGCCGCTTCGAGACACTGACTGCCCGGTGCCACCAGGGCGATGCGGACGAAGCCGGCGCCCGGATTGACGCCGCCGGCGCTGCGCGCCAGATAGCTGCCGGGCAAAACAGCCACATTATATTCGGCGAGCAGCCGGCGGGCGAACACGGTGTCGTCCAGGGCGGCCGGCGTGCGCGCCCACAGGTAGAAACTCGCATCGGGCAGCGGCGCATGCATCACCGACGCGATGCGCGGATGCACCGCGTGGAACTTGGCGCGGTACTGGTCGCGGTTGTCGCGCACGTGCGCCTCGTCCGACCACGCGGCGACGCTGGCCGCCTGTACCGCCAGCCCCATCGCGCTGCCGTGATAGGTGCGATACAGCAGGAAGCGCTTGATCAGCCGTGCATCGCCGGCCACGAAACCGCTGCGCAGACCGGGCACGTTGGAGCGCTTCGACAGGCTGGAGAACACCACCAGCCGCTCGAAACCGGTGCGCCCGAGCGCATGCGCCGCCTGCAGGCCGCCGAGCGGCGGGGCGTCTTCGTCGAAATAGATTTCCGAATAGCACTCGTCCGACGCGATGACGAAACCGTGACGGTCGGCCAGCTCGAACAGCGTGCGCCATTCGTCCAGCGTCATCACCTTGCCGCACGGGTTGGCCGGCGAGCAGACGTAGATCAGCTGCACGCCTTTCCAGTCGGCGTCCGGAATGCGGTCGAAATTGCAGGCGAAGTCATCGTCCGGCAACTGGTTGTAGAAGCGGATCTGCGCGCCGGCCAGCAGCGCTGCGCCTTCGTAGATCTGATAGAAGGGGTTGGGCGACAGCACCGCCGCATCCGGCCGACTGGCGTCGATCACGCTCTGCGCGAACGAAAACAGCGCCTCGCGCGAGCCATTCACCGGCAGCACCTGGGTCGCCGCGCTGACCGCCGGCAAACGATAGCGGCGCATGATCCAGCCCGCGATACACTCGCGCAGCCCGTCCAGCCCGGCGGTCGTCGGATAGACCGACAGGCCGTCCAGCGCGCCGGTCAGTGCATCCTTGATCAGCTGCGGCGTGGCATGCTGCGGCTCGCCGATCGACAGGCGCACCAGCGGCAGATGCGCCGGGCCGCTGATGCCGGCAATCAATTCCTTCAGTCTTTCAAAGGGATAGGGCTGGAGCAGCGACAGGTGCGGCGTGACGGGCAGGGTGTCGTTCGGCATGTCAGTCAGAGTGAAGGTCCATCGGTTCGCGGGGTGTCCGGGCGCATCCGCACCGGCCGGCGGGAATCCGGCGTCGTGTTTGACGTCGTTTCAGGCTTTTCCCACACCATATAAGTATACGTACACATGCTCGCTTCCCGCGTGCCGCGTTCGCGGCGCCTTCCTTCCGCTGCCCTGCTGTGCGGCGGCATCGTCTGGGGTCTCATCTGGTATCCCTACCGCGTCATCGAGGCGGCCGGCATGGGTGGCGTCACGGCGACCTTCATCACCTACGCGCTGGCCTTCCTGTTTGGCCTGATTCCGCTGTGGCCGGTGCTGCGCAGGACGCGCCCCAGCCTGTGGCTGGTCGCGCTCGCGCTGGCCGCCGCCGGCACCAACCTCGGCTACGTGCTCGGCGCGCTCGACGGCGAGGTGATGCGCGTGCTGCTGCTGTTCTACCTGTCGCCACTCTGGACGGTGCTGCTGTCGCGCCTGCTGCTCGGCGAACGCCTGAGCCGCGTCGGCGCCGGCGTGATCGCGCTGTCGCTGGCCGGCGCCGTCGTCATGCTGTGGCGACCCGAACTGGGGTTGCCGTGGCCGCAGGGTTCGGCTGAATGGATGGGGCTGGGCGCCGGCATCTGCTTTGCCGGCGTGAACGTGATGGTGCGGCGCACCGCCCACATCGCCATCGAACAGAAGGTGATGGCCGTGTTCCTCGGCGTCATCGCCGTCGCCCCGTTCGCCGCCTGGCTGCGCGGCGAGTCGCCGCTGAGCGAAATCGCCGCCATCGGCCCGGAAACCTGGGCCGTGCTCATCATCCTGGGCGGCGTGCTGGTGGTGGTGAATCTGGTCGTGCAGTACGGCATCACCTTCGTCAGCGCCAATGCCGCGATCGCGCTGTTCCTGTTCGAACTGGTCGTCGCCGCCCTGTCGTCGTGGTGGCTGGCGGGCGAGGCGATGGGCGTGAAGGAGTGGGTCGGCGGCGCGATGATCATCGCGGCCAGTCTGTTTTCAGGGCATCTGGAGCCGGCGCAGACAGACCGCGAGCCGGACGGCAAGGCTGCGTCCCAGACGTAGCTTGATGCACTTTTCGATGCACTCGGGCCGGGTCGGTGAGTCGCTGATCAGGGAGCGATGACTTCGAGCCGTGCGAAGTCATTCCGGTAGGGCTTCGGGTCGCGGGTCAGCACGCGCAGATTGGACACTGCGGCATGGGCGCCGATGAAGAAGTCGGGAAGCGGTGTATCTCTGGCGCCGCCGCGGCGCCGATACAGTGCATAGGCAGCGGCTGCGAGGGAGGATGCGGCCCACGGCAAGGGTGTCCGCGAGGTGCCATAGATATCCAGCATTGCATCCAGCGCGCCAATGTCCGGGTCGGGAATCAGCAGTTCGGTGTAGATGACGATGTTCACGTGCAGGGGGGATCGCTCGCTGCAGCGCTGCAATTGCTCCACGGCCCACTCATGCCAGGGGCTGGCATCGTCTATGCAGTCCACCCAGACATTCGTATCGACCAGCACGCCGGCCGAACCGTCATAGCTGGCAAGGCTGGGGAGTACCACTATGCGGCACCGTCGGTGGGGTCGTCGCCGCGGATGAAACGCATGATTTCGTCGGCGCCCATCGGCCTGAATTCTGCACCCATACTGCCGCGTACCCGCGCAGCGGCGGCCTTGAGCTGAACGCGGCGGTCTTCTTTGACGCGTGTACCGACAGGCGTGATGACGATCCTGCTGCCTTCAAGGCTGAACGTCACCTCGCTGCCCGGCGCAACGCCTGCGGCGTCGCGTATGTGCTTGGGGATGGTGACCTGTCCCTTTTCGGTGACGAGCATCGCATTCTCACGAGTAGGAATTGGAAGTAAGAATCCTACCGGAGGGCGGCAACCGGAACAACGGAGACGGTTTTCGCACTTGAACGCATGACATCGACGCGGCGAAGCGTATCGAGCAGATCCAGCTGTGCAGGCGTCAGTTCCACATACAACGAGCGCGCCGATTCGAAGCTCAAATGGACATCGGGCGTCGTGCGCCCGTTTCGGGCGGCTGCACCCTGAGCCGCCGCGGTCGTGAAGACCGAGCTGTTGAGCGCGCTGCAAGCAAGTCAGTATCGTCCGCCACGTCAGCCCCTCAACTTCGCGCCGCATCGAGCGCAATGCTGCGTCATGGCGGCAGAAAGGACCATGTGTGCCCCGGGCTTCTCCCCGCACGCCCGGCATACCAGGCCGTACCTTGCTGCAACCCTTTGCTTCTGGCGCACCACCCGGAAAATCAGGTAGCCGATGGCCCCGAAAAGCAGCCCCAGAAAAGCCGCGTCAAGCCAGACACCCTTGAATCCGGACCGCTCGTACACAAAGGCCAGCGGGACCAACAACAGCAGGATGACCAGAAGCAGGTTGTCGTTCCGCTTGCTGACCGACGCCAGATCCCGGTCGATGGCGCTCAGACGGGGATCATCCGAAATGTCCCCGTCCTGCTCGGCGTCTGGTGGGTCGTTGTTTCGCATGGTTGTGAATGTCAATCAAGCGTCAATCGGGACGGATCGCGTGTCCTGCTAGGGAAGTCGGCGGAAACGTGGTCTGTCCCTGAGGTTTCCCCGCAAACACCTCTTGTTATTCAATATGTTGCGAAGTAGTCTTCAGGCAAAAACAGAGCATGCATGGCACTTTGGTGCCACGTTCTTCGTTGTCGAGACAAACAACGAGGCGTGCCAT
>JAEUNO010000040.1 GCA_016791045.1 Methyloversatilis sp. | reverse complement strand
CGCTGGCCCGGATCGATGTAGAGCGCGTTGTCGCTCTGCCGGTTGGACACGCCGAAAATGTTCTCCCAGCTCGCCGTGTCGGCTTCGAACTGGAACACGATGTCGACGGAATAGGCGTCGTCGGCATCGAGCAGCCCGCTGGTGTCAATGAACAGGCCCGCCTGCTGGCTGGGCGTGGCATTGCCGTCAAAGCGGTAGACCCAGCGCGATTCGCCGAACACCGTGTCCATCATGAAACCACTGGCCGAAAGCGGGTCAAGGGCCGAAAGCGCCGGCTTGCCGGCTTCGTCTGCGGCCAGCGTGTTGTTGAGATTCCAGGTCGCGACGGCAGTCGGCGCGGCGGCGTGCGCCAGCGACGCCGCACTCATCATCGCGGAAGCCACTGTCAGGGCAAGCAGTTTCATTGCATCAGCCTTTCGGAGATCGGTCACTCGGTGAGTGACTGGCAGCAAAATCGGGACCATCCGAACATATCCTTGTTTTTCCTTGGAAATGACACGCAGGCGCAGCGGCGGTGTCAAAAATCCCGACAGGCTTTACCGGCCTCAGCGGTCGTCGCGCAAGCGCGGCTGAATGCCGCGACCGTCCGGCTGAGGCATACTCCGGCCACTCCGCATCCCGGCAGCCGGATTGCGGCAGCGAGCATGAGCCATATCGTGCAGATTTCGAACCCAAGGAGGCAACAGACATGAATCAAGACACCGTATGCACCCTCGTTCCGTATTTCGACGTGCCGGCCGACAAGGTCGATGAATTCAAGGCCCTCGGCAAACGCTTCGTCGAGCGCACGCGCAGCGAACCGGGTTGCGTGCATTACGCCTTTTCGTTCAGCGGCTGCACGGCGCATTGCCGCGAAGGCTACGACAATGCAGAGGCCATCCTGCATCACCTCGACAACGTCGGCGCGCTGCTGCAGGAAGCGCTCGCGATCGCCTACCTGATCAAGCTCGAAGTCCATGCACCGGCAGCGGAAATCGCGAAGCTGCGCGATCCGCTGACGGCCATGAAGCCGCAGTACTTCGTGCTGGAAGAAGGCGGCATCCGCCGCTGATGCAGCCGACGCGGCCGCCTCGCAGGACGATGGCGGTCGCCGTGCGGACAGCCGGAAGCCGCCTCATGCATGCGCGCCTGCTGTCCGCGCTCGCCGTGTCCGCCTGTCTCGCATGCGGCGGGGCCGGCGCGCAGGATCGCCCGTCCGCCGGTCCGGAGTCACAGAACCGCGCAGCACCCACCGCCCCGCTGACCGCCGTCGACGCGCTGGACGTACAGCGTTACCTCGGCACCTGGCACGAAATCGCGCGTTATCCCAACTGGTTCCAGCGCAAGTGCGTCGGCCAGGTGACGGCCGACTATGCGCTCGACAGCGACGGCAGTCTGAAGGTACTGAACCGCTGCCGACTGGCCAACGACGACTTCGACGAAGCGAAGGGCACCGCGCTGCAACAGGGCGGTACCACCTCGGCCCGGCTCAAGGTGAGCTTCGCGCCGGCCTGGCTCTCCTTCATTCCCTTCCTGTGGGGCGACTACTGGGTCATCGACATCGACGCTGACTATCAGCTCGCCGCGGTCAGCGAACCCGGCCGCGACTACCTGTGGGTGCTGTCGAAAACGCCGCGCGTCGATCCGGCACGCTATCAGGCGCTGCTCGAGCGGCTGGCTGCAAAGGGCTTCGATATTCCGAAGATCGAACTCACGCCGCAGTAGGCCGGGTCGGTGCGCCGAGCAGCGCGGACAGTGCGGCCACCCCGACCGGCGCTTCGGTCACCCATGGCACGACATATGTGCGCCGTGCCAGACCGGCGGCGATGCGCGCCATCTGCGCGCGTTCTCCGTCCAGACGGGCGGACAGCAGCGGGTCACGGGTGCCCGCGGCGACAATCGACTTGTTGACCACCCACGCATGCGGTTCGATCTGCGCGCGGCGCAGGTCGTCCTGCAGCGCGGCGGCCTGCGATACCGGCGTCACCTCGGGCAGCGTGACCAGGATGATGCGGGTGTAGGCCGCGTCCTGCAGGCGCATCAGTGGCGTCACGAAGTGCATGCCGGAGCGGCCTTCGTATTCACGCAGGGTCTGCCGATGGTAGGCACCGGTGGCATCCATCAGCAGCAGCGAGTGCCCGGTCGGCGCGGTGTCCAGTACCACGAAGGCGCTGCGCGCCTCGCCGACGATGCGCGAAAACGCATGAAACACGGCCACTTCCTCGGTGCATGGGGAACGCAGGTCTTCAAGCAGCAGCGCGCGTTCCTGTTCATCCAGTCCGGGTGAGCGCGCCGCCATGATCTTGTCGACATAGCGCCGCGTCTCCGCCGCGGGGTCGATGCGATCCACCTTCAGCCCCGGCACTTCGGTGCCCAGCGTTGCGGTGAGATGGGCGGCCGGATCGGTCGTGCTCAGATGCACCGACTTGCCGCGCTGCACCAGACCCAGCGCCAGCGCCGCGGCAATCGTGGTCTTGCCGACGCCGCCCTTGCCCATCACCATGATCAGTCCGCGATCGCCGGCGGCCAGCTCGTCGACCAACCTTGCCAGGCAGTCGGCGGGCGGCGCCCGCTCGGCCACCGAATCGGCCCCCGACCGCGGCGGCTGCACCGGAAGTGCCGGCGCGGCGGACATCAGTGCGCGCAGTGCCGGCAGGCCGACGGTGTCGAATGCCCGCAGGGGCACGATGTCTTGCGCCAGCGCGCGCAGGCTGTCCGGCATGTCGCGCAGCGCCTGCCGCCCCAGCGCTTCGATGGCGGCCGCCACCTTGTCACCCGGATCGGTCGCCCGGAACAGGCCGTTGATCACCAGTCGCTGGTTGCCCAGGCCGAGCGTGCGCAATTCGTCCGACGTGCGCGCCGCCTCGCCGATGGCGCCGTGGTCGGGCCGCGTCACCAGTACCACCGTGGTCTGTCCGGGATCGCCCAGCGTGCTCAGGGCGGTGTTGAAGCGCGCTTCCTGCATCTTCAGTCCGGAATGCGGACCGAGGCACGATGCCCCCCGGTCGTTGCCGCGCAGGAAACCGCTCCACGCCTTCGGCAGGCTCAGCAGGCGCAAGGTGTGGCCGGTGGGCGCGGTATCGAACACCACATGATCGAAGCCGTCGGCGGCACCGGCGAGCAGGCCGGAGAACTCGTCGAATGCGGCGATTTCCGTCGTGCATGCACCGGACAACTGTTCGCGCACGGTGGCGCGTTCGGCATCGGTCGTGTCGGGCGCCATCCGCGCGTGCACCCGCTGCCGATACGACTCGGCCGCAGCGTCCGGATCGATGTTGAGCACCGACAGTCCGGGTACGCCGGGCACCGGCGTGGCCTGGTTGCTCAGCGGCACGCCGAGCATTTCATCGAGATTGGACGCCGCGTCGGTGCTGACCAGCAGCACGCGCCGGCCGGCGTCGGCCAGTGCGATCGCGGTCGCGGTAGACAGCGAGGTCTTCCCCACGCCGCCCTTGCCGGTGAAGAACAGGTAGCGCGTCGCGCCGGACAGCAGTGTCATCGTCATTGCATCACCTTCACCGCTTCGATACGGCCCACCACCCGGGCGGTCCGTTCCGGATCGGCATCGACGTCGCCGTCCATCGTGTGCAACTGCAGCGCACGCTCCCGATGCGCCCTGGCGTTCAACGCGCCAGCGGGCGTCTGACCCGAAGCGGATGTCCAGCCCGGTGTCCGGTCGTAGTGCCTGAAGTCCATGTACGCCCGCCGGTGCCCGCCGCACGATGCTCCGTCTCATGTTGATGCATCGACGCATCCGGATACATGACACGGATCAATGAAGCCGCGTGCTGCCCGACAGTCGCCAAGCCAGCCGGCAGCAGACGAAGGTCAGGCGGACGGCCGGCACACTCGCGGCCAGCAGCGCACCGAGTCCCGGTCACGACGCTGGCCCGCGGTGCGGCATCTGCCGTGCGGGTGAGCCCTTCATCCACGAGAACGCACGGTGCCTCATTTGTTACTGCGTGTGCTGGCGCACCGTCGCGGCGCGGCGCGTCTGCCACACTGACTTGTCGCACGCGGCTGGAGACATGCAGCCGAGGTCGATCCTGAACGCATCAGGCAAGTGTCTGAATGGTTGTCACCCCGACGACCTTGAGAACACGGCGGTTCACCCGGAAACAACATCATGAAGAAAACCCTCGCACTCATTTCGATCGGTGCCCTTGTGGCCACCGGTTGCGCCAACCTGTCGGAAACGCAGCAACGCACCGCCATCGGCACCGGTGTCGGCGCAGCCGCCGGCGCAGCACTGGGCAGCTCACTCGGCGGAAGCGGCGGCGCGACCCGCACGGGCGCATTGCTCGGCGCAGCGGTCGGCGGCATCGGCACCTACATCTGGTCGAACCGGATGGAAGAACAGAAGCGGACGATGGAACAGGCCACGGCCGGCACCGGCGTCGGCGTCGTGCAGACCGCCGACAACCAGCTCAAGCTCGAAATCCCGAGCGATATTTCATTCGACGTCGGTCGTGCCGACATCAAATCGAACTTCCGCCCGGTGCTCGAGCGCTTTGCACAGACGCTGAACGCCAATCCGAATACCGAAATCCGCATCATCGGCCACACTGACAGCACCGGCAGCGACGCGGTGAACAATCCGCTGTCGGTGAACCGCGCCGCCAGTACCCGCCAGTACCTGACCGACCGCGGCGTCGCGCCGAACCGCATCATCATCGATGGTCGCGGTGCGCGCGAACCGGTGGCCGACAACGGCAGCGAACAGGGCCGCGCGCAGAACCGCCGGGTCGAAATCTTCGTCGCCGAACCGCGCACCTGAACGTTGCAGGCGGGTTGCCGGCCCGCCTGCAACGTTGGCTTGAACGGAGCGACCACATGGTCGCCCAGGGCCTGTTGATGCTCGATCGTGCGGACCGTGATTGAATGTCGACAGGCCCTGATCCGTTCACGCCCCACGCCCATCGATCAACGCAGAGGTGACCCGCGTGCCCGCCTTCCTTTCCCCATTCACGTTGCCCCGCCTTGCTCCCGGCCCCGCGCTGCGCCTGTTCGTCGTCACGTTCGGCGTCGCGCTGCTGTGCGGGCTGACCGGCTGCGCCGGCCTGGCCGCACGCGATCCGGTCCGCGTAAATCTGGTCGGCGTCGAGCCGCTGCAGGGCGAAGGGTTCGAATTGCGCTTTGCCGTCAAACTGCGGGTGCAGAACCCGAACGACAGCGTGATCGACTACGACGGCCTCGCACTCGAACTCGATGTGAACAACCGCGCATTCGCAACCGGCGTCAGTGACGCCAAAGGCAGCGTGCCGCGTTTCGGCGAAACGGTCATCAGCGTGCCGGTCACCGTATCGGCCCTGTCGGCCCTGCGCCAGGCACTCGGCATGACCGAAGGCAGCACGCTGGAAAACCTGCCCTTCGCGCTGCGCGGCAAACTCGCCGGCGGCGCGTTCGGCACCGTGCGTTTCAGCGAGGAAGGCCGGCTCAGTCTGCCGGGCCTGTCGCAGGGTGCTGGCAGCACACGCTGAAACCGACGGCTGATCATTCAGCCGGCTGCGCGGTCGAGCAGCGTATCGAAGCCGGGATATCCCTCCGCCGTGAGTGCGAACTTGCGGGTCGACTTGCGCCCCTTCCGGTTGTCCTTGTCACCCGATGTGAGCCCTTCGATGAAGGCCGCACTATCCTCGACCCAGCTGCCGCCGAGCAGGGTCACGCCGCGCACGAACAGGGCGTCGGGCAGGCAGCCGGCGCTGGGGCCGACCATGGCGAACCAGCGGGCGGCGCGGCAGTGGGCGAGCATGCGGTCCAGCGTGTCGTTGAGCAGCAGCGTGCTGGTGGACAGCACCTTGCCGCAGGATTCCAGCGCTGTGGCGTCGGTGGTGACGCGCCAGCCTTCACGCTCGCCGACGGCGCTCTCGTCCAGCTCGATCACGGTGAGCCGGGCGCCGGCGGCGACGATGCGTTCCACCAGCGGGCCGAACAGGCCGATCATGCCGATGGCTTCGCCCGCTCGCGGGTCCATCTGCCCGATGGAATCCGCGCTGCCATCCGGCCGGAAGCCGGCGCGGTCGTACAGGCAGCGCGTGATGGCATTGGCGCAGACGAAGCCCAGCGTGCGGTCAACGCCCTGCCCGCTCACATAGCGGCGGGCGAGTTCGAGCGCGTCGGCGCCCTGCAGATCGGCCAGGCCGGGGCCGTTGCGCAGGCGTTCCAGCGTGTCGTCCAGCAGTACATACGACAGGCCGATGCTGCCGTCGTCCAGTTCGAGCGCACAGAATTCGCCGCGGGCATGACCGCTTGCGCCATCGCGGCACGGTTCCTCGGGACGCGCCGGCGGCAGGTGCAGCGCGCGCACGCGCGGCAGTCGCATGCGTGCGGCGATGGTTTCGATCTGTGCGAGGTAGTCGGTGGCGAAGCTCATGGTGTGTCGGCCGGGTCGGGTTTCAGGAAGGAGCCGGGCTGCACCTGATCGCGGCGCAGTCCGGCGCGCACCGCAGCCGACGCCGCTTCGCCGCTGACCGTGGCGTCACGGTTTTCCGGCGTGCGCAAGGCGCCCGGAAAATACAGTGCGGTGAGGCGGTGGGTGTGCAGCGGCGAGTCGCCGCTGCCGTGGGCGTGGGCGTGGGCATCGTCGCCGTAGCGGCGCCAATCGCGCACCGGATGGATGTCGTCGGCCACTTCGAGAAAGCCGATGGTTTCGCGGTCGCCGATCAGCACGCCCTGCGCGCGCAGGCCGAGCGCCGCCTTCATTGCATCGAGCCGGGCGACCAGTTCGGGCGTGGCGCCGAACTCGCCGTCGGACGCGATCAGCAGGTCGGCGCGCTGCCAGGTCTGCTGTTCCAGCCGGGCGATCGCGCGCTCGAGCGGCCCGCAGATATCCGTGCCACCGCGAAAGCCCTGTCCGAGAAACCGGATCAGCCGCTCGATGCCCGAAGCATCGACGGCGACGTCCAGTTCCACCACCTCGTCCGGACCGCCGAAGGCGAACACGTGGCAGGCGCGATCCTGATCATGCGCGGTACGCACGGCTTCGAGCACCACCGCCTTGGCAACCTGACCGGCGCCGCCCTGCATCGAACCGGATGTATCGACGCACACCAGCAGCGGGCCCATTTCCAGCCGGCGATCGGATTGCAGGTCAGGGCGCGGCTGCAGTGCCGGCGCATCGAGCGGGCGCACCTCGTGCAGCCGGTCGTCGTCTTCGTAACAGAGCAGCGTGCGCTCGGCGCGACGCGCGTGCCACACGAGGCGCAGCACCGGGTGACCGAGCAGCACGGCTTCGGCCGGCAGCATGCGGGCGATGCGATCGGCGCGATGAATGCCGCGTGTTTCGCCCGGCATGTCGGGCACCCGCACGCTGCGTGATTCGGTGCGACGTGCGACGGCGTCCTCGAGCACCGTCACCGGGTCACGCTGCGCGGCGTCGGTCTCGTCCGCCGGACGGGCCCGACCGAGCCGGCGGATGCAGCGCGCCAGTTCAGGCAGCCGTTCCAGCAGGCGGCGGATGCGCACCACCTCGCGCCAGCCCTCGCTGCGCAGCAGACCGGGAATCAGGTCCCAGCGCGCGTTCTTGCCATCGTCCGGCAACTTGCCGAAGACGTCGATCAGTTCGTCCATCTGACCGCGCCGGTCCTGCCAGTCGGATTCGAAAGCCTCGACGGCCATGCGGATGGCGCGCGCCGCCGTGGCGCCGCGGTCGCGATAGTCGTCGATGAAATCGAGATGGAACAGCAGGCTCAGCACGACGGTGTCGGTCAGCTCCCGGCGCGCGCTGCAGTACGCCGCAAGTTCCAGCGTGCAGAACGTGTCGCACAGTGCGGCGACGATGTCGGGTGACGGCCAGCCCCAGGCATCGGCCGGCGGCACACGGCCGTCGAACAGTGCGTCGCGCAGCGCGACCAGCGCGGCCAGTCGCGGCTCGAGCGTGCCCTGCGCATGCGTCAGGCCTGACAGCCACAGCGTGCGCGGCAGCGCGTCGAGCGCAGCCAGACGCGCCTCGCGCGCTGCGAACAGGCGCCATGGCTGTTCATTCATGTCAGCGGCTCGTGCAGCACCGGCTCAGGTACCGCGTCGCCGGCAGCCATCGCGGCCTCAGCCGGCAGGCGCGGCAGATTCTCGAAGCCGCGCCGCGCATCGCGGGCGCAGGCGACGAGATCGGCGAGCGCGGACGCGGTCGCTGCGAGATGGCGCTCGACCTGTGCCAGTTCCGCGTCGTCCAGCCACAGCGTGGTACGCCGGCAGTCCGCCAGGCTGGCACGTTCGGCCTCCAGCTCTGTCCGATAGCCGGTGATGCGCGCGAGCAGGTCATCGATCTGCGCTGTACGCGCACCGATGTGGGCCGGTCCGTAGCGGCGTTGCCGGCTGTAACTCATGCGCAGCGCGCCGGCGCCCCCCTTGGCGTCGCCGATCTGCTCCGCGAGCTCGATGGCCAGCTCGGTGCCCGAGCCGGCCGACAGGTCCGACGCCGAAAAGCGCAGCCGGCCAGCATCGTCGTAGTCGAGATCGTTGGCTTTGCGTTCGGCTTCCAGTTGCGCCTCGAACGCCTGCACGACGCGCGTGAGGCGAGCCGGTGCATAGGCCTCGCGCACGCCGAGGTGGTGGGTCAGCCAGTCGGCGACGGCACCCTGGCGCGTCGCGTCCGGGGCGACGCAGGCAGGCAGCAGCAGCAGGTCCCACACGCGCAGCGCGCTGCGGCCTTCACTTGCAGCGGCCACACGAAGCAACCACAGCGTCTTCACCCAGCGCCGGTCCGACACGTAGCCGCCGTCCGCCGCCAGATGCGTGCGCAGCGCAGACAGCACCGCCACGACGCCGGTCGGCAACGCCACCTGGCGCGCCGCGTCCGCCAGCGCGGCAAGGTCTGCGTCGGCCAGCGCCAGCGCGTCATCCGCCAGCGACCACGCATCGGTGCAACCGGTGTCGAGCAGCGCGGCGAAGCCCTCGGTACTGACCGGCACGACCGGCAGGCGGGTCAGGAAGCGGTCGAAAAAGGCCTCGCCCACCTCGTCTTCCGGCACGTCGTTGGTCGCGCCGATGACGCTGACCAGCGGGCAGCGCTGGCGGCCGCCGCCGTTGTCGAATTCGCGTTCGTTGAGCAGCGTCAGCAAGGCATTCAGGATGGCGCTGTTCGCCTTGAACACCTCGTCGATGAAGGCGATCGACGCATCGGGCAGGAAGCCGGCGGTGTGCCGCTCGTAGCGATCCTGTTCCAGCGCGCGGATCGACAGCGGGCCGAACAGTTCTTCCGGCACGGTGAAGCGGGTCAGCAGGCGTTCGAAATAGCGTGCATCGCGAAACGCCGCACGCAGCCGTCGCGCCAGTTCACTCTTGGCCGTGCCGGGCGGACCGATCAGCAATGTGTGCTCGCCCGCCAGCGCGGTCAGCAGGCAGCGGCGAACGACCACACGGCGCTCGACCAGCCCGCGTTCCAGTTGCACGGCCAGCCCGCGCAGACGGTCGGGCAAAGCCACAGATTCGAAAGTGTTCATGACAGCCAATCGCTATTCAGCAGAGAAACGTTCGTCGAAGAGGACCTGCGCACGGTGCGCACATGCACCGGCATCGATGCGTTCGAGTCCACCGGTGCCGACGCTGTGGATCCCGGCTTCGGTGACGATGAAATCCATGGCCACATCGTGCGGCTGCGGATGGATGGTGGGCATGCGCGACAGTTCGAAGCCGATGCCGATCCGGAGTGGCTGGACGGCCTGCGCGGCCAGCGTACGGTCGAAATAGCCGCCGCCATAGCCCAGCCTGAAGCCGCGCTCATCGAACCCGACCAGCGGAATCAGCAGCGCCTGCGGCTGCACGACCGCCGTGCCGTCCGGCACCGGAAGGTCGAACACCCGCTTCGTCATAGCCACGCCGGGCCACCATTCGCGGAACACCAGCGGCGTCGCGCGCGCTGCCACATCGGGCAGCGCGGCGCGTGCACCGGTGCTGCGCAAGGTACGGATCAGGAAGCGCGCATCGAATTCGCCGCGGTAGGGCCAGCAGAAACCGACGATCAGCCGGCGCAACGCCGGAAAGCCCTGGTCCAGCAAGGCGGTGATCACCCCGTTGCGGGCGGCACGCTGCCCGGCCGGCACGCCCTCGCGCGCGGCGATCAGTCGCTGCCGTTCGGTGCGCCGCCAGTCCGGCAGATCGGTATGCGCATCCATGTTCAACGCCCGGGCAGATCCGGTCTCACGCCAGCCCGTGCAACAGCCCGAGCGGATGATGCGCGTGCGCCACACCCAGCATGAAGGCGAAGGTCAGCAGTGCGGCGATGAAGCACACGAGGCGCGCCCGCGCGCTGCGCGCGCGTTTCAGCGCAAGGCTGCCCAGCACGATATAGACCGCCAGCAATGCCAGCTTGGTCGCCAGCCAGGGTACGGCGAACGGATTCAGCTGCAGCATGGCAAGCAGCGACAGCGCGGCCATCAGCAGGCCGGCATCGATGATCTGGCTCGCGATGCGCACGCTGCGCTGCATGCTCCAGCGCGCGCCCGACAGCACGCCGATGCCGCGCAGCGCGAACAGCGATCCACTCGCAACGACCAGTCCGATGTGGACCTGTCGCGCCAGCGGATACAGGTCGATCAGGTCCATGCGGCACGCGTGTCGCCATGTCGCTCAGCCGACATCGACGGCTTCACCCGTGCGGTCGAAGGCGATCAGCTTGTCGAGGCGGCCGGTGCGGATCGCGGTGATCATGCTTTCCAGCGGCGCGTCGGCATCCGCGCTGGCGGGCGCCCGGCCGTCGCGCCCGGCCAGCGCGGCCACGAACACGATGGCCCACGGCGTATCGAAGGCGGCAGATTCCTCGAGCAGGGCCGCGAAACCCGACAACTCGTCGAGCGTCTTGTCCACGCAGACGTAGGGCACCAGTGCGCCGCCCTGTCCGGCTTCGAAGCGCGCGCGCTCCTCGGCCGAGGCGTCGTCGGGCAGTTCGGCCACGGTGAATACCATCAGCAGTCGCTGCGGTTCGGGTTCTTCGCGCATGGCCGCGATCAGGCCGTCGAAAGTCGCTGTCAAGGGAGGTCTCCGCAAGGTGGAGTGAGCATGGGAACAACAAGGGGAACGAAGGGGATACGCCCGGACTGCATCATGACAGTTTGCGCCGGACCGCTGCGACCATCACGGCGCCGAACAGCACGATGGCCAGCGCATGTCCGATGCCGGCCAGTGCCAGCGCAGACAGGTCGCCGGACGGGCTGGCACCGAGGCGCAGCAGCAGGCTGGCTGCCAGCAGCCACAGCGGTACCCGCGCCCAGGCCGAATACACCGGTCGCAGGCGCAGCAGTGCCGGCAGCATGATGGGCGCGTGGCCGAACACCATGGCCAGCACGAAGCCGAGCAGCACGGCGTGCAATCCGGCCGCGGGCAACGGGCCCGGTGACAGCACGCCGTACAGCCCGAGCAGCGCACCGACCAGCAGCCACACATAGCCGACCGTCAGGCACTGCGCGACATGGCCGGGCCAGCCGGGTGCCGACCACTTGCGCGGCGCCATGTCCCAGCGCAGCAGCCACAGCGCGAGCAGCGCGCAGGCCAGCCATAGCAGCAGCGATGCGAGGCCCGCCCGCACCGGTGACAGGACGACCGACAGCAGCACCATGACCACCACCAGCACGAACAGCACGCGGGCGATGCGCGGCAGGCGGATCATCTGCATCAGCTCGCGGCGTTCGCCGGCGATGGTCAGCACGAGAAAGGCGACCCAGCTCATGACGGCCGCCGACAGGTCACCGGCCGCCCAGACGAGCACACCGATCAGCCAGCACGCAGCACCCGCCATTTCAACCCCGAGGTGCAGCGACCACGCGCGGCTAAGTCCGGCATGGATGTAGAGCAGCACCAGTCCTGCAGCGGCGATGGCCCAGAGCACCTGTGCCGCGACCACCGAGCCGAGCGCCCACGCGGCCAGCCCGCCGAGTCCCGCCGCCAGGGGCGACAGCAGGCCGGGCAGACGCTGCAGCGCCACCGCGCGCTCGAGCGAAATGACGGTGCCGAAGACGGCGCAGATCATCACCGCCCCGTGCAGCGCGACCGGCGCCGACGGGATCGACACGCCGAAACGCGCCAGACCGGCGGCGATGCCGGCCAGCATGCCGGACAGCGCCAGCAGCGCACAGAGCGCGATGCCGGAGCGCCAGATCGCTGGCATTGTCGCACTCACCATCCGAATCGCTCCCGCAGGGCCGGGCTCATGCGGCCGGGGTGCCACGCGCAATCCCAGTCGAATTCGACCTGAACGATCCAGCCCGGCGGGCAGACGGCGCGCAATGCCGACGTCGCGTCTTCGATGATCAGCTCGCCCATCGGGCAGGTCGCGCTGGTCGGAATCAGCACCACATCGACGCCGGCCTCACCGATGGCCATCGACTTGACGAGGCCCAGTTCGACGATGCTTTCGACGAGTTCCGGGTCTGCCACCGTGTGCAGCGCGGCCCGCAGCGTGTCTTCGGTCGGCATCACGACACTCTCTGCAAGGTTGGCAGGGCAATCCCGGGGACGCCCGGCGGCAGGATGTCGGCCAGCGTGTGGCGGTCCAGGCGGGCCAGGAAATCCTGCAGGGCGTCATCGAATATCCCGGCCAGCCGGCAACCGCCCTGCAGCAGGCAGTGACCACCGCCATCGAGGCATTCAACCAGTCTGAAGTCGGGTTCCACGCTGCGCACCACCGCACCGAGACCGATCGCTTCGGGCGCGTGCGCGAGCCGCATGCCGCCGCCCTTGCCGCGGACGGTTTCGATCCAGCCGGCCAGCCCGAGCTGATGGGTCACCTTCATCAGGTGCGCCACCGACACCTGATGCGCGTGCGCGACTTCGGCAATCGTGCACAGCCGGCCCGGATGCTGGCCCACGTACATCAACAGGCGCAGCGCGTAATCGGTCATGGTCGTCAGACGCATGATTCAGCGCCCCGGGCGGACGATGGTCACAGGCGCGGCCAGCGGAGCGGCGGCCGGCGCCGGACGATCGGCACGCGGCCGGATCATCATCGGCACGAAGCGCCACAGATAGAGCGCGAATGCCGCCACCCAGAGCAGCGCGGCAACATGCAGCAGGTGGAGGGCGGCGGCGGATGGCTGCAGCGCGAGCAGCCTGAGCACGGTGGCCGCGATCACCAGCCCGTAGCTGGCGACCATGCTGCGATCGGTTTCCAGCGGACGCCCGAGGTGTCCGAGTGCGGTGCGCGTGATCATGCCGATGATGAGCAGCGAAAAGCCGCCCATCGCGATCACGTGAATGTGCAGCGCCGGACGCGCACCGAAGCCCGCGACGGATGCCGCGGCAAGCAGCAGGCCGACGCCGAGCGACAGGTAGCCCAGATACAGGATCCACAGCAGCGGCTTGCGCAGCACGGCCTGCGGTTTCCAGCTGAGCCAGTGCTGCAGCGACAGCGCACCGGCGACCGCCAGCGCCAGTGCCTGCACGATCGGCAGATCGGCCAGCAGGCACACCACGGCGATGCCGCTGGCGCCGAGCTGGAGGTGGCCGCTGCGCAGCTGCATCGGAAT
Organism: Methyloversatilis sp.; assembly: GCA_016791045.1. Taxonomy (GTDB): domain Bacteria; phylum Pseudomonadota; class Gammaproteobacteria; order Burkholderiales; family Rhodocyclaceae; genus Methyloversatilis. Next base: position 36,786 of record JAEUNO010000040.1, on the reverse strand, counting down.
CTGCAGACCCGGGACGGCGCGCATGGCGAAGAACGGAATGACCCGGCGTGCCACCAGCAGCGCGATCAGCGTCATGATGAGCAGGCCCGCATTGAACGGGCGCATCAGCAGCGCAGGATCGCCGTCATGCGCGGCCAGCAGGAACAGGGCATCGGACACGCCGAGGGCAAGCAGCAGCAGCGGGACGCCATAGTTGCGGGCATTGCGCGACACGACGACGGCGCGCAGCAGTGCCGCCGCGGCAAGCGCGAAGAACAGCAGTTCGGCCAGGGTGGCGATCAGGAACGGTGTCCCGTCTCCGGCGAGAAAGCCCAGCCGCGCCACCAGCCACAGTGCGCACAGGATCGCCAGCGCGCGGCCCTGCACCGGATTGATGCCGGTCCAGGCGGCGCCGGCCGTCATCAGGAAACCGACCGCGATGGTGGCCACGAAGCCCCACAGCATTTCATGTGCGTGCCAGGCCACGCCGGCGAGCGGGCCGTTCAGCCAGTGCGGCGCGAAGATCCACAACCCGACCGCGATCAGCGCCCACAGCGCGCCGGCCAGATAGACCGGGCGAAAACCGAGTTCAAGAAAGGACGACCACGAAGGCGCATGCGGCAGGGGCTGTTCCGCTTCCTGTATGGACAGCAGGGTGGCCATGATCGGGCTCCGGAGGTTGGATGTTGAAGACCGGGTTGAACATACATTTTATGTATATCTTAAACCCCGTCTTCAAAACCCGCTTGATCCGGATCAAGCGGGTGCTGCAGCGTCCGGCGGCAATGGCTCAAGGTCGACATGCAGCGTCTGCGTCGGAAAGGCGATCTGTGCGCCGTGTGCGGCAATGATGTCGGCGATCTTCAGCAGCACATCCTGCTTGACCATGTGGTACTCGACCCACACGGTGGTCCGGGTGAAGGTGTAGATCAGGATGTCGAGCGACGATGCGGCGAAGGCGTTGAAATTGACGATCAGCGTCTGCGTGGCATCGATGTCGGGGTGCGTCTGCAGCATGGCCCGGATGTCGTTCACGATGGCGGCCATCTTCGGCAGGTCGTCGTAACGGACGCCGACCACTTCGCGGATGCGCCGGTTGGTCATGCGCGAGGGGTTTTCCACCACGATGGTGGTGAACAGCGCGTTCGGCACGTAGATCGGGTTCTTGTTGAAGGCGCGCACGCGCGTGTGGCGCCAGCTGATGTACTCCACGGTGCCTTCGATCGCCTTGTCGGGCGAACGTATCCATTCGCCGACGCTGAAGGGCCGATCGAGATAGATGGTGAGTCCGCCGAAGAAATTGGCCAGCAGGTCCTTGGCGGCGAAGCCCACCGCGATGCCGCCGATGCCACCCAGCGTCAGCACACCGGCGATGCTGACTCCGAGCGTCTGCAGGCACAGCAGCAGCGCCGACACCACCACGACCAGCCGTCCCAGCTTGCTCAGCGCGTCGACCGTGGTGCGATCGATCTCGTCGCCGCGTACCAGTCGCGAGGCGACGATGTTCTCGCTGACCCGCCCGATGAAGCGCAGCAGAAACCAGCCAAGGCAGAGAACGATGCCGATGTTGCGCAACGGCACCACGTATTCGAGGAAGGGTTCATCGACGTGGCGTCGCAGGATGTCAACGGCCAGCGACAGCCCGATGAGCCAGATCACGACCAGCGTGGGCCGGCTCGCACAGCCCACCAGCGCGTCATCCCAGACATTGACCGTACGTACCGTGACACGACGGACGTGGCGCAGCAGGAATTCGGCCAGCAGGCTGGCTGCTGCCGTGACCGCCAGGATGATGACGATGCGGGTGATCCAGGGCTCGGCAAGAAAACCCAGGCCGACGCGATGGACGAACTCTGTCATGGACTGTTCCGGAAAGACGTTGAAGTGAAGGCGGACCTCAGGGCAGGCAGCCCGGCGCAGCAAGGCGCGCGATCAGCGCTCGGGCGGTCGAGGTGGATCGTCGGTGCGGATGACCTCACCTTCGATCACGCGCCCGCTGGACTGCGATCCGTCATCGTCGGAATACATCGCCGGCGCGCCCTCTCCGGCCGCCATGCGGGCTTCCATCTGTTCGCGCATCTGCTGGCGCAGCGCACGTGTCTTCCACCACATCCAGCCCCATATCACCAGACCGAAGGCGATTGCGACCGCAATGATCACCACGGAAAACATCAGTCCGAGCACCAGCAGGACCACACCGGCCAGCGCTGCGAACAGCTTTGCAAAAGGCCCGGCTGGCGCGGCTTGCATGTGGGTGGTGTGCCTTTGACGTTCCATGACTGCGGTTCCTGTTGTCCTCGACAGACATGACAGTACAACGCAAGCGCGGTTCTCGCCTATCGGCGCCCGCTGACGCCGGCCGATCTGCGCCGGGCAGCGGACCCGCTCGTCACAGCCGCTTGTGCGGCTGTTCCACCAGATTCTGGTAGACGAAGCTCTTCAGGAAAATATTGACCTGCGGATTCACATCGACGAACTGCACACCGTAGTTGAATCCGTCGGCGTCCGCGACCTCGCTGACGTTGCGGATCACGGCATTCACCAGCACCGGGGTGCGCACTTCGTGCACTTCGAGGATCAATTCGATGGCCAGCGCATCGGTCACGCGGCGGGTCGCGCCGGCGATACGCAGTTCGGCGCCACTGGCACTCAGATTGGTCACCACCGCCGGCACCGGCTGCGTGCTTTCGAGAATCCGCGCGTTCAGCCGGGTGGCTATCCGTTCCGCGTTGCGGATCTGCCGCATCGTGATCTGGCGCGGGAAACGCAGGTGCAGGTATTCGAACGGAGTGACGATGCGCTTTTCGACGGCCGTCAGGAAACCATAGGCGTGACGGCCCGAGAACGCGCGTACCGAAAAGGCATCGCCCTCGATCGGCGCGCCCGACCAGTTGCGCGTATCCGGCATGGTCACCAGCAGGCTGAGATCGTTAACATAGCCGATCAGCCTGACGACCGCCGCCTGCTCGCCCAGCTTCGGGGGTGGCTCGACGATCAGGCGGTCACCCACCTTCATGCCGATATCCTTGAAGGGTATGCCTTTATCCGCATTCTCGACGGCTGCCTCCGCAGCAAACGGAAGTGCAGCTGTCTGACCCGCTCGATTCATGATTTCGCCATGGCAGTTCTTGCGTGACAAAAAAAATGCCACAGCACTCCTGCGTGGCATTTTCCTGAAACAGCAGTGTAATACATCCTGGACCAGGTCCAGATCGAGGCGTCAATCGACTTACAGGCGCTTATGCGGCTGCTCCACGAGATTCTGGTAAACGAAGCTCTTCAGGAAGATATTGGTCTGGGCGTTGACGTCGGAAAACTCGACGCCGTAAGCCGCCTCACCCGTGTCGACGATGTCGTGCGTGTTGCGGATGGTTGCGCTCACCACCACACGCGTCCGCACCTTGTGGATGTCGAGAATCAATTCCAGGGAGATCGTTTCCCCGATGACACGCGGCGGATCCCAGGCAAGCACTTCGGCACCGGTGGCGCTGAGGTTGGTCACCGTAGTCGACACCGGCTGGGCGCCGTCGAGCACGCGCGCGCTGATGGTGGTGGCAATCCGCTCCGCATTGCGTATCTGGCGCATCGTGATGCGCCGGGGAAACTGCAGGTGCAGGTATTCAAAGGGATTGACCGAGCGCTTGCCCACCGTGGTCGAGAAGCCGTAGGCATGGCGGCCCGAAAACGCGCGCACCGCAAATTCGTCGCCCTCGATCGGCGGGCCCGCCCACGCGCGCGTGTCGGGCATCGTCACCAGCACACTCACATCATTGACGTAGCCGATCAGCTTGACCATGCCAAGCTGTTCGCCGAGCTTCGGCGGCGGTTCGAGAATGAGCCGGTCCCCGATCTTGAGACCGATGTCCTTGAACAGCACGTCCTTGACGACACCGGGCGCATTGACGCCCTGCGCCACCGCCTCGATCATGCCCGCTTCGCTGTTGTTCATTGTCTCATCGGCATCAGTGGTCGATGCGGTACGGCACCGACGGCTCGTGACCCGGGCACGGCCTTTTGCCGTACCCGCCCATACAGGTCGGAAGCTGCGCGTCAATCACATTCGATTGCGCACACATTCACCCCGATCCAGATTCAGTAACGGTTCGAATTCGAATTTCTTGCGGGAACTGTTCCTCAGAATGCAAGTTGTCCGGACAGGTACCAGCCGCGCTGGTTCGGCTTGTTTGCGATATTGCCCAGATCGACCCGTGCCGCGGTCACAGAAAAGCGCTTGAAAGGAAACCAGGCCAGAAACACATCCGTCGCGGCATCCTCTCGGAAGGCGGACAGGTTGTTCGGCTTGTCGCGATACTCGGCGCCGAACGCCAGGTTGTCGCGCAGCAGCACCGCCACGGATGCGCCGGGCATCAGCTTGTAGGAATCGGACCGGTCGCCGCCGAAACCCAGAATGCCGAACTGGTTGGCCCGGGTCGCCTGCAGCGTGATGTTGGTCAGTACATTGAAGCCGGCTGCCAGCCCCAGATACACCTTGGTCGCGGCCACATAGCCCTCGATGTCCGATCGGCGCTTCGCACCCAGCAGACCGGGCACCAGACCGAAATCGCTGTTGTGCTTCCAGCTCAGGCCGACCGACACCTGCGGCCACCATCGATCCTGGTCATACACGGCGTCGCCGAACAGGCGCACCTTGGCGCCGATCACATCGACGTTGATCGATTCGCCGGGCACGGTATCGGACAGATCGAAGCGCTGCGCCGCCGCCGACAGTTCGACCCGGTTGTACAGGCCCACCGCAACGCCGGTCGACTCGAGTTCGAAGTCGCCCCGCATGCGCACGCGGGTACGGAAAGCCGTGGCGCCGATCTGCTCGCGCGTCCCATAGCCCGCGATGACCGCCCATGGGTTCAGCCCGCCACCGGCAGCGCCTTCGATCTGCGACACGCCGCCGGTCGCGATCAGGCGGTCGCCGATACGCAGGGTGGCAGACGCCACGGGCTTCACCGCCGAAGCGGCGACCTCATCACCCGACGCCGTAGGCGGCAGCTCGATGCCCGGCGGCGCGGGCGCCGATTCGGAATCGAGACCGGCAATGCGTGGAGACAGTTTGAGCCAGGGCGTGTCATCGTCCGCTGACAGTGCGGGCGAACTGCCGGACAGGAGCGCGAGCATCGCCAGCGCGGGCATCGGAAAACGTGAAAGCGTCATGATCAAGCAGCGACATCCATCAAGGCATGCAACCGATATCGACTCAAGCCGGGCGAGCTTGAATCCGATACAGGACAAGACTGAACAACGGATGTCGCCATGAAAAGCCTTCGCCTCCTGCCGATCGGGTTCTGCCTGACTCTGCTGCTGTCCGGTTGCGCCCATACCGGACCCGAACGCACGCTCTACCAGCGGCTGGGCGGCGAGCCGGGCATCGAGCGCATCGTCAGCGATTTCATCGACCGGGCGACCACCGACCCGCGCACCCGCGACGCGTTCGAAGGCATACGGATCAAGCATCTGAAGCACAGCATCACGCAGTTCATCTGCCTGGTGGCGGACGGACCGAATGACTACGAAGGCCTCGACATGAAGAAGACACACGAAGATGCGCCGGTGACCGAGGCGCAGTTCGATTCGGTGGTGGAGATGATGCGCGGCGCGCTGGACAACCATGTGTCCACAACCGAGAAGAACGAACTGCTGCGCCGCCTTGCATCGATGAAGCGCGACATCGTGGCGAACTACTGAACGCTCAGCGCCCGCGAAACGCCGGCGTGCGCTTTTCGGCAAACGCCGTCACGCCTTCGACGAAATCCATCGTCGCGGCGCAGCGTGCGAAAGCCAGCGCCTCGGCCGCGAGCTGCGCCTCGAGTGGCGGACCCGCCGCCACCAGCAGGCGTTTGATCTCCGCCAGTGCGTGACGCGGTCCGTGCGCGAGGTGTGCAATGCGTGCCTGCGCGGCGCCCTCCAGTCCGGCGACCGGCACCACCTGTTCGACCAGCCCGAGCGCCAGCGCCTCCGGCGCCGCGACGCGTCGCGCCGACCACATCAGTTCGCGCGCCCGCCGCTCGCCCAGCGCCTGCATCAGGAACATTGACTGACCGCCGTCGCAGGGCAGTGCCAGCCCGGTGTAGGCGGTACTGAACACCGCATCATCAGCGGCAATCACGCAGTCGGATGCCAGCGCGAGCGACAGCCCGTAGCCGGCGCAGGCGCCCTGCACCACCGACAGCACCGGCTGGTGGGCACGGCGCAGCGCGAGAATGACCGGATTGACCCAGTTTTCGATCAGCGCCCTGAAGGCATCAAGCCGCGCCGGCGCCTCCAGGTAAAGGGTGGCGCGAAAGTCGTTGATGTCGCCGCCGGCGCTGAAGCTGCCACCGGCGCCACGCAGCACCAGCACGCGGCAGTCCGGATCGGCCAGACGCGTCTCGACCGCCTTGCGCATGGCCTGCAGCATGGCCACCGAAAACGCATTGCGCCGCGCCGGGTTCGAAATGGTGATCGTCGCGACACCGTGTTCGCACGCGCTGAGTATGTGGCCGTCTGCCTGATCGTTCATCCCACCCTCCCTGTCATCCCGCCCGCTCAGGGGGGCGCGACGCCAACCGGCAGCAGCACCCACATGCGGCCCTGCTGGCGCATGCGGCCCGCCAGCGCGCCGGCCTCCGGACCGAAGCCCCAGAAGAAATCGGCGCGCACGCCGCCCTTGATCGCACCACCGGTGTCCTGCGCCATCATCAGGCGACGCAGCGGGTCGGCGCTGTTCGGACGCGTGGTGTCCAGCCAGACCGGCGCGCCCAGCGGCACGCTGCGCGGATCGACCGCGATCACCCGCTCGCCGGCGATCGGCACGCCGAGCGCGCCAAGCGGTCCTTCGGGCAGTCCCGGGGCCTGCTTGCCGATCGGCAGTTCGCGAAAGAACACATAGCTCGGATTGGCCGCCATCATCGTCACGACACGCGACGGATTGGCGCGCGCCCACTGCCGGATGCCCTGCATCGACGCCTGCTCGAGCTTCAACTCGCCCTGATCGACGAGCCAGCGGCCGATCGACTGATAACTGTGGCCGTTCTGGTCGGCATAGCCCACGCGCACCCGGCTGCCGTCGGGCAGTTCCACCTGGCCGGAACCCTGAACCTGCAGGAAGAACACATCCAGCGCGTCGGCCGCCCAGAACAGCGCCTTGCGGTCGAGTTCGGCTGCGCGTGCATCCAGTTCGCTGCGCGACCAGTAAGGCACCACCTTGCGCCCCTCGACACGCCCGCGCAGCCGCAGATGCTTCAGATCCGGATGCAGGCTGGCGACGTCGATCACCAGCAGATCGTCCGGCACGCCATGTATCGGGTGCATGTAGATGCCGCCGCGCGTGCGGCTCGCCCGCAGCAGCGGTTCGTAATAGCCGGTCACCAGCCCCTGATCGGTGCCGTCGCCGTTGAGGAGTTGCCACGGGCGGAAAGCGGATTCGAAGAACGCCCGCACCGCAACGCTGTCTTCCCGGGCGAGTGATTCAAGCGCAGCGCACGGTGAGCGCCACTCGGCACGACTGGCCAGCGCGCTGCAGCTGGCGCGCAGCGCCGGCAAGGCCTCGCGCAGATCGTCATCGGGCCAGCCGTCCAGCGTGGACCACTCGGCAGCGACCAGACGCGGCGGCAGCTTTGCCTCGGGCACCGGTGCCGCCGGCGGGCAGACGGGGCAGGCAGCGCATGTCGGGCAGGTCGGGCAGACCTGCGGTGCCACGGCGGCAGGCGGCACATCCGGGCAGGACTGTGCAGCGACCGGACTCGCCGGCCCGGGCTTCGGGGCCGAGGCGCAGGCGGCGAACAATGCGCTGGCCGAAGCGAGCAGGGCAAGCCGGACGCCGCGGCGGATTTGCTGGAACATCGTGATGTGCTTTAGATTGGCGCGCCCGCAGACGCTGAGGGTGCAATGATAACGAGCAGCGGTCCTGCCGGACCGCTGCATTCAAGACGGACGTATCGCAGACACTTCACCCATGTGGATATTCCTCCTCGAAGCCGGCGTCGCGCTGGCCCTGCTGCTGTTCATCCTGTGGTGGACGCTGCCGCGCAAGGAAAAGGACGCCTCCGACACCGAGCCGCCGAAGGCGCTCACCGACAAGAAGGATGACCATGACAGACCGTGACGGTTTCGAAAGCCTGATCGCCCGCGCGCATGCGCTGTTCGATCGCCTCGAACACATGATCCCGGCGCCGCCGGCGCCACCCGACTGGAAGGCGACCGCCTACCGCTGGCGACGCAGCAACGGTCGCGGCCGGCTGGAACCGGTTGCCCACCCGCACAAGCTGCGCCTGTCCGACCTCAAGGACATCGACGTGCAGAAGGCGCGCATCACCGCCAACACCCGGCAGTTCGTCGAAGGCAAGCCGGCCAACAATGTGCTGCTGACCGGAGCGCGTGGCACCGGCAAGAGTTCGCTGGTGAAGGCGCTGCTGAATGATTTCTCGAAGAAGGGCCTGCGCCTGATCGAGGTCGACCGCGACGATCTGGTCGACCTGCCCGACATCACCGACCTGATCGCCAACCGGCCCGAGCGTTTCATCATCTACTGCGACGACCTGTCGTTCGAATCCGGCGAACCCGGCTACAAGGCGCTGAAGAGCATTCTCGACGGCTCGGTGTCGGCGGTGCTCGACAACGTGCTGATCTACGCCACGTCGAACCGGCGCCACCTGATGCCCGAATACTTCTCCGAGAACAGCGAAGCCAAGCACGTCGACGGCGAAGTGCATCCGGGCGAAGCGACGGAGGAGAAGATTTCGCTGTCCGAGCGCTTCGGCCTCTGGCTGTCCTTCTACCCCTTCGATCAGGAAGCTTATCTGGACATCGTGCGCCACTGGCTGAAGAAGCTCGGCGTGCCGCCGGAACAGATCGAAGCCTGCCGCGCCGATGCGCTGCGCTGGACGCTGGAACGCGGCTCGCGCAGCGGCCGCGTGGCCTGGCAGTTCGCACGCGATTGGGCGGGGCAGCATGCGGCAAAGTGAACGCCTGAAGGGCTGACGCATGACCGAACGCAAGCAGGTCGCCGTCGCGGCGGCCGTCATTTTCCGGGACAGCGCACGCGGGCGCGAATTCCTGCTCGGCCAGCGCGCCCCGGGCACCTTCTATCCCGGCTACTGGGAGTTTCCCGGTGGCAAGGTCGAACCGGGCGAAGCGCCGGTCGATGCGCTCAAACGCGAACTGGACGAGGAACTGGGCATCACCGTAACGGCCTGTTCGCCCTGGCTGACGCTGTCGCACGACTACGAGCACGCCTTCGTGCGGCTGCATTTCTTCCGGGTCGAAGCCTGGCAGGGCGCGCTGCAGGACCATGTACACAGCGCGCTGAGCTGGCAGCAGGCCGAGGTGCTGACCGTCGGACCGATGCTGCCGGCCAACGGTCCGGTACTCAAATCGCTGCGCCTGCCCGGTTTCATGGCTGTCACCCATGCCTGGCGGATCGGTCATGCGGCGCAGCTCGATGCCATCCGCCGTGCCTGCGCGCGGCAGCGGCTGATGCTGCAGATCCGCGAACCGGTCATGGATGACGCAACGCAGGCCTTCGTCGCCGAGGCAGTCCGGCTGGCGCACGCCGGCGGATCGCCGGCCGTGCTCAATGGCGAGCCGGCGCTCGCGCGCACGCTCGGGGCCGACGGCGTGCATCTGAAGTCGTCGCAGCTTGCCGCGCTGACGGCCCGCCCCGACTTCGAATGGGTGGGCGCGTCCTGCCATACGGCCGACGAATTGGCGCGCGCTGCGCGGCTCGGCCTCGACTACGCGGTGGTCGGCCCGGTGCTGCCGACCGCCACCCATCCCGACGCAGCGGGCATGGGCTGGGCCACGCTGACATCACTGGTTGCGACATGCGGCATTCCGGTGTTTGCCATCGGCGGACTCGATACATCGCACAGGCAGGCCGCGCACGCCTGCGGTGCGCACGGCATCGCCGCGATCCGCGGCGCCTGGACGACATGACTGCGCGCCGCCTTTTTCTTCGTCAGTGCGGCGCCGTGGCCCTGGCCAGCACACTGCCGACGGCACTGCACGCAGCGCCGACCGGCCCGTACGAGCACGGCCTGCTGTGGAAGATCACGCTCGGTGACGCGCCGGTCAGCCACCTGTTCGGCACGCTGCACAGCGGTGAGCCGCGCGTGCTCGAGCGTGCGGCGTCGCTGTATACCTATATAGATGCGGCACGCGTGTTCATGCCTGAACTGGTGGCCGATGCCGATGCCGTGAACGCCTTCATGGCTGCCAGCACCTCGGACACCGACGACCTGCCGAAAAAGGTGGGCAGAAAACACTGGCCGCAGGTGTCGCAGAGGCTGGCGCTGCACGGCGTCGACGAACGCGTGCAGACGCGTCTGCGGCCCTGGGCGGCGCTGGTGACGCTGCTGCAGCCTGTCGGCGGTGCACAGCCGACGCTCGACGAGGTGCTGGTGCGCCGCGCACGTACCGCCGGCCGGAAGATCCTGCCGATCGAAAACGTCCAGGAACAGATCGATGCGATCGCGCGCCTGCCCGACGCGACGGCCATGGCACTGCTGATCGACAGCGCGCGCCGGCATGACGCGATCCAGGCCGGCGTGGCACCGATGACCGACGCCTGGCTCGCTGGCGACACCGGGGAACTGGCGCACATCAACAGCCGGTTGATCGGCGATGACCCGGCGCTGCGGCGCCATGCCGACCTGTTCCTGCAGTCGCTGCTCGGCCAGCGCAATGCGCGATTCGTGGAACGCCTGCTGCCGCAGATCCGCGAAGGGGGCGTATTTGCCGCTTTCGGCGCCGCCCACCTGACCGGACCGGACGGCGTGCTCGCGCGCCTGCTGAAGGCGGGCTGCACCACCGACAGGGTCGCCTGACTCCAGTTTTTCGCGCCTGTGCCGTGAATTGCAGGGCACGTTGCTTCGCATAGCTCGTCAAGCCATTGCGGGCATCTACCGGAGACCTCTCATGAACGCATTCAACCGCCTTTCGGTGGTACATCAGCTTTCGATTTCGATCGGTCTGCTCTGCGCAGTCATCTTCGCGTCGCTGATCCTCATCGTATCGATATCCACCCAACGCTCGACACTGCAGCAGACTGAAGCCCATCTTGGCGAGCAGGCCGATTCCACGGTGCAGTTGCTCGACCTGAGCTATCACAACGCAATGGCCAGTGCCGAGAAAGGCATGAGCGCGCTGAAACGCGGGCTGGGCGGCGAGATCGTGGTCGGCGAGGACACGATGCCCATGGGTGAGTACGGTGCTGTACGCATCGCACGCGTCAATGGCGCGACCATCAACGGCGACGTCGGGCGGGTCACCGCACTGCGCGACCTGATCGGCGCCGATCCGGCCGTGATGGTGCGGGTCGGCGATGATTTCGTACGAGTTGCGACACTGCTCAAGGACAAGGACGGCAAGTCGATGGCCGGCAAGGCCATCAGCAAGAGCAAGGAAACCGAAATCCTGCTTGCCGGCAAGCCGTATTCCGGGGTCGTCATGCGCAACGGCCGCTTCTATATTTCCTCGCTGGAACCGATCAAGGACGCCTCAGGCACCGTCGTGGGTGCGCTGTCGGCGCGGGTCGACGTGCAACAGGGCATCGATCAGCTGTTCGCGTCGCTCAAAAACCTGCGCATCGGCGACACCGGCTACCTGCACATTCTGAAGCCGGGTGAAACGGCGGACGCGAGCGAAATGATCCTGCACCCCGAACATACCGGCAAATCGATGGCCGACATCGGCAACCCGGTGCTGACCAGCGTCATCGCACGGCAGCTCGAGATGAAGAATGGCCAGCTGGTGTATGACTGGCCGCAGGCCGACGGCAATCTGGCACCGAAGATCGCCACCTTCCGCACCTCCGATACCTGGGGCTGGATCGTGTCATCCGGCGCGCATGTTGCCGAGTTCACGGCTGCCGGCGTGCAATTGCGCAACCAGTTGATCATGATCTGCGTCGGTGCAGCGCTGCTGCTGGCGGCGCTCACATGGTGGCTCGCTCACAGCCGGCTCGTGCGGCTGAAGGACGTTTCGGCGGCGATGACCCGACTGGGCAATGGCGATTTCAGTCAGCGTCTTGCGGTGCAGGCCGGCGAAAGTCGCAATGAACTTGACCTGATCACCGTGCAGATCAATGAAGCGACACGCAAGACCGCAGCCCTGATCACCGCCACGGCCGACGCCGCCCGTGCGGTGGGCGACGCGGCGCGTTCGCTGCGTGCCGGCTCGAGCGAAGTGGTCGAAGGTTCGACCGAACAGAGCAGCGCCGCCGCAGGCCTCGCCGCCGCAATCGAGGAACTGTCGGTCAGCATCACCCATGTGGCAGACAGCGCTGGCGTGGCCGATGCGGTCAGCCGCGAAGCGCGCAGTGCCGCGATGGACGGCGAGCGGCAATTGCACGCGGTGGTCGAAGGCATGCAGCACATCGCCCGCGACATCACCGACGCCTCGTCCGCCGTGACCGATCTGGCCGGCCGCACACGCGAAATCTCGAATGTCGGCCGCATCATCCAGGAGATCGCCGAACAGACCAATCTGCTGGCGCTCAACGCCGCCATCGAAGCTGCGCGCGCCGGCGAGTCCGGTCGCGGTTTCGCCGTGGTGGCCGACGAAGTGCGCAAGCTGGCCGAACGCACGGCCGCCTCGACGAAGGAGATCGCGAGCATGGTCAGCAGCGTGCAGGCCGACGCCGACATGGTCGTAGCGCGCATCTCCGAAGTCAGCGGCCAGGTCGCCACCGGCGTGAGCCGGGCAACCGAAGCCGGTGCCGTGCTGCGTGTGATCAGCGAGCAAAGTGAGCGCACCGCTGCGGCGATGAAGGAAATCGCCGCCGCCACACGCGAACAGAGCAGCGCCAGCCAGAGCGTGGCGCAGGGCGTGGAACGCATCGCCGGAATGGCAGAGCAGAATGCCGACGTCACCCGGCGCGCCGACGGCGAAACACTCGGTCTGGAAAAGCTGGCCGGCCAGCTGCAGGAGAACGTCGGCCGCTTCGTGGTCTGAGTTTCGCGTATCGCGGTCGGGGGCGTTTGCGGACGCGTCCCCCGGCCGGCCGCGTCGGATCAGCGCCTCGGCGCCCTCCGGAAGAGCGGCGTCAGGTCATCGAGCGCGGGAATCAGCGCCAGTGCGACGAGCAGCGCTGCCAGAGGCAGCGTGGACACATAGCCCACGTGCTTGAAGCCCAGTGCCCCGGCAACGCCCCCACCAAAGAAGCAGCCCGTCAGCGACAGCAGGACACGCAGACGATCGCGATCGGCGCTCACCTGCTGGTCGGCGGCGCGCCCGCGGTTCCAGTAGATCAGCTTGCCCAGTTCGATGCCGATGTCGGTGATCACGCCGGTCAGGTGCGTCGTGCGCACCTCGCCGTGCGAAAGCTTGGTGATGATGGCGTTCTGCAAGCCCATGATGAAACAGAGGAGCATGACGGTCAGCGGCACGAACAGGCCCTGGATTTCCGACAGCCGCGCCCCGAGCAAGCCGAAACACAGCAGCAGGCAGGCTTCCAGCAGCAGCGGCAGCGCATACTCGCCGTGCAGCTTCCGGCCACGCGAGTAGTTGATCATGATGGCGCTGCAGGCCGCACCGGTCAGGAAGGACAGAAGACCACCGAGCCCGGCGAGCACCAGTCCGTACTCGCGCAACACCAGATCGTCGGCGATCGCAGACACGATGCCGGTCATGTGCGACGTGTATTGCGCGACAGCGAGAAACCCGCCCGCGTTGATGGCGCCCGCCACAAACGCGAGCGCAAAGCCGAGATGACGGTTGGCGTCCGGTGTCCGGACACGTCCCGTCAGCTGCCGGACGTACTGAATAGGCATCGACGCACTTCTTTCCCGAACGGAAGGCAACCAGCCCAAGTCCGGATCGTATCGCATCGCACCACAACGCCGGCCGGCGCACCGGGCGGCGACGTATACTTGCGCTCCACCACGCCCGCCCCGCCATGCTCAGCTACCGCCACGCCTTCCATGCAGGCAACCCGGCCGACGTGCTCAAGCACTTCGTACTGGTTGAACTGCTTCAGCACCTGAACCAGAAGGACAAACCCTACTGGTACATCGACACGCACGCCGGTGCGGGCGGCTACGCGCTCGACAGCGGTTTCGCGGCCAAGAACGCCGAGTACGCCGGCGGTATCGCGAAGCTGTGGTCGGCGCCCGACCTGCCGCCGCAGCTCGCGACCTATGTCGATCTGGTGCGCGCCTTCAACAGCGGAGCGAAGCTGCGCGCCTATCCGGGCTCACCGATGATTGCGCGCGCACTGCTGCGCGACGACGACCGGATGCGCCTGTTCGAGCTGCACACCGCCGACAACAAGCTGTTGAACGCCGCCTTCGCCGAAGCCGGCCGCAGCGTGAAGGTCGAGAAGGCGGACGGTTTTTCCGGCCTGCGCACCTTGCTGCCACCGCCGCCGCGCCGCGCGCTGGTGCTGATCGACCCACCGTACGAAATCCGCGAAGATTACCGGCTGGCCTTCGAAACGCTGCGCGACGCCAACACGCGCTTTCCGGGCGGCACCTACTGCCTGTGGTACCCGCAGCTGCACCGCATGGAATCGCGCGACCTGCCGGCCAAGCTCAAGCGCCTGCCGGTGCCGGCCTGGCTGCACGTGACGCTGACCACGCGCAAGCCGTCTCCGGACGGCTTCGGCATGCACGGCAGCGGCCTGTTCATCGTCAATCCGCCATGGACGCTGCCGGCCACCCTGAAGACCGTCATGCCCTGGCTCACCCGCACGCTGGCGCTCGACGACGGTGCAAAGTTCGAACTGGATTTCAAGATTCCCTAAGGCACGGCCATGGTTCTGCAAACCACCATCGACACCATCACGCACGCCATCGGTCTGGCCGTGGCGCCGGTTTTCCTGCTGACCGCGATCGCCACGCTGATCGGTACGCTGAACAACCGGCTCGGTCGCATCATCGACCGTCGCCGTGTGGTGCTGGCGCGTGGCGGCAAGCAGTGCGAAGACGAAACGATGAGCAACGCGACCGAACTCGCGCTGCTGTCGCAGCGTGCACGCCTGGTCTATCTGGCGGTGCTGTTCGCCGTGCTGTCGGCGCTGATGGTCTGTCTGGTGGTGTCGTGCGCCTTCTTCGGCGTGCTGTTCACGGTCGTGCTGTCCGACCTGCTGGCCGGCTTCTTCGTACTGGCCATGCTGTCGCTGATCCTGTCGCTGAGCCTGTTCCTGCGCGAAGTGTTCGTGGCGGTGTTCACCGCCACCCACGCCAACCGCTAGCCAGCTGACGAACGGCAGCCCCGCCGGCTTCAGGCTGGAGCCGCGGGGTCGTGAGCCGATGCCGGCCGGCACATTGATTCGATCGATCCGGCGCAGGCCGCAGCGGAACCCTCTGCACTGATCGACGCGCCCGGCATGAACGCGGCCCTGTGCACCTGCGCTCCGGATTGA
Organism: Methyloversatilis sp.; assembly: GCA_016791045.1. GTDB lineage: Bacteria > Pseudomonadota > Gammaproteobacteria > Burkholderiales > Rhodocyclaceae > Methyloversatilis. The sequence continues at coordinate 21,455 of JAEUNO010000040.1, read as the reverse complement.
CCCCGCAAGCGCTCGATCCACAGCTCGTGCTGCGGGACATTAAGCAGGGTTAACAAACGATGCGCCGATCGGACCAGCGACCCCATCGATCTGCATCACGGTCCGTTCACGCACGCTGACTACCCTGCTTTCACCTTGTCGTCTGCAAGGCATTCAATCAGGGAGTCCAACAATGCAGTCCCGCAAACTCGCCATAGCTGCCGCCATTGGCCTGATGGGCGCTTCCGCCCACCAGGTTTCCGCGGCCGACAACACCTACTTCGACAATTTCACGGCACTGGCCGGAAACGTCGCGGCCGGCTCATTGCCGGAAAGCGCACCGCTGCAACTGTCGTCGCCGTTCTTCTCGCAGAAGGTCCTGGCCGATCGCAACACCCAGCTCGGTCTCGGCGAATCGAACAGCGGCAACTGGGACATGATCACCGCCAACGAAACCGGCACCGATGCCGGCCGTTATCTCTACGCACCGTTCGAAACCGGTGCCGGCGGCGTGCAGCGCACCGATCTGTGGACCGGCGTCACCAAGACCATCGTGGCATCGGGTACCCAGGGCTTCGTGGCTGGCGACTTCTCGCGCTGGACCCCGTGGGGCACTTACATGACGGCTGAAGAGTCGTGGGGCACCAACAGCACCAAGGGTCGCCTGTTCGAAGTGACCAACCCGCTGGCCGATACGTCGAACGCCGATTTCGTGCATCGCAACGTCGTTCCGCGCGTATCGCACGAAGGTGGCGCGTTCGACAAGAACAACAGCTTCTACTTCATTGACGAATTCAACGGCGGCTCGATCTACAAGTATGTGTCGGCCGCCCCGGCTGCCACGACCGGCAACAGCTACTTCGACAAGGGCCAGACCTTCGTTCTGAAGACCAATGGCGGCAGTAACTCGAACGCCGTGGGCGCTGCGACCTGGGAAGCCATCACGACCGGCACCGGCACCCCGCTGGCCGGCACCGCGAACGCGATGGTCAATGTCGGCGGCGGCACGTTCTCGATGGATGGCCGTGCCGCAGCCGACATGGTCGGCGGCACGAACTACCAGCGCCCCGAAGATCTGGAGATGCAGGTGCTCGCGAACGGCGACGAAGTGCTGTACATCGCCACTACGACGACCAACGAGGTGTACTCGCTGAATCTCGCCACCAGCGAAATGAAGGTGTTCGCCAACCGGTCCACCTTCAATTCGGTCACCGGCGCAGCGGTCGGCAGCGAATTCACGAGCCCGGACAACCTGGCCATCGATGCCAACGGCAACATCTACATCATCGAAGACCAGCCGGGCGGTCGCGCCGACATCTGGTTTGCGCAGGATGCGGACCGCGACGGCGTGGCTGAATCGGTCAGCCGCTGGGCGTCGCTGTCGACCGAAGGCGCCGAGCCGACGGGTCTGTACTTCGACAAGTTCAACCCGAACGTCGCCTACCTGAACGTGCAGCACCCAGCGAGCGGCAACGACACGCTGCTGCAGATCACGGCCGTGCCGGAACCTGAAACCTACGTCATGTTCCTGGCAGGCCTCGGCCTGATGGGTCTGATGGCGCGTCGCCGCGTCGGCTGATCCTTCGGTAGCACGCAGTAACGAGGGGGGCTTCGGCCCCCCTTTTTCGTACGCCCGTAAAAGCCCGGTTGATCGGCGCTCACGCCTTCAGCAGGTCTTCCCGCCCGGCCAGCCAGCGCGCCAGATGGCGTTCGGCCGCCGCGACATCGTCGTGCAGCAGGGTTGCCGCCGCTTCGCGCGCCAGTTCGACCAGCGCCTCGTCGAGCAGCAGGTCGGCGAAGCGCAGCAGCGGCTGGCCGGACTGGCGACTGCCGATGAACTCGCCCGGGCCGCGCAGCTTCAGATCTTCGGCAGCGATCATGAAGCCGTCGGTGTAGGCATGGATGACACGCAGCCGCTCCCGCGCGGTCTGCGACAGCGGCCCCTCGTACAGCAGCACGCAGGCCGATTCGCGGCTGCCGCGCCCGACCCGGCCGCGCAACTGGTGCAGTTGCGACAGGCCGAAGCGCTCCGCGTGCTCGATCACCATCAGGCTGGCGTTGGGCACGTCGACGCCGACCTCGATCACCGTCGTCGCCACCAGCAGGTCGATGTCGCCGGCGACGAAGGCGGCCATCACCGCCGCCTTCTCGTCCGGCTTCATGCGGCCATGCACCAGACCCACCTTCAGATCGGCACAGGCGGCAACCAGTTGTTCATGGGTGTCGATCGCGGTCTGCAGTTGCAGGGTTTCCGACTCTTCGATCAGCGGACACACCCAGTAGGCCTGGGCGCCGACCGCGCAGGCGTCGCGCACGCGGGCGATCACCTGTTCGCGCCGCGCGGCCGAAATGAGTTTGGTCAGCACCGGCGTGCGGCCCGGCGGCAGCTCGTCGATGACCGACACGTCGAGATCGGCGTAGTAGCTCATGGCCAGTGTGCGCGGGATGGGCGTGGCGCTCATCATCAGCTGGTGCGGGCTGATGCCGCCGGCCTTGGCGCGCAGCGCAAGCCGCTGGCGCACGCCGAAGCGGTGCTGTTCGTCGACCACCGCCGCACCGAGGCGGGCGAAATCGACCGCGTCCTCGATCAGCGCATGCGTGCCGACCGCCACCGGCGCCTCGCCGCTGGCGATCAGCGCCTTCATCGCACGCTTGTCGCGCGCCTTCAGGCTGCCCGACAGCCAGGCCACGCGGATGCCGAGCGGCTCCAGCCAGCCAGCCAGCTTGCGGTAGTGCTGCTCGGCGAGGATTTCGGTCGGCGCCATGAAGGCTGCCTGATAGCCGGCCTCGACCGCGCGCAGGCAGGCGAGCGCGGCGACCACCGTCTTGCCCGAGCCGACGTCGCCCTGCAGCAGCCGCTGCATCGGAAAGGGCTGCGCCAGATCACCGGAAATTTCCTTCCAGGCCCGTGCCTGCGCACCGGTCAGGCGGAACGGCAGTGCGGCGAGAAAGCGCTTGATGAGCGCACCCTTGCCGGCCAGTGGCGGGGCGTCGCGACTGCGCCGCGCGTCGTGCGCGCGCTTCAGGCTGATCTGCTGTGCCAGCAGTTCGTCGAACTTGATGCGCCGCCAGGCGGGGGCGAGCCGTTCGTCCATGTCACGCAGCGATTCGCCCGGTCGCGGCCGGTGCAGCGCGTCCACCGCCTCGGCGAACGGCATCAATCGGTAGTGCCGGCGCAGGGCGTCGGGCAGGCTGTCGTCGAGGCTGACGCGCGCCAGCGCCTCGTCGATGGCGCGGCGCAGGCTGGCCTGCGACAGGCCGGCCGTGGTCGGATAGACCGGCGTCAGGCGGTCCGGGAGCGGGGTGTCCTCACCCACGCTGCGCACGCGGGGGTGCAGCATTTCGGCACCGAAGAAACCGGGCGTGATGTCTCCGAACAGGCGCACCCTGCGCCCGACGGCGAGCTGCTTCTGCTGCGACGGATAGAAGTTGAAGAAGCGCAGCGTCACCGTGCCGCTGTCGTCGAAGGCGCTGACGATGAGCTGGCGGCGCGGCTTGAACTTCACCTCGCTGGCGCTCACCTCGACCTCGATCTGCACCGGCGCGCCGGCCCTCGCCTGCGCCAGCGGCGTCAGGCGGGTTTCATCTTCGTAGCGCAGCGGAAAGTGCAGCACCAGCGCGGCGTCTGCGCCGAGACCGAGCTTGTCCAGCGCCGCGGCGAGCGCTTCGCTCCGGGTGCTCACCGCACGACCGGCAACAACCCGGGCGGGTTCAGTCGATCACCAGCACGCCGTCGATCTCGACCATGGCGCCGCGCGGCAGCGCCGACACACCGACCGCGGCGCGCGCCGGATAGGGCTGCTTCAGGTAGCGCGCCATGGCTTCGTTAACCTTGACGAAATTGCCGAGGTCGGTGAGATAGACATTGAGCTTGACCGCGTCGTCGAGCGATCCGCCGGCGGCTTCGGCGACCGCCTTCAGATTGTCGAACACGCGGGCGATCTGGGCGTCGATGCCGTCGACCATGTCCATCTTGACCGGATCGAGACCGATCTGGCCCGACAGATAGACCGTGTTGCCGACCTTCACGGCCTGCGAATAGGTGCCGATGGCAGCGGGTGCATCAGGGGTGGAAACGATGGTGCGCGACATGCGTATCTCCGGAAGTCTGCAAGGGAATGCGGCGCGGCGACCTGACGGTCGTGCGCCGTACGATGCCGGATTATCGCGGATTCGCGGGCATACGGCGCAGCGCCGCGTGCCTGTCAGGCAAAACGCTCAGTGCGGATGCCGGTGATTGATCGATTCGCTCATGCGGTCGAGCTCGCTGATGACGTCGATACTCAGGTTTTCCATGCGTGCGATGCTGCTCAGCGCGGCATCGAAACGCCCGGCCCGGGCATGTTCGAGCGCCTCGATGCCGACGCGGTGGAACGCCTCGTGCGGACCTTCGAGCTCGCGGAACCCGTCCAGGTGGCTGTGACAACGACGACCTTCGCCCTCGTAGTACCACTTGCCCAGCCGGCAATTCTTATGGCTGGCGAAACTGTCCGGCGTGAGACCCGACTCGCCGGACGCCGCCTGATAGACGTCCATCTTGTAGGCCAGATGATCGACCTTTGCCAGTTCGGCAAAGGTCCGCAGCGAGGTCGCCGCCATCTGCGCGCCATTGGCACCGGCCTGGCTGCTGAGTGCATCCAGCTGCGAACTCGCGGTCAGCCCCTGGGCCGAATAGGCGTCGGCATCGGCTGAATTCGCCTGCATGCGTTCGGTCGCCTGCGCGGTGTCGTGCTGTATGCCATTGACCAAGCCAACGATTTCGGACGTCGCGGCACCGGTGCGTTCGGCCAGCTTGCGCACCTCGTCGGCCACGACGGCGAAGCCGCGGCCCTGTTCGCCGGCGCGCGCCGCTTCGATCGCGGCGTTCAGCGCCAGCAGATTGGTCTGGTCGGCGATTTCGCGGATCAGCCCGACGATGCCGCCGATCCGCTCGGCGCGCTCGCGCAGCGTGTCGACGCTGAGAGCGGTGTCCTTCAGCCGCGCCGAATAGCCCTCCAGGCCGGCTGCGATGACCCGGCTGCCTTCGGCCGTCTGCGATATGCGGGTTGCCGTGTCGGCCGCGCGATCGGCTTCGCCGGTGACGATGCCGGCCAGAGAGGCCAGAGTGGTCCGGAAACGCTGGAACGAGCCGGCGTAAGCCGTCAGATTCGACAGCAGCCCGGCGTTGAAGCCGCACTGGGCGCGGATGTCCTCGTTGGTTCGCTGCAGTTCGGCCCGTTCGCCTTCGAGGCGCTCGATTTCCGCCCGCAATGCGCCGAGCTCCTGGCGCAAACGCTTTCCCTCATCCGCCAGAGCATCCAGCTCCGTCCTTTTCACCCAGCCCAGAAGCGCCATCGCAGCCTCGCATGTTTTTATTGATCAGGATCAGCTTTACGTCCGGATCGAACACGGGCTTTAGAGTCTGTCGGGATTCAGGGCGCGGCAGTTTTCACGGGCGGCCCGTCGTGGCCCGCACCGGCGCCGGCGCGCCACTGTCCATGCCCAGTGCGCGCAGCTTCGCGCGCGCCTGATCGGCTTCTGCGCGCGTCTTGAACGGGCCGACATGCACGCGCGCCTCGATCTGCGACGGGATGCCCTTGAGCGCCAGTTTCGCACGCACGTCTTCCGCGTTGGCCACGCTGCTGAACACGCCGACCTGCACCCGGTAGCCGGTGATTTCGCCCTGGCCGGCGGCCGCCGGCGGCGGCGTGCGGGTGATCGGCTGGGCGACCGGCGCGCGTGCCGCTGCCTGCGCCGGCGCCCGCTGCGTCGCTGCCGATGGACGCGGTTCGCCATGACCGATCACCAGGCGACCGGGCGTGGCCGGTGCGGCGGCGGCGGGAGCGGGAGCGGGCTCCGCTTCGGCGGTTCCGGCGGGCGCCTCGGGACGCGCCGTGCCTTCGGGCAGCGGTGGCGGGGTATCAGGCAGATTGACGGTCCTTGCCTCCGCCGCAGCGTCGTCGGACGCACCCGGATCGCTTGTGCCTTCATCAGCCGGCGGCAACGGTGGCAGTGCAGTCTCCTCGGCCGGCGGCTCGGCTTCGGCGACGGACGGCTCGGGTTGCGCGCCGGCCATCGGGGGCGGCAAGGGCTCGGCCGGCTTTCGACTCACGTCGAACAACGCCAGGCCGCCGATCAGCAGCGCGATCAGACCGCCTGCCACCACCACCCGGCGCAGCAGCGCACTGCGCTGTTCCGCCGCCTGTTCGTCGGCGTCGCTTCTTACACCCAGACGCGCCCGCGCCACTGCCGCACTCATGTTTCCTCTCCCCCGCCCATGCCGCGGCTCTTGGCCAGCGTCCGCACCAGTTCAGCTTCTCCGACCGACATTTCGCATTGGTCGGCGATGTCTTCCGCACTCAACCCGCGTGCGGCGAGCGACAGCGCCTCGCTGTATTGCGGCGCCACCGGCGGCAGTTGATTGACCGTTTCCACCCGGCGACCGAGCTCGTCGATGCGCAATTCGGCCTGATCGAGACGGATTTCCATCTGCTGCATCAGTGGCGCAAGCCGGCGGTCCAGCAGGGTGTCCAGCAACGCTTCGATGTCGTCAGGCCCCAGGGCAGGCGCAGCCGGCACAATGGTCGGCGGATCGGGGTCGGCAAGCGGTTCCGGCGCGGGTTGCTCGCGACGGGCATTCAGGGTGGACAGGCGCATCAGTGCATAACCCATGTATGTGGCGAGGATGACCAGCGCTACGAGCGCCGCTTCCTTCCAGCCGATAGCCGATACATCGATCAAGAGCACGCTCCGTTGAGGCGCCGTTCCGGGCAAGAGGGGCGCCGTGGTCTTCCCGTCGCCATGAGGCGCATTGGCCCGGATAATAAGTCTTTTTGCCCGGATAGGCGCCCATGCTGGCTTCGCTGCTGTTCGCCCTGAAGAAGCTGCTGTCCACCTTGTTGCTGCCGCCGGTCAGTCCGCTGCTGGCCAGCACTCTCGGGCTGCTGCTGCGCCGGCGTCATCCGCGCACCGGCGCGGTGCTGGCGTGGGGCGGTCTGATTGCGCTGTGGCTGCTCGCCACGCCGGTCGTATCGGGCTGGCTCGAGCGTTCGACCTATGCCACCGATGGCGTGGCCGACCTGTCGGCAGCACAGGCCATCGTCATTCTCGGCGCCGGCAGCACCGACAACCTGGTGGATTACGACGGACAGACGGTCAATGGTTTCGCCCTTGAACGTCTGCGCGCCGGCGCCCGGCTGGCGCGCCAGACCGGTCTGCCGGTGCTGGTCAGTGGTGGCGTGGTGTGGCAGGGCCAACCGGAAGCAGACATGATGGCGGCCGTTCTGCAGGAACAGGGCGTTCCGGTACGCTGGATCGAATCGGCGTCGCGCGATACCGGCGACAACGCCGCACTGTCCGCTGTCGCGCTCGGCCGCGACGGCATTACCCGCGTGGCACTGGTGACGCACGCCTTCCACATGCGGCGCGCGATGGAAAACTTCCGCCGCGCCGGACTGACGCCACTCGCCGCCCCCACCCTGATCCGCCGCGATGGCGGCGTGTCGGCGGGCGATCTGGTGCCGAGCATGCGCGCGCTGTCGCAATCATGGGTGGCGCTGCACGAATGGCTGGGCTGGATCGCAATGAACCTGCGCGTGGCGTGAGCCGGTGCCAGCCACAGCGCTCAGAGCTTGGTGCCGCCGCTGACGTCGATCACCTGACCGGTTGTCCAGATGCCATCCGGACCGGCGAGGAAGGCGACGATGCCGGCCACGCGATCCGGACCGGCGATGCCCGCCAGCGCCTGGATGGACTGCACGGCATCGGCGCCACCGCCTTCGAGCAGACCGGTGGTGAGGCGCGTTTCGATGACACCCGGTGCCACGGCATTGACGGTGATGCCGCGCGGTCCCAGTTCAGCCGCGAGGTGCAGCGTCAGCACGTCGACGAAGCCCTTGGTTGCCGAATAGGCCGGCATGCCGGGAAAGGCGGTGCGCGCCACCACGGACGACAGGTTGATGATGCGCCCGCCGCTGCCCATGCGCGTCAACACCTTCTGCGTGACGAAGAACACCGACCGCATGTTGACCGCCGACAGCTCGTCGAAGCTGTCGACATCCATGTCGCTGATCGATGCGAAAGGCGCGATGCCGGCGTTGTTCACCAGCACATCGACCTGCTGTTCGGCCAGGCCGGCGAGCAGCCGGTCCGCGCCGTCGCGCGCGGACAGGTCCGCCTGCACGACCGACGCACTGCCGCCCGCCTGCCGTATGCCTTCGGCCACCGCGCGCGCCTCGTCCGCACCGCGGCCGTAGTGGATGACGACATGAAAGCCGTCGCGTGCGAGCCGGCCGGCGACTGCGGCCCCGATACCGCGCGATGCGCCGGTGATCAATGCAACCTTGCGTGTTCCTGCTGAAGACATCTGGATTCCTCCCTGTTCTTGTGGTGGGTGCTTCCTGCTGTACTTACATCTCCTGCATCTGGGTGATCAGTCCGACCTGCGGCGACGACGCCACGGCGCGATAAGGCACCGCGTCCATCCGCCCAGCCAGAAAGGCCTGACGACCGGCCGCGACGGCGTGGCGCATGGCGCTGGCCATCAGCACCGGATCACGCGCATGCGCGATCGCGGTATTCATCAGCACGCCGTCACACCCGAGTTCCATCGCCACGGCCGCGTCCGACGCGGTGCCGATGCCGGCATCGACGATGACCGGCACGCCGGCTTCGGCAATGATGATCTTCAGGTTCCACGGATTCAGGATGCCCATGCCCGAGCCGATCAGGCTGGCCAGCGGCATCACCGCCACGCAGCCCATGCTCTCGAGCACGCGCGCCTGTATCGGGTCGTCCGAGCAGTACACCATCACGCGAAAGCCGTCGCGGATCAGCACTTCGGCCGCGCGCAGCGTTTCCGGCATGTCGGGAAACAGCGTCTTCGAGTCGCCCAGCACCTCGAGCTTCACCAGATCGTGACCGTCGAGCAGCTCCCGCGCCAGACGCAGCGTGCGGACGGCATCGTCGGCGGTGTAGCAGCCGGCGGAATTGGGCAGCAGTGTGTAGCGACCGACCGGCAGCGCGTCGAGCAGGCCGGGCGTGCCGTCGCGCGCCGTCAGCGGCACGCGGCGGATCGCCACGGTGACGATCTCGGCCGCGCTGGCATCGAGCGCGCGTGCGGTTTCCGCCAGGTCGCGATACTTGCCGGTGCCCACCAGCAGGCGCGATTCGAATGTCTGGCCGCCGATGACCAGCGAGTCGCTCAGACAGGGGCTCAAGGGTGGATTCACTTCAACCTCCTCCAACTGCGACGACGATCTCCACTCTATCGCCGTGATTGAGCCAGGTGCAGTCAAACGCGCTGCGCGGCACGATTTCGCCATTGCGCTCGACCGCGATGCGGCGGGTGCGCAAGGCCTTGCCGTCGAGCAGACTGCCGACGGACATCACGGCGTCCAGCCGCTCGATCTGTCCATTGACGGTGACCAGTGAAGGGCGCGGATCAGTCATGATCGGCATGCGCCTGATGCAGCACATCGGCGCGGTAGGACGAGCGCACCAGCGGGCCGGCCGCCACCTCGCTGAAACCCAGTTCGAGCGCCTTCTCGCGCAACGCATCGAAGCGTGCCGGCGTGATGTACTCGATCACCGGCAGGTGCGCCGGCGACGGGCGCAGGTACTGCCCCAGCGTCAGCAGGTCGCAGCCATGCGCGCGCAGGTCGCGCATCACCTCGATCACTTCGTCTTCCGTTTCGCCGAGACCGAGCATCAGGCCGGTCTTGGTCGGCACGCCGGGGAAGCGCGCGCCGAAATCGCGGATCAGCTTCAGCGAGCCTTCGTAGTTCGCGCCGGGCCTGACCTCGCGGTACAGGCGCGGCACGGTTTCCATGTTGTGGTTGAACACGTCCGGCGGCGACACCGCCAGCGCGTCGAGTGCGGCCGCCTCGCGGCCGCGGAAATCCGGTGTCAGCACCTCGATCGTGATGTCGGGCGACGCCGCGCGGATGTCGGCCATGCATTGCGCAAAGTGCGCAGCGCCACCATCGCGCAGGTCGTCGCGGTCGACCGAGGTGATCACGACATAGCGCAGCTTCATCGCCGCCACCGTACTGGCCAGGCGCTGCGGCTCGTCGGCATCCGGCGCCAGCGGCCGTCCGTGCGACACATCGCAGAACGGGCAGCGGCGCGTGCAGATGGCACCGAGGATCATGAAGGTTGCGGTGCCGCGACCGAAGCACTCGCCGATGTTCGGGCAGGCCGCTTCCTCGCACACGGTATGCAGTGCGTGGTCACGCAGCACGCCCTGCAGCGCGCGCACCGCCGGCGTGTCCTGATCGCGGCCGCGCAGCCAGGCAGGTTTCGCCGGCGACGCCACGTCTTCGCGGACCTTGACCGGAATGCGGGCCAGCTTGTCGCGTCCGCGCAGGCCTTCCCCCACGACTGCTGAATTCATTTCTTGTCCTTCATCGGGTTGCTGCGGCACATGCCGCAGCGAGGCGGAACACCCGCAACGGATGCTCCGCCCTGTCCATCCCCTGTTCGGGGCGGACGGTCTGACTGCTCAATCGGGGCCCGGGTCGGGCTCCGTTGGTGCTCCGTTGGTGCTCAGTTCGTACTCAGCTTGTGAACTCGCCGATCAGCTTGTTCACTTCACCGGCCGATTCCATCTGCACCATGTGGCCCTGTGCCGGCAGCACCACCACCCTGGCCGACGGAATGGCCGAAGCGTGCGCGACCGGAATGATCCGGTCGTTCTCGCCCCAGATCACCAGCACCGGCTTGCCGCTTGCTGCCGCGACATCAGCCAGCACCGCCGACTGACGGCCAGCGGGGAACAGTCCGCCGGCCAGCGTCGCCAGTGCCTCGTCCACTCCTTCGAGCCGCTTGTACTTGAGCATGTCGTCGATCAGCTGACGCGTGACCAGACCGGCGTCCGAAAAGAGCTGCGCCAGCAGCGGCTTGAGTGCGTTGCGCGTGTTGCCGGCGACGAAGCCGTCGATGTAGGCACCGTTGATGTCGCTGCCCAGCGCGGCACTCGCGATCAGCGTCAGCGACTTGACCTTCTGCGGCGCGCGGCGCGTCAGCGCCAGACACACGCCGCCGCCCATCGAGTGACCGACGAGGTCGGCAGATGCAATGCCGACCGCCTCCATGAACCCGCTCACCGCATCGGCCAGATCGTCGAGCGACGCCGCACCGGTGACCTTGGTCGAGGCGCCATGACCCGGCAGGTCGATCGCATAGACGGCGCGCGAAGCGGCCAGCGCTTCATGGTTGAACAGCCAGTTGTTCAGATCGCCACCGAAGCCGTGGATCAGCAGCAGCGGCGTGCCGCCGTCACCGCGCTTCAGATAGCGCAGCTGCCGGCCATTGACCTGCACCGTCTGCGTCTGCGGTCCGGCATCGGCCTCGTCGTCGGTCGGCGGCACGAATTCCGCCTGGAAGCGGGCGATCAGATCATCGATCAGATCATCCGAAACGTCGGCGTCGGCAATCACGCCGAGCAGGGCGCCAACCGGCAGCACCTCGTCCGGCTGGGCGACCTGCCGGCGCAGCACGCCGGTGACGGCCGCCTCGACGGCGCCGGAAATCTTCTCGCTCTCGACTTCGACGATTTCCTCGCCCGGAGCGATCGAGTCACCGACTTCCTTCAGCCACAGGTTGACCTTGCCCTCCTGCATGGACAAGCCCCACTTGGGCATGGTGACGGTCAGAATCGAGGACATCAGCGGTACTCCTTGACGCGCATCACGGCTTCTTCGATGCGCGCCGGACTGGGAATGTAGAGATCTTCGAGCGACGCTGCGAAGGGCACGGGTACGTGCGGTGCGGTCACCATCTGGATCGGTGCCTTGAGGGCGCCGAACGCTTCCTGCGCGATGAAGCCCGACACGTCGGACGCCATGCTGCAGCGCGGGTGCGATTCATCGACGATGACCAGACGGCCGGTGCGCTCGACGCTTTCGAGAATGGTGTCGAAGTCCATCGGCGAGGTCGTGCGCGGATCGATGATTTCGCACTGGACGCCCTTCTTGCGCAGGCTGGTACCCGCATCCTTGGCGTAATTGACCATGCGGCCGAAGGCCACGATGGTCACGTCGTCACCTTCCTGCACCACGGCGGCTTCGCCGAACGGCACGATGTAGCTCTCTTCCGGCACATCGCCTTCCATCGTGTAGAGGGCCTTGTGTTCGAGGAAGATCACCGGGTCGTTGTCGCGGATGGACTGGATCAGCAGGCCCTTCGCGTCATACGGATTCGACGGCAGCACCACCTTCAGCCCGGGGATGTGGGTGAAGATGTTGTACAGGCACTGCGAGTGCTGTGCAGCGGCGCGGAAACCTGCGCCGTACATGGCGCGGATGACCACCGGCGTCTTCGCCTTGCCGCCGAACATGTAGCGGAACTTGGCCGCCTGATTGAATATCTGGTCGAAACAGACACCCATGAAGTCGATGAACATCAGCTCGGCCACCGGACGCATGCCGTTGCAGGCTGCGCCGACCGCGGCACCGATGTAGCCGGATTCGGAAATCGGTGTGTCGAGCACGCGCCCCGGGTGCTTCGCATACAAGCCCTTGGTCACACCGAGCACACCGCCCCACGAATCTTCGTCGCCGGGTGCACCGGCACCGCCTGCCACGTCTTCGCCCATGACGATGACGCTCGGGTCACGCGCCATTTCCTGATCCAGCGCCTCGTTGATGGCTTGCTGGTATGTGATCTTTCGTGCCATCTGATATTTCTCCTGTCAGCGTGTGGCGTGGGTTCAGTAAGAGACGTAGACGTCAGCCATCAGGTCTTCCGGCTTGGGCAGCGGATCTGCCTTGGCCTTCACCACCGATGCATCGATCAGGGTCTTCACTTCGACATCGATGGCTTCGAGTTCGGCCATCGTCAATTCGCCGCGCGACGTCACGCGACGTGCGAACTGCATCAGGCAGTCCTTGGTTTCGCGCAGCTTCTGCACCTCGCCCGGTGCGCGGTAGGTCTGCTGGTCACCTTCGAAGTGGCCGTAGTAGCGCGACAGCTTCACTTCCAGCAGGGTCGGTCCGCCGCCTTCGCGGGCACGCTTGATGGCTTCGCCGGCCGCTTCATGCACAGCGAAGAAATCGAAGCCGTCGGCGATCACGCCCGGCATGCCGAAGGCTGAAGCACGGTCGGCGATGTTTTCGCAGGCGACCGAAAAGTTGCTCGCAGTGGCTTCGGCGTAACCGTTGTTCTCGCCGACGAAGATGACCGGCAGCTTCCACACGGCCGCCAGATTCATGGCCTCGAAAATCGTGCCCTGGTTGGACGCGCCATCGCCGAAGAAGCACACGCCGACGTTGTTGCTGCCGCGCAGCTTGGAAGCCAGCGCCGTGCCGCAGATCAGCGGGCCACCGCCGCCGACGATGCCATTGGCACCCAGCATGCCGACATCAAGATCGGCGATGTGCATCGAGCCGCCCTTGCCCTTGCAGGTGCCGGTGGCCTTGCCCCAGATTTCGGCCATCATGCCGACCGGATCAACGCCCTTGGCGATGCAGTGGCCGTGGCCGCGGTGGGTACTGGCGATGTAGTCGTCGCGGTTCAGGTGCATGCAGATGCCCGTCGCCGAAGCTTCTTCGCCGGCATACAGATGAACGAAGCCGGGAATTTCGCCGGTGGCGAAATCGACGTGCAGGCGTTCCTCGAATTCCCGGATCGTGCGCATGGTCCGGTAGGCCTGCAGCAGGCCTTCCCTGGTCAATGAACTGCTCATGGGTGCTCCTCTTTGTGGATGGAATGACAAGCCCGCTGATCTCCGGCAGCTGCGGGCGGTTGGCCGGACGAACCGGGCACGAAGGCGCTGGCGGCAGGCGCCGGCACCTCCGGGGAGAGACGGGACAGGGCGCGCACGCGGCTCATGCCGGGCGCCCTGCGTAGTGGCGCAGCACGCGCCGGCGCGCTGCGTTCTCGAGTACGGCAGCGACATCGATGGTCAGCGGGCCGTGCAGGTCGAGTTCGACGCTGATGCGGTTCGACGGATCGAATTCGATTTCGCGTTCGCCATCGAGCGCAATGGTTCCGCTCTGCGGGGCGAGCACGACCGGCTGCCCGGGCAGCAGACGACCGTACTCGCGGATGCCGACCGCACTGATCAGTCCCGGGGCAATCGGCACAATCACCTGCTGCGGCGTAAGCGTCGTGTCGGCGCAGCGCACATGCAGGCCGTGCGGCGCGCTGCGGGTGACCGGTTCGAGCTGGCCGGCGATCGCCGACAGGCCGATCGCATCCGCCCCGGCGAAAGCGACGAACAGTTCTTCCAGCAGCGCGCTGTCCCACACGGCGCGCGAGCCGACATAGTTGTGGCGCGTGACGCACAGATCGACCAGCGCGATGTCGGTGCGGTCATCGCAGCGCACGCGCAGCAGCTTGTTGCGCCGCACGGCGACCTCCGCCGGCACGGCACCGGTGGCCAGCAGGCCGGCCGCCAGTCCGGCGACCGTGGCTTCGCGCATTTCGGGGAAGGCGTTGTTGGTGCCGGTGGACAGCGCAAGCAGCGGCACCTGGCCGCAGCGCGCCGCCACGGCGCGATGCGTGCCATCGCCGCCGAGCACGATGATCGCGCCGGCACCGGCCTGACACATCAGCTCGGTCGCCCGCAGCGTGTCGTCGGCGGAGCTGGTCACCGGCATGTCGATGAAGCGCGGCTGCACCGTGACCGGCGAACCGGTGGTCACCGACAACGCGCGGAACAGCGGGCCGCAGATGCCGCCCGAGTCCGGCATGATCATCACATCGCGGACGCCGGCCGCTTCCAGTCCGGCGATCGCCCGCACCATCATGCTGGCCTTCTCGGCGTTCGGAAACACCGACGCACGCGAAGTCAGGCGGCGGATGTCCCGGCCGGATGCGGGGTTCGCGATGATGCCGACGAGGGCGGGACGAGGTGGAACGGACAGCACGGCGATGCGACTCCAGGCGTTGATTACCTGTGTCATTGCATCGGCCGTGCCAGCGCCATCCCGACGGCTTCGCCCGCGCCGTCAAGCGGATGATTCTTAAGCGCTCTTCGGGTCGTCGTGCGCATCGGCGCAACGCGCAGCGGCCCACCTGTCGCATCGGCGCCCACTGCGACAGCGAGCCATTGAGACACCTGTCTCACTTTTCGGAGACATTCGTCGCGTTGATTTCAGGCGGTTCAGGGCTTACCCTCAAGTCACAAAAGTGAAACGCTGCGGCAGACAACATCGCACGCCGCGTTTCGATATATAGATGAACAGGAGGAGAAGGACATGGACCGCGGACACACGATCTCGGATCACGTCGGCCGGGTACTCAAGGCCATCGAAGCACCCAGCCGGTCAGCGCCGCTGCATTCGGAACACGACCGGCTCAAGCGCTCGTGGCACCGGTCGCTGAACAAGCACTCGATCGACCCCGGGCGGGCGACGACACCGAAGGTCGTCACGGCCTACGAACTGCGCGAGCATCGCGACCGGCTGGAAACATTCATGCGCATTGCGCGCGAAGGCGTCGAGCGCCTGCACCAGCAGGTGCTGCTGGCCGACTACTGCGTGCTGCTGACCGACGCCCAGGGTGTGACGGTCGATTTCCGCACCGTGCCGCACCTCGAACGCGAACTGAAAGACGAAGGCTTCCGCAACGGCACCTGCTGGGCGGAAGAACACGAAGGCACCTGTGGCGTCGGCACCAGCCTGATCGACTGCCAACCCACGCTGGTCCATCGCGGCGAACACTTCCGCGCCCACAACATCAGCTTCACCTGCAGTTCGGTGCCCATCGTCGGCCTTGAAGACGAACCGATCGCCGTGCTCGATGCGTCGGCCCTTTACTCGCCCGAACAGCGCGAAAGCCAGCTGCTGATCTACCGCATGGTGATCGACAAGGCGCGCCTGATCGAGGACGCCTACGCCCACTACAGCCTGCGCAACCACTGGATACTGCAGCTCGGCACGATCGCCGAATTCCTGCCGGTCGAGACCGACTACCTGATCGCGTTCGACGACAGCGGTCGCATCGTCGGCGGCAACCGGCGTGCGCGCCACGAACTGATCAACCATAACGGGCGCCGCGCCGAATACCTGCACGACCTGTTCGAATGCACCGCCAACGGCATCATGGCGGCCGCGCACGCCAGCCCGGGCGCACCGTTCCCGCTGCGCATGTTCGCCACCGGACAACGGCTGTTCGCCGTGCTGCGCGCCCCGCACGCCCGCACATTGCCGCAGATCGCCGCCAAGCCGGTCGCCGAGGCGGAAGACCTGACGGCACCGCGCGGCTTCCGTCACCTGGCGCTGGGCGACCCGCGCGTGAAGGCCAACGTAGGGTGCGCAGTGCGCGTGGCCAACCGCGACATTCCGGTCATGCTGCTGGGCGAGACCGGTACCGGCAAGGAGGCGTTCGCACGCGGCATCCACGATTTCAGCGACCGTGCCAAACAACCTTTCGTCGCGCTCAACTGCGCCGCGATTCCGGAAAGCCTGATCGAGAGCGAACTGTTCGGCTACCGCGACGGCGCCTTCACCGGCGCGCGCAACAAGGGCTCGAAAGGCAAGATCCTGCAGTCCGACGGCGGCACCCTCTTCCTCGACGAAATCGGCGACATGCCGCTGTCCCTGCAGAGCCGCCTATTGCGCGTGCTGGCCGAAGGCGAGGTGGTACCGCTCGGCGCAGAACAGCCCACGCCGGTGCGCCTGCACGTGATCTGCGCGACCCACCAGGACCTGCCGGAGCTGGTGCGCGAAGGACGCTTCCGCGAAGACCTGTTCTATCGCCTCAACGGCGCCTCGTTCACGCTGCCGCCGCTGCGCGAGCGCGAGGACAAGCGCGCGCTGGTCGAACAGGTGATGCTGGAGGAAAGCACCGCGATGGAACGCACCGGCATCTCGATCGAGCCACAGACGATGGACGTGCTGCTGGCCTACAGCTGGCCCGGCAACATCCGCCAGCTGCGGCACGCGGTGCGCTACGCCTGCGCCATAGCGGAAGGCCCGCAGGTGAGGCTCGAGCACTTCCCGCACGAACTGCGCGCCGGCAACAAGCCGACGCGTGTCGCCCTGCCGCCACCGCCGGAGCAGCAGCCGGTGGTCGCCGCCATTGCGTATGACGCCTGCGAAGACGACAGCGGCGAGCCATTGAGTGAAATGTGTCTGCAGCTGCGCCAGAAGATGCTCGAGGCGCTGCGCCGCAATCACTGGAAGGTGACCGAAACGGCGCGCCAGCTCGGCATGTCGCGCGCCACCTTCTACCGCAAGATGGCGCGTCTGCGCATCGTGGCGCCCAACTACCTCGACAGCGCCGAACGGACCGCCCAGCAGGGCTGACCCGTTGGCATCCGTCCCGCAGCAACCTCACGCTGCGGGACGGACACGGCAGCCCTTCCGGCCACGCCCTACTGCGTGCCGAGAAACTTGATGTAGGCCACCAGTTCCCAGATCTGATCGGGCGTGAACGCCTCGCCCCAGGGCGGCATGATGTCCGACGTGCGACGTCCGTGAAAGATCGTGCGGTAGGCCTCTTCGTCAGGCAGATCGGTGCGTCCCTTGAAATCGGGCGCGCGTCCGCCGACACCATCCGAACCATGGCAGTACCCTGCGCAGGTCTTGTTGAAGCGCTTCTTGCCGACGGCGATCCGCGCCGGATCGGTCAGATCGAAGGACGGCGCAACGATGGGGGTATCGGTCGCTGTGGCCGTTGACGGCGCCGCCGAGATCATGGCGAAGGCCATTACCAGCGCGGTGATGGTCAGTCTGCCTGCGACGGTGGTGCGTGAAGTTTCCTGAGTCATTGCTCGAAGTCCTGGTCGGGTTTCCGAATCAGGGTCTCGTGACATTCCATCACGACGAGATTGAATGTCAGCAGACCCCAGCAACAGTGTGAACGAAAAAAAACAGGCAGCAACATGAGTGACCGCCTGCGAATGAGGAGACATGCCACCCCGGCGCGGAGCCACGCGCCGGGGGTTCCAGCGTTGCTACTCCAACGTGAAAGCGATGAGCGCAGCGCCGCCCGGCAGATCCTTGATCTGCGGGAATGCACCTGCGAGGAAGCCCGGAGCATGCGAGCCCAGACCGGTCGGGAACACGATGTACTGCTTGCCCTTCACCGAGTAGCTGACCGGTCCGCCACGCAGGCCTGAGCCCGAATTGAAGGACCACAGTTCCTTGCCGGTGTCCGCGTCGTAGCCGAAGATCTTGCCTTCCAGGTCGCCGGTGAACACCAGCCCGCCGGCCGTGGTCAGCACCGACGACAGCGGGGGCATGTCGTACTTGATCGACCATTTGACCTTGCCGGTCAGCGGATCACGTGCATCCAGACGGCCATGCGGCTTGCTGTTGGGCGGCGCCACCAGCTTGATCGACTCGATGCCCAGCGACAGCGCCGACACCGCCTTCAGGTTGTCCGGATCGTCCTTGCCGGCGACCACTTCGTTGCAGACTTCCATCGCGTGCGAGTACCACAGGCCGGTGCCCGGGTTGTAGGCGCCGTGATTCCAGCTGCGCGCACCCAGCAGGTTCGGACAGAAGGTCTTGACCTTGTCGACTTCCGGGTAGATCGGATCGATCAGCGCACCGGTCTTCGGGTCGATGCCCTTGACCCAGTTCACGTTCTCGGAGAATTGCCACACGTTTTCGAGCGCGCCGTCCTTCTTGTCCATCACGAACACGAAGCCGCCCTTGTTCAGATGGACGATGACGTCCTTGCCGTCCTTCTGCACGACCAGCGCTTCGTACGCCGAGTCGTAGTCCCACGAGTCGTTCGGGACTTCCTGACGGTGCCACTTCAGCTTGCCGGTCTTGCCTTCGATCGCGAGCAGCGAAGCCGTATAGAGGTTGTCGCCCTTGCGGTCGTAGTTGTAGTAATCCGGCGCTGCGTTCGACGTGCCGATGTAGATGGTGTCGGTCTTCGCGTCGTAGGTGCCCGGCATCCAGGCGCTGCCGCCGCCGACCTTGCCGCTGTCGCCCGGCCAGCTCTTCGGATCGTTCTTGATGACGTCAAAGGTCCACGCCGGCTTGCCGGTGTCGGCATTCACCGCGTAGATCTTGCCCGCGATCGGCTGGTCGCCGCCGGTGGTGCCACCGAACAGCACGTTGCCGGCCAGTTGCGGCGGCGCCGAGAACAACGCGCCGTACTGCGTCTTCGGCGCGGTGAGCTGGGTCGACCACAGTTCCTTGCCGGTCTTCTGGTCGAGCGCGATGAAGCGACCGTCCAGCGTCCCCAGAAACACCTTGCCGCGGCCCACGGTCACGCCGCGGCTGGCTGCACCGTAGAACACCTGGTCGACGATCTTGTCGAGCTTCGGCGCGTAGTTCCACAGCGTCTTGCCGGTGGCGGCGTCGATCGCCCACACATTGTTGTTGGCCGAGATCGAGTACATCACGCCGTCGATCACGATCGGCGTCGCCTGCAGGCCGTGCGTGATGTTACCCGGCTGGTGCACCCAGGCCACCTTCAGCTTCTTCACGTTTTCGCGCGTGACCTGGTTCAGCGGGCTGAAGCGCCAGGCGTTGCTGGTGCGGTGATACTCGGGCCAGTTGTTCGGGTCTTCAAAGCCTGCCTTGCCCTGCGCCATGGCAGGCGCCGCGGTCAGGAAGGACAGCGCCGAGCCTGCCAGAAGGGCAGCCGACAGGCGGAACATCTTGCGTGAGGCGGTCATCTATCAATCTCCATTCACTTGGGTTCAATCACCCGGGTTCAGCCCCGGGTGTTCAGACAGTCGCGTTGCTTCAGAACATGAAATTCAGGCCGACGTTGAGCAGCGTGCTCTTCTCGCCGGCGGTCACGCCCGCCGCCACGATGCTGGTGCGCAGCGTGGCGCCCGCATCGGCATCGGCGTACGCGAACTGCACGTACAGCGTGGTGTCCGGCCGCCACTGGTAGTCATTGCTGATGACCAGAAACTTCGTTTCGTCGGTCTTGTTCCTGTCGTCCTTGTTGATGTAGTACGCCACCGTGGCCGAATTCTTGGCGTGCCACTTCCAGTCCAGGCCCGTGCCGAAGCCGTTGATGTCGGCCAGTTCGGCGCCGGTGCGCGCGTCGTTCTTGGCATTCATCCAGTTGTTCTTCCAGATGAAGTCGCCGAACGGAATCGCGAAACCGAGCGACGTGTGCTCGATGTTGCTCTTGCCGGTCTGTTCGTCATTCATCGCCTGGTAGGACGCGGACAGCGTGATCGGGCCGTTGTAGGTTGCGCCCAGGGCATACGAGCTGTTGTCCTTGGCCGAACCCGGCTGACCGCCGAACGCGTACAGCACGCCGAAATTCACCGGGCCGACAGTATGTCTGTACTGCACAGCGTTGCTGAAGAAAATACCCACATCGTTGTTGGTGTTGCGATCGCCGCCTGCCGCATTGGCGGTCGTGAACAACTGACCGTAGGCCCAGGCATACAGGTTGGAGAACTGCTCCTTGAAGGCACGCGGTTCGGTACCGATGTGCGCCAGCAGTGCCGGGCCATACTGACGGCCGACGGTCACGCTACCCCAGTCACCACGCACACCCAGATTCGCCTGACGCCGGAACAGCGGCGTGTTGTTCGTACCGCCGCGCGGCGCATCGCCGGTGCCGTGGAGGAAACCGTCGTTGGTGTCGAAGTGCGATTCGAGATTGAAGAACGCAGTGAGATTCGGCTGCAGTTCGCGTTCGCCCTTGAAACCGATCACGGTCTGACGCAGGCCGCTGGTTTCCATCGAAGTCCTGCTGTCGCCGCTGGCGTTGGCCTTGCTGTTGTACAGCAAGCCAACGTCGATGATGCCGAACATCGACAGCTTGGTACCGGCCGCTTCACCGATCACGATGTCGGCCTGCGCCGCACCGGGAACCATCATCATTGCCGCAGCGACTGCGGCGGCCAGCGTGCATGCGTTGCGTGCGCCCTGCGCCGACGCGCCAGAGATCTTCTTTTTCATACTCCCCTCCGATTGTTGATGTCGAAACTTCGAGCTTCGACGCGGCACCGCTTTCGGCGACGCCTTCGTCGGGGAACACAAGGGCAGAATCCATGCCAACGCTCACGGCATTGAATTGACTGGGTATTTTTCCCGGACCCTGAGAATCACCCGGAGAGACATGCGACAGATGTCTTGGCAAAGCCCGAGAAATTGCGACATCTGTATCGAGCGCACGAAGGGCGTCGCAGGTGTCTCGCGAGACGCCATGGCATGCGCCCGATGACCGTTGCGCAGGCGGATGACAACTCGCCCGGTGCGCCGGCAGACGCCGTTCCGGCGCCAAAATTGAATGACGGCCGCGCCGCGTGTCCGCGCGCCGCCGCCGCGTCATGCGCCCGCTTCGTGGACTGGAAATTGCTGAACCGTACGGACGCACACCGTGCGCCTGGGGTGACATCACCGCAGCCGCATCCCACAGGAGCTTCCATGAACGCCAAAGACCCGCTGTCCCACGCCGCCCGCGATTCCCGCGACACCTTCCTCGCCGCGCAGGCGCACGTCGACTCGGCGGCCATCGCGCCGCTGCCCAATTCGCGCAAGGTCTACATCGAAGGCTCGCGCCCGGACATCCGCGTGCCCATGCGCGAGATTGCCCAGTCCGACACCCCCGCCTCCTTC
>JAEUNO010000027.1 GCA_016791045.1 Methyloversatilis sp. | reverse complement strand
GACATCCCGAACATCAAGCCATGCTCGACTGGTTCGGCTCAACCTTCGACCCCGCTGCCTTCGACATCGCCGAAGTCGATCGACGACTCGCAAAGATCAAACTCTGACCGTCAACACGGTGTCGGTCGGACGCTTACATTTCACGAGTACCTCGAGGATATCGAAACCACCATTCATGAGATGCCGCACTGCTATGGGTGGTCTGAAGCGCTTCTTGCGTCTCCCTCGTTCGCCTGGGTTGTCTACTGGTCGCACGAGAACACCATCGCGCTTGGCGGCGAGGCGATCGTTTCCGCTTTCAAGCGCTCAGTTCCACGTTGGGAATCCACATTGTGGCTCCCATAGATCGCTCTAACACTACAGTCGAGCGGACCTGCGCGAAAAGCCGCGCAGGCCGCTCACTTCCACGTTGGGCATCTCGGCGGCGGTAGCCAGCTATGCGCTTTAGGAGTATAGTCCGCACATGCTCACAGTCGTCGAAACGATGCTCTTCCAGAAGCAGTGGCCGCTGTACTGGACAGAGGAAGAACGCGGTGCATTCGCTGCGTACATCGCGGAACACCCAAACGCCGGAGACGTCGTGCCCGAGTCCGGTGGCATCCGCAAAGTGCGGTGGGGGCGAGCAGGTTCGGGCAAGTCTGGCGGTGTGCGGGTCATCTACTTCACGCGCACCGTGGAAGGTGAGGTCGTCTTACTCACGCTGTACGCGAAGTCCAAGACAGACAACCTCACTGGTCCAAAGCTCAAGGAGATTCGCCGTGCCCTCGAAGATTAAGCCGCTGGCCCCCGCCGAGTTGGAGGCCTATGAAGCGCAGCGCGATTTGGCTGCGGAGTTGTTGCAGTCGGTGCGCGAAATGAAGGCTGGGCAAGTCCGTATCGTGTCGTCGCCAGTCATTGAGGCGCGCAAGAAAACGGGGTTGTCTCAGTCGCAGTTCGCTGCGCTCATGGGCGTGTCGGTTCGCACTTTGCAAGGGTGGGAACAGGGCCGCAAACAGCCCAGTGGAGCGGCTCGGACGTTGCTCTCTATCGCAAGTACAAATCCGAAGGCGTTACTCGCTGTCGCCGGGAAGTAAGCCATGCCCGGCAAGCAGAGGCCCAACCCATCATTGCACCGGACCTGTCGCGGCAAGCCGCGCCAGGCCGGTGAATTCAGACGTTGGGCGTCTCAGTAGTGGTAGCGGAGTTGTGCGAGGAGAAGAGAGCCGTCTTCGATCTTGTAGACCATCCGGTGCTCATCATTGATGCGCCTAGACCAGTAGCCTGATAGCGCGTGTTTGAGTGGCTCCGGTTTTCCGACGCCAGCGAACGGCTCGCGCTCGACTTCATTGATGAGCTTGTTGATGCGCTCAACCATCTTTCGGTCTTGCTTCTGCCAGTAGAGATAGTCTTCCCATGCCTCGTCAGAAAAGATCAGCTTCACTCGGCGAGCTTCCGTTCGGTGCCTTTGCCGGCGTCCAGTTGTGCGGTCGCGGACAAGAGCCGTTTGGCATTGGCCGGGTTACGCAGCAAGTACGCCGTTTCCTCAAGGGCTTGAAAGTCTTCAAGGGAGAGCATGACCACGGCTTGGTCACCGTTTCTGGTGATGATGAGAGGCTCATGGTCGTTGCACACGCGATCCATCGTGCGAGCCAAGTTTGCTCTGGCTGAGGAGTAGGTAATGGCATCCATTGGGCACCTCGGTGATTGTACGGAATATTGTACATGTACGTATGCGAACGGTCCACCAGGGGCGGAGACGCCCAACCATTCCACCGAGCGGATCTGCCTTCGGCAAGCCGCTCATGTCAAACGTGGCGTGCCGATCATGCGCCTAGCCGCCTTTCTCGGGATCGCCCTGCTTCTCGTCGGTTGTGGGACAACAACCTCGACCAGACTTGATTTGAAGCCTGTGGAGGTGACGTCGTTTCAGCTAAATGACGAACGTCCGGAGAATCAACGTCGGACGCAGCAGTCGAAAATTTCCTCTGGAACGATGACGAATATTGGTGATGACGGTGTCAGCCCAGCCCCTCCAGAGATCGTACGGACTTGGTTGCATGAGAAGTTCGCGACCCGGATAACCGGAAGCACAGTAGTGCTTCGTGAGTTCTCGATTCAGGTGGTGGATCCAGACGCGATAATTGATGAGGGCCAGTTTTCGAATGCTGCATCCTCGACGCCGGGCGCAAATCCATTGTCTATTGTGCTCGCGCGCCTCATGGTCGGGGGTATTGAAAGTGTCCGTGGCGAGAAGAAAGTCGATGTGCGCATTGAAGGTTTGATCGACGATCGAGTGTTCTATGTCAGGAGTGGTGGTGTGTTTCGTGGCCGGGTCAACGAAGGCGACATAAACACGGTAATCATGCAAGCGCTTGAGTCCATGGAGAGGCAACTCGGCGAGCTCTTGGAGGGGGTCTCGAATAATCCCTAACCGGTGCATCGAGCGGACGACTGGCGAGCGGTGCTTGCTGATGCGCTTCGGCCTGCGGCCGCCGTTCATGCACAATGTTAGAACTCACCATGCTTCGACGGATAGCAGAAAAAATTCCGGGTCACCTCCCAAAAGCCATCGTTATTGGGCTGTCTTGCTGGGGCGCGGCTGCGATATTCATGGGCGCGGCCTTTGCGTGTGTAAAACTTGGCTGGCACAGCGCTTACATGGTGGCCTTCGCAGTAATCTTCATCTGCATTCTTGGCTTCATGGGGAGCGTCGGTTGGTTCATGGTTGAGCAAGCTTCAGGTCGCGTAACCAAGTGGCGCGGCTAAGTTCTAACAACTCGTTCATTGCGGACGGCTTCGCCGCCACTTAACTACGGCGTTAGACGTCATAACTGGCATGGACAAACGAACTGGCGGTCGGAAAAGGTTGCGGATCGAGCAGAAACGCTCGGGGCGCGTGGTGCTTTTCCTCGCCGTCTCCGTCCTTTTCTATTGGCTAAGCTTCAGGGTGTTCACCGCGCTGGATTGCGAATTTTTCGGCTCCAAGCTTGCTCTCGTAGTCGTGCCAGCCTGTGCGCTTCTCGGGAATCATGGTGCCGCTGCCATACCCTTCGCCCTTGCCAGTGTGTCGCTCTTCCTGGCGGTTCGCTCGCAGATGTACCGACGTCAATTCGCAAATCGCCATGGTCGGAGGAACTGATGTCTAACTGGGCGTTCGTGTGGGACGCCTGCGCCGCCCCTCAGCTCAAACGTTAGGTTTGCAAAATGGCTCGCCATCTAATGTCGCTCACAGCTGCACTTCTTGTTGGTGCGGTTAGCACTTATGTAGCCCTGTGCTTCTCGCGAAGCTCTGAATACAACTACGAACGCACCTCCCTGGAAGGTCACAAGACCATTTTTGAACCAATTGCCAAGACTGCTCACTGGGATGTTCTTACTTCAGTTAATTCCAGTGGCCGTGAGGTTGCGCTTGGCCAACGTGGCGCCGTTCGTGTTGTGGTGGTAGATGACGGCCTGTCGCTCTATGTCCTTACATACAAAAACAAAGACAGTCGGCTGTATGACGGTCGTCTAATGGATATCGGGAACGATGGAACAATTGAGGTTGCGAACATTACTGGCGGGCAGTGTGAGCTTGCCAAGCAGTAAACCTGACTACTCGGTCAAGTTCGTTCCGACCCCCGGTCTCCACGGGACGCGCCGCAAGCGGCGCGTCCCTTACCTCAAACGTTAGGCGTCACAAACTCACCCATGCGTCAATTCGTCATCACCCTCTTGCTGCCCGTACTCAGCGCCTGCACAGATGGCGGTGGCTACTTCGTTGAAGCGAGACCTTCTTCCGCAGCGTCCGCCGCGTCTGCGGGCGCGACTGATCGCAAAGATCTAATTCTTCCTCCTGAAGTGGATCAGCAGGTTGCGGAAACCTTTGTGCGAATCGGTTATGGCCTGGATGAGGAAAAGCGCTTCCAATCTACTGAGTTTCTGACCCCTCGCCTGAGAACTGCTCAGGCTATTCCGTTGATACGTCTCGTGAAGGAGTACAACGAGTTCAACGGGGAGCGCGTCGCAGCGGCTGTTGAAAAGCTAGGGGGCCGGGTCTCGGGAGTGGAGTTCGGTCGCGAGCGTTCACCCGTCCTGTACATCGAGCTTCCCTACTGGACTCATCAGCGCGAGGAAACAGTGCAAGGCGGTATGGGCACCAAGATCACAGATACTGATAGTGACAAGGTCGTCGCGGAACTACGTCAAGTGTTTGTGAGCGAGCTGAAAGCGGATGAGTTTTCGGTCAGTCGTCGACGCGTTCGAATCTGGTGGGACTGAACGCGGTGACGCCTAACCCCTGGTTCAACCGGAGGCGATGCGGCAGGCCACCTCGGCCCGGTTGGCGGTATGCGGTACATTTTCGCCAATCCGGCCAAGGCGTCCAGCCTCCGCGCGCCGGTTAACTCGAACGTTAGAGGGCACGTGATCTACGTCTTCGCCAACGACGACCGCGGACTCACGGCGTACGCCTCCCATGTGGAAGCAATCTCGGCCTGTGAAGGTATCGACGTTGAGGCCAACAACTATCGCTTCTTTTCCGCTACAGGCGAGGCGCTTCGACCACGAGTCACTCGACCTTCCAGCAGCGGCGCATTGACCATCGTCTCTGGGGAGTATCTCCTTGAGCCAGACGATCGACCTGCAACCGCCGGTCTGTCAGCGATTCTTCCTGAAGTGAGCTATGTCGAGGGCTGTGGATTGACCAGTGTCGGGGACGTGGCGATTGAGCTTGCGCGGACCGTGAATGTCGCCGCGCACGGTGCCCTCTAACAAATCGCTGGAGCGGACGCGTGATTGATAAAGTTCCAAGCTCAGACGCTGGCGCGCGCCGCTCACCTACGGCGTTAGGGCTATGTTCAACAGACTGCGTCAACGGCTCCAGCGAAAACTGAACCCTTCTGTGGGAAACCAGCCTGTCGTGTCGTTTGGTCCGTGCATATTCTGCGGAGAACAAATTGCCGAGACAGGCGCAGACCCTCTTTCGATAGCCGTTTCAGAGAATCGAGGCGGAACGGTCATTTGGTTTGCACACGCTCGTTGCCTTGCTGAACGCATCTCTCCAAATGTCTCCGAAGGATTTGTCGAACCCGAGAGGTCAAATTGGCTTGGTCACGGTGGCTCTGGCAATCCGCCCGCAGAGCCTGTTCGCCAGACGTTCTAGCGTACGGGAGGTTTTAGTTTTGGCGCACCATAGCCCTAACCCGCCGGTCGAGAGGGACCGCCGCCAAGCAGTGCTTGTCGGTTCCCTCCGCGGCTGCGCCACTCCGGCGTTCTTTCACCTACGGCGTTAGGCGGCAATGCACAATTTGCAAGCTACCTGCGCCGACCATAAGAAAAGCTCCTATCCCTTGTTGGCGGCGATTAGCGATCCCGCTGACTACCGTGGAGCGACAGAGCTCGGCGTGGTGCTTCCCGAGGAGTCTTCCCTGCGACGGAGGATGGTGAGACGGTGGTGCGAGGCGTTGCCAGGCTTTTCGTGCCTCCAGTACGTTCAGTTTCGATGTCACGTCTCGCAAGAACTGTTTGAAGCGGCGTGTCGCATCCCAAGACTTGAGCGACTGTGGGTCAAGTTAAGCGGGGTCACGAGCCTTGATGCAGCCGCTAACTGTGAGACGTTGCATGGTCTGCATCTTTTGGATGCTCCGAAATTGGAGTCGCTTACCGCCCTAGGAAGGTTGCAAGGACTGCGTGCCCTTGATCTTCTCAATTTCAGGCGGGTCCAGGATATCTCGCCAGTTGGAGAGTTGGTCACCCTTGAGAAACTCTTAATTGGCGGTGGTATGTGGGCGGAGCAGCGCGTCCTAACTCTTGAGCCGCTGTCCCGTCTGAAGAAGCTGAAGTCGTTATCGTTGGTTAGCATTCGAGCTGACGACGACACTCTCCGCCCGCTCTACGAGCTGTCGACGCTTGAAAGGTTTGACGTCGGTACTCGCTGGAACCAAAACGAGATCGCAGCGATAAGACTTCGTAACCCAGGGCTCTCTCAATGAGCAGCGCGTTTCCTTGTCCGCCTCACCATGCGTTGCAGCGGACGCGCGAAAAGGCACCGCGCGCCGCTGAACTCGGTCGGTCAGGCGTCACATTCAAGCCTCATCCTGCCGCCATGTCCTTCAGCCGAATCCTTACGAACATCTGCGCCGACGATCTCGCGGCGTGCCGCGACTTCTACGTTCAGCTTCTGGGGTTCGAGGTGAAGTACGACAGTGACTGGTACGTCCAGCTGGGCTCCCCGCGACCCCTGGAACTTGAGTTCGGCATCATCAAGCGGACGCATGAACTTGTTCCCGCTGCCTGTCAGACCGCCCCATCCGGGATGTATGTGACCTTTGTCGTGTCGAATGTCGACGAGGTCTACCAGAAGGCACAGGCCATGAAGGCACCGATCATCCAGGAGCCGCGCAACGAGTTCTACGGTCAACGTCGGTTCCTGGTACTTGACCCAGCAGGGTGCCTCATCGATGTATGTTCGCCTTGGAGCGAGCAGGAGAGGTAAGTAGCGTTGATGCCTGACCCCTCGCTCAAGCGGAGCGCCACCGGCATGGCACCGGGCCCGCGAGGCGCCACCGGCAAACTTGCACCTCACGGGCCGGACGCCATGCCGCTGACGTCCGTTCAGCCCGGACGTCAGGCCTCACAACACGCCTTATCGGTGCTCGTGAAAAATGAATGAATCCCTATCCATCCGCATACTCGGCGCCTTGGACATCGAAGCGATGCGCGCCGTCCTGGCGCTCTTCGGGCACGTCTTCGACGACCCGGACACGTATGTCGCGAATCAACCCACTGACCAGTACCTGCACGGCCTGCTGTCCAGCGAGACGTTCGTCGCGATCGCGGCTTTCTCAGGGCTCAGCGTCATCGGGGGCCTCGCCGGTTACGTGCCGCCCAAGTTCGAGCAGGCACGCAGCGAGTTCTACATCTACGACCTCGCGGTTTCCGAGGAGCACAGACGACAGGGTGTCGCCACGGCCCTCATCGACACCCTCAAGGCCCTGGCCGCCGAGCGCGGCATCTACGTCATCTTTGTGCAGGCGGACTACGGAGACGCACCCGCCGTGGCCATGTACACGAAGCTTGGATCTCGAGAGGACGTGATGCACTTCGACATTGCGCCACACCGCGGTGCGGCCTGACAGCTCGGTCAGGGGGAGCGCCGGCGGCATGCCCCAGGGCCGGCAGTGGGCACGCCGTACATCTTCGCCTGCCGGGCTCCAGCGGCGCGCAATCGTCGCGCCTTCACTTCGAACATCGGACCGCGCGGTCCCCGACGGCGCGCTATACGTGCATGAAATGCGGACATGGTGAGTTTGAGGTCGCGGCAATCCGCACCTCTCAGGGCCTTCCGGGATCGGTCTTTGGTGTCGAGAGCGCGAAGTACAGCGCCGTGATCTGCCGGCGTTGTAGCTTCACGGCGTTCTGTCTCGGCCGTGTTCCTGCCGGCGAGCAAGCGCTCGATTTCATGTTGGGGAGGTAGCATCGTGTCCTCCACCTCTGCATCGGAACCTTCATGAATACACGGCAACTTCTGGCGGCCCTGGCGATGGCCGCCGCGGCGTCAACGTCCAGCGCTGCGGACGGTCTCATTTCCGTCAAGAGCGTTCACGGCGCAAAGGAAACGATGGATCGCCTCGAGGGCGTCGTCAGGCAGCGTGGCCTTGCCGTCTTTGCGCGGATCGACCATGCGGCTGGCGCCGCCAAGGTCGGCAAGACCCTCCGTCCGACCGAGCTGCTCATCTTCGGAAACCCGCAGGGCGGCACGCCGTTTATGGAGTGCGCTCAAACTGTCGGAATTGATCTGCCGCTCAAGGCGCTGGTCTGGCAGGACGCAGGCAATCAGGTTTGGCTCAGTTACAACGACCCCGACTTCCTTGCAAAGCGCCACGCTGCGGCAGATTGCCCGGTCGCGGCTGACCTGGGCAAAGCGCTCGCGGCGATTGCCGAGGCAACGGCACAGTAATCGCTCGGTGCTGCCCTACCGACTGCTCGCGGATGCGGTCCTGCTGCTGCATTTCGGCGTGGTGGTGTTCGTCGTCGCCGGGCTCGCTGCGATCGTCTTCGGGAATCTGCGAGGATGGCGCTGGGTGAACGGCCTGTGGTTTCGTCTCGCTCATCTCGCTGCCATCGGGGTCGTCGTCGTCCAGTCGATGCTGGGCAGGCTGTGTCCGCTGACGGTGCTGGAATCGTGGCTGCGCGAACAAGCCGGCGGCGCGGCCTACGACCGGAGCTTCGTTGAACACTGGGTTCAGCGCGTCTTATTCCATGAGGCGCCGTTCTGGGTATTCACGGTGGCGTACTCGGTCTTCGGCCCGCTCGTCCTTGCGGCGTGGTGGCGTTTTCCGCCGCGCAGACACTGACCTCATGGCCAGGCGGTACGCGGCTGATGCTTCGCTCAGCTTTGGCGTCGGGCGTTTTGGGAGCGCTGCAATTTGAAGACTCTTGTCATGACCCTGAGTAGCTGTGTGCTGGTTGCCAGCTGTGCGTCGGTGCCACAGTCGTGCTTCGATGTGCGCGGAACCAGAGAGAATCCGCCACCCGTGTATCCGGCAGCCTCAAGAATCCTTGGCCAGCAGGGCAAGACGACCTTGCGTGTTTTCGTCACCGCTTACGGTTACCCGGAAGTCATTGAGGTACACACGTCGAGTGGATACGGCAATCTTGATCAATCAGCCATGGATACCATGAGGAAGTGGTGTTTTTCTCCGGTACGGACAGATGGAAAGCCTGTGGATTCATGGGTGCTGATACCCATTGTCTTTCGCATGGAACCTCGATCATCGTCCCCCGAAAGCCCATAGTTCATCTTAATGCTGCGAGGCAGCAACAGTGGTTGCACAGCGGGATGAGCGGCCGCCGATGTCCGCAGCCGAAGGAGAACCAACGCATGATTCTTGAAATCGCACCGTTGCACATCAAGGCCGGGCAGGAGGACGCGTTCGAAGCGGCGTTCCGGCAGGCGCAGCGCATCATTTCATCGATGCCGGGCTATGTGTCGCACGACTTGCAGCGTTGCATCGAGCGGCCCGGCGAGTACATGCTGCTCGTCGTCTGGCAAACGCTCGAAGATCACGAAACGGGTTTCCGGCAGTCTGCCGGGTACCAGGAATGGAAGGCGCTGCTGCATCACTTCTACGCGCCGTTTCCCGTGGTGTCGCACTATCGGGCCGTTCCGGGCGCGTCGTCGGCTGGCCTGACCACCGCCCGTCATGTCGAACAGCAGGACTCAGGAGACGACCATGCCGGCACACGAGAAGATCAACTACGTCGAGTACCCGGCGCGTGACGTGGGTGCGACGAAGCGGTTCTTTCAGGACGCCTTCGGGTGGGTGTTCGAGGACTAC
Organism: Methyloversatilis sp.; assembly: GCA_016791045.1. Taxonomy (GTDB): domain Bacteria; phylum Pseudomonadota; class Gammaproteobacteria; order Burkholderiales; family Rhodocyclaceae; genus Methyloversatilis. The sequence goes on along the minus strand of JAEUNO010000027.1, from coordinate 11,250 downwards.
GGCGCCGACTATGCGGCGTTTTCCGGCCAGGGCCTCGACGGGGGCTTCTTCAGGTCCGATCTGGTCGCCGATACCCGTCAGGGGAGTGCGCTCATCGTCTTCTACAGCGCGGATCTCGAGCGTACCCTTGCCAAGGTGGTCGCTGCGGGCGGCAGCATCGTGAAGCCGGTGTTTGCGTTTCCGGGTGGCCGCAGGTTTCACTTCACCGAGCCCAGCGGCAACGAGTTCGCGGTCTGGTCCGAGGCGGCGACCTGACGAGTGTTCGCAGGCGACCACCGTGCCACCTGAGCCGCGAATGAAGAAGCGCTTCCCCCTGTCGAAGGTCTACAGCCTGCTCGAACCCGGGCCACTGCTGCTGCTGACCACCGCCCACCGGAAGGCGCGCGACGTCATGCCGATGACGTGGTACTCCCTGCTGGGGTTCGAGCCTCCACTGGTGGCCTGCGTCGTCAGTGCCGGCAATCACTCGCAGAAGCTGCTTCGGGCATCGAAGACGTGCGTGCTGAACATCCCGACGGTGGAACTGGCGAAGCAGGTGGTCGGATGCGGCAACTGCAGCGGCGCCGAGGTCGACAAGTTCGCCCGCTTCGGGCTGTCGAGCCGTGCCGCGGAACAGGTCGCTGCGCCGCTGCTCGATGACTGCTATGCGAGCCTCGAGTGCCGGGTGGTCGACACCGGGCGGGTTCGGCGGTACGAGCAGTTCGTGCTGGAAGTCGTGGCCGCCTGGGTTGACCCGAAGGTCAAGGACCCCCGCACGCTTCATCACCGCGGGTACGGCAAGTTCATGGTCGCCGGCGAGAGCATCAAGCTGCGTTCCGGAATGCGCTGAGCACATGCGAGCCGTCGCGCCCGGCCTTCGTCGGACACAGACGGAACCCGGACCCCGCCTCGCCGCCATTCCGGATGCCGCTGCAGCAAGGCAGAATGACCCCTCCCCACAAACAGCGCGAACCAGGAGATCTCAATGTCCAGCGTCGGTTACCACGAACCTGTTGAAGAACTGTCGGATGAAGTACGCGACATGCATCGCGCCATCGTTTCGCTGATGGAAGAGCTTGAAGCCGTGGATTGGTACAACCAGCGCGCCGCCGCGTGCAAGGATCCCGTGCTGAAGAAGATCCTCGAACACAATCGCGACGAGGAAAAGGAACACGCCGCCATGGTGCTCGAATGGATCCGTCGCAAGGACGATCGCTTCTCGCACGAACTGAAGGATTACCTGTTCACCGACAAGAGCCTCACGACCGACGCGCACGGTCACTGAGCGGGAGGCGTCGGCATCGCCGATGGCGGCCGCCCGACGCCTTTGCCGCACGTTCAACGGAGCCTGTCATGGCCAACGCTTCAGCACACAGCATCGACGGCGCGTCCGTCGTCATCACGCATCGGGTGCACGGTGACAAGCACGACGAGTACGAGCGCTGGCTGGAAGAGATCACCCCGCTGTGCAGGGCATCGGCCGGTTATCTCGACTGGCACATCGTGCGTCCGGTACCCGGTGTGACGCAGACCTACACGGTGATCATCCGCTTCGATACGACCGCGCATCTCGAAGGCTGGATGCGGTCCGAGGCGCGCGCTCGACTGATCGAGAAGGTGCTGCCGCTGTTTGTCGGCGCGGACGACTTCTACATCAGCAGCGGTCTCGACTTCTGGTTCACGCCGGCCGGCGCCCGCGCGAAACTGCCGGTGCGCTGGAAGCAGTACCTGCTGACCTGGTCGGCCATCTACCCGCTGGCACTCGCGGTGCCGCTGGTGGTGGCACCGGCACTTCGTCTGGCCGGCGTGCCACCTGGTGTGCCGATCACCACCCTTGCGGTGACCGCCGTGGTGGTGTTCCTGATGGTCTACGTCGTCATGCCGCGCTACACGCGGCTGGTGCAGCGATGGCTCTTCAGCTAGCGACGCAGGCCGATGAGCGGGCACACCTTGACCCGGGCGCGGTTCGCCCGACGGGTCCGTGACGTCACGAAGCCACCGCGTCCCGTATCATGCGCAGCCGATGGCGCCGCTCGTCCGGCGCCGGTCCATGAATGCAGGACGCGCGAGCGATGATCGGGCGTTCAAGAACGGGAGTGGTCGATGAGCTACAGTTACCCAGCCGAGAAGTTTTCGTCCGCACGCCAGGCACTGACGGTGCCGCATCCGGACGGCGAGCACGAAGCACTGGGACGTGCCTTCCTCGAATGCCGGCTCGGCCTGCACCGGATGAACCGTGCCAAGCTGCCGGATGACATCCGCACCGGCATTCACCAGCTCGAGTGCTTCATGGATACCACCGGTTTCGTCGATGCCGACGGCGAGGGCGCGTGGGTGCACATGCTGAGAAGCCGCAGCGCGGATGACCGGGCCGAAGTGGCACGGCTCATCGACATGCTCGCGCAGTGGTTCGCCAGTCAGGAACCCTGACCGTGTGGGGGTCGACCGCCGTCCGCCAGCTCCGGCAGCCATGACGGAGCACAAGCCGGCGCCGCTGCTGTCGCGCGGGGTCGTGCTCGCGCTGGCGGCGTCCGCAGTGTTCTTCTGGGTCTGGTACGCGCGCTATCTCGGCGTCGACTTCAATGAACTGGGCCGCCATTACGATGCCGACGCGCAGGTCGTGACAACGGATTCCGCCTTCGTGTGGGGCCTGCCGGCCGTCGGATGCCTGCTGGTCGCACTGGCGCTGATCGGTCACCGGCTGTGGCGTCGGCGCGGCTGACGCGACGCCATGTTGCGGATCCGGACGCGCGGCGACCTGATCTACTTTCTGGTGCTGTGCACACTGGTCGCGGTCATGGGGGTGCTGTTGCTGGTGTTCCCGCCGGTACCGCTGCCGGCCGATCCGGCGGCGTACGAACAACGCGCCGGTGAGCTGGAGGCGGTCACCCAGCGGCATGCCGGCTACAGGAGCGCGTGGGTCCGGTTCCGCATTGCGAATGATCCGACGATCTACGAAAGCCGCGCGCCCGGGATACTTGAAAGCGCGTCGGCGTGGGTCGAGCAGCGGACCGCGCTGTCATTTTTCGTGCCGCGCAGCCCGGCTGGCTCAGACCGTCGGGGCGGTCCGCAGACGGTCTACGGACTGCTCGCCGGAGGCGTGCAGACGCGTACGCTGGCGGCCGATATCGCCTACGTGAATGCCGGCGCGACGCGCTGGAGCGCCGGGCTCGCGCTGGGCATCGGCGTCGTGGGCTATCTGGCCGCGTTCTTCGCCTGGCGGCGGATGCGCCTGCAGCACGAGGCGGTGCTGGCGCCCGGACAGGCGCCGCGTACGCGCCGCACGCGGGTGAGGCGACGCGCCCCGGCGCTGCGCAGGCGCGCCAGGCTTGCTGCCGGTCGCCGTGACAGCGACCATGCGGGCTGACTTCGTTACCGCAGGACATCCCCATGAAGCGATCCACCCTGAAGGCGCGGCTGACCGGCGCCGCACTGATCGTGTCCGGTGCCACCACCACGCTGGTCGCGCAGGCGCTGACCGAGGTGCTGACGCCGGCGCAGAACGACTCGCCGCAGCGTGTCGAACATCGGCGTACCGACCTGAGCGGTGCGCCGGGCATGGAAGTGATTGCCTCGACGGCCGAATACCGGCCGGGCGATCGCATCGACCTGCATCTGCACCACGGCGTCGAGGCGGTCTATGTGGTTCAGGGCGCGACGGTGCAGGCGCCCGGCAAGCCGGCGATGACTTTGCAGACCGGTGCAGCGGCGATGAATCTGCGCGACGTGAAGCATGCCGGCTTCACCGTCATCGGCGACGTGCCGCTCAAGCTGTTCACGGTGCATATCGTCGACAAGGGCAAGCCGCTGTACGACTACGCCCATTGAGTCGGTCGCGGCCGGGTTGAAACGAAAACGGCCGGGCAACTGCCCGGCCGTTCGCAAACCGCTTCGACGAATCCCGTGTCGCCCGCGATCAGGCGAAGAACTCGACCCGGCCGTCCTCGAGGTCGTAGCGTCCCGCCACCACCTTCACTTTGCCCTTCTTCACCAGCTCGGCGATGATCGGGCTTTCGGTGGCGATCTTGCGCGCGGTGCGCACGGCGCTTTCGTGAATGGCGTTGTCGACGAAATCGCCGGGCTTGCTCGCGACCGCTTCAGCGGCGGGCACGATGGCCTGCACCATCGGGCCGATCGAGGCCGGAAACTTCGTTTTCTTCTGCACCACTTCGCAGGCCGCTGCAACGGCGCCACAGCGCTCGTGGCCGAGCACGACGATCAGCGGCACGCCCAGCACGCCCGAGCCGTACTCGATGGTGCCCATGGTGGCGGTGTCGGCCATGTTGCCGGCATTGCGTGCCACGAACAGCTCGCCGACACCGACGCCGCCGAACAGCAGCTCGGGCGGTACGCGGCTGTCGGCGCAGGACACGATGGTGGCCCACGGTGCCTGACCCTTGGCTACCTGCGCCCGCTGGCTGGTGAGTTCGGCCGCACAAACCTGCGGTGCGCTGAGATACTTTTCGTTGCCGGCCTTGAGCTTGGCCAGCGCTTCGTCAGCCGTCAGCGACGTGGTCGGGCCCGAGGCGGCGAAAACCTGCGGTACCGACAGTCCGATGCCGGTCGCCATGCCGGCGGCAGCGAACTTCAAGAACCCGCGTCTGGCCCCATTCTTCTCATCACATACCTTGCACATTTTTTGTCTCCTGTAGTTTTTTGATCCCGTGTGTGGCGCCGTGTGCACAGAGCCAGCCCGCGAAATTCTAATATAAGCATTACTGATGCAAGAATAATAAGTTCTTATGCAAGAGAAAATAGTGCTTACAGCACTACTGATGTGTGTGGCAGCGAACTGACGGACATGTACCGTTCAATTAGCCACGCCGCAGGCTTGGCAAACCTGCGGGGCGACCCGAAAATGCTTCGCTTGCGTTTGCGCCGGCTACGGGCACTCCGCGCGCGTGCCGGTGTCTGCATCCGCGCAGGGAATTTTCGCGTAGTCAGGCTGTGGGTACGACGGGGTTCGGCAGGCGCCCACGCCGAAGATTGGCAATCGTTCGGGCCGGAATCATCCGGTCGGACGCACAAGACATGTTCCGGAGGAAGTGCCGTGCTGCAAAAAAACACCGTGCTGCAAAAATCGCTGCTCGCCCTGATCACTGCATGGGCGCTGGCGGCACAGCCCGTCGCGGCACAGGGTGCGCCCAAGCTGGACGACGAGGCCCTGGCGGCCAGGCTGATCGGTACCTGGATCAATCCGCCGGACAGCCCCGACTACGAGAACTTCGCCAGCAGCGAAACCTACAACGCCGACGGGAGCTACGAGTACCGGGAGTACGACGACAAGGAATGCCGCATCGTGTCGGCCTTGCTGAAGTCGCGCTGGCATGTGTGGAACGGCGTCATCATCACCGAGTACGACGGCGGCAAGGCACTCAGCGACCACGTGGTGTCGATGGAAGCCGAGCGCATGGTGCTGCGTTCGGTCGATGATGGCGTGACCGCCTACCGCAACCGCTCGAGCAGCTGCGCACCCACCACGGCAAAGAAGTGACCGGACGCTGAAGTCTCAGCCGCCGAGCGCCCGGCGGCTGCTTTCGATGTGCAGCTGCATCGTCGCGCGCGCCGCTTCGGCGTCACGCGCGCGCAGCGCGGCCATCAGCATGCGGTGCTCTTCGAGCGAGGCCACCAGGCGGCCTTCGAGATAGAGCGAGTCGTGGCGCTGCAGCTTCAGCACGGCGCGCAGCTCGTCGATCATCTGCGCCATGCGGCGGTTGCCGGCGATGTGGTGGATCAGCAGATGGAAACGCTGGTTGGCGTCGAAGAAGCGATCGATGTCGCGCGCCGCGGCACTTTCTTCCAGTGCCTGATGCAGCACACCCAGGTCTTCCAGATCGGCCGCCGACGCCCGGCGCGCAGCGCCCGCGGCGCATTCGCCTTCGAGCAGCGCCATGATCGGATAGATCTCTTCCAGGTCGCCGCCGCTGATCTGGGCGACATAGCAGCCGCGCCGCGGCTTGAGCACCACCATCCCCTCGGTCGCCAGCACCTTCAGCGCCTCGCGCAGCGGCGTGCGTGAAATGCCGTACTGCGTGGCCAGCGCCTGTTCGTCTATCCATTCGCCGGGCGCCATGGCGTGACTCTGGATCAACCGGCGCAGGCGGTCGGCCACTTCTATATAGAGGGCGCGCGGGGCGATGCTGTCGGCGCTGCGGTTCAGGGTTTCGCTGTTCATGGCCTGGCTGTCGTGGCTGCGGTTAATGCACCGCAGCACTTACTTGCATTCATAATTATGGATAAAGTATTCTCCGCCTTGCGCGTGACTGTCAAGCCGGATCCGGCCTGCCCGACGTGCGCCTCTCCGAAATACCGAAGGAATCCAGCATGGCCGACACGACAGGCAGCGCTCACCCCGAATACGCCGCATGGCTCAAGGCTGCCGCGAAATCGGCCCCCGGCGGCGATCCGGCGAAGCTTGACTGGCATACGCCGGAAGGCCTGACGGTCAAGCCGCTGTACACCCAGGCCGACATCGACGGCCTGCCGCACACCGACACGCTGCCCGGCTTCGCGCCCTATGTGCGCGGCCCGCAGGCCACGATGTACGCCGCCCGGCCCTGGACCATCCGCCAGTACGCCGGTTTCTCGACCGCCGAAGAATCGAACGATTTCTACCGCAAGGCGCTGGCCGCCGGCGCGCAGGGCGTGTCGGTCGCGTTCGACCTGGCGACCCACCGCGGCTACGACTCGGACAATCCGCGCGTCGAGGGCGACGTCGGCAAGGCCGGCGTGGCGATCGACAGCGTGGAAGACATGAAGCGCCTGTTCGACGGCATTCCGCTCGACAAGGTGAGCGTGTCGATGACGATGAATGGCGCCGTGCTGCCGGTGCTGGCCGGCTTCATCGTCGCCGGTGAAGAACAGGGCGTGCCGCAGGCCCAGCTTTCAGGAACGATCCAGAACGACATCCTGAAAGAGTTCATGGTGCGCAACACCTACATCTATCCGCCCCAGCCCTCCATGCGCATCGTGGCGGACATCATCGAATACACCGCGCGCAACATGCCGCGCTTCAATTCGATCTCGATTTCCGGCTATCACATGCAGGAAGCAGGCGCGACCCAGGGCCTGGAACTGGCGCTGACGCTGGCCGACGGCATGGAATACGTGCGCACCGCGATGGCGCGCGGCATGGATGTGGACGATTTTGCCGGGCGACTCAGCTTCTTCTTCGCCATCGGCATGAACTTCTATCTGGAAGTGGCCAAGCTGCGTGCGGCGCGACTGCTGTGGAGCCGCATCATGGATGGCTTCGGTGCCAAGAGCGCCAAGTCGAAGATGCTGCGCACGCACTGCCAGACCTCCGGCTGGTCGCTGACCGAACAGGACCCGTACAACAATGTCGTGCGCACCACCATCGAAGCGATGGCGGCGGTGTTCGGCGGCACGCAATCGCTGCACACCAACAGCTTCGACGAGGCGATCGCGCTGCCGACCGAGTTCTCGGCGCGCATTGCGCGCAACACCCAGCTCATCATCCAGGAAGAGAGCCACATCACGAACGTGATCGACCCCTGGGCCGGCAGCTACATGATGGAAAAGCTGACGCAGGACATGGCCGACCACGCCTGGGCCATCATCCAGGAAGTGGAGCAGATGGGCGGCATGACCAAGGCGGTCGAGTCCGGCTGGGCCAAGCTGCAGGTCGAGAAGTGCGCCACCGAGAAGCAGGCGCGCATCGACTCCGGGCGCGACGTGATCGTCGGCGTCAACAAGTACCGGCTGAAGGACGAAGACAAACTGGATGTGCGCGTCATCGACAATGTCGCGGTGCGTGAATCGCAGGTGGCGCAGCTGAAGCAGATCCGCGCCCGTCGCGACAGTGCCGCGGTCAATGCCGCGCTGGAAGCGCTGACCGCCGCAGCCGGCTCCGGCGAAGGCAATCTGCTCGAACTGTCGGTCAATGCGATGCGCGTGCGTGCCACCGTGGGCGAGGTGTCGGACGCGCTGGAAAAGATCTGGGGCCGTCACCGCGCAAGCACGCAGGCGGTCAGCGGCGTGTATCAGTCCATCGTGGAAGATGACGAAGGGTGGGGCGCGATGAAGGACGACGTGAGCCAGTTTGCCGAAGAGCAGGGCCGCCGGCCGCGCATCCTGATCGCCAAGCTCGGCCAGGACGGGCATGACCGCGGTGCCAAGGTGATCGCCACCGCTTTCGCCGACCTCGGCTTCGACGTGGACATCGCGCCGCTGTTCCAGACGCCGGAAGAAGCGGCGCGACAGGCGATCGAGAACGACGTGCATGCGGTCGGCGTGTCGACGCTGGCGGCCGGCCACAAGACGCTGGTGCCGCAGCTGATCAAGGCGCTGCGCGCCGAAGGTGCGGACGACATCGTCGTGGTGGTGGGCGGTGTCATCCCTGCGCAGGACTACGACGAACTGTTCGGCCACGGCGTGGCCTGCGTGTTCGGTCCGGGCACGCCAATCCCGAAGGCGGCGAAGGACACGCTGGACGCGATCCGGGCGAAGCTGGCGTGATGAGCCGGACGGGTCTCGTGGTCCGCATCGCTGTGCCATCGCCTGCAGGGCAGGCTCCTACACAAAGCGGCGCGGCTTTGCCCTTCGTGGGAGCCTGCCCCGCAGGTGATCGAATCGTCGACCGCGCACCGCCGGTGAGCAGGGCTGGATCGTCACCATGACCCCGCCCTCCGACGCGTCCCTGATCGACGGCGTGCTGGCCGACAACCGCCGGGCGCTGGCCAAGACCATCACGCTGATCGAATCGACGCGCGAGGACCATCAGCAGCGCGCCGGCGAAGTGCTGAGGGCGCTGCTGCCGCACACGGGCCGATCGATCCGGGTCGGCATTTCCGGCGTGCCGGGCGTCGGCAAGTCGACCTTCATCGAGGCACTCGGGCTGGCGCTGATCGGCAAGGGCCACAAGGTCGCTGTGCTGGCGATCGATCCCTCGTCGTCGCTGACCGGCGGTTCCATCCTCGGCGACAAGACGCGCATGGAACACCTGTCGCTGCGCAGCGAGGCCTACATCCGGCCGTCGCCGTCGTCCGGCAGTCTGGGCGGCGTGGCCGCGCGCACGCGCGAGGCGATGCTGGTGTGCGAGGCGGCCGGCTTCGACATCGTCATCGTGGAAACGGTGGGCGTCGGCCAGTCGGAAACCGCGGTCGCCGGCATGACGGACGTATTCGTACTGCTGCAGCTGCCGAATGCCGGCGACGATCTGCAGGCGATCAAGAAGGGCATCGTCGAACTGGCGGACATCGTCGTCTACAACAAGTGCGACATCGACGAGACCGCGGCCGAACGCGCCATGCAGCAGATGCGCGGCGCGTTGCATCTGCTGCGTGCGGCGTCCGCGGGCTGGACGGTGCCGGTGCTGAAGGTGTCGGCGCTGCAGCATGCCGGGCTGGACGCCTTCTGGGCCGACATCCTGCGCTACCGCGACACCATGCAGGCCAGCGGCGCGTGGACGGCCCGGCGCAGCCGGCAGGCGCTGGACTGGATGTGGACCCTGGTCGACCAGGGTCTGCGCAGCCGTTTCGAACACCACGCGGCGGTACGCGCCGCGTTGCCGGACATCCGCGCCGCAGTGGCGGCGGGTACCCTGCCTGCATCGGCGGCTGCGCTGCGCCTGCTGCAGGCCATGGACTGATTTCAGGGAGAGAACGACGATGCAGGACATCATCCTCAAGCTCGACGAAAAGCGCGAGCAGGCCAGACTGGGCGGCGGACAGCGCCGGATCGACGCGCAGCACAAGCGCGGCAAGCTGACCGCACGCGAGCGGCTGGAACTGCTGCTCGACGAAGGCAGCTTCGAAGAGTGGGACATGTTCAAGGAACATCGCTGCACCGACTTCGGCATGGCCGACGAATCGGTGCCGGGCGATGGTGTCGTGACCGGTTACGGCACCATCAATGGTCGCCTCGTGTTCGTGTTTTCGCAGGACTTCACGGTGTTCGGCGGCTCGCTGTCGGAATCGCACGCCGAGAAGATCTGCAAGGTGATGGACCAGGCCATGAAGGTCGGCGCGCCGGTCATCGGGCTGAACGACTCCGGCGGCGCGCGCATCCAGGAAGGCGTGGCGTCGCTCGGCGGCTATGCCGAAGTGTTCCAGCGCAACGTGATGGCCTCCGGCGTGATCCCGCAGATTTCGCTGATCATGGGGCCGTGCGCCGGCGGCGCCGTGTATTCGCCGGCGATGACCGACTTCATCTTCATGGTGCGTGACTCGTCCTACATGTTCGTCACCGGTCCCGAGGTCGTGAAGACCGTGACGCACGAAGAAGTGACGGCAGAGGATCTGGGGGGCGCGACGACGCACACCACCAAGTCCGGCGTGGCCGATCTGGCGTTCGAGAACGACGTCGATGCGCTGATGTATACGCGCCGGCTGTTCAACTATCTGCCGCTGTCGAATCGCGAAAAGGCGCCGGTGCGCCCGAGCAGCGATCCGGCCGACCGGCCCGACCCGAGCCTGGACACGCTGGTGCCGGCGAACGCGAACCAGCCGTACGACATGAAGGAGCTGATCCTGAAGATGGTCGATGACGGCGACTTCTTCGAAATCCAGCCCGACAACGCGAAGAACATCATCGTCGGCTTCGCCCGCATGGAAGGCAGCACGGTGGGCATCGTCGCCAACCAGCCGCTGGTGCTGGCCGGCTGCCTCGACATCAAGAGCTCGATCAAGGCGGCGCGCTTCGTGCGCTTCTGCGACGCCTTCAGCATTCCGGTCATCACGCTGGTGGACGTGCCCGGCTTCATGCCCGGCACCTCGCAGGAGTACGGCGGCATCATCAAGCACGGCGCCAAGCTGCTGTACGCCTACGCCGAGGCGACCGTGCCCAAGGTGACGCTGATCACCCGCAAGGCCTACGGCGGCGCCTACGACGTGATGAGTTCGAAGCACCTGCGCGGCGACGTGAACTTCGCATGGCCCAGCGCCGAAATCGCGGTGATGGGACCGAAGGGCGCGGTGGAAATCATCTTCCGCGAAGAGAAGAACGACCCGGAGCGCATCACGGCGCGCGAGGCGGAGTATCGCGAGAAGTTCGCCAACCCCTTCATCGCCGGCAAGCGCGGCTTCATCGACGACGTGATCATGCCGAGCGAAACGCGCAAGCGCATCTGCCGCTCGCTGGCCATGCTGCGCGACAAGCAACTGGAAAACCCGTGGCGCAAGCACGGCAACATTCCGCTGTGATCGTGCGCCCTCACCCCCGGCCCCTCTCCCGCTGATGCGGGAGAGGGGAGAGGTCGGCGCTCGGTGGTGTTTCCCTCGCCCGCCTCAGCGGGAGAGGGTGGCGCGGAGC